>NZ_FNDB01000001.1 GCF_900099915.1 Flavobacterium omnivorum
AATAAATGATCTTGACTTTTAAAACTTTTCACATATCTGTCTGAATCATATTTCTCAACAGCTTTCTGAACCATTGAATCATCTATTAAAGAAATCAGCTGTCCGAAAACAGACTTAGTCGAAAAATACTTATTTTTACCCATCGTTATTTGAATTTTGCAACTCTAAATTACGATTATTTTAAGAAGCCATTAATTTGGCTTCTTTTTTATCGGACAACAATGATTTCATAACTTTACAATTAAAATAAAAATCATGGCAATAGCAAAACCTTTCAACCTTAATAAATGGATTGACGAAAATCGTCATCTGCTCAAACCGCCCGTAGGTAACAAGAATTTATACACAGAATCCGGAGATTATATCGTTATGGTAGTTGCCGGTCCTAACGCCCGAAAAGACTACCATTACAATGAAACCGAAGAATTGTTTTACCAACTCGAAGGCTCCATAAAAGTGATTATTCAGGAAGACGGCGAGCGCAAAGAAATGGAATTACATCCCGGCGATATGTATCTTAATCCAGCTAAAATTCCGCATTCTCCAGTGCGTTCCGAAGGTTCTATTGGACTTGTCATTGAACGAAAAAGAGCTGGACAAGGATTCACGGACGGATTGCTTTGGTTTTGTGATTCTTGCAATCATAAACTTCACGAAGTTTACTTTGAACTACATGATATTGAGAAAGATTTTCTGCCTCATTTCGAACATTTCTATAGTTCTGAACACTTGAGAACCTGTGAAAAATGTGGAACCGTAATGGAAACAGACCCTCGATTTGTTGCCAAAAAATAATTTTCAGGAGCTCATCCTGCTATACGCTGTATCTTTATAAGTCGCGTAAAAAACGAGACCTATAAAGGATGTCGCTTCTATCAGGGCTAAAAAATGAAAATATAAGTAGTAACGTTTACTATTTAACCTTAAATCAATATATTTGTAAAAAAATATAACAATTTTTAATAAAAAAGTTACAATGATAACAATAGCAGATCAATTCGGAATCAAAGATGCCCTTAAGCAATTAGGGATTGAAGAGATAAATGAAGGAACATCAACTGGAGCAGCTAATTTTGCCAACGGAAAAATCATCGAAAGTTATTCACCAGCAGATGGGACTTTAATTGGAAAAGTAAAAACGTCTTCTAAAGAGGATTATGAAAAAGCGATGCAAAAAGCATCAGAAGCTTTCCTAGAATGGCGTATGATTCCAGCTCCTAAAAGAGGCGATATCGTTCGTCAGATGGGAGATGAATTAAGAAAATTCAAAGAGCCTCTTGGAAAACTAGTTTCATATGAAATGGGAAAAAGTCTTCAAGAAGGATATGGTGAAGTACAGGAAATGATTGACATCTGTGATTTTGCAGTGGGTTTATCCCGTCAATTGTACGGATTGACCATGCATTCTGAAAGACCTTTGCACAGAATGTATGAGCAATACCATCCAATAGGAACAGTTGGAATCATTTCAGCATTTAACTTTCCAGTAGCTGTTTGGAGTTGGAACGCCATGATTGCATGGGTTTGTGGTGATGTTGCGATTTGGAAACCAAGTTCAAAAGTACCTTTATGCGGAATTGCTTGTCAAAATATTATTAAAACAGTTTTAAAAAGAAATAACGTTCCCGAAGGTGTTAGTTGTTTAGTAACAGGAAACGAATCCGGAGATTTAATCAATAATGACAAAAGAATTTCGTTAGTTTCTTTTACAGGATCAACTAGAATTGGACGTCACGTTTCAAAAACCGTTGCAGAACGTTTTGGGAATACCATCCTTGAATTAGGAGGGAACAATGCGATTATCGTTTCGGAACATGCTGATATCAGTATGGTATTGGTTGGAGCCGTTTTTGGAGCGGTAGGAACAGCAGGACAAAGGTGTACATCAACCAGACGTTTAATCATTCACGAAAGTGTCTATGACAAAACCATCAGCGTTTTGAAAAATGCCTACGGTCAACTGCAAATTGGAAATCCATTGGACGAAAACAATCATGTTGGACCGCTTATCGATAAAGGAGCTGTTCAGGAATATTTGAATGCTATTGAAAGCGCCAAAAAAGAAGGCGGAAAAATAATTGTTGAAGGTGGTTTGTTAGAAGGAAGTGCATATGAAAGTGGTTGTTATGTGAGACCCTGCATTATTGAAGCGGAGAATCATTTAGACATTGTGCAAACAGAAACTTTTGCTCCTATTTTATATGTAATGAAATACAGTTCGATTGAAGAGGCCATTGCGTTGCAAAACGGAGTTCCACAAGGACTTTCTTCTTCTATTTTTACTAATAGCATGAGGGAAATGGAATTGTTCCTTTCTCAATCTGGTTCTGATTGTGGAATTGCCAATGTGAATATTGGAACTTCTGGAGCAGAAATTGGTGGCGCTTTTGGCGGTGAAAAAGAAACGGGTGGCGGACGTGAATCTGGTTCTGATGCTTGGAAAGCCTACATGAGAAGACAAACTAATACGATCAATTACGGAACCCAATTGCCATTGGCACAAGGAATCAAATTTGATTTGTAGAACCAAAATATAATAAACTAAAAAAGGCAATTTGAATATTTCAAATTGCCTTTTTTTATTTCAAATTGCTTTGAGAATTGTTGTGAAAAGTATTTTATAAATTGAAAGAAGCACCAATATTAAACGTGAATTGATTGTTTAATTTATCAAAACCTATTGGATTTGTTTTGTAACTGGCAATTGGAATTCCTGCTTCAGTGAAAAATCCAAAACCTTCCGTAAAGAAATAACGAAATCCTAAATGCGCACCAAAATTACGCAATCCTAAATCCAATCCTGGATATAAATCCATTTTTGGATCTAATTTAAAAATATTCCCCAAGTTGGCATTGAATCGTCCTTTTATGTCCACTCTATCACCAAAATCAGGTTTGTTTCCTAAATCATCATTAGAAACAGATAACAAGTGCAAGCGGCAAATCCAAATGACATATTCTCTCCCAAACCAAAATCAGAAGAAACACGAATTCCAGATCCTCCGTCTTGAAAGTTCGCTCCTATGTCAAATTTCACATCACCTTTTCCTTTGAATGCTTGTACATTGATTAAACCGACTGTTAATAATACTAGTAATCTTTTTTATGTTTTAATTTTTTTAAATTGTAGTAAAAGTGACTCAATAATTCTAATTTCTACCTCTCTCGTCAAAATACAATTGATCTAATGGTTCACTTTGCCAAAATTCCTTGGTGTCAACATCCATAATGGTTAATGGGCCTTTGAAAGCAGCACCAGTATCCACATTCCAAACATTTGCCTTTTGTACAGGCGTTGTTTGCCCTATTCGAGTAACGGGGGTGTGACCAATATAGATTTCAACATACAAGGTAAAACGCTTTGGATAAAACGGGTGATTGATTTTCATTGTTGTATCTAATGCCAAAGCCGTTTCCCATAAAGTTCTGTCCCAATAGAAAAGTCCTGGAAAATATTCAAAATCAACCCCGTTCATATTGGTAAAACCAGCATGAACAAACAATCGCCTTTGCGCATCCAGATAATAATTGTCTAACGATTTTAGAAAATCAATATGCTGCTGCTTGGTTTCTGCACTAACGGACTCATAAGCAAGTACGGTCGCTTCCCCGCCATGTTTGTACCACAATAAGTTGTCTTTACTTTCATCAAGCCATTCGAGTAAGAGATCATCATGATTCCCGCGAATGCAAATACAGTTCTGTTTGGTTTTTAAATCAATTATAAAGTCAAGTACCTGAGGGGATTGACTCCATCCGTCAACATAATCTCCTAGAAAAACAAGGGTGTCGCTTTTAGTAACTTTGGCTCTTTCCATAATTTGGTGCAGCGCTCGCAAACCACCGTGGATATCGCCTATAACAAGTGTTCTCATCTACAAATTGTTCTTTTTATTAATGCAAAAATAGCAGAAAATAAGCACTATTTTTCAGTTTATAAAATTAAGTAAAAGAGCGATGAAGCAGACTTTTTTAGTTTGTTTTTTTTAATTATTTTACAGCATGATTATTTTTTTTTGAAACTGAAATATCACTGTTTTAGGTGATTGTTTTATTTAATTTTTCAGATTAGTTTTACCAAAAATAAACACCGCTATTATGACCGCAATTATTGCTATTACAGTATTCTTTGTTCATGTGATTTGTAGTTTGGTAAACGATATTTTACTTGGGTAGTAGTTCACCTGAGTTTAGCTTGCTTGTAGATTTTGCTTAGGAAAATAGATTTGTAAAAATTGAAATCACTTTCTAATACAAAGAGTGTTTTAGATATTGAGGTATTCAATCAGTGTAGTTATAACAGTTTTCCATGCAGGCAACAGTAAAAAAAAAGACATTGTATCTTTCGTTAAGTAAAATCATTATTTAACTAAGGTTGCACAGCATGTTTTTAAAGTGGACTCCATAAGAGTAATTAAATATATTAATTTTTTTAAAAAGAAAAAGAATGAAAAAAACAATTAAAAAGTTATCGGTAGTTTTTGCAGTTTCTGTAATGTTGACATCTTGTTTCTCTTACACAAGTGTTGTGGGTAAAGGAGCTCAAGGGAATTCAAGCGTTACAAAATGGAATCACTATGTTATTGGCGGATTAGCACCAGTTGGAGTGTCAGACTCTAAAGAAATGGCTGCAGGAGCAACAGATTATACTGTTTTCACAAGACAATCATTTGTAAATGGTCTTATTGCTGCAATTACTTTTAGTATTTACACGCCAACAACGACTACCGTAACTAAATAATTAAATAAAATGGCGATGGTTTTTATTAACCATCGCCAAATTTTAAAAAAATGAAAAAAATATTGTTTTTTATTTCAGGTATAATCGCACTCTATTTATTGTTTATTTTAGTGAACATTTTTATATATCATTATCAAAAACTAAATAACTTTGGTTTTGGATTCCTTTTTGGAAAGATTCTACTTTTACTGTTTTTTGGATATTCTACCTATAGATTGAGAAAGAGTTTTTAATTTACTGCACATCATATTTCATTTTTCTCAAAATTCGCAACGCTTCTTTAAAAGATAAATACACTTGGTTGAATGGCTTTAATAATGCTTTGGCATCAATCAATCTTTGTTTTGCCTCATCAAACCCGTTGAGGTAACAAATCATGAATGTTGAGGGTAAATTCTCTAAATCTTTATGCTCTCTTTCGGTTAAAGAAAGTCCTTTTTGGAGCTTTTTCAGCAAAGCAATATTGGAATTATAAATGTGAAACAGCATTTTTTTGTTGAATTCCGGTGGCTGAAACAGCATTTCTCTTTCTATTTTATAATAGCCATTATCATGAAAATGAATCGTTTGCTTTTCTAAAGGATAGTAGCTTGTTTTGTCATTCAAACCCAAAGGAACATATTCAATAATAGTAAAAGTATCTTCGTCAAAAGTAATTTCGACTACATCCTGCGCCGAGTAAAACAGCTTGATTTGTTCGTTTATCAATTCGATATCTACTCGCGATAAATAGGTTTTTTCACGGGATTTTTTGGCAGTTCCTGCCCAGCAGATTACAAATAATTCTTTGAATACTTTATACTTTGGCGCCATATCCTTATGGCGGAAATTCATGAAATCAATCACGCCATCAAGTGTGTATTCAATGCTGTTTCTGGAGTTGTTTTCAATACCAATTACTGTCTCCGTATTCTGGTAATTCTTTTCTATTTCGCCTTCCACTGGCATCGTGTTGCTGCCGCGTCGTATAAAAATACTGTTGGCTGGAATCGTGTGAATCCCTTTTTTGAAATGGGACGTTTTGCTTTTTGGCTTGACCGTTACCAGTCCAATTACTTTATCTTTGGGCAAATTTGGAAACGGCACATTTTCGTATTGAATCTTGGGAGGATTTTCCAGATAGGCATTTACTAAATTCTGAATCCGGCTGTCGTCAAAAAAATCATCGCCCACAATAAGATTGTCATGATCTTCTACACCCACCACAATATAGGAATTGTTTGTAGGATTCGAATTAGAGAGCGCACAAATGTGTTTTAAAAATTTGGCTTTTCCTTCGCGAGTGTGTAAATTTAACTGCCGCTTTTTATCATAAAAACTGCTCTCATCATTGTGAGCAAGCAAGTTCTTGATAAGAATGCGTTTGTTGATCATTACTAATTATTTTTTTATTGTCATTCAGGAATTAATCCTATTTCGATTCTTTTTAAAAATAAATTAACCGCAGATTCGCAGATTTAAAATTAATTAAAAATCTGCGAATCTGCGGTTAATTTTTGATTCATTAAAATTCCTTATTATTTTCATTTTAAAAACAAATTGTAATTCGCCATATTCAAAGGTTTTAGAAATAAAAGAACAACAACAATTAATCTCTTTTTAAAATAGTTGCAGATGCCTGTGCAGTAGGTAAAACCATCAAATCGGCAATATTTATGTGATAGGGTCTTGAAACTACAAAGTGAATGATGTCAGCGATATCTTCAGGATGTAAGGGTTCAAAACCTTTGTACACATTAGCAGCTTTGTCTACATCTCCTTTGAAACGCACTTCGCTAAACTCCGTTTCAACAGCACCAGGATGAATAGCGCCCACTCGAATTCCAAACGGATTTAAATCCATTCTCAAAGCTTGGTTTAAGGCGTCAACAGCATGTTTAGAGGCGCAATAAACATTTCCGTTTGGATATACTTCTTTTCCAGCAATGGAGCCAATGTTGATAATATGTCCCGATTTTCGTTCAATCATTTGTGGAATTACAGCTTTAGAAACATATAAAAGTCCTTTTACATTAATGTCAATCATGGCATCCCAATCGTCTAAATTTCCATTTTGAATTGGGTCTAAACCATGTGCGTTTCCGGCATTGTTAACCAAAACATCAATTGTGGAAAAGGCCTCTGGTAAAGAATTGATGCTTTCAAAAACTGCTTTTTTATCGCGTACATCAAAGGATAAGGTGTGTACTTCAGTGAATGCTGAAAGTTCATTTTTTATTTCCAGCAATCGATCGTCACGGCGTCCGCAAAGAATAATTTTATAGTTGTTTTTAGCTAATATTTGTGCTGTTGCTTTTCCAATTCCACTGGTGGCTCCAGTCACTAAGGCTGTTTTGCTCATGATTTTTTCTGTTTTTTCTAAATTTATGATATTGGATATTTATATTTAGGCTACATCACTGCCCATGCTCGCGGACCAAATGGCAAACCAATCTTCTTGGTCTAATTCTAATTCGACAGCTTTCATCAAGGATTGAATTCGGGCCACATTTACAGTTCCCGCAATAGGAATAACTTGCGCGGGATGTTTTAAAATCCAAGAAAGCAAAATAGTATCAGAGCCAAAATGATATTTTGAAACTAAGGTCGCCAGTAATTTTTTCAATCGTCTGGTTTGTGGAATATCTTCTCTAAAAACAGATCCCAGCGGATTCCATGACATCGGACGAATGGTATTGGCTTGCATGTAATCAAAACTTCCATCGACCATTGGTTCAAAATTCGTTGCTGAAAACTGCACCTGATTGTACAAAACTTCTGTTTTTTGAAGAATTAATTCTGTTTGTGAAGACGTGAAATTAGAAAGCCCAAAATCGATAATTTTTCCTTCTGATTTTAATTTTAAAACCGCTTCGGCAATTTCATCAGCATGCATCAGTGGGCTAGGTCTATGAAGTAAGAGCACATCCAGATAATCCGTCTGTAAATTTTTTAACGAGTTCTCGACAGACCAGATGATGTATTCTTTGGAATATTCGTAATGTTTTATGTTGTTTTTACGGCCCTCAGTGACCATTTGGATGCCACACTTCGAAATTAATTGCATTTTTTCTCGTGCAATGTTACTGGAAGCGAATGCTTTTCCAAAGTCGGTTTCTGTAGTGTAATCTCCGTATATATCGGCATGGTCAAAAGTGCTGATTTTGTTTTCTAAACACACATTAATCATGTTTTCCATTTCTTTGGTATTGAGTTTTTTATCCCAAATTCCCCAATTCATTACACCTGCTACAATGGGTGATAATTTTGTTTTGCTCATGGTTTTTATTTTTTATTGAAATGCGTAAATCTTGTAATTCAAAGTATAATTTTCAAAGTTCTTAAAAATATAAAAATTGTATCACAATTAGTCCTTAAAATTAGGGGTTTTATTGAAGTTTTAACCATTTATTAACATCTTACTTCTAAAAAAAAATTCAATTTGCACCTTCAAAACGAAGGCATTAAATTCAAGGTTTTAAAAATAGTAAAATGGAAGAAAATACGGCGACTTTAGACATCAGAGCAATCAATGAAAAAATCGAAAGAGAGAGTGCATTTATAGACCTTCTCACAATGGAAATGAACAAGGTTATTGTGGGTCAAAAGCACATGGTGGAGCGTTTGTTAATTGGACTTTTGGGTCAAGGGCATATTTTATTGGAAGGTGTTCCCGGATTAGCAAAAACTTTAGCGATAAACACCCTTTCACAAGCCGTTCAGGGATCTTTCAGCAGAATTCAATTTACACCGGATTTATTGCCAGCCGATGTTGTGGGAACTATGATTTATAATATTAAGTCAAATGAATTTTCGATAAAAAAAGGACCAATCTTCGCTAATTTCGTCCTTGCCGATGAGATTAACCGTGCGCCCGCCAAAGTGCAATCGGCTTTACTGGAAGCCATGCAGGAAAAGCAAGTAACTATTGGTGACACTACTTTCAAACTGGATAGACCATTTTTAGTGTTAGCGACTCAAAATCCAATTGAACAAGAAGGAACGTATCAATTACCTGAAGCGCAAGTCGATCGTTTCATGTTGAAAACGGTTATTGATTATCCAAAAATGGAAGACGAGCGTTTAGTAATTCGGCAAAATCTAAAAGGGAGTTATGAAAAAGTAAATGCTGTAGTTTCTGTGGAACAAATTTTACGCGCTCAGGAAGCAGTTCGTGAGGTTTACATGGATGAAAAAATAGAAAAATACATACTTGATATCATTTTTGCCACACGTTATCCAGAGAAATATAAATTGGCTGATTTGAAACCATTAATCAGTTTTGGAGCATCTCCACGTGGAAGTATTAATTTGGCGACTGCCGCAAAATGTTACGCTTTTATCAAACGTCGTGGTTATGTTATTCCAGAAGATGTTCGTGCTGTAGTGCATGATGTTTTGCGTCACAGAATTGGAGTTACTTACGAAGCCGAAGCCGAAAATATTACTTCAGTAGACATCATCAACAAAATCGTAAACGAAGTAGAAGTACCTTAAAGTTTGTTTAAGGTTTAAAGTTTCAAGTTGTTGGATTAAGAACTTGGAACGTTAAACTTTTAAACTTTAAACAAATTAAAAATGGATACAAAAGACCTCTTAAAAAAAGTCCGAAAAATAGAAATTAAAACCCGAAGATTGAGCGATCACATCTTTTCGGGAGAGTATCATACGTCTTTCAAAGGACGTGGAATGACGTTCAGTGAAGTGCGTCAATACCAGTACGGGGATGATATTCGTGCGATTGATTGGAATGTAACCGCACGGTACAACGAAGCCCACGTAAAGGTTTTTGAAGAAGAGCGCGAATTGACCATGATGTTAATGGTTGATATTTCAGGTTCAGAAAGTTTTGGTTCGAAAAATCAATTCAAGAAAGATATTGTTACGGAAATTGCTGCAACAATGGCTTTTTCAGCGACTCAAAACAACGATAAAATAGGTTTGATTTTGTTTTCGGATGAAATCGAATTGTACATTCCGCCAAAAAAAGGAAGATCACACGTACTTCGAATCATTCGAGAATTGATAGAGTTTCAGCCTAAAAGCCGTAAAACTGATATTGCTCAAGCCTTAAAATTTTTATCGGGAACTCAAAAAAAGAAAGCGATTGTGTTTGTAATTTCTGATTTCATTTCGGAAGATTACGAGCACACTTTAAAAATTGCTGCAAAAAAACACGACATAACTGGGATTCGCGTGTACGATATTCGAGAAGAAAAAATGCCGGATTTAGGGATGGTTTCTATGCTTGATGCTGAAACCGGAGCAATTGAATTGATAAATACCGGTTCGAAAGCAGTGCGAATGAATTATGAAAAACAGTACCGCGACAAAGTCAATTATTTTAAAGAAACATTCAGTAAATCAGGTTCAGGTGTTGTAAACACTACAGTTGATGAAAGTTATGTGACGAAATTATTAAGTTACTTTAAATCAAGATGATAATTCTGGATTTTTGATGAAAAACGAATCGAAGTTTCTGGGTCAAATCTGACACGAACGTTAGTGAACTGGCGAAGCAAATCAAAAATCGTTAATCCTCAATCAAAAATCAAAAGAGGTTCAATAATAAAAGATGAAAAAACAATTATACCTACTACTATTGCTGCTTTCGACTGCGGTTTTTGCACAACAAAAGCAAGTAGTCACAAGTATTGACACAACTAAAAATAAAATTGGTGCGGAATTTAAACTGTCCATAAAAACTACTGTTGATACTTCGTCTAAAGTTATTTTCCCGAAATTGAAAAACTTTGGAGCTTTAGAGGTGATTCAGTCGTATCCTATTGATACTGTCAAAATGGAAGGACGTTATGAATTAATCAAAAAATACGGTTTAACCCAATTTGATTCCGGTAGATACGTGGTTCCAAGTATCAAGATTTTTATCAACAGCAAACCGTTTATGACGGATTCGCTTTTGGTTGAAGTGGCGAATGTTCAAGTGGATACTTTGAAGCAAAAAATGTTCGACATCAAGGATATTGCTCCAGCTGATAACCCAATTGGCGACTGGTGGAAATACCTTTTGATTATTGCTTTGATTGTAGGTATTGGAGCTTTTATTTATTGGTTCATTAAAAAACGCCAAGAAAAGAAACTACACGAAGAAATTTATAAAACTCCAATCGAGAAAGCGACTACTTTGCTAGATACTTTAGAGAAAAAGGAACTTTGGCAAAAAGGAGAAGTCAAAGCCTATTATAGTGAATTGACTGATATTGCCAGAAATTATATCGAAGAAGCAATAGAAATTCCGGCTATGGAAAGCACGACTTCGGAATTGATTCAGGGTCTTAGAGCAGCTTCTGTAAAAAAGAAAATGACGCTTTCGCAGGAAATAATTGAAAATCTGGAGCGCGTTTTAAAACAAGCCGATTTAGTAAAATTTGCCAAATCGAAACCACTAGATTTTGAAATCACAGAAGACAGAAATAAGATTCAAAAAGCAATACTGACATTAGACAATTCAATTCCTGTGGAAATTCCGGTAGAGGAAGACATGTTGTTGAATGAAGCGCAAAGACAAAAACAAATCCAAATTCAGTTGCGTAAACAAAGGAACAAACGCATCGTAACCGCGGTAGCTTCGGTTGTTTTTTTATTGGCAGCAACCACGACTTTTTTCATTGTTACCAAAGGGTTTGATTATGTGAAAGACAATATTATTGGTCATCCCACAAAAGAATTATTGGAAGGTGAATGGGTAAAAAGTGAGTACGGAAATCCTGGAATTATCATAGAAACACCAAAAGTGCTTAAGAGAGTAGATTTGACAAAAACACTCCCTAAAAACGGAATGGCTTTGATCAAAGAAATGCAGTCTTTTGCGTATGGAAGTGTTTTGGACCGTTTTTATGTAATGGTTTCTACGCTAAAATTCAAAGCAGAAACTCAAATTGATTTGGCAAAATCTATGGATGGTGCTTTGCAATCACTGGAAGCGCAAGGAGCTCAAAACATGATTGTAAAACAAGAAGATTTTGAAACTAATGAAGGAGTTAAAGGATTGAAAGCCTACGGAACGTTCTCCCAAATTGATAGCGACAATAAGACTACTGCAAAAATGTATTATGAAGCAATATTGTTCAGCCAAGAAGGTGGATTGCAGCAGATTTTAATTTTTCATGAAGAAGGAGATAAGTATGGCAACGAAATATCAGAACGCGTTTTGAATGCTGTCGAATTAAAACAAGCAAGTAAATAATGGACAAAATAACATTTTTAAACCCAGAATTTTTTTGGTTGTTTCTGCTGATTCCAGTTGTAATTGTCTGGTTCATGCGAAAAAAGAACCATCAATCAGCTACGTTGAAAATGAGTTCTCTCGAAGGATTCAAAGGAACAGAATCGTATTTGACCAAGTTAAAACCGATGTTGAATGTGCTTCGGGTTTTGGCTTTATGTTCTTTGATTGTAGCTATGGCTAGACCAAGAACGGTCGATGTGAGTAATAAAACTAAAACGACGAAAGGTATTGATATTGTTATGGCAATTGACGTTTCCGGAAGTATGCTGGCCAAAGATTTGAAACCGAACAGAATGGAAGCCCTGAAACGAGTGGCCGCTGATTTTGTTGAAGAACGACCAAATGACAGGATTGGACTTGTGGTTTATGCCTCTGAAGCGTACACAAAAACCCCGGTAACCAGTGATAAAGCCGTAATTCTGGATGCTATCAACAGCATTAAATACGATAATGTTTTACAGGATGGGACCGGAATAGGAATGGGATTAGCGACTGCTGTGAATAGATTGAAAGACAGTCAGGCAAAAAGCAAGGTGATTATTCTTTTGACTGACGGTGTGAATAATGCTGGATTTATCGAGCCGGAAACAGCATCGGATATTGCCAAACAATACGGAATCAAAGTGTATACCGTTGGAATTGGAACTAATGGAATGGCCATGTTTCCTTATGCGATCGCGCCAAATGGGAAGTTTTTGTTCCAAATGATGAAAGTAGAAATTGACGAGCAGTTGATGAAAAATATCGCAAGAAAAACAGACGGTAAATATTTCAGAGCAACAAGCAACAGCAAATTAGCGGAGATTTATGCTTCCATCAATAAACTGGAAACCACTGAAATCGAAGAATTAAAATTCTATGATTACGATGAAAAATTCAGACCTTTTATATGGTTCGCCGGTTTTTTATTATTGCTGGAAGTGGGATTAAGGAACACGGTTTTTAAAAGCTTTATATAATGACAGTCGCAAACTGAAAACTGTAACTGAAAACTGCGACTAAAAGTAAAAAAATGGAATTAGACGAAAAAAAATATTTATATCTTCTCTTTATACTGCCCTTGGTGGTGTTGGTTTTTCTGTTCAATTTATATTGGAAAAGAAAAAAACAACGCGAGTTTGGCGATTTAGAAATGGTAAAAAAACTGAGTCCGGAAAGTTCAGTTTTTAAACCCGTTTTGAAAGTAACTGTACTGATTTTGGCTTTACTTGGACTCATTCTTAGTTTGGTAAATCCAAAGATTGGAACCAAAATGGAAACTGTGAAACGAGAAGGAATCGACATTGTTTTTGCTATTGATGTCTCCAAAAGTATGCTGGCTGAAGACGTAGCGCCAAACCGATTGGATAAAAGCAAGCAAATTGTTTCACAAATTATCAATCAGTTAGGTAGTGACAGAATAGGAATTGTGGCATATGCCGGAAGCGCTTTTCCTGTATTGCCCATAACTACGGATTATAGCGTTGCCAAAATGTTTCTCCAAAGCATGAATACTGATATGGTTTCTTCCGTTGGGACATCATTCAATGAGGCTATCAAGTTGTCGTCAACGTATTTTGATGATAAAAAAACGAGTAAGCTATTGATTATGATTTCGGATGGTGAAGACCATAACGAAGGTGCTGATGAAGCCGCCGAAGAAGCGAATAAACTTGGAATTAAAATTATTACAATTGGTGTTGGAACTGAAAAAGGAGGTACTATTCCATTAAAAATAAATGGAATAGTCGAAGGTTTCAAGAAAGACAATAACAACGAAGTAGTGATAACAAAATTGGTTCCTGAAAGTCTGACAGCCATTGCAAAAGCCACAAAAGGAGGCTATGTAAACGGCAATAACACCAAAGAGGTTTTGGAATATGTTAAGAATGCTTTGAATAATATTCAAAAAACCGAATTTGAAGCGACCGAAATGGCAGATTTTCAATCGCAATTTCAATGGTTCTTGGGTTTTGCCTTTTTGCTGTTATTTGTAGACGTTTTTCTATTGGAAAGAAAAACGAGTTGGGTTAAAAAGTTGGATTTATTTAACGAGAATAAATAATTATTTCTAAAAGGCTTCAAAACCTTCTGGATTTATAGATACAATAAATGAAAAGATTTAAAATTATCATAATTGCCTTTTTAATCGCTGCTTTCTCCGGGACAGCCGGATTACATGCGCAACAAAAAGATCGAATTTTGCCTAAAGGAAACCAAGATTATGCGGACAATAAATTTGTGGATGCGGAGGCTAATTACCGAATTTCGGATTCAAAATTCCCCAATAAAGCAGCTGCGCCTTTTAATCTTGGAAATAGTATTTACAAGCAAAAACAATCTTCCGAAGCGAAATTTGCATATGCAAAAGCGTTAAAAAATTCGAAAACTAGACCTCAGAAACACCGTGCTTTTCATAATTTAGGCAATGTGTTCATGAAAGAAAAAGATTATACACAAGCGGTAGAAGCGTATAAAAATGCATTGAGAAATGATCCGACGGATGAGGAAACCCGTTACAATTATGCTTTGGCCAAAAAAATGCTGAAAGATAATCCTCCAAAAGACGACAAGAAAAAAGACGAGAAAAAAGATCAAGAAAAGAAGGAAGATAAAAAAGACAGCGAAAAAGATAAAAAGGACGAAAAAGATAAAAAAGACGACAAAGGCGATCAGGACAAACAAAATAAAGATCCGAAACCCAATGACATGGGAGAACCAAAACCGGCTCCAGGAGGAATTTCTAAGGAACGTTTAGAAAATCTTTTAAACGCCGTAAATAAAGAGGAAAAGAAAGTTCAGGATAAAGTGAATGCCCAGAAAGTAAAAGGAAAACCAGTTAAAACCGAGAAGGATTGGTAGTTCAATTAGAGAGTTTGAAAATGAAAAAATTTATAGCAGCGATTGTTTTCTTGGTGTGCAGCACACTCAGTGCTCAGATTCAGTTTGAGGCCAGAGTAAGCAAAACTACGCTGGGCTTGAATGAAAGATTGCGTATTGATTTTATGATGAATGTAGATGGAGATAACTTTGTGCAGCCGTCTTTTGATGGTTTCCGTATTATAGCCGGACCAAGTCAGCAAGTAAGTCAATCTTGGGTAAACGGAAGAAGCTCTTTTGAAAAAGCGTATTCTTATTTTCTGACACCCAATCAAAAAGGAACATTTACAATTAAGCCTGCGGCTATTGAGTACAACGGTCAGATTTACAAAACAGCACCAATCAAGATTATTGTGACCGCCGCCACGGAACAGCCTAGAGACCCAAACGATACTCAAATGTCTGGGGATGAAAACCTATATCTGGTTGCTGATGTTTCTAAAACAAATCCATACATCAACGAACCTATTACGGTGGTTTATAAATTGTATTTTGCTAACATTGGAATTTCAAACCTTGGAGAATCAAGTAAGCCTAAGTACAATGATTTTTGGAGCCAAAATATCGAAATCAAACAACTTGCAGCCGAAGAAGGAATTTTTAAAGGCCAGAATTTCAGGTTTATTGTACTGAAAAAAGTAGTGCTGTATCCGCAAAAATCGGGCAGACTTAAAATAGAGCCATTGTCATTATCGGTAGATGTGCAATTACCAACCAATCGTAGGGATATGTTTGGTCGTATGATGCTTACAGAAACAACGAAGCGTGTTTCGGCTGGATCTAAAACCATCACCGTTAAACCATTACCCGAGGCAGGAAAACCGGATGATTTTAGTGGTGCTGTTGGGGATTTTGACTTTAAAGTTACACCATCAAAAACTAATTTAAAACACGGAGAAAGTCTGGATTTGGTTGTAAGTGTAACCGGAAAGGGAAATTTAAAATTATTCAGTTTGCCAAAACCTGTAGTGCCAAATGCGCTTGAAATGTATGATGCCGTTCACAGCGAAGACATTAGCACACCACTTTCTGGAATGACTGGAAAATCTTCGGATAGTTACACCATAATTCCACAATACAGAGGTAATTATCCGGTAAAACCAATGCAGTTTTCTTATTTTGATCTGAGTTCCGGAACCTATAAAACAATAAAATCTCCGGAGGTGATGATCAATGTTTTGGATGGACCTACACCGGCTGATTCGACCGCAACAGATGGAAACAAAAATAAAATTGCTGCAGAGGAATTTAAAACTATCAAGTCAAAAACCAATCTTGTTATTATAGATAAAGAGGATTTCTTTGGATCTAATTTGTTTATTGGATTGTTATTGCTTCCTTTTTTATTGGTTCCAATAATTGTTTTATGCAAAAAGAAGAAAGAGGCTATGAATAGTGATATCACTGGAAACAGAATCCGAATGAATAACAGACTGGCGAAGAAATATTTATCAGAAGCGAAGAAACAAATCAATAACAAAGAACTGTTTTACATTGCGCTGGAAAAAGCGATGCATAATTTCCTAAAAGCGAAATTACACATTGAAACTTCAGAAATGAGCAAGGATAATATTCAGGAATTATTGTTATCTCGAAATGCAAAACCAGAAGCTGTAAATGATTTTATTGCGCTTACTGAAAATTGTGAAGTGGCTCGTTATGCACCTTCGTCAAGTGTTACGATACAACAGGATTTTGATAAAGCGGTATTTATAATCTCTGAATTAGAAAAACAAATTGCTTAGTAGTTTGCTTAACCACAAAGTGCACGAAGAAGGCACAGAGTACACTAGTTTTATAAAATAAATGAATGAAAACGAAATATCAAAAATTGTATTCGAAAGTGCTTTGAAAGTACATAAAGTTTTAGGTCCCGGACTATTAGAAAGTGCTTCCTTTGATTTATGAAGAAGTGAAACTGGATGTTGGGTACAGAATTGATATGATTATTGAGGATAAATTTATTGTTGAGGTAAATTCTGTAGAAGCTCTGACAGATGTTCATTTGGCTCAATTACTAACGTATTTGAGATTGTCGGATTGCAGATTAGGATTACTAATTAATTTTAATGTAAAATTGCTAAAAGAAGGTGTAAGGCGAGTTATAAATGGAGTACTTTAAATAGTGATCTTTGCGACTTCCTTGTGACCTTTGTGTTTAAATTTTTATGAAAAACATTCTATACATACTATTACTTTCAACCCAGATTTTCTTTGCCCAAAACGGCTTTGAAAAAGGGAATGCCTACTATGCAAAAGGAAAGTACACTGAAGCTGTGGCGGCTTATGAAAGTGTTTTAAAAGACAATAAGCACTCTTCGGAATTGTATTTTAATTTAGGGAATGCCTATTATAAATTGAATAAGGTTGCGCCTTCAATTTATAATTATGAAAAAGCTTTGGTACTGAATCCAAACGATAAGGAAAGCATAAACAACCTGAAATTCGCTCAAAAAAGAACCATTGATGAGATTAAAGTAATTCCAAAAGTGGGTTTTGGAAAGTTACTTCGGGATTTCACCGGAATTTATCATTTTAATACTTGGGGATGGATTTCTGTAGGACTGGCGACCTTTTTTCTATTGTTTTTTATTGGTTATTATTTTTCACAAAAAACAGTATTTAAAAGAATTTTCTTTTTTGGAATGTTTGTAGTTCTTTTTATCTTGCTAATCACCATATCAGCAGCTATTTTTGAAAAAAGTCATTTTGATACAGAGAAGCCAGCGATTGTTTTTGCCGAAAGAACGAATATGAAACCGGAACCCAGAGATGGTGGTAAGCCATTATTAGTATTGCATGAAGGAACAAAAGTGTTTGTTTTTGAAACCATTGGGAAATGGAAAAAAATACAACTAACGGATGGAACCGAAGGCTGGATTGAAACTAGTGCGATTAAGGAAGTGAAGTAATAATGTTCTGTGAATTTTACTTACTTTTTCTTCAAACTACTATACCATTCCTTTAGTGACGGATACATATATCCCGCTATTTTTTGGATTGGATTGTAAAAAAGTGAATTGTCTAAAGTTTCTTTTTTGGCTAAATAGTGTTTGTAATTTATTTTTTCGAAAACAGCAAAGACAATACTGATAATCAAAATTGTTTTTAGCACCCTGAAGAAGCCACCACCAATCGCATTCAACCAGCCCAAAAAAGCAAAATCGGCGACTCCAGTTAGGAACTTTCCTAAAATTGTGACTACCACAACCACAGCGATAAACGTGAGAATAAAAGCAACAACTTGAATCGTATTGGGATTCCACTTCACAAATCCTACTAAAATATCCCGCATAAAGGAGGAAAATTTCACAGCAAAATATATTCCCGCCAATAGCGAAACCAAAGAAGCTAGTTCTATAAAAAGTCCATTTCGGATTCCTTTATAAAAAGCGAAAGCCAGTAGTACACCCAAAATAATATCTAAAAATCCCATAACGCTTAATTAAAAAAATTATATCTGCAAATATAAAATAATTGTTCTTTACCATTGTCAGTTTTCAAGTTCTTATCTTTGCCAAAATAATTTGATTATTCTTTTTGAAAATCTGTGATACAAATCTGCATTCAAAAATCGTTAATCTACAATCAAAAATCAAAATGTCAAGAGACACACAACTTAAAGAACGCTGGGAACAGCTTGTAAATATACTTTCCAATCAATTTTCACAAGGAGAAGACTTAGATTTAGACGCTATTATTTATTTAATTGGAGTTCAGGAACTCGGGAAAGTTCACAGTGAATACAAGAAAGACGAAAAATTAAACCTAATGCACATCGCAATTTGCCGTTTATTAGAGCCTTATGGTTTCTATGAATTTGAGTTTTTTGATGAAGATGGATGGCCGCATTACAGAGTAAAAGAGGAGTTGCCTCCACTAAAAGCTGGGGAACAATCGGTTTTAATGAAAGAAGCTATTGTAAACTATTTCTTAGAACGCGAAGTGATAGAATAGCGTATCAAAGGGAACTTCGTTAGATAAAAGTCTAATGCAATAAACTTAAAATATTAAACGTGAAACTCGGAACAAATTTCTTAAATTTGCACTCTCAATTATTGAATGAAAATGATAGACAAGATAAAAGAATATATTGGTGAAGCACAAGCTTTCTCAACTCAAAATGCTGCTGATTTAGAAACATTCCGAATCAAATTTTTAGGAAGCAAAGGACTTTTGAAGGAGCTTTTCGCCGAATTTAAAAATGTTCCTAACGACCAAAAAAAGGAATTTGGACAAGTAATTAACTTGCTTAAAACTTCTGCTGAGGAAAAAGTAAAATCCATTCAGGAAGCTTTAGAAAATAAAGAAGAAAGTAAAGGATTTTACGGGGATTTAACCCGTTCTGCGGAACCAATGATTATTGGCTCCCGTCACCCTATTTCATTGGTAAAAAACCAAATTATAGATATTTTTTCAAACATCGGTTTCAATGTTTCTGAAGGTCCAGAAATTGAAGATGATTGGCATAATTTTACCGCATTAAACTTACCAGAATACCATCCGGCACGTGATATGCAAGACACCTTTTTTATTCAAACGAATCCTGACATTTTGTTGCGCACGCACACTTCATCAGTGCAAGTGCGTTATATGGAAAACAATAAACCGCCCATTCGTACTATTTCCCCGGGAAGAGTTTTCCGTAATGAAGCCGTATCGTCTCGTTCTCATTGTATTTTCCACCAAGTGGAAGGATTGTACATCGATAAAGATGTTTCTTTTGCTGATTTAAAGCAAACGCTTTTGTATTTCACCAAAGAGATGTTCGGAAAATCAAAAATACGCCTGAGACCTTCCTATTTTCCATTTACGGAACCAAGTGCCGAAGTTGATATTTATTGGGGTTTAAAAACCGAAACTGATTATAGAATCACCAAAGGAACCGGTTGGTTAGAAATCATGGGTTGCGGAATGGTAGATCCAAATGTTTTGAAAAATTGTGGGATCAATCCTGATGAATACAACGGTTTTGCATTCGGAATGGGAATCGAAAGAATTGCCATGTTACTCTATCAAATTGGCGATATTCGCATGTTTTATGAGAACGACGTTCGTTTCCTTGAGCAATTCAAATCAAGCATATAAAGAGTTATAAATTATATTTTTAGGAGCTATTTCTAGCTATCCGTTGCAATCTTTTTTGAGGCAAAAAGCCTCAAAAAAGGATTTTCACTGCTATCTGGGCTAGGCATTTCGGTTGACAATAAAATTAAGTTTTTGAATACTAAATAGTAATTAATGAGTGAAGAGTTTGCTTCATTCTACAAAACGATATGAAAAAAGACATCATCATCCCCGAAGTAGAAAACGTGTTCCTAGCTGCAGTTCAAGAATGGAGCGACGATTTTATGGAGAAAGTATGGTACGCATATTTGATAAATGACAGTGATTTTCTAATTGAAAGTGTAATGGTGGTTTCCAAAGCTTTTGGAACAATTGAGGGTGAAATGAAAAAAACATCGCTGTTGCGCCATGCTTTTGTAGAATTACCACCCGTATCGCTCGTGAAAATCGAAATGATTGAAAAAAGTGTTTTGGCACTCAACAATGAGTTCATGCTTACCTTTTTCATGGATGGAAAGCTTTACGATAAAAAGTTTACTTTTAAAGCAAATTCAATCAATGAAACTAACGTCGAAGAGGTGCCAATTTTATTCGTTGATGGGGTTATTGTGAGGTAGTTCTGCACCACGTTCTAGTTTATTTTTTTTCTTCCAATTTGAATATCCTACAATAAATATTCCTGCCAAAACAAAATAAAGCGTTCGGAGTAGCTTTTCTTGGGATAAAAAAGCATCTTCAAAAGACATTTCGAATAAATCAATAATGGCAATGGAGCAGGAAACGATTAATCCCCAAACTCCACCATTCTTAATCTGAAATTGCCATCTTTCCCTCATAATAATTTATTTAGTTTGTCTTTTAATTTTGGACTTCCAAGAGGAGTATCCCAAAACAAATATTCCTAATAGAATATAAGCAACTGCTTTAAAATAAAAAAAAGGTTTACTGACTTGATCAATAAAAGAGACCTCTTTAATTTCAAATAAAATCATAAAAACAGTCATAAAAACACCCCATGGCAAACCTGTTTTAATCTGATATTTCCATCTTTCGCTCATAATAGTATTGATATGGGATTAAAATTAGCTTTTTTCCTTAATTTAATCTAGCTGATCCGTTAGTTTCTTAAAAACAGTTTTAGCATCTTTTCCTTCATATAGAATTGTATAAACAGCATCAATAATAGGAGTTTTGGCACCATACGCCTGATTTAGTTTATAAGCGCTTTTCACTGCGTAGTATCCTTCGGCAACCATGCTCATTTCCATCATTGCTGATTTTACAGTATAGCCTTTACCAATCATATTTCCGAACATTCTGTTTCTGGAGAATATAGAATAACCGGTAACCAATAAATCGCCTAAGTAGGCTGAGTCATTAATGTTGCGTTTCATTTTATGCACTTTCTTGATGAATTTTTTCATCTCACGAATCCCATTACTCATCAAAACCGACTGGAAGTTATCCCCGTAGCCTAATCCATGTGCCATACCTGCGGCAATAGCGTAAATGTTTTTTAACATTGCGGCATATTCCGTTCCTATAATGTCATCTGTAATTTTGGTCTTAATATAATTCCCAGATAAATTTTTAGCAACAACCTTAGCTTTATCCGGATCACCACAAGCAATCGTAAGGTAGGAAAGACGCTCCATCGCTACTTCCTCAGCGTGACAAGGACCAGTAATTACACCAATGTTATAGTAAGGAATGTCATACTTTACATGAAAATGCTCGCCCACAATCAAACTTGTTTCAGGAACGATACCTTTTATTGCTGAAAAAATAATTTTATCTTGTAGCGAAACAGTTAGTTTTTCTAGTTCGGCATCTAAAAAAGCTGATGGAATAGCAAATATTATATAATCAGCATATGTTACAGCTTCATTGATATCGTTAGTCAGTTTTAGTTTTGTGGTATCAAATTCAACTGAACTTAAATAATTTGGATTGTGTTTAAAATTTTTAATGTGCTCTATTGCAGCATCGTTGCGCATATACCATGAAATTTCGGTAAGGTTTACACATAACATTTTTGCTATAGCTGTCGCCCAACTTCCACCACCAATTACTGCAAATTTTATATTTTCGGCCATTTTTTTATTGAATTTAATCAAAAGTACTTAAAAAACTATTAATCGAACAAATTAAATTAAAACGTGAAACCCAGTGTTTGCTAGGTTTTGAAATATAATTATAAAACTATTTTGAAGTTAAAAGAATTATTTTTGATTTTAGGTGCAATATAAGGAGGAGTATTTCGTTTTGTCTATAAATAATTTATTTTTTTAACAAAACTTCGAGAATTGATTTAGTTAGTTATATTTTAGAATTTTAAAAGGCGTCTCCATAGATGAAGACGCCTTTTTATTTGATGCTTAGTAAGTGATTTTTGTGCTAAAGTTAGTAACTCATTTCCACAATTGATTTTACCTTTTCTAAAGTAATATTTTGTTTTTCGCCTAAACCTAACCAACCTCTTTCTTTAAAACGATCAACAATAAAATCTGCTGTTTTATCAAAGTCTTTGGTGTAATCAGATAATTTAGTGTCCATTCCCATTGTATGGAAAAATTCAACGGTTTTGTTGATGGCTTCGTTTGCTATTTCATCATCTGTTCCAGTTAAATTGAAAATACGTTTTCCGTATTGTGCCAATTTTCCTTTCTTGGTTTCAAACATTACCCGGTATAAATTTGGACCCACAACTGCCAATGTTCTGGCGTGATCGATTCCGTACAAAGCCGTTAATTCATGCCCAATCATGTGCGTTGCCCAATCCGAAGGAACTCCTTTTTGGATTAATCCATTCAAGGCCATCGTACAACTCCACATAAAGTTAGATGCTAGAGCATAATCTTTAGGATTCTCAACTACTTCTGGACCCACTTGGATTAAAGTTTGAAGAATGCTTTCGGCAATTCTATCTTGAAGATATCCTTCGTGCGGATACGTTAAATATTGTTCCAAAACATGAGTGTAGGCGTCTACAACTCCGTTTTGTAATTGTCTTTTTGGTAAAGATTCAATTACTGTTGGATCGCAGATAGAAAATTTGGGGAACAATGCGCTACCACCAAAGGATAATTTTTCCTGCGTAGATTCAATAGTGACAACTCCGCCAGAATTCATTTCACTACCAGTTGCTGGTAAAGTTAAAACGGTTCCAAAAGGAATAATTTTAGATACATCTTTAGTTAATACTCGTTTTTGAAGAATATCAATAGGGTTTCCGTCAAAATGTACCGCTGCCGAAATGAATTTTACCCCGTCAATTACAGAACCTCCTCCAACGGCAAGGATAAAATCTACTTTTTGCTCTTTGATAATCGCAACTGCTTTCATCAATGTTTCAAAATGCGGATTTGGTTCAATTCCTCCAAATTCTACAATTTCAAAACCTTTTAGATTGTTGATTACTTGCTCATGAATTCCATTTTTGAAAATACTTCCTCCGCCGTAGGCTAAAAGAATTTTTGCTCCTGTTGGCACTAACGTTGATAATTTTTCTATTTGTCCTTTTCCAAAAATTAAATTGGTAGGATTGTATAATTCGAAATTTAACATCTTTTTATTTTTTTGAATTCAATTGGTTCAATAATTTTTCCGCAACTAGTTTAGACGAAGCTGGATTTTGACCTGTTATTAATAAACCATCTTCTACAGCATACGGCTGCCAATCCCCAGTTTTAGAATAGATTGCGCCATTAGCCTGTAAAGCATCTTCTAATAAAAATGGAACTACATTCGTTAATTGCACCGCTTCTTCTTCTGTATTTGAAAATCCAGTTACTTTTTTACCTTTTACTAAAAATTCTCCATTTACTTTTACGTTTTTCAACACTGCTGGTGAATGACATACAAAAGCGACCGGTTTATTATTGGTATAAAAAGCTTCAATTAAAGCGCTTGAATTTGCATCCGTTGCTAAATCCCATAATGGGCCATGACCTCCAGGATAAAAAACAGCATCATAATCCGCTTGTTTTACATCAGATAGTTTGTGAGTTTTACTAAGTTTAGCTTGTAATTCTGTGTCTTTGTCAAATCTTTTAGTGTCTTCAGTAGCCGAAGAGGGATCTGAACTTTTTGGATCAATCGGTGGCTGTCCTCCTAAGGGTGATGCAATATCAATGATCACTCCTTTATCAGCTAACTCATAGTAAGGAGCAGCAAATTCTTCAATCCAAAATCCTGTTTTTTCTCCTGTGTTCCCTAATTCACTATGACTAGTTAGAACGAATAATACTTTTTTCATACCTTTTTTATTTTGTGCAGTTGCTGTAATACAACTTGCGGTTAATGCTATAATGGCAAATAATGCGATTTTTTTCATCTTTAATTTTATTTGTACAAATTTAAGGCGAATATGTTATTAGTAAAAATAATTTAAATTATGTTTGTGATAAATATATTTATATCATGGTTAATCTGGAATGGTACAGAACGTTTAAATCAGTTTATAAAAACGGTAATTTTTCTTTGGCTGCCAAAGAATTATTTATCAGTCAACCTGCTGTTAGTCAGCAAATATCAATGTTGGAAGCCCATGTAGGATATAAACTTTTCAATCGAAAGTCTAAAGGCGTCGAACCAACGGAATACGCTAAGTTACTCAATAATTTAATTATAGAAGCACTAGACCGACTAGAAAATGTGGAAAATGGTTTTCGTGCCAAAGCGTTCAATGCCAATCGATTAATTTCTATTGGAATCTCGAAACATTTGATGAGCAGTTTAGGAAGTGCTTTAATTTCTAAATTTGATTTTATCGATTTTAGCTTTCATGAAAACGATGCGCTTTTTGAATTGGTTGATTCTAAAAAACTTGATTTTGCCGTTGTTACCAAACAATATGACACGTTTGACACCATTCAGAAAAAGGTTGGCGAAATTAAACAAGTGATTGTAGGTTCTAACACTATTGATGCTTCCGAGTTAAAGTCTAGTATTAAAATAAAGGATTTCTCTGCAACGGAACAATGGTTGAACGACCAAAAATGGTTCAGTCACAATGCGCAAATTCCACATATCAAATTATTCTGGTTGCATGTTTTTAATAAAAAAAGACCGTCGATGGTTCCCAATTATATTATTCCATCCGAATATGAAATGCTCGAAATCATTTCGATAAATACAGGAATAGGAGTAGTTTGGGACATAAATGCTAAAAATTTAATCAAAGAAAATAAAATTCAATTGTTGTGGAGCAGCAAGCAAATGCCAACTACGGAAGTATTTGTATTATCCGGTAAAAACGATAATTTGAGTATGATTTTCGAAAATATTCAACAGGAATTGAAAAGGGTTTTGAGATAATTATTTTTTATAAAAGTTATTATGGTCAATATATTTCCAAACTTTTGCAGGCAATAAAGGCTGTACGTTTTTCCCCTTTTTAATGTTATCTCTAATAAATGTTGATGATATTTCAACAACCGGAGCGTCAATCATGTGGATTTTTGGACCGAATTTTTGTAAAATTTTTAAATCCAAATTGTCCGTATTGGTTGAAATTTTTTCTTCAGCAGAACCTTTGGTTTCGAGCCTTGGATAAACGAAAACATCATGATTTTCTAGGATCACTTCGTAGTTTTTCCATTTGTGCAACGATTTTAAATTGTCTTCTCCCATAATTAAAGAGAACTCATATTTTGGATATTTCTCTTCTAAATGAACCAAAGTATTTACCGTGTAATTAGGTTGCGATAATTTAAACTCAATATCCGAAGGCTTGATTTTTGGAAAATCTTCGGTGGCAAGATGCACCATTTGCAACCGATGGTAATCATCAAGCAAAGTACTTTTTTTCTTTAAAGGATTGTGTGGCGTAACCACCATCCAGATTTGGTCTAAATCAGCATGCTCCGCCATGTGATTGGCAATAATAAGATGCCCAACATGAATGGGATTAAACGTTCCGAAATAGAGTCCTATTTTCATTAATTTAAAGATTTAAAAATTAAATGATTTAAAGATTAGAAATAACTTTGAATTTTTCAATTCTTTAATTTTTCAATCTATTAATCCTTAACAAAATTCTTTACCAATTGATACGCTTCTTCAAGAGCAATAGGCAAATCGTAGTTTTTTATAATCACATCAAATTGCGGTGCTGTTGCCAGTTCTACAGAAGCTTTTGCAATACGCATATTAATTTTGTCATCACTTTCGGTGGAACGTTCTTTCAATCGTCTTTTCAGTTCATCTACGCTTGGAGGTTTCACGAAAACGGCTAAAGTTTCTTCAGGAAATTTATGCTTGATCCGCAATCCTCCAGATACATCAATATCAAAAATCACATTTTTACCTTTGGCCCAGATGCGTTCCACTTCACTTTTTAGGGTTCCGTAGAAATTATCGCGGTACACTTCTTCCCATTCTACAAAATCTTCAGCTTTAATGTGTTTTTTAAAATCTTCCGTAGACATGAAATAATAATCTTTTCCGTTTACTTCTTCGCCACGAGCTTCACGCGTAGCGGCAGAAATCGAAAATTCAAGATTCAAATCTTCTTTGCTTAATAAATGCCTAACGATAGTAGTTTTCCCTGATCCCGATGGTGCCGAAAAAACGATTAATTTTCCTCCTGTGCTCATTTTATGCTGAATTTATTTCAGTATCTGTTTATCTTTTCCTGCAAGGTTTCTAAAACCGTGTAGGTATGTTATAAAATTAATAAACCTGCAAGGTTAAAAACAGTGCAGGTTGATAATTACAATACGTTTAATACTTGTTCCTTGATTTTTTCCAATTCGTCTTTCATCTGAACGACTAATTTTTGCATTTGTGCGTGATTGGATTTAGAACCCATAGTGTTGATTTCACGTCCCATTTCCTGGGTAATAAAACCTAATTTTCTACCATTGGCTTCCGTTCCGTTGATGGTTTCCAGGAAATAATCCAAATGATTCGTTAAACGTACTTTTTCTTCGGTGATGTCTAATTTCTCTAAATAATAAATCAATTCCTGCTCGAAACGATTTTCATCTACATTCACTTTCAATTCTGAGATTGCAGTTTGCAAACGGTCTTTTATAGCCTGAACGCGTTCTGGATCAAGTGCCAAAGCTTCGGTCATGTATTGACGAATGTTGCCAATTCGCAATTGAAATTCTTTTTCAAGAGACATTCCTTCATCTCTTCTAAAGTTCAGGATGTTTTGCAGCGCTTCTTCGATAACAGTTTGGATTTGTACCCAGTCGTTTTCATCGATTTCGTCACGTTCTATTTTCATGGTGTCTGGCATACGAACGGCCATTTTCATGAGCTCGGTTTCATCAGCATCAGCATATACTTCTCTCAATTGATTGATGTAGGCTCTTACAATCGGCACGTTCACTTTCGTAGAAGTTTGTTCTGCGGTACTTTCGATAAAAATAGAAAAATCTACTTTTCCTCTTTCCAGTTTTAGTGCAATTTGGTTGCGTAAACCCAATTCCATTTCGCGGTACAGCGAAGGCATTCTCACATTCAAATCCAAACCTTTACTGTTTAAAGATTTTACTTCTACCGTGATTTTTTTGGTTGGTAATTGCAAAGTCGCTTTACCAAAACCCGTCATTGATTGTATCATATAGTTGTATAAAAAAGGTCAAAGATAATAAAAAAGTGGTCAGTTTTCAGTCTCAGCTTTAAGTTGGGGAATAGTTCAAATCACATTTATTTACACAGGATGATTCTTAAATGGCTTATATGGTTAAAAAGCATAGTAAAGTAGTAAAATATTTTCGAACTCGATTTCAGTTTAACACTGAGACTAGAAACTGAGACTGAAAACTAATTTTTTTTCTGCGTTACCAAATAGACACCCACAAATATCAAAACTGCAGAACCAATTTTCACCAAACTCAATTCGTCTTTTCCTAAACCAATTGCGAAAATAGTCGCGAATACAGGTTGTAAATAAATAAAAACGGCCACCGTGGTTGGTTTTAATTCTTTCATCGAAAGCAAATTCAACAAATACGTCAGGAAAGTCGAAAAAACCACGACAAACCCTATTTTCCAGCAAATATCCATTGGGACTAAAGCCCAGTTCACAGTTTGAAATTGGCTCCAGCCAAAAGGCAAAACCATGATAAAACCGAACAAATAAATCCATTTTACAAACGTAAACGCATTGTATTTATCCATTAATTTCTTGACGATAATCAGATAAAATCCATAGGAAATAGCATTTACCAAAACCAGAAAATTTCCTAATCCGGCGTTTGTGGCGCTGCCAATGGATTTTCCGTAAAGAATAAGAAAAGCAGTTCCTATTAAACCCAGAACAATCCCAAAAACCATTCGTTTTTGCATGCGTTCCTTCATGATAATGGCCGAAAGCGTCAAAACAATCATTGGTGTCGAAACCATGATTACCGCTGCGCTAATAGGAGAAGTAAGGCTTAATCCTTTGAAAAACGTAAGCATATTAAGGGCCACACCAAAGAAAGCTGCGGTAACAATTCGGGGGAAATCATTAAGTGCAATTTTTTCCTTTGGCATAAAAAGCCAAACTAGCCAGAACAAAATCACTGAACCGCCTACGCGTAACAAGATGAAACCAAAGGCGTCAATGTACAACGGCATGACATCTTTGGCGATTGTAAACGTGACGCCGTAAATTATGGAAACAATTGTGGCGCCAATTAGTGCAAGATTTCTTTTGGACATTATGCCAACGCTTTCATTACTTGCAACATATTTTGTTGGGTATTGCCAATGTAGATTTTGTCTTTTATAATAAAGACGGGACGGCTCAAAAACGTGTAATGTTCCAGAATATATTTTTTATAATCCTCTTCAGTCAAGGATTTATTTTTTAAATCCATCGATTTATAGAGCACTGCTTTTTTGCTAAACAAAGCTTCGTAACTTCCGGAAAGTTCCCGCATTTTTTCTAATTCGGCAACAGTAATTGGATCTTGTTTGATGTCATGAAATTTAAAATCATGATCTTTCGGTAATGATTTTATGATTTTTCTGCAGGTGTCGCAAGAAGCGAGATAGTATATTATGTCCATGTAAATAGCGATTTCTTTGTGCAAAGAAAATTCATTTAACACGGAAAATGATTATTTTTATCAAAAAAATAAAAAAATGAATCAATTATTCGACGTCAGCACTACAAGCAGAAATATGGTTTCAAAATTTCTATCGGGATACAACCTGGACCAACTCAACACGATTCCGGAAGGATTCAGCAATAATTTGATTTGGAACATCGGACATATAATCGTGTCGCAACAACTATTGGTTTACAAGCTTTCGGGCTTACCTATGTTGGTTTCTGATGAATTAGTCGAGAAATACAAAAAGGGAACCAAGCCGGAACACATCGTAACCCAAGCCGAAGTAGACGAAATCAAATCGTTGTTGTTTGAAACTATACAACAAACGAAAGTAGATTATGACAATCAAATTTTCAAAACCTACATGGAATATACCACTTCAACTGGCGACCACGTTTTAAGAAATGCCGAGGATGCCATGGCTTTCAGTAATTTCCATGAAGGGCTTCACATTGGTATTATGATGAATATCCGAAAATTTATTTAGGATTATTTCTAAGAATATTGAGAGCTTAATCCCGCTATTCGCTTCTATCTTTTCCTTTTTAAAGAAAAAAAGAAAAGGATATCCGCTTCTATCGGGGCTAGGGAATCGTCAGAGGTAATGCTCCCAGAAACACAGAAGAATATGCAAAAATTTTCAATTTATATAAAATCTAATAAGTTCTATTGGACTGCTGAAATTAAAACATATTCTTTTATTTTATTTTGCTGTGCACTTATGCTTGTAAAACAAAAATTTTTAAATATTGAGGAAAACTATATAGATAAATTATTTGGTTGGTTTGCAGTTTGTGGATTTATTTTCGCATTAATTTTAAAGCTCTACAACTTAAATAAAATTGAACCACTCAGAGGTAAACTTGAAGGATTCATATCTTTTGAAAAAGAATCAATTACTGTTGGCAAAGAAATTTATCAAATAGAAACCATCCGTAATATTAAAATATCGAATGATGATTACATCGGAAAGTTAGTTAATTTTACTAAAGGTAATCTAGGTCCAGCACTTTCTAACGGTATTAATAATTCAATAATATTTTTTTTAGAATCTAATCAATCAAGAAAATATCAGTTTGAGTTAATTCATTCAGATGATTTTCAGAAAGTACGACACGAATTAATTAATTATCATATTTATGGTAAAATAGAATTTGATGAACTAGCAAATGTACTTGGAGAAAAAAGCAGAAGTGAAACTGCAGAATTGAAACTCGAAATTGAAAATAAAGCAAAATCGCTAACCGCTGTTTTGAGCTAGTTGGAGTTTAGTAGAATTGCCGTTTCGCTTCAAGTTTTCGTTAAGCGGAAAATTGAGCGGTTACGAATTTCCAGCTATCTCAAAGTAGCAAAACGTTAAAAAACACTATTTGGTCTTTAAAAAAACATTTCATTTTTTAAAGACCATTTATTATTTAACCGCCAAATAATCATTTACTTCAGTGTACGGCAATAATAATTCTTTTGGTCCATCAGCATACGATGCGGCTTCATAGGAATTGTAATAAAGCAGCAATCCTTTATCGGTGTAAAAAATATTTTGAGGCAATTGGAATTTTTCTTTTTCAAACATTAATCCGGTTGCATTGATTGATTTGTTTGCAGGGATTTTATATTTTGCTCTGAATTTTTTTTCGGCGAAAGCCTTGAAAGTAGCTTTGTCATTGAATAATTCGTCATTTGAGATCGACTTGCCTGTACTTGGATCAAACAGCAAAGAGCGCAAACCTTGGTATCCATGAGCACCACCGGTGTAGGTGTAATGTTTGATTTCAATATTCAATACAGCATCGGATTGGTATTTTACGCTCCCTTGAATGTCAGCTTCCCAACCAAATTTGTCCTCTGGAAAATCTTTCTGAAGTTTTTCGTAGGAACCAATAAATGAATGTAATAACCCATTATAATCCTTGGCGGTATAGGGTTTTTCACCAAAATAAATAATCTCTTTTAATACTGAAAACACTTTTTTGTTAATGCTGTCTGCCACGATTGGGACGGCATTTGCAACAGGTATTTTTACACTAATTGAGGGGCAATCTTCTTTACAAGGCAAACTTGTCGTTTTTTGAAAAGATTCTTCTTCAAAAACCAATTCATTAGAACATTGAGCTACCGAAAAAAGAAGTAAAGTGTAAATAATGATGTGTTTCATCTCAAAATTGTTAATTAAATACAAAGGTATCACTTGTGGCTTGGTTAAAATAAATTAAAGGGTAAATTTGTAGAACAATTTTTTAGTTGAAAATCCAATCTATGAAATTGTCATTACTAATTTTGCGGAATCGAGCCCCTTTAAACAAATGGGCAATTCGATAATTCACCGCTAAAAATAAATTTTACCTTTATGAAATTCAATACTAAAGTTATTCATGGTGGACAGCACCATGATCCAAGCACAGGAGCTGTCATGCCTCCTGTATATCAAACATCAACATTTGTTCAAACTAGTCCGGGGCAACCGATAAATCCCAATTATGAATACAGTAGAGCAGCAAATCCAACTAGAAGTGCCCTTGAAAATGCTCTGGCGAGTATTGAAAACGGAACTCGAGGATTGGCTTTTTCATCAGGATTAGCAGCCACAGATTGTGTTTTGCGTTCTTTCAAAGCAGGGGACGAAATAATTGCTATGGATGATTTATATGGTGGAACCTACAGAATGTTTACCCGTATTTATAAAGACTCTGGAATAAAATTCCATTTTGTAGACATGAATGATTTGGATAAATTCAAGTCTTTAATCAACGAAAATACAAAGTTGGTTTGGGTAGAAACGCCAACAAACCCTTTGATGAAACTAGCTGATATTCAGGAAATCGCAAAAATCACTAAGGAAAAGAAAATCCTTTTTGCGGTTGATAATACTTTTGCTACACCGTATTTGCAAAAACCATTAGATTTAGGTGCTGATATTGTAATGCACTCGGCGACTAAGTATTTAGGAGGCCATTCTGATGTTATTGCTGGCGCTTTGATTGTAAAAGATGAAGCACTTGGAGAACAATTGCATTTTCAACAATTTGCGACAGGAGCAACATTAGGACCAATGGATAGTTTTTTAGTGCTTAGAGGAATTAAAACCTTGCATTTACGAGTGCAAAGACATTGTGAAAATGGTGGAAAAGTGGTGGAGTTTCTAAACAATCATCCAAAAGTGAAAACCGTGTATTACCCGGGATTACCGAGTCATCCGTATCATGAAATTGCTAAAAAGCAAATGAGTGGTTTTGGAGGAATGGTGTCATTTACTTTTGTGTCGGGCAAAAAAGAAGATGCAATTGACTTTCTGGAAAAACTAAAAGTTTTCACACTGGCTGAATCTTTAGGCGGAGTGGAATCTTTAGCAAATCATCCGGCTTTGATGACACATGCTTCCATTCCGGAAGACAAGCGTAAGGAAGTTGGAATTACAGATGATTTGGTTCGATTAAGTGTTGGTATTGAAGATGCTGAAGATTTAATCGAAGATTTGAAACAAGCATTAGCGTAACTGAATATCTTTCAAAGAAAAGCTCCAATGCTAATCCTGACACTTCGGGATTAGCATTGGAGCTTTTCTTTTTTTAACGATTATTAAACACTATTGCAAGTAATAAATATAGCCTACATTAAACCAAACCAACCAGTCATTTGCTTTGTTTTCTTTGTAAATCTCAGGATTGGGATTTAAACCGTCAACCCAGTTCGAAAAGAAATATTGAAACCTTAAGTCGACCATTAAATCCGATAAAGGCGCTAATTTATAACGGGTTCCTACACTGGAAACAACGGACCAAACGGTACCGCTCTCCGTAGAAAATCCATAGGGACGACCGTCTGTTGGAGTTAGATATTTTGGAAACGTTGTCAAAGGAGTTCCTAACGGGCCAAGCGTGGAGGATGCTTCGGCATTGTAATAGCTAAATTGCCCGCCAAGACTCATAAATGGACCTAAACTGCCTGTTCTAGCTGTGAAATCACGAATGCTCCATGGGAAAAATTCCAATTGCATTCCTAAATTTGTTACCGCTGTGCTTCCGGTCATAGCTTTTAATTGCTCTTTTCCGAGTGAAGGTTTTCCTTCTACGTATTCTCCAAAATGGTGTAATTCGGTTTTATTATAGGATAGCTCCGATCTAAGTTTAAAATGGTCATTGAAGTAGGTTTCAGGCGTATAGCAATTACAGTCGGCTTTATAGGAAAAGTTTAAATAATGTATCAGTCCAATACCTATTCCCGTATTTCCGGCGTTAGTTGACAAGTCATAACGCTCTCCATAATCAGATTGAAAAGCAACCGGCCCTGTAATTACTCCAACTTCATGCGAAAACCCGCCGAATTGAGCATGTGAATTAGTAGAAAACCCAATAAAGATTAGTAAAAGTGGTATTATCTGTTTGATCATTAGGGATAAAATTTTCAAATCCCGACAAATATATAAAAACCTCATCCATTAATTAACCAAAATAAAAATTAAAAATAAGCAGACAAAATCGTATTTACTTACGAAAGTGGTGGTATTGAGCTTTAAAACGGTATAACTTAAATAGAATTGTTTGTGAATGGATAATAAAAAGATAATTCTATTGATAAATAAAAAAAACTGGGGCTGAATATTTTTATAAAATGTATCTTTGTGCAGTATAACGAAATCGTTTTCTTAATTAATAATTTATAATCTATGTTACTAAAAGTAAATGATTTTATGGCTCAAGTTGAAGCCAAGAATCCAAATGAACCTGAATTTATTCAAGCTGTTAGGGAATTTGCAGAAACTGTAATTCCATTTATTGCAGAGCAAAAAAAATACGACGGAAAAAACTTACTACTAAGAATAACTGAGCCAGAACGGTCAATTATATTTCGTGTTCCATGGGTAGACGATATGGGCGAAATCCAGGTTAATAGAGGTTTCAGGATTCAAATGAACTCTGCAATTGGGCCTTATAAAGGCGGAATTCGTTTTCACCATACCGTTAATTTATCGGTACTTAAATTTTTAGCATTCGAACAAGTATTCAAAAATAGTTTGACCACTTTGCCAATGGGCGGAGGAAAAGGAGGATCTGATTTTGATCCACAAGGAAAATCTGATGGGGAAGTAATGCGTTTCTGTCAGTCTTTCATGACAGAATTGTGCAGACATATTGGTCCGCAATTAGACGTTCCAGCCGGAGATATCGGAGTGGGAGCAAGAGAAATTGGGTATTTATTTGGTCAATACAAAAGAATAAAAAACGAATTTACTGGAGTTTTAACAGGTAAAGGGTTGGCATACGGAGGTTCCTTAATTAGACCGGAAGCTACAGGATACGGCGTTGTTTATTTTGCAGAACAAATGTTAAAAACTATTGGTCAAAGTATTAATGGCAAAACCGTTGCTATTTCTGGATTTGGAAATGTAGCTTGGGGAGTAGCGTTGAAAGTCAATGATCTTGGAGGAAAAGTAGTTACTATTTCAGGGCCTGATGGTTATATTTATGACGAAGAAGGAATTTCTGGTGATAAAATTGATTTCATGCTTGAAATGAGAGCCAGAGGTGACAATAGAGCCGAAGCTTATTTAGAAAAATATCCAAAAGCAGTTTTTCACAGAGGGAAAAGCGTTTGGGAAGTTAAAGTAGATATTGCAATTCCTTGTGCAACTCAAAACGAGTTAAATGAAGAAGATGCTATTAACTTAATTACAAACGGTGTTATTTGTGTAACTGAAGCTGCAAATATGCCTTGTACGTTAGAAGCTATCAAACAATTCTTGAATGCTAAAGTGCTTTTTGCACCAGGTAAAGCAGCAAATGCCGGTGGTGTAGCAGCTTCAGGATTAGAGATGACTCAAAACTCGATTCGTTTGAACTGGACTAGCGAAGAAGTGGATGGTAGATTAAAAGAAATCATGGTTGGAATCCACAATCAATGTAAGAAATACGGTACAGACGAGGAAGGATATGTGAACTATGTAAAAGGGGCAAATATTGCAGGATTTGTAAAAGTGGCTGACGCTATGTTAGCGCAAGGAGTGGTGTAAATCAACAGTTTTTATAATTTTAAATGCCTTCTGCCAATGTAATTGGTGGAAGGCATTTTTTTTATGTAACAAAATGCTAAGACTTTCGTTTGTTCTATATTTGTAAACTAATATTTATGCAAATAATGAAAAAGAACGTATTCTATCTTTTACTTCTACTTTCTACGCAAATAGGGTTTTCCCAAAATAATTTGTTGTGGCAGGGTTATTTCTCCTACAACGAAATTAAAGATGTCACAGAATCTGAGACTGCAGTTTTTGCCGCATCTGAAAATGCATTATTTTCTAAAAATACAATAACAAGCGGGATTAAAACAACGAATACTATTGATGGACTTTCAGGACAAACCATTTCTGCGGTATATCACAGCGTGAAATTCAATAAAACAATTGTGGGTTATGAAAATGGATTGATAATAGTTATTAATGAATTGGATGGTAGCCTATTGAATGTAGTCGATATTATCAGCAAGCAACTTCCATCAAATATAAAAAAAATCAATCACTTCATGGAATTTGAAGGCATTGCTTATATTTCTTGTGACTTTGGGATTGTTCAATTCAATCTCAATACGCTGCAATTTGGCGACACTTATTTTATAGGCGATAATGGTGCCGAAATAATAGTAAATCAAACCACGCTATTTAATGGGTTTATTTATGCTGCTACTACCCAGGGAATAAGGAGAGCGTCTATTACTAATGTAAATTTAATTGATTTTAATCAGTGGACAGTCATAGCAACAGGAGGCTGGTCTAGCACAACCACTTTTGGTACAGATTTGTATGCCATAAATAATTTTGGATTCATTCATAGATTTAATTCGGTTTCTAGTTCTTTCAGTGGAATTATCCAGCTCTCTGAGCCTGCATTAGACCTAAGAGCAACAGCAGGATATTTGATTGTAACAACTTTGAATAGCATCTATATTTACAACAGTCAAATGGCCTTAATGCGTCAGATAAATACAGGCCAAATTTCGGAAAGTAATGTGGCATTCACTTGTTCCACCATAGTCGGGGATACTATTTTTATTGGGACAAAAGAAAACGGATTGATTACAGCATCACTTTCTTTAGCTTCAAGTTTTGAGAACACAACGCCTATTGGTCCTTCGAGAAACAACATATTTGCTCTTCAAGCTACACCTAACGTCCTTTGGGCAGTATATGGAGATTATTCAGCTGATTATAATCCCTATCCTTTGAATAGTTATGGAGTGAGTAAGTTGAACGAAAGCGGATGGTTGAATATTCCCTATGAAAAAGTTTTTGGTGCACAATCGATTACCAGAATTACAATAAATCCAAGTGATGAAAACCAAGTGTACGCTAGTTCTTTTTTTTCGGGATTATTAAAAATTGAAAATGATGAACCTAAAATTTTGTATAACCAAACTAATAGCGGTTTAGAGTCTTTGACGTTTGTAGGTCCCAATTATATTGATATAAGAGTGAATGGAACCGTGTTTGATAAATCTGGGAATCTCTGGGTTACTACCAGCCGTATAAAAAATGGACTGAAAGTATTGAAAACAAATGGACAATGGCAGAGCTATGCAATGGACGTTATTCTAGAATCAGCCATAGATAATAATTTTGGGACAATCGCCATCGATAAAAATGGAACAAAATGGCTCTCTACTAGTGGAGATGGCGTTATTGGTTTTAATGAAAGTACTTCTAAATTCAAGAAAATAACAACAGGTCCAGATGCTGGAAATTTACCGATATCTAATGTCAGAACAGTTGCGGTAGATGCCAGAAACCAACTGTGGATAGGAACTACAAAGGGATTACGGGTTTTATCCAATGTAGGGAGTTTTCAATTGGAAGATCAAATGACCGCTAATCCAATAATTATTTTAGAGGATAATCTAGCTCAAGAATTATTATACGAACAGTTCATTACTGACATCGCTGTAGATGGAGCCAATAACAAGTGGATAGGCACCGCTGACTCAGGGTTATTTTTAGTTTCACTAAACGGACAGGAAACGAAATACCATTTTACGATAAATAATTCTCCTTTGCCCAGTAATGTTATCAATGATATTGATATCAACAGTACCACCGGAGAAGTTTTTATTGCAACTGCTAAAGGTTTGGTTTCCTTTAAAGGCACTGCAACTTCGGCAAATGATGATTTAAGTAATGCATATGTGTATCCAAATCCAGTAAGGCCCGAGTATTCAGGGACCGTTAAGATTGCAGGTTTAATAGATAGAGCGAATGTTAAGATCACGGATATTGGAGGAAATCTAGTTTATGAAACTACTTCGCAAGGAGGTACAATAGAATGGGATACTACGGCTTTTGGTAAATACAAAGTTGCTTCCGGTGTGTATATGATTTTTATTTCGGCGCAAGACGGAGTAGAAACCAAAGTTAAAAAAGTAATGATAATCAGATAATTTATAAGAGTGAATTAATTTTTTATTCTTTAAATTTTTCAATCTTTGAAATTAAAATTGTGCAAGTCAAAACCAAAGCTATCGTCATTTCGTCTTTAAAATTTCAAGAAAAAAGCTTGATTGTCAAATGCTTCACGCTGTCGCATGGTTTGAAATCTTATTTTGTTCGGGACGCTTTTTCGAGTCGAAAAGCCAATCAAAAAATCGCTTACTTCCAGCCGTTGACGATAATCGAAATAGAAGCCGTTCATAAAAATAAAGGCACTTTGGAAAATTTCAAAGAGATAAAAATTGCCTCGGCTTTTCACTCGATTCATTCGGATATTTATAAGAGTACGATTGTGATGTTTATCTCCGAAATGTTGCACCATTCCATCCACGAAGAAGAGACAAATGAAGCACTTTTTAATTTTCTTGAAGCCGCTTTAAATTGGTTAGACAACCATGACGAAATTGCTAATTTTCATTTAATTTTATTGTTAGAAACTACAAAATATTTAGGTTTTTACCCTGATACCTCGGACATAGATATGCCTTTTTTCGAAATGAACGAAGGTATTTTTACGCCTTTCCACGCAATCAGTTCACTTACGGAGCATGAAAGCAATTTGTTTAAAAAACTGATCGATTTGAAATTCGATAACAATCAAAAAATATTTCATGTCATAGAAAGGCAAATTGTTTTACGAATTCTAATAGATTACTACAGTTTTCATTTGGATGGTTTTAAAAAACCAAAATCATTAGACGTTTTGAAAGAGGTTTTTAGTTAAAAGTGAATATTTTCTTGTATGTCATTTTTTTTTTAGTTATTTCGTATGTATAACCTTAAAAAATTATACAAAATGAAAAATTTTATCTTTTCTTTAGCATTTTTGATAATCGGGAGTTTTGGATTTGCAAATGAAAATGCGAACTCAATCTCTAAAAAAACTAAAAAGGCACATGTTAATTTTAACATAGAAGATGCTAGATTTGGCAATTTATTGGGAACTTGTTATGTAACAGTTACCTTTTATAATGCCGATGGAGAGGTTACGGGTAGCAGATTGCATACTTTTTATAATGTAAATAGTGAATCTGAATGCAGTACTTGGGCAACCGCAGTTAAATTGCATTATATTTCTGCAGCACAATAATTTTATCTAAATATTGGCATCTTTAACGAGGTGCCAATTAATTTTATTAATCATGAAATACTTAGTCATAATTGCATTATTCCTTTTTAAATTTTCTTTTGGACAAAGGAATTTGAAAATAAATTATATCATAAAGTACAATACTGAAATTTATAATGAAAAAAACGGGATTCTTATGTTGGATGTTAAAAGTCAAAAATCTCTTTTTTTAATATCTAAAACTAATTTAAAAAATGAATTACCAAAAGAAGATAATCAAATTAATGTTATTCAAGGAGAGATTGAGCGTTATGTGATAACTGATTTTGTTGTCGACTCATTATTTTTTAAAGAGAAAATTAACAGTGATATTTTAATTGTTTCAGAAAATATTCCAAAGATTAAATGGGTTCTTAATCAAGAAGCTACAAAAGAAATAGATCAATATTTATGTTACAAAGCAACCGCAAATTTTAGAGGAAGAAATTATACAGCGTGGTATTCTTTAGATTTTCCATTGCAATATGGACCATGGAAATTTAATGGATTGCCTGGTTTAATTATGGAGATTTATGATCAAAATAATCGATATTATTGGGGTGTGACAAGTATTGGGTTTACAGATGAAAAAATTGAATTTCCACAAGAAAAAAATCTTCATAAAAAAATTGATTTAAAAGAATATGTTGATTCCCGCTACGAAAAAATAATGGATAACATTGATATTAGATTGCCTAGAGGTACACAAACGCAAACAACCAAACCGAGCCGAAATGGTATTGAAACTAAATTTGAATGGGAAGAATAAATTATTTTATCGCTTTTTTTTCTATTTTTAATTTTTCTGTTTATTCACAAACTAAACTTCTTGGTCAAGTAAGAAATGAATTAGATGAAGAAATTATTTCATCTAGTGTTATTTTAAAAGATAGTAACAATAAAATAATTCTTTACACTTTTACTGACAATGCAGGAAAATATAGTTTAACTACTGATAAAATAGGATCTTTTATTTTAACTGCTAGTTCAGTAGGTTTTGAGCCAAAAACAGTTGAATTTATTATTAATAAAATCAATGAGCCAAAAACTATTGATTTTATATTAATTCCAAAAGTTATAGCTCTAAAAGAAGTTATTTTAAGAACTAAACGTCCTATAATCATAAAAAATGATACCATTATTTTTAATGTAGACTCCTTTAAGCAAGGCAATGAACAAACAGTTGAGGATTTACTCAAAAAAATACCAGGACTAAATATTGATGCAAATGGTACCATAAAAGTAGGTAATCAAGAAGTTGAAAAAGTAATGATTGATGGCGATGATATGTTTGAAAAAGGGTATAAAATCCTTACCAAAAACATGCCTGTCAATCCAATAGAAAACATAGAATTACTACAAAATTATTCCAATAACAAACATTTAAAAGGTATTGAAAACAGCAATAAAGTCGCTTTAAATCTTACGTTAAAAGAAGATTTTAAACGTGTTTGGTTTGGTAATTCATCGCTAGGTTATGGTTTGTTTTCAGAAAACCGCTATGATGTAAAAGCCAATTTAATGAATTTTGGTAAAAAATCTAAATACTACTTTCTCACCAATTTAAACAACGTCGGCTATGATGCAACCGGTGATATTAATCATTTAATTCGACCTTATCGTTTTGATGAACCTGCAAGTGTGGGTGATAATCAATCTGTTAGAACCTTATTAAGTTTAGGTTTTGATACTCCAAATTTAAAACAAAGAAGAGTCAATCTTAACAATGCCGAAATGCTTTCGTTGAATAGTATTTTAACACTTTCTGATAAAGTTAAAGTCAAAATATTAGGCTTTTTAAACACTGACGAAGTTGATTTTTTTAGAAATAGTTTACAATCTTTTTCGGTTGGAAATACGTCATTCAGCAATACAGAAGACTTTGCAGGTAGAAAAACACAGTTTACAGGTTTTGGAAAAGTTGATTTAATCTATGACATTTCAAAAACAAAAACTTTTGAATACTCAGGAAAATTTAATAAAACTAACGATAAGAATAGTAGTAATTTATTGTTTAACAATGATTTATTAAATGAAAGATTAAATTCAAACAACCAACTTTTTGACCAAAAAGTAGTATTTACAAACAGGTTCAAAAATAATAAAGTGTTCTTGATCACAGGCAGGTACATTAACGAAAAAACGCCACAAAGCTATTTAGTTAATCAGTTTATTTTTAACGATTTATTCATTGAAAATGCTAATAGTACCAAACAATTTAGCAAAAACAAAATGCAATTTTCCGGAGTTGAAGTTCATTTGTTAGACAAAAAGAAAAACGGCGATTTGTTAGAAATTAAAATAGGTAATCAATTTCGAGTAGATGATTTAAACACACGATTTGAGCTATTGGATAAGGACAATAATCTGGCTTTTCCAAACGGGTATCAAAACAATTTGACATATACCTCTAATGATTTATATGTATCAGCCAAATATCGTTTTAAGTTAAAGAATTTCACATTACTTACTCAATCTGATTTCCATCAATTATTTAATGCATTAGAAAATTTTAAAGTGAAATTTAGTCAAAATCCGTTTTTCGTTGTTCCAAAAATTGGATTAGATTGGAAGATCAGTGAGAAAAATAAAATGACATCCTCTTATTCATTAAATACCACAAATACTGGAGTTTTAGATGTGTATTCAGGTTTTGTGCAAACCGGATTTCGTTCGTTTTCTAAAGGTTTAGAAGAATTTAATCAACTAAACGCATCTAGTGCTGTTTTGAATTATACCTATGGAAACTGGGGTGACAAGTTTTTTGCCAATTCGTTTATTCTATATTCTAAAAACAATGATTTTTTCAGCTCCAATTCAGTAATCGCTCAAAACTTTTCACAATCTGAAAAAATCATCGTAGATGACAGAGAATTTTTATCAGTTTCATCTGAGTTAGATTACTATGTCAAAAAAGTAAAAAACAACTTTAAAGTTAGTTTTGGGCTAAGTAAAATTAATTTTAAAAATATTGTAAATAATTCTGAGTTACGGGAAGTGAAAAATATAAATTTTGATTATGGTTTTGAATTACGTTCGGGTTTTAGAGGCTTTTTCAATTATCACATTGGTTCAAAATGGACTTATAATCAAGTAAAAACCATTATTAAAAATGATTTTACAAACAATATGACATTCCTTGATTTTTCGTTTGTAATTAATAACAAATTCAATATTCAAGTTCAAACTGAACGTTATTTTTTTGGAAATCTAGAGAATAAAAAAAGTCGATATTATTTCCTAGATGTTGAAGCACGGTATGTTGTAAAAGAAAACAAACTAACATTTATGCTTTCAGGAAACAACTTGTTCAACACAGAAACATTTCGAAATTATAACATTTCTGACATCAACATTTCACAAACTGAATATAAATTAATTCCAAGATATGTATTGTTGAAGATGGAATATCGTTTTTAAAAGCTTAAAAAACCAAAATCGTTGGATGTTTTAAAAGAAGTTTTTTCATAGGAGAAAAAAATTTATTAATAATTTAATTTCGCATTAAAAAGTAAAGTATATTTGTCTTTTAATCAAGTTTGTTATACTTTATGGAAAACAAGCTTTAACTACTTAACTTTATGGAACCAAAATCAAAACAGGATAAGGAAATTCAAAAAATTGAAAAAATTACGGGATTTTTGTTACCGAATAAATTTAAAATAATTGGCTTGATGTTATTTATTATTTCAATCATTTCGATGGTTAGTGTTTCAATTTATTTAGAAAAAATTAAATACAATGACTTTCTGGTGCGGATTGCCGAGACAGGATTGGTTTTAGGATTACTTTTAATTTCAATTTCCAAAGAAAAAATTGAAGATGAGTTGGTTTTAAAACTCCGATTGCAATCTTATAATTATGCTGTTATAGCTACAGTTTTGGTTTATTTACTATTACCCTTTTTTAACTATGCTATTGTATTTAGTTTTTCATCTGCCCCTAAAATGGAAGGAAATAAAGATATTCCCCTTTTAGCAATGTTACTTACTTTCCAGATTATTACTCTCAAGTCTTTAAAAAAAGCATACAATGAGAAATAAGCTAAAAGTTGAACGCGCTATTTTGAATTTAACCCAAGAGGAACTCGCGGAGAAAATAGGCGTTTCCAGGCAAACGATAAATTCAATTGAGACGAATCGCTTTGTGCCATCAACAGTTCTGGCATTAAAATTATCAAGGTTGTTTGGAAAATCAGTTAATGATTTTTTCGAATTAGACGATGATGATAAGTAAGGGTTAAATACTTCAAATTCTTAAGAAATTCTATTAAATACAAAGTCTTTAAAAACAAGTATACTTTATAAAATTCAACATAAATTAAAATTCAAAAAGTCAAAATCGCTGGACGTTTTAAAAGAAGTTTTTGCTTAAAATAGAATGTTGTCGGACTTATGATGAATTTTATCGAATTCTCTAATCAATTTTATCTATTTTCTCTCATCTTTTCTTTCTTTTATTCAAAATTCCTTACTTTCGCACCTCGATTTAGAAAAGGATAAAATGAGCACAAAATTTACTGAATACAAAGGACTTGACTTACCAACTATGGCGTCAGAAGTTCTGGATTTTTGGAAGAAAGAAAATATATTCGAGAAAAGCGTAACCACTCGTGAAGGTAACACCCCATTCGTGTTTTTTGAAGGGCCACCGTCAGCAAATGGATTACCGGGAATTCACCACGTAATGGCACGTGCTATTAAAGATATTTTTTGCAGATATAAAACTCAAAAAGGGTTCCAAGTAAAGCGTAAAGCAGGCTGGGATACCCATGGTTTGCCAGTGGAATTAGGTACCGAAGCCGCATTAGGAATTACCAAAGAAGATATTGGAAAAACCATTTCCATCGAAGAATACAACGAAGCGTGTAAAAAAACCGTGATGCGTTACACGGACGTATGGAATGATTTGACGGAAAAAATGGGGTATTGGGTAGATATGGAAGATCCGTATGTGACCTATAAATCCAAATACATGGAGACGGTTTGGTGGATTTTGAAACAAATCTACAACAAGGACTTGATGTACAAAGGCTACACCATTCAGCCGTATTCTCCTAAAGCAGGAACAGGATTATCATCGCATGAAGTGAACCAGCCGGGAAGTTACCGAGATGTTACGGATACTACGGTTGTGGCACAATTTAAAGTGATTGACGCGCACAAAGAGTTGTTGTTCTCAAAGTTTTACGATTACATCAGTTCAAACAATTTACTGCATTATAAGTTAGAAGCTTTGGATTTAGACGAAGTTTTCATCTTGGCTTGGACTACCACACCTTGGACTTTACCAAGTAATACGGCTTTGACTGTAGGTCCAAAAATTGAATATGCTTTAGTAAAAACATTCAATCAATATACGTTTCGTCCGGCAACATTGATTTTGGCTAAGAATTTAGTTGGAAAACAATTCGGGAAAGGGTTCTTTGAAAGTTTAGATGCTGCTGATTTTGAAAATTTCAAAGAAGGAGACAAGAAAATTCCATATCAGGTTTTGGCGGAATGCAAAGGAGCTGATTTAGTGGGTATTCGTTATGAACAATTAATGCCATTGGTACTTCCGTTTCAAAATGCGGAGAATGCATTTCGAGTGATTGCAGGTGATTTTGTTACAACGGAAGATGGAACAGGAATTGTACATACGTCACCTACATTTGGTGCCGATGACGCAAAAGTAGCTAAAGAAGCATCACCAGAAATCCCGCCAATGTTGGTTCTGGACGAAAATGGAAATCCGGTTCCGTTAGTAGATTTACAAGGAAAATTTACTTCGCACGTGGGTGAATATGCCGGTAAATATGTAAAAAACGAATATTATACCGATGGTGAAGCGCCAGAACGTTCGGTAGATGTTGAAATCGCCATTCGATTAAAAGAAGAAAACAAAGCGTTCAAAGTTGAGAAATATGTACACAGTTATCCACATTGCTGGAGAACAGATAAACCCATTTTATATTATCCATTGGATTCCTGGTTTATAAAAATCACAGAAGTAAGAGATAGAATGTTCGATTTGAACGAAACCATCAACTGGAAACCAAAAGCTACTGGTGAAGGCCGTTTTGGGAATTGGTTGAAAAATGCCAATGATTGGAATTTATCCCGATCTAGATTCTGGGGAATTCCACTACCAATTTGGAGAACCGAAGAAGGTGCAGAAGAAATTCTAATAGGTTCGGTCGAAGAATTATACAACGAAATAGAAAAATCAATCACTGCTGGCTTCCAAAAAGAAAATCCGTTTAAAGGCTTCGAAATTGGAAATATGGCCGAATCAAATTATGATTTGGTTGATTTACATAAAAATGTAGTGGATGAAATTGTTTTGGTTTCTCCTTCTGGAAAACCGATGACTCGGGAAGCTGATTTAATTGATGTTTGGTTTGATTCAGGTTCCATGCCGTATGCACAATGGCATTATCCTTTTGAAAATAAAGATAAAATTGACCAAAACAAAGATTTTCCTGCTGATTTTATCGCAGAAGGAGTCGATCAAACGCGTGGCTGGTTTTACACCTTGCATGCCATAGGAACATTAGTTTTTGATAAAGTAGCCTATAAAAATGTAGTTTCAAACGGATTGGTTTTGGACAAAAACGGACAAAAAATGTCCAAACGTTTAGGAAATGCCGCAGATCCTTTTGAAACATTAAAAGAATACGGTCCAGATGCGACACGCTGGTACATGATATCGAATGCGAATCCTTGGGACAACTTGAAATTTGATTTAGAAGGAATCGCTGAGGTTCGTAGAAAATTTTTCGGGACATTATACAACACCTATTCATTCTTTAGTTTATATGCTAATATTGACGGTTTTAAATTTGAAGAAGAGGAGATTCCAGTGAACGAAAGACCGGAAATTGACCAGTGGATTATCTCAGAATTGAATACGTTGATTAAAGAAGTAGATGGTTTTTATGCGGATTACGAACCAACAAAAGCGGCTCGTGCCATCTCTGAATTTGTTCAGGAAAACTTGAGTAACTGGTACGTTCGTTTGTGCAGAAGACGTTTCTGGAAAGGAGAATATGCACAGGACAAAATCGCTGCTTATCAAACTTTGTATACTTGTTTGTTGACCATAAGTAAACTCGGTGCACCTATTGCTCCGTTCTTCATGGACAAACTTTACAGAGACTTAACATTAACAACACGGTCAGAAAAGTACGACAGTGTACATTTGGCAGAGTTCCCAATTTCGGTTGAAAACTATGTTAATAAAATGTTAGAGAGTAAAATGGAGAAAGCGCAAACCATTTCATCACTGGTTTTATCACTCCGAAAAAAGGAAATGATAAAGGTGCGTCAACCTTTGCAAAAGGTAATGATTCCGGTACTTGACAACAATCAAAGAGCTGAAATTGAAGCCATTTCTGAGCTCATAAAAGCTGAAGTAAACGTGAAAGAAATCGTACTTTTGGATGATGCTTCGGGTATTTTAGTAAAACAGATTAAACCTAATTTTAAAGCGCTCGGGCCCCGTTTTGGAAAGGATATGGGCTTGATTTCTAAGGAAATACAAGGTTTTTCGAAGGAGCAAATTGCTCAATTAGATAAGGAAGGGAGCTTGGATGTAGTTATTGCAGGAAATAACGTAACTTTAACCGTAGAAGATGTAGAAATTACGTCACAAGATATTGAAGGTTGGCTGGTCGCCAACTCAAATGGAATAACGGTTGCGCTTGACATTACAATTTCAGAACCCTTGAAACAAGAGGGTATTGCTAGAGAATTGGTTAACAGAATTCAGAATATCCGTAAAGATTCTGGATTTGAAGTGACGGATAAAATCAAGGTTCAATTGAAAAGAAATGGACTCTTGGAAGAAGCGATTCTTAAAAATGAAGACTACATTAAATCGGAAACTTTAACGAGTGATTTAGTTTTTGTTGATGTTTTAGAATTGGGTACTGAAATAGAATTTGACGAAATAAAAACAATGATATTAATTTCAAAATAATCGAATATGGTAGATGAAGCTACAAGGTACTCTGACGCAGATTTAGCAGAGTTCAAAGTGATAATACTGAGCAAAATACAAAAAGCACAAGCCGATTTAGATTTGATTAAAAGTGCTTATATGAATGATTTGAATAATGGTACCGATGATACATCTCCAACATTCAAAGCGTTCGAAGAAGGTAGTGAAACCATGTCAAAAGAGGCAAACTCACAACTGGCGATTCGTCAGGAGAAGTTTATTCGTGATTTGAAAAACGCCCTATTCCGTGTAGAGAATAAGACCTACGGCGTTTGTAAAGTGACCGGAAAATTGATAGGGAAAGAAAGATTAAAAATCGTTCCTCATGCTACCATGAGTATTGAAGCAAAGAACTTGCAACGATAAACCTTCTGTTAAACAAGAATTAACGCTCCATTGGGAGCGTTTTTTTTGATTAAATTGCTATTTTTGCGCCATTAAAATTTATAAAATGTCATTACGAAAAGCGTATCTCCTTATTTTTATCTTATTGCTTGTTGATCAAGTTTCTAAAATTTATATCAAAACCAACTTTATTTTAGGAGAAGAAGTAGAAGTCTTCAGATGGTTCAAAATTCTATTCATTGAAAATGAGGGAATGGCCTGGGGAACTAAAATTCCGGGAACTTATGGTAAATTGTTCCTGACGCTTTTTAGATTAGTGGCCGTAGGCGGAATTGGATATTGGTTGTGGGATTCTGTGGAGAAAAAACACAGCTCAAATTACTTAATTGTAGCAATATCTTTAATTTTTGCTGGTGCTCTTGGTAATATTATTGATTCTGTTTTTTACGGCGTTATTTTTGACGACAGTCAACAACAATTGGCTACCTTATTCTCAGACCAACCTTATGGAACTTGGTTTCATGGTCAAGTAGTAGATATGTTTTACTTCCCTTTTTGGCACGGAACTTTACCAAGTTGGTTGCCAATTTGGGGAGGAAGAGAATTCACTTTTTTCAACGCCATCTTCAATATTGCCGATATGGCAATTTCTACCGGAGTTGGAATCTTGATTTTCTTTAATAAAAAAGCATTTCATCACGATTAGATTCAACGTTTTTTACAACATACAAAAAAGACCTGTTCATGATTTGAACAGGTCTTTTTCAGTTAATTTTTATTATGTCCCGGTGCGTAACGTTTTGCGCTTTTTCCACCGTATATTTTTTTAGCCTGACCTGGTGGAAGTCTTTTAGCTTTGTAGGTAGATCTGCTCGTTCCAGTGTGAATGCTGCAGTTTGAAAAGGAAACTGCAAAAAGAAGTACCATGATGCTTACAGCTACCCTTGAATTTTTAAATGTTCTCATAACTTGATTAAATTTTATCTGGTGCGAAAGTACAGATTAAAAGTTAAAACGAGTACACTCTATCTGGAGTAACACAATAATTTAGTGCTATGTCACCCTCAAAAATACCTTCAATCAGTTCTTCAGCTTCAAAAAATGAAAGACCTATTTTGATGGCATCCGGTTTGCATTCGGATAGAAATTTATCATAAAATCCTTTGCCATAACCCACACGATGTCCTTTTTTGTCGAATGTTAGAAGGGGGACAAATACAACGTCGATTTTAGTTGACGGAATTTCTATTCCATCGACAGGCTCGGGGATATTATATTCATTTTTCTTGATTTTTGTGTTGTCTGTCAGAAGAAAATGACTCATGTTTCTCGTCGAAAAATCACTTTTAGAAATAATAATGTCCTTGTCTTTTCCAGAAAGCAAGTGTAAAATAAATTCGGTGTTGACTTCTTTGTGTTCAGAAATGGGCAGGAAAATATGAAAATAGTTTTTCTCCCAAATCGGAATGGTAAGCAGTTTATTGGCAACAGCCAAGCTCATTTCTTCCACTTCATCTTCCGAAAGGTTTTGTCGAAGATTTTTGTACTTTAATCTTAATTCTTTTTTAGTGCTTTGCATTTAAAATGGTCTTTGAAATATGATAAATGGCATCGCCCTGATACACAATTGGAGCTTGGTTTCCGTTGATGATAAACCCGTCATTTGGAGCTTTTATTTTGCGTTCAAATTTTCCAAATGGATCTGTTATTGTTGCCAATACAGTACCTTTTGTGACAAATAAACCTATAAAACCGTTGTCGTGCAGTAAGCCTGAGCATTTTGCACGGATCCAGGCTGATTTTTGAATGTAAATGGTCTTTTTTTCTGGACTCTGGACAACATGATTCTCAGCTAACATGTTAAGATGTGATAGAATGCGTTTAGCGCCTTCGACCCCAGCATGGGCTACCGGATAATCGATATTTAGTGATTTTCCACCTTCAAAAAGGAGCATTTTTACATCTAGCTTTTGACTGGCATTTCTAAAACTTCCAGCTATATTATTAGAAAACAAAGTGAAGGGAGCATTAAAGACATCGGCTAAATCTTTAAGCGCATCGTTATTTGGAGCTAACCTGATTTGCGGAGCATTAAATCGACTGGCGCCACCAGCATGAAAATCAACGGCATAATCTATAATTGGCATTATTTCAGTTAGAATGTGATACGCAAATCGACTTGCTAAAGAACCTTTTTTGCTTCCTGGAAAAACTCTGTTCAAGTCTCTGCCGTCCGGGAATTCCCTAGATTGATTTACAAAACCAAACATATTAATTACGGGAATACAGATGATAGTGCCTGTTTTTGGCTTATTTATTTTTTTGGTGATTAGCTGCCTTACAATTTCAACTCCATTTATTTCATCTCCGTGAATTCCTGCTGAAAAGAGTATGGTAGGTCCTTCAATTTTTGAACGTTGAACAACTATAGGGATTTTAAGTTTTGTAGCATTGTGTAGTTTCGCAATTTCCATGTAAATAGTTTTACTTTGTCCAGGCAAAATAGATTCTCCTAATATACTTATGGTTTTTGAGTTTTTCATATTGAATTAAAAGCTAAAAATAGAAATAATTATTTTGAATTCGTAAATTTGAAACGAAATAAGTAACGGTTTGTAAAATTAACAGCCTTGCTAAGGAAAGTCGCATAAAACGACACTTTTTTTGAAATAAATAAACCATGCAAAACCCAACTCTTGAACTTCAAATCCAAACTTTACCAGACAATCCTGGCGTATACCAGTATTATGATAAGGAAGGGAAAATTTTATATGTGGGCAAAGCCAAAAATCTAAAAAAAAGAGTTTCCTCTTATTTCAATAAAATTCACGATACGGCCAAAACCAATGTACTCGTAAAGAAAATTGTAACCATTAGACACATCGTTGTTCCTACGGAAACTGATGCACTTTTGTTAGAAAATAACCTGATAAAAACCCTGCAACCGCGCTATAATGTATTGCTGCGAGATGACAAAAGTTATCCTTGGTTGTGTATTAAGAAAGAACCTTTTTCCCGAATTTTTGCCACACGCAGAATGGTTAAAGATGGATCGGAATATTTTGGGCCGTATACCAGTTTCAAAACCGTAAGTACTATTCTGGATCTGATTAAAGAGTTATATCCGCTTCGAACTTGTAATTATGATTTGAGTAAAAGCAATATTGAAAGTGGGAAATTCAAGGTTTGTCTCGAATACCATATTGGCAATTGCATGGGGCCTTGTGAAGGTCATGAGACTTTGGAAAATTACCAAAAACAAGTAGATGCGATTCGGGAAATCTTAAAAGGGAACTTCAAAGAAAGTATGAAGGATTTTAAAAGGGTCATGACGAATCTGGCAACCGATATGCATTTTGAAGAAGCACAAAAAATTAAAGAAAAAATTGAAATTTTAGAAAATTACCAATCCCGATCCACGATTGTCAATCCAAAAATTACCAACATCGATGTGTTTTCAATTGTCTCGGATGAAAGTGCGGCATACGTAAACTTTTTGCAAATTTCCCACGGTTCGATTATTCGTTCTCATACGATGGAAATTAAAAAGAAATTGGATGAAAGTGACGAAGAATTACTAGAATTGGCGATAATAGAACTGAGAGAACGTTTTCAATTATTGTCTCGAGAGGTGATTGTTCCGTTTCATGTGGATTTGGGCGAAAACATCAAAATTACAATCCCGCAATTGGGAGATAAAAAACAAATTCTGGACTTGTCCGTTCGCAACGCTAAGTTTTACCGAATCGAACAGCTCAAACAACTGCAAATTGTAGATCCGGATCGCCATACCAAAAGAATTATGGCACAAATGCAGAAAGACTTGCGGTTACCTGTCGAGCCAAGACACATAGAATGTTTTGACAACTCGAATATTCAAGGTACGAATCCAGTCGCTGCTTGTGTAGTTTTCAAAGATGGAAAACCAAGCAAGAAAGATTACCGTCATTTTAATATTAAAACGGTTGAGGGACCAGATGATTTTGCTTCGATGACCGAAGTAGTGTATAGAAGATACAAACGATTATTGGAAGAAGAACAGCCTTTGCCTCAATTGATTATTATTGATGGAGGAAAAGGGCAATTATCATCCGCGTTGAAGAGTATAGATGCATTGGGTTTAAGAGGTAAAATCACCGTTATTGGGATTGCCAAAAGGTTAGAAGAGCTATTCTATCCTGGCGATTCTGTTCCGTTATATTTGGATAAAAGATCGGAGACCTTAAAAATAATTCAACAATTACGAAACGAGGCACACCGTTTTGGGATCACGCATCACCGCGATAAAAGGAGTAAAACGGCATTGAATTCGTCGATTGAGTCAATTCCGGGAATTGGAGAAAAAACAATGTTGGCTTTGATTCAGCACTTTAAAAGTGTTAAAAGATTAAAATCAGCAACAGAAAAAGAAATTTCGGACGTTATAGGTATATCAAAAGCCAAAAAAATTGTCGAATTTTACAAGACAACAAATGAAATTTAATACTACCTAATTCTGCTACGAGACAAATTGCTGCTTATGAAGAAAATCGCATTATTATTGATTGTTTTTACCAGTCTGACGGTATTTTCGCAAGAGCAAAAAAGACCTAAAATAGGTTTAGTTTTAAGTGGTGGTGGTGCAAAGGGATTTGCTCATATAGGTGTTTTAAAAGTATTAGAAGAAGCAGGAGTCAAGATCGATTACATTGGCGGGACCAGTATGGGTGCAGTTGTTGGGGGTCTTTATGCTTCGGGCTATAACGCTGCCCAAATCGATTCTATTTTTCAAAATACAAATTTCAATGAGCTCCTAAACGATTTTATTCCCAGATCTTCAAAGAATTTTTATGAGCGCAGAAATGATGAGCTGTATGCTTTAGTTTTACCGTTTAACAAAATGAAAATTGGGATTCCGGAAGCTTTGTCTAAAGGGATGTACAATTATAATTTACTAAGTAGGATTACCAGAAACGTACGGGATGTTAAGGATTTTAACCAACTGTCCATTCCTTTTTTGTGTATTGCCACCAATGTTGAAACCGGTGAAGAAGTACTTTTGAACAAAGGGAATTTGGCTCAGGCTATGATAGCTAGTTCTGCTTTCCCCTCTTTATTTTCCCCTGTGGAAATTAATGGAAAAATTTTGGTAGATGGTGGAGTAGTCAATAATTATCCCATTGAAGAGGTACGAAAACTAGGCGCAGACATCATTATAGGTGTTGACGTTCAAGATGGTTTACTAGATCGAACGCAGCTTAAAGATGCTACTAAAATTTTAGTGCAAATCACCAATCTTCATTCTATAGAACGAATGACGAAAAATATTGCGAATACGGATATTTACATAAAACCCGATATTTCACAATATGGCGTGATTTCATTTGATAAAGGCAAAGAAATAATTAAAAAAGGAGAAGAGGCTACATTTGCTGTTTTTGAGGAGCTAAAAAAACTAGTTGATGAATCGAATCCTTACATCAAGCCTGAACTGAAGCTACATTCTGATAGCCTACAAATTAGTGCTATAAACAGCAATGATTTAGATAATTATACGAAAGAATATATCAGCGGAAAATTAAGATTTAAGCCAGGAGCAAAAATTGTTTATGATGACTTGTTGAAAGGGATTAATAATATAAATGCCTCACAAAATTTTAGCGCTATCTCTTATTCCTTGGAAACTATTCAAGAAGCGGTAGACTTAAATATTAATTTAAAGGAAAACGAAACAAAGACTTATCTGAAATTCGGAATGCACTATGATAACTTGTTTAAAAGCGGTATACTAGTAAATTTAACTCGTAAAAAAACACTTTTTAAAAATGACATCGCCTCTTTGGATGTTATTTTGGGAGACAATTTCAGATACAATTTAGATTATTACATTGAAAACGGATTTAATTTGAGTTTTGGTTTTAAATCACATTACAACCAGTTTAATAGAAATGTAGCAAAAGAAATTAGCAATATCGCTTTTAATAATCCCAATATCAACGCTGTTAATGTTGATTTTAGCGACATGACCAATCAAGTGTATTTCCAGTCATTGTTTGTTCAGAAATTTTTGATTGGAGGTGGCGTGGAGCTCAAATATTTAAAGATAAAATCGGAAACATTGGCCAATGTGAATCCAACAATTGACAATAGTAACTATTTAAGTCTTTTTGGTTATTTGAAATTTGATTCTTTTGATAACAAATATTTTCCCAAAAAAGGGTGGTATTTTGCAGGTGATGTGCAATCCTATTTGGTTTCTTCTAACTATACTGGCGATTTTCAACCGTTCTCTATTGCTAAAGGGGACTTTGCAGTAGCAGCAACTTTATTTAAAAATGCCACTGTCAAATTCCAAACTGATGCAGGTTTTTCTTTTGGTCAGGAAAGTGTTACTTTTTTCAACTTTATTTTGGGCGGTTACGGATACAATCCACTTAATAATTTCAAATATTTTTATGGGTATGATTATTTGAGTTTGGCGGCTAATAGTTATATAAAATCAACAGGCACGGTCGATTATGAGTTTTATAAAAAGAATCACATCAACTTTTCAGCAAATTTTGCTAATATTGGAGATCGAATTTTTGAGACCGTGGATTGGATTTCTATTCCAAAATATTCTGGATATGCCGTTGGATACGGTTTAGAAACGGTAATTGGACCAATAGAAATAAAATATTCGTGGTCCCCAGAACAGCCTAAAGGATTTACCTGGTTTAGTATTGGCTTTTTGTTTTAAATATAATTTATTTCAATAATAATTCCGATATTTGTTATAATGAAAACAAAATGGCTAGGTTTATTAGAGTATCTTCAATTCCTTATCAAGAGAAATCCGGAATAAGGACTCTTTTTTTTGATTTAGCATAGCACTTAATAAAGTAATCTAAACTTTAATTTGTTACACTTTTAAACAAAAAATCATGCCTTTATATCATAAATTAGGGATTTTCCCCCAAAAAAGACACACACAATTTGAAAAACCAAACGGCGGTTTGTACTACGAACAACTCTTTGGGACTGAAGGTTTTCACGGTCATTCGTCATTGTTGTATCACGTTCACAGACCAACACAGGTAAAGGAGATTCTAAAATCTTATTCGGTTGAACCTAAAATTGCCATTGGAAAAAACATCAAATCATTGCTGCTTAAAGGTTTTGAACTAAAGCCCGAAGATGATTTTCTAGACAGCCGCAAAGCCATGCTAGTCAATAATGATTGTACAATAGGATTAGCCGCTCCAAGACAATCATTACGCAACTATTTCTATAAAAATGCCGATGCTGATGAAATGATTTTCATCCATAAGGGAAAAGGGAAATTGCGCACTATGATGGGAAATATTCCTTTTGAATATGGGGATTACTTGATTATTCCTCGCGGAATGATTTACCAAATTGATTTTGAAACTTCGGAAAACAGATTGTTTTACGTCGAATCCTTTGCGCCTTTTTACACGCCAAAACGGTATAAAAACGAATCAGGGCAACATTTAGAGCATTCTCCTTTTTGCGAACGCGATTTTATTTTGCCAAACGAGTTAGAGACACACGATGAAAAAGGGGATTTCCTGATCAAAATCAAGAAGGAAGGAATGATGCATGAAGTGGTTTATGCCACGCATCCTTTTGACGTTGTGGGTTGGGACGGTTACAATTTTCCTTATGGATTTAGCATTCATAATTTTGAGCCTATAACGGGGCGCGTTCATCAGCCGCCACCGGTACATCAAACCTTTGAAACGGCAACTTTTGTGGTTTGTTCTTTTGTTCCAAGGTTGTACGATTACCATCCAAAATCTATTCCAGCACCATACAATCATAGCAATATCGACAGTGATGAGGTTTTGTATTATGTAGATGGCGATTTTATGAGTCGTAATAATATTGAGCAAGGTCACATTACATTGCACCCAAAGGGGATTCCACACGGACCCGCACCGGGAGCCATGGAACGCAGTATAGGTCATACAGAAACGCACGAATTAGCCGTAATGGTCGATACGTTTCGCCCGCTGATGGTCACCGAAGAAGCGATGGGAATAGACGATGGTCAGTACTATAAATCTTGGGTGGAATAAGTCATTGCGAGGAGCGAAGCAATCGCATTACAATTGTCAACCTGAGCGTAGTCGAAGGAAGGAGCTATTTCCTGCTGTTCGCTTTATCTTTTCCTGGCTAAAGAAGCCAGAAAAAGGTAATTGCGAGAGCAATTCGATCATCAGGGCTAGGGCTTCGGAATATATAAAAACATTTTTTTTAAATTATTAAATCCGTGTACATCAGTTTGATCCGTGATATCTGCGTTTCAAAACTAGAGAAACCGAATCAAAAAATAAATTACAATGAGCAAAGAAGTAAAATCAGTAGAATACGGACTAGAAAAAATATTTGAAGGAGCACAAGATTTTCTTCCTTTACTAGGAACCGATTATGTAGAATTCTATGTAGGAAATGCAAAACAATCGGCACATTATTACAAAACCGCTTTCGGTTATCAGTCATTGGCGTACGCCGGACTAGAAACTGGAGTTCGAGACAGAACGTCCTATGTGCTAAAACAAGATAAGATTCGTATCGTTTTAACGACGCCTTTAACACAGGATTCTCCTATTCATGAGCATTTGAGAAAACATGGTGATGGAGTGAAAGTTGCGGCTCTTTGGGTTGAAGACGCTACAAGTGCTTACGAAGAAACTATGAAACGTGGAGCGCGCTCTTTTATGGAGCCAACGGTGGAGAAAGATGAATTTGGAGAAGTAGTACGTTCTGGAATTTATACCTACGGAGAAACGGTGCATATTTTTGTGGAGCGTAAAAACTATACGGGTGTCTTCTTACCGGGATACAAAGAATGGAAATCCGATTACAATCCAGAGCCAACAGGCTTAAAATACATCGATCACATGGTAGGAAATGTAGGTTGGAACGAAATGAATACTTGGGTGAAATTCTATGAAGACGTGATGGGATTTGTGAATTTCCTATCTTTTGATGACAAACAAATCAATACGGAATACTCAGCCTTGATGAGTAAGGTAATGTCTAATGGAAATGGTAGAATCAAATTTCCAATCAATGAACCAGCTGAGGGAAAGAAGAAATCACAAATTGAGGAATATTTGGACTTTTATGGCGGACCTGGAATTCAGCACATCGCTATTGCTACGGATGATATTATCAAAACAGTGTCGCAATTAAAAGCAAGAGGTATCGAGTTTTTATCTGCTCCCCCACACACTTATTACCAAGCTATACCAGAACGATTGGGTGACCACATGAAAATGATGAAAGAAGACTTGAATGAAATTGAGAAATTAGCCATTATGGTTGATGCGGATGAAGAGGGTTATTTACTGCAGATTTTCACCAAACCGGTGCAAGATAGACCAACCTTGTTTTTTGAGATTATTCAAAGAATGGGTGCCAAAGGTTTTGGTGCGGGGAACTTTAAAGCGCTTTTTGAATCAATTGAACGAGAACAGGAATTGCGAGGAACGTTGTAAATAGGTGTTATTTTTACATATTGTGAAAAAATACCCACTGAACAACCCGTATTTTTGTAAATGTTGTGTTAAACTTTATTTTTAACAAATATAACTAGTTTTGTTAACTACCTTTGCACTCGCAAAAAGGGAAGGGGTGGTTTCCTTCCTGATTTCATATAAATTTCATAGTTTATAGTTTTTTGGTTAGTTAATAGCATAAAAACTCAGTCATTATTTGACTGAGTTTTTTTGTTTTGATATATTTGGAATAAAATTTGCTAGTTCAATCCGTAAATAGACAAATCAAATAATGAAAAAACTATTCTTATTCTTTTTATTGATTATAACTGTAAGTAGCTTTGATTCTCCTCAGGAAGATGCTTATGCTGTTGGCGAGTGGTTCAAATTTAGAATCCATTACGGAATAGTAAATGCGGGTTATGCCACGCTGGAAGTAAAAGATGCTACGATAAATAATAAAAAAACGTTTCATGTTATCGGTAAGGGATACACTACTGGAATGTCTCGATTTTTCTTCAAGGTGGACGATTTATACGAAAGTTATATTGACAAAGAAACCAGAAATCCGTATCAGTTTGTTCGAAAAATTGATGAAGGAGGGTACACTAAAAATCAAGAAGGTTTTTTCAATCAATCCAGTAATAGAGTGGTTGTAAAAGATTACAAACACAAGACAGAAAAAACGCTTTACATCCCAAAAAACACACAAGATATTTTATCGACTTTTTATTATTTAAGGAATCATCCTAATATTGATAAGTTAAAAATTGGCGAAGCCGTGGCCATTGACATGTTTTTTGATGATGAAACTACAAAATTTAAGCTAAAGTTTATGGGGCGGGAAAATATTACCACTAAATTTGGCGTCGTCCCAGCGATGATTTTTAGACCTTTAGTACAATCAGGGCGTGTTTTTAAGGAGCAAGAAAGTCTTACCGTTTGGATTTCGGATGATGATAATAAAGTGCCACTTAGAATAAAAGCCAGCTTAGCTGTAGGTTCAATCAAAGCAGATATTGATGCATACAAAGGATTGAAGACTCCTTTTAAAACAAAATAATAATGAATAATAACGAGAATTCAGAAGCTATCTTAAAAGAAATTGAGCTCAAATACAATGCAATAAATCAAAAAACAGAGACGCAGTTAGAAGGATTGCTTTGGTCTAAGCCCATTACGTATTGGGATTACATTCAAACAGACGCTTTGTTAAATCTTCAAATCCAAAGAACGACGCTTCCTGATGAAATGGTTTTCATCATGTATCACCAAGTAAATGAATTAATATTCAAAATGATTCTTTGGGAAATGCAGCAAATCTCCTATTGTAAGGAAATAAATACCGTGTTTTTTACAGAAAGATTGATGCGAATTAGCCGTTACTTTGATATGTTAACCACCTCTTTTAGCATTATGGGCGATGGGATGGAAATAGAACAATATATGAAGTTTAGAAATACATTAACTCCCGCTAGTGGTTTTCAAAGCGCACAATACCGTCTGATAGAATTTTCGTCCACAGACCTAATAAATCTGATCGACCATCGTTATAGAGATTCAATTGATAGAAATACACCTTATGAATTTGCCTTTGAGCATTTGTATTGGCAAGCAGCCGGTAAAGATTATCATACTGGAAAAAAATCGTTCCTATTGGAGGAATTTGAAAAAAAATATAAACAGAAATTCCTAGCGCACATGGAGGAATACAACACCATAAATATTTGGCAAAAATTTAAGCAACTGCCGGAATTAGATCAAAAAAATCCTGAATTAGTTCAAGCGATGCGTCATTACGACCATACGGTTAATATTACATGGGTGATGCAACATTTGAATACAGCAAAAAAATACATTGATCAAAGCGGAAAAGGAGATGGAGAAGCTACCGGTGGAAGTGACTGGAAAAAATACATGCATCCAAAATACCAAAGAAGAATTTTCTTCCCGAAACTATGGAGTAGCCATGAATTAGAAAATTGGGGAGTAGAAATGTAAGTTGAATTAAAAAACAAGGTTTGAAACAAATATTTATAGTTATTATAGCGCTATTTTCTTTAGTATCATGTAAAAAAGTAGAGGAAATAAAAGAGGAAAAGATCTTAAAATTAGTCCCTAAAAAAAGTGAGTTTGGGTTTGTGTATGCTGATTTTAATGTAATTCAGGACACTGTGAAAAGAGGGGATACTTTTGGTACTTTACTAGAAGAGCAAAATATTGGAGATCGAAAAGTATTTGATATTGTCGCTAAAGTAAGAGATAGTTTTGATGTAAGAAGCATCAGGATAAACAGGCCATTTACTTTGCTTCGGTCCAAAAATAAAAAAAATGACTTACAGGTTTTTATATATCAACCGGATGCTTTGACATATTACGTAATTGATATGCGAGATAGCGCAGTGGTTGTTTACAAAAAAATAAAACCCATTACGATTAAACGCCGAACCATTGGCGGAGTTTTAAAAGAATCATTGTCTGAAACCTTAGGCAATGCAAAGATAGAAGGAGCGTTAGCTAGCAAAATCGCTAAAATTTATGCCTATTCTATAGATTTTATGAAGCTCAAAAAAGGCGATCGGTTTGCAATAACTTTTACAGAAAGATTCATAAATGATAGTATCTACGACGGCGTGGAAGAGTTGGAAGCTACTTTTTTTGAATATAGAGGTAAAATTATCTATGCTTTTCCTTTTGCGCAGAATCCCAATTCAGATAAAAAAGAGTACTATGATGAGCAAGGAAAAACACTAAAAAATTTCTTTCTTAAATCACCTATTAAATTCAGCAGAATTTCATCCCGATTTTCATCAAGTCGGTTTCATCCGGTCCAACACCGATGGAAAGCGCACAAAGGAACGGATTATGCTGCTCCACGAGGCACTCCTATTACCACCACGGCGGGAGGAATTGTAGAGCAAAGCGGTTTTACTGCTGGAAACGGAAATTTTGTAAAAGTGAAACATAACGGAACTTATTCTACTCAATACCTACACATGTCTAAAATATTAGTAAGACGTGGGCAACGTGTCAATCAAGGACAGGTTATAGGTTTAGTGGGAAGTACAGGTCTCGCTACTGGACCTCATGTGTGTTATCGATTCTGGAAAAATGGCAGGCAGGTAGATGCCCTTAAGCTTAAATTGCCTACCGGAGAACCGATGAGTGGTGCTAGCAAAAATCGCTTTAATAAACAAATTACGCCGTTGAAATTTGTATTAGACAGCGTTGCCAATTTATAATTGAATCCTTTTATATAGACTTTGGATTGTTTTTCGTGATAAATGACAAGTCTTTCGTTTATTTCTTAGTTCAAAAATTAACTATTTTGCTGCAAAATTGTGATATAATTCAAAACTCATTTTTCATTAAAACTAATTTGAGTATTTTTGGCAAAATTTAAATAATACTACAAATCCCTTATAAATGGCTTTAAATACGATAAACCCAACGGAAACAATTGCTTGGAAGAAACTAGAAATACATTTCAACAAGATGCAAAATGTGTCTATGCAGGAATTATTTAAACTGGATCCTACTAGAATTGATAAGTTTAACCTACAATGGAATGATTTTTTACTTGATTATTCAAAAAATTGTATTGATCAGGAAACCATTCAATTATTAATGGAACTGGCTGATGAAATGGGGCTTAAAAGTGCTATTGCGGATTATTTTGATGGTGCCATAATCAATCAAACTGAAAACAGAGCCGTATTGCATACTGCCTTACGTGCTAGTGAATCAGCGGTTGTTACTGTTGATGGAATTAATGTAATTCCTGAAGTGTATGATGTAAAACTTAAAATAGAGACCTTTACGAATGAAGTTATCTCTGGTAGTAGAACTGGTTTCACAGGGAAACCATTTACAGATGTTGTGAATATAGGTATTGGTGGTTCAGATTTGGGTCCCGTTATGGTGGTAGAGGCATTACAGTTTTATAAAAATCATTTAAATGTTCATTTCGTTTCTAATGTTGATGGTGATCATGTCAATGAAATCATTAAAAAGTTAAATCCTGAAACAACCTTGTTTGTTATTGTTTCTAAAACGTTTACCACACAGGAAACCTTGACTAATTCTGAAACCATTAGAAAATGGTTTTTGTCCCCAGATTTTGGCACAACTCAAGCAAATGTAGCGAAACATTTTGTTGCGGTTTCCACCAATATTGATAAAGTAACTGAATTTGGTATAAATCCAGATAATGTTTTTCCTATGTGGGACTGGGTTGGCGGTCGATTCTCATTGTGGAGCGCCGTTGGACTTACGATAAGTTTAGCGGTAGGATATGATAGTTTTAATGATTTGTTGAAAGGGGCAAATGAGATGGATGATCATTTCAAAACAGCCGATTTCAATAAAAACATGCCCGTAATTTTAGCTTTGTTAAGTGTTTGGTACAATAACTTTTATGGTGCCGAAAGTGAAGCTTTAATCCCGTACACACAATACTTGCAAAAATTAGCACCTTATTTGCAGCAAGGAACAATGGAAAGCAATGGTAAAAGTGTGGGTCGTGATGGCAAGCCGGTCCAGTATCAAACGGGAACTATTGTCTGGGGAGAACCAGGGACTAATGCCCAACATGCATTTTTTCAATTGATTCATCAAGGTACAAAATTGATTCCAACTGATTTTATTGGATTTGTGGCACCTCTATATGGAGACAATGATCATCATGATAAATTGATGTCTAACTTTTTTGCTCAGACAGAAGCTTTGATGCATGGAAAATCAGCAGAGCAAGTTCAAGCGGAATTTGATAATCAAGCGCTTGCAGCAGATAAAGCTCAGTTTCTTTTGCCTTTTAAAGTATTCGCTGGGAACAAACCAACGAATACTATATTAATTCAAAAACTAACACCAGCAAATTTAGGATCTTTAATAGCTTTGTATGAACACAAAATTTTTGTGCAAGGTGTTATTTGGAATATTTTTAGTTTTGATCAATGGGGTGTCGAGTTAGGTAAACAATTGGCAAACTCTATATTAGAGGAAATTAAGACGGAAAAAGTTCAAGGTCATGATAGTTCTACTGCATTTTTATTGAATCATTTTTTAAGAAGTAAAAAGAAGTAAAAAGTTTATATTTTTAATAAATTTTCACATAATTTGAATTGACAGCTCTTTTTAGAGTAGTAAATATAGTTTTTAAGGCCCTGATTGGAGTGAGATCAGGGCTTTTTTATGGCTAAGTGTCTCTGTTTTAATAGTTTTTTTTGAGTTTGCAGAGTTTTTTTTAATGATTACAATTGGATAAATATTGCTAATAATTTAATAAAAATAGCTATTAATTGATAAAAAATCTTTTTATTGTTAAAAATATCGATAAAATTATTTTAAATTGAATTCCTGCTTTTTATAAAAACAGGAATTCTTAACGTTGTGTTAACTTATTAAACTAAAAATGTTATAATTTTGCCAAATATTTTTAAACTAAACAAAAAACAAAAATGAAAAGAATTATTTTTATTTTGATTATTTTTTTATCAGTTGTAGGTCATTCGCAGGTTACTAGTTCTGCTATGTCTGGTACTGTTAAATCAAATGCTGGAGAAACTCTTCCGGGAGCTTCGGTTGAGGTTGTTCACAAGCCAACAGGAACTAAGTACTATTCCACTACGGATGGTAATGGAGGGTATGCAGTTCAAGGAATTAGACCAGGAGGACCTTATACAGTTAAGGTAACTTACGTTGGTTACAAAACAACAGAAATTACAGATATTAATGCTCCTTTAGGTAATAACTTAACTGTAAATGTTGTTGTAGAAGAAGAATCAAATGCTTTAAGTGAAGTGATTGTTTCTACAAAATCAAAAGGTAATTTCAATAAAGGAAGAACCGGAGCTTCTCAACAATTTTCTAATAGAGAAATAACGGCGGTGCCAGTAACAGGTGCACGTTCAATAAATTCAATCACCAAGTACAATGCCAATGCGGGTAGTAATGGTACTTTTGGAGGACAGGATTCAAGATTAAATAACTTTACTATTGATGGTTCTGTATTCAATAATGGTTTTGGTTTAGGTAGTGATTCACAAGCAGGAGGTAGAACAGGTTCTACAGCAATCTCTTTAGATGCTATCGAACAATTACAAGTAAGTATAGCTCCTTATGATGTACGTCAATCTGGATTTTTAGGATCTGGAATAAATGCCGTTACAAAAAGTGGAACAAATGAAGTTGAAGGATCTGTGTACAACTCATTCCGAAGTAACAAAAAAGACTTCATAGGTAGTAAAGCAGGAGATGTAACAGTCGTTCCAGGGAAATTTGAAGAAAAAATTTGGGGAGCCAGAATTGGAGCACCAATCATTAAAGATAAATTATTCTTTTTTGGTAATGTTGAAACCATAGAAAATATAAGCCCGGCTACTACTTGGACATCTACAGGTTCACCACAAGCAAGTGGTCAGGTTTCGGCACCTACTTTTACTGAAATGCAAACACTTTCTACTTTTTTGCAAGATAAATTTAATTACACAACTGGACCGTGGGAAAATTATGATTCTGAAAGAATTTCTAAAAAATTCCTAGCAAGACTTGACTGGAATATTAATGACAATCATCAATTGACAGCTCGTTATGTGTTCCACGATTCAAGTTCTGACGAATTAACTTCAAACTCTTTTTCTTTAGGGAATGGTAACAGGAGAACAAATATAAATGCGATGTCATTCAAGAACAGTGGTTATGTGATTCAAGATAATACAAGATCTGCTGTTTTAGAATTGAATAGTAAATTAAGCAATTCTTGGTACAATAATTTCATTGCAGGTTATGATAAGCAAATTGAAGACAGAGCGTTACAAGGTGGTGGTTTGTTTCCGACAATTGATATCTTAAACGGTTCAAATACTTATATTTCTGCTGGTTTAGATCCGTTTACTCAAGGAAATAAACTTTCGTATTCCACTTTGCACTTTACAAATAATTTGACGAAAACCATAGGAAAGCATTCTTTATTATTTGGTGCTAACTTTGAGTACTTCAAATCAAGTAACTTGTTTTTCTCTGGATCAAATGGTGTTTATATTTTTAATTCACTAACTGATTTTTATGCAGCGGCTAATCAATCTGCTAGTACTGGAGGATTGCCATCAACTACTGCACTTCCTGCACGTTTCCAATTTAGATATTCTGCATTGCCTGGTGCACAAGAGCCATTGCAAATATTTAAATCGAATAAATTAGATTTATACACGCAAGATGAAATGAAATTGAGTGACCGATTCAAATTAACAGTTGGATTACGTGCTTCAGCAGTTTGGTTTGCTGATACAGCGCTTGAAAACCCTGCTGTTACGGCTTTAACTTTTGGACAAGGACAAAAGTTCAATACGGGTGATATGCCTGACACACAATATTTATTTGAGCCTAGAGTTGGTTTTAACTTAGACTTAAATGGTGACGCAAGTACATTACTTCGTGGAGGTAGTGGTGTGTTTACTGGAAGAGCTCCTTCGGTTTTTTTATCTAACGCTATTGGAAATAATGGGGTACTTACAGGTTTTGTAGACGTTAGTGGTACTGCATTGGCAGCGGGAGGATATGGTTTTACTCCTAATCCTAATGATTATTTTATTCCAGATACTCCAACTCTTCCTACTACATTTGAATTGGCTTTTTCAGATAAAAAATTTAAGTTTCCTCAAGTTTGGAAAACAAACATAGCTGTTGATCAAAAACTTCCTTTCGGTTTTGTAGGAACAATTGAAGGGATATTTCAAAGAAACATAAATGCAATTAACTATTACAATGCAAACTTTGATGCTCCTGTTGGAACGTTTAGTGGTCCAGATAACAGACCAAGATACGCTCGTACTGATGCAGGGGTTCGTGTAAATGATAATGTTTCTAGTGCAGTAGTTTTATCTAATACTGATAAAGGAACGTTCTATTCTACAACTTTTAAATTAGAGTATCCTTACAAAAAAGGTCTTTGGGGATCTTTCGCCTACACGCATTCAACTGCAAATGATTTATTATCTCCTGGTTCGATTGCTTCTGGTTCATGGACAGGCGCTAGATCTGTAAATGGAAATAATGATTTGCCTTTAGCATTGTCTAATAACAATACACCACATAGATTAGTAGGTATTGTAGGTTATAAAATCGAATATGGTAAAAATGTAGGAGCAGCTACATCAATCAACTTAGGATATATTGGAGAACAATCTGGGCCATTTTCGTACTCTTATGGAGGTGATATGAATGGAGACAGAGTCAACAATAACGACTTGATTTATGTTCCTAATAATGCAAGCGAAATTCGTTTTCAATCACTTTCAGTAAGAAATGGGACAGTTACAACGGTGTATACGGAAGCACAGCAACAAGCTGCTTACGACGCTTATATTAGTCAAGACAAATATCTTTCTACAAGAAGAGGGCAGTATGCTGAAAGAAACGGAGGAGTTTTACCTATGCTACATAGATTAGATTTATCAGCAACACAAGATTTTTATATCACAATAGCTGGTAAAAAGAATAGCTTCCAATTTAGAGCTGATATCTTAAACTTTACTAATTTCATTAATAAAGATTGGGGTGTTACACAAAGAGTTACAAATGCTAATGTTTTAAATTATAGAACAACAACTACGAATGTACCTTTTTATCAATTAGCAACTCAAGTAGAAGCTAATGGAACAAGAGTTTTAATTAAAGATACTTTTCAAAAAAATGCTTCAACATTTGATGTTTGGCAAGCACAATTTACTTTGAGATATATTTTTGGAAAATAATATTTTAAGATTTTGAATATTTTAAAAACCACGTTGAGAGACGTGGTTTTTTTATGCCTTTTTTTATTATATTTGTTAAAACAAAAACAATAAATATGTACGATTTTATTCAAAAATTCCATTCTGGCTGGGCTTATTTGGCTCTTTTAGTATTGGTGGTTGCGGTGGTAAATTCCTTAATTGGAATGTTTTCTAAAAAAGAATTTTTTTCCAAAGATCGAAAAATTGCCTTGTTTGCTTTGATTGCAATTCACATTCAATTTTTAGTGGGTATCATTTTATATTTTGTTTCTCCTAACGGATTAAATATGATAAAAGCGGTTGGAATGGGAGGTTTAACAACGGAAAGCCGATTGTTAGCACTCGAGCATCCGTTAATCAATATTATTGCTATTGCGTTAATCACTATAGGTTGGTCTAAACATAAAAAATTGATGACTAGTGAGTCAAAATTTAAAACCTTTTCTATTTTATATGGCTTGGGATTATTACTTATATTGAGTAGAATCCCATGGAAAATATGGTTATAAAAAACCTAAAAAAAAGCTCTAGAAATAGAGCTTTTTTTTTCTAGGTATGGTTTTTGTAAAATAGGTTTAACTAACACAAGATATATGAAAAAATCAATTACTTTATTTTTTTTACTGGCAGTTATTAGCTTAGTAAGTAGTCAAAGTGCTGTTACAAATAAGCAAAAAGCTTCAATTCAAAAAGACTCCATTAAAAAGAGTAAAAAGGCAATTGAAATTGAGGAAAAAAAAATGGATTCTTTAGTAGCAGTTTTAGGCGTTTTTAAGCCTTTCAAAAAAGCAGCCCATGCTTCTTATTACGCAGATAAATTTAACGGAAGACGCACTACTAGTGGGGCAAAATTTGACAATAACAAATATACGGCCGCACATAAAAAACTTCCTTTTGGGACAAAAGTTAGAGTCACTAATGAAAAAAATGGAAAATGGGTAGTTGTGGAAATCACAGATAGAGGACCTTTTGTAAAGTCTAGGGAAATTGACCTCTCAAAGCGAGCATTTATGGATATTACTTCCAATAGAGGCAGTGGGGGAATGTTGGTAACTATTGAAGTGTTGAATAATTAATTACCATTTCTGGAAGGGAATTTTGCTTAAATGAGCATTGTAATAACGGATATCATCGGTTACTTCAGCACCAAGCCATTCTGGTTTATAAAAAGAATCCGTCTCAGTTTTTAGTTCGATTTCTGCAACGATCAACCCTTTATTTTTACCATAAAACTCGTCTACTTCAAAAGTGTGATTCCCGGATTTTATTTCAAAACGGGTTTTCTCAATGACGCCTTCTTCACATAATAGTAGTAATGCTTTAGCTTCAGTAATAGGGATTTCTTTTTCCCATTCAAATCTGGACATGCCTGTTTTATTTGAATTTCCTTTTATAGTCAGGAATCCTTTGTCGCCTTTGATGCGAATTCGAACCGTACGTTCAGGAACTGAACTCAAGTACCCTTGCGCAATATGATGCTGAGCATAAGCAACTGCCTTGAACGATTCATTTTTAACTAAAAACTTTCTTTCTATTTCAATCATATCGTTTTAATTTTTTACCGCTTGTGATTGTTGATTTCGTCAGCAATAGTAAGTTTATTCGCTGGAACAGTCATTTCCTGATATCCTTTTTTCTATTTAAAAAACAGTTTTAGTATTGGAAGATTTTCTTTGTTATTGTTTCTAATCTCAGAATTCAAAGGTATTAAATATTTTGACTTTAGTCGGTTTCTATCTTTTTACTGCAAACGAAGTGCTACTTAGTTTGTAGATGCGAAGTTGCGTTTCATTTACTAAGGTTTTGCAGCACTATAATTGTGATCTAGAAAATATAAGAGAAGACATTTTTAAAAAGTAAGCGTATTTATTTTCTTTTTTGCCCATACGTATCAATTTTTTATGAATAAGTTCGCTGAATTTGTTTGGCCTATTTGTATTTTTACAAAAATTGAACTAAAAAAATGAAGGTATTTTTCAAAGCTAAGCCTAAGGCCACTATTGCAGGACTTTTAACTGAATTTTTTGGTGAAGCACAATCTTGGCGCGACACAAACGACAGCTTGGAACCTTTAATTGAATTAATTCGTCTGATACGCCCTTTAAAAGTCAAAAAGGGACAAAAGGTAGATTTACAAGAAATTATTTCTTTTTTAAAAGAAAATTATGCTTGTAGGAAACAGTTTTCTATCTACCTCAAAGAGATTTTAAAAGATAGGAAATTTAATAAAATTCTTTCTGATGCTGCTATTTTGCAAGATGTAGATTTTATTTTTGAAGTAAAAAAGAGAATCTTCGCTAAGTTCTTGCCTTATCAGCCACAGATTGATACTTTAGAATATGTGCTGAATCAGGTTTTTTATCTTGCCAATGATGGGATTTGGATTAACCAAATTCCATTGAAGCAATTAGGAGAAGTTTACGACATTTTGAAATTCAGGTCGATTTATGACAGCGCAGCACCTGATTCTATGTTGTCAGAGTTATTAGTTGCAATGCATTTAATTACACAACGCATCAGTGGTCGCGCAATGGAAACGGATGTAATCAAAATGGTGCCGGAATTTGATGATCTCGAAAGTCCATTTTCTGCTTTTGAAAAGGAATTGTTTTTGTTGGAAGAGCGAATTAGAATTTCTGATAGGCATTACATTACTTCAGATGATTTGTCCTATGCCCAATTATTAGTGCTGCACAAGCAATGCGAAGAATTTGTGGAGAAAGCATTTCATAACAGCTCCAAATACGGTATATCACTTAGGGTAAACCAGAATTTATTAAAAATTAGACAGCAATTAGAGCGACTTAAATTTTTAATTTCATTACTGATAGTAGATAGCGAGAAAGATAAAAAGAACAATGGGATCATGTTAGCTTCGCGACTAATAAAGTTTAATTGCTACAAAAATAATGTTCGAAAATTTGTAGCAGAAAGTACGCAATTGATTTCATATGAGATCACACAACATACGGCTAAAACTGGGGAACATTATATTACAGAAGGGCGTAAGGAATATTTTAAAATGTTCAAAACAGCGCTAGGAGGTGGTTTCATTGTAGGGATTTTGTGTATTATAAAAGTGTTGCTTTCTAAGGCCGATACCAGTTTTTTTGGACATGCCTTTATTTACAGTATGAATTATGCTTTTGGTTTTATAGCAATTTATCTGTTGGGCTTTACCTTGGCGACTAAGCAGCCAGCAATGACTGCTGCCGCTTTGATTAAAGCACTAGAAGAGGGTGTATTGAAGCAGGGAAGAGATGCTGAAAAGTACAAAGCTTTTGCTATTTTATTTGCACGAGTATTTCGTTCTCAGTTTATCGCTTTTGTGGGAAATGTAATTATGGCTTTTCCTGTCTCCTTACTGGGAATCTGGCTTATAGATTACACAATGCAATATAATATTGCCGCAACTAAATGGGAAACGTTGCTTACAGATATTAGTCCCATTCATTCACCAGCCATTTTTCATGCAGCAATTGCTGGAGTTTTTCTGTTTTTGTCTGGGATTATTTCAGGAAGTGTTGCTAACAGGGATAAGCACAATCAGGTTTTTTTCCGGATAACGGAACATCCCATTCTAAAAAGAAGTTTAGGGAAATCGCGTACTTTAAAATTAGCGCAACTATATGAAAAAAAAGGAGCTGGAATTATTTCTAATTTTTGGTTTGGTGTTTTTATGGGAAGTACCGCTTCAGTAGGTTTGTTTTTGGGTTTGAATCTTGATATTAGGCACATTACTTTTGTCAGTGGTAATCTTGCCTTAGGGTTGTATGGAGCAAATTATCAAGTAAGCAATGCGATGTTATTTTGGGGTATTTTTGGGATTGGAGTGATTGGTGTTGTAAATTTTATAGTTAGTTTTAGTCTTTCGTTGGGATTGGCGCTACGTTCTCGAGCCATTTCGTTATTTGAATTGCGGTTCATAGCTGCTTCGATCTGGAATCATTTTAAACATAGGCCTATTAGTTTCTTTTTTCCAACAGAAAATAAAAAGAAGTCAGATGTTATTGTCAATTATTTGACATCAGATGGCAAGGCGAATGAACATTGATATTTTAAAAAAGAATTCGGAAAGAGTGGTTGATTTGTACTGAAAATCTTTACGGCACGATACTATTGATTAATAAATAATAATTCAAGTAGGATTTGTTTCTAGAGATTCATTAAGGATTATTGGATTTTGTATCTCAATGTACGATCCGTGTGTAGTTGTGTGATTTGTTGCAGATGCAAGCGTTACTCGTGTTGTTAGTATAAAGAGAAATAAGGTGCTTTAAATCAAAATCATAAATTTGATTACAGTAAACTATTTGTTAACAAATACGTCTACATAATTTATGTTGTAAATTTGCCAATCTTGAGGCAAATTGCGTTTAAGAATCTTTTTTTAAAAGTCTTTCGGTATTCAAGAAAAATAAATATTTTAATTCTGATTTAAATAGTTTCGCTGGACAAAATGATTCCAAACAGAAAAATTATACACGTTGACATGGATGCTTTCTATGCTTCAGTTGAGCAAATGGACAATCCGGCCTTGCGCGGAAAACCCATTGCTGTTGGAGGTTCAGAAAACCGTGGAGTCGTTGCTGCAGCAAGTTATGAGGCTAGGAAATTTGGAGTTCATAGTGCTATCAGCGGAGTAATGGCTAAAAAAAATTGTCCTGATCTTATCTTTGTTCCACCACGATTCGACAGGTACAAGCAGATATCTAGCAAGATTCAAAAAATATTTTATGAGTATACGGATCTTGTGGAGCCCTTATCGCTTGATGAAGCTTACTTAGATGTAACTATAAATAAAAAAGGAAATCCAAGCGCAACCTTATTGGCACGGGAAATCAGGCAACGGATTTTTGATGAAGTCGGTTTAACCGCTTCGGCTGGAATATCAGTTAATAAGTTTGTGGCTAAAATTGCCAGTGATTACAACAAACCGAATGGTCAAAAAACAGTTAATCCAGAAGAGGTTGTTTCTTTTTTAGAGGAACTGGCCATCAGGAAATTTCACGGTGTAGGGAAAGTTACAACTGAAAAAATGTACCAGCTGGGTATTTTTACAGGATTGGAGTTAAAAAACAAGTCCTTAGATTTTTTAGAGAAACACTTTGGTAAATCTGGTAATTTCTATTACAATGTGGTAAGAGGCATTCACAACAGTGAGGTTAAATCAAATCGAATTACTAAATCAGTGGCCGCAGAGCATACTTTTGATGTTAATCTTTCTTCGGAAATTTTTATGATGGAGAAATTAGAGAATATAGCGAATTCCCTAGAGAAAAGATTAAAAAAACACAATGTTGCCGGTAAAACAATAACTTTAAAAATAAAATATAGCGACTTTTCACAGCAAACCCGAAGTAAAACGCTGCCTTATTTTATCTCGGATAAAACGTTACTATTAGAAATTGTAAGCGAGCTTTTGTATCAAGAACGAATGAAGGATTCTGTGCGATTGCTTGGTATTTCAGTGAGTAATTTGAATACAGAGCAAAAGAAATTCGTAGTGGTACAGTTAAAATTTGATTTCTAATTGATACACAGCGCGTTCAACAAGGGTTAAAGTTTGAAAAGTATTATCTTATTATTGAAAATAAAATTACATTTGACCATTAAATCAATGTATCATGAGTAATTTTAGACAATACGAAGACGCTATTGCATTGTATCACAATAGTTTAAGTATTAAGACTGTGCCTGTATATTCTTGGGATTTTCACAATGATTTTGTGTGTGTAATAAAAAACTTTTTTGCAGATTTGAATAAATTGAATGCAATTGCGTTACAAAATAAATGGGCTCAAAATAATTGGGATCTTAAAAACAGCCTCAAAGAGGAGGTAATTGTAGTAACGGATGTGACGTTAAAAATTGTTTTTGCATCACATAACATGGAGACAATGAATGGATATACTGCAAAAGAAGTTCTGGGTAAAAGTCCAAAAATGTTTCAAGGAGAAGCGACAAATCAGATTACCTCGAGTGAAATTCGTAAGGCAATATTACACCAGCAGCCTTTTGAAAAAACGGTTATGAATTATAAAAAGAATGGGGAGGTTTATGTTTGTTTGATAAAAGGATTCCCCGTTTTCAATAGTAAGGGTGAATTAAGGCATTATATCGCTTTTGAAAAAGCAGCATAATACAACGACCCTTTTTAATTTAAGTGCTTAGTCATTCTGTATTTTTCTTTCCATAAAAAATGCCCCAATTAGTAGCTAACTTTTTGGGGCATGTTCATTCTGTAAAGGGTTTTCTTTTTTAAAATTCTGTAAGAATGCGTTAGTTTCTGCTATTCAGTTTAGAAAGCAGTCTTAAAAATTCGATGTACAGCCAAACTAATGTTATCATCAAACCCATAGCACTATACCATTCCATGTATTTTGGCATTTTTTGTTCAGCTCCTTTTTCAATGCGATCAAAATCTAAGAATAAGTTTAAAGCAGCGATCACGATTACAAAAATACTGATTCCAATACTCATCAGTGAGTTCCCATAATGCACAGGCGTAAAACTGCTAAACATTGAAAAAACCCAAGAAATTAAGTAGTAAGTTGCAATGGCAAGAGTTGCAGCCACAACGACTGATTTGAATTGTTCGGTTACTTTAACAATTTTATATTTATACAATACTAGGCAAACCATAAAAGTTACAAATGTTGCACCAACGGCTTGAATCACGATTCCAGGAAACTTTGCTTCAAATATTGCTGAAATTCCACCAATAAATAAACCTTCGAACAAGGCATAACCAGGAGCAAGATAAGGGGAGTAGTGTGGTTTGAAAGCAGCAATGAGAACTAAAACTAATCCCATGACGGCACCTCCAATTGCTGGAGTTATTGGATTCATTCCATTAAATGTCATCCACCAAATTACGGTTGCAGAAGCTGTGAGTAGTAAGAATAAAATTAAACTTCTATTTATAGTTCCTGATAGCGTCATCTCGTCATTATAATCGATAATAGTGGCTTGATGTACTTGGTCTTTTTTAGAAACGGCAGTCGAAAAAGTTTTATTGTTTAAAAATGGATTTTTAGAACTAAAATTCATAAATACAGTGATTTTTTGTTAGTCAAATATAAATTTTATTTTGCACAAGAGTGTTTAATTGTTCTTAATTTTTTTGCCAAAGAGCGGTATTTGATGCAATTAAAAAACCGTCTTGCTGCATTAGCGAGACGGTTTTAAGATAGCTTGCATAAACGGATAATCTATTCTATTTCTGAAACTCTTAAAGTATTAACCATTCCTTTATCCTTAATTGGCATTGCTGCTAAATTAATAAGAAAATCTCCTTTTTTAACAAATCCTTTTTCTTTTACAATTTCGTTAACATCAGTAACAGTATCATCTGTACTTTCATCTTTATTGTAAATAAAAGATTTCACTCCCCAAAGTAGATTAAGTTGGGTTAGGATTCTTTTATTGGAGGTAAAAACTAAAATATGTGCATTTGGTCTCCAAGCTGAAATTTGAAAAGCGGTATACCCACTATTCGTCAATGTACAAATGGCTTTTGCTTTAATCACATTTGCCATAGTGGCTGCGTGATGACAAATCGTTTTAGTAATAAATCGTTTTGTTTTTATTTGTGGAGTGTTTTGTGGCACTTGAATAAGTGGAGAATCCTCAACTGCTTCGATAATTTGTGTCATTTTTTGGATTACCTGAACTGGATAATTACCGGTTGCAGTCTCTCCTGAAAGCATTACTGCATCAGCACCATCCATAACGGAGTTCGCTACGTCATTTACTTCGGCACGTGTAGGTGTCAAGCTTGTAATCATTGTTTCCATCATCTGCGTGGCAACAATTACAGGTATACGAGCAGTTTTGGCTCTGCGAATTAGTTCTTTCTGTACTAAAGGTACTTCATGAGCAGGAAGTTCCACACCTAAATCACCACGTGCTACCATCAAACCATCGCAGTAAGCAACAATTTTGTCGATATTTTCTAGTGCTTCAGGCATTTCGATTTTGGCAATGATTGGAATTTTATAGTCCGAATGTTTGGCAATTAATTCCTGCAAGTCTTGTAAGTCTTCTGGTGTTTTTACAAATGACAATGCAATCCAATCGACATGTTGTTCAATGGCAAATATTGCATCTGCAATATCTTTCTCAGTCATTGCAGGGAGAGATATTTTAGTATTAGGTAAGTTAACTCCTTTTTTAGATTTCAATTCACCACCTTGAATTACTCGTGCAATAACTTCTGATTTTTTATCAGTTTCCACAATTTCAAAGATAAGTTTACCGTCATCAAGTAAGATTCTTTCGCCAGGATTTACATCATTTGGAAAGTTCTTATATTTCATGAAAACTTTTTTGGCCGTACCAAGGATGTCTTCGGCGGTCGTAAAGGTAATTAAATCTCCATCTTGCACTACAACACCTTCTTCCATTACTCCAACGCGAAGTTTAGGACCTTGTAAATCGCCAAGGATAGCAGTGGTATAACCAAACTCTTCATTTAAACCTCTTATAAGGTTTATCTTTTCTTTTACATCTTCGTAGTCAGCATGTGAAAAATTTACTCGGAACACATTTACACCTGCGTCAATCATGTCTTTTATGATTTCTCTTGTACTACAAGCGGGCCCAAGTGTGGCTACAATTTTAGTTTTTTTGTTTGTAAGCATTTGTATTAAAAAATTAAATTGTTTTTAGATTTTATTTGATTGGTTTCTACTAAATAAACTGCGGATATGCTGTCTATGGTATTTAATAGGAGTTGTATATTGGATATGTCCATAGCATCGTTGTTCTTTTCAATTTTCAAAAAATAATCTACTTTTTTAAATTCAGGAAGTAAAAAAACTTTTGTTGCTACTTCTAGAGTCACATTTGAAAATAGATTGTGCGTGACTCCTTTATTAAATTGGAGTACTTCATTTTTATTCTGAATTAAATTCCAGGAAATGCTACTTTCTTGATCATTATAATAAAATCTGGAAAAATTTGTTTGTCCTTCTTTTATAGTAATCTGAATTTCATTTTCACTTTTACTAAGATTCACTGGCAATTTTTGATTAATAAAAAAGGCCAATCGATAGTCTTCTAATGAAGTATGAATTGCAAAAAGATAGTAATCTATTTCGTCAAATTCGCCAAGATCCAGTTTATGAATAGCCATTTTATGAAAAAATAAGATGTAAATATAGTATTTCTATCGAAGTATTAGACTCTTGAGGGAGGATGTTTTTGTTAATTTATGAACGATAACGTTATAGTTTTAAGAATATTGAAATTATTTTCTATCCATTTTTTCTTGAAATGCAAAATAAGCACGTTGTGATGCTTTTTCTTCTGCTTTCTTTTTTGAAGTCGCTCTGGCTTTCGCAATTACTTTATCATCGATGCTCAGTTTTACACCAAACAAGCGTTGTCCATCGATGGCGTTGTCTTCGAAAATATCAAAATGAAATATTTTTTTCTCTTTTTGACACCATTCTATAACTAAGCTTTTATAGCTGATTACTTTTCCTTCGAGTCTTGCGATATCTACGTAAGGAATTATGACTCTCTTTTGAATGAATTTTTCGCAATAAACGTAACCACGGTCTAGGTATATGGCTCCCACTAATGATTCAAAAATATTGCCATGAATGTTTTCGCCAAAATGCTGAAGTGGCACTTTACTTTCGATATATTGGACTAAATTAAGATCTTTTCCTAGTTCGTTTAAATGTTCTCTGCTTACAATCTTGGAGCGCATTTTAGTAAGATAACCTTCATCACCTGCTGGGGCTTTATTGAATAAATGAGCAGCAATAACAGAGCTTAACATGGCGTCACCCAGAAATTCTAACCGTTCATAATTAATAGGATTGCCTAATGTATCCAAACGATTTGAGGAGCGATGGGTAAATGCTTTTTTGTAACAATCAAGATTTACAGGAGCAAATCCTAAAATTTTTTGAATAGAATCAAAAAAAATCCCGTCTTCTGTAGAACGGGATTTTGAAAATATTTTTCTGATTATACGCATCTATAATTAGATTTCTAATTTTTTTACTAATACACAAGCATTGTGACCTCCAAAACCAAAAGTATTACTCATAACAACGTTCATGTCTCTTTTCTGAGCTTTATTAAATGTAAAGTTTAGTTTAGAATCTATGTTTTCATCATCTGTAAAATGATTGATGGTAGGAGGTACTATTCCATGTTTCAACGAAAGAATCGAAGAGATAGTCTCTACTGCTCCGGCTGCGCCAAGTAAATGACCTGTCATGGATTTAGTAGAATTTAGGTTCATCGTGTAGGCATGTTCACCAAAAACATGCAATATTGCTTTAGATTCTGCCATGTCACCAAGGGGAGTAGAAGTTCCGTGCATATTCACACCATCTACATCAGTTGCTTGAAGACCAGCATCTCTTAAACAATTTAGCATTACGTTTTTAGCGCCTAATCCATCAGGATGAGGTGCCGTAATGTGATAAGCATCGGCTGACATTCCGCCACCGCCTATTTCGCAATAAATTTTAGCGCCACGTGCTACAGCGTGCTCGTACTCTTCAAGTATTAACGCACCAGCACCTTCGCCTAAAATAAAACCATCTCGGTCTTTATCCATGGGGCGAGAAGCTGTTTTAGGATCGTCATTTCTGGTTGATAAAGCATGCATGGCATTAAAACCACCCATTCCTGCAATAGTTACTGCGGCTTCTGAGCCTCCAGTTACCATAGCATCGGCATGACCTAATCTTATGTAATTAAAAGCATCTATAATTGCATTAGTTGAAGAAGCACAAGCAGAAACCGTTGTGAAGTTTGGACCTCTAAATCCGTATTTTATGGAAATGTGTCCACCGGCAATGTCAGAAATCATTTTCGGTATAAAGAAAGGATTGAATTTTGGTGTGCCATCTCCTGCAGCAAAGTTCAACATTTCGATTTGAAAGGTTTCCAAGCCTCCTATACCAGAACCCCAAATAACACCTACACGATCCTTGTCTAATTTTTCGAAATTAAAACCGGCATCAATTACCGCTTCATCAGATGCAACCATCGCGTATTGTGCATAGCGGTCCATTTTTCTAGCTTCTTTTCTATCTAAAAAATCTTCCGCATTAAAATTTTTCAATTCGCAGGCAAATTGAGTCTTAAATTTTGAAGCATCAAAATAGGTTATTGGTGCGGCTCCACTAACACCGTTAATGAGTCCGTTCCAATATTCTTCAATGTTATTTCCAATAGGTGTAAGAGCGCCTAAACCTGTTACTACAACTCGTCTTAATACCATAAAATCTTTATTTTTGTTATCTTTAAACAAATAAAACCCATGCTTTCTTTACTGTATTATGTTACAAAAGAGCCATGGGTGTTACAATAAATATAGTTTTGATTGAATTTCAATCTCGAATTTAATTTTAAAAAAATAATAACACCCGTTTACAGGATTGCAAACGGGTGTGTCTTTATTATTTTTTAGCTTCCTCGATGTAAGAGATTGCTTGACCTACAGTAGCGATGTTTTCTGCTTGATCATCTGGAATTTGAATGTCAAATTCTTTTTCGAATTCCATAATAAGCTCAACAGTGTCTAATGAGTCAGCTCCTAAATCATTAGTGAAGCTTGCTTCTGTTACAACTTCGTTTTCGTCAACACCTAATTTGTCTACGATAATCGCTTTTACTCTTGATGCAATGTCTGACATAATCTTTAATTTTAGAATTTAATTTGTTGGCAAAAATAAAAAACTTTATTTTAAAACAACTATTTAGTTAATAAATGTGACATCTAATTTATGAAATTTATTTTAACAAAGGAGACGCAATGTTATTTATTTTCAATTATTATGCTTTTTTTTGTACAATTAAAAGAGACTAGGTTATGAAAAAAATTGTTGTTTTTGCTTCTGGATCGGGTACTAACGCTGAAAACATCATGCAGTTTTTCGAAAAAACTGAAACTGGAAGTGTCGTTGCTGTTTTTACAAACAACCCAACTGCTGGCGTAATTGAGAAAGCAAAAAAGTATAGCGTACCAGTAGAAATTTTCTCAAAAGAAGACTTAATTGAAGGTGAAGTATTACAAATATTAAATAATTTCAAACCAGATTGGATTGTTTTGGCAGGATTTTTATTGAAATTTCCCAAAAATATCATAAACGCTTATCCCAATAAGATCATAAACATTCACCCCGCCTTGTTGCCTAAGTATGGAGGAAAGGGAATGTATGGCATGCATATTCACAAGTCAGTTGTTGAAAATAAGGAAAAGGAAACGGGAATTACCATTCATTTTGTAAATGAAAATTATGATGAAGGGAATATTATTTTTCAGCAAATCGTTATTTTAACGGGCGACGAAACAGCGGAAGAAGTTGCTGTAAAAATACACTTAGTAGAACAAGAATATTTTCCAACGGTAATTGAAGGAATTCTAAATCAAAAAATTTAATTCAGAAATGGATCACGACGTGCATATATATACGGATGGCGCTGCCAAAGGAAATCCCGGAAACGGCGGTTATGGAGTGGTGATGGAATGGGTAGGAAAACCGTATAAGAAAGAATTCTACGAAGGGTTTCGGCGAACCACTAATAACAGGATGGAGTTGCTGGGTATTATTGTTGGGCTAGAAAAACTAAAAAATCCAAATACTAGGGTTTTAATAGTTTCGGATTCTAAGTATGTGGTAGATTCAGTGGTCAAAAAATGGGTTTTAGGTTGGGAAAAAAAAGGATTTGTGGACAGGAAAAATTCCGATTTGTGGAAACGGTTTCTGGTTGTTTATAGAAAACACAAAGTCGATTTCAAATGGATTAAAGGACACAACAATCATGTTCAAAACGAAAGGTGCGATGAATTAGCCGTTATGGCTTCGATGCAAAAGCAACTTTCAGTCGATGCTTTCTATGAAAAAGAAGAGGCGAAGTTGTTATGATTTAAAGATTTAAATTGGCAAAACTTTACGCTTTAGACTCTTTGCAACTTTACAACTTATAAACTATCTTTGCCCCTTAATTCGAAACGTATATAATGAATAAATTATTGATTGTTGGAACAGTAGCTTTCGACGCAATTGAAACTCCATTTGGAAAAACGGACAAAATTTTAGGTGGTGCAGCAACTTATATTGGTCTATCTGCTTCTTTTTTTAATGTACAATCAGCTATAGTTTCTGTAGTTGGCGATGATTTTCCACAAGAATATTTAGACTTATTGACTGCACGAAACATTGATATCTCTGGACTTGAAGTTGTAAATGGTGGGAAAACTTTCTTTTGGAGTGGTCGTTACCACAATGATTTGAATTCTAGAGATACGCTGGATACACAATTAAACGTTTTGGCTGATTTTCAACCAAAAGTTCCTCAAGACTACAAAAATGCCGAAATAGTAATGTTAGGAAACTTACATCCACTAGTACAAAGCAGTGTTTTGGACCAAATGGAAACTCAACCTAAATTAGTAGTATTGGACACTATGAACTTTTGGATGGATTGTGCATTGGCTGAATTGATGGACGTAATAAAACGTGTGGATGTAATTACGATCAATGATGAGGAAGCAAGACAGCTCTCTGGAGAATATTCTCTAGTGAAAGCGGCTGCAATAATTCAAGCGATGGGACCTAAATATGTTGTTATTAAAAAAGGGGAACATGGAGCACTTATTTTTCACAATAAAGAAGTTTTCTTTGCGCCAGCTTTACCACTTGAAGAAGTTTTTGATCCAACTGGAGCAGGAGACACCTTTGCGGGAGGTTTTGCAGGATATTTAACGCAAAGCGAAAATATTTCATTCGAAAACATGAAAAATGCAATTATTCAAGGATCGAATTTGGCCTCCTTTTGTGTGGAGAAATTTGGAACCGAGAGAATGGTTGATTTAGATAAAGAGGAAGTAGTATCCAGACTACAACAATTCAAATCACTGACACAATTTGACATAGAATTATAATATATTGAAACCTCGGAAACGGGGTTTTTTTGTTAAATAAAATTAGCAGGGAATTACATCTGATTTATCGTTTTTTTAATCAGGTCAAATTATTTTAGAACAACACAACAACACAAACAACTTTACAATGAGCGATGCTTTAAAACACGAATGTGGTATAGCCTTAATTAGACTACTTAAACCGCTTGAATTTTACAAAGAAAAATACGGAACCGCTTTTTATGGAATCCAAAAAATGTATCTTTTGATGGAAAAGCAGCACAATCGAGGACAAGATGGTGCTGGTTTTGCAAGCATAAAATTAGACGTGGAACCAGGAGAACGATACATCAGTCGCGTAAGATCCAATCACGCCCAACCTATTCAAGATGTTTTTGCTCAAATTAACGACAGAATAAATGAGGAAATGGCGGCTCATCCAGAGTACGCAGATGACGTCGCACTACAAAAACATAAAATTCCTTATTTAGGTGAATTGTTTTTGGGACACGTTCGTTATGGAACTTTTGGGAAAAACAGTATAGAAAGCGTTCACCCTTTTTTACGTCAAAATAATTGGATGCATCGAAACCTGATTTTAGCTGGAAATTTCAACATGACCAATGTGAAAGAGCTTTTTCAAAGTTTGATTGAACTGGGTCAGCACCCAAAAGAAATGGCAGATACCGTTACGGTAATGGAAAAAATAGGGCACTTTTTAGATGATGAAGTCACTGATTTATACCAAGAATGTAAAAATGAAGGTCTTACCAAAAGAGAAGCTTCACCAATAATTGCAGAGCGGTTAGATGTAGCAAAAATATTGACCCGAGCTTCAAAAAATTTAGATGGGGGTTACGCAATGGCAGGCCTTTTGGGTCACGGAGACTCCTTTGTTTTTAGGGATCCTGCAGGAATTCGTCCCGCTTATTTTTATCAAGATGATGAGATCGTGGTAGTAGCTTCTGAAAGACCCGTTATTCAAACTGTTTTTAATGTGCCTTTTGATAAAGTACAAGAAATTGAACCAGGAAATGCCTTAATAATTAAGAAAAACGGAACTATTTCTATGAAGGAAATTCTTGCGCCAACGGTTAAAAAAGCATGTTCTTTTGAGCGAATTTATTTCTCCAGAGGGAGTGATGCTGAAATATATCAAGAAAGAAAAACACTAGGAAGACTTATTCTTCCAGCTGTTTTGAAATCAATTGATCAAGATACAGACAATACGGTTTTCTCTTATATTCCCAATACGGCCGAAACTTCTTTCTACGGATTGGTAGAAGCAGCACAGGATTTCTTGAATCAAAGAAAGAACAATTATATTCTACAAAACAGAAATACATTAACGAAAGAATCGCTGCAAGAATTATTAGCAGTAAAAATCCGTACGGAAAAAGTTGCCATTAAAGATGCTAAACTTAGAACCTTTATTACTGAAGATAGCAGTCGTGACGATTTAGTTGCGCACGTATATGATGTTACCTATGGCGTGATTAAACCAACAGATAATTTGGTTATTATTGACGATAGTATTGTTCGGGGAACTACCTTGAAAATGAGTATCATCAAAATGATGGATCGTTTGAATCCAAAGCGAATTGTTGTTGTTTCATCAGCACCACAAATACGCTATCCGGATTGTTACGGAATTGATATGGCGAAATTGGAAGGTTTAGTGGCGTTCAAAGCAGCATTAGAATTACTTAAAGAAAGAAACTTGTACCATATTGTCGATGAAGTGTATGCAAAATGTAAAGCACAGGAAAACTTTCAAGATAGTGAGGTTGTTAATTACGTGACGGCAATATACGAACCTTTTCAGCCACAAGAGGTTTCTGATAAGATCGCAGAAATGTTAAGCTCTCCTGAAATCAAGGCAGAGGTGAAAATTATTTTTCAAACCGTGGAGGATTTACATGTCGCTTGTCCAAAGAATTTGGGCGATTGGTATTTTACCGGTGACTATCCTACGCCAGGAGGTAACCGAGTAGTAAACCGTGCCTTCATGAATTTTTATGAAGGAAAAGACGCAAGAGCATACTGATAATCTGGGGCTGTAAGTTTTTAATCGGTTTTCTAAGTCATTCATCTAATTTATTTGGTAGCAACCAAGAACTAGTATAAATTTGAATCACCATAACATTAGTAGGTTAAGATTATGGTAGATTTGGGGCAAAAAGGGTGGAAGAAATTCCACCTTTTTTATTGGAGTAAAGTCTGAAAAAAGAGCATAGAAGAAAGAGCATAGATGAAAGAGTATAGAAGAAAGAGCATAGAAAATAGAAAAAGACAAATAAGCCAAGAGTTTATTCGTCTTTTTTGATGTGAAATGTGGGCGAACTATAAGGCATAAAAAAATAGACAAATTAACTTTTAAGTTATTTTGTCTGTTCTCTATATTCTTTATCATAGGTTTTTTTTGCAAAAAAAACTATTTCTCTAAAGCAAATCTTCTTGAAAATTGAGTGTTTTTGCTGTGCCTTTTAACTAAAATTTCATACCACAAGCCAAAGAAATATTTGTGATGGTATCTCCATTTGAATCAATTTGAAAACCCGCGCTGGGGCCGATGTATATTTTATTAGAAATAGAATAGTTATAAAATAGTTGAAAAGCACCTCCAAGAGCTAAGGTGTTCTGGGGGTCTTCATTACTAATAAAAGTAATTGGCACATTAAATCCTGTACCTGCTGCGGGAAATATAGTAGTTATGCTATCAGGGATTGACGATGATTGGTAGCGCACTAAAGGTCCTAGTCGTAAGCCTAGGTCATTTTTTTTATTTCTAAAAACACTCAATCCAATTTTACCAGCTAATTGAATTCCTGCTGTTGTAAATCTAATCGATCCATCAATGTTTTTCCCAAAATTGTCAGTGTAGTATAGAGTGCTAGAGCCATAGTGAATGCTTGTTCCAATTTCTACAGTGTACGATACTTTTTTTCTGAAATAGTGCGTATAACTTGTATTTAATGTTAAACCAGCAAGATCGCCACTGCCATGCAACCCAGTGCCCATGTCTACTTGTATGGATTTGTTTAGTAATGCTGTAGTATCTTGAGCACAAAGCAATGCTGGAAGAAAGAATAATAATAGGGCTATTGATTTCATGTGTTAACTGTTGTATTGATTTACTTTCTTCTTTTAATGTAAGCATAACTAATATTTTATGGTTAGTATTTGTAAGTGAAATTACATTAAATTTATTCTAAAAATAATTTATTTAACATAAAAATAACACTATTAATATTATTTTTAAAAAACCATGTACTTCTTTTTTAGTGTTTTAAATTAATAAACAAGTATAAAGTTTAATTGTCGCTTAAAAGAATTGAGCCCTATTTATAGAATAGAAAACTGAGATAATAAAAAGGACTAAGTTGACAATTTCAGCAGAAAAATTCTAAATTAAATGATTGAAATCAAGATTAATAAAGTTAATAACTTTTATTTTTAGAGTTACTTTTTTATTGGAATAAAGTGAGGTAAAAAGAAAGTAGAAGGAAGAGAATAGAAAAAAGACGAATGAGCCAAGAGTTCACTCGTCTTTTTTGATATAATATATGGGCAAATTACTGGGCATAAAAAAATAGACAAATAAACTTTTAAGTTATTTTGTCTATTTTCTATATTCTTTATTATAGGTTTTTTTTGCAAAAAAAAAACTATTTCTCCAAAGCAAATCTTCTAGCCACTTCAGTCCAGTTAATTACATTGAAAAAAGCTTCAATATAATCTGGTCTTCTGTTTTGATAATGCAAGTAGTAAGCATGTTCCCAAACATCCATTCCTAAAATTGGAGTTCCACCACAACCTACACCTGGCATCAATGGATTGTCTTGGTTTGGAGTTCCGCAAACTTCTACTTTTCCGCCTTTATGAACACAAAGCCAAGCCCATCCCGAACCAAATTGAGTAGCTCCAGCTTTACTAAAACTTGCTTTAAATTCTTCAAAAGTTCCAAAAGCAGCTTCAATTGCAGCCAATAAATCACCTGTTGGAAGTCCGCCACCGTCTGGTGTCATTACAGTCCAAAATAGGCTGTGATTGTAAAAACCTCCACCGTTGTTGCGAACGGGCATGTTTTTCATATCAAGGTTGATCAAGATATTTTCAATTGTCTTACCTTCCATATCCGTCCCTGCAATAGCAGCATTTACGTTGGTAATGTAAGCGTTGTGATGTTTTGAGTGATGGATTTCCATCGTACGAGCATCAATATAAGGTTCTAATGCGTCATACGCATAAGGTAATTGTGGTAATTCAAAAGCCATAATATGATTGTTTAAATTAATTTATGTTATTATTTTATCCAAATTTAAACATTAAACTTTGGAAACGGAAATTCTATTTCGTTATAATTTCATTAAATTAACTGATAGTGTGTTTTATTAAAATTGCAATTCGTTGCTAATTAAGAGTTAATTGCAGTTTCCAGCTGCAATTTTTTTGTTTTTTATCGAAAAAACAAAATGGGTTTACGTTTTAAACATAGTTCACTAAACTCCTATGAGAATAAAAGTGAGGTGAAGTTGTTAAACTTAAAATACGACTGTATTTTAAACCATTGTTTAATTCCCGAAAAAAAATTAGTATTGAAAAATTATTTTTTGTTACCTTAAAATTATCTTTTAAGATTGTGCCATTGCCATACAAACAACGCTAATTTTTGCACCCGGAATTTTAAGTATGGCTCGAGAACATGCTTCAAGTGTGGCTCCAGTAGTGATAACATCATCAATCACTAAGAAATGTTTGTTGTGATCTTTCTCCGTAAACGAAACATCAAAAACCGTAGCAATGCCTTCCGTTCTACCTAAAAGATTTTTCTTGGATTGCGTTTTTGAATACACATTGCGAAGCAAGAGAGAATCGTTATAGGTCAGGTTTAAATTGAAAGATAGTGCTTTACCAAACGCAGTTACCTGATTGTACCCTCTTTCTTTTAATTTTCGGCTATGCAAGGGAACGGGAATGATTTCATCGACTGATTGTAATAATTCGATGCTTTTTAAATCTTCGGCGTACCATTCGCCTAGAATGGTTCCTATTTCCTCGTGCCCTTTGTATTTTAAATTATGGATTAGTTCTTGGACAATGCCCTTTTTATGAAAATAAAATAATGCCGAAGTATGGATTACAGGAATTCGTCCATAGAATTTTTTGAAAGCTTCATTTTCCGCGTTAAGATGATGATTCGTTAACGGAATATCGTGCCGGCAAACGGTACAAATCACATTTTCATTGGTCAATAAAAAAGAGCTGCAACCGGAACAGACTTTTGGAAAAAAGAGATTAATAAGGCTTTCAAACATGTAATCAGGGATTTATTTATAAAAATAGACAAATCAATGCTTCAATCTTTAACAATTTTCTTTTTTTTAAGTTCACTTTTTATATTTTTGCATCATTATGGCAAAACAAGAAGATTTATTTAAGAATGTAGTTTCGCACGCAAAAGAATACGGATTTATTTTTCCGTCAAGCGAAATATACGATGGTTTAAGTGCGGTCTATGATTATGCACAAAACGGAGTGGAATTAAAAAAGAACATACGTGAATACTGGTGGAAAGCGATGGTTCAAATGAATGACAACATTGTAGGTCTTGACGCATCCATTTTAATGCATCCAACTACTTGGAAAGCATCAGGCCACGTAGATGCTTTTAATGATCCATTGATAGACAACAAAGATTCAAAAAGAAGATATAGAGCCGATGTTTTGATTGAAGATTATGCCGAAAAGCTAAATCAAAAAGCAATCAAAGAAATCGAAAAAGCAAGAGCTCGTTTTGGTGATGCTTTCAATGAGCAAGAATTTGTTACAACAAATGCTCGTGTAATGGAGTACAAAGCTAAAGAAAGAGAAATTCTAGAAAGAATGGCACGTTCTTTAGGTAATGAAGACTTGGAAGATGTAAAAGCGTTAATCGAAGAATTAGAAATAGCTTGTCCTGAATCAGGTTCAAGAAACTGGACCGAAGTACGTCAATTTAACTTGATGTTTGGAACAAAACTTGGCGCTTCAGCTGATTCAGCAATGGATTTATATTTGCGTCCCGAGACAGCTCAAGGTATTTTTGTCAATTTCTTAAATGTACAAAAATCAGGACGAATGAAAGTTCCTTTTGGAATTGCACAAACCGGAAAAGCATTTAGAAATGAAATTGTAGCAAGACAATTTATTTTCCGTATGCGGGAGTTTGAACAAATGGAAATGCAATTTTTTGTACGTCCAGGCGAAGAAATGAAGCATTATGAATTCTGGAAAGAAGCCCGTTTAAAGTGGCACTTGTCTCTTGGTTTAGGAAGAGAGAACTACCGTTTCCACGATCACGAAAAACTTGCGCATTATGCAAATGCTGCAGCTGATATTGAGTTTAATTTTCCTTTTGGATTCAAAGAATTAGAAGGAATTCATTCCAGAACTGATTTTGACTTGAAAGCACATGAACAATTCTCGGGTAGAAAATTACAGTATTTTGATGCGGAATTAAACCAGAATTATGTTCCTTATGTAGTGGAAACTTCGGTAGGATTAGATAGAATGTTTTTAGCAGTTTTTGCTACTTCATTAAAGGAAGAAACATTAGAAGACGGTTCTACAAGAACAGTGCTGAAATTACCTTCGGTTCTGGCACCAACAAAAGCGGCTATTTTACCATTGGTAAAGAAAGATGGATTGCCCGAAATTGCACATAAGATTATTGACGATTTACGTTGGGATTTCAACGTTTCGTATGATGAAAAAGATGCGGTAGGAAGACGTTATAGAAGACAAGATGCATTAGGAACTCCGTTTTGTATAACGGTGGATCATCAAACGATCGAAGATCAAACGGTGACAATTCGTCATAGAGATACGATGAAACAAGATCGTGTAGCGATTGCAGATTTGAAATCGATTATCGAGAATGAAGTTTCAATGAAAAACTGGTTGATGAAAATGTAATTGTTTTTGATTTATATTCAAAAAAAGCTTCTCGATTGAGAAGCTTTTTTGTTTAGAATCGGTAGCCGAAAGTTATTCCACCACGACCAACGATCTCATAATCGGTATCACTACTATTGAATAAATTTCTTCCAACGCCTGCATTTATTTCAAAAACAAAACCTTTACTTGTAATCCATTTAGAGCCTAAACCAAAACCAAGAGCAAAATCAGTTCTGGTTTCTATATTTGAATTATTAGTATTACTATAAATGTAGCTTTCATAGGAGTTTAACATACCAAATCCTTCTGCAAAAAATCCTGCAGCGGGTTTTTTACCAAAAAAATAGCGGTAGTAAGGTGTTAACTGAAAGTTTGGTTCAATGTCTTCAATTATTGGAACAAATACCGAAACACCAAAAGCGGATTCTTCATTTATTATTCTTTCAAACGTGCCTTCGAAAGCACCTGCAACTAAAAACGCAACATTTAGTTTGATCTCGTTTCTCTTGAAATCAATTGTTTCTTTTTCTTGGCTAAAGCCAAATAAAGAGGAAGTTAAGCATAGTAAGACAAATAGTTTTTTCATAGAAGTGGTTTTTTGTATAAAAGTAAGATAAATTTGCTAAATATGTATTTTTTTTACATGTTAATTCGGACAAGTTTTATTTAAGGAATAAAATGCCACTACTAATCGGTATTAGTTCAATAAATAATTGCTAACAGATACTTTTTTTTATTACTGATACACAGTTTTTTAGCTAGTATTCACGCTAGGTCTCCGATTTTCAATTTCTTTTAAAACAGAAAAAATGCTCTTTATCGGATATATTTGCATTTCATCTTAATGTATCAACATTTGTTAAGAACATATGAACAACCTTTATTGAAAAATAGTTAAATGCTTATTTTTAGAATGTTAAATAAGAGTTTTTTAGCTAAAATATCAAGTTTTTATTTAATAATTTCTCAAATCTATCCTAATAAGTTAATTTTTTGGAGTGTGTTTTGCTTCAGCTATTTAAGATAATACCTAACAATTCCTGGAAAACCGTTGATGAATTATTCGTACATTATTATTGATGCTAATCAAGAAGATGTTTTGAAAACAAAAGGCATTGCTGATCGTTTTTCGGAGCTTGAATTTCTAGCATCCGCAAATAATTATTCAGAGGGACTAAATCTTATATTAGAACACACGCCTGCATTAGTATTTCTAGAAATAGATCCTATAGATACAGCCAGTAATTTGTCTTTGGCATTGATCAATGAACTGCATAGGTATTTAAAAGTCATCCCTAAAATTATTGTCACCACCAGCAAAAAAGACTTGGCCTTTGAGGCAATACAGCATGGAGTCACGGATTATTTATTAAAACCGTTGCTGCGAATCGATTTAATCAAATTGACTTTAAAATTGAATAAGTCGCAAGCCGAAAAGGAAGAGCATTTAAATGAACCTGTTGATGATGATAATAAAGCAGTATTTCTGCCCCAACAGGAGACAGTAAGTCAAGGTCAATCGTTGACTTTATGTATTAAGTCTTATGGAGATTATCGCTACATTGATGCAAAAGACATCTGTTACCTTCGAGCGGATAATAACTCCACGGACCTTCATTTGTACAATGGAGAAATGATAACGGCATTTAAGACACTAAAACATTTTGAGGGTATATTGTCCTATCCCTTCATAAGAATCCACAACAGTTACATTGTCAATCGCAACTATATTTCAAGAATTCATAGCGGCAATTCAGTTTGTTATATTAAAAACAGTACTGTAAAACTTCCTTTTTCTAAATCCTATAAGGTGAATATTGACCTTATTATCTCTGAATTTGCCAATGGGAATTATCTTGAAATCTAAAAAATAGTCATCTACTTTAATTTGGGGGTCATTCACTCTTAAACGACCGCATTCTACCATAAACGCTTATTTTTAGAGGGGAAACTGATGTTGTCTGTGTAGTTTTACAAAAGAATCTACCGCTGCGTGGTTCTAAAACAAATAACAAAACATAAAATCCCCAAATTATGAAAAAAGCAATCTTAACAATCGGTTTATTCTCTCTAGTAATGGTTTTGACTTCATTCACAACTCCAAAAACAGATCCTATAGTGCTAATTGATGCAAATGGTAACGTAGAAATTATTGGAGCTGGAGCAACAGGTGGAAATAAGAAAGTGGATATTATTGGAGCTGGAGCAACAGGAGGAAATAAAAAAGTAGATATTATTGGTGCAGGAGCAACAGGTGGAAATAAGAAAGTAGATATAATTGGTGCAGGAGCAACAGGAGGAAATAAAAAAGTAGATGAATAAGAGTTTTAAAATTCTTCAAAATAGTAAAGGGTGTCAATTTTATTGACATCCTTTTTTTTTGTCAATAGTTTTCCTATTTTTGATGAAACTAATAAGTAACTATTGAAAAGAATTTACCCTATATTTTTACTACTAGTATTTATTTTTTTTGGATGTACCCAAAAAAATAAATTCAACACAACTATTAGTTCTAGTGAGGACAGTCTGTCCTCTTACCTTTTAATCGCAAATGATTTCAATCTGCCGCGGAAAAAAAGAGAACAATTCAATCAGAAAGCCTTTTCAATCATTATTGATCAACCTAATGATTCCTTAAATAAAGTTAATTTATTTAAAGTAGCCAACCGCTATTACAATATGGATAATTGGGCCGATTTTAAAAAAACGGTTGATATTATTTTAGAAAAAGCAAACGGTAATAAAGATACAGTCAGTAAAGCAAAAGCCTTTACTTATTTAGGGGATTTTTATGTTTCGCAAGGAGTTTCTGATAGTGCTTTCCTTTACTATTTTAAAGCAGAAAAAATATTTTTACAACGCAATGATATTAAAAATCTCGCCAGAACTCGATTAAATAAAGCAATTCTGCTATTTAACGAAGGAGATTTTTTGGGGAGCGAAATTGCAGTTTTTAATGCTTTGCGTGTTGTAAAAGGAGAAAAAGCAAATGTTATAGTGTATGAGTCTTATAACCACTTGGGTTTAATTCATAATGAATTAGGGAACTATGATAGAGCTATTGAATATAATTCCAAGGCATTAAATAGTATCGATGAAAAAGTGATGCCAGCTGTTTTTCAATCAAAAGCTACTTCTTTGAACAATATGGGGTACGTGTATCAAAATATGAACAGGCATGATAAAGCCCTAGGTTATTTCAAGGAAGGATTATTACAAAACAATTTGATTACAGACAAGCCTTTCGTGTATGCGATGTTATTAGATAATCTAGCGTATTCTAAATTTAAAACGGGAGATTATAGCGGTTTACCAGAATTATTTTATCAATCGCTTGAAATTCGGGAGAGTTTGCAATTAACGTCAGGTATTATCGTGACCAAAATGCGTTTGTCTGAATATTTTGCGTCAAAAAGAGATTCGGTAAAATCTTTGCAATATGTAAAGGAGGCGCTGAATGAATCTTTGAGCTCTAAAAATTATAGGAGCGTTTTGATAGCTCTCAAACGTCTAACTATTATAGAGCCCCAAAATGCTTCAAATTACACCAAACAATACATTCATATCAATGATAGTCTCCAAACGGCAGAGCGTAAAATGGGGGATAAGTTCACTCGTATTGAGTATGAAACAGATCAAATAAAGGACGAAAACACTGATTTAGTAACGCAAAATAGAAATTTAGTGTTTCTTTTTACTGCATTAGGCGTATTGGGATTGTTTATTTTTGTTATTAAAACCCAAAAGGCAAAAAATAGAGAGTTGCTGTTCAAGCAGCAACAACAAAGTGCCAATGCGGAAATCTATAATTTGATGATCTCACAACAGAATACAATCGAAACGGGCAGAATTGAAGAGAAGAAAAGAGTGGCAAGGGAGTTGCATGATGGTGTTTTGGGAAGAATGTTTGGTGTGCGAATGAACTTAGATGGATTAAATGGATTTCAAGATGAACTAGCGGTAAACCAGCGAACGAACTATCTGTCGGAATTGAGAAATATTGAGCAAGACATTCGTGAAATTTCACATGATCTAAATAGAGAGAAGTCGGAATTAATTAATAACTTCGTCGCCATTGTTGATGGCTTATTCGAAGAGCAAAAAAAGACCCATAAATCAAAGTTAATTTCAATTGTTGATTCTGGTATTATATGGGAAGCCGTAAGTAATTCTGTAAAAATTAATTTATACAGGATTCTTCAAGAATCGCTTCAAAACATCAATAAATATGCTCAAGCAAACATTATTCGCGTAGAATTCAAAAAGTCGGAAGACCACCTGATTTTGAAAATGAGCGACGATGGAATAGGTTTTAATGTGAAAACAGCTAAGAAAGGAATTGGATTACAAAATATCCTTTTTCGAACCAATGAATGTGATGGAGTTGTAGATATAAAATCAAAAAAAGGAGAAGGAACAATTATAACAGTTACCTTGCCCATAGAATAAAAAAAGTAAACCAGAGAAGATGATGAGTGATTTAGCTACTATAGAAACTGTAAAAAATAAAATACTAATTGTTGATGACCATCCTTTTATTATTGAAGGGTATAAAAATGCAATAACAAGATACAATCCTAAAGAATTTGAATTTGTTATAACGCAAGCTAAAGAATGTGAATCAGCTTATGGCATTATTACAAATCCCGCCATTGCTCCGTTTGATATCGCTTTCTTAGATATTAGCATGCCTCCTTATGAAGAAAAAGATATTTTTTCCGGAGAAGATTTAGCCAAATTACTGTCTGAATACATGCCAAATTGCAAAATTATTCTGCTTACCATGTACACAGAGTTGCTGAAGATAAAAACAATTATTAAAACCATAAACCCTAACGGGTTGGTCATAAAAAACGATTTAACTTTTGATGAATTGCTTTTTGCCTTTGATAAGGTTATAAAAAATGAAAAATATTACAGTGAATCTGTCCTTAAAATGTTGAGTCAATCCGAAGCAGATGCTATAGAAATAGACCAATTTGACAAACAAATTTTATTTCACATTTCTAAAGGCACAGATTTAAAGGATATGACACAGTACATTCCAATTTCATTAGGTGCAATAGAAAGAAGGAAAATAAATTTAAAAGAATTATTAAAAATAGAAGAAGGCAGTGATATGGACTTGGTTAGAGAAGCTAAAAATAAAGGATTACTTTTTTAATACTCTTGAAATTCAAATAAAAAACAAAAAACGACATTTGAGAAAGTGTCGTTTTTTGTTTTCTCAAAGTTTATTCTTCGCTAATGGCATCCCAACCTCGTGCTTTTAAAGCAATTTTGGTATTGGCTCTTGTCACTAAATGAATCCCTTCACTTTCTTGTGTCATGTGTCCAATTATAGTAAAATTTGGATTTCCTTTTATTTTTTCGAAATCTTCCATGGCAATGGTAAAAAGTAATTCGTAATCTTCACCTCCATTTATTGCCACCGTTGTACTGTCAATATCGAATTCTTCACATACATTGATAAACTGTGGATCGATTGGTAATTTGTCCTCATATAAATTACAACCTACTTTAGATTGTTTGCATAAATGCATAATTTCTGATGATAATCCATCAGAAATGTCAATCATTGAAGTTGGTTTTATTTCTAAAGCATGCAATAAAGTTCGAACATCCTTGCGGGCTTCTGGCTTCAATTGACGTTCGATTAAATACGTATACGCATCTAAATCGGGTTGTGAATTTGGATTTACCTGAAACACTTGTTTTTCGCGTTCTAAAACTTGCAACCCCATGTAAGCAGCCCCTATATCACCGGTAACCACTAATAAATCAGTTTCTTTGGCGCCGTTTCTGTAAACAATCTCCTCTGCATCTGCTTCGCCAATAGCGGTAATGCTGATAATTAATCCTTTTTGTGAAGAGGTCGTATCTCCGCCAATAACATCGACTTTGTATTCATTGGCAGCATGTGTAATTCCTGCAAACAATTCATCTAATGCTTCCAGTGGAAATCGATTGGATACCGCTACAGAAACCGTGATTTGTGTTGGTTTGGCGTTCATCGCACAGATATCAGAAACATTCACTACAACAGCTTTATAGCCCAAATGTTTTAACGGCATGTAAGCCAAGTCAAAATGTACTCCTTCAATCAGTAAATCCGTAGATACAACTACTTTTTTATCTTTGAAATCCAAAACGGCAGCATCATCCCCAATTCCCTTTAAAGTAGAAGGCTGATTGATTTCAAAGTTTTTTGTCAAATGGTCAATTAATCCAAATTCTCCTAATTGGGCAATACTTGTACGTTGTGGGCTTTTATCTTCGATCATTATTTTTATTGTTTTGAAGTTGCAAATATACAAAGAAATATTCGCCTCGAATTGTATCAATTTTCGCCATTTTTTCGCATCTTTAGGTAATTAAAATTATAAAAAATGAAACCATTTGATATAGTTACCATCACAGTAAATCCAGCCTTGGATAAAAGCACCCATTTTAAGGGATTAGTTCCTGAGCAAAAAATTAGATGCGATGAACCGCGCTATGACGCTGGCGGGGGCGGAATCAATGTCTCTAAAGCAATTTCTCGCTTGGGCGGAACATCGTTAGCGGTTTTTACATCTGGCGGGCCTACTGGTAAAATGTTGGAAGAATTAGTCGCAAAAGAATCTATTGCCTATGTAGCTGTTGCCGTTCAGAGTTGGACCAGAGAAAGTTTTGTTGCTGTGGATGACAATACGAATTCCCAGTACCGTTTTGGATTTACCGGTGGAAAAATTTCCGAAGAAGAAAGCGACAGAATTTTAGAAACCATAGCAGCTTTAAAACCAAAATTCCTAGTAGCCAGTGGCAGTTTGAATGAAGGTTTATCTGATAATTTTTATTCCAAAATTGCTAAAATTGCTAAAATGTCAAACTCAAAATTGATAATTGATACTTCTGGGGAAGCCTTAAAAAAAGTTTTAGAAATCGGTGTTTATCTTATTAAACCAAATGTAGGTGAACTCGCCAAATTAATAGGTGTGGAGCGATTAGAACTAGAAGAAGTAAATGAAGCCGCAAAACAAATCATTGCCAAAGGCGGTGCCGAAATCGTAGTCGTTTCTCTTGGACCGCAAGGTGCAGTGTTGGTAACGAAAGATTCTTACGAATTTGTTCCTGCTCCTAATGTTGCTAAAAAAAGTACTGTTGGTGCCGGAGACAGTATGGTGGGTGGCATGGTTTGGGCGCTTTCGCAAAATAAAAGTCTGAAAGAAGTCATTCGTTGGGGAGTTGCTTGTGGATCAGCAGCGACTATGAATGAAGGTACGCAGTTGTTTAAAGGGACCGATGCACAACGGTTATTCGAATGGTTAAAGGATAAATAAAAAGTAATCGAGAATTAAATTATTTCTGAGTTTTTTTTCCATATTTCAGGATTTCTAGAAGTGTGAAAAACTGCCAAAATTGTAATTATATTTAATGAATCATCAATTGTATAATGAATCAAAAAAGGAAATTTTTTTATTTTTCTACACCTAATCTCGTTATATTTTATGCTAAATAGATAAGGGTCATTTTGTAAAGAATTGATTTGTTTTTTGGTTTCGGTTTTATAACGTAAGCCCAATCCTTTCAAATGCATTTCATACCATTCGACAGTTTCTTGAATATCATTGAATGCATCGATATCTATTTTTATTTGAAAACGCAAATCCTTAAAGTGATTGAGAAACTTCGTCCCAATCTAAAAGTCTTTCAGGATTTGTTTTTGTTTTTGCGCTTCGGTCCAAAACGATTCGTTGGTGTTCAACAGGAATCTCAATATTCTCATTCCAAATAGCATCATTAATTTTCAAACGGTCTTTTGGAGAAAGTTGTTTTACAGCTTCAATCAACTGATTGACACTTAAATCGATATTTAATTTTACGGTTTCCATAAAACAAAGTTAGTCAAAAACAAATTGTAGCAAACAAAAAAACCTGACAATTTTCATCGTCAGGTTTTCTCTATATTCTATTCTCTATATTCTTCCTTCTAAAAAAATCTAATCATTCAACTTCAAAACCGCCATAAACGCTTCTTGTGGAATTTCAACATTTCCAACCAATCTCATTCGTTTTTTACCTTTTTTCTGTTTTTCCAATAATTTACGTTTACGTGAAATATCTCCACCGTAACATTTTGCGGTAACGTCTTTACGCAACGCTTTTATAGTTTCACGTGAGATTACTTTCACCCCGATAGCTGCTTGAACAGGAATGTCAAATTGCTGACGCGGAATCAATTCTTTCAGTTTTTCGCACATTTTTTTCCCTATAGAATATGCATTATCGGCATGCATCAAAGAGGACAAAGCATCAACTATTGTAGCGTTCAATAAAATATCCACTTTCACTAAATTAGAAGTTCGCAACCCAATTGGCGTATAGTCAAACGAGGCATATCCCTTAGAAACTGTTTTCAAACGGTCGTAAAAATCAAATACAATCTCAGCCAACGGCATATCAAAAGTCAACTCTACACGTTCCGTAGTCAAATACGTCTGATTGGTAATCAACCCTCGTTTTTCGATGCATAAACTCATTACGTTTCCAACATAATCGGATTTGGTAATGATGGTAGCCTTGATAAAAGGTTCTTCAACATGGTCTAAACGAGAAGGCTCCGGCAAATCCGAAGGGTTGTTTACAATAAGTGGCGTTGTTGGATCCTTTTTGGTGTAAGCCAAATACGAAACGTTGGGAACCGTAGTAATAACCGTCATGTTGAATTCTCTCTCTAAACGCTCTTGGATAATTTCCATGTGCAACATTCCAAGGAACCCACAACGGAAACCAAAACCTAGAGCTGCAGAACTTTCCGGTAGAAAGACCAACGAAGCATCGTTTAACTGTAATTTTTCCATCGAGTTTCTCAACTCCTCGTAATCTTCAGTATCTACAGGATATATCCCAGCAAAAACCATTGGTTTCACATCTTCAAAACCTTTAATGATATTCGTTGTTGGTGTTTTTGCATCCGTCAACGTATCTCCTACTTTTACTTCTTTGGCTTCCTTAATTCCAGAAATTAAATACCCAACATCACCAGCTGAAATTACTTGCTTTGGAACTTGATTCAATTTTAAAGTACCAATTTCGTCTGCAAAATATTCATTTCCGGTAGCCATGAATTTAATCTTCTGGCCTTTTTTAATCTGTCCGTTCTTCACACGGAAAATAACTTCAATTCCGCGAAACGGGTTGTAATGTGAGTCAAAAATCAATGCCTGCAATGGTTCATCGACATTTCCTGAGGGTGGCGGAATTTTTTCGATAATAGCGGCTAAAATATTTTCGACACCAAAACCTGTTTTCCCAGATGCATGTATAATATCTTCCAGTTTACATCCTAGTAAATCAATAATATCATCACTCACTTCCTCAGGGTTGGCGCTTGGTAAATCCACTTTATTCAAAACCGGAATAATTTCCAAGTCATTTTCTAAAGCCAAATACAAATTTGAAATCGTTTGTGCTTGGATGCTTTGTGCCGCATCTACAATCAAAAGCGCACCTTCACAAGCTGCAATTGAACGAGAAACTTCGTATGAAAAATCCACGTGTCCCGGAGTGTCAATCAAGTTCAAGATATATTCTTGTCCTTTATACGTATATTCCATCTGAATCGCGTGACTCTTAATCGTGATTCCACGTTCGCGTTCCAAGTCCATGTTATCCAGCAATTGCGCCTTCTCTTCACGAGCAGTTACCGTTTGAGTCGCCCCAAGTAAACGGTCCGCAAGCGTACTTTTTCCGTGATCAATATGTGCAATAATGCAAAAATTTCTTATATGTTTCATTTTCCGTTTATATCAAATTTATTTTGGGCGTGACCACAAGGGTCGGGCTATCCGTTTCAAGTCCTCGTAAAGTTCCGCTGTCGCTACACTTTACTGTGGGCTTTACACGGCTATCCCTCACGCAAATACCAGTTTATTTTAAATTACCTGACAGCCACTGGCTGTCCTCCTCTTAATCTCAAATCTCACGCAATCGCCAAACCACGACAATTAATCTGCAAATATAGGCTAAATTCAACAGTTTCAAAGTCCCGAATATGTAAACTAATCGCTTTAATACGAAGTCTTTCTCCTTTCTTCTTTTCTCCTTTCAGCTAAATATCGTAATTTTGCAAAAAATTAAGGAAGATGATCAAGATTGGCAACATAATATTACCCGAATTCCCTTTACTTCTTGCGCCAATGGAAGATGTGAGCGATCCGCCTTTCCGCAGGTTGTGTAAAGCGCACGGTGCCGATATGATGTACTCCGAATTTATTTCTTCCGAAGGATTAATTCGTGACGCCATCAAAAGCCGAATGAAATTAGACATCTTCGATTACGAACGTCCAGTTGGAATTCAGATTTTTGGTGGCGATGAAGAAGCTATGGCCATGTCCTCCAAAATTGTTTCTGCCGTAAATCCAGATATAATTGATATCAACTTTGGTTGTCCTGTCAAAAAAGTCGTTTGCAAAGGCGCTGGTGCTGGAGTTCTTAAAGATGTAGATTTAATGATTCGCCTGACAAAAGCCGTAATTGACAGCACACATTTACCGGTTACCGTAAAAACCCGTTTGGGTTGGGATGATAATTCCATCAATATTGATGAGGTTGCAGAGCGTTTGCAAGATATTGGTGTGGCTGCTTTGAGCATACACGCCAGAACTCGTGCTCAAATGTACAAAGGTCATTCCGACTGGTCGCATATTGCCCGTGTAAAAAACAACCCCAGAATTACGATGCCTATTTTTGGCAATGGTGATATCGATTCTCCGGAAAAAGCATTGCAATATAAAAATGAATACGGTATTGACGGAATCATGATTGGTCGTGCTGCGATTGGTTATCCTTGGATTTTTGATGAAATTAAACATTACTTCAAAACAGGTGAACATTTGCCAAAACCAACTGTTATTGATAGAGTCGAAGCCGTGCGAAATCACCTTACTTGGGCAATGGAATGGAAAGGAGAAAGACTAGGAATTGTGGAAACACGACCGCATTACACCAATTATTTCAAAGGAATTCATTCTTTCAAACCCCACAAACAAAAATTAGTAACGCTGGATCGTCCTGAAGAATTATTCGCTGCTTTGAATGAAATCGAAGAAACGTATGCAGGATATGAAGTTGTTTAACTAAATATTTTAAACACAAATTCCACTAATTTGCACAAATGATTTCGTGTAAATTAGTGGAATTTGTGTTTTATTTTTTAAAATCTGAAATCAAAAATCGTTAATCATCAATCAAAAATCTCATTCCAACAACTTCTTGCTCACCCGACTACTCGCAATCAGCGAAGCTATAAATCCAAGCGAAATAATAGTACCCATTACAATAAGTACATTTTCGAGAGAGAAAATTACCGGATAAGCAAGAGTAGGTGTAATCATAATCAGTTGAAAATATTCTTGTATCAAAACAATTATAATTCCTAAAACCAGCCCGATAATCCCACCAAAAACACTCAATAAAGTACCTTGTAGCAAGAATATTTTACGTAAATCTTTGATTTCGGTTCCTAGATTAAAAAGGGTTTTTAGGTTTCCTTTTTTGTCTAAAATCATCATAATCAACGCGCCAATTAAATTAAAAAGTGCGACGACAATCACCAAAGTAAATATTAAATAAACCGCAATATTCTCAGTATTCAACATTTTGTAGAGCGATTCGTTGAGTTGCGCTCTGTTTTTTACGGTAATTTTATTTTTGAAAATAGTTAGAAGTTGGTTGCTAATATCCGTTTCATTAGCGCTAGTTTTGGTCTTGATTTCAATTCCCGAAACTTGATTGGTTTTGTATTCCAACAATTCCTGAGCTAAACCTAAATCGGCAAAAACATATTTGGAATCCAAGTCTTCACTAATGGCATAAATTCCAACAGGAATCAGATCCGTTTTGTTAAAAGCTTGTTCTGGATTTTCTATGGTCCCTTTTCCGGGTTTTGGAACTAAAACTTCCAATTGACGATTAAAATCTAGCAACCCCATGGAGAATGTCTGGGCAATCCCATACCCTACTACCACTTGATACGTATCTGGTTTCAACCATTGGCCGTTGAAAAGTTTGGTTTCAATAGCATTTACTTGATTAAAATTAGAATCCACACCTTTTAGATAGGTAACTTCCTGTTTACCGTCAAAAGTGAATAAAACCCGCTCTTCAATAATTTTGGTATAGGATGCAAGACCTTCAATTTTCTTGATTTGGCTTTCCTGATTTGGAGTAATCAAAAAGGATTTTCCTAAAATACTGCTTATTTTTAAATCGGGATCAATGTCATTGGTAAACGAAAGACTAAAAACTTTTAGTCCGCTAAAAACGGATAAAACCACAAACAAAGCCATTGCACCAACAATAATTCCCATGCTGGCAATGCGATTGATGATATTGATAGCGTTGTTTTTACTGTTGCTAAGAATATAGCGTTTGGCTATGTAAAGGGGAAAATTCAAATTTTATTGAAATCTGCGTTTGTCGAGTAACTCTCTATTTTCTATAGGATTGTCTCTATTTGCCAAGGCATTGTCAATTTTTTCAATGTAATCCAAAGAGTCATCAATAAAGAAAACCAAATTTGGAACTTTTCTTAATTGCAAACGCACTCTTTGTGATAAGTCATGTTTTATTGTTTTAGAATTCGACTTTACTGCCTCTAAAATTTCTTTTGCTTTATCCTGAGGGAAAACACTTAAATGAACCGTCGCTACAGATAAATCTGAAGTAACAACAACCTTGGACACCGAAATTATCAAATTACTAACTCCGTTTTTTCTCACTTCACCTTGCAGAATATCCACCAAATCTTTTTGGATCACCCCACCTATTTTTTTCTGTCTATTTGTTTCCATGCTGCAAAAATACTACTTTTAAGGTTTACCCCGAAGTTTCAAGACAAATTTTAAAAGTAACCTGTTAATAGTGGTGTTTTTAGAAGCTATTTCCTGCTGTTCACTATATCTTTCTTGCCGAAAACCGGCAAGAAAGGATGTCGTTTCCATCAGGGCTAGGAGATTTAGGAAATTAGAAAGCTTATCTTAAATCAGAAATCTAAAATCGTTAATCAAAAATCAAAAATCTTAATGCAAAGACCATCCTTCTCCATATACGATGCATCGGCAGGTAGCGGAAAAACCTATGCGCTAGTCAAAGAATATTTAAAAATTATTCTTGTTGCCAAGAAAAATGACGCGTATCGCAATATTCTCGCCATTACTTTTACGAACAAAGCTGTTCACGAAATGAAAGGCCGCATCGTAGGCAGTCTTTCTGAATTTGCTAAAGACGAACCAAGCTCAAAAGCAGTAGATTTAATGCAGGATTTGGCAGTGGATACAGCACTTTCTGTTATTCAAATAAAAACCAAATCACAACAAATCATCAAGCATATAATTCATAATTATGCCGCTTTTGATATTTCGACCATTGATAAATTCACGCATAAAGTAATTCGCGCGTTTGCTCATGATTTAGGTTTGCCTATGACTTTTGAAGTTACTTTGGATACTGAAAATTTGTTGGTGGAAGCTGTTGATGCCATAATAGCTCAAGCCGGGGAAGATGAAACTTTGACAAAGTTATTGATTGATTTCACGATGGAAAAAACCGATGATGACAAGTCATGGGATATTTCACGGGAGATTCTTGATACTGGTCGTTTGGTTTTAAACGAAAATAACCGAAACGAAATTACCCATTTCCATGACAAGTCAATAGCTGATTTTGTAGCAATTAAAGCAAAATTGAACGAGGCCTGTAAAGTTTTGGAGAAAGAAAGTGTTGCCTTGGCAGAGGAAGCCCTTTTGCTAATAGAAAAAAACGGAATTGATAGTAAGTCGTTTTCTGGAGCATATTTCCCAAAACATTTGATCAGCATTCAAGAAGTTAAGTTCAATCCAAAAAACAAAACGTATCACGAATTCGATGATATAAAAATTAATAAAACGGCAAAAGACCGAGCGATTATTGAAAACATAATTCCTGAATTACTTCAACTAGTAGATACTATTTATAAAGCTTTTGAAAAGAGAAATTTCTACAAAGCTTTCCTAAAAAACATAACGCCTTTGTCGTTGTTGAACACTGTTAGTAATGAATTGGCAAAAATCCAAAGTGAGCAAAATGTGCTTTCTATTTCCGAATTTAATGCAATAATTCATAGGGAAATTCAAAACCAACCCGCTCCTTTTATATACGAGCGATTGGGAGAACGATATCGTCACTTTTTTATAGACGAATTTCAGGATACATCCGTAATGCAATGGCAGAATTTGATTCCATTAATTGATAATGCCACATCTAGCGAAATTGATGGTGAAAAGGGGACTTTGATGATTGTTGGCGATCCAAAGCAGTCCATTTACAGATGGCGTGGCGGCAAAGCAGAGCAATTTATAGATTTGAGTAAAGACCAAAATCCGTTTAATAATAAGGAGAAAGTTCTCAAACATTTAGATAAAAATTACCGTTCGTATTCACAGGTAATTGAATTTAATAATGGTTTTTTTAAAATGCTGTCGAATGAGTTTGATCACTTAGATTATAAAGATTTATATGCCAATCACAGTCATCAGAAGTTGAATGATAAAAAGGGCGGTTATGTAAATATTTCTTTCATTCCAAAAGTAGAAAAAACAGATGATAATCCCGAAACTTCGGGGGAGGAAGAGACGTTGGACAAAACAGAGTTGTATGTTTTGGCGACATTAAACACCATTCAAAAAGTAATTAGGGAAGGCTTTGAATACAAAGACATTGTAATTTTGACCAGAAAACGGAGTCAAGGAATTGCGATTGCTACTTATTTGACTGAACAACAAATTCCGCTGTTGTCATCAGAAACCTTGATGATTCAAAATGCGACAGAAGTTAGATTGATTATTCATTTATTGAAATATTTGAAAAATAGTTCTGACTTGGAATCCAAAGCAAACTTTCTTCAATATTTAGCTCAAAACAGTCAGGATAAATTACCCGTTCATGATTTTATTGCCAAAGGAATGTCGTTGTTTCAAGAAACGGATTTTGAAAACTGGTTGATGAGTTTTGAGGTTTCACTTTCGTTTCAAAACATTCGAAAAAAATCATTGTATGAAGTTGTAGAGGTTATTATTTCGAAATTTCTAAATCCAAAAATAAGCAATGCCTACGTCCAATACTTCCTAGACATCGTTCTCGAGCGTGACATTCGTAACCAAGCAGGAATTTCAGATTTCTTGAATTTCTGGGATAAAAATGCGGAGAAATTCAGTATTCCGTCTCCCGAAGGGACTAATGCCGTTCGGATTATGACGATTCATAAATCAAAAGGATTGGAATTTCCAGTCGTGATTTTTCCTTTTGCGGAGGAAGATTACAACAGAAAGCCAAAAGATAAGTTATGGTTGAATGCTGAGGAGCAGGATTTTGGTTTGCCAAAGGTTTTAATTGATAATAGTAGTGCGGTAGAAGGGTTTGGAGAAGAAGCTGCTGGGGTTTACAATCAAAAAAAGCAGGAAGAACTATTGGACAATATTAATGTTTTGTATGTAGCCTTAACTCGGGCTGAAGAACAACTATATGTGATTTCCAATATGAATTTATCTCGAAAAGGGGAAGTTCCTAAAAATAACATGTGCACCTTTTTTATCAATTATTTGGAAAGTAAAAACCTATTCAAGGCAGATGAGTTAAAATATGAATTTGGGAAAGAGACTAAACTGTCAACAAATAAAAAGCACGTTGATACTTCTAAAAGAATCCCTTTGGTTGCGGAAATTCTGAATCCAAAAAATATTAAAATTGCACAACGAGAGGCTTTGATGTGGGGTACACTTCAACAAGAAGCGATAGAATATGGAAATGTTATTCACGAAATTCTGTCTTTTGTAAAGATTAAAAATGACATTGATTTAGCAATTACAAAATCAATTGAAAACGGCTTAATTATTTTTAGTCAAAAAGAAACGGTTTATAAAACAATTTGGGAAATTGTTAATCACAGGGAGTTAGAGATTTTTTTTGCTGAAGGGAATGAAGTATGGAACGAGCAAACCATCATTCAAATGCAGGGAAAAACCATCAAGCCAGATAGAATGGTTTTAACCAAAGATAATGAAGTGTTTTTACTGGACTATAAAACAGGAACGCACAATTCAAAATACCAATTGCAATTGGAAAATTACCAAAGTGCAATTGAATTAATGGGCTATAAAGTGGTAAAAAAAGCACTTATTTATATCGGAAAAGAAATCGATGTAGTAAATTTGTAGACTGAAAAATGAATTATTCGCAAAAATTGAACTTTAAAAACATAAAAAATGTACGGAAAAATAAAAGAACATCTTCAAGCAGAAATACAAACCATCGAGGATAACGGAATTTTTAAAAAGGAACGAATTATTACCTCGCCTCAAGGAGCAGAAATTACTATTTCAACTGGAGAAACTGTTTTAAATTTTTGTTCCAATAATTACTTAGGATTGTCATCGCACCCGGAAGTGATTCAGGCTGCAAAAGACGCCTTGGATTCGCATGGTTTCGGTATGTCGTCGGTTCGTTTTATTTGTGGAACACAGGATATTCATAAAACATTAGAAAGAAAGATTTCAGAATTTTACGGAACAGAAGATACTATTCTTTACGCAGCAGCTTTTGACGCGAATGGCGGGGTTTTCGAACCATTATTGGGAGAGCAAGATTGCATTATTTCGGATAGTTTGAATCATGCCTCTATTATTGATGGTGTTCGTTTGTGTAAAGCAGCACGATATCGTTATGTTAACAGCGACATGCAAGACTTAGAACAACAGTTAATTAAGGCTACTGAAGCTGGAACTCGTTTTAAATTAATTGTTACCGATGGCGTTTTCTCGATGGATGGTCTTGTAGCTCCTTTGGATAAAATTTGTGATCTAGCTGATAAGTATGATGCGATGGTCATGGTAGATGAATGTCATGCTGCTGGATTTATTGGATCCACGGGAAAAGGAACGCCGGAGGCTAAAGGCGTAATGGGTCGTGTTGATATCATTACAGGAACACTTGGTAAAGCACTTGGTGGAGCGATGGGCGGATACACGACCGCCAAAAAAGAAATTATCGAAATATTACGTCAAAGATCCAGGCCGTATTTGTTTTCTAATTCGCTAGCTCCTGCAATTGTAGGTGCTTCCATCAAAGTATTTGAATTATTAGAAAAGGACACCACGTTACGCGATAAACTAGAGTGGAATACCAATTATTTTAAAACAGGAATGGAAAATGCGGGATTTGACATCGTTGATGGGGACTCTGCTATAGTTCCGGTGATGCTTTATGATGCAAAATTATCACAAACTATGGCTGATGAACTGTTAAAAAAAGGCATCTATGTGATAGGCTTCTTTTTTCCCGTAGTCCCAAAAGACAAGGCGAGAATAAGAGTTCAACTCTCTGCAGCGCATACAAAAGCTCATTTAGATAAGGCAATAAAGGCATTTATTGAGGTTGGAAAAGCTCTGAATGTTGTATAATTCCCACTTTTGGCTTAATATAAGGGCTTTTTTTAACATTTAATTTTGTAGTTTAAAATTTACGTACTATTTTTGCATATAATTAACTAAATTGTAATTAAAAAAATTAAGTATGAAACATCTTAACAAAATTTTAGTTGCTGTGATGATGGTGATGGGTTTAAGCTCTCACGCACAAGACAGTAACAATCCTTGGGCTATCGCTTTTGGAGTTAATGCCGTTGACACCAAAGCTGGTGCAGAGGGAGGACATAACTGGCTTGACCGTCATTTTTCTCAACCTTTTGCAGTGAAAGACAATTGGAATATTCTTCCATCTGTATCTTATTTAAGTGTTTCTAGATATGTAGGAGATAATTTCTCTTTCGGTCTTGCTGGATCTGTTAACAAAATTGACAAATTTGTAACTTTTGCTCCAGGTACTGTAGGTCATGATTCTAGAGGATATCATGTAACTAATCCAGGTGATTTAATGTATTATGGTGTTGATGCTACTATTAAATATAGCTTCATGAACCTAATTAAATCTAAAGTTATTGATCCGTCTTTATCTGTTGGTGGAGGTTATACTTTCTTCGGAGATAGTAGTTTTGGAACATTCAATCCTGGTGCAGGTTTGACTTTCTGGTTTTCTGAAAATGTAGGTTTGGAAATTGCTACAAGATACAAAAAAGCTTTTGGTGATAGAACGGAAGGTAATGTTGATTTTGCTACTCCAGATGCTCCTTCTCTTTTTCAACACACTGCTGGTCTTATCTTCAAATTTGGAGGAAAAGATACTGATGGTGATGGAATCTACGACAAAGATGATGCTTGTCCAGAAGTTGCTGGTTTGAAAGAATTCAACGGTTGTCCTGATACTGATGGAGATGGAATTCAAGATAGTGCTGACGAATGTCCAAATGATTTTGGTCTAGCTGCATTAAACGGTTGTCCTGATACTGACGGAGATGGTGTTGCTGATAAAAATGATGCTTGTCCTACTGTTTTTGGTTTAGCTGCATTAAACGGTTGTCCAGATGCTGACGGTGACGGAATTGCTGACAAAGATGACAAATGTCCTACTGTTGCAGGTCCTAAAGAAAATGGTGGATGTCCTTGGCCTGATACTGACGGAGACGGAGTATTAGACAAAGATGACGATTGTCCTACTGTAGCTGGTCCAGCTAGCAACAGAGGATGTCCTGAAGTAACTACTGAAGCGTTAGATAACCTTAAAATTCAAGCTAGAGCAATCTACTTTAATTCAGGTAAAGCTACTTTCAAAGTTGGTGATGTTCCAGCTAGATTAGATGCTATGGCAAATATTCTTAAAAACTACCCTAATGCTAAATTCAGTGTTGAAGGACATACTGATAGCGATGGTTCAGATGCATACAATCAAACACTTTCTGAAGATAGAGCTAACGTAGTTAGAGAAGCTTTATTAGAAAGAGGTATTAAAGGTGAAAACCTAAATGCTGTTGGTTTTGGTGAAGGAAGTCCAGTTGAAACAAATAAAACTGCTGCTGGTAAAGCTAAAAACAGAAGAACAGAAGTTATTTTACAAAAATAATTTTATTCGAAATATTTTTAGAAAACGCCTCGATTTATCGGGGCGTTTTTTTTATAGATAGAGTAACGTGTTAGAGAAGCTTTATTTGAATGACGTATTAAAGATGTAAACCTAAATGCTGTTGGTTTTGGTGAAGGAAGTCCAGTTGAAACAAATAAAACTGCTCTTGGTAAAGCTAAAAACAGAAGAACAGAAGTTATTTTGCAAAAATAATTTTATTCAAAATATTTTTAGAAAACGCCTCGATTTATCGGGACGTTTTTTTATTTTTATAGAATGACAAATACTTCTTTTTTAGATAAAATAGCTTCAGTTTTAATCGAAAATTACTCGGACAATCTTTCCAATACAATTGTAGTTTTACCAAACAAACGGGCTAAAATATTTCTGATTGAAGCGGTAAAAAATCAAGTTACCACAAATATACTTTCGCCCGAAATTATAAGTATCGAGGATTTTGTACAAAATATAGCAGGGATCCGCGCTATTGATCCTATCGAATTGTTATTTGAATTTTACGAAGTCTACTTATCTATTACCGATAAAGCAAACCAACAATCCTTTGAGTTGTTTGCCAACTGGGCTAAAACACTCCTACAGGACTTTAATGAAATTGACCGCTATTTATTAGATCCTTCTCACGTGCTTTCGTATCTGAAAGATATTGAAGATATCAAAAAATGGGGAATTGAAGTCGAAAATAAAACTCCTTTACTAGAAAAATATATTGATTTTTGGAAATTACTTCCCAATTACTATCAATCCCTTTATACACATTTGCTAAACAAAGGAATCGGGTATCAAGGCTTGATTTATCGCGAGGCAGTTAAGAACTTAGATCATTTTACCAATTCTGTTCAAGAGAAACAATTTGTATTTGCTGGTTTTAATGCGTTGAATGCTGCCGAAGAAAAAATAATACAGCACCTTATTGCGGCTGACCAAGCTAAAATATATTGGGATGTAGATCAAACTTTTTTAAATGATCCCTTTCACGATGCAGGATTGTTTGTTAGGCGTTTCAAAGAAAATTGGAAGCACTATAAATTGCATCCGTTTGAATGGATTGTAGATGATTTTTCGCAGACTAAAAATATCCAGGTTATTGGTACACCAAAAACTATTGGTCAAGCCAAAATAGCCGGAAGTATTATCGAGAATGTCATAAATGAAAATCCCAAAAGCAAGCTGGATAAAGTGGCTGTGGTTCTGGGCGAGGAAAATCTTTTGGTGCCGCTTTTATATTCGTTACCATCAAGTGTAGGTGCTTTGAATATCACGATGGGATATTCGAGTAAGAATAATCCAGCGCAGATTTTGATTGCCAAATTATTCAAAATGCACACGAATGCATTATCCAGAAATGCTAAAAGTTATGTGCTGTATTACAAAGATGTATTGGACATTTTGACACATCCGCTGGTCGAACCGTATGCTAAAACGACTGCCCTTGTTCAGACCATCAATCAAAATAATTATACTTTTATTACGCATCAAAAAATGATGGAATTGAATATAATTCCAAGCGAGTTGTTTCTTTTATTATTTCAAAAATGGGAAAAAGGTTCCATTCCGGTCTTGGAGACTATTTCTAGATTATTGCAAACTATAAAAGAAAATTTAAGTAACGATAACGAAGAAGAAAAAATAACTAAAGCTTTTGTATTTGCCATTTTTAAAGTCATTAACAAACTGATTAATTACTATTCGAAACACGCACATATCGATAAAATAGAAACACTTTACGCCATTTACAAACAAGTAATTGATCTGGCTGAGGTTTCTTTTGAAGGAGAACCATTGAATGGTTTACAGATTATGGGCGTTTTAGAAAGCCGTGTTTTGGATTTTGACACCGTTATTGTCACTTCGATGAATGAAGGGAAATTTCCGGCCGGAAAATCACAAAACTCGTTTATTCCGTATGATGTGAAACGCGAATTGGGGTTGCCGACTTTCAAAGAAAAAGACGCCATTTATACCTATCATTTTTATCATTTGTTGCAACGTGCCAAAAACATTTATTTGCTTTATAATACGGAAAGTGAGGGATTAGATGCGGGTGAAAAAAGCCGATTCATAACCCAACTGGAAGTCGAAAAACAAAATAATCATACGTTAACACACGAAATTTACAATGCAGTTTTACCTGAAACGGCCTATCAACCGATGGTGATTCCAAAATCAGAAAGTGTGATGGTACGATTAAAAGAAATTGCCGAAAAAGGGTTTTCTCCATCGGCATTGACGAGTTATATTCGGAATCCGATTCAGTTTTATTTCCAGAAAATTTTACGCATCAGCGAAGTCGAAGAAGTGGAGGAGAATATTGCTTTGAATACGTTGGGAACCATTATTCACGAAACTCTAAAAGTTTTGTACGAGCCATTTATTGGTAAATTTATTTCAGAAAGTGATATTTTAAACTGTTTCAAACAAATAGACGCTGAGGTTTTGAAACAGTTTAAATTGGTGTATAAAGAAGGCGAAATCAAAAAAGGTCGAAATTTATTGGCGTTTGAAGTTGCCAAACGAAATGTTTCTAATTTCCTAAAAGTGGAACTGGAAAGTATTAAAAACGGAGATGCAATAAAAATAATTGCTTTGGAACAAACTTTTGGAAGAACTCTAAATCATCCGAATTTGCCGTTTCCGGTATTGATAAAAGGAAATGTAGATAGAATTGAAGAGCGCAACGGAGTCATTCGAATTATCGATTACAAAACGGGTAAAGTAGAAAAAGCGAGCGTCACTCTGAAATCCTGGAACCGATTAACCGAAGATATTAAAAGCGATAAAATCATTCAGGTTCTGGCGTATGCTTTTATGTATGAGCATGATGCGAAGGGAAAACCAATTGAAGCCGGAATTATTTCTTTTAAGAATTTAAAAGCTGGTTTTCTTCCGTTTAATTTTAAAGAAGACAAAGAAGTAAATTCGATTATAAATGAAGAAATTTTGAGTAATTATTTAGAGCAAATGGTTCTTTTATTGAGCGAAATTTTGGATGAAAGCATTCCTTTTGAAGAAAAAATAATTTAAACAAAACTCCCAATTAGAAAATTAGCCAACATCTTTGAGTTTTACAAAAGCACTTTGACAATAAACGTGTCAATAAGCGCTTTGGCATGGGTTTTTGGAGGATTTGAAAGCTTCAAATACGTGCTTATTATTTTTGGTTTCTTCATTAGCCTTTTGATAAAAGAGGTGAATGCTAAAAATGAATATCTGTTTTATTACAACAACGGAATTTCAAAAATGCAATTGTTTGTGTATGGTTTTCTGATGAATTTTGTTTTTTCTATGGTGCTGATTTTATTCATTAATTTAGTAATGAAACTCGTATGATTAAAAGTGCTTTAGAAGTAGACAGTGTTCAAAAACAATATGAGGGAAAAATCATAGTTTCCGATGTGTATTTGAAATGCGAAACCACCGATATTATTGGTGTTTTAGGACGAAATGGTTCTGGAAAATCGACTTTGTTAAAAATTATTTCCGGAATTGTAACAGCCGATTTTAAATTTGTTCGGGTGGATGGCATCGTGAAATCAAAAACCAGCGATTTGCTAAATGAAATCAGTTATTTGCCTCAGAATAATTTTATTCCAAATTCATTTTCGATAAAAAAGACCATTCAATTGGCTATTGCCAAAGAGAAATTACAGGATTTTTGTGCTGATGAAATGATCCAATCGATGTTGGATAAAAAAATAAAGCATTTGTCCGGCGGAGAATTACGGTATTTAGAAATTAAATTAATCCTAAATAACGCGTCAAAATTTGTTTTGCTGGACGAACCTTACAATGGTTTGTCACCCATAATGATTGAAAAAATTAATGAATTAATCACTGCAATGTCTAGTGTAAAAGGCGTAATTATCACGGATCATAATTATGAAAATGTGATTAAGGTTTCCACAAAACTAGCGTTGATGAAAGAAGGAAAAATGCACCATTTGAAAGACAAAAGCGAATTGGTGGAAAAAGGGTATTTGAAATCTGGAATGATTTAGATGCTTTTGAAAAAAGCCAACAATACAATCAATAACTGGTCTTGGTTTTCAATGTGGCTCATGTGTCCGTCCGGAAAAGTCACTAATTTTACCGTTGTGTTTTCAATTTGTTCTTTGGTTTCCTCGTAATTCAGGACAGGATCTTTTTCGCCCAGAATCAATAATTTTGGATAGGGTGTAAGGTGCAACAATACTTCCCGATCTTGTCGAATTTTCATTCCTTCCAGTGAAGCAACGATTCCTTGAAGCGGTGTTTGTAAAGCTTCCTTTTTTACTTTTTCAATAACTGGTGCGAGTCGTTCTCTGTTAAATTCGCTGAATAAGTTTGCAATAGAAAGCGAAACAAAATTCATAAAAGATTGTTTTACCGCTTTGATAGCTCGATCCCGATTTGTTTTTCGTTCGGCGCTGTCGGCTCTTGAGGTCGAGTTTAGTAAAACCAATCCTTTTATCGTGTCAGGATATAATTCGGCGAAAGCCAAAGCTACATAACCGCCCATAGAATGCCCGACAAAAATGGCTTTTCGGATGCGCAATTCCGATAAAACTGCGTGAACGGCATCGGCATTATCTTCCATCGTTTGCACATAACTCAAACATTCCGTTTCGCCATGACCCAATAAATCAATGATGATGACGCGGTTTTTTTTGGCAAATTCGGGTATATAAAAATCCCACATGCCTTTGTTTTCCAAGAAACCATGAAGCAAGACAATAGCGGTTCCTTTCCCGGTATCGGAATAGGAGATGTTGGTGTTTTTAAAGAGAATTTGTTTCACTTTTAGTTTTTAGAGTTTGCAAAATTAGGGCTTTAATCTTTTTAAACCATGTAAGGCATATAAGTTTTAAAGTTGTCATGGCGAATTATATCAAAAAGCACAAAGTGAAATTGAAAAAATATTTAAACAAAAACTATTTTTTAACCATATAAGGAATTTAAGTTCATTTAAGCATTACCTCTATTTGCTTACATGACTTATATGGTTGAAAAACGGCTCCCATTCCTGAAAGCCGTTTGTAATTATTCAAATTTAAAATCGTCGATCTCCATTAAGCATGCTTCCTAATCCGCCTAATAAACTTCCTTCGTCACGACTGTTTCCGCCTGCTCTTGGTGCAGATGCAATGATTCTATCGGCAAGTCGGCTGAAAGGCAAGGATTGTACATAAACTGTTCCCGGACCGCGCAGTGTGGCGTAAAATAATCCTTCGCCACCAAAAATAGAATTCTTGATGCCGCCAATAAACTCAATATCATAATCGACATCTTTGGTGAAACCTACAATGCAACCGGTGTCGACTTTTAGGATTTCGCCTGCTGCTAATTCTTTTTTGGCTAATGTTCCGCCGGTATGTACAAACGCCATTCCGTCACCTTCTATTTTTTGCATGATGAAACCTTCACCACCAAACAGTCCGCGGCCCAGTTTTTTAGAGAATTCAATCCCAACCGAAACGCCTTTGGCAGCGCAAAGGAAAGCATCTTTCTGGCAAATGAATTTTCCGTTAAATTGTGTCAAGTCAATTGGGATAATTTTTCCGGGATAAGGCGATGCGAATGAAACTTTGCTTTTGGTATTGTTTTGATTGATGAACGCCGTCATAAAAAGACTTTCACCGGTCAGTACTCGTTTTCCGGCGCTTAAAAGTTTACCGAACAATCCGTTTTCCTGTCCGGAACCGTCTCCAAAAATGGTTTCCATTTGGATATTATTGTCCATCATCATAAAACTGCCCGCTTCGGCAATTACAATTTCCTGTGGGTCCAATTCTATTTCCACATACTGCATTTCCTCGCCGTAAATGTGGTAGTCTATTTCGTGTGCTTGCATGATTTTTAGTATTTTGATTGAATAGATAAGTTGGAGATAGGTATAAAATGTTACAGCCTTTTTTAGGTTTTATAATGGATTTAACATTTTGGTTCTTCTGAAAAACATACGTTCTGTGTAGCCCTGATGGAAGTGATATCCTCTTGTAAAGTGCAACGGACCAAGAGATATAACGGACAGCAGGAGGAAACGTTGTTTTGAAAAGCGATACTTTCTGCTCAAAAAAAAACAGCCTAGATTGCTCTAGACTGCCTGTTTTATATATGAAAGACGTATTATGCGTTCATTAACTCTTCGATTTCGTCCACTTCAATTGGGATGTTGCGCATCATGTTGAACGGTTCGCCGCTTTCTTGAACGATGATGTTGTCCTCCAGACGGATTCCGAAACCTTCGGCAGGAATGTAGATTCCCGGCTCAACGGTGAACACCATATTGGCTTGCATAGGTTCAGTAAGAATTCCGTAATCGTGCGTGTCCAATCCCATGTGGTGCGATGTTCCGTGCATGAAATATTTTTTATAAGCAGGCCATTCGGGTTTTTCATTTTGCACATCGGCTGTGTCAATAAGACCCAAACCTAGCAATTCTGAAGTCATTAATTTACCTACTTCGATATGATATTGTTTCCAAAGTGTTCCTGTAGTCAGCATTTTGGTCGCTTCGTTTTTCACACGTAAAACGGCATTGTATACTTCTTTTTGTCTTTTGGTGTACTTTCCTGAAACTGGAATGGTACGCGTCATATCACTCGAATAATTTGCATATTCAGCTGCAACATCCAGTAAAATCAAATCGCCGGCTTTGCATTGTTGGTTGTTTTCAATGTAATGCAACACATTGGCATTGTTTCCGGAAGCTATAATTGGCGTGTAAGCGAAACCACGGGAACGGTTGCGAATGAATTCGTGAATCAACTCGGCTTCGATTTCGTATTCGGTCACGTTTGGTTTCACGAAAGGCAATAATCTTCTAAAACCAAGTTCAGTAATATTACAGGCTTTTTGGATTAAATCCAATTCTTCGGTTTCTTTTACAGAACGAAGGCGTTGCAATATAGGATTGCTTTTTGCGACAGTATGTGCCGGATATTTTTCTTTCCACCATTTTACAAAACGGGCTTCACGCGTTTCAGTTTCTACAGTGGCACGGTAATGCTCGTTTGTATTGATGTAAATTGTTTCAGCATGAGTCATCATTTCGAACAATACTTTTTCAAAATCTTGCAACCAATACACGGTTCTGATTCCCGTTACTTCAAAAGCACGCTCTTTGGTTAGTTTTTCACCTTCCCAAATGGCAATGTGCTCGCTGGTTTCTTTCAAGAATACCATTTCTCTTTGGTGCTCGTAAGGCCCATCCGGGAAAAGCAGTAAAATACTTTCTTCCTGATCGACTCCGCTTAAGTAAAATATGTCGCGGTGTTGTGCAAATGGCAACGTACTATCTGCAGAAACGGGATAAATATCATTAGAATTGAAGATGGCAACACTTTTTGGCTTCATCTGAGCCATGAATTTTTCTCTGTTTTTTATAAATAAATCTCGGTCAATTTGATGGTATTTCATAACAATTCGTTTTTATACATTGATTATTCAAAAATACTAACTTTGAGAGAAACGGATGTTAATTACACTATAAAATTTCCAGATAACTATTTTTATGATTAATTTTCCAATTCAAATCAGTTTACATGAAAAAAATAGTACTATTCTCTGCTCTTATCATACAAAGTGTCTCTTGGGGACAAGTTTCTGTGGAAGCGATTCAGCAATCATTGGTAGCCAAGAAAATAATGGAAAATCAATCGCTTTTTCAGCAGGTTACTTTCGAAAATGTGGGGCCAACGGTGATGAGCGGCAGAGTGGTGGATGTGGACGTAAATCCGGAAAATCCAACCGAATTTTATGTGGGATATGCTTCGGGTGGACTTTGGCATACGAATAATAACGGAATGAGTTTTACTTCAGTTATGGATGCGGCGCCTACGCAAAATGTGGGTGATATCGCGATAGACTGGAAAAGAGGAACGATTTGGGTAGGAACTGGCGAAGTGAATTCGTCCCGATCGTCTTACGCCGGAATTGGAATTTTGAAATCGGAAGATAAAGGAAAGACTTGGCAAAATATGGGTTTGCACGACAGCCATCACATCAGTAGAATCCTGATAAATCCATCAAATCCAGATGAAATTGTTGTGGGCGCAGTGGGTCATTTGTATTCTAAAAATGAAGAACGAGGAATTTATAAAACAACAAATGGTGGAAAAACATGGAGTAAAACCCTTTATATCGATGACGAAACCGGGATTATTGATGTGGCTATTTCGCCAAAAAACTTTAAGGTTCAATTTGCGTCTTCTTGGAGTAAAGACAGAAAAGCGTGGGATTTTATAGGAAGCGGCGCCACTTCGGGAATTTATAAAAGTGAAGATGCGGGATTAACTTGGAAACTTTTTTCAAATGCTGAAAGTGGATTTCCTGTTGGTGAAGGCGTTGGGAGAATTGGTTTAGCGGTGTATGACGATAATAACGTGTATGCTGTTTTGGATAACCAGTTCAAAAGGCCGGGTGGATCCAAAAAAAGCAATTCATTACCAATTGCATTTTCTGTCCCGGGAGACGAATTCTTGAAATTGCCCAATAAAAGTCTGAATTCTATTTTAAAGAATTACGGTTTAACCGAAAAATACAGAGCAGAAAACATCAAACACTGGGTTCAAAACGGGTATTTGCAACCTAACGAAGCTGCAAAAGTAGTTTTGGATGCTATAAATAGTTTAGCCGAAACAGAAGTTATTGGTGCCGAAGTATACAAATCAAGTAATGGAGGAAAAAACTGGACGAAGACCCATCAAGATTTTATCGATGATTTCTTTTATTCTTACGGCTATTATTTCAGCGTCATTTCTGTTGATCCAAACGATGTCAATAAAATTTATTTATCAGGTGTACCCATTATAAAATCAAATGATGGCGGAAAAACATTCACTTCCATAAGCGAAGAGAATGTTCACGCAGATCATCATGTAGTTTGGGTGAACCCAAATAAATCCGGGCATTTAATTAATGGAAATGATGGTGGTTTGAATATTTCATACGATGATGGAGCACATTGGTTCAAAGGGAATTCCCATAGCGTAAGTCAGTTTTATGCGGTGAATGTAGATGAGCAAGAACCGTATAATATCTATGGAGGGATGCAGGATAATGGCGTTTGGGTTGGACCAAGTACGTATAAATATTCCTCAGAATGGTACCAAACCGGAAAATATCCGTACGAAAATTTGATGGGAGGCGACGGAATGCAAACTCAAATCGATAAAAGAAACCCAAATATTGTTTATACGGGATTCCAATTTGGAAATTATTACAGAATTGATCGTGCAACTAACAAGCGAGAGTATATTTCGCTAAAGCCAAAAAAGGACGAGAAACCATTTCGATTCAATTGGCAAACGCCTATTTTATTGTCTTCGCACAACCAAGATATTTTATACATGGGATCTAATTTCTTGCACCGTTCGATGAATCAAGGGCAAACTTGGACTGCGATTTCGCCTGATTTGACACAAGGAGTGAAAGAAGGAAATGTAGCTTTTGGAACCATCGCAGCTATTAGTGAAAGCACTTTGCAGTTTGGTTTACTCTATACAGGAAGTGATGACGGATTGATTCATGTTTCGAAAGACGGTGCTTCGACTTGGAACAAAATTTCAGAAAATTTGCCTCAAAATCGTTGGGTTTCCAGAGTCGTGGCTTCGGCACACAAGAAAGAAAGAGTGTATGCGACTTTAAACGGATATCGAAATGATGATTTCACTAGTTATGTGTATGTGTCAGATGATTTTGGTCAAACTTGGAAAAATATAGCTACTAATTTGCCTGCAAGTCCAGTGAATGTGATTGTGGAAGATAATGTTAACGAAAATGTTTTGTATCTGGGAACGGATAACGGATTGTATGTTTCACTAAATAAAGGAACAACTTGGGATGATTTTTCGAACGGAATTCCGAACGTTGCGGTTCACGATCTAGTGATTCAAAAGAAAGTAAAAGATTTAGTGGTAGGAACTCACGGACGTTCGATTTATAAAGTCAATTTAGAGCAAGTGCAACAATTGAGCGATAAAGTGATAGCGGAAAATCTTCATGTTTTTGAACTAAAAAAGATAAAAAAATCAAGAGAATGGGGGGAACAGCTGGAGTTCTTGGGCTGAGGCTTCAGAACCAAAAGCAGAGATTTGGTTTTATTCGAATGGGGATTCGGAAGTGCTTTTGCAAATTGAAAACAGTTTAAAAGAAGTCGTTTATTCTCAGAAAGTGAAAGCGTCAAAAGGACTAAATAAGCACGTTTACGATCTTTCCATAAGCAAAGCAACTGCTGATAATTGGAAAAATAAAGACAAAAAACTAAAATTGGAAGAAGCCAAAAATGGGAAATATTACCTTCCAATTTCAATCAATAAAATCAGTATTCAAAAAGGAAAAGAGAAAGTAGTTACTGATCTTGAAATTATAGAATCAAAATAGAAAGTCTTTTTATTTTAAAAACAAAAAACACGATTCCATCTGAAATCGTGTTTTTTTTATGGTTGCTACTTTATTTAAAACTGAGCTACTTCTGTAGAATCTTTCATTGCGGTTGTAGAAGATTTTCCAATTGTCACGGTATTTTGTACCGCATCAAAATAGGATGTTCCTACGAAACCTTGATGTTTTACTGCTTTGAAACCATGTTTTTGCAAAGCAAATTCTCTTTCCTGCAATTCAGAATAGCCTGCCATTCCTCTTTCTTTGTAGGCTTTAGACAATTCGAACATACTCGTGTTCAATGCGTGGAATCCTGCTAAAGTGATGAACTGGAATTTATATCCCATTGCTGCAAGATCTTCGCGGAATGTTTCCATTTCGGCAACTGATAATTTTGCAGCCCAGTTGAAAGAAGGTGAACAATTGTAAGCCAACATTTTTCCAGGGAATTTTGCATGAATTCCTTCAGCAAATTTTCTTGCATAATCCAGATCTGGATTACTTGTTTCCATCCAAATTAAATCAGCGTAAGGTGCATAACTCAATCCTCTGTCAATTCCTTGCTCCACGCCACAATTCACATAGAAAAACCCTTCTCCCGTTTTTTCTCCCGTGATAAATTTAGCATCTCTTGGATCAATATCACTAGTCAATAAGTTGGCTGCATCAGCATCTGTGCGGGCCACAACAATTGTTGGCGTTCCCATTACGTCAGCGGCTAAACGTGCCGCAATCAATTTGTTGATAGCTTCTTGAGTAGGAACCAATACCTTTCCCCCTAAGTGTCCGCATTTTTTAGCAGAACTCAATTGATCTTCAAAGTGAACCCCGGCAGCTCCCGCTTCAATCATCGCCTTCATTAATTCGAAAGCGTTCAGGTTTCCGCCAAAACCAGCTTCGGCGTCAGCCACAATAGGAACCAGATAGTCTTTCTTGTCTGTAGTGCCGTTAACCACTTGTATTTGATCTGCTCTCAAAAGGGCATTGTTGATTCTTTTTACTACCAATGGAACACTGTTCGCAGGGTATAAAGATTGGTCAGGATACATTTCTCCAGCTACATTTGCATCAGCAGCAACCTGCCATCCGCTCAAATAAATAGCATCTAATCCTGCTTCTACCTCTTGTATGGCCTGGTTTCCGGTTAGCGCGCCAAGTCCGGCTACAAAATCCTGAGAATTTAGTTTATTCCATAAAGTATTCGCTCCAATTCTGGCTACACTGTGTTCTATTTGATACGAACCTTGTAATTTTACCACCTCTTCAGCAGTATAAGGTCGCTCAATACCATTCCATCTTGGGTTCGTAATCCAGTCGGTAACTAATTCTTGAATTCTTGTTTCTGTAGTTTTCATTTTTCTTTTTTTTGGTTGTTTGTTAATAGGGATTGTAATTAATTTTTTAAATGTATTTGTATCCTGGTAGAGTCAAAAATTCGATAAAATTGTCGTTTACGACTAGAATGTCTAATAATTGTTCCGCCAGTCTGTATTTTTGTTTTTCATGATTTTCATCTCCAACGAGCTTTCGGATTTTTTCAAATTCCTCCATCGCTAAGCGGTGATAGTATTTTTCATTCAATACTTTTTGATTGTCTAAAAGAACTTTGTTTTGAAGCCATTGCCACAATTGTGATCTCGAAATCTCAGCAGTAGCAGCATCTTCCATCAAATTGTGCAACGCTGCTGCACCTTGTCCGTTAAGCCATGAAGCGATATATAGAACGGAAATACTAATGTTTTTTCGAACACCTTCCTCGGTAATGGTTCCTTTTGGGGTTTCAAGTAAATCGCCTTCGGTAACATGTACGTTCTCTCTTTTTATGTGAATTTGGTTTTTAGTTGGCATGTATTTGTCGAAAACGGTCATGGCAAGTGAAACTAAATCAGGATGTGCAACCCAAGTACCATCATGACCATTTTTAACCTCACGTTCTTTGTCGGCAATTACTTTATCGAAAGCTACTTTGTTGGCTTCTTCGTTATTTTTTATCGGAATTTGTGCGGCCATTCCGCCAATTGCATGAATATTTCGCTTGTGGCATCTTTGAATTACTAGTTGGGAATAGGCACTCATGAACGGTGCAGTCATGGTTACCTGATCTCTGTTTGGAACTATAAACTTTGGATTATTTCTAAGTTTTTTGATGAAAGAGAAAATATAATCCCATCGTCCGCAATTAAGCCCTACAATATGATCTTTTAATTCAAAAATGATTTCGTCCAATTGAAAACTAGCTGTAATTGTTTCGATTAAAACTGTGGCTTTGAATGTTCCGTTTTCCACGCCCAAATATTCCTGCGTGAATTCGAAAACTTCGTTCCACCATCTTGCTTCCAGGTAATGTTCTAGTTTCGGAATATAAAAATATGGTGCCGTTCCATCTTCAATCAGCTTTTTATGATTGTGAAAAGCATACAAGCCGAAGTCAATTAACGAACCTGAAGTTGTTTCTCCATTTGCTAAAAGATGTTTTTCAGGTAGATGCAATCCTCTTGGGCGAACAAGTAATACGGCTGTTTGATTGTTGAGGCTGTATTTTTTATTTTTTACTGTGTCCTCTAAGGTGATGGTTTTGTTTACAGCATCTTTAAGATTCTCTTGGCCGGTCATTAAGTTGCTCCAAGTTGGTGATGTGCTGTCTTCAAAATCGGCCATGAACGTTTTTGCTCCAGAATTCAAGGCGTTGATGACCATTTTTCTATCGACGGGTCCCGTTATTTCGACTCTTCGGTCTAATAAATCGGCTGGTGTCGTGGCTGCTTCCCAATTACTTTCTCGAATGCTTTTTGTTTCAAGGGGAAAAGTGGGTACTGCACCTGCATCGAATAATGCTTGTTGCTTCTTTCTTTCCTCCAAAAGAGCTAGTCTTTTTTCGTTAAAATTCTCATGAAGTAAAGACAAAAAAGTCATTGCTTCGTCAGTTAAGATCTCTGGGAAACGTTCCGTGGTTTCTTCTGAAAAATTTAACAAATTTTCCGAATATACTTCTTTAAATTTCATTTTATGGCTTATTTAATTTAACACTAATTGACTTTTGATAAGAATATGTAATTATTCAACACTGCAATACTACAAAAAGTTTTTTACAAAACAAGCGAACGTACGCTAAAAGTTAAAAATAATTTTTTTGACGCAAATATTTTTTAATGTATATTTGAATTATGAACATAGAAAAGGATTACATCAAGCTGATTTTTGGCCTAAAACTCAAGCAGGCGCGTACGAATAAGAATTTATCTTTATTTGGCTTAGCCAAAATTACAGACCTTTCAAAATCGTATTTAAATGAAATTGAGAAAGGGAAGAAGTATCCCAAAACAGATAAAATCATTCTTTTGGCTGAAAAATTAGAAGTTTCGTATGATAATATGGTGTCTTTAAAACTGGATAATAATCTAGCACCTATTGGAGAAATTCTAAAATCTGGCATTTTGAAAGAAATTCCGTTGGAAATTTTCGGAATTCAGGAAAACGATCTAATCGATATTATTGCTAACGCTCCTGCAAAAGTCAATGCCTTTATAAGTACGATTATTGAGATTGCCCAACATTATAATTTGACCCGAGAAAGTTTCTTTTTGGCTTCCTTACGCTCGTATCAAGAGGCGCACAATAACTACTTTGAAGATTTAGAGCAAAAGGTCTTGGACTTCTCCAAAGCTTTTTATGTAAATATTGATAGTAAAATTTCTATTGAGGAGCTCACGGCAATATTGATTGAGGAATATGGCTACACAATCCAAGAGTTGGTTTTTTCTGAACAAGAACAGTTAGGGGACTTACGATCGATATTTGTCCCAAAAAGTAAGACGTTATTGCTTTCGCTAGATATTGATGAACCTCAAAAAGCATTTATTCTAGCCAAAGAAATTGCCTATAATTTTTTAGAAATAACCGAAAGATTGTATACGTTCAGCTGGATTAAGTTTGATAATTTTGATCAGGTTCTGAATAATTTTTACGCTTCATACTTTGCGGGAGCATTGCTTATTCCGAGACAAAAACTGATAGACGAACTGAATTTATTTTTAGCAAAAACAGATCCAAAACCGCAAGAGATGATCGCGCTAATGAGCGGATTTAATGTTTCTCCAGAATCTTTTTACCAAAGATTAACCAATATTTTACCAAAAGATTTTCAATTAAAGAATCTCTTTTTTCTTAGATTGTCTCATCAAATAGGAGCTGATACGTATCAGATAAAAAAAGAATTACACATCACGAATCAGCAGGAACCGCATGCGAATGAAATGAATGAGCATTATTGCCGCCGCTGGGTTTCTATTCGGACCATTGAGGAATCTTTGAAACAAAAGAAAAATCACTTCTTTGACGCTCAAATATCCAGTTATGAAAACAGTAAAAATGAATACTTGGTTTTTTCATCAGCAACACCAGATCCGTTCAAGGTAGATTGTATCCGTAGTATTTCTGTTGGAATTTTGATCACGCCAGCGGTTAAAAAGAAATTTAAATTTATGGAAAGCAATTCCATTAAGAAACAAGTGGTTGGAGTTACTTGTGAAACTTGTGCAGTTAAAAATTGTTTGGAAAGAGTTTCGCCACCAATTCAATTAGAGCAGAAAACACGCAATGAAAATACAGATTTGATTGTGCAACAGTATATGGCGAAGTTTAGTTAGATGGATATTGTGTTAAAAAAAGAAAGCGACAAAAAATTCATAGTAAAATTTTCATCACTTTTTTATCTTAAGGTTTAATTATTTGGTCCACTTGTAATAGCGAGCCCCTAATAAGTTAGGATTTTCAGTTTCAATGCGATCCAGAGTCCATTCGTTTTGTGGAGTTTGAATGCTGGTTTTTTGTTCCTTTTTATGGAGCTTTTCGTAGGTCTCAAAATCAATCTCTAAGCTTTTTTCTAAGGTTTCAAAAAGGTGTACGCTTGTCATGGCTGATTTCCAATTGGGTTGAATTGTTCCTTCAAATACTTTCGATTTTGAGCCGCTTCCGTAGGCTAGGAATCCAAATATAGTTCCAGAAATTTCTTTTTCAGTGTCGTAAAAATGGGCCAAAGTCGATAGTAATCCCATGAAAATAGAACCTGTGTATAGATTTCCAATTAAAGAAGAAGCGATTTCTGCAGGTATTAATTTTTCCTTTACAAATTCTTTGTAGGCTTCTGATTTGCTGATTTCTTTCAGTATGTTTTGGTATTCCACAGCATCTTCGTTTCCTGATATAGTAGTATTGGAGGCATCCAAAGCATAAATTTCAGACAACATTCGACGTCCCTGAAAGGCATAAGGCAAGTGCATGACAATGCTTTTCCAAGAATCGTAAACGGTTTCAGTAGTGTTTTTTAATTTTTTGAATGAAAAATAAGCGTCTTTAGTACGATCCATGTAACATTGATTTGAATATTGACCGTCAAAAACCGGTTGGTCTTTGTGGATTTCTATCTCGTTCTCTAGATTTTCAAACCAAGGTTCGTTGGTTGTATTTCCAGTTATGGCAGTTTTAGAAATGGCGCGATATGGTTTAAAAAAATCAAAAACACCTTTGGTACTGGTGGCCCAATGCTTTTCGAAAGCAATAATTCTTGGGTTAGATGTAATCAACATTGCCAAAGCACCTGCGCCTTGCGTGTATTCTCCAGTAGAGTTTAAATCGTACTTAGCAAAATCAGTTGCAATTACAATTGCTTTCTTAGTTGGATTTAATTTTACATAATCAATACAGTTTTGCATGGCGTCTACCCCGCCGATGCAGGCAAAAGTAAAATCGACCACATCGCATTCTGATAATGTATTTTGTCCAAATTTTTGTTCCATTAAAGCGACTAAAAAAGAGCCTAGTGGTTTTGAGCTGTCAATAGCACTTTCGGTGCCTACATAAATGCGGGCTATATCTTTAAGTTCAATTGCATGGTCTATAATTAATTTTGTCAAGGCGTTGGCGCCAAAAACTACTGTGTCTTGATGGGTGTCCGGTAAAGTCATTTTGAGTAGTCCCAGTCCTTTTTCTAATTTTTCGAGATCAATATTTCTGGCTTTTGCCAAGGTTTTGATTGGTAAATGTATTTTTGCAACATCAAAAGTGATAGCGTCAATTCCTATTTTCATTCTTTAAATTTTTAAGGACAAAGTTAAAAGCATAGCCAGCTACAGCAAGTGATTTGGAGTCGTAAAATGGCTAGTCTTGTTCTTTTTGTTGATTTGGAAATTTAGCTTGATAAAAATTATTGAATTGCTATTTTTGGACTACTTACAGCTTGCTTTTTCAGCAATATCGCGATGATCTATTTATGATTTTTTTCTTTTTTGTTTAATCGCTTTTCTGTCAATTTTAGGGTATATGTTAGATTTTTAAGGATTTCTTGGTGTTTTGTGTAAAACACTTTAAATTCATTATAAATAACAGCGAAAAGGTTGTAGTTGCTGTCTAATTGCTTTATTTTTGTACAATTCTTTAAAATCAATTATTTAAATCTTATGGCAAAATCTGCATTATTGAAATCGTCAATAGCAAAAAAAGTAGCTATGGCACTTTCAGGCCTTTTTCTAATGTTGTTTCTAGCACAGCATTTTTTTATCAATATGACATCGGTTTTCAGTGCCGATACTTTTAATTCCATTTCCCACTTTATGGGAAATAATCCATTGGTTCAATTTGTTATACAGCCTATATTGATTGTAGGGGTAATATTTCACTTTATCATGGGTTTTGTCTTGGAATTTAAAAATAACAGTGCAAGACCAATTTCTTATGCTAAGAATAACGGAGCGGCTAATTCTTCTTGGGCTTCAAGAAATATGATTATTTCTGGATCAGTAGTTTTAGCGTTTTTATTAGTTCATTTTTATGATTTTTGGGTTCCCGAAATGGTTTACAAATACGTAGATGTTAGTCCATTGAATGAAACTAGATATTTTCATGAATTAGCTGAAAAATTTGAGAGTCCAATACGTACGGGGTTGTATTCCTTATCATTCCTTTTATTGTCATTGCACTTATGGCATGGATTCAGTTCTTCTTTTCAATCCGTTGGATTTAATAATAAGTATTCAAAATCGTTAAAAGGTTTCGGATACGGTTTTGCAATCGTAATTCCTTTTGGTTTCATTTTCATTGCATTATTTCATCATTTTAATCATTAATATTAAATTATAAATGGCATTAGATTCAAAAATTCCAGGAGGTTCAATTTCGGACAAATGGACAAATTATAAAGATCATATTAATTTAGTAAACCCTGCTAACAAACGTAATTTAGATATTATTGTAGTTGGTACTGGATTAGCTGGAGGTTCTGCAGCTGCAACATTAGCAGAGTTAGGATATAACGTAAAAGCATTTTGTTTTCAAGATTCACCACGTCGTGCGCACTCTATTGCTGCACAAGGGGGGATTAACGCTGCAAAGAATTATCAAGGAGATGGAGATTCAACTTTCCGTTTGTTTTATGATACAGTAAAAGGAGGCGATTATCGTGCGCGTGAAGCAAACGTACACCGTCTAGCTGAGGTTTCAACTAATATTATTGATCAGTGTGTGGCTCAAGGTGTTCCTTTTGCTCGTGAATATGGTGGATTATTAGATAACCGTTCTTTTGGAGGGACATTAGTTTCTAGAACTTTTTATGCTAAAGGACAAACGGGACAACAATTATTATTAGGAGCGTATTCAGCAATGAATCGCCAAATAGGTCGTGGAAAAATAAAAATGCACAACCGTCACGAGATGCTAGATTTAGTAATTGTAAACGGAAAAGCGAGAGGGATTATAGCACGTAACTTGGTTACAGGAGAAATCGAAAGACACTCTGCACATGCTGTAGTTATTGCTTCTGGAGGATACGGAAACGTATTTTTCTTGTCGACTAACGCAATGGGAAGTAACGTAACAGCAGCTTGGAAAATTCACAAAAGAGGAGCGTATTTTGCAAATCCTTGTTACACGCAAATTCACCCAACATGTATTCCAGTATCTGGAGATCATCAGGCAAAATTGACATTAATGTCAGAATCCTTGCGTAATGATGGACGTATTTGGGTTCCTGCAAAACTAGAAGATGCAAAAGCGATTCGTGAGGGAAAATTAAAACCAACTCAAATTGCAGAAGCGGACAGAGATTATTATTTAGAAAGAAGATATCCAGCTTTTGGAAATTTAGTACCTAGAGATATTGCTTCTCGTGCAGCTAAAGAAAGATGTGATGCCGGTTTTGGTGTTAATAAAACAGGAGAAGCGGTTTACCTTGATTTTGCTGCGGCAATTGAAAGATATGGAGTGGATCAAGCGCGATTAAAGCATTTAGACGAGAATGATAAAGCTTTGGTTGTTAAATTAGGAACTGAAGTTGTAGCCAATAAATACGGTAACTTATTCCAGATGTATGAAAAAATTGTAGATGAGAATCCATACGCAACGCCTATGATGATTTATCCTGCAGTGCATTATACTATGGGAGGAACTTGGGTTGATTATAACTTACAAACGACTATTCCTGGATGTTTTTCTATTGGAGAATCTAACTTCTCAGATCACGGGGCCAACAGATTAGGAGCTTCGGCGTTGATGCAAGGTTTGGCTGATGGTTATTTTGTATTACCATACACTATTGGAGATTATTTGGCACCAGATATTAAAATGGGTACCATTTCTACTGATTCACCTGAGTTTGAGCAAGCAGAGAATAATGTAAAACAACAGATTGTAGCCTTGATGAATAATGGAGGTTCAAAACCAGCAGATTATTTCCATAAGAAATTAGGAAAAATTATGTGGGACAAAGTTGGAATGGCACGTAATGCTGAGGGTTTAACCGAAGCACAAAACGAAATCGCAGCTATTAGAGAAGAATTTTACAAAGAAGTAAAAATTCCTGGAACAGCAGATAGTTTCAATCCAGAGTTGGCCAAAGCACTTCGTATTGCAGATTTCCTTGAATTAGGAGAGTTATTTGCTAAAGACGCGTTGCATAGAAACGAATCTTGTGGAGGACATTTCCGTGAAGAGTACCAAACACCAGAAGGAGAAGCACAACGTGATGACGAAAATTTTGCCTACGTTGCAGCATGGGAATACAAAGGAAATCCTAGCGATGCAGTGCTACACAAGGAGCAATTAGTGTTTGATAATGTGAAACTAGTTCAAAGAAGTTATAAATAATTTAGTCAAATGTCTCAGGTCTTAAAGTCAAATGGCAGCATGTCATTCGACTTTCGACTTTCGACTTTATGACTTTCAAACTAAAAATATGAAACTTACATTAAAAATATGGCGTCAGAAAAATGCCGCTGCAGAAGGTAAAATCGTAGAATATCCAATTGATGGGATTGAACCAGATATGTCTTTCCTTGAAATGCTTGACATTTTAAACGATGAATTGATTGTGAAAGGCGAAGACACAGTTGCTTTTGATCATGACTGTCGTGAAGGAATTTGCGGGATGTGTTCGTTATACATCAATGGTGAGGCACATGGACCAGATCGCTTAGTTACGACCTGTCAGTTGCACATGCGTAAATTTAAAGATGGAGATACTATCTTTATCGAACCATTTAGAGCAAAAGCTTTCCCAGTAATTAAAGATTTAGTAGTAGACAGAGGTGCATTTGACAGAATCCAGCAATCTGGTGGTTTTGTATCTGTAAACACATCTGGAAACACGATCGACGCAAATACAATTCCTATTCCTAAACATGATGCAGATAGAGCTTTTGATGCTGCAACTTGTATTGGTTGTGGAGCTTGTGTGGCAAGTTGTAAAAACTCCTCGGCTATGTTATTTGTTTCTGCAAAAGTGTCTCAATTTGCTTTATTGCCACAAGGTAAAGTTGAAGCTGCTGACCGTGTAATGAATATGGTTGCTCAAATGGATGCAGAAGGTTTTGGTAACTGTACCAATACTGGAGCATGTGAAGTAGAATGTCCAAAAGGAATTTCGCTTGAAAATATTGCCAGAATGAATAGAGAATATTTGTCTGCAAGTTTGAAAGGATAAAACCGTAATATATAAATTTATAAAACGCATTCAATTTCAAAATTAGATGCGTTTTTTTATGGTTAAAAGTTAGATTTCAGAATTTAGTTTAGTCTTTCCATCCCCAAGGTGCTGAAGGTGTTGTTGCTGCTTTTGTCAAGTCAAATTTCACGGTAAACAAACGGTCTGAACCGATCCGTCTTAGGTTATATGTAAAAGAAGTTTCATCTAAAGTGATCCACCAGACATTTGCGGAAGCATTTGGAATTAACTCGCAGGTTTCTTGATCTGCCGGAAAAAACTGAAGTGTTGATGAACCAGAATTTGATGTTGTTCCGCCGTATTGAGTCACTTTATCTTCAGAGCCATCTTCATGCCGGTGGTCGTGTTTCAATTGGATTCGGTCATTTTTATAGGTTAACACCCAAGTTCTCGATTTGTCATCTCCTACAAAAAACGGAATCCGAATCGTATTTTCATCACAGTTGCGAACATGCATTACTAGTTTTTTATCTCGAAAAGTATCATTAGAAGCACCTTCTTTTACTTCACCTTCAAACGATTTACCGCACTGTATCTGTAAGTTTTCCCAAAATTGTTTCGCCCCTGACTGCTCCTGACCAAAAATAAAAATAGAGAATAACAGTGTGCTTGTAACCAGTAACTTTTTCATAAAAATATTTTTTGCTAATGTAATAAACTTATGGTGTTCCTATATTTCTTATTTTTATAAAAAATAAAACAATGCAAGTCAATCTGATCCAAGCTCCATTAATTTGGGAAAATCCGCAGTCAAATCGTGATTATTTCGAAGCGAAAATCAATTCAATTACTGAAAATATGGATTTAATTGTATTGCCGGAAATGTTTACAAGTGGTTTCACAATGAGCCCTGAGACTGTAGCTGAAACAATGCAAGGCGAAACAATAACTTGGCTTAAAGCGTTGGCGAAAGCCAGGAACTGTGCTTTTACGGGAAGTTTAGTTATAAAGGAAAATGGAAATTTTTACAATCGATTGGTATTTGTGTTTCCATCAGGTGAAATTCAATTTTACGATAAAAGACATTTGTTTACCTTAGCTGGGGAAGACAAAGTCTATACTAGTGGAAACCAAAAAACAGTAATTGACTACTTGGGTTGGAAAATTTGTCCGTTGATTTGTTATGATTTGCGTTTCCCCGCTTTTTCCAGAAATTCAGAGGATTATGACTTATTGATTTATGTTGCCAGTTGGCCAAAAATAAGAACAAATGCTTGGGATGCTTTATTAAAGGCCCGAGCGATTGAAAACATGAGTTATGTTATTGGGGTCAATAGAATAGGGGCTGATGGTAATGCTTACGAATACATAGGGCACTCGCAAGCATTAGACTTTCTTGGGAATTATATTTTGGAACCAGTTACATCCGAAGGTAATTTTTCGGTGCTATTAGACAAAGAAATTATGTTAGGAACTAGACACAAACTAGGGTTTCTAAACGATAGAGATGCTTTTGAAATAAATAAATAGGCACTTCTAGTTTTTCTTTTCGGTTTTCTTTTTTGGTTCGGGAATGTAGGGAAGGCTTAAATCGAATATCTGATTTACATCCCAATTAGCACGAACATCAATTTCTTTTGAAAAATAAAGGACCTCCTCAGCCTGTCGTTTTTCAAGGTAATTACCTGTGTCCCCTTCTTTGTTTTTATTGGTATCATAAACAATACGCAGGGTGTAAAGCGCAGGTTCAATTAAATTAAAATCTATCGTGGTTTTATTTTCTGTGTATTCCGAGTTTAGGACTTCTCCTTTGAGGCTAGTAAGTTCGATAATAAGCGGAAATTGTTTTACATTTTGTAGTGTTACGGTTAGGTTACCGTAATCGGAAGTGGTTTTGGTTGCTATTTTGTAGTTTAAGGTGTCATTAGTCTGCTCGAAAAAATCAGTTAACGCTCCGGGCAAAATTTCAAAAGTGTAATTTTCAGAAGGTTCTTTTTTAAAGTCAAAATATAATTTCTGATTGAACTCATCGTATTCTGTAGTAAATGGCACCGTAGTTTTTGAATTATTAATCAGCTTCATTTTAGAATTTTCGAAACGAATTAAAGGCGTATTACTCTCTAAGGTAAAGCGTTCTCTAAACTTTAAAGTATTGTTTTGCAAAGCGATAATACTCAGTGTATCCTTCTTTTGGTCTTTTATTTTAAAACTGAAGTTCGCTTGGTAATTTTCTTTGGCTGCAGCCAAGGTTAGCGAATCTACTTTAATGGGTTTGTACCAGATTTGCAGGGAATCTTTTTTGGGGAATTTAGTAATGACTGTCGATAGGATTTCAGTGTTGTTTTTCAGGATTATTTTGGGTTTTGAAATACCTGAATTTATTTTGCCTTCATATCCAAGTAATAATCGGTTTCCAGAAGCTTGAATGGGTTTAAAAGTTTTAAAAGGAAGTGTTTCCTTGAATATTTCTAATTCGTACACCGTATCGTTAGGAATCGTGATGAAGTCCTTGCTAAATCCAATTTTATCTGTTTTTGGGTTGTATTTGTTGTTGCTATTGTAGTCTTTCATGGCTACAAGAAGATACTTTCCAGCTTTTAAATTCTCAAGTCGAAACGTTTTTAAGCTATCTAAGGTATTTGTTACATACCTGGGTACCTCTTTGTAAACTATAGAATCTTTAAAATTATCATTTACTTCGTATAGCATTACTGAAACAAAGGATTCTACTTCTCTATCGAAAGCGCTTTTGATGCTGCCGCCAAGGCTTAAAGAGTCGATAAATGCGCCAGTAGAAAACACATATTTGAATTGATTGTATGGGTTTCCTTCATTATTATCTGCGATGCTTTGGCCAAAATTAAAGCTATAGGTCGTGTTGGGTTGCAGGGTGTCTTTTATTTTTATCGAAATTGTTTTGCTTGCGGTTGTTGGAAGAATTAAGGGTTCGTTTTTCATTGGCGGTGAAATGATTAATTGCTTGCTCAGGTTTTTCAATTTAACATTTTCATCAAATATTAATTTAATTTCATTGCCTTTAAAGTTAGTGCTGAAGTTCTTTGGGAAACTCATTTTCAATACAGGAGCAATAGTATCTTTCAGCCCACCGGTTATTGAGCCTCTTTTGGCACAGCCAACAGTAATTAAAAGTAATAGAAAGAAGGTATATTTTAAATTGTTTTTCAACATATCAAATCATAATTAGAATCTACAAAATAACAATTATAATTAATGTGTTTGCTGTTTTTTATAAAATTATTATGAAGGATATTGTGTAACTTACTGCGCAAGCCTCTTATTTAAATAGATAATGTTTAAATTTACAGCATTAAACATTCAGAACTATAAATTGTAGCGGTTTTGCATTTTTTAATCTTAAAGTGCCAACAAGTTCAAAACATAAATAATGAGAAAAATAGAACACATAGGGATTGCGGTCAAGGATTTAGAAGTGTCTAATTTAGTTTTTGAAAAACTCTTTGGTGCTCCTGCATACAAGTTTGAAGCAGTTGAAAGTGAAGGAGTAACCACTTCTTTCTTTAAGAATGGGCCTAACAAAATTGAGCTTTTGGCAGCAACCACACCCGAAAGTCCTATTGCTAAGTTTTTAGAAAAAAAAGGAGAAGGGATTCATCACATCGCTTTTGATGTAGAAGATATTATTTCAGAAATTGCGCGTTTAAAAAAAGAGGGTTTTGTAGTTTTAAATGAAATTCCAAAGAAAGGTGCTGATAATAAATGGGTTGCTTTTTTACATCCCAAAAATACTAATGGAGTGCTAATTGAATTGTGTCAAGAGATTAAATAATTTTATTTTCCATGGGATTAGGTAGTATTCTAATAGTCAGTTGGTTTGCGATTCAGCGGTGTTAATTAGTAAATTATCCTAAAATCTAACAACTAAATATTTGGAGCAAAGAAAAAATAGTAGTAATATTGCAAACTCAAAACCGGTCCTATAGCTCAGCTGGTTAGAGCACCTGACTCATAATCAGGTGGTCCCTGGTTCGAGCCCAGGTGGGACCACAATTATAAAATCTTTCAATTTTTTTGAAAGATTTTTTTTGTTTATAGCAACTTTGAGTATGTTTTTTATATAAAAATGTACTTTTATCACGTGGGTTGTTGTTTTTGTTAAAACTATGTGCTTATTTTACAAGAAATTATATCTTTCTGCAAATTATACTTTAAGAATGATTTTTTTTTATTTTATTAATTTTATGAAATTTTTAAAGAGCGTTTTTTTTATTTTAATGATTTTAGTGCTAGGCATTTTTAATGCGTTTGCTGGCATTGCAAATCCACCTAGCCCTGTAGGAAGAAGAAGGCCACCTCCGCCTCCCGGATTAGCTATTGATGAGAATATTTTTATACTGGTGTTGATTGCTTTGTTTGTGGGAATTTATATCATTTACAGTTTTGAACTAAAACAAAAAACTCCAATGTAAAATTGGAGTTTTTTTTGGGTAGTAGGTACTTGTTATTTGTTAGTGTACAATCGGGAAACATATTTACCGATAACGTCAAATTCAAGGTTTATTTTTGTGCCTACTTCAAAGTTTTTGAAATTAGTGTGCTCGTAAGTATAGGGAATAATAGCTACGCTAAATTCATTTTTCATGGAGTTTACTACGGTTAAGCTCACCCCATTTACGGTTATTGAACCCTTTTCGATTGTTATGTTGTGCAGGTTTTCGTCGTATTCAAAGGTATAAAGCCAGCTTCCATTTGTTTCCGCTGCTGTTGTGCAAGTGCCAATTTGATCAACGTGGCCTTGAACGATATGTCCGTCAAGTCGATCGCCTAGTTTCATGGCTCTTTCCAGATTGACTAAGTCTCCAATTTTCCAATTTATTAAGTTTGTTTTCTTTATGGTTTCATCAATTGCCGTTACAGAGTAGGAGTTGTCTGTTAGGGCGACAACCGTAAGGCACACGCCATTATGAGCGACACTTTGGTCAATTTTTAGTTCAGCGGTTATAGATGAATTAATGGTGATGTGTAGATTGCTGTTCTCTTTTTTTATTTCTTGGATGGTTCCAAGGGTTTCTATGATTCCTGTAAACATTTCTTGTTTTATTTTACTAAATTTGCACTTCAAAATTAGCAATAAATAACGGTATGTCATGATGAAAAAAGCAGAAAATATAATCGTAGGAATTTCTATTGGAGATTTAAACGGTATTGGAAGCGAAGTTGTTTTAAAAACATTTGAGGATGCTCGTATGTTAGAGTTGTGTACGCCTGTAATTTTTGCAAACGTTAAGCTGTTGTCCTTTGTGAAAAAAAGTTTTCAATCGACTTCTTTACTGCATGGTATTGATAGATTAGATCAAATTGTTCCAGGAAAGATAAATGTTTTAAATCTGTGGAGAGAAGGATTGGATTTGAATCTTGGTAAAAGCGATCCAAAAGCAGGGGAGTATGCTATAAAATCATTTGTAGCTGCAACTAAAGCGCTTAAAGAAGGACTTGTTGATGTGTTAGTAACGGCACCCATAAACAAATACAATATTCAATCAGACGAATTTAAGTTTCCAGGACATACAGATTATTTGGATCAAGAACTAGAAGGTAATGCTCTTATGTTGATGGTTCAGGATACGTTAAGGGTAGGATTGTTGACGGATCATATTCCTTTAAGCGAAGTGGCCTCTCATCTTACGGAGGAATTGATTAGAAAAAAGATTGAAACCATTAAACAGTCATTGATTCAGGATTTCAGTATAAACAAGCCTAAAATTGCAGTATTAGGATTAAACCCTCATTGCGGCGATGGCGGTGTTATCGGTACAGAGGATGATTTGATACTTAAGCCTGCTTTAAAAAAAATATTTGATAAAGGAACTTTAGTTTTTGGACCTTTTGCGGCGGATGGTTTTTTTGGGAGTAACCAATACGAAAAATACGACGCCGTGATAGCAACGTACCACGACCAAGGATTGATTCCTTTTAAGACATTGTCTTTTGGTAAAGGGGTAAACTATACTGCTGGTTTAAGCAAGGTAAGAACGTCGCCGGATCACGGTACGGCCTATGATATAGCGGGTAAGGGAATATCTGATTTTAACTCGTTTAAAGAAGCGGTATATCTAGCAATAGATATCTATCATTCGCGAAATCAATATGCCGAAATCAGTAAAAAACCACTGAAAACAAAAGAAAAGCAGTTGTGAACAAAAAAAAGTGAATAACATTATTAGATTTGCAATAATTTTATATCTTTGCACTCCCGAAGTTTAGGGGCAAATTGTTGTTGAAATGAAGAACACAAAAGAATATTTAATTCCTTTCATAGGATTAAAGCTAGGGAAACATCATTTTGAATATCAAATCAATAATGCGTTCTTTGAAATCTTTGATTATAATGAATATCAAGATTCAAATATCAAAGTAAATGTAGTTTTAGAGAAAAAAAGTACGCTGTTAGAATTGAGTTTTAAACATAAAGGTGTTGTAAATGTACCTTGTGATCTCACAAGCGAAGATTTTGATTTGCCAATTAAAGGTGCGATGAAGTTAATCGTTCGTTTTGGAGAAGAATTTAACAATGAAAATGAGGCTTTGTTGATTCTGCCACATGGTGAATTTGAGATGGATGTGGCGCAATATATTTATGAAATGATTGTATTGTCAGTTCCTCTAAGACGCGTTCATCCGGGCATAAAAGACGGAAGTTTAAAAACGGAAGCCCTGACTAAGCTCAATGAGCTATTAGTAAAGGAAGAAAAAGAAGAGAATAAAGAAGAAGAAAATATAGACCCACGTTGGGACAAATTAAAGCAACTATTAACGGATAAATAATATAGTAAAATGGCGCATCCTAAGAGAAAAATCTCCAAAACAAGAAGAGATAAAAGAAGAACACATTACAAAGCAACTGTAGCACAAATCGCTACTTGTCCTATCACTGGAGAAGCGCATTTATACCACAGAGCGTATTGGCATGAAGGTAAAATGTACTACAGAGGGCAAGTTGTTATAGATAAATCTGTAGCTGTTGCTTAATACATTTTGGAAATGATATTCGAACTCTCACATCGTGAGAGTTTTTTTGTTGTTTGTAATTTTCGTTAAATAAGAAGTTCCAATTCAAAGAGAGTGGAATTTTTTTTGTAATTTTCAAGTCTTTTAAAAAATTTCAAATGGCAACATTTGACTAGAAATAAATGCATACAATGAATACAATCACAGCCGCAATAACCGCTGTTGGAGCTTATGTTCCGGACTTTGTGCTAACCAACAAAGCTCTTGAAACTATGGTGGATACCAATGACGAATGGATTACCTCTCGCACAGGAATAAAAGAAAGAAGGATTCTCAAAGATGAGGATAAAGGAACTTCTTTTTTGGCTGTAAAAGCTGCGCAAGATTTATTGGCTAAAGCCAATATTGATCCTTTGGAAATAGATTTATTGATAATGGCAACTGCAACACCAGATATGCCAGTAGCAGCAACGGGCGTATATGTTGCCACTCAGATTGGAGCTACAAATGCATTTGCGTATGATTTGCAGGCAGCCTGTTCCAGCTTCTTATTTGGCATGTCAACAGCAGCAGCTTACATCGAATCAGGAAGATATAAAAAAGTGCTATTGATAGGCGCAGATAAAATGTCCTCTATCGTAGATTACACGGATCGTTCGACCTGCATTATTTTTGGGGATGGTGCCGGTGCAGTATTATTTGAACCTAACTATGAAGGATTAGGATTGCAAGACGAATACCTTCGTAGTGATGGAATAGGCAGAGATTTTTTGAAAATTGATGCAGGTGGTTCTCTTAATCCAACGACTCTTCAAACGGTAACAGATAATAAACACAATATTGTCCAAGATGGGAAAACTGTTTTTAAGTATGCGGTTACTAATATGGCGGATTCAAGCGAATTAATTCTCAAAAGAAATAATTTGACCAATGAAGATGTTGATTGGCTAGTTCCTCATCAGGCTAATAAACGTATTATTGATGCTACGGCTAACAGAATGAACCTCGAAGATTCTAAGGTGCTAATGAATATAGAGAAATACGGAAACACGACTTCGGCCACTTTGCCATTAGTACTAAGTGATTTTGAACATTTATTCAAAAAAGGTGATGTTATAATTTTGGCTGCTTTTGGAGGTGGATTCACTTGGGGATCTATTTATCTAAAATGGGCATACGACAAAAAATAAATTTAAACTAAAAACAAATAATTATGGATTTAAAAGAAATTCAAAATCTAATCAAGTTTGTAGCAAATTCAGGAGTTGCAGAAGTTAAGTTGGAAATGGATGATGTCAAAATCACCATTAGAACAACTTTGGAAGGAAATGTAACAGAGACCACTTATGTGCAACAAATGCCTGCTCAAGCGGTACCTCAGCAAGTAGCAGCTGCACCACAAATGGCACCTGTGGCCGCTGTCCCTGAGGCTCCAGTAGTTGAAAATTCACATTATATCACTATAAAATCTCCAATTATTGGGACTTTTTATAGAAAACCATCTCCGGATAAACCAATGTTTGTGGAAGTAGGTAAAACTATTTCTAAAGGGGACGTTCTTTGTGTAATCGAAGCGATGAAATTATTTAACGAAATCGAATCTGAAATTTCTGGTAAAATTGTAAAAATTTTAGTGGACGATATGTCACCAGTTGAATTTGACCAACCATTATTCCTAGTAGATCCATCATAAGAAATTATAAATTATAAATTATAAATTTTGAATGATGAGTTTTCGTTATTTGAAATAATTTAAAATTTAAAATTCAACATTTAAAATTTCAAAAAAAGATGTTTAAAAAAATATTAATTGCAAATAGAGGGGAAATTGCGTTACGCGTAATTAGAACTTGCAAGGAGATGGGTATAAAAACGGTAGCCGTTTATTCTACTGCTGATGCTGAAAGTTTACATGTAAAGTTTGCTGACGAAGCAGTTTGTATTGGGCCGCCTCCAAGCAACTTGTCCTATTTGAAGATGTCAAACATAATTGCAGCTGCTGAAATTACAAATGCAGATGCAATACATCCAGGGTATGGATTCCTTTCTGAAAATTCGAAGTTTTCAAAAATTTGTCAAGAACATGGTATCAAATTCATTGGAGCTTCTCCTGAGATGATTGATAGAATGGGAGATAAAGCCTCTGCAAAATCGACAATGATTGAAGCAGGTGTTCCTTGTGTACCAGGTTCAGTGGGAATTTTAGAATCTTATGACCAGGCCTTGCAATTATCAAGAGATTTTGGTTATCCAGTAATGCTTAAAGCTACTGCTGGTGGCGGTGGAAAAGGAATGCGTGCCGTTTGGAAAGAGGAAGATTTATTAAAAGCCTGGGAAGGTGCACGTCAGGAATCTGCAGCTGCTTTTGGTAATGACGGAATGTATTTGGAAAAATTAATTGAAGAGCCTCGCCACATTGAAATTCAGGTTATAGGCGATTCATATGGAAAAGCATGTCACCTTTCTGAGCGAGACTGTTCCGTGCAGAGGCGTCACCAAAAATTGACTGAAGAAACACCTTCGCCATTTATGACCGATAAATTGCGGGCTGAAATGGGTGCTGCAGCTGTAAAAGCAGCAGAATATATCAAGTATGAAGGTGCAGGAACTGTAGAGTTCTTAGTAGATAAACATCGTAATTTCTACTTTATGGAGATGAATACTCGTATTCAAGTAGAACATCCTATTACAGAACAAGTTATTGATTATGATTTAATTCGTGAACAAATTCTTGTTGCTGCCGGCGTAGCGATATCAGGTAAGAATTACTTACCACAATTGCATGCGATAGAATGCCGTATCAATGCGGAAGATCCTTATAATGATTTTCGTCCATCTCCAGGGAAAATCACTACCCTTCACATGCCAGGAGGGCACGGTGTTCGTTTAGATACGCACGTGTATTCAGGATATACGATTCCTCCTAATTATGATTCTATGATTGCTAAATTGATTACAACTGCGCAAACTCGTGAGGAAGCAATTAGCAAAATGAGAAGAGCTTTAGATGAATTTGTTATCGAGGGAATCAAAACAACGATTCCTTTTCACAGACAGTTAATGGATGATCCGCGTTATATTGCGGGTGATTATACAACGGCATTTATGGATACTTTCAAAATGAATGATCCAGAATAGAAATACTAAACTTATATTTTTAAAACCTTGCAGCGATGCAAGGTTTTTTTTTTGGATCGAATTTTTTCAGAACAAGCAGCAAGGCGTGTAAATAATACACAGGATACTCACAAAATTGCCCAATTGCCCCGTTTACAAAGTTTGTATTTTTTTATAAAACATTGTTTTTAAGATATTTATGAAGATGGTGGGTTGTATTGTAAAAGTGGTATGATTATTCTATTACCATTAGCAACAAAAACAAATAAACAATCTATAAAACATACATTATGAAAAAGTTAATCTTATCCGCAGCCATTATTTTAGGAAGTGTATCTACTTACGCAATCACAGTGCCTAGTACAGTTGGAGTAGTACAAACAACTACCATTCAAGAAGAATATATTGAAGTTAAATTAGGGGAAGTTCCTGTGGCAATTATGGAGGCATTAAAAGGAGCCTATCCAAAAACAGTTTTAGACAAAGCGTATATCAATGCAGCCAAAGAATATAAGTTAGAGGTTACCATGGATGGAAAAAAAGGGAATTTGTTTGCGGACGAGAATGGGAAATGGATTAAGAAATAGGCATTAAAAAATAACAATAAAACAAATATTATGAAAAAGTTAATCTTATCAGCAGCAATCGTTTTAGGAAGTATATCAACTTATGCAGCAATAGTTCCAAATACAATCCAAGTAGTTAAAACAACAACTACTCAAGAAGAATATACCGAAGTTAAATTAGAGGAAGTTCCTGCGGCAATTATAGAGGCATTAAAAGGAGCCTATTCAAAAACAGTTTTAGACAAAGCGTATATCAATGCAGCCAAAGAGTATAAGTTAGAGGTTACCATGGATGGAAAAAAAGGGAATTTGTTTGCCGACGAGAATGGGAAATGGATTCAGAAATAAGCAATTAAAAATAACAATAAAACAAATATTATGAAAAAATTAATCTTATCAGCAGCAATCGTTTTAGGAAGTATATCAACTTATGCAGCAATAGTTCCAAATACAATCCAAGTAGTTAAAACAACAACTACTCAAGAAGAATATACCGAAGTTAAATTAGAGGAAGTTCCAGTAGCGATTATGGATGCGTTGAAAGGGTCCTATCCTAATGCAATTTTAGATAAAGCCTACATCAATGCAAAAAAAGAATATAAACTGGATGTCACAATAGGCGACAAGAAAGGCAATCTGTTTGCTGATGAAAGCGGAAAATGGATTCAAAAATAGATTTTTAAAATAATACTATATCAAAATACAAGTACCATGAAAAAATTAATTTTATCAGCAGCCCTAATTATGGGAAGTTTATCTACGTATGCGGTAACAGCTCCATTGCAAAATCCACAAAATCAATCAATACTTGTTCAAGAACGATATGTAGTAGTAGAGACTGTTCCTGATGCTGTGAAAGCAGCTCTTGAAACGGCCCATCCAGGAGCAATTCTAGAAAAAGCATACATTAATGAAAAGAAAGAATACAAATTAGAAATTACAGTTGGAGACCAGAAAGCTACTGTTTACGCGGATGCTGAAGGGAACTGGATAAATAAATAATTGGGGAATTTTTTTATTTTTTAAAAAGAGGGATTGTTTTTGACAATCTCTCTTTTTTTTGCAAAAAATTAGGAGAATATAATTTAAATAATTTTATTTTAGCATTAAAGTTAAAATGTGATGGCTAAAATTTTATTGATTGAGGATGACGTGGCGTTTTGCAAGTTATTAGAAAAATTTCTAATAAAAAAAACCTTTGAGGTTACAACGGCATTTTCTGCTGCGGAAGCAAAATCTAACATAAAAAGTACTGAATTTGATCTTATTATTACAGATTTAAGGCTTCCTGATTACGACGGAATTACACTGATGTCCGAAATCAAAATGACTCACCCTAGTATCCCTATACTTTTAATGACAGGTTATGCTGATGTGAGTACAGCCGTTAAAGCTATAAAAAACGGTGCGGCAGATTATATATCAAAACCTTTTAACCCAGAAGAAGTCTTACTGGTTATTAATAATGCTTTACAAATAACGGATGATAAAGGACCACTTAAAACGAGCTTCTTTGTAAAAAGCGAAAAGAAAGAGGTAAAAATCAATCCAAATAAATTTGTAAAGGGTATCTCTAAAGCTTCTCTAAAGCTTGCGGAACACATCCAATTAGTCAGTCCAACTACTATGTCTGTTTTGATTATTGGTGAAAGTGGGACCGGAAAAGAAGTCATCGCTAAAAGCATTCACGAAAATAGCTCCAGAAAAAATACTAATTTCATTGCGGTTGACTGTGGTTCGATTCCAAAAGAATTGGCCTCAAGTGAGTTCTTTGGTCATATAAAAGGTTCTTTTACAGGAGCTATACAAGATAAAATTGGTTTCTTTGAAGCAGCAAATGGAGGAACTATTTTTCTGGATGAAATAGGAAATCTCTCTTATGAGAATCAAATCCAGCTTTTGCGTGCCCTGCAAGAAAGAAAAATCAAACCCGTTGGTAGTAATAAAGAAATAGAGGTAGATATCCGGATTATTACCGCAACAAATGAAGATTTGCGAGAAGCAGTTAAAAAAGGTGATTTTAGGGAAGATCTATACCATAGAATTAATGAATTCTCCATTCATTCTCCATCATTAGTGGAAAGAGAAGAGGATTTGATGTTGTTTTCCGATTTTTTTCTGGAAAAATCAAATTTGGAATTGAATAAAAACATTATCGGATTTTCTCCTGAAGTGATGGCTATTTTTCAAAATTACAAATGGCCTGGAAACCTTAGGGAACTTCAAAACTGTATCAAAAGAGCCACGTTATTGTCACAAGGGGATTTCATTGAAAAAGCAGTATTACCAATCGAGTTTTTTCTAAATGAGGAGAAAAAAACTACGGTATTTTCGTTGTCGGAAAATGAAAAAGAAACAATATTAGAGACTTTACATAGAACCAATAACAATAAAACGGAGGCTGCAAAATTGCTCAAAATCAACCGAAAAACTTTGTATAATAAATTAAAATTATATGGTATTAATTAATTTATTTCCTTTTCCAACCGTATAAAAAGAACCGATATTTTATTTTTTAAATCCCGAACTGCACGATTGATTTCTGATGATTCCGTGTCTTTTAGTTCTAATTGGTCTAAAATATTGCTGATATCGAAAGCTTCTATTTGCTTAAACATCGGATTCATTTTATGAGTAATATTTTTAATTAGGGTATAATTGTTATCTAACGCGGCTTGCTCTAACAACTCTAAATTCTCTCTTGAGCTCGTCATAAATACTTTTAAAACTTCTTTTAAAGCTTCCTTTTCATTCGGTAAAAATGCTTTTAGTACTTTTAGCGAATACAGTTTATCACCATTTTTAGAATTATTATTTTTAGCTGGAATGATAGGAATCTCGCTCTTGTTAAAAATGGCGTTTATAGTTTTTAGCATCACTTTTGGTGAAAAGGGTTTTCGGATTACGGGTGCAAATCCTGCTCTTTTATAATCTTCTAAACTTAAATCTTGTCTTCCGGTTACTGCAATTACTGCTTGGTTCTTATAATTTAATTTAAGTGTGTTTTGTAATTCCTTCATAAAGATGAAACCGTCCATATTGGGCATTTGTATATCAGTAATAACGAAGTCAAATGCATTATTTTCTATCCAAATAAGTGCTTCAGGTGCATTGTTAAATGGGAAAACACTATAATGATGCTGTCTTAGGACTTCAGTTGTTAGCTGTAATAAACTTTGATCATCATCAATAATAATGGCAATGAGCTTCTTTTTTGAGGTGTCAAATAGAAGCTTTTTCTCTAATAAAGTGTTGTCATAGCACAATGGAATTTGGATTTCAAAAACACTTCCTTTACCCAATACACTTTTTACTTTTAAAGTTCCCCCCAGGATTGTTGTCATTTTTTTGGATATGGTAAGTCCCAAACCAGTTCCACCATATTTTTTTTCTATTTTATCATCAGCTTGCGTAAATTCTTCAAAAATCAGTTGCTGATTTTTTTCTGCAATACCAATCCCTGAATCTTCAATTTGAATAGTTATTTTATTAGTTTCAAAATTTGCTTTGACTTCAACTTTTATGAATCCTTTTTCCGTGAATTTAAATGCATTCCCTATGACATTAGACAAAATTTGTCTCAGTCGAAAAGGATCACCAACAATTCTTTGCTGCAAAGTTGGGTCTATATCAAGGAGTAGCTGTATTGGTTTTTGCGGATAAACGGATTGAATGCTTTTGCCGACTTCATTTATGATATCAGGTAAGGAAAAAGGGATTTTTTCAATGGTAATTTTACCTGCTTCAATTTGAGTAAAATCCAACAAGTCTTGTACCAACTTGGAGATATAGTCGGAGGATCCCTTGATGTTTTTTGTAAAATACAGTTGCTTGGTGTTTAAATCTGAATTGCTCAGCAGTTCTGTATAGCCAATAATAGTGCTTAATGGTGTTTTTAAATCATGGCTTACTGTCGAAATAAGTTGTTCCCTACTAGTTAGTAATTTTCTAGCTTTCAAACTAGCAGTCTCTAATTGTTTCTTGTATGATTGCGTTTTAGAAAAGTCATTCAAAATTAAAATTAGAAAAAATAATGTCAGCAGCAATCCAATTATTGCCGCGGTAGTAACAATTTGATTCGTTTTTTTTAAAGATGCTTCTCGTCCTAAATAAATCTGGGTTGTGTTTAAGATAATTTCTCTCTCTATAATTCCAAGGACTTTCCTCAATTGATCCGAGATTGAAAGTTCATTTTGAAGTAATTTATTTTCCTCAAGATTCAATAACTTTTTCTTATTTGCAGTCTCTTTCTGTACTTGATTCAGCAAGATTTTTGAAACCGATATAATAGAATCAGATGCTTTTTTACTTAATGTGTTTGTGCTGTCGTCCGGGATATTTTGATTTAAATAGGCAACATATTTCTGGAGTACGTTCCGCTCATAATTGCCCATCGTTGCAGGGCTTTTTACAAAGTCTTCTAATTGAAGTTTCCGCATTGAAGACTCCATTTTAGTTAAATCGGAGATGGCATTGCTGACTGCAGCTTCATCTTCGGTTTTATTTTTTATAGCTTTTAATTGCTGAATATTCTGAATTTTTTTGGATAATAATACCTGTACGCTATCCAGTAATTTGATTTGATATGAAGTAGAAACTACTGCTTTCAAGGAATCAATGTTAACTTTCAGTATTATAGTCTTTGCTACATAATCTTTGAAATCTTTTTCAGATTCTGACTGAATGGCGATTCGGGCCATGCTCTCCGTTTCGTACAAATCGTACAATACATTACTTACCTTGAGAATAGAACTGTTTTTCTCCGTAAATCGGTTTTCGTTTTTAGAAAAGCTTTTGTTTTCAGAATATAAAAACCAAGCGACACTTCCAAAAAGAAGCACCAGAACTAGGTAGCTTATAAAAACTTTTATAGGAATGTAACTTTTTTTATTTTCCATGTTTCAAAGATAAAAATAAGAGTAGGCTTTAAAGTTAAGATATTCAAAAAAGTGTTATTTCTACAAAAAAACCGCACTAGAAATGCGGTTTGAAGTTTTCGTAAAATAGGTATTACAAGGTCTCTTTCAGCCATTTAAAAAATTCACCTTGCCAAACTTGAGCGTTTTGTGGTTTTAACACCCAGTGATTTTCTTCTGGAAAATACAGAAATCGGCTTTTTAAGCCAAGCAATTGAGCTGCTTGGAAAGCTTCTTGTCCTTGTCCTACTGGCACCCGAAAATCTTTGCCGCCTTGAATAATTAAAATAGGCTTATTCCATTTTTCTACTAAAGTCATTGGGTTGAACGTCGTATAGGTTTTTTGGGCTGCCGCATTGTCTTTCTCCCAATACGCGCCACCAAAATCCCAATTGCTAAAGAAAACTTCTTCGGTTGTCCCAAACATACTTTGAGTATTAAATACGCCATCATGGGCAATAAAGGTTTTGAAACGGTTTTTGTGAATTCCGGCTAGATAGAAAACAGAATATCCACCATAACTAGCACCAATGCAGCCCAAACGGCCTGTATCAACATATTTTTCCTCCGCCACTGCATCTATTGCTGATAAGTAATCGTCCATAACTTGTCCGCCCCAGTCTTTACTAATTTGCTCGTTCCATTCCACACCATGACCGGGCATTCCGCGGCGGTTTGGAGCTACGACGATATACCCATTAGCGGCCATCAATTGTAAATTCCATCGGTAGGAATAAAATTGTGTTAAGGCAGATTGTGGCCCACCTTGACAATATAAAAGAGTTGGATATTTTTTTGTGGCATCAAAATTTGGTGGAAGAACCACCCAAACCAACATTTTTTTACCGTCGGTTGTCGTCACGTAGCGTTTTTCAGTTTTGCTTAATGCCAAAGAATTATACGTTGCAGTGTTGACATTAGAAAGTTGTTTCCAAGAATTTTTCTTTAGATTATAAGAAAAAATTTCCGCCGCATGATTCATGTCGGTTCTTGTTAAAATGATGTTATTATCTGAAAAACCTACTAAATCAGTGACGTCAAAATCGCCAGTAGTGATTTGGCGAACAGTGATCATAATTTTAGTTTCACCCGGGAAATTAACTTCAAATAACTGTTTTGTACCATCAATTGGCGCTACAAAATATACTTTTTTTCCATAAGCGCTCCACATAAAATTATCTACGGTTCCGTCCCAATTAGCCGTTAAATTCATATTTATTCCTTTGAAACTCACGATTAGGTCGTTTTTATCGGCTTCATAACCGTCTTGTTTCATTCGCAACCAAGTCAAATTCCCTGTTGGAGAAAATTGTGGAGCAGTGTCATATCCCAAGTTTTCCTCGGTTCTATTGATGGTTTTTCCTGTTTCCAGATTGTATTCGAAGATATTAGTGTTTGTAGAAACTGCATAATTGGTTCCTGCTTTTTTCTTGCTTACATAAAGGATACTCTTGCTGTCTGGTGTCCAAATATAATCTTCGTCTCCACCAAAAGGTTTTTGTGGACTGTCAAAATTTTCGCCCTTTAGAATGTCAATTCCTACGGCACCGTCTTTGTTTTCTTTGTAAAAAACATGATTGAATTTCCCTTCATTCCAAGTGTCCCAATGGCGGTAATTCAATCCATCATAGATTTGAACATCTGATTTTTCCAGTTCCGGATAGAAATCTTTTCCTAAAACTTTTTCTATTTTCACCTCTTCATTGTAAACAAGATATTTCCCGTCAAGTGAAATGTTTTTATCTTTGAGTAGGTCTTTAGTATCTTTTACCTCGGTTGGATTGCCTCCAATTACAGGTAAAGTGTAGAACTTAGTTTCTGATTTATTTGCCGCAACAGATGGGGTGGTTACTTTATAAACTACATTTTTTCCATCCTTAGAAATGCCTAGTGGAGTCACTCTTCCTAGTTTCCAAAGCAGCTCTGGTGTCATTACATTTTGTGCCATAACGGTTAAACTCATCATAAATAAGGGTATAAATAGTATTTTTTTCATTTTAGTAATTGATTTTTTACGAGTGATAAAATTAGCCAATTTAATCTAATGTTTTTTTGTTTTTAACACTTGCTTTTTAGCCCCGATAGCAGTGAAAATCCTTTTATTTTTTTCTTTAAAAAATAAAATATTGAAACGGATAGCGGGATTAGCTCCAAAAAATTATTATTTTTATGAAAAATATTTGAATATGGATTTGAGCTATTGGGAGTTGAAAAACTGGTTTACTGATGTAGATTATACTATCGTAGGAAGCGGAATTGTTGGTCTACACGCTGCTTTACGCTTGCGCGAAAGATTCCCCCAAAGTAAAATTCTAGTCTTGGAAAAAGGAATGTTGCCACAAGGCGCCAGTACTAAAAATGCTGGATTCGCTTGTTTTGGAAGTCTTTCGGAAATTATAGACGATTTAAAATCCCATGCAGTGGAGGAAGTGGTAAATCTGGTTCATAAACGATGGAAAGGTTTGCAATTGCTGCGAAATAGGCTTGGTGATGACAGTATAGATTTTAAGCCGTATGGCGGATATGAGTTATTTTTAAAAGATGATGAAAGCAGTTACGAAGATTGTCTTCGAAAATTACCATTTATCAATGAAATTTTAAGACCCCTTTTTAAAGCTGATGTTTTTGCCAAAGAAGTAGGTCGTTTTGGGTTTAATGGCATACAAGAATATTTAGTTTTCAATCCATTTGAAGCCCAGATTGATACTGGAAATATGATGCAGGCGTTGTTAAAACAAGCAGTTGCTGAAAATATTTTAATTTTAAACCAACAAACAGTCACCTCCTATTTAGATAAAGGCAATAGTGTTGAAGTCGCTCTGGGTGATTTTAGTTACACTTCCAAGAAAATACTTTTTGCGACGAATGGCTTTGCAAATGAATTAACTAATGGTGCAGTTAAGCCTGCAAGAGCACAGGTTTTAATCACAGAGCCGATTAAGAATTTAGATATACGTGGAACATTTCATTTAGATCGAGGGTATTATTATTTTAGAAATATTGGGGATCGGATTTTATTGGGTGGAGGAAGAAACCTAGATTTTGAGACGGAAAACACGACCGCATTTGGACAAACAGAAATCGTCCAAAAAAAATTGGAAGAGTTATTAAAAGAAGTAATTTTGCCAAATCAGGATTTTCAAATTGCACACCGTTGGAGTGGAATCATGGGTATTGGCAACAGTAAAAACCCCATTGTTTCACAACTATCTGATTCGGTATATTGTGGTGTGCGATTGGGCGGAATGGGCGTGGCAATAGGTAGTTTAATTGGAACAGAATTAGCAGATTTAGTATAATGGCAACAAAAATAACAGCAAAAAAATCAAGACAACCCGTTAAAAAAGAACCTATTTCTTTTATGAGTAAACTAACCCGTTTTTTATTCAAAGTCTTGATTTGGTTCTTTGGACTTTCTTTATTTTTTGTCGTGTTTTTTAAATTTGTTCCAGTTTTGTTTACGCCATTAATGGTGATTCGGGCAATTGAAAATAAGGTTGCGGGGAAAGAAGTTTTTTTTAGCCACGACTGGGAACCAATTGAAAATATTTCCATGAATCTTCAAAAAGCTGTAATCGCCAGTGAAGATGGGACTTTCTTGAAGCACAATGGCTTTGATTTTGTTGCGATGCAAAAAGCGTATAAAAGTAACGAACGAGGGCGAAGAATAAAAGGAGGAAGTACCATATCGCAGCAAACCGCTAAGAATGTATTTCTCTGGCAAGGTAGAAGTTATTTGAGAAAAGGCCTTGAGGCTTATTTCACTGTTTTGATAGAAATTATTTGGGGTAAAGAACGCATTATGGAAGTGTACTTGAACAGCATCGAAATGGGAAATGGGGTGTATGGAGCGCAAGCAGCTGCAGAACATTGGTACAGAAAAGGAGCTTCCAGCCTCACTCCGATGCAGGCAGCTGGAATCGCAGCAATTTTACCCAATCCACGAAAATACTCGGCAACTAGTTCTTCCTCCTACATCAACCGACGAAAAGATAAAATTGTTCGCGTGATGCGTCAAGTAGGGAAAATAGACTATTCAAAATAGTTTTTCTTACCTCAGAAACACAATCAAACAATTTCAAAAAATAAAAAACCGTAAACTCTTAATTAAAAGATTTTACGGTTTTTGTTTGTGGAGAATACCGGATTCGAACCGGTCACCTTCCCGAACGCTTTCGGGACACTCTATTCAGATGATTCTTTTGATATTAAAAATTCAATATATTTTCTACTTTTCTTCTTTTTGATTTCCATTTCTCTTTGTACAGCCAATGAGCGTGAATCAAAACTTTCAAAATAAACCATTATACAATCTTTAGCCACTTTTGTGTAAGCACTTCTGCTATTTAAATGGTCATTAAGTCTATTTTTAATATTTTTACAGGAACCAGTGTAATATTTGTCTAAAGTATTAGAGAAAATGATATAAGTATAAAACATAGGCTTTAAAATAAAAAAGCCTCACATTGCTGTAAGGCTTGATTTTACTGGTGGAGAATATCGGATTCGAACCGATCACCTCTTGCCTGCCAGGCAAGCACTCTAGCCAAATGAGCTAATCCCCCGAACTTGACAGCAAAGATAGCATATAAATTTCTCAAAATGCAAATTTCAAAAATACAAATCTATTCTGTTTGAAAAAAAGTCAAATGCTCCGTTACTTTTTCTAACTTTACATCAAAATCCCCAGCATGGTATCAGAAAACCCAACAGGCTCGCTCTTCACAACATTCGATAATAAAATTGCAACGGTAACTTTTGGTCATCCAGCAAGTAATTCTTTTCCGAGAGAATTACTAGACAGACTCACAGCCGAGTTTCATAATTTAAGTGCTAACCCCACTATTACACTTATTGTGATTCAAAGTGAAGGAACAGGAGCTTTTTGTGCGGGAGCCTCCTTTGATGAACTTTTGTCGGTTTCTAACGAAGGAGAAGGAACCCAATTTTTTTCTGGATTCGCCCATTTAATTAATGCTATGCGATCTTGTTCTAAACTTATTGTTGGCCGTATTCAAGGAAAGGCAGTGGGAGGCGGTGTAGGAATTGCTTGTGCTTGCGATTATACTTTGGCTACAAAAAATGCTTCAATAAAACTGTCTGAATTAGCAATTGGTATTGGTCCCTTTGTCATAGAACCTGTAGTCTCAAGAAAAATTGGTAAGACAGCGATGTCCGAAATGACTTTGGCAGCAGAAGAATGGAAATCAGCAGACTGGGCCGTCGCCAAAGGATTATATGCTAGTACTTTTGAATCTATTGAGGCTCTTGATATTGCCATTACTAATTTCAGTGCTAAATTGTCCAGTTATAACCCAGATGCTTTAATCGAAATGAAGAACGTGTTGTGGGATGGAACCCAAGATTGGGAGGCACTTTTGGTGGAACGAGCTGCAATTTCTGGAAGACTAGTGTTATCTGATTTTACTAAAAAAGCATTATTACAATTCAAAAAATAATTTATCATGAAAGTTCTAACGCTTGTACAACAAGTAAATATTGAAGAAAAATTTAAAAATGCTACAGACAATAGTTACCAAATTGGTATTATTATTGGATCTTTTATTCCTTTCGTTGTTTTAATTGGTCTAGCCTATTGGATGTATACTAGTGCAAAAAAAAGAGACAAAGAACTTTAATTATTTACTAAATTTGCATCAAAATTAAAATCTAATGAGCAATATCAGAATTACAAAACAATTTAGTTTCGAAACTGGACATGCCTTATATGGTTATGACGGCAAATGTAAAAATGTTCACGGACATAGTTATAAATTATCAGTAACCGTAATTGGATCTCCAATTACAGATCGTTCCAATGTAAAATATGGAATGGTAATTGACTTCACGGATTTAAAGAAGATTGTAAAAGAAGAAATTGTAGATCAGTTTGACCATGCGACTGTTTTCAACGCAACTACTCCGCACATCGAATTGGCAAATGAATTAATGACCCGCGGACATCATGTTATATTGGTAGATTACCAACCAACAAGCGAAAATATGGTAGTCGATTTTTCTCAAAGAATCATCAATAGATTACCACAAGGAATCACTCTTTTTTCCCTAAAATTACAGGAAACTGAATCTTCTTTTGCAGAATGGTTTGCCTGTGATAATGTGAAATCCATACTGTAACTTCATGCAATTACCCCATAACAAAAAAATATATTTCGCCTCCGATCAGCATTTTGGCGCACCAACACCCGAACTGAGTTTTCCGAGAGAACAAAAATTCGTAGCTTGGCTCGACGAGATAAAAGGCAATGCAGAAGCTATTTTTCTGTTGGGCGATTTATTTGATTTTTGGTTCGAATACAAAACCGTAGTCCCCAAAGGTTTTATTCGAGTTCTTGGCAAACTTGCTGAAATCAGAGACAGTGGAATCCCCATTTATTTCTTTGTAGGAAATCACGATTTATGGATGGAAGATTACTTTCAGAAAGAATTAAATATTCCGGTGTTTCATGACAATCAGGAATACACTTTTGGAGATAAAACATTCCTTATTGGCCATGGCGACGGAAAAGGTCCAGGTGATTTAGGATACAAACGCATGAAAAAGGTATTTACCAATCCGTTTTTTAAATGGCTTTTTAGATGGATTCATCCGGACATCGGCGTGAAACTGGCGCAATACCTTTCCGTAAAAAACAAACTCATTTCTGGCGATGAAGATGTGACCTTTCTTGGAGAGGACAATGAATGGCTCATTCTTTATTCTAAAAGAAAACTAGAAACCAAACACTACAATTACCTTATTTTTGGACACCGCCATTTGCCTATGAAAGTAACCGTGGGAGAAAATGCCGAGTATGTAAATCTGGGTGACTGGATTACGTATTTTACATACGGAGTTTTTGATGGGAAGAATTTCGAGATTAAAAAGTATTAAAATCATCGTAAAAATTAAATTATGAAAACTGAAAATAAAGTATCTAAATTCTTTTTTTTACTAGGATCAATATTGCTGTTAATGGGGCTGTTATCTGTAGACTTAGGTGATTTTTCATTTGAAGTCAATAAAGGACCATATAGAAATATCATCCTTGGAGCTTTATTTTTAATGATTTTCTTGTACAAAGTTTACAAAGAGAAAAATACCAATCAGATTAAAGAGTAGTTAGTTGAACAAACTCCACACAATTATACTTTCTAATTTGTTATGCTGGAAGCTTCTTTCAAGGGAGGTGAGAGTATTTCCTTTGTGTTTATAAAAAAAAGGTTAAATGATAATTAGCAAGTCCCTAATTCATCCCCTCTCCATACAAATAATCATCCAATTTTATTTTAAACAAAGTACCTTCCACCAAGTCTTTTACGGCATCTAATTCTTCCATGGAAACGGCCAAATCAATTTGGGAACAAGGTGTTTTTAGTAAAAATTTTTGGCATTTGTTCTTCAGTTCACAATCATCACAACATTTGTTTTGGATATAGCTGTCTTCAATACAGCGCTTAAATAGTTGCAGTTCCTGTTTGGTAAAATAAAAACCCATTTCTCTAAAAACCAGTTGGACTTTGTCCAATACTACATCATTGTCTTTTCTCCAGTAAAAAGCAGTGCCTAAATTGTTATGATATATTTGTTTTATTTCTTGCATGTGTCATCAATTTGAAACAAATATAAGTATTATTTATATTTGTTCTAAATAATAAGACATAAAAAAGACATAAAAAAAGTCGGTAAGTAATCTTGAGATTAATTTATCGAAAGATAATAAGAAGTGTTTTTTCTAAAAAAAACTATTTATTATTCGATCTTTTCGTGTTCCTCCACATCTTTTTGTAAGTCCAGTTTTCTAAAAGTGGGCGATACAGCACCAGTAAGAAATACTGTAATCAATGTCATGCTTCCGCCAAAGACCACTGCGCTAACAGTTCCCATCAGCTTTGCCGTTAAGCCGCTTTCAAAAGCACCTAATTCATTAGAGGAACCCACAAATATAGAATTCACAGCCGCAACTCGGCCTCGCATGTGATCGGGAGTTTTAAGCTGCAAAATAGTTTGCCGTATCACCACCGAAATCCCATCAAAAACACCGCTAAAAAATAAGGCTGCAACGGACAACCAAAAAATAGACGAAAGCCCAAAAACGATAATACAAATCCCAAACGCAAAAATGGCCGATAACAGCTTCATACCCGCATTTTTAGTAAAGGGAATGTATGCGGAAATTATCAGCATCAAAAAAGCGCCAACAGCCGGAGCAGCTCTCAAGACACCAAATCCCTGCGGGCCTACTTTTAAAATATCCTGAGCAAAAATGGGCAACAACGCAACGGCTCCTCCAAAAAGAACGGCAATCATATCCAGTGATAAAGCGCCTAAAATCGTCTTATTATTGAACACAAATTTCACACCTTCTTTCAAACTTTCCATAATGGGTTCCCCAATTTTTGGATTCAAAATAGGTTTTGTTGCTATTTGGGTTAAGGCAGTTAAAGCAAGAAGAGAACATACTAAAACAATGGACATGGACCAATGAACGCCAATCCAATTGATGGAAAAACCTGCTACTGCAGGACCTAAAACCGAACTTATTTGCCAAACCGAACTGCTCCAAGTGGCAGCATTGGGATATAATTTTTTAGGAACAATCAACGCTAAAAGAGAAAATATCGTCGGGCCAAGAAAAGCACGTACCAATCCTCCTAAAAACACGAAAAAGTAAATGGAATATAAAATAGTTTCGGTAGAAAAGTCTTTAATGAAAGGGGGCCAAGTAAATAAAAACAATCCCAAACTAATGATTGAAAACCCTAAAATACATTTAAAAAGTAATCCTTTTTTCTCTTTTTGATCCACAATGTGGCCAGCAAATAAAGCCATCGAAATCGCTGGAATGACTTCCATTAATCCGATGATTCCTAATGATAACGGATTTTTGGTCAAACTGTATACTTCCCATTCAATGACAATAAACTGCATCGACCAGCCAAAAACCATTGCAAAACGCAATAACAAAAAAATATTAAATTCTTTGTAACGCAGTGCCGAATAAGGATCGTTTCTTTTCATTACAAATAAATCATTCTTTAATATCTCGCAATCGCAATTGCAAACTAAATTTGCCTTTCCATTCGTTTTCATCAATGCAATAGACCGCTTGAAAAGGTTTTTGATGCGTAGTCAGTTCGATTTTGTTTCCCAAATTAAAACCAATTGCAGCAAGACCTTCGGAATTGTTTTGTTTGATAAAAAGTTTTAAGTGTTCCTCTTCTTGTCCTAGAGGTTTTCCATAACCGGTGTCTTTGATGTTTTTGGTCAGGAAAATTGGAGTCATATTTTGTGGTCCGTACGGTTCAAATTGTTTCAGAATCCGAATTAATTTTGGTGTAATATCAGCAAAATCAATTTCGGCATCAACCGCAATTTCGGGTGTCAACATGTCCGGATGAATAGTTCTTTCAACTTCTTTTTCGAAAGCATCTTTGAAGATTTGGTAATTTTCTTCTTTTAACGTCATTCCCGCAGCATACATGTGACCTCCAAATTGCTCCAAATGCTCGGTACACGCCTCGAGTGCATTGTACACATCAAATCCTTTCACGGAACGTGCCGATGCAGCATATTTATCACCACTTTTGGTAAAAACTAGGGTTGGACGGTAATAGGTTTCAATCAATCTGGAAGCAACAATTCCAATCACGCCTTTATGCCAGTCTTCTTGAAAAACGACGGAAGTAAAACGTTCTTTCTCGTTGTTTTCCTCAATTTGTTTTAATGCTTCTTTGGTGATTAATTTGTCTAAATCCTTTCGCTCCGAGTTATACGCCTCGATTTCTGAAGCAAATTGTTGGGCTTGCTCAAAATCAAATTCGGTTAATAATTCTACCGCATGATTGCCGTGTTTGATGCGTCCTGCCGCGTTTATTCTGGGCGCAATGATGAAGACAACATCGGTAATATCTAAGGTTTGTTTTTTTATTTGGTGAATAATGGCTTTAATTCCCGGTCTTGGATCAGTATTGATGACTTGTAATCCAAAGTAAGCTAATACTCGATTTTCTCCAGTCATTGGTACAATATCAGCAGCAATAGCAGCCGAAACTAAATCCAGATACGGAATCAAATCATCAATAGTTTCATTTCGGTTTTGGCCCAAAGCCTGAATTAATTTGAAACCAATTCCACAACCGCACAATTCATCATAAGGATACGTACAGTCATCCCTTTTTGGATCGAGAACGGCAACGGCTTCGGGTAAGAATTCTCCAGGTCTATGATGGTCACAAATGATAAAATCGATATTTCGTGCTTTGGCGTAGCCCACATGATCAATGGATTTTATGCCACAATCTAATGCAATAATGAGTGAAAATCCATTGTCGTCAGCAAAGTCAATACCTTTGAATGAAATACCATAACCTTCTCCATAACGATCGGGGATGTACGTTGCCACATTTGGGTAGTAGGTTTTCAAATAGGAGGAAACAAGGGAGACCGCTGTTGTTCCGTCCACATCATAATCGCCAAAGACAAGAATGTTTTCCTCATTTTCAATCGCTTTCTCGATTCGTTCGACTGCTTTATCCATGTCTTTCATGAGATATGGATCGTGTAAATGGTCTAAGGAAGGGCGAAAAAATGCCTTAGCTTCATCGAAAGTTTCAATGCCGCGTTGGACTAATAAAGTGGCTACAAAATCTTCTACATTCAACGCTGTCGCTAAATGCTGTACAGTTTCTTCTGAAGGTTTTGGTTTGAGTGTCCAACGCATATTATTTTTGGTTTAGGGATTTAAAAAAGATTTTTTTTATTGAATCGATTGCGGGCGGCCATCTATTAAAAGATAAGATCTTTTTGAAAATGATTTAGAATAATTAATATAAGAAGCCAAAGAGCCAAATAGGAATGATATTCCCAACTCCAATCTCAATATTGTCCTTAGCAAGGTAACTGTTTTTTACGTTGTGAATTTGTACTTGGGTTTTGTTTTTTCCTCCAATTTCAAAAGTGTATTTTTCATTGATCAAAAAATCGCCGTGATCTGCTAAATGTATTGTAGCTAAATTTTTGAATTGATTTACAAAAAAAGTCTCTCTTAAATTACCCACATTGGTATTATTTTTTGCGAGTGCAAACATCAAATTAGTATTGTTTAAGAATAGTTTCTCGGGTTTTGTCAATACGCCAATTCCTTTAGTAGGGCGGTACAATTCGTTTACTAATCCCGCTCTTTCTAATTGTTTTATAGCTTGAATCAGCACTGCTCTGGAAGCGCCAATTCTTTCGCTTAATTTAGTGATATTTGGTGTAAAAGGCGCGCTTGTTGCTATGGCAAATAAGAGCTTTTTGAGTTTCATAATCAAATCATAACTGATGTGGTCTACAGCATTAATGTCAACTTCAATTATTAAATTAATGGTGTTTATTAATTTTTGATGGTATAACTTACTGTTTTCCTTGTAATATGGATACGCGCCTATTTCGAGGTATTTAATAAATAACGGGATTGGTTTTATGCGTTGCAAAAGTGAATTTGAAATTTCAGTATGATTTTCTAATAGATCTTCTAACGTATGCGATTTCAAAACTAGACCCGTTTCGAAAACAATAAATTCTCTAAAAGACATTTCTTTTAAATCATAACTGACAGCACGTCTGCTCAAATCAGATTCAGATTTATATATTTCTAACATTGATGATGAGGTGAATATTACTTTCAAGTCGGGAACATCATCATAAATTAGCTTTAACTCTCTCGACCAGTTGGGGTATTTATGAACTTCGTCTAAAAGGAGATGACTGCCTCCCATTTTAGAGAAATCTTTAGCCAAATCTATTAAAGTATTTTCAATGAAAAATAAATGGTCTAAACTCACAAATAAACTTGTTTTGAGGTTCAGATGTTGCTTTGCGTATTGCAATAACAAGGTAGTCTTGCCGGAACCTCTTGCTCCTTTTATAGCAACCAACTGGTTGTTCCAATCAATTTCTTTCATCAAGTACCGCTGAAAGTCTAAAGAGGTTCTAATAATTTTCTGTTGAAATTCCAGCAATAGATTTTCCATTTTGTTTGTTTTAGACAACAAATATACTCAAAAATGTAATGCATAAGTAACGTTTTTAACGTATTTTGTTATTTGTAGATAACAATTTTGCAATATTTTGTTACGTACAAATAACAACTTATTATTTCAACACTAAAGCACTTCCGTAAAAGGCAATTCCGTCCCAACCGGTTTTTATGAAATTACGAATGTTTTGATGATCCGTTCCGTTTGGATTTTGCAGAACATCTTCGAAGTAATATGCTCCAAAACAGGCTAATGTTTCTGCTTCTGATAAATTTCGAATTTCGGCGAAAGCAAATAATTTACAAGATCCTGAATTTTCTCCTGCTGCATTGTGTTGCAAACCATTCTCAAATGCCGTTGCAGTAAATTCGTAGTTTTCTTCGATAGTTGCAATGGTTTCTGAAAACACTATTGCTTCAGGAGTTTGTGTTAATTTTTCTAAGAAAGCAGTTATAGTCATATTGATTTTCATTGTTTAGAATTGTGAGGCAATTGTTTTCGCGGCAAAAATAGCGCCGTCCATATAACCAGGGTTTTGAGTGGCGGTTTCAGCGCCTGAAATATATAATTTTTCGTTTAATAACGGTGTTTTAAAAAGAGAATGTCCGTTGTTTTGGTGGGCTAATACGAGTTGCTCATACGGTTCAAATGTAAGTGGTTCTTCCCGCCAAACGTTCTCATAATAGGCTACATAATCCGTAGCTTCTGGCCCAAAGAATGTCGTTAGTTGCGCTATTACTTTCTCTTTGCGTTCCTCCATGGAAAGTACTGCGGTTCCACCGTTTAAAAATCCTTTCAACGCAAAACCGGAATTATCAGCTGTACTGTGGTCGTACATTTCCTGAATAATACTGGCTTGACTGAATAACGTTCCAGAGTAGTTATTTTGTTTCCAAAAAGGAGTTTTATATTCCACAGCGATTTTAATGGATTCACCCATCCAAGTATGCGTTTTCTTGGCTAGTTGTGTGAAATTTTCGGGTAAATTAGGTTCGAATACCACTGAGTTCACTAACAAATTAGGTGGAATAGTGCTAATCACCTTATCGGCGGAATAGCTTTTTCCGTCAGAATCCGTTACGATTAAATGGTTGTTTTCCTCTTTTATTACTGTAATTTTGGTATTTTTTTTAATGTTTTGAATGCCGATTTCAGAAATTAATCTTTTAATTAAGGTTTCAGTTCCGCCTTCGATGCGAAAAGAAGGTTCCTCAGAATCCGAAATTTCGAATTTCTGTGGTGGAACAAAAGACATGGTTTCAAATAATGAAATGCCTTGTGTGTGTTGCTTAAAATAGGGGATTTCTAACGATCTGAGTACTTCCAGAAGGTGGTTATGTTGGTTTCCAAACCAAGTCGCACCCATTTCCATGGTAACAGCGGTTGTCCCAGTGATAGTTTTTATGCGGCCTCCAGTTCTCGTATTGGCCTCTAATAGTACAAGTTCAACACCTTTTTTTTGAAGTAAAAAAGCAGTGTAAAGTCCGCAAAGTCCAGCTCCTATTATAATAACTTTTGCCTTTTTCATGATTCTTCTTCCTCCGAAAATTTCCTTTTTTTCGGCTCTTTGATTATTGTTTTTCCACCTATCACCACCACAATTTCTCCTCGTGGAGCTATTTTTTCAAAATGGTTTAATACTTCTCGTACCGTTCCTCGAACATTTTCTTCATGTAGTTTTGATAATTCTCTGCACACACAAATCGGTCTGTTTTCTCCAAAATAAGTGATGAATTCCGCCAATGTTTTTAATAATTTATGTGGAGAGACATATAAAATCATGGTACGGGTTTCATCGGCTAAAGCCAAATAACGAGTTTGTTTGCCTTTTTTGTCAGGTAAAAATCCTTCGAAAATAAATTTGTCATTAGGTAGGCCACTGTTGACTAAAGCAGGTACAAATGCCGTGGCTCCAGGCAAACATTCTACTTCAACTCCATTTTCAACACAAGCACGTGTTAATAAAAAACCGGGATCAGAAATTGCAGGTGTTCCTGCATCTGAAATTAAGGCGATATTTTCTCCAGCTTTCAACCTCGAAATCAGATTTTCGATTGTTTTATGTTCGTTGTGCATGTGATGGCTGTACATGTGCGTGCCAATATCGAAATGCTTTAATAATTTTCCGCTCGTACGCGTGTCTTCGGCGAGAATCAAATCTACTTCCTTAAGAATCCGAATCGCCCGAAAAGTCATGTCTTCGAGGTTGCCAATAGGCGTAGGAACGATATATAATTTTGACATAGATAAAATAATTAAGTACAAATTTCCAATAAAATCAGAAACTGTTGAAATGCGTAATCAATACTATAGAAGGAATTTTACAGGAATTTTTTCTCAATAATATCCATGAAACGTTCTTCATACTCTTGTTTTCCTTGCCAGTTATTATAATCTGGTTTTACCATTTCTTGAACAAAATCTCTAGTTTCATAGAAGGTATCAAACGTAATCAATTGGCTCAAAACACGGTTGTAATCTTCACTGCTGTTTCCAAAAAGATGTTTTATAAACGCCAGACGGTCATTTAAATCGATGTTAATTCCTTTGGCTAATTTATCATTCAAAGAAACTATTTTCGGTTCTGTCTTTTCGACTATTTGTGATTGTAAAGGGGCTGATTTTGGTGCTTCAGTGGCTGTATCGTCTTTTGGAACTTCAATGACTACTACAGTTGGAATATTATCTACTTGTTGTTTTTTTACAAAAAGAGTATCGTGATAATTGCCGCCTAAAAGATCTTCAAAAGAGATTTGTACAGCTTCTGTTTTCTTTGGTATTTCCAGTTCAGTTTGTACTTCTTTTTCCTGTGATAACTCAAAAGCAGGTGCAATCGCAGTATCACTTTCCTGAGCTTCTTCTTTTATTTCTTGTTCTGTATCTAATACTAGTTCCTTTTCTTCAATAGTTTCTTCCTCAATAGTTTTCGATATTTCTTCTTCTACTTCTTCGTTTTTATCAACTACCACTTCTGGTTGCTCCACAGTCGTTTCAACGTTTTCCTCCGTAATTGTTTCTGCTACAGGAATTTGTTGAGGCTCTATTTCCTCTGCTTCAACAGTACTTTCTTCTGCTGTTGCAACTGGTTTTGATGCTGCTACAGGAGTTGTTTCTGCGTTTTGTTTCAAAGTCATTTCAGTAGTTTCTTCTACAGCAGTTTCTTTAATTACAACTTCTGCTTCCGGGTGAACTGATTCAGTTGTATCATAAATAGATTCTATTGCTTTGCTAATTTCCGTTATACCAATAGTTGGCTTTGCTTCACTGAAATGTTCGTCAACAAATCGTAAGACAGAAAGTTTTTCGTATAATTTCTGTGTTTCAAGATATAATTGATTGATGTCAGATTTATTTTTTAGCTGTAATATTCTGTGTGCAATGCTGATTAAATCGGCTTCCAATTTTTTTTTCATAACTTTGAAATTATAGGGTGTTAGGCAGGTCTTTTTTGATGTGTTTTAGTACTACTTTTTATATTGTACCCACAAAAGGGATTCTTTGTATCGCAATTTTTTATTTTTTTAAATAAGTGCTCGCGAATCTCCGATTTGATATAAATTTTATACTTTTGAAACGACGTAAAAGTATAAAATTTTTAAGTCGGTTCGCTTATTACAAAGTAATAAAAACTATTCATTTTTTAAGTTAGAAAAATACAAAATGTTTCTCGAAAATACAGTAAATCATAAAGAACAATTTGGTTGGATTGAAGTCATTTGTGGCTCCATGTTTTCGGGTAAAACCGAAGAATTGATCCGTCGTTTGAGAAGAGCGCAGTTTGCCAAGCAAAAAGTAGAAATTTTCAAACCGGCAATTGATACGCGCTACGATGATGAAATGGTCGTATCTCATGACGCCAATGAAATCCGTTCTACGCCTGTTCCTGCTGCCGCAAATATTGCTATTTTGGCGCAAGGTTGTGATGTGGTAGGTATTGACGAAGCACAGTTTTTTGATGATGAAATTGTCAAAATTTGCAACGATTTGGCCAATCAGGGAATCAGGGTAATTGTTGCCGGATTAGATATGGATTTTAAGGGAAATCCTTTTGGTCCAATGCCTGCATTAATGGCCACTGCCGAATATGTTACTAAAGTTCACGCTGTTTGTACTCGTACCGGAAATCTCGCTAATTATAGTTTCCGTAAAACGGATAATGATAAACTGGTTATGCTCGGCGAAACCGAAGAATACGAACCATTGAGTCGTGCTGCGTATTATCATGCAATGCGCAAAGATGAGGAGAAATAAAATCCTCTCCCCAACCCTCTCCAAAGGAGAGGGAGCCGGAACTGGATTGAAATATGAAATCCTTTCAGAGTTTAAAACTCTGAAAGGGTTAATTTATAAAAAAGGGGAAATTTGCTTCAAAACAAATTTCCCCTTTTAGTATTTCTAAATCAACAGTCTTACATCTTCTTTCTCATTCTCGCTACCGGAATATCGAGTTGTTCTCTGTATTTTGCAATTGTTCTTCTTGCGATAGGATAGCCTTTTTCTTTAAGAATTTCAGCTAACTGATCGTCTGGTAGTGGTTTTTTCTTATCTTCTTCCTCAATGGTGTTCTGAAGAATTTTTTTAATTTCTAATGTAGAAACATCTTCTCCTTGATCGTTCTTCATTGATTCTGAGAAGAACTCCTTTATTAGTTTTGTCCCATAAGGCGTTTCCACATACTTGCTGTTTGCCACACGTGAAATCGTAGAAATGTCGAGGCCCACCATATCAGCAATATCTTTCAGGATCATCGGTTTCAACTTGGTTTCATCACCATCTAGGAAAAATTCTTCTTGATAATGCATAATCGCATTCATGGTTACAAAAAGTGTTTCTTGACGCTGGCGAATCGCATCAATAAACCATTTAGCAGAGTCTAGTTTTTGCTTGATAAACTGCACCGCATCTTTTTGCTGCGCTGATTTGTCGCGGGAATCCTTGTAGGTTTGCATCATTTCCTGATAATCTTTGGAAACGTGCAGGGAAGGAGCATTGCGTCCGTTTAGGGTGAGTTCCAGTTCACCATCTACAATTCGGATCGCAAAGTCAGGTACTACATTTTCAGTTACCTTATTGTTTCCGGTAAAAGAACCGCCTGGTTTTGGATTCAATTTCTCTATTTCATGAATGGCTTTTTTCAGTTGCTCATTCGAAACATTGTATTTTTGTAACAGCTTGTCGTAATGCTTTTTGGTAAACGCATCAAACTGATTTTCGATAATGTCAGTGGCTAGTTCTACGGATTCTGTAGGTGTTTTATGTTTTAGTTGTAACAGCAAGCATTCCTGTAAATCTTGTGCGCCTACGCCGGATGGTTCCAGTTCATGAATTACTTGCAGCATTTTCTCCACCATTTTCTCATCGGTGTAAATGCCTTGCGTGAATGCCATATCGTCTACCATATCAGCAACGCTTCTGCGGATATACCCCATGTCATCGATACTTCCCACAAGGAATTCAGCGATATCTCGCTCCTCATCATTCAAGATAAAAGTATTCAACTGATTGATTAAATCCTGATGAAAACTCACTGGCGCGGCAAAAGGCGTTTCCCGATCATCATCGTCATCGCTGTAGTTATTAGCCTGTGTTTTATAATCTGGCGTTTCGTCGTTGCTTAAATATTCATCAATGTTGATGTCTTCAGCGTCAATGCGCTCCGATTCGGCATCGTCATAATCGTCAAAATCTTCGTTTTCGAACTCGTCTTTCTCGTACTCATCCTCTTCTTTTCCAGTTTCAAGCGCTGGATTTTCATTCATTTCTTCGAGTAGTCGTTGCTCAAAAGCTTGCGTAGGCAATTGAATTAACTTCATCAGCTGTATTTGCTGAGGGGATAATTTCTGGGATAATTTTAAATTTAGAAATTGCTTTAGCATTTTTATTGTTTAAAAGTTTAAGGTTTAAAGTTTAAGGTTGCAGAACGTTCAACAACTTTAAACTTTAAATCTGAAACAAATTTTTAGAATTCTGCATTCATTGGCGTTCTCGGGAAAGGAATTACGTCGCGAATGTTTGTCATTCCTGTTACAAATAATACCAATCTTTCGAACCCAAGTCCAAAACCAGAGTGAACTGCTGAACCAAATCTTCGGGTATCAAGATACCACCATAATTCTTCTTCGTCAATTCCTAAGGCTTTCATTTTTTCAACCAAAACATCAAAACGCTCTTCTCTTTGAGAACCTCCCACGATTTCTCCAATTCCAGGGAAAAGAATATCCATGGCGCGAACTGTTTTTCCGTCTTCGTTCAAACGCATGTAAAATGCTTTGATATTTGCCGGGTAATCAAACAAGATTACTGGACATTTAAAGTGTTTCTCTACCAAGTAACGTTCGTGTTCTGACTGTAAATCAGCACCCCATTCGTTGATAATGTAGTTGAATTTTTTCTTTTTATTTGGCGTACATTCTCTTAAAATATCAATTGCTTCCGTATATGAAACTCGTTTGAAATTGTTTTCCAAAACAAAATTTAATTTTTCCAAAAGCGGCATTTCACTTCTTTCCGCAACGGGTTTTGATTTCTCTTCATCCAATAATCGCGTTTCCAAGAATTTTAAATCCTCAGGACATTTGTCCAAAGTGTATTTGATTACATACTGAATAAAATCTTCAGCCAAATCCATATTGTCATTCAAATCATTGAAAGCCACTTCCGGCTCAATCATCCAAAATTCCGCAAGGTGACGTGAAGTATTTGAGTTTTCGGCTCTAAATGTTGGTCCAAAAGTATAAATTTGGCCCAAAGCCATGGCGAAAGTTTCTCCTTCTAATTGTCCCGAAACCGTTAAGTTCGTTTCTTTCCCGAAGAAATCTTCCTTGTAATTCACTTTTCCGTCTTCTGTTCTTGGTGTTCCGTCAAATGGCAAAGCGGTAACTTTAAACATTTCACCAGCGCCTTCAGCATCCGATCCCGTGATGATTGGCGTATTCACATACACAAAACCTTTTTCTTGAAAATAACTGTGAACCGCATACGATAATACGGAGCGTACTCTCATAATCGCTCCAAACATATTAGTACGAACTCTTAAATGTGCATTTTCACGCAAGAAATCCAAGCTCGGTTTGTTTTTGGGTTGTATCGGGAACTTCTCTGCATCCGAGTCTCCAAGGATTTCTAGTTGAGCTACTTGAATTTCAAATTTTTGTCCGGCTCCTTTACTTTCTACCAATGTTCCTGTTACAGAAATCGCAGCTCCAGTCGTAATTCTTTTCAAGGTTTCGTCTGGCGTGTTCTCAAAATCGACAACACATTGAATATTATCAATGGTCGAACCATCGTTTAAGGCAATAAATTGATTGTTTCTAAAAGTTCTCACCCATCCTTTTGCATTCACTTCATGAAGCGTTGTTGTGCTGTTTAGTAAGTCTTTAACTTTTGTATGTCTCATTTTATGTGTATAATTGATTTTAAAAATTGTCTCGTGACTGAAGTGCAAATATAAATGATTTGTTTGAAAAGTCATTGCGAGAAATAGGGTAATCAGGAGCTATTTCCCGCTATTCGCTATATCTTTTACTTTTGAAAGAAAAAAGTAAAAGGATGCCGCTGCTATCGGGGCTAAACGAATGGAGGTATTTGGGAGTTTTTCAGAAACATTCTAATGAATTTCCTGCACCGTTTTGTCTTTCTATTCTTTATTTGTCATGCCGACGAAGGAGGAATCTCACCACGATAAGTCATTTTATGTGAGTTACAGTAACAAGTTTCTAGGTTTCCACAATTCCATAGCCGCGATAGCAGTGAAAATCCTTCCTGTTTTTTCTTTAAAAAACAGGAAGATTGCAACGAATAGCGGGAAAAAGCTCCAAAAACTGCTACTTATTTTTCTCTAAATCATCAATTTCGGCATCGCTTGGTTCGATGATATCAATTTTAGGTTCGATAAAATCTTGTTCGTTAGCCAGTGTTTTATTCAAGGTCAGTACCAAAGCCGGTAGTAACATCAAATTAGACAGCATCCCGAACAATAATGTCAGTGAAATCAATCCACCAAGTGCGATTGTTCCTCCAAAACTGGACAACATAAATACCGAAAAACCAAAGAACAACACGATAGAAGTATAGAACATGCTCAAGCCGGCATCCGTAAATGTGGCGTAAACGGATTTGCGGATTTTCCAGTTGTTTTTCTTTAATTCCTCACGGTATTGAGACAGGAATCTCACGGTGTCATCCACCGAAAGTCCAAACGCAATTCCGAAAACCAATATCGTCGACGGTTTCAGCGGAATATCAAGAAAGCCCATAATTCCTGCAGTTAGCATCAACGGTAATAAATTTGGAATGATGGAAACGAGTACCATTTTGAATGAACGGAACATAAAACCAATCAAAAGCGCGGTCAGGAAAAAGGCGAAAGCCAGCGATGAAAGTAAGTTGTCCAGCAGGTAACCGGTTCCTTTCTGGAAAACCAGTGCTTTTCCGGTTATGGTGACTTTGTATTGATCTGGCGGGAAAATTTTATCTGCTTTCTTGCGAATTTCAGCTTCAATTTTGGCAATATTATCGCCGTTTTCATCGCGCATAAAAGTCGTGATTCGGGCAAATTGTCCCGTGGAATCTACGTAACTTTTCATCAGATTGTCTTTCGAGTTTTTCGTCGCATTTTTAGCATACGACAAAATAAACGACTGTTCTTGTGAACTTGGTAAATCGTAATAATCGGGGTTTCCGTTGTAATAAGCCTGTTTGGAATATTTTACCAGATTCACAATGGAAATAGGTTTAGATAGTTCCGGAATTTCGTCAATAGTTTTCTCCAGTTCGTCCATTCGCCTCAACGTAGATAATTTCATGACTCCTTTTTTGCGTTTGGTGTCAATCATAATTTCGAGCGGCATCACGCCGTCAAATTCTTTTTCGAAGAAAACAATATCCTCAAAAAAGGCTTCTTTTTTCGGCATGTCTTCAATCAAACTGCCGGAAATACGCATTTCATAGATTCCTACAATGCTAATTACAAGAAGAATAATCGAAACGACATAAATTGAAAACCGATTGTATTTTACATTTCTCAGAATCCAATCCATGAAAACCTTCACGTAATTACGGTCCAAATGCTCGATGTGACGCTCTTTTGGTGCGGGAATGTAACTATGAAAAATAGGGATTACAATGATACACAAAAAGAAAAGTGCCATAATATTGATAGAAGTCACCACTCCAAATTCTAATAACAATTGGTTGTTAGAAGCGACAAAAGTAGCAAAGCCTATCGCTGTGGTGAGGTTTGTCATCAAGGTTGCCATTCCTACTTTGGTAGTAACTCGCTGTAATGCTTTGGCTTTATTGTGGTGAATTTTGTATTCCTGATGGTATTTATTGGTCAGGAAAATACAATTCGGAATCCCGATTACAATGATTAATGAAGGAACTAAAGCCGTTAAAACTGTGATTTCGTAATTCAATAAGCCTAAAAATCCAAAAGACCACATGACGCCAATAATTACGATAATCATTGATATTAAGGTGGCTCTAAAACTTCTAAAAAAGAAAAAGAAAAGCAGAGATGTGACTAATAATGAAGCTCCAATGAAGATGCTGATTTCATCAGTAATGGTTTTTGCATTCAGTGTTCGGATATAAGGCATTCCCGAAACACGCAGGTCGATTCCGGTTTCTTTTTCGAATGTTTCAACCGCGGGAACTAATTTATCAAGAACAAAATCTTTTCGGGCAGCCGTGTTTACAATTTTCTTATCCATGTAAACAGCAGAGCGAATGCTTCCCGATCTTTTATTGAAAAGCAATCCTTCATAAAAAGGCAAATCATTGAAAAGTTCTTTTTTTATTTTTTGAAGATATGCCGGGTCAACAGTTTTGCTTTGGTCCACAAAAGTGACTAATTCGAAAGTTTGCAGCGAATCATTTTTTTGTAATTTCTTTAAATCATTTAGTGAAACAACTAAATCAACCGCTTTGTCTCCTTTCAGCGTATTCATCATTTTACTCCAGGAAGCGTATGCTTTTGGCGTAAATATGGCGTCATCTTTTACACCGATGATGACCATATTTCCTTCTTCGCCAAATTTATTCAAAAAGGCGTTGTACTCGATATTTACAATATTATCATCCGGTAATAAATTGGCTTCGGTAAAAGTGAAGTGGATATTTTTCCATTGCAGTGCTAAAAGCCCAGTTATCACAACAATAATGGATAACATTAAAATTCTATTTCTAAGGACAATTCGAGCTATTAATTCCCAAAATCCTAAACTAAACCACTTGATCATATTTCCTGTTTAACGGCGGTAAAGGTAGTTAAAACCGCTGTAAATCATTTGTTTTAACGGAAACTTTTTAGATGTAAATGCCAATATGAACGCCACTTTATTTTATTTATAATTAAATATTTTTTTGAGATATAATTAATACATTTGAATTCTCATCGTCATGGTTCACAGTTGAGAGTGCTGACATAAAATAGTATATGAAGAATTATAAAAACACCGTTTTTTATTTGATTGTAACAGGCGGTTTTACTGCTTTGATGTATTGGATTATAACGAAAGGGAAACGTTTAGAAGTGGCTGAAACAATTGTCACGCCTGAAAGCGGAAAGGGTTCTTGGGGAGATTTTCTAACTTCGATGCAACACAATTTTCAAGATCCTTTGGCTATTCTATTAGCCCAAATTATAACCATAATACTTGTTGCCCGTGTTTTTGGATGGATTTTCAAGAAAATTGGCCAGCCCTCCGTAATTGGGGAAATTATTGCTGGAATTGTGCTCGGGCCGTCTTTATTAGGAATGTATTTTCCGGAATTTTCTCTAGCTTTATTTCCCGCTGAGTCCTTAGGGAATTTAAAATTTTTAAGTCAGATAGGATTAATCCTTTTTATGTTCGTCATCGGCATGGAACTCGATTTAAAAGTGCTGAAGAATAAAGCCAATGAAGCGGTGGTCATTAGTCATGCGAGTATCGTAATTCCTTTTGCTCTTGGAATAGGACTAGCATATTTTGTGTACAATCGATTTGCTCCTGAAGGTGTTAAATTCCTTTCCTTTAGTTTGTTTATGGGAATTGCGTTGAGTATCACCGCTTTTCCGGTTTTGGCCAGAATCGTGCAGGAACGAGGAATTCATAAAACGAAATTAGGTGCTATTGTCATTACCTGTGCCGCTGCCGATGATATTACGGCATGGTGTATTTTGGCCGTGGTTATTGCCATTGTCAAAGCAGGAACTTTCGTTAGTTCTTTATACATCATTATGTTGGCAGTGCTTTATGTTATAGCCATGATTTATATTGTAAAGCCATTTCTAAAGCGAATTGGAGATTTATATGGTTCAAAAGACACTATTATCAAACCGGTTGTAGCTATCTTTTTTCTCGTTTTAATCATTTCATCTTATGCCACTGAGGTGATTGGTATTCATGCCTTATTTGGTGCTTTTATGGCAGGAGCTATTATGCCAGATGTTCCAAAATTCAGAACTATTTTCATAGAAAAAGTAGAGGACGTAGCCTTGATACTTTTACTGCCTTTGTTTTTTGTATTCACGGGTTTAAAAACTGAAATTGGTCTGATCAATGATCCGTATCTATGGAAAGTTACTGGTTTTATTATTTTGGTAGCTGTAGTAGGGAAATTTCTGGGAAGTGCCTTGGCAGCCAAATTTGTAGGACAGAGTTGGCGTGACAGCTTAACCATTGGAGCCTTAATGAACACCAGAGGTTTAATGGAATTGATTGTCTTGAACATCGGTTTAGAACTAAAAGTTTTGACTCCCGAAGTGTTCACCATGATGGTAATTATGGCTTTGGTTACCACATTTATGACGGGACCAGCTTTAGATTTAATCAATTACATCTTTAAAACTAAAGATGGTGTTGAAATTATAGAACCAACAAACCAGAATAAATACCGTATTTTAATTTCGTTTGGAAACAACGAAAAAGGGAAATCGTTATTGCGATTGGCCAATAGTTTGATAAAAAAACAGAAAAACACTTCCAGTATTACCGTGATGCATTTGTCTTTGAGTGATGAGATGCACACTTTTAATATGGATGATAAAGAAAAAAATAGTTTTTATCCCATTGTGGAAGAGTCGCAACTGCTGAAACAGGATATCACCACCATTTTTAAAGCAACGATGGATATTGAAACTGAGATTGCTGATGTAGCCAATCAAGGCGATTACGATTTGTTATTGATAGGTCTGGGGAAATCAATATTTGAAGGTACGATTCTTGGGAAAGTAATCGGTTTTACAACTAGAATAATCAATCCGGATCGTTTAATTGATAAGTTCACCGGAAAAGAAGGCTTGTTTGAAAATTCTCCTTTTGATGAAAGAACCAGACAGATTATTTCCAAAACCAAAATGCCAATCGGGATTTTGATTGATAAAGATTTACAACAAGTCAAACATGTTTTTATTCCAATTTTTAGTCCAGAGGATTCGTTTGTGATTGATTATATTCAAAAATTAATTTACAACAATAATACTAAAATTGTTATTTTGGATGTCAATGGGTTTGTTACTACTAATTTTGTAATCAAGAGTGCGATTGATTCATTGGAACAAAAATATCCAAATAACATTAGTTTGATAACGGATAAAACTATTAAAAAGGAATTTTTAGACCAACAGGATTTAATGTTAATTAGTCTTGAAAGTTGGAAACAATTAGTTGATTCCAGAAGTGTCTGGCTCAGCGACGTTCCTTCAGTACTAATTTTAAAACAGTAATATGAATTGGATTTTATTAATTATCGGTGGTCTTTTTGAAGTGGGTTTCGCCACTTGTTTAGGCAAAGCCAAAGAAAGCACCGGGACAACAGCAACCTTATGGTTGGGCGGATTTTTGGTTTGCTTGACAATAAGTATGGTGTTGCTTTACAAAGCCACACAAACCTTACCCATAGGGACCGCTTATGCCGTGTGGACCGGAATTGGCGCTGTGGGAACCGTATTGGTTGGGATTTTTGTATTCAAAGAACCGGCTGATTTCTGGCGAATATTTTTTATTACCACTTTAATCAGTTCGATTATTGGATTAAAATTTGTTTCGAGTCATTAAAAAGACATTTTAAATTTTTTAAATAAAAAATGCGTCGAGTTTCTAGCACGACGCATTTTTAATATAATTGAAGCTGTAATTACACCTTCATGATTTCAGCTTCTTTCACCACTAAAAGTTCATCTATTTTACGGATGAAAGTGTTGGTCAAGTTTTGTACTTCATCTTCGGCAGTTTTGCAAATATCCCCAGCTCGCGCGAGCGTATTGCTCGTGAACACAATCTGTTTTGTCACATGCTTTAATTTTTAAACACTACCACAAACCAAAATTATATTAATCCATAACAGGCATCACGAGCGGGACGCTCGCGCTAGCGGAAGTAATTTTGAAGTCCAAAAACAATCTATGCAAAATCCCATTAAAAACAAAAAACCCGTCCTGTTTACATGATAATAAAACGGGTTTTATATGATTTAATGGGAATTGAAACTTCATGATTTTGGTCCCATCTCGCGTAAGCATCCCCGTCGTGAAAACAATTCATATCTTACCATAATTCAAAAGAAAGCTAAATACTAAAGTAAACCTCGGTTACATTTGCCATCAAGAATTGTCAGTAACTGCATGTTTGCGCCTTCTTGTCTTTTTTTTGAATTCTTTTAAATAAATCTATTTGTCTTTATTTAAAAAGTTGTTAAATTTTTTATAAAGTTTAACTAAAAAATAAACAATTATTAGGACCAATATCACTAAAAATATTTGCCAAATAATTAATTCAATACTTTAATCATTTACTATTTTTTCCATTACAACTTTTTTATTGAAATTATTGTTCCGTTAGGATTATTAATTATTATCTCATATGAAACATCTACTTCCCTAGCTCACGGGGCGTTTCGCTCGTGAAGACAACCTAAATTGTGACATTCTTTAATTTTTAAACCTAGCCATAAATCAAAATCATATTAATCCATAACAAGCATCACGAGCGAGTCGATTGCTCCAGCTGGGGGTAATTTCGTCAACATAACCTAATACTGTTTTATTCTCCCATACGATAAGAACTCGACATTGAAACTCTATACAAAGAAATTTTGTCTTTTTTTCGTTCATCACAATCAATGATGTAAATTACACTATTTACAGAAAAAGCGTCGTATGTGCTTTTTTTAATACCGTATTTTTGAAAAAAATCTATTCCAACAATATTGTTTTTATGCTTCTTCAGAAAAGATTTCTTTTCGATTCTAGGCAAATATTTTTTAGCTGTCTCTGTTGAATTATCTTTAAAATCAGGTTTAGTAAAATATAAAGAACCTTCGTCTTGAATTTTATCAAGCGTAATTGTATAAAAACGATAATCTGCCGAACCCTGTTTCGTCTGATTAACAGATTGTTTAAACTTTACGTAAACAGTGTCAAGTTTTTTGATATACTCAATATCTTGTGCATGACTATGAGAATAGCAAAAAAATATAATTAAAAAGGCTAATTTTTTCATCTTATTATACTTTAAGTTAACGGTCTAATTCAGTTTTACCAGCATCAATATAATTTTGGTGTAACCTCAGAGCATCTGAAGGATTTTGAAAATCCTGTTTAAAACAGTCGGTTTCATCTAATCCGCTTAAACTTAAATAACGATAATAATCAGCCCAATTAAATGGAATAGAAGCCAATGGATTTGTTGTTGGATGCATTGTATACTCTTCTAGGATAGTTCTTTTTGGTATAGTCGTTACTAAATCTCTTACTTCGCTAAGAACTTTTTGCATAGTAGGTATCATTTTATCATACATGAAATTGTGTTGTTCATCAGGAGTAGGATATTTATTATTTAAAGTTTTAACAAAAGTAACCCCCACAGCAGGATTAGCAGCTTTTGAAAAAAGATAAGCATGAATGCATTCATGTAATATTGTTTTTGTATTTTCAATATTGGTTTGGGATCTTGTTGATCCTGAAATTAATATTTGTTTACTAATTTTTATTGTCAAATTTTTTGTAACTGGATCTTCACTTGTGGTAGCATTAACTTCTGGTTTACTAGAATTATTATCTTCATATACTCGATCGGCTATTTCAAATTTAACATTAAATCGTTTACTATCGTGGAAAATATCTAAAAACAGTTTTTTAAATTCAGCAGACGTTTTTAATGCCTTGAATAATTCATTGAACTTCTGATTTTCGGGTTTTGTAGGGTCATAGGGAATACTTGAACAATCAATATTCATTGGTGATTTAAAAGAAGACTCAATATCGATTTTTAATGAAGAGTCTCCACTTAATGGTGTTATTATTTGTATAGAAAATTCTTTACTTTCATCGCTCCATTTGTTGTCTATTTGATATTGGATAATTTGATTGTATGAATTAGGGTTGTCAATAGCCCATTGTTGCTGCTGAAAAGAAAGACTGTTATAAAAAATCAAAGTATTCTTTATATCAAAACTATTTTCTGCACTCAATATAGGGACTGTAATATATTGTTGATAATTCTCTGTATATGCATCCTCTGTTGGGTAATCACTGTTGTCGTAGCCGCCACCGCCTCCTATACCGTAGGGATCGCCAAAACCACCATCACTTCCTGTTGAACCACTTGTTCCACCACCACCAGTACTACCACATGCATCAGGTGTTAATACTTTAACTGTTCTTATATAGAGGGTTGAAACTTTACACGACGCACCGGGTAAATGATGTTGTGTACTACCTTGATAAGGTGCTGAACACCATAATTGGTCTACATATACGAAACATTCTGATTCTGTGGTTCGGTTCTGTGGTTTGTTGTTATTAAATTTAGGTGCTTTTTCTAAACGATTCATTTGAATTTTACCTTCAAAATTCAATAATTGACCTTCTGATAATATAATATTATTAGGTATATATTTTAAAATGTATGCTCTTGGATTAGTATTAATTTCTTCTTGTATAACTAAATTTTCAAAACTTAAATTATCAGAAACATTGTTTCTTTTTATCGCCATTGTATAAGAAATAATATTGTTTAATTTAATTTTTTTTACATTGTCGTTAGTGATGATAAAATCATTTTGTATTTTGAACGCATTTTTTTTTGTAATCAAATTTCCACCTACTTTTTCAACTAAGTCTTTAAATTTAGAATCTTTTGCCAAAAGCTCTTCAAATTTCATTTCAGTAATAGTTGCTTTGCCAATTGAAGCATCAATATTTTCCTCATATAAATCTTCACTACAACTAAGTAAAATTAAAACCAAGCTAAGGATAGTTGTCCTGCATAAATAGTTTTTTAGCTGTTTGTTTGTTTGTTTGTTTTCATAAAATTTTTAGATGTTAATATTTCATAAAAATAGGAAATATTTCACAAGTTACAATACCCACTTTTAGTGATATTTAAGCAAAAAAAAACCCTCTCGTAAATCAACAAGACGGTTTTAAAGTATATTTGGTTATGATTACACCTTCATGATTTCAGCTTCTTTCACCACTAAAAGTTCATCAATTTTACGAATAAACGTATTGGTTAAGTTTTGAACTTCATCTTCGGCAGATTTGCAAATGTCCTCTGAAGTCCCGTCTTTTTCCAGTTTTTTGATTTCGGTATTGGCATCTTTTCTGGCATTTCGAATACCCACTTTAGCATCTTCTGCTTCAACTTTGGCTTGTTTTGCTAGATCGCGTCTTCTTTCCTCTGTCAATGCGGGAACGCTAATGATAATTACATCGCCATTGTTCATTGGATTAAAACCAATGTTTGCAATCATAATTGCTTTTTCAATGACTTGCAGCATGTTTTTTTCAAAAGGCTGTAAAGTAATAGTTCTAGCATCTGGAACACTAATTTTTGAAACTTGAGATAGCGGTGTAGCAGATCCATAATAATCTACAAAAACACTTCCAAGCATGGCTGGAGATGCTTTTCCGGCACGAATATTCAAAAATTCTTTTTCTAAATGCGCAATTGAACCCGTCATGGATTCTTTGGTGCTATCTAAAATAAATTCAATTTCTTCAGTCATTTTTTTAAATTTTGATTTCCCTCTTTAGAATTTAGGGGCTATATATTTACTATGGTTCCTATGTTTTCTCCTGCACAAATTTTCAATAGATTTCCTACCTTGTTCATGTCGAAAACTACGATTGGTAATTTGTTTTCCTGGCTCAAGGTAAATGCAGTGGTATCCATTACATTCAATCCTTTTTTAAGTACGTCATCAAAGGTGATCGTATCAAATTTAATCGCTGCGGCATTTTTTTCCGGATCACAATCATACACTCCATCTACACGAGTTCCTTTTAGGATTACATTAGCATTGATTTCTATACCGCGTAAAACAGCAGCGGTATCTGTTGTAAAATAGGGATTTCCTGTACCTGCGCCAAAAATCACAATTCTTCCTTTTTCAAGATGACGATCTGCTCTTCTTTTAATGTAAGGTTCTGCTATGGATTCCATTTTCAATGCCGTTTGCAAACGGGTTTTCATCCCTTTTTCTTCCAGTGCTCCTTGTAATGCCATCCCATTGATAACAGTGGCTAGCATTCCCATATAATCTCCTTGAACTCGATCCATTCCTGCACTGGCTCCGGCAACTCCTCTAAAAATATTTCCACCACCTATTACAATGGCTATTTCTACTCCTTTGTCATGAATTTGCTTGATTTCGTCAGCATATTCAGCCAGTCTTTTTGGGTCAATTCCGTATTGCAAGTCGCCCATTAAAGCTTCGCCACTTAGTTTCAGAAGAATTCTTTTGTATTTCATGTGTGTGTTGAGTTGATTGGTGCAAATATAGAATATTCTTTTTTTTTTAATATAATGTTGCTTAAATTTTATAAACTAAGTTTTTCATACGATTTTTTTGCGGCTTCATAGCCAATAGTAAAAACCGCATCCATCTTTACTTTGCTGGTTTCAAAGGTGCTATACAGACACAAATCCTTTGGTTCTATAACCCAGTCGCAAATATTAAATTTATGCATATTTGAATTTGCCGAAAGTATATCAAAAGCCCGTGTAGTCACCGCTTTGATAGAACGCAAATCTTTGGCTTCAATTTTCTGGATTGGACTTACATAAACTCCTATTACTGTATCACATTGTCCTTGCAGAATATCGGTGGGGAAATGGTTTAGTATTCCGCCGTCACTATATATGCTCCCTTCGATCTCATACGGCGACAAAATTCCTGGAAAGGCAGAAGAGGCTAAAATAGCATCAACGATTTTTATTTTAGGACCAAACACTTTTAATTTTCCCCTAACCATATCAGTTGCTGTAATTTGAATTGGAATTTTCAAATCGCTTAAAACGGCATTTCCAAAAATACTGTGAAAATAAATGCGGAAGGATTCGGAATCAATTAGTCCTGCTTTTTTAAAAGTGAGGTGTTTCCAATGAAAAAGATAAATGGATTTGAAAAATTCCAAAATTTCTTCGGGTGTTTTTCCCCAAGCATACAATGCACCAACAATGGATCCCGCACTCGTGCCTGCTATTTGCGAAGGCTTAATATTTTGTTCTTCTAAAAATTTTATAACTCCAGCGTGTGCTAAACCTTTAGAGCCCCCGCCAGAAAGTACCAATCCTATCGACTTTGTTTTTAAATCCATTGTAACTATTTGTTATAAAATTACTCTTTTTGGCCAATTGAATGTGATATTTGTCATGATTAAAATTCAAATTTATGGTAACTTTGTTAAAAACAAAATATTCACTATGAAAATTCCAATAGCTAAAGCATTGTTTAATAGTCATTCCTATTTAGAATATAGAAAATTAATTGCCGATTTATTGCTTGATAAAAAATCAACCGGAAACGAACAATCAGAGGATTTAACCCATTATAGTGAGTTGAATGAAACCCGAATGAACCGTTTAGACAAAACGATAAAAATAACAGACGAAACTACCTCTCAACTAAAGGCGCTAAACGGAGAATACATTTGGTTGATAATTTCTGAAGGTTGGTGCGGTGATGCTGCACAATTGCTTCCTATCATGAATAAGATGGCAGTGGAATCTGGCAAAATAGAATTGAGAATTGTGCTGCGAGATGAAAACGAAGAGTTAATGAATTTGTTTTTAACTAATAACAAAAAAGCAATTCCCATAGTAGTATTTTTAGACAAAGAAACAGGAAGTGCTTTAGGAAAGTGGGGTCCAAGGCCGCAAGCTGCCGCAGAATTGGTAGCGGATTATAAAAAAGAATTTGGAGTTATCGATGAAACACTAAAAACCAATTTGCAACTTTGGTATTTGCATGATAAAGGCATAACTACTCAAAATGAGTTGGTGGGTGCAATGCTAGAATTAGATGCATAAGATGAAAGCTAAATTTATTTCCGAAGCTTAAAACAAACACTATTTTATTTGAAGGAAGAATTAATACGATCCTTCAAACCTAAATTATTAACATTTTCTCGAATTTAAATGTTTATACAGCGAAAAATTTCGTAAATTGCTCTTTGCCAACCAAGTCTATTATTTGATTTACTTTTTTATGGATGTTTAACTATTGTATAACAATTAAAAAAACATCATTATGAAAAATTTATTTGAGAGGGTTTATGATTATTTATCTTATTTACTATTTGGAGGTAAAGACGTAGCTAATTATTAACAGAAGGCAGTAGCCGGTTAGACAAAAAAAGTATGGTTTAAAACTACTTTAATTTTTTTAGAAAAAACACATCGCAAGTTCAATTACAGGATTTGTCATGTGTTTTTGCGTTTTGATAAGGATTTTACTTTAAAAAGTGATTAGAGAAAGACCTAAACTAATGCTTTCATTCTCTTTTAGATTGCCAAAAGGAATTTTAAATTGATTTAGTTCAATGAATATAATGAGGTTATCTGCAGTTTGTACACCCAAGCTTATTTTATTATAACCTCCTGTTAAAGCGCCGCGACCCAGAGCAATTGCTTTTCCTGAGCCCAATTGTAGCGCAAGTCTGGTATTGTCTCCTATTTTTGGACTTAATTTTAAATTAATATAAACAGGAACTATAACTAGTTTGTCGTACCATTTCCAATCTATTCCGGAATGAATGCCTAAAGCAATCCACTGTTTGTAAAGCAATCCAAACCCTATTTTACTACTCAGTCCATCAGGAAGGAACCAAGACTTATTCGTCTTTCCATTGGGATCTATTTCTCCGCGATCTGGGTTTCCTTTTAGAGGTATGGCTACGTCAAATTGTATGTAAGTGCGATTATCATTTTGCGAAAAAGTACAGCAGGTGATCAGGAAAACGAAAAGAATAGAAATTCTTAAATTATTAGGTGCTTTCAATTAGGCTAGCTTCAAATTGAACAACATCTATACCGTTGTTTACATCATAGTCACCAATTTTAGTTCGGCGTAAAACAGTTAAGTGAGAGCCGGAATGCATTGCTTTGCCAAAATCATAAGCCAAAGAACGAATATAAGTTCCCTTACTGCACACCACTCTAAAATCAATTATTGGAAGTGCTATCTTGGTAATTTCAAATTCATGTATTGTAGTTTTTCTACTGGCAATCTCAATGATTTCTCCTGCCCGAGCATGCTCATACAAGCGAACGCCATCTTTTTTTATAGCAGAATAAATCGGCGGTTTTTGATCGATTTCGCCCAGAAATTGCTTTAAAGTTTCATGAATTAGATTTTCGTCAATATGTTCCGTTGGAAAGGTTTGGTCAATTTCGGTTTCTAAATCATAGGAAGGTGTAGTTGCACCAATAAAGAATGTTCCGGTATATTCTTTCGCTTGTCCCTGAAGTTCGGTAATTCTCTTGGTAAATTTTCCGGTGCAAACTAATAATAATCCAGTAGCCAAGGGATCTAAAGTTCCGGCATGGCCAATCTTAAATTTCTTTGGAAGTCCCAGTTTATTAATTAGGGCATATTTCAATTTATTTACCGCCTGAAAGGAACTCCAATGTAAAGGTTTATCAATGAGTAAAATTTGTCCGTTTTGGTAGTCTTCGGCTGTTTTCAAAGGGAATTATTTAAAATATGAAAAGTAAATCAACAAAAATATTCCTACTATTATGCGGTACCAACCCCAAGGTTTAAAACCGTATTTTTTAATGATTTCGATAAAAAATTTAATCGCTAGTACAGCAACTATAAAAGCAATAACATTTCCTAATAAGAACATTTGTATGTTTTCATTTGATTTTAAAATCAATTCGTACCCTTTCATCTGTGAGGTTTCGTATGTTTTCAAGAATACAGAATAACAGGTCACGGCCATCATGGTAGGAACTGCTAAAAAGAAAGAGAATTCTGCTGCTACATGACGCGTTAATCCTTGTTGCATTCCTCCAATAATTGAAGCCGCAGAACGACTTGTTCCTGGCATCATTGCCAAGCATTGCCAAAAACCAATAATTACTGCTTTCTTTACAGTGATGTCTTCTTCTTTGATAACTGTTGGGTTTTGAAACCGACTGTCGATAAAAAGCAAAATAATCCCACCCAGTATCAATACAATCGCAATAGGAATTGGATCACCAAGGATGGCTTCAATCTTGTCATCAAATAACTTTCCTAAAACCAACGCTGGAATTACAGCAAATACAAGTTTAATATAAAAGTTGAATTTGGAGAAATCGAAAAATTTTTTCCAATACAAAGCTACAACAGCCAAAATGGCTCCAAACTGAATAGAAACTTGAAATAGTTTTACAAAATCATCCTCTTGAATTCCAAAATAAGAACTCATAAAAACCATGTGAGCAGTTGAAGAGACAGGAAGATATTCCGTTAATCCTTCGATAATGGCAATTAAAAAAGCCTGTATTATATTCATTTATGCTTTTTTTGGATTTTTAAGAATCGCATAAATGGTAATTCCAAAACCAATTAAAACGGTAGTTGGCGCCAATCGAATTCTACGGAAGTTAAAGATTTCCTCACTAAACACATTAGGATCGTCACTTCCGCCTCCCGACATTAGAATAAATCCTAAGGCAATTACTCCAATTCCAATCAGTAGAATTTTGTAGTTTATTTTGTCAAAAAGAAATTCGGGTTGCTGTTCGTTATTTTTCATTTATGCTGAATTTTAATACTTTTTTTTAAAATCTGTAGTCTAAATAGTTTGTCTACACTCTAAAATTAATAAAGGTCATCTGTTCTTAAATTCAAGAAACGTTGCGTTGCAAAGTAAGTACTTAACCACGTGATTAGTATCCCAATACCTAAAACCGTTAGTAATACTAGTCCAATCATTGCTTTGTCTTCCAGTATACCAAGATTTGGAAAACTAGTTTCCACGTAAATTAAAACTCCTACAAGTGCTACAACAGCTAGCGCAGCTCCAATCATTCCTAATTTGATGCTGCGCATCACAAAAGGTTTTCTAATAAATGATTTTGTAGCTCCCACCATTTGCATGGTTTTAATAATAAATCGGTTAGAATGGATGGACAAGCGTAAGGAACTATTAATTAGTAAGACCGCTATAACAGCTAGAAATCCGCTGATAATTAAAATCCACATACTCACTTTTTTGATGTTGTCGTTCACTAAATTGACCAATTGTTTATCATAAACAATATCTGAAATCATAGTGTTTTGGTGCAGGCCAGCTTCTATTTTTGTAATGCTATCTTTAATAACATAATCTCCTTTTAAATGGATATCATAAGAATTCTGCAATGGGTTTTCACCTAGAAAGGTCATGAAATCTTCACCAATAATATCAGTATGTTCTTTAGCAGCATCTTCTTTGGTAACGTACTTGTATGATTTTACAAAAGGACTTGCTTTTAATTGAGTACCAAAAGCTTTCACAATACTATCCTTGGCTTCATTTTTAAAAAAAACCGTCATGGCAATATTTTCTTTGAAATCGTTGGCTAATTTTTTAGAATTTATAATGAAAAGGCCTAATATTCCCAGTAGAAATAAAACTAAGAATACACTTAGTACTACTGAAAAATAAGAGGAAATTAAACGGCGTTTTTGAAAATTATCAAAGGAAGAACTCATAGTTTACTAAAATTATTGGGTAAAAATAATAAAGAATTTCTTTATTTAAAGTTAATAACGCTCAAAGTTTCAACTTTCGTACAATAAACGTAAATTTGGCACTTGAAAATAATCATTGCCAGAAAAAATGAAAGGAACTGACTTAGCCAGTTTCTCTGAAGCTTATACTATGAAATACAATCCAAACGAAATTGAAGCCAAGTGGCAAAAATATTGGTTAGAAAACCAAACATTTAAAGCCGAAAACAACTCAGAAAAACCTAAGTATTATGTACTTGACATGTTTCCTTATCCATCTGGAGCGGGATTGCACGTAGGGCATCCGCTGGGATATATCGCCTCTGATGTGTATTCCAGATACAAAAGACACCAAGGTTTTAATGTGTTGCATCCCATGGGTTACGACAGTTTTGGATTGCCTGCGGAACAGTATGCGATACAAACGGGTCAACGTCCCGAAGATACTACTTCAGTAAATATTGATGGTGGAGTTGATAAAGAAGGAAATGTAATTGCTGGTTACAGAAAACAATTAGATAAAATAGGTTTCTCATTTGATTGGAGTAGAGAAGTACGAACTTCAAATCCGGATTATTACAAGCATACACAATGGATTTTTATCCAATTATTTAATTCTTGGTACAATAAAAACAGCGATAAAGCGGAAGATGTTTCGACTTTGATTTCCATTTTCGAAAGAGAAGGTAACGCAAATGTCAACGCCGTATGTGATGAAAGTATTGAAGGGTTTTCAGCAAGTGAATGGAGTGCTTTCGCAAAAGAGACGCAGGAGAAAATTTTGCTGCAATACAGATTGACGTATTTAGCAGAGACTGAAGTAAACTGGTGCCCGGGATTAGGAACCGTTTTGGCAAATGACGAAATTGTAAATGGTGTTTCTGAACGTGGCGGTTTTACAGTGGTACGAAAAAAAATGACGCAATGGAGCATGCGAATTTCGGCTTATGCAGAACGTTTGTTGCAAGGTTTGAATGATATTGATTGGAGCGAAAGTATCAAGGAAAGTCAAAGAAACTGGATTGGAAAATCAGTTGGAGCGACTGTTTCTTTCAAAGTCGAAAGTCAAAAGTCGAAAGTCGAAAGCGTGCAACAATTTATCGATGTGTTTACAACACGTCCCGATACAATTTTTGGAGTTACGTTCATGACATTGGCTCCGGAACACGAATTAGTTTCACAAATTACAACTGCAGAACAAAAATCGGAAGTGGATGCTTATATAGAAAAAACGTCAAAACGTTCCGAAAGAGAGCGTATGGCCGATGTAAAAACTATTTCTGGAGTATTTACAGGAGCGTATGCAGAACATCCGTTTACCAAAGAACCAATTCCGGTTTGGATTGGCGATTATGTCCTTGCGGGTTACGGAACAGGCGCAGTTATGGCGGTTCCTTGTGGAGACGAAAGAGATTACGCTTTTGCGAATTTCTTCAAAGGGCAACAAGGTATGTCAGGCATTAAAAATATTTTCGACAAAGATATATCTGAAGCTGCTTATGGAGCCAAAGAAGGTTTTCAATTAGTAGATTCTGATTTTCTAAATGGATTAGATTACAAAAAAGGAACTCAAAAAGTAATTGCAGCATTGGAAGAAATCAATCACGGAAAGGGAAAAATCAATTACCGTTTGCGTGATGCCGTTTTCTCTCGCCAGCGTTATTGGGGAGAACCGTTTCCTGTATATTATGTGAATGGTTTGCCGCAAATGATTGATGCGCAACATTTGCCAATCATCTTGCCGGAAGTGGAGAAATATTTACCAACTGAAGACGGTTTACCGCCTTTAGGAAACGCTACGGTTTGGGCTTGGGATAGTGTTAATAATAAAGTTGTTTCTACTGATCTTGTCAACCCGAGCGCAGTCGAGGGTCAAACCATATTTCCTTTAGAATTGAACACGATGCCCGGTTGGGCGGGAAGTTCATGGTATTGGATGCGTTATATGGATGCGCACAATGAGAATGAGTTTGCCAGCAAAGACGCACTTGCGTATTGGGAAAGTGTTGATTTATACATTGGCGGAAGCGAACACGCCACCGGACATTTATTGTATTCCCGTTTTTGGAATAAATTCCTAAAAGATAAAGGTTTTGCACCAACCGAAGAGCCATTCAAAAAGCTGATTAATCAGGGAATGATTTTGGGGATGAGCGCGTTTGTACATAGACTTGATATTACAACGGTAACTGGAGATAGGAATTTAAATGGAGTCGATAATGTAGGTTCTAATTTAGGAAAGATATTTATATCTTATGATTACGTAAAAGAATTAAATAATTTTTTTAAGGAAATTAATGCAGACAACGGATTATTTGTAGAACTCAAACTTGATGGTGCTTATTATAATAATGAGAAGCTTAACAATAAAGTTTTAGATAATTTAAGTAAAAAAGTACTTGAAAAAAGTCCTTCAACTACTGAAATTACATTGTATAACGATTCTATTAATAAGATACATTCAGATGTTAATTTTGTTAATGCTTCAGATGAATTAGATATTGAAAGATTTAAAGCTTGGAGAGAAGATTATAAAGATGCAATTTTTATTACCGAAGAAAACGGAAAACACATAGTCGGTCGCGAAATCGAAAAAATGTCGAAATCGAAATACAATGTGGTAACGCCTGATGATATTTGTAATGAATACGGTGCAGACACCTTGCGTTTGTATGAAATGTTTTTAGGACCTTTGGAACAAGCGAAACCATGGAACACGGCAGGAATTTCTGGAGTTTTTGGATTCTTGAAAAAACTGTGTCGTTTGTATTTTGATGATAATGGTTTGATTGTTTCTAATGACGCACCAACCAAAGACAACTTGAAATCATTGCACAAAACTATCAAAAAAGTAGCAGAAGATATTGAAGGTTTCTCTTTTAATACGTCGGTTTCTCAATTTATGATTTGTGTGAATGAATTGTCAACTCAAAACTGTCATTCTCGTGCAATCTTGGAGCCATTAGCCATTGTGATTTCACCTTACGCACCACACATCGCCGAAGAATTATGGTCGTTACTAGGAAATGCAGGTTCGATTGCGACAGTTGTTTTTCCTGCTTTTGAAGCTAAATATTTAGTGGAGAGCGAAAAGGAATATCCAGTTTCTTTCAACGGAAAAATGCGTTTCACGATGGTTTTACCTTTGGATTTAACCAAGGAACAAATCGAGGAAATCGTAATGAAAGACGAAAGAACCATCAAACAATTAGAAGGCAGAATACCTAATAAGGTGATTATCGTTCCGGGAAAAATCATCAATTTGGTGGGATAAATTTTTTAATGATTTTGTAGAGACGCACCGTAGAGACGCACTGCAGTGCGTCTCTACAATCACAATCTTAACAATCAAATAATCTGCGCAAATCCGTTTTATCTGCGTTATCCGTGTTCCATTTCCCTAATGCCAAATTGACATTTTAAAAAATTGGTTCAGATTTTGCTATTTCTTTCATAACTTTAAACATTACACTTAAAAAACAAAAATATGGGAATGGGTTATTTGATTCTTGCCGGAGCCATTATGCTTTTCAGCTGGTTAGTTAGTTCAAGACTAAAAAGTAAATTTGAACATTATTCTAAATTACAATTACAAAACGGAATGTCAGGCGCTGAAATTGCCGAAAAAATGCTTGCTGATAACGGAATTCGGGACGTAAGAGTGATCTCTACTCCGGGACGTTTGACGGATCATTACAATCCGGTAGATAAAACGGTGAACTTGAGTGAAGCGGTTTATAACCAACGAAATGCCGCTGCTGCTGCTGTTGCAGCACATGAATGTGGTCACGCCGTACAACATGCGGTAGGCTACCAATGGCTTACGATGCGCTCTAAATTAGTGCCAGTAGTGAATGTGGCTTCCACATACATGCAATGGATTTTGCTTGGAGGAATCTTGATGATGAAAACTTTCCCATCATTATTGTTGATTGGAATCATCATTTTTGCAGCAACCACTTTGTTTTCGATAGTTACGTTACCGGTCGAGTATGATGCGAGTCATCGTGCATTAGCTTGGTTAGAGAACAAAAGAATGCTGACGCAACAAGAACAAGCAGGAGCTAAAGATTCCCTAAAATGGGCTGCCAGAACCTATGTAGTGGCTGCTTTAGGTTCTATTGCCACGCTACTGTATTACGTTTCTATTTATATGGGCGGAAGTAGAAGAGATTAACACTTTTTGAAGGAAATATATAATCCGTCTTGTGAAAACAAGGCGGATTTTTTCTGTCAAAAAACTAAAAAAACTATAATTGAATCTGTCGGTCGATTTGTTGGTCTAATGAAATGAAGGTTTCTGTTCTGGAAACGCCCTCTATCGCTTGGATTTTAGTATTGAGTAACTGCATTAAATGCTCGTTATCGCGACAAATAATTTTTATTAGAATCGACCAGTTTCCCGTGGTGTAATGGCATTCCAATACTTCAGGAATTTTCTTTAAATCTCTTACGGCCTCTGGATTTCTGGCAGCTTTGTCTAAATAAATCCCAACAAAAGCCATCGTATTGTATCCTAAAATTTTGTTGTTTACCGTAAACTTAGATCCCGAAATCACACCAGATTGTTCCAGTTTTCTCAAACGTTGATGAATTGCGGCTCCTGAAATGCCTATTTTATTGGCAATTTGAAGAATTGGTTTTCGGGCATCTTCCATTAGATCTCTCAAAATTTCTTTATCGATGCCGTCAATTTCTACGATTAGGGAATTGATTTTCATAAGTTGTTATTTTAAACTAAAATATGGAGCTTAGTTTGAATTGGAAATCAAATTTAAGTAAAAAACGATTAGTGTAGATAATAAGCCATCTGATTTATAATTTAAGCAAAAAAAGCCATTCGGATTGCGAATGGCTTTTGTATAGGTAGAAAGTAGTTTTTTATTTTCCCTTATTAACTTCGGCAATGTACTTTTCCAAAGCCATAGTCATCGAAGGTGTTGCTGGAGTTGGGGCAAGAATGTCTACTCTTAAACCGTGATCCAACGCTTCTTTTTGTGTCGTACTTCCAAAAACTGCAATTCGAGTATTATTTTGTTCGAAATCTGGAAAGTTCATAAACAATGATTTTATTCCGGTTGGACTAAAGAAAGCCAAAACGTCATAATATACATCGGCTAAATCAGATAAATCACTCATCACCGTTCTGTAAAATACAGCTGGCGTCCAGTCTACTTTTAAAGCATTTAACGTCATAGGCGCATCAGCATTTAATTGATCTGAAGCAGGTAATAAGAATTTTTCGTCTTTATATTTTTTTATTAGTGGAGATAAATCGGCAAAATCTTTTGGTCCAACATAGATTTTACGTTTTCGATACACTACGTATTTTTGAAGATAAAAAGCGATAGCTTCTGATTGACAGAAATATTTTAATCCTTCAGGAACTTTAAAGCGCATTTCATCCGCTACTCTAAAAAAGTGATCAACAGCATTTTTACTTGTTAAAATAATCGCTGTGTAATGGTTAAGATCAATTTTTTGAAGTCTAATCTCCTTGGCATTAACTCCTTCTACATGAATAAAAGGTCTGAAATCAATTTTTACTTTATGCTTTTGTTGAAGTTCAAAGTAAGGTGAATTTTCCACCTTAGGCTCAGGTTGTGACACCAAAATTGTTTTCACTTTCATATATGACGTTTTCTAAGCACTCCCTTTTGTAAACCAATAATACATAAAATAATAGGGAGCTATTTCGAGAGCGCAAAGATATAAAATAAAATAAAACAACTTACCGAATATTAAATTTTGATAATTTTTTATTGAAATCAAATAAGTCAAAACATTGATTACTAGTATTATGGCAATAATAACTAGAGGAATATTTCTTGAAAAGGAGTCGTAATAAAACAAAATAATATTAAAAGGCAGTATGAATAATCCAATATAGGTTCTGTAAGTCACCTTTTGCAGGTTAAACTGCTCCATAAATTCCTCAATATTAAAGGATGTAGCTATTATTTTTTCAATCAAATATTTAGATAGGATAAAGAAAACTAAGAACGTGAATATCTGAATGTAAAGCAGCCAATCTGTTTTTGAGACGTAACCAAAATAACTCAACGATATTTGAATAAAAAAAGCAAGGGAAATGACCTGAACGAAAAACAAACCAAGGGTAAAGCCACTTCTTAAATGAGCGCTGTCTCTATATACTTTGGTATATTTATTAGAAAAAAGCAGGTTGGCAAAATCACCAAATCGATTTTCGAATACAGATTTAGTAATGGCAACAATAGCAAATGACAGTACAAATAGAACTGTTGCCCAGTCTTTGCTGTCCGTTATTCTGGGATGAAGTATAGTTTCGATCATAACACGGCAAAATTACTAATTTTTCTATCATTCTTTTTATTATAATTTTATTAAGGTTCAAATGGCATAAAAAGTTTACTTTTGCCGTGAAATTAGTCGAAATATGAATGATTGTATTGTTATAATTCCAACCTATAACGAAATTGAAAATATTGAAAGCATTATTCGATCGGTGCTTTCGCAAAAAAAATCTTTTCACGTTCTAATAATTGATGATAATTCGCCGGATCACACTGCTGATAAGGTTGTTTTACTTCAATCAGAATTTGAGGGTAGATTGTTTTTGGAAAAAAGAAACAAAAAGTCAGGTTTAGGTACCGCTTATGTTCATGGATTCAGATGGGCCTTGAATCATAAGTATGATTATGTTTTTGAAATGGATGCTGATTTTTCCCATAATCCCAATGATTTAGAAAAATTGTACAGTGCATCTCATTTTGGCGATGCCGACTTAGCCATTGGTTCTCGTTATGTGACCGGTGTAAATGTTGTAAACTGGCCATTGAGTAGGGTCTTAATGTCCTATTTTGCCTCTGTATATGTCCGAATGATTACGGGTATGAAAATTCATGATGCTACTGCTGGGTTTGTTTGTTACAAAAGAAAAGTTCTAGAAGATATAAATTTAGATAAGATTAAATTTGTGGGGTACGCTTTTCAAATTGAAATGAAATACAGAACGTATTGTAAAAAGTTTCAGATTGTTGAGGTTCCCATAATTTTTACCGATCGGACGAAAGGACAATCCAAAATGAGTAATTCAATAATCGTTGAAGCTGTTTTTGGAGTTATTGCACTTAGATTAAAAAGATTAGTCAACTCATTATAAGAAAAAGAATACAATGAACAGGGTTTTAATTAAGAATGCCAAAATAGTAAATGAAGGAGTGATTTTTGAGGGCGATGTGTTAATTGAAAATGACTTAATTGTTGAAATTTCAGAAAGTATTAGTGCCAAGTCATCCGAATGTAAAATTATTGACGCCGAAGGTAATTATCTAATTCCTGGTGCGATTGATGACCAAGTGCATTTTAGAGAACCAGGACTAACGTATAAAGGCGATATTGAGTCCGAATCTAAGGCGGCAGTTGCAGGTGGAATTACCTCTTATATCGAACAGCCTAATACGATTCCGAATGCGGTTACCCAAGAAATATTAGAACAAAAATACGAGTTGGCTGCCCAAAAATCATATGCAAATTATTCGTTTATGATGGGTGCAACCAATGATAATTTAGAGGAAGTTTTAAAGACAAATCCAAAGAATGTTGCCGGAATCAAAATATTCTTAGGATCTTCAACAGGCAATATGTTGGTGGATAATGAAGCTACTTTAGAGAAAATATTTTCCAGTACACCCATGCTAATTGCGGTACACTGTGAAGATGAAACTACCATAAAAAATAATTTAGAGAAATACAAAGCTGAGTTTGGAGAGGATGTACCCATTACAGCTCATCATCTCATTCGAAGTGAAGAGGCCTGTTATATTTCATCATCCAAAGCAGTTGCACTTGCCAAGAAAACAGGTGCTCGTTTGCATGTATTTCATCTTTCGACGGCCAAAGAAATGGATTTATTCTCGAACAAAATTCCATTGGAAGACAAAAAAATTACAGCTGAAGTTTGTATTCACCATTTGTGGTTTACCAATGATGATTATGCTACCAAAGGAAATCTTATCAAGTGGAATCCAGCAGTAAAAACGGCAAATGATCGAAAAGTACTTTGGGAAGCCTTGCTGGATGATCGAATCGATGTGATAGCTACAGATCATGCACCACACACTTTAGAAGAAAAGAAACAATCCTATTTGAATGCGCCTTCCGGTGGGCCACTAGTTCAACACGCTGTTGTAGCTATGTTTGAAGCTCATCATCAAGGGAAAATAAGTGTTGAGAAAATTGTGGAGAAAATGTGTCATAATCCAGCTAAAATTTTCAAAATAGAAAAACGTGGCTTTATCAAAGAAGGCTACTATGCGGATTTGGTTATCGTCAATTCAGGTTTGCCTTGGAGTGTAAAAAAAGAAAATATTTTGGCTAAATGTGGTTGGTCTCCTTTTGAAGGATTCACGTTTAAATCCAGAATTACCCATACTTTTGTAAACGGACAATTGGTTTACAATGCTTTTAAAGTAAAAGATGTTCGCGCAGGGAAACGATTATTATTCGAGAGATAAAAATTTTATTTGATGAGAAAAATAATAACAGTAATAGTACTGCTGATTCTTCTGGTAAGTTGTAAGGAGGAAGTGATTCAAAAGCCGGATCAGCTTGTGGAGAAGGACGTTATGGTCAATGTTATGGTTGATTTATCTATTTTAGAAGCCATAAAATATCAAAATCCAGCTTCCTTAGATACCTTTAAAATAAATCCAAGAGATTTTATTTATAAAAAATATAAAATTGATAGCCTTCAATTTGCAAAAAGTAATGTGTATTACGCATCGGATTACGAGGATTATAAGTTGATGTTTGAACAGATTGTACAACGGTTGGATGCCAAGAAAAAAAGCGCTGATTCGTTAGTAAATTTGGAAAAAAAGAAAAAGAATCCTTTACTATCAAAGAAGAAAAATCCAGCCTTACTTGCTAAAGATACTACTAAAGTAGACTAAGGAATCGTGTTGTTATAGCGTTGAAATCTCTTTTATATACTGATGAATGTCTATAAATTCCGTTTTTAAATGATCTTTTATCTTGTGGTTAGAATAGGTATTTTTCGAATAGGATGCTGTTGCAGTAGCTCGAGATAATTTTCTTTTTTGTTGCAAAATATTCGAAAAAAACCAATCCAATCTCCACAGAACTTTCATTAAGAAAGGGGTTGCGTGAAGTGAAGGTTTTTTGACCTTAAAAGAATCAGCAATGCTATTGAATAAGTCTTGAAAGACCATGTTCTCCGAGATAAGAGTAAAGCGTTCGTTTTTAGTTTCGCTTTGCATCAATTGATAAGCCATGCATACCACGTCAAAAACAGCAACAAAACCAGTTGAACCCCTCGTGTAAAATTTAAATCCTTTTTTTACTTTCGTAAAAAGTTGTCCACTACCTTGCTCTCTGAAGCCAGGGCCAAGAATTACTCCAGGATTTACTATGATCACTTCTAAACCTTCTTGTTGTCCACGCCAGATTTCCATTTCGGCACCATATTTAGAAATAGCATAATCACTGTGGTACTTCTCTGGATTCCATTCGGTTTCCTCAGTGATGAGTTTTTCATGCGGTAATAAATCGCCTAATGTGGCAATAGAACTCACAAAACAAAGTTTTTGGATTTGATAGTCGATACAAAAATTCACAATATTTGCCGTGCCCTCAATGTTTGTTTTTCGCAATATATCTTCGTCTTTTGGATCAAAAGAAATTAAAGCGGCGCAATGGTACACGATATCAATATTTTGAAAGGCGATTTCTAAGGAAGGAACTTCGGTAATGTCTGCTTGAATCCATTCGATTTGGTCAAATAGAAATTCCTTTTTATAGATGGAGAATAATGATTTGGTTTTCTCTATAGAAGCATTACTTCGATAAATAGCGCGTACTTTTTCGCCATGATCAATTAAATGAAGCAATAAATGTGCGCCTACTAAACCAGTTCCTCCTGTGACTAAAATCATGCTACGAAAATACGAATAATTTTTTTCGAATAACCTATTAAACAAATAACCGAATCCACAATAAATTTTATCTTTGTGCACACGAAGCCTAAAAGGCTGAATTGACGAAAGTAAATTGATTAAAAAGATGAAGAATTTTATTGAAGAAGTAACTTGGAGAGGAATGCTCCACGATGTTATGCCTGGCACAGAAGAACATTTGATGGAACAAATGCGTGTGGCGTATGTGGGAATTGACCCAACTGCCGATTCATTGCATATAGGACATTTAGTAGGTGTGATGTTGTTGAAACATTTTCAACTATCAGGACACAAGCCATTAGCGTTAGTAGGTGGTGCAACAGGAATGATTGGTGATCCGTCAGGAAAATCGAATGAAAGAAATTTATTGGACGAAGCGACTTTACGTCACAATCAAGAAGCTATAAAAGGTCAATTGGCTCGTTTCTTGGATTTTACTTCTAATTCGGCTAATGCAGCAGAATTAGTGAATAATTACGACTGGATGAAGAACTTTTCTTTTCTGGATTTCATTCGTGATGTAGGTAAACATATTACCGTAAATTATATGATGGCAAAGGATTCTGTGAAGAAACGTTTGTCTTCTGAAGCTGCCGAAGGAATGTCATTTACAGAGTTCACGTACCAATTGGTTCAAGGATATGACTTTTTGCATTTGTACAGAGAAAAAAATTGTACGCTGCAAATGGGAGGAAGCGACCAATGGGGAAATATCACCACGGGAACCGAATTAGTGCGCAGAATCGCCAGTGGAAAAGCGTATGCGTTGACTTGTCCGTTGATTACAAAAGCGGATGGAACCAAGTTTGGAAAATCTGAAGGTGGAAATATCTGGTTGGATTCGGCTAGAACTTCTCCTTATAAATTTTACCAATATTGGCTGAATACTTCAGATGTTGATGCAGAAAAATACATTAAAATTTTTACTTTTTTATCCAAAGAAGAAATCGAAATTTTAACTGAAAAACATAGAGAAGCACCACATTTACGTTTGTTACAAAAACGTTTGGCCGAGGAAATTACGGTGATGGTACATTCAGCTGAAGATTTAGAAAATGCAATAAAAGCATCGAATATTTTGTTCGGAAATTCTACTGCAGATGATTTGAAGCAATTGGACGAAGCAACATTTTTAGATGTTTTTGATGGTGTTCCTCAAGCGGAAATCAGCAGAGCAGAAATCGAAGCGGGAATTAATATAGTTGACGTATTAAACGAAAAAACAGGATTTCTAAAATCAAATGGTGAAGCTAGACGCGCTTTGACGGCTAATTCTATTTCTGTAAACCGTGAAAAAGTTACCGAAGATTTTGTGCTTTCGAACAAAGATTTAATCAACAATCAATTTGTATTGTTACAAAGCGGTAAGAAAAACTATTTTGTGATACGGGTTAAATAATTTTATAACTTTACGTAAAATAACAAAAACTATGGAAACTCAATTTTTGACCGACGAAAAGGGAAATAGAACGGCTGTTGTGTTACCTATAAAAAAATACAATAAATTGATTGAAAAACTGGAAGATTTAGAAGACATACGTCTTTATGATGAAGCCAAAAGAGAGGATGAGGGTTATCGAATTTCTATAGATGAAGCTTTTAAAATTATTGAAGAAAAGCGCAAATTAGAGAAGTAATGACTTATACTATCGAATTTAGAAATAAAGTTTTGAAAGCTTTAATCAAAATTAATGAGCCTCACTATTCTGCAATCAAAAAGCAAATATATGATTTAGCTGAAAATCCACGACCGCAAGGTTATAGAAAATTGACAGGAAGAAAAGGATATAGAATTCGTGTTGGAGATTACAGAATTATTTATGAAATTTTCGATGATATTTTGCTAATTGATGTTATCGACTTAGGCCACAGAAAAGATATTTATGAATAAGTTTACTCGTTGATTTGGTTAACCGAATAGATAAATCACCAAAAAAACTTTAAAGAACCATCAAATTACAACCTCGAATATCAGAATTATCAAAACGTCCCAATACCTCGAAAGAGTTGTTGGGATTTTTTTTGCCCAAATCCTGCGTAGCAATAAAAGAACAGGAATTAACGTTGGCCAAATCAATCACGTTGATTCCGCCCGTTTTTCCGTCTGGAATATAGGTCAAAGCATCTTCGGTATCACGAATGAGGATTTGTATCCAAGAAGGGCATTCAAATACGCCGTTTCCTAAAGAATACGCTTGCGAAAGTAATTCGGTCATCCCGTATTCTGAATGAATGGCTGAAACGCCAAATCCTTTACACAACTGCTCATGCAACTCTTCGCGAATCATTTCTTTGCGTCTGCCTTTCATGCCGCCCGTTTCCATAATAATAGTATGCTGTAATTGGAATTGGTGTTTTTCAATCAGATCTAATAGCGCAAAAGTAACACCAATCAGAATGATATTTTGACCGGCTCGATCTAAAGCGATAAGCTTGGAAATTAGTTCGTCATGATTGTGCAAGTAAAAACCGCTTTCAGGACGATTGGAGAGTTCAATTAAATCCTTGACCATATAAATTAATGAGGAACCTTCCCTTTCCAAATAGGATGGAAGCAAAGCTAAAACAACATAATCTTCAATGTTTCCATAAAATTCAGAAAATCCTTTGCGGTAGCTTTCTTCATATAAAGTAACATCAGTAACCAAATGTTTACTGGTAATCATTCCGGTAGTTCCGCTACTGGTAAAAGTTTCTTGTATAGGATTAGAATTTGACACCACTTCATGACTCTTAAAAAACTGAATCGGTAAAAAGGGTATTTGTTGTAAAGACTTCACTTTATGAGGATCTGTTTTTAAAAAATCACAAAATTCCTGATATACCTTGTTGTTTTCGTATTGGTAGCGAAATACTTTTAAGACAATTTTTTCAAACTGTTTTTGACTGGAGCTGGTAAATATATCGGAGGATGTAATCAACTATTTTTTTTTGCAAAAGTAATCAAAAAAAATCAGGGAAAACAAAAACCGAATTGTATAAACTTGAATCACGAGATTGATTCTGTAAGAGTAAAAATGCAAAAAGCCCCAATAGGAATGGAGCTTTTTGCATTTATTTTTTAAATTACCGTATAATTAATTTCCTAGTTGCTGAGGCTTCTCTTTCATTAATCTTGATGATGTAAACACCAGAAGATAGATTAGAAACGTTTAATTCTCTTGAGCTTATGGTGGTTTGAAGTACTTTTTTGCCTAATACGTCAAAGATAATTATTTCTTTATCCAAGTCGTTTTTCGTAGAAATGTAAACTTTGCCATTACTCACGGGGTTCGGGTACAAGCTTAAACCTTCAATAGAAGCGGTTTCTTGCGTTCTTGGTTGTTGCTTATTTTCCTGAGCACTAACGCTAAGGGAAAATAAAAAAACCAATAAAGTAATTGTATAAAAGTAGTTTTTTGCCATCAGATTAGTTTGAATAGTAAATATACAAAATATATTTCAAAAAGCATACCAAAAAAAAACATCCTGATTTCTCAGGATGTTTGATGTAAAATTGTGAGGTTTGACTATAAGTTTCCTAATAAATTAACGCCATCAACAATTGCCCATGTTCCGGGAGTCAACGCTGCTCCAGTTGCTGTAGTACTTGTTGTGAAGTTTGCAGATGGGAAAGCGACACTAAATGTACTTGCGCCAGCTCCAGATAATGGAGTGTTATCAGAAATTTTAACATTCAACATTTTTATTTTACCAGTAAGAACTTGATTTGTGTTAGTATTGGCATCTTGAATTCTAACAGCAACAGCATTTGTTGTTGTAGATCCAGAAGTTACAGTATTTGTATATCCTGAAATTACGATATTAGAATATTCTCCATTTCCTTCTTTTTTAAATTGGATTGCATCAATTTCTGTTGGATTACCAGACTCTGTTACAGTTCCAGCGGCTCTTCTTAAAGTGATGTTTGATACTTTAGGACCAAATGAATTATTTACACTTTTTGCTTCGATTTCCATTCCGTAATTTCCAGCTCCAGTTTGATAAGCATACCAGTTAGTGTTTGCTTGACCTTGCCATCCATCTTGCCAGTCAAAAGAATCATCTGTATTACCGTATGAAATAAGATTTTTAGCACTTACTGTTCCTCCATAAAATTCAAAACCATCATCTGCTCCTTTATAAGCTACAAGATTTTCTAAAACTGTTCCGGAACCTACTGCATAAAATGAAAATCCATTCATCTCAGAATTTCCATCAAGAATCTTTTTACCAGCGTATTCTACTCGGACATATTTTAATGAGCCACCATTATGTGATGCATTTGTACCTCCGTAAACAATATTTGTACCATCTTCAGAAGTTGCGGTTGTAATAGGAGTTCCATCACTTGTTTTTCCTGATACAATTGGAGCATCACCAAATATGATAATACCACCCCAAGAACCTGCAGTTTTTGATTTTTCAGTAAAGACAACAGGCTCGGCAGCTGTACCTGAAATATTTAATTTTCCTCCATTTTCTACTAATAGAACATCAGAACCATCCGTAACGTCAGCAGTAATTATTGAACCCGCCTCAAAAGTTAGTGTTGCGCCACTTTTAACTCTAACGGCACCAATCAATGAGTAAGTACCTTTAACAAACGTTTTTGATGTTGTAATGTCACCTGTGATATCGCCTGTTGCAGTTGGTGTAGTTGTTACTGTGTCATCATCGCTTGATGTACAGCTTGTAAAAACCAAGCTCAATAATGCAAGACTAAATACTAATTTTTTCATTTTTAATACTTTTAAAATTATAAGTTTTTTTGTTTATTATTTTTATCAAAATTACTGTAGAGCTCCTGTAATTTGGTTATGCAATTGTTACTAAAGTATTATATAACAGTCAAATTGATGTAAATTTTATGTTACTATGTAAACAAAAAAAAGAGCCATTACAGCTCTTTTTTTTAGTCTTAAAATGTATATCCAATGTTAAAGGAGAACCCTACACCCTTTTTGAATTCTCTTAAAATTAGAGAATCTTCTGTAATGTTCAAAGTACTTTTACTCCCTAACTCTTTCTTATAACTTGGATTTAGTATATTGTCTATTCCAAATTTAAGTTCAATACTTTTGGAAATAGAATTTGTCCAGACAAAATCTAATTTACTAAAAGATTTCTCGTAGATATGATCAATTCCTGAAGAACCTACAGCAAAGATTCTATCTCCATAAACGTTATACACTAAGGTCATAGAGTTTTTCCAATCTTTGTTAAGAATGAAATCATACTTTAAATCGGAATTAATTAACCAACTTGATGCACCTTGTAATTTACGGTTGGTACTATTTTCTAATTCATTTCCTTGTTTTTTAAGATCAATTTTAACATCAGTACTCATTAATGATGTGTTGAAACCTAGAGAGAAATTAGAAAGTGATTCATTTATTCTACTCAATTGGAGCAACATTTCTATTTCAGCACCATAAATTACGGCTTGTTCGGAGTTTTTAAAAGTAGTAATCTGGCCACCACTATTTGCAGTTGGTTTGAAAACTCTTTCAATTGGATTGTTAATCATTTTTCCAAATACTCCTACTGCGAACATTTCTTTGTTATTAGGGAACAATTCGTATTTGAAATCAACATTGTAGTTTTCACTATCCTTCAAATCTTTATTCCCACTTTCTGAAGTTCCGTCAGCATTAATGTAATTGATTGGCAACAACTCTACAGCAACAGGTCTAGTTATTGTTTTTGCTAATGAAAGTCTAAGATTACTGTTATCATTCAAAATACGTTTTGCATTTACAGAAGGTAAGATGTCAAGTTTGTCATCCGTTTTTTTGCGGTAAGCACTTCCAAAAGGATCTCCTTGTTCTCTATATTTTATTTCACGTGTAGAACTCTCTGCTCTAATCCCAGCATTTAAATCCCATTTCTCTCCAAAATTCATAAACAAATTGAAGTAGCCAGCATTAACGAACTGATTCAATTTGACTTTATAATCACCATTTGATTCCTCTTTAACATATACAATCCCATTGTTTATGTCTTGATTGATATTCTCGCTAATAGTGTTGACATTTGCATTGTAAGGTTGTGTATTAGTTCTACTTTTTCCTGAAAAGAATCGATAAGTAGACTGCATGTCATTTAGGGAGCTATTGTATCCTATTGACAATAAATTGGATTCTTCTTGATCTCCAAATTTTAGATTATATTCCAAAAGAGACGAGTAATAAAAGTTTCCTTTTACGTCAAGATATTGACGGTTTAAATTATTACCACCGTATATCATTTCAATTTGATCGTTATTTACTCGACCTGTAATGAATTTTCGGTCGGGCTGTTGGAATGAAGTTTTCACATAAGAACCTCCCGCTTTAAGGGAATGTTTACCATCTTCGGTTAGCTTATAGTCTCCAAATAATTGAGTATTCCAATACTTAGATTCCTCATATTGGTTCATTCGGATAAGATTATCGGTAATATTGGCGCCACTATTAACATATCCTATTTGATCTTGAATTTTACTGTCAGTTGCTTTAATTAAAAAAGTATTAAAGTTTAAGTTGAATCGGTTTGTTTTGTATTTCAATCCAGCTAATCCAGAAAAAGTAGTCTGATAACTATATTGTTTGTTGTATAAGTTATTATCGTAATTGCTCTGTCCAAGGTTGAAGGTTCTGTCTACACCTTCTCTGTAGGAGTATTTGTTATCAAAATTGAAAGACATAATGTAACTTATATTACTTTCGTTTTTAAGATTGAATTTTTGAGCATGTAAAAATCCGATACTTGAATTCAAAGGACTTTTTGTATTATTTACATCCCATGATTTTTTACCAAAACCGTTTTCATATTCTGAAGGAGAAAGTTCTACACCATTCGGAACAGCGCCAAAAGCACTAGGAAGTGCTCTGTCATTCCCAAGCATTCCTAAAGTTCCTTTAGTAGAATTTGCGTCATCGGCTAGCAAAAATGCTTCAAGGTTGTTGTTTGTGGTATAACCAAAACCGATATTCAATTTTGTAATATTTTTCGGCTGAGGTGTTTCAATATTGACAGTCGCTCCAGCAAAATCTCCTGAAATATTAGGATTGAAAGTTTTGTATACATTTAAAACTCCTACAACGTCAGTAGGAAATAAATCCAAAGGAATAATTTTTTTGAAAGGACTATTTGAAGGGGATTGTAGATCGTTTATCAACAAGTTATTATAGCGGTCTTCTAAACCTCTAATAAATAAACCTCTTCCGTCCACTTTGGTAATTCCGGTAATTTTCGTTAATCCTTCCTCAACATCGCTTACCCCTTTACGAGCCATTTCTTGTGAACCGATACTTTGTTTTATCACGACCGCTTGTTTTTGATCTAATAAAAGAGCCGTTTCCTTTTCTCTACTTACTGTAGATCGCACTACAACGTCTTCTAATTTATATCCAGCAGAACCCAGCGCTTTGCTTACTGTTATAGTTTCGTTGGCAATCACTGTTACAGGAATCTCTACTGATTCATAACCTACAAAGCTAAATTGTAATGTATAGCTTCCAGGTAACACTTTTAAAGTGTATTTACCATCAATATCAGTATTAGTTCCTATGCTAGTTCCTTTAAGAAGAACGTTAGCAAAAGGTAAGGACTGATTATTATCATCTTTGTCTGTTAACGTTCCAGTAATAGTTCCTTTATTCTGTGAAAAAGAAACAGCTGTTAGTAATAACGTGAAAAATAGTAACTTGAATTTCATTTGGTTTTAATTTTTTTGCAAAGTAACGCCTGAAATGTGAAACGTAAGTTATTGGTTTGTTATGGTTATGTTTTGTTTTGGACCTCCAAGTCACTCCAATATTAAATTACTGTTAACAGCTTTTCAATACCTCATTTATGTTTACATTTACATTGCAAAATAAATTTTTGACGCTTTATGAAGAAAAAAAACACCAAGATTCTATTAGTTGACGATGAGCCGGATATTTTAGAAATTGTAGGGTACAACCTTTCTCAGGAAGGATATCAGATCATTACAGCGGCAAATGGTAAAGAAGCTATAGCCAAAGCCAAAAAGGAAATTCCAGACCTTATTATAATGGATGTCATGATGCCAGAAATGGATGGCATGGAGGCGTGTGAGAACATTCGTAAAATTCCAGAGCTCAGTAATGTACTTATCACTTTCTTAACGGCTAGAAGTGAAGATTATTCTCAAGTAGCTGGTTTTGATGCCGGTGCGGATGATTATATTACAAAACCAATCAAGCCTAAATTATTAGTCAGCAAAGTAAAAGCCTTGTTGCGTCGTTTGAAAGAGAAAGAACAAAATAGCGAAACACTGAATGTTGGCGGTATCGAAATTAATCGCGAAGAATACAAAATTGTAAAGGACAATATCGAAATTGCATTGCCTAGAAAAGAATTTGAACTGTTTTATCTATTGGCTTCAAAACCAGGAAAAGTATTCAAACGAGATGAAATTTTAGATAAAGTTTGGGGTAACGAAGTCGTTGTTGGTGGAAGAACGATAGATGTACACATCAGAAAATTGAGAGAAAAAATTGGTGAAGAATTATTCAAGACAATAAAAGGAGTTGGATACAAGTTTGAAGTATAAATGACAATAAATTTTAAAAAAACATACCGCTTTGCCGTGAAGTCGGCGCTATACATTACTCTTTTTTCTACAGGATTGGTTAGTTTTCTGACCTATTCATTTTTTACCTTTTCGTATCGCTTTAGCTTGATTTTTGCATTCGCTATAGCAACATTCTCTTTTATCGTTATTCAATATCGGGTGGAACGGTTCATTTATAAAAAGGTTAAAAAAATATACGATGATGTTTCTTTACTAGAGTCAAGCACTTTTAGAAATCAACCGATAACAACCGATATGGCGACACTTACACGTGAAGTCAAAAAATTTGCTACCGATAAAAAACTGGAAATAGAAACCTTAAAAGTTAGGGAAGAATATAGACGAGAGTTTCTTGGTAACGTTTCTCATGAACTAAAAACACCTCTTTTTATGGTTCAAGGTTATTTGTCAACCTTACTTGATGGGGCGATGAACGATAAAACAATTCGCAAAAAATACTTAGAACGCGCTGAAAAAGGGGTGGAAAGACTCATCTACATTGTACAGGATTTAGATATGATATCTAAACTTGAAATTGGAGAACTGAATTTAGAAATCGCCGAGTTTGATATTGTTAAACTAATTCAAAATGTTTTTGATTTGTTGGAAATGAAAGCTTCCAAAAAAGATATCCTATTGATGTTTGATATGAAATACAATAAGCCAGTGATGGTGGTTGGCGATCAAGAAAAAATTCAGCAAGCAGTCATGAATCTGATTGTAAATTCGATTAAATACGGAAAAGAAAAAGGATCAACCGAGGTGAGCATCGAAGATTTAACGGATAAAAAAGTGATCATTAGAGTAACCGATAACGGTGAAGGAATAGAGAAAAAAAATATTCCAAGACTTTTTGAACGTTTTTACCGCGTTGATAAAAGTGGCGCAAGAACAGAAGGGGGCTCTGGATTGGGGTTATCCATCGTAAAGCACATTATTGAGGCGCACGATGAGAAAATTTATATTGACAGCACCATTGGCGTTGGATCTGAATTTTCTTTTACGCTTGAAAAAGCAAAAGCCATCAAAAAATTAAACTAGCGTTACCCGTTTTGTATTTTGGAAAACCGTTTCATAGGAATCGGTTTTTTTGTTTTAAAACAGTCAGTTATTTTTCAAAAACTTGAAATAAAACAGGCCATTCAATAGTTGTCTGCAATCGAGGTAATCCTTTATATTCTTGGATTTCTTGAATGTCCTTCATTTTAAAATCATCTTGATTAGCATAAGGAATCAAGCCTTCTTTCTTTAGTTTTTTGGCTAGATACTCTTGTTCGTATTGCCCTGGAGTAGGGATGAAAAAAGCTTTTTTTCTCAGCTGTACAAGATCCATTATAGTAGTGTAACCAGAGCGGCATAAGACCATTTCACTTTCGTTAAAAGCTTGTTCCAGTTCTGTTGAATTCATGAAGTTGTAATAAGATACATGTTCTTTTACAACAATTTTCTGCTCCGATTCTATATTTCCTTCAATGAAAATTACTGTTCCTTTGAATTGGAGGATTTCTTTTTTTAAATATTTTTCCAATATACCCCGTTGAGGTTCCGGTCCTGAAAGAATAATCAATAAGTCGTATTTTTTTGGGGTGAGTTTCTTTTGTAATCGGCTTAATGGACCTATGTATCTTATAGGGAGGTTTAAATGGTCAACATGGCCTAATTCTCCACTTAAATTTTGCGAACCTGCAAGGTCTGGAACCCAGCATTCCGTGTATTTTTTTATAACATATTGATGTATTTTACTCGTTAACCACGTCGTGTTTCCTGTCATTACATTCAATTGGTGCGTGATGTAAACGGATGGCACTTTCTTGCTGAAAACGCCTAATCTATTGTCTGAAATAATGCCGTTAATGCCGTATTTATTAATCCAATTTTCAACTATTATTTTTTCTTTTCGAATGGCTTTAATGGTTTTCGAACAGTTTATAAATAATTTCCATTTAAAATTTTTACCATTTTTAGCATATTCTATCTGGTAGGAGGGAAGTTCTAAGGCTAGTACGTTAGGAAATTCTTTTTTTAGTAATGCCAGTGCAATTCCGTCGGATGCAATTATGGGCGTATAATTATTTTCTAACAACGCCTTAATGATAGGAATACATCGGGTAGCGTGACCTAATCCCCAATTTAATGGTGCAATTAGTATGGTTTTTTGGTTTGTTCTTAAATCCATTTACGATAGATAGAGTTACTGTTTTTTATTTTAAAGTTAGACAATGAACCCGTTTTATATATTGCTAAGGTATTATCAAACCATTAAGTTACGCTACTAAAAGTAAGCTCTAAGTTGAACGTTTCCGGTATGAATGGCTTGGCTTGTTTCACTTTTTCGACCTTGGTAATTAAAATTTATATCTAAATATTGTGTAATGTTTTTTTGCAAAAGCAATCTCCACGTCAAGTTTTGTCCCGTTTGTAATCCCTCTAGCATTTGAAATCCAACAGCAGAGAATTCATTTCCTTCAAATTTATTTTGGTAAAAAGAAACCTCCCCGTTCATTGTGAATTTTTTAGTTCCTGCATACGAAAAAGCAGTTCCAAAACGGTTTTGCAACAGTGTTTCTGACACGCCTATCTGATTTTCTTTCCTTTGTAGTTCATAAAAAAGATCCCAACTGGTACTTTTGGAAAACAAATAACTAATTTTTGGAGCCAATTGATAGCCGTTGATATCAAAGTTTTTCTCGGGGAAATTCTCCGATTGAATGGTGGTGTGAATGGTTTTGGCAAAAAAACCAAAAAGCCAGCTTTTTTGATGTAAATGATTGTACTGCAATTGATGCGAATTGTTTTCGGCTTCCTGTGAACCGATGGATAATAAGTTTTTAGTTTTGTTTGCGAAGTATGAATAAGTTGTCGAGTGTTTTTGCTTCCCTCGGTTGTAAAACAAACTGTTTCGTAAACTCGAGTTTAATCCCAACACGTTCTCCTCAGATCCACTAAAGGGGTTTAATTCAAAATTAGCACCTTCATTTCTATTTTTTCTGTCGATTATAAAGGCTGTCTGATTATAAAAATAGGAGAGTAACTTTTTCAATCCTTTTTCGTTTTGCCATTGATTTGGATTTAAGGTTAGGGATTGTGAGAACTTATTTTGATGTGTTTTTATATAAATCCTATTGGGTAAAAAAACGCGAATGAATTTTGCCTGATCGATAAACGGCGCAATTTCAAACTCCTGTAACTCCTGAATCCCATTGCCGTTATAATCATTCCAAGTATAAACGCCTTGGCCCGCGGATACTTCCAGATACGTAAATTCTTGTTGCGGAATGCTTCCTGAATTCGTTTCATAAACCGTTGTGCTTTGTACTAATTGATTGAAAAAACGATCCGTGTACACTATTCTGGAGTTTAGTGTAGGTTCTTTTTTTCTTGTTGCATCTACAAAAGCCAAAACTCTATAATTGGCATAAATGGATAAATCACTTTTATTAGTTTGAATCAATTTGGATTTTAGCAATAGCGTATGTGAGGAATTAACGCGTTGAATCAAACTCCCTAAACTTGTCGATTGCAAACTATCATTCACTCTTCTTAAATAGCCTAATTCAAAAAAAACCTTGGTGCTATCGCCACGTCCAGCGTACAGACCATACTCTGTGAATTTTTGGCTCAAGGCCGAAAATTGATTTGTTATTTTATCTTTTTCCTGATTGTTCTCTAATCGCAAAGTGGATCCAACCCAGGTTTTATCAAAGTGAAATCGCACTTGAGACTGGTTTCTTAAAAATTGGGATACTAAAAGGCTAGCGTCACTTTTAAGATAGCTTCCTTGATTTTGAAAGGTCCAATTTTTCACTTGAAATAATCCATTAAAAACGTGCCTGCTACCCGAGAAATTTTCAGAAAAATCTAGTTTTTCAAACTGATAGACAAGCAGTCCTTTGTCATTAGATTTTGGTTTTGGATTTAAATCCAATTGCAATCCGGTAACGAGTAAACTTTGATTTCCAATGGCAGCTGTCCCTAAGTTCCAATCCCGATCAAATTCGATTTTATAAATTCGTTCCACGGATCTAAATTCGCTCTGGATAAATTGATAATTAGCGAAAGCATCCATTTGCCATCTCTTAGAAAAAATGCGTTGCTTGGCATTTATTTTTCCGGCTAAGCCTTTATTATTTGCATCGTCAATGGACGAAAATAAATTTTTATCATTGTTGCTAATCCCAATTTCAAAGTCAACAGCTGTTCTTTCAGTAGGTTTATATTTTCCTAAAAACGTTGCCACTTGTACTTTCGTGGGTGCAATTAGTTGGATAATAGGTTCGTAATTTCCTTGAGGAATCCCGTTTATAGGAGCAATGAATTCATAAACTCGGGTTATTGTAGCTGCATTAGACAGAACGTAATTTCCATTATTTGCGCCTACAAGAGTAAAACGCACATTGAATAATTCCTGTTGAGGGTCATTTGAATATTCGAACAATTCTACAGTATTGCTTATTGTTTTTCGATAGAGCACTTTGTTCTCAGAGTAGGTGTCACCGTAGGCAGATGGTGCTGTCATTAAATTGGGATCGTCTCCGGCACTGACTAATATTTGGGCTTGTTCAGGAGAAAGGTTTTGTTGTAAAGGTTGGTTTTTTAAATCATTTTCTGAATACAAATAGCCTCCAAAACTCCATGTTTTGTTTTCATGGGTTGCTCCGGCGTAGGTTACAAAACGCGTGTAATTCCTGTCAGAATATTGGTATTCTATAGCAATCCGCATTTCGGAAGTGATAGTAAAAAGCGGTGTAAATACTATTTCGCCCGCATTGTAATCTATGGTGTAGTCATTGTTTTCACCTCTTTTTAATAAAATTCCGTTGACATAAACCCGCTCTGAACCGGAAACGACTAAAACGTACAATTCGCCATTTTGTCCTTTTAATTTGTACGGACCTTGATTACCTTCCTGTCCTACAATATTACTTTTGGCATATTGGCCGCGCACTAATGCTGCTGATGCAAACACATTCGTTTTATTTGCTGCGGTTCCAAAGTTGAAGTTTGTGGCTAGGCCTTGGACTTTTTTATTGAAATTTAGGAATTGCGTTTTATTATTTTCTAGAAAAATATCACCAGCACGTATGTTCCATTCGTCGCTGAATAATTCCATAAAAATATTGTCAAACTGATCTAATTTTTGAGAGTAGCCACCGTCTTGCAGCGGAATATTACTGTCTTGGATCGAAGCTCTCAAACTCACTTTTTCTGAAATTTTTCCTGTGATTTGTAAATCAAGATTAGAGTTCAAAACAGCATTTTGGTTGTTCCCTATAGTCACACCTCGCGTAATACTCCCCGAAGTATTCAATCCGTCAAAAGGAATATTCTTTTTTGTGTTTTTGTTGTCTATAACATATAAATCACCTAATCCAGCTTCATTACTCACCACTTTGCTGGGTTTGTAGATTCGGTATTCTTTAATCAATAACTCTGGAAATTTTAAATACTGTAATGTGAGGGAATCCGAGCTGAAAATGCTATTTTCTTTTAAAAGTAAAGTTCCTTTAGCAAAATTTACTATAAATAAAGTACTGTCAATGCGTTTGCCATTGGCGTCAAGCAATTTGAAAAAACTAGAATTAATACTTTCATTTTCAATGTGAATGGTGTCGCGTCTAGGAAAGATTTTTTTGGTTTTGTACAACGAATTGGTTTGCTGTGCGTGAAGCCCAGAAAAACAACTGATTAGAATCCAAAAAAGTAATTTTTTAAACATAAATACTTTAACTCAAAAGTATCAAAAGTAGTATTTATAATTTGATAATCAGAAAATGTATTTCTCAGAAAATTTGGATTTCAATGAAGTCATAAAATCCCTTTTTTGGGTCTTTTTATGGACTTAAAAAATAACGGGCATCAAAAATTTATTTTGATGCCCGTTATTAAAAGTTGTACCGCATGTTTAAACTTCTTTGGTCACGACTTGCATGGTTTCCCGACTGACTTGCTTCAGCAAAACTACTTTGCCTTTCTCCACTGTTTGTGCTGCTGAATCATTGAAATGCCTAATCGTGTATAACGTCACATTTTCATTGTATTCTACTTTGAATTTTTTAGATAAAATGGTATTTAGTGTTTTGAAATTGTCGAATTTATCTTCAACACAGACAGAGAAACTAATAGCTGAATTCTGGATTAAGTTTACCTTTAGTTTAAATTGGTGAAACAAAGCAAAAATTTCGCTGATGTTTTCTTCCATGATAAAAGAGAAATCTATAGAAGATAGCGAAATCAAAAGTTGGTTCCTTTTGACAATAAAACAAGGTAAATAAGGTTCTAAATCAACGCCTTTAGATACACTAGTTCCTTTTAATAAAGGATTTATAAAGGACTTTACAAATAAAGGAATTTCCTTTTTTTGTAGCGGCTGTAACGTTTTTGGGTGAATAACAGTTGCGCCATAGAATGCTAATTCAATGGCTTCACGATACGAAATTTGATTTAATAGACTTGTATTTTCAAAATATCTTGGATCGGCATTCATTACTCCAGGAACATCTTTCCAGATGGTTACGCTTTCTGCATTCAAGCAATAGGCAAAAATTGCCGCAGTATAATCAGAACCTTCCCGACCTAAAGTGGTTGTAAAATTATTCTCGTCTGAACCCAAGAAACCTTGTGTGATATTCAGTATTTTACGTTTTACGTTTTTGGCAATATTCTTTTGTGTCAATTCCCAATCTACTTCGGCATCTCTGTAATTGGCATCCGTTTTTATAAAATTACGAACATCCAGCCATTGCGTTTTAATGCCCATGAAACTCATAAAGTGGCTTAGAATAGTCGTCGAAATTAACTCGCCATAACTAACAATTTGATCGTAAACAAAATTATAATTTGGAGATTTATTGTGGGCCAAGAAATATTCCAAATCAGCAAATTGTGTGTTTACCGATGCTAAAACTTGATTTTTCTCGTCTTCAAATAAATCCAACAAAATTTGATTGTGGTATTTTTTTACTTCCTGTACCGATGAATTTAATTCAGCCGATTTATCGAAATAATTTTTAATTACCAGTTCCAGTGCATTCGTCGTTTTTCCCATAGCAGAAACCACAAGCAGGACATCTTCATAACCCACTTTTTGAAGAACGTCATATACGTTTTTAATTCCTTCGGCATCTTTTACGGAAGCGCCACCAAATTTGAATACTCTCATACTATAAATTCCATTATTTTGAACTCTAAAACCTAACTTTCAAGTGGGCCTAGAAATTTATTTTCTTATTTTATTTTCAACAAAATCGTTGATTTCTGCTTCATCCATTTGTACCACGTACCAATCACGAAGAACCTTAGCTCCAGATTTTTCATAAAATTCAATTGCAGGAGTATTCCAGTCTAATACGTTCCATTCTACTCGCCGAACCTGATCCTTCTTGCCTTGTTTTATGATTTCAGAATACAAAGCATAGCCTAACCCGGTGCCACGCATTGTCTCTTTAACTACTAAATCTTCTAAGTGGATTGTTTTTCCTTTCCAAGTTGAAAAGCGGTAGTAATACAATGCAATACCTACTATTTGCTTTACTTCTGGATTAGCGCTCGAGTCATTTTCGATTTCTGCTACAAAAACATGAAAGAGAGGAACTGGGCCAAAACCATCGCGAATTAAATCGTTCACAGTTACAAGAACAGCATCCGGTTCTTTTTCAAATGCAGCTAATTCTTGAATTAGACCCAAAACCGCCGCCATATCATTGGGAGTACCTTTTCTAATATTCATGTGAGGGATGTATTTGTAATTGTAAGGCTAAGAAATTCACCGTTTTTTGCATGGTTCGTGTCCAACTCCAAAAAAGGTTCATTTCATAATATTTTATTTTATTGATTCAAAAACGCAATAAAACTAGATCTATACCTATTAAATTTATGTTTTATTCAGCAAATATACAATAGTGATAAACTAAGTTCATATTATTCAAATCATTTTCACAAAAAAAACGATATTTGTGACTTCAAATTAACTACATCGATTTCGTAATGGAAGAACGCAACAAAACACTAGGAGAATTTATAATTGAAAATCAAAATGCCTTTCAGTATTCGTCAGGCGAATTATCCCGAATTATTAACTCCATCCGTTTGGCTGCCAAAGTGGTCAACTACAAAGTAAATAAAGCGGGTCTGGTAGATATTGTTGGAGCAGCAGGGGAACAAAATATTCAAGGCGAAGATCAGCAAAAACTCGATGTTTACGCTAACGAAGTTTTTATCCAAACGTTAATCAACCGGGAAATAGTATGTGGCATTGCTTCTGAAGAAAATGATGATTTTATCACTGTTGAAGGAAGTGATAACAGTCATAATAACAAATACGTCGTGTTAATGGATCCACTTGACGGGTCATCTAACATTGATGTAAATGTTTCTGTTGGAACAATATTTTCAGTGTATAGGAGAATCACTCCAATAGGTACTCCAGTTACAATGGAAGATTTTTTACAACCGGGAATCAATCAAGTAGCTGCAGGATATGTGATTTACGGAACTTCAACGATGTTAGTTTACACTACAGGACATGGAGTCAATGGATTTACGCTGAATCCAGCTATCGGAACCTTTTATTTGTCGCATCCAAAAATGCATTTCCCAACAGACGGACATATTTATTCAATTAACGAGGGGAATTATGTTCATTTTCCACAAGGAGTTAAAGATTATATCAAATATTGTCAACTTGAAGAAGGGGACAGACCTTATACTTCTCGATACATTGGCAGTTTAGTTTCTGATTTTCATCGAAATATGATCAAAGGAGGGATTTATTTATATCCAACAAGTTCTAAAGCACCAAATGGGAAATTAAGACTTTTGTATGAGTGTAATCCGTTAGCCTTTATCGTGGAGCAAGCAGGCGGAAAAGCATCAGATGGATTTGATAGAATAATGGAAATTGAACCAACAGAACTGCATCAACGGGTACCTTTTTTCTGTGGAAGCTTAAATATGGTAGAAAAAGCGGAAGAATTTATGCATAAAGCAAAATTAAGCAAATACTAGAAAGCAAAAAGCTTCCGCTATGGCGGAAGCTTTTTTTATCACTTTTACTATTTATTCATGCTTTGCATTTCAAAAATAAAAGTATCTAAATCTACTTCTTTATCTACTAATTTAAGAGCTTTATCTACAATGTACTGTATGTTGTCAACATTAAATCCGATACCTACACCAATTTTTCTAAGGAGTAATTCCTGTTTGTCTCCTAAATGATGATCAACATGAACAATTCGTGCTAAATCATACAAACGCTCTATTCTTTGCTCGTACAAATAGGGAGGGTTGATTGGATATTTTAAAGGATTTTCAAGGATTTCCTCATATTCTGCTGGAGAAATTTCTAATCGAACTGCCAGTTTGTCTAAAAATGCTTTTTCCTCTGGAGAAAACTTCTCGTCAGTAAGTGCTACACGGACAATTGATGAAAAATGGCCTCTATTTCTTTGCTTAAATTCGCTATCAAATAAATCTGAAAATGACATAATTATTGGTTTTATATCTTACAAAGATAAATCTATTTTTAAATTATTGATTTTAATTTTTTTAATTTTTTTCTTTTGCTAAGTTCTCCTCAGAATTCTATTTATTTAAATATTCAAAGGATACATTTTCAAAATTAATCGTAAGTTTACAACCCCTTTATCAACCTAATATTTTACTGATGTCAGAATTTTGGATTTACTTTCAAATAGGATTAAAACACGTTTTAGATATTCATGCTTATGATCATGTTTTATTTTTAATAGCGCTTGCAGTTCCATTCTCTTTCAAGGATTGGAAACGCGTGGTTCTTTTAGTAACCCTTTTCACTGTTGGTCATACAATGGCTTTGTTACTCTCCGTTTTTGGCATAATTGCTATAAAAGTAAACGTCGTCGAGTTGTTAATTCCAATAACAATTTTAATAACAGCGCTATTTAATCTTTTTACGGCAGGAAAAAACAATAAAAAAGAAAGTATCAATCTAGTGTTTTTTATCACACTCTTCTTTGGGATAATTCATGGTTTGGGGTTTTCAAATTACTTCAAATCAATTCTAGGAGGAAGCGCGACATCTAAAGTGTTGCCTTTAGGTGAATTTGCTTTAGGGATTGAGGCGGCTCAGATTGTAGTCGTTTTTGTCGTTTTAATATTGTCGTATATCCTTCAAACCTTTTTTCGATTCTCGAAACGCGATTGGACTCTTGTCATGTCAGCGTTTATAATAGGAATAGTGATACCAATGATTGTAGAAAGTGAAATCTGGAAGAGATAGAAATGAACGAAAAAAAATTAAATAAATACGATAAAGCCTACCTTAGAATAGCTAAGGAATGGAGTCTTCTTTCTTATTGCAAACGCAAACAAGTTGGCGCAATTATTGTGCGTGATCGTATGATTATTTCTGATGGTTATAACGGAACGCCTACTGGTTTTGAAAATTGTTGTGAGGATAACGAAGGATTAACGCGCTGGGATGTTTTACATGCCGAGGCAAATGCAATTTTAAAAGTAGCCCGTTCTACACAATCCTGTGAAGGAGCTACCTTATATATTACACTTTCACCTTGCAAGGAATGTAGTAAATTGATTCACCAGTCCGGAATTAAAAGAGTAGTCTATCATAACGGATATCGGGATGATTCTGGAATTCAGTTTTTGATAAAAGCGGGAGTTGAGGTAGAGCACATTCCAGTATTAGAAGAATAAGTAGGGAGTAAGTTCTAGAAGAAAGACCTCGCTGTCTTTAATTACAAATTAATTGGATCTTCAAATGAAATTTAGCGCTAAATATTTACCCATTCTTATTTTCTCCACATTCGCCATGGGCATTGTGTTGGGTGGATTATTGAATTTTCCTAATACAGCGGATTACTTAGTCAAAAACAATTCAAAAAGCAAGCTCAATAAACTCATTGATTTCATTGATAACGAATATGTTGATGATGTCAATACAGATTCTATTGTAAATCTTACGGTCGATAATATTTTGGCAAAACTTGATCCGCATTCTGTTTACATACCACCTAGTGAACAGCTGGAGGTGGCAGAGAGTATGAAGGGTAATTTTGTGGGTATTGGCGTGAATTTTTACATGTATAAAGATTCTGTTGCAGTAATAAAACCAGTAGCCGACGGACCTTCGGCAAAAGCAGGAATACAATCCGGAGATCGAATCTTGTATGCTGATAAAACTAAATTATTTGGTCGAAAATTGCCTACTGACAGCTTGTATGCTAAATTGAAAGGATCAGTAGGTTCTGATATTGAGCTTACTGTTTATAGAAAATCAGAGCGTAAAAAATTAAAAGTAAGAATTAAAAGGGATGTTATTCCTATAAAAAGTGTTGATGTTGCTTTACTTTTAAATAGAACTACGGGATATATAAAGATCAATAGATTTGCCGAAACCACGTATCGCGAGTTTATGATAGGTTTAGGAAAACTCAAAGCACAGGGGGCGAAAACATTAGTTATTGATGTTCGGGATAATGGTGGAGGCTATATGGAAGAAGCTATAGCAATTGCGGATGAACTATTACCAAACCAACAACTCATTGTTTTTACCAAAAGCAAAAATGGGACTATTGACAAAACATTCGCAACTGCGACGGGGAATTTTGAGAAAGGGAATGTCTTTATTTTAATCAACGAAAATAGTGCGTCAGCTAGTGAAATTCTGGCGGGTGCGATTCAAGACAATGATAGGGGAACTATTGTAGGACGCCGTTCATTTGGAAAAGGATTGGTACAGCGAGAAATGGATTTTGCAGATGGTTCCGCAGTCCGCTTGACCATTGCAAGATATTACACGCCCACAGGTCGCTCGATTCAAAAACCATATTCTAAGGGAAATGAAGCTTATTTTAAAGAATCAGAAGCGCGTTTTGAAAATGGAGAATTATTTGAAAAAGACAGCATAAAAGTCTCAGATACAATAAAATTTAAGACAAAAAAAGGTAAATTAGTATATGGCGGAGGCGGTATTGTACCCGATATTTTTGTTCCTCTTGAAGTAGAACATGGAAATGAGAGTACGGCCTATTTGCTGCAATCTGGAATCGTGGGTAATTTTGTTTTCGAACAATTGGATAAAAATAGAGGTGCTTTTAAAGGCTTATCTTTTGATCAGTTTCAGACTCAAATGAAGGGTACTGATGTATATTTCAACGCTTTTCAGAAATTTATTTTTGGCAATGGATTAGATTTGAATTTTGGAAAAAGCAAATCGTTGGTTAAACGCTATTTAACGGCTGAGTTTGCACGACAATTATATGGTGAAAGCTATTATTATGAAATTGTATTGACTGAAGATGCCATGGTAAAAAGAATTTTAAAGCAGAAATAAAACACAGTAAATCTCCCTGATTAAAAATATCTATTTTGGAATGACTGGTAAGGAACGCTTGTACATCGGAGGACTTTCTATTGATTTTGACACTTGTACAAAAAAGAAAGATATTGAAGGAATTAAAGCTATTCTAAAGAAAGTTGAGACGGATCCAGATACTATTGTTGAGATAATAAATAGTTTAAAATTGAACGATTAATTTTTCTATCGAATACTATCGTGAACATGCGTTTGTACACCGTTATTCCACAACGTAAGAATGTCTGTTGCAACCGCTGCGCCACTGCCTGCTGCGATTGACAGTTGGCTTCTCCAGCCTGCTAAAGTTCCAGTTACATAAATCCCTTCAGCCACTTTGTGATCTTTATTTTTTAACTGTATCCTTTGTTTTTCTGGAAGAGATTTTTGGTGAGGTTCAACAAACTGCAACAAACCTTGTATGGAAAAAGTATTTGCGGCACCAACTCCAATTACGATGGTTCTAGTTTTATAGGTAGTTCTATTTGTGGTAATGGTAAATTCCGGAAATTCGCCATCAATTGCAAGGACTTTTTCAGCAGGAATTTGTATCACATGTGGATAGGAATCAGAGAGCTGTTTAGTGCTTGTTTTCAGCAAGTCAGATCCTAGCGTTCCAGCAGGAATTCCGTATGCGTTATTGAATAAAGCTTCTTGAAGAGAAGCTGTTTTTTGATGGGTAAAAACACCAATTTTTTTAGTAGCTACAAAAGATTTGTTTTTTGCGGAACCCAAAACCAGGGCGCATGACATACCTGAAACCCCGCCTCCAATAATTAAAACATCAAACACAATGATTACTTTTCATTGGTTTTTTCTTCGATTCTTTTGGATATTCTAAAGATCAACAAAATCATTACAGCGCAAAAAGACGCCGCTATTCCAATGAAAGCAACAGCACTCTCTCCTTGGAATGGATTTCTAAAATCCAGCAAAGTAATATTAAATAGGATTAGAGCGACTGCTAAAAACACCAAGATGTTAGTGAAAATTTTCATAATACGTTATCGTTTTTGTTTTTCAAGAAACAGATTGTTGGGTTTTTACACTGAAGTAAAACTCCCTAAAATCTAATTGTTTTTAAAGTGTAACATTATGGGGTAAATTTAGGAAAATATATTTTAGACAAACAAACCTTTAACATTCGCAGCGAATAATTTAACAGCAATAGCCAGAAGTACTACACCAAAAGTCTTTCTTATGACTCCAAGGCCATTCTCTCCTAGCATTTTTTCAATTTTTGAGGATGATTTTAAAACAATGTAAACCAAAATAATATTCAAGATTATGGCAATCACAATATTAATTGTGTAAAATTGAGAGCGCAAGGAAAGTAAAGTAGTCATGGTTCCAGCTCCTGCAATCAGTGGAAATGCCAAAGGCACAATGGAGGCTGAGCTTGCTTCTTCATCACGGTAAATCCGTATTCCTAAAATCATTTCTAACGCCAGAAAAAACAAAACAAACGAACCTGCCACTGCAAAAGAGTTTACATCAATTCCAATTAATTTTAAAAGCTCCTCTCCAGCAAAAAGAAAAACAATCATGATGACTGCAGCGACAATAGCGGCTTTTTCAGATTCAATATGTCCGTGTTTTGCCCTTAAATCAACAATAATCGGGATCGATCCCACGATGTCAATTACTGCAAAAAGCACCATTCCAACTGTGATTATTTCTCTAATATCAAATTCCATAATTTCTATTTCTCTTAAATGCAAAAGTATTGAATTTTGTTTGGTTAGAGGCTAGGTAAAATTTTAATTTATGGAAGTAGTTTTTTTGCTGTAAAAAAAGCCTTCTTTTTCTTGTACTATTTTTTAATACAAAACGTAACTATCTGAAAATCAAATTTTAAATTTGTTTTTTTTAAAAAAAGTAGTATTATGAAAAAGATAGTTGGAGTTTGTAGTGTCGTATTTTTAGTGCTTTTTTGCGATGGAGTAGAAGCCCAAATTTTAAAAAAATTGCAAAGAAAAGTAGAAGACAAACTTGCACAGAAAGCAGCGGATAAAGCACAAGAAGAAACGGAAAAATCCTTAGACACCATTTTGAATGCTGACGCCATGGCGATGGCTTATGGTAAAAATAAAGTGGATGCCGCATTAGTTCCAAATTCCTATGCGTTCAGTTGGCAGTATTCCTTAGAAATTCAAAGTGTAAGTGAAAAAGCGATGATTGTAGATTATTTTTTGGAACCTAGTGCGGAATATTTTGGTTTTAAAATGAGAGATTCTCAAGAAATGTTTATGCTTATTGATAATAAAAACAAGTTGATCATTACCACTTTTAAGCAAGAAAGTAAAAAGGTTGCTATCGCAAGTAAAATACCCGATTATTCTGATAAGACAGAGAAAGAGAATGAAAAGGAAAACGAAGCATTTTCATATAAAAAACTTCCCAATAAAATAATTAGGGGTTATAATTGTAAGGGAATTCAAGCTATGAGTAAAGATTTCGCCATGGTTTTTTATTATACCAATGAAGCCGAAGTGAGTCTTTCGGATTTGTTTAGCGCCCAGCAAAAGCAAAAAAATCCAGCTATTTTGTAAAGTTATTTTAAACCAGGAGATAAACCTTTAATGATGACTGCGAGCATGAAAGATTTAAAAAATCAAGGTCAAATTACCACGATGACCTGCATTAGTTTAGATAAAAAAGCCAGTTCATTTGTTAAATCGGATTATACATTCCTGTAATTTGGTTTGTAATTTATCTGGTTTTGTTTGCGAATTTATGATTTGCTGAAGTGCTTGTTTGGATTTCTTTGAATACCTTTGTCAAATGTTTCAACTAGGAAAAACCATCGTCTCAGAAGACTTACTCGAAAAAGATTTTGTTTGTAATTTAACCGCTTGTAAAGGTGCTTGCTGTGTAGACGGCGACGCCGGAGCGCCTTTAAGTCTGGAGGAAACTCAAATCCTCGAATCCATATATCCAAAGATCAAACCGTTTTTACGAAAACAAGGAATTGCTGCTATTGAAGCGCAGGGCACTTGGGTAAAAGGCACCGACGGAGAGCTTGAGACGCCCTTAATTGATAACAAAGATTGCGCCTATGTGATTTTTGATGGTAAAACCGCATTGTGTGGTATTGAGCAAGCGCACAATCAAGGTATTATTGATTGGAAAAAACCAGTTTCTTGTCATTTGTATCCCATTCGTGTAAAAGATTTTACCGAGTTTGCTGCTGTTAACTATGACAAATGGGATATTTGTGATCCAGCGTGTTCTTTAGGTCAAGAACTCGAAGTACCAGTGTATAAATTTGTCAAAGAAGCCTTGGTTAGAAGGTTTGGTGAAGACTGGTATGCTGAGCTTGAAAAGGTAGCTGCAGACCTGAAAAAATAATTTTCAAAAAAACTCTTTTCCTTAGTATTGCATTTTAAAAATCCTATATTTTACGGTACTTCCTAGGTGTTTTAATTTTTTAAATCACTCATTTTGAGTGCTTTAAAATTTGTATGAAAACTATCCTGCTTTTTCTATTTGTTAAAAACTAAACAGGATTGTGAATAAGTTTGGCTTTTAATTTCGGCAATATTTCACAATCTTTGTAACTCACGAAAAACTTAAAATTTCGTTAAAATTTCAAAAAATAAACTATTATATTATGACGCAAGTTGAACCAATTTTACAAGAAAATAAAAATCGTTTTGTGATTTTTCCAATTAAACATCATGATATCTGGGAATGGTATAAGAAAATGGAAGCCAGTTTCTGGACTGCAGAAGAAATAGATTTGTCTCAAGATTTAAATGATTGGAATAACAAACTTTCTGATGAAGAGCGTTATTTTGTGAAGCACATTTTGGCATTTTTTGCTGCTTCAGATGGAATTGTAAATGAAAATTTAGCGGAGAATTTCGTAAACGAAGTACAATACGCCGAAGCAAAATTCTTCTATGGTTTTCAAATCATGATGGAAAATATTCATAGCGAAACCTATTCGCTATTAATTGACACTTATGTAAAAGATGAAGCAGAGAAAGATGAATTGTTCAATGCCTTAGAAGTTTTTCCTGCAATTAAGAAAAAAGCGGACTGGGCTTTGAAATGGATTGAATCGGATTCGTTTGCCGAAAGATTGATTGCATTTGCTGCGGTAGAAGGAATTTTCTTTTCAGGAGCATTTTGTTCTATTTACTGGTTGAAAAAACGCGGATTAATGCCAGGATTGACGTTTTCTAACGAATTGATTTCTCGTGATGAAGGCGTTCACTGCGATTTTGCCGTGCATTTACACAATCATCACTTAGTGAATAAAGTGCCAAAAGAAAGAATAAGAAGTATTATTGTGGATGCTTTGCATATTGAAAGAGAATTTATCACAGAATCACTTCCGGTTAGTTTGATTGGAATGAATGCGGTGTTGATGACACAGTATTTAGAATTTGTTGCTGATAGATTATTAGTTGAATTAGGTTGTGACAGAGAATACAACACGACGAATCCATTTGATTTTATGGATATGATTTCGCTTCAAGGGAAAACAAACTTCTTTGAAAAGAAGGTGGCTGAATATCAAAAGTCAGGAGTAATGAATACGGATACTCAGGCTCAAAAAATATCTTTTGACGCAGATTTTTAATTTTTTTTTAAATTAGTAAGGAATTAAGGTTTGTTAAGTTTTGGCTTAATTTTTCTAAATATCTTAATGTTTTAAAAAAAACATTTTGAAGTCTTAATACTTTACTGAATTTCTTCCTACTACTGTTGCACTAGCCCAGATAGTAGTGGAAATCCTTTCTAGTCCTGAACTTGTTTCAGGATCCTGAAACAATTTCAGGACTAGAAAGATTGCAATGGATAGCTGGAAATAGCTCCAAAAAAGATGCTGAAACAAATTCAGTATAAATTACAAATAACGAAAAACAGCGAAGGGATTTTCTGTTTTTAAAAACAAAAAAAGTATGTACGTAGTAAAAAGAGACGGTCACAAAGAGCCTGTAATGTTTGACAAAATCACGGATAGAATTAAAAAACTATGCTATGGTTTAAATGATTTAGTAGATGCTGTGAAAGTAGCAATGCGAGTAATTGAAGGGCTTTATGATGGAGTTTCTACGTCAGAATTAGATAATTTAGCAGCCGAAACAGCAGCATCCATGACGATTGCGCATCCTGATTATGCACAATTGGCAGCGAGAATTGCGATTTCGAATTTGCATTCCAATACTAAAAAATCATTCTCAGAAACGATGAATGATATGTTCAATTATGTAAATCCGAGAAACGGACAATACGCTCCATTGCTTTCAGAAGAGGTACATAAAGTGATCATGGAAAATGCGGAATTTTTAGATTCGCATGTAATATACAATAGAGATTTCAACTATGATTATTTTGGTTTTAAAACATTAGAGCGTTCCTATTTGCTAAAAATCAACGGTAAAATTGTGGAGCGTCCGCAGCACATGTTGATGCGTGTTTCAGTTGGAATTCACCTAGACGATTTGAAGTCTGTGATTGAAACGTACGACTTAATGTCGAAAAAATTCTTCACCCACGCCACTCCAACGTTATTCAACGCGGGTACACCAAAACCTCAAATGTCTTCTTGTTTCCTTTTGGCGATGCAAGACGATAGTATTGACGGTATTTATGATACGTTGAAACAAACGGCTAAAATTTCTCAATCAGCCGGTGGAATTGGACTTTCTATTCACAATGTTCGTGCAACAGGAAGTTACATTCGTGGTACTAATGGAACTTCAAACGGAATTGTTCCTATGTTGCGAGTATTCAATGATACGGCACGATATGTGGATCAAGGTGGTGGAAAACGCAAAGGAAGTTTTGCGATTTACATCGAGACATGGCATGCTGATATTTTTGAATTCCTAGACTTAAAAAAGAATACCGGAAAAGAAGAAATGCGCGCTAGAGATTTATTCTTTGCCATGTGGACTTCGGATTTATTTATGAAACGTGTGCAGGAAGATAGTTACTGGACTTTGATGTGTCCAAATGAATGTCCTGGATTGTATGACGTTTATGGCGATGAATTTGAAGCGATGTACATTGATTATGAGAAACGTGGAAAAGGTAGAAAAACCATCAAAGCGCATGAATTGTGGGAGAAAATTCTGGAATCGCAAATCGAAACCGGAACGCCTTACATGTTGTACAAAGATGCAGCCAACAGAAAATCAAATCAAAAAAATCTAGGTACCATTCGTTCTTCGAATTTGTGTACAGAGATTATGGAATTTACTTCTAAGGATGAAATCGCGGTTTGTAATCTGGCTTCACTATCCTTGCCGATGTTTGTGGAAGATAAAAAATTCAATCACGATTTGTTTTATACCGTTACCAAGCGCGTAACGAGAAATTTGAATAAGGTAATTGACAGAAATTATTATCCGGTAATTGAAGGAGAAAATTCTAATAAACGCCACAGACCTATTGGGCTAGGTGTACAAGGTTTAGCCGATGCTTTTATTATGTTGCGTTTGCCTTTTACGAGCGACGAAGCAAAAAAACTGAACCAAGAAATTTTTGAAACCTTATATTTTGCAGCGGTAACCGCATCTATGGAAATGGCCAAAGAAGAAGGTCCTTATTCTAGTTTTAAAGGTTCGCCTATATCTCAAGGAGAATTTCAATACAATTTATGGGGATTGAAAGATGAGGAATTATCAGGTCGTTGGGATTGGGCTTCTTTGCGAAAAGAAGTAAAGGAACATGGCGTGAGAAACTCATTATTAGTGGCGCCAATGCCAACCGCTTCAACATCTCAAATTTTGGGTAACAATGAAGCATTTGAACCGTATACTTCTAATATCTATACGAGAAGAGTACTTTCAGGGGAATTTATTGTTGTAAACAAACATCTTTTGCATGATTTAGTAGAACGTGGTTTGTGGAACGAAAACTTGAAACAAGAATTAATGCGTAATAACGGTTCGGTGCAAGACCTTAACATTCCGCAAGACTTGAAAGAACTGTACAAAACCGTTTGGGAAATGTCCATGAAAGACATTATCGATATGTCACGTCAGCGTGGTTATTTTGTGGATCAATCACAATCGTTGAACTTATTCATGCAAAATGCCAATTATTCTAAATTGACATCCATGCATTTCTACGCTTGGCAATCTGGATTGAAAACGGGAATGTATTATTTGAGAACAAAAGCTGCGGTGGATGCAATCAAATTTACATTGAACAATGATAAAAAAGCATTGCCAATTGAAATTAAAGAGCAATCAATCGCTGTTCCTGCAGTTGCAGAAGCAGTAGAAATGACTGCCGATGAATACAGAGCGATGCTTGAATTGTCTAAAAATGCTGGTCCAGACGAATGTGAAATGTGTGGGTCGTAGGTCATTGTGAGGAACGAAGCAAACTCGTTTTAAAACCATTTTGTTGACATCAACAAAATGGTTTTTAAAACAAAAAAGGCAGTTATTGTAATGATAATTGCCTTTTTTTTTGGAGCTGTCTCCCGCTTTCCGTTGCAATCTTTTTATCCGCCGAAAAAAGGCGAATAAAAAGGATTTCCACTTCTATCGGGGCTAAAACATCAAGAGTTAATAGTTTGAATTTGTAAATAATTCACTATATTTGAACTAATTCACATTATAAAGAATCCTTTTATACTAAATGACATGGAAACTAAAGAATTTACTATTACAGATGATTTATTAGCTTCTAAAGGACAAAGATTCCTCAACCTTATAATTGACTTATTTATTGTTTATATGTTCACAGTTGGTATTGGAGCAGCCATAAATATTATCGGTGAACTGACAGGCAATTTTAAATTATCAGAATGGATCACCTCATTAACTATTGTTGAAAATGTAATTTTTGGACTAGTAGTGCTATTTTTTTATTACACGATTATGGAGCTCTATTTTTCAAGAACTTTTGGTAAATATTTTACTAAAACAGTAGTGATAAAGCACAATGGCAGCAAGCCAAAAGTAAAAAGTATTGTTATACGAACATTAGTTCGCCTGATTCCCATTGAAGCTTTTTCATTTTTGTCCGGAAATTCAAGGGGGTGGCATGATACCTTATCAGTTACTTATGTTGTAAATAAGCATGAATTTATTGCAAAAATGAAGTTGTAATCCTTTTCATTTCAGCATTTCGATTTAGAAAGCGGTCATTTTTGGCTGCTTTTTTTATGTCAACTCGTTACTTTTTCTTTATATTCGCTCATTAAAAATTCAGAAATTACAACTATCAAAGATGAACTGGGAACAACTTTTATCATTAAGACGACAAGGCGACAAAGGCAAAAGATTACGTGTGGAACAAGACGATACCCGTTTGGGTTTTGAGGTTGATTATGACCGTATCATTTTCTCAGCCGCTTTTAGGAGTTTACAGGATAAAACGCAGGTTATTCCCTTGTCAAAAACAGATTTTGTACATACCCGATTGACGCATAGTTTAGAGGTTTCGGTTGTAGGTCGTTCTTTGGGACGATTGGTGGGTAAAAAAATCATCGAAAAATATCCCTATCTGAAAGAAGTTCATGGCTATCATATGAATGATTTTGGTGCTATTGTTGCTGCGGCATCTCTGGCGCATGATATTGGGAATCCTCCTTTTGGTCATTCCGGTGAAAAAGCGATTGGTGAATACTTCTCCATAGGGAAAGGACAACAATACAAAGATCAGCTTTCTAATAAAGAATGGCAGGATTTAATAGATTTTGAAGGGAATGCCAATGGTTTTTCAGTGCTTACAGCCAGTCGTCCAGGAATTGAAGGCGGACTTCGAATCTCGTACGCGACCTTAGGTGCTTTTATGAAATATCCGAAAGAAAGTTTACCCAAGAAACCAACGAAAAATATTGCTGATAAAAAATACGGTTTCTTTCAAACCGACAAATCTTTTTTTCAGGAAGTAGCTGCTGATATGGGTTTAATTCCAAATAAATCCGGAGATGATATTGGTTTTGAAAGGCATCCTTTGGCATATTTAGTAGAAGCGGCGGATGATATTTGCTACACAATTATTGATTTTGAAGATGGTATTAATCTTGGATTAGTTTCCGAAGATTTTGCGTTGGAATATCTGATAAAATTGGTAAAAGACAGTATCGATACCTCTAAATATAAAACATTAGAAACCAAAGAGGATAGAATTAGCTATCTGCGTGCTTTAGCAATAGGAAGCTTAATAAATGACGCTGTAAAAGTATTTGTTGAAAATGAAACGTTGATTTTAGATGGAAAATTTCCTTTTGCAGTAATGGATAAAAGTAAATACAAGGCGCAGATGGACGATATAATTAAGATTAGTGTCGATAATATCTATCAAAGCCGCGAAGTAATCGAAAAAGAAATTGTGGGATATCAGATTATTCAAACCTTATTGGATAAATTTATTACCGCTTACAACAATAAATTTAATGGAAATGCGTCTAATTATGATGCATTAATTTTAAAACTATTACCAGAGAAACATCACCTTGAGAAAGAAAATTTATATGGTCGATTACTTCATATCTGCCACTTTATTTCCTTGCTTACGGATGGTAATGCGTTGTTGTTTTATAAAACCATTACGGCTGTAAAAAATTAACAATTGTGCGTTCCATATTAATTTGTTAATGTAGATATAAAAAATTAGTTTTGTTTTTAGATTAATTTATTGACTAATTAATAATTTTTTATGAAAAAAAATATACTTTTTTTACTTTTTTTAATACCATTATTTGCTTTATCGCAATCGAATAGAGAAATTATTCAGCAATATCTAACTACTCCGAGTGCGAAAAGTATTATTTCAAATCGTGATTTTAACGATTGGGTAATTCAGAGTGAAGGCGGAACTACGACTTCTGGAATCCAAAATTGTTATGTTATTCAGCGTTACCAAGGAATTGAAATTTTTAGGGCAGTTTCTAACTTTTCTTTAAAAAATACAAAAGTAATTGATGTTCAAAAACGAATAGTTGATAATGTCTCGCAGAAAGTAAATGCAACAAATCCAACTTTACTAGCAACGGATGCTCTATTGAAAGCCTATTTTCATTTGGGGATAAGCACCAATACTACTTTTGCCGTTTTAAATAAAGTAGAGTCGAATAAGTTTAAGATAAGTGATGGTACGACTACTAATGAACCGGTAATTGCTACTTTAGTTTATCATCAGGCTAAAGACAATAAATTGGTCTTGGCATGGGATTTCACCATTCACACGCCAAAGCATGATCATCTGTGGAGCGTTAGAATTGATGCGTTAAATGGTAAAATGTTGGAGAAAAACGATTTAGTTGTTTCGTGCAGTTTCCATCAAGGTCAAGCCTTTTCGGTGACAAAAAAATCGCAAATTGAAAATTTAGGTGCAACTCCTAAACAAATTTATACAGGGCCATCTTCTTTTGTACCTGGAGGTGCTTATCGTGTAATTCCATTTAATTTTGAAAGTCCAAGCCATGGTCCTTTCCAATTAATTTCGAATCCTTCAGATGCTAAGGCATCTCCTTATGGCTGGCATGACATTAACGGTCAAGTTGGTCCAGATTATACGATAACCCGAGGTAATAATGTGTGGGCCAAAGATGATTTTAAAGCAGCTAATATTGATGATGGAGCGAGCCCGGATGGCGGTGTAGACTTAGTGTTTGATTTTCCTTATGGAGGAACAAGTATAGCCGCATCCACGTATATTGATGCAGCTAATACCAATCTTTTTTACATGAATAACGTAATGCATGATGTCTGGTATCAGTATGGTTTTGATGAAGCTAGTGGTAATTTTCAAGAAAACAATTATGAGCGTGGTGGAAAGGCGGGAGATTATGTAAATGCGGAAGCTCAAGATGGTTCGGCAGCGACACCTCCTAGTTTGAACAATGCAAATTTTTCTTCTCCTGTAGATGGTAGTAGAGGTAGAATGCAAATGTTTTTGTGGAATAGAGGTCCTGAAATAAAGCCTTTAATCATTAATTCACCATCAAGTTTGGCAGGAAATTATGTGGCAACTCAAAACGCTTTCAGTCCAGGACGCATTGATTTGCCTATCGCACCTCAATTTTTACAATCTGATTTGGTTTTATATTTAGACAGTTCTGGTGGCACATCGGAAGCATGTGTAACTCCTTCCAATAGAGCGGCTTTAAATGGTAAAATTGTCATACTTAGAAGAGGGAGCTGTAATTTTGTGATCAAAGTAAAATCAGCCCAAAATGCTGGAGCGATTGCTGTTATTGTAGTGAATAATGTGGAGGGAAATTTTTCGATGTCAGGTGCCGATGCAGCAATTACGATACCCGCAATTAGCGTTGATAACATTATTGGGGAAGATATAATTAACCAAATGACGACAGCCCCTGTAAATGTAAAAATACAAACACAATCTACACCATTTGTTAATGCGGATGGGGATTTTGATAATGGTATAATTGCGCATGAGTACGGACATGGAATCTCGATCCGTTTAGCTGGTGGAAGTAATAATTCTAGTTGTTTAAATAATAAGGACCAAATGGGCGAAGGTTGGTCTGATTGGTTTGCATTAATGATGCAGTTGAAACCGGGAGATTTTGGTGGTGCAAAAAGAGGAATCGGTACGTTTGTTTCTTCTCAAGCTCCGGATGGATTGGGAATTAGAAATTACGTGTACTCAACGGATAGAGCTAATAATCCGATGACTTACGCATTTACCAATAATTTTCAATCATTCGACACTAATGGTGTTGAAGAAACTTCTGTTCACGGAGTAGGATCTGTTTGGGCCACTATGCTTTGGGATTTAACGTGGGCCTATATCAATAAATATGGGTATGATAATAATAAATATAGTGGTGTCGGTGGAAATAACAAACTAATGCGAATTGTTTTAGATGGTCTTAAATTACAGCCTTGTAGTCCAACCTTTGTAGATGCCAGAAATGCAATTTTAGCAGCTGATCAAGCCATAACAGGAGGAAAAGATTATTGTATGATTTGGGAAGTTTTCGCAGCTCGAGGTTTAGGGGTGAATGCATCAGCAGGTAGTACAAATGTAGGTAATGATCAAATTGAAGATTTTACGAGACCATCTGCCGGACCAAACTGTTCGTTAGCTGTTGTTGATGTTGATAATACTAATGTCATGAGTGTTTTTCCAAATCCATCTAACGGAAATATTACAGTGCGAATTAACAACTACAGTGGTACGGTCGATATTAAAGTAGTTGATATTTTAGGAAGAGAAGTTTATTCTATCACTAAAGAAGATTTTAACAACGAAAAAATGTTTAATTTAAACCAACTCACTCCAGGTATTTATATAATGGACATTAAAGGAGAAGGATTGAACTACACAGAGAAAATCATCATAAAGTAATTTTAATAAAAAAGTCCTGAAATGAAAATGCCCTAATAAGTGTCTAACTTTTTGGGGCGTGTTCAATAACTTTCAGGACTTTTTTATTTAAAATATATATTCTATTCCAACCCCAATAGCTTGTCTTATTTGCATTTTTGGTCCCTCAGTTACTTGTACTCCTGCGATTTCTCTTTTTGATTTGATGTCGTCATCGTAAATTACGTGTGCTCCAATATTAGCTTTAACATATTGATTTACCACGAGTTCTACTTGTAAATCACAATCGATATCTACATTTCCAAAGCGATTTACATAATCAGAATATAAACTCAACCGATTTTCTAAAATGATATTTTTGAAAATCTCTTTTTTGTATTTATTAGTAATTAAAAAACCAAGTTCAATTTTTGATTTTTCTCCTTCTGTAAGTAGATTTCCATCTAAATCATAAGTGGCTTTAGGAACGCCAAAGGCTCCTTGGTCAGCAAGTCTTTGATCTAAAACTAGGGTAGTTTTAAAGGTAAATGGCGAGATATAAAATGTTCTTCTCTTTTCTTTATCTATGTTTTCAGCACCTATTCCCATAAAAATGTATGCGGGTGCAAAAGGTTTTGAGATGGCTTTTTCCGTATTTGGATAGGCATAACCATTAGTGAATTGCGTATTGAAATTAAATTTAGCCGAATGGAACCAATTAGATAGCGTGTCTTTTCGATAGCCAAAAGTAGAGTTAAACTGAATCGCATCTTCTGTTTTTCGTAAGTCTATTCCGTCTTGTTTATTCAAACCATATTTAAAAATTAGTTCGTTTGACCAATTGTAATTACTTCGGTTATAAACTCTGTGGAATTTACCTTTAAATAATCCTGAAATCGAACTAGTTCCTCCGGCACTCCAATTGATAAATGCGACTTCAGAAATATCAAACCCTAAGCTGTTTTTTTTACTCCAATAGGTTAAGGGAAGGTAATGCGTTTTAGTTTGTATTTTGAGTGGTACATTTAGCGATTTTTTTGCGCCAAATACTGTAATGGCAGGTCTAATCGTATCGTATAAAAATATTTTTGTTACTTCTTGAGACAAACAATTAAAAGAGATGGAGCAGGTAAGGAATAGTAGTGTGTAGGTTAACAATTTCATTTCTGGGTAGTTATACGGATTATAGTTGTTTTTCAGTCAATAATTTGCTTCTACAATACCGATGTGCAATGAAAACAGGTCACTATATACTGGGATATATTGAATTCATCACCGATTTTGTTTAAGAGGGCAAAATAATTATTTTAATAGTTTGAAAAAAGGATTTCAAGACTTTTAACGTCAATTTTGCAGTATTGTTGTAATTCAGCTACAGTTCCCTGTTCTATAAATTCATCTGGAATACCAAGAACGGTTATTTTTGAGGTATAATTATTTTCAGATGCAAATTCAAGAATCGCACTCCCAAAACCTCCTTTTACAGTCCCGTCTTCAATCGTTACTATTGTATTGAAGCTATTGAATAGGGTATGTAATTCCTTTTCATCTAGTGGCTTCACAAAGGGAAAATCATAATGTGCAATAGTTTCTGGATGTTGCATTTTGGCTATAGCCAAAGTAACATTGTTACCGATGCTCCCATTTGATAAGACAGCAATTCTTGAGCCTTTCTTCTTGCAAATGCTTCTACCGATTTCTATTTCTTGATACTTTCCTAAATTTGTAGCTTGCCAATTAGTAACTACACCACGTCCTCGTGGATACCGAATCGCGATTGGATTATTTAATCCTAATTGGGCTGTATATAAAATATTTTGTAACGCAATTTCGTTGCTAGGGGCATACACAATTATATTGGGAATACAACGCAAGTAGGCTATATCAAAAACACCGTGATGTGTTGCTCCGTCTTCTCCCACTAAACCCGCTCTATCCAAACAAAAAATTACTGGAAGATTTTGTAAAGCCACATCATGAATCACTTGGTCGTATGCTCTTTGTAAAAAGGTAGAATAAATATTGCAATAAACGATCATTCCTTGGGTTGCCATTCCTGCGGCTAAAGTTACCGCATGTTGTTCTGCAATTCCAACATCAAACGCCCGTTTAGGGAATTCATCCATCATAAATTTTAAGGAGGAGCCAGAAGGCATCGCAGGTGTAATCCCTATAATTTTTTCGTTTTTTCTAGCTAAATCTAAAATAGTCAAGCCAAAAACATCTTGATATTTAGGAGGTAAATTTTCTTCGGATTTGGGCTGAAGCGCTCCAGTTGTAGCATCAAATTTTCCAGGAGCATGATAAATTACCTGGTTTTCTTCGGCTTGTTGTAATCCTTTACCCTTCGTTGTGATGATGTGAAGGAACTTGGGTCCTTTTATTTTTTGTAAACGTTTCAATTCTTTAATTACGGCAAAAATATCATGACCGTCAATAGGTCCCGAATAATCAAAATTCAATGATTTAATCATGTTATTCTGTCTCGGATTTTTTCCCGCTTTTACTGCAGTCAAATATTGTTTCAACGCGCCTACGCTGGGATCAATACCAATAGCATTATCATTTAGAATGACTAATAAATTAGCATCAGTAACTCCGGCGTGATTTAAGCCTTCAAAAGCCATTCCAGAGGCTATCGATGCATCGCCAATGATTGCAATATGGTGTTTGTTGTAATCTCCTTTTAAATTAGAAGCTATTGCCATTCCCAATGCTGCCGAAATAGAAGTAGAGGAGTGGCCTACGCCAAAGGCATCATAAATACTTTCACTTCTTTTTGGGAAGCCGGAAATGCCACCCAACTGCCTGTTGGTGTGAAAATTATCTCTTCTTTCTGTTAGTATTTTGTGTCCGTAAGCCTGATGACCAACATCCCAAACCAATAAATCATTTGGAGTGTCAAATACATAATGCAAGGCGATTGTAAGTTCTACAACACCTAAACTGGCTCCTAAATGCCCCTCTTTGACGGCGACAATATCGATAATGAAGTTGCGCAACTCTTGAGCTACTTGAGGTAGTTGCGTTTCCTCTAGCTTGCGTAAATCGGCGGGGTTGTTTAAGTTTGAAAGTAAATTAGCTGACATAAAGCAAATATACGATTTGGAATTGTATTTTTACATTCGATAAAAAAACTTGTTCTACAAAGAATTTAAATTTGCAAAATTTGCCTTCAATACCATGATAAATCCCTTCACTGACGAATATTTCATGAAAAAAGCGTTGCAGGAAGCTGTCGTGGCTTTTGAGAAAGAGGAAATTCCTGTAGGCGCCGTTATTGTCATTGATAATAAAGTGATTGCCAGCAGTCATAATTTAACCGAATTACTTCATGACGTTACAGCTCATGCGGAGATGCAATCTATTACTGCTGCTGCCAATTATCTTGGCGGGAAATATTTGATTGGTTGCACGCTTTATGTCACATTGGAACCTTGTCAGATGTGTGCAGGCGCTTTGTATTGGAGTCAGATTTCGAGAATCGTATATGGTGCCACAGATGAAAATCGTGGTTTTATAAAAATGGGAACGCAATTGCATCCTAAAACTAAAGTAGTTAGTGGCGTTTTAGCTGATGAAGCGGCTGATTTAATGAAGCGTTTTTTTATAGAAAAACGAAAGTGAACTAACAGCTTTCCTTAATGTTCCGAGTAATAATTCGTTGTCTATGCTGGTTTTTTTGAAGCCTAATGTAAAAACAGTGTCTTAAAAACCCGTTTCGCTTAAGGCTGAAGGATTTAGTGTTGTCGAGTTCTTTAGAGATTTAGAATTCTGATTGTTTTTTAGAAGACTTTTTAATTTTTCTTGTTTTGTTTCTATAATACCTTATTTTCCCTATTCTTTTGAAGCTATTTTTATTGCTTTCTGTACTTCTCTTGACAATTTTGCTATTACAACCTTTTTGTTGTTTTGAAAAAGTGGTTTGACCGTTGTTAATTTGAGACTTTTATGCGTTGATTTGTGGTGCTAAATAGATTTTCTATTTGTGGTTTAGGTGAAGTAAATTTTTATTTAATAGCAGGAAGAGGGTATAAAATGATAAAAATAGCGTTTTTTTAAGTTGGTTTTTTGATTTTAAAAATAGTAGCTAGGTGTTTCGATGTCGACACACGTCCAGAAGCGTGAGGGATTGCAGTGGAAATCCTTTATGGAACGCAGTGGAATAAAGATTGAAATGAAAAGCCCGACCCGAAGTTTTTACGCAGGGTCACGCCCAAAAACAAAAAACCCTCACATTGCTGTAAGGGTTTAGATTCTTCCTAAGGTCAGAATGACAAATAGGACTAGTATCTGTAATATTCTGGTTTGAATGGGCCTTCAACAGGAACACCAATATAATCCGCTTGATCACTACGTAAAGTCTCTAATTCAACACCTAATTTAGCTAAGTGTAACATGGCTACTTTCTCATCTAAATGTTTTGGTAACATGTACACATCATTGTTATATGCTGCGCTGTTTTTCCACAATTCGATTTGAGCTAGCGTTTGGTTAGTAAATGAGTTACTCATTACAAAACTTGGGTGACCTGTAGCACAACCAAGGTTTACTAAACGACCTTCGGCCAAAAGGATGATATCATTTCCGGCGATAGTGTATTTATCTACTTGTGGTTTAATTTCTACTTTTGATGCGCCGTGGTTGGCGTTCAACCAAGCCATATCAATTTCGTTATCAAAATGTCCAATGTTACAAACGATAGTTTTGTCTTTCATTTTTTCGAAATGAGATCCTAAAACGATATCTTTATTTCCAGTTGTAGTAATGATAATATCAGCAGTTGCAATAACAGTATCTAATTTTTTAACTTCAAAACCGTCCATGGCCGCTTGAAGTGCACAAATTGGATCAATTTCAGTAACGGTAACAATAGAACCAGCACCTCTAAACGAAGCCGCTGTTCCTTTTCCTACATCACCGTAACCACAAACAATTACTCTTTTTGCAGCAAGCATAATATCAGTTGCACGACGAACCGCATCAACTGCAGATTCTTTACAACCGTATTTGTTATCAAATTTTGATTTAGTAACCGAGTCATTCACGTTGATTGCTGGCATAGGCAATGTTCCTGCTTTTACTCTTTCGTACAATCTGTGAACTCCAGTAGTAGTTTCTTCAGACAATCCTTTGATTCCTGCAACTAATTCCGGGTAACGGTCAATCACCATGTTGGTCAAATCTCCACCGTCATCAAGAATCATATTCAATGGTTTTCTATCTTCACCAAAGAATAAGGTTTGCTCAATACACCAGTCAAAATCTTCTTCATTTAACCCTTTCCAAGCATACACTTGAATACCAGCAGCAGCAATTGCAGCAGCAGCTTGATCTTGCGTAGAGAAAATGTTGCATGAAGACCAAGTCACCTCAGCTCCAAGCGCGATTAAAGTTTCAATCAAAACCGCAGTCTGAATTGTCATGTGCAAACATCCTGCAATACGAGAACCAGCAAGTGGTTGTTCGTTTTTATATTCAGCACGAAGCGCCATTAAACCTGGCATTTCAGCTTCAGCTAATTCAATTTCTTTTCTTCCCCAAGCCGCTAGAGAAATGTCTTTAACTTTGAAAGCCACAAAAGGCATAGTTGTAGTACTCATTTATAGTATATTTGTAAGTGTAAATTTTTTGCAAAATTACATAATAAGTTGTGATTTTAAAAGGAATCACAAATATTTATGAATTGTTTAATTTTGTAATGTTTTAAAAATCAGTAAAATAATTTTTTTTAAGCCCAATATTTTTTAATTTTTGGAGCTATTTCCCGCTTTTTGTTGCCATCTTTTTATTTTTAAAGGAGAAATAAAAAGGATTTCCACTTCAAACGAGGTTCAGTGAACTCCGATGAAAATGAAAATCAAGTGAAATAATCGGGGATAAAAATCAAGATCATAAAACGATGCCACTTTATAAAACCAAAGTTATATCCCGAAGCCTTGAGGCCACTACCCAAATCCTCGTTTGGAAAGTTACAGAAACCTATGCGGAATTAATAAAGCAAGTGGTTTTAAACGACAGCAACCGCATTCGCCTAAATGGTATGAAATCCGAAATACATCAACGTGCTTTCCTTAGTGTGCGCAAGTTATTGCAGGAAACAGGATACACCGATTTAGATTTGTATTATGATGAATTCGGGAAACCACATCTTCATGGGGAGAAACACATTTCGATTACCCATTCCCACAATTTTTCGGCTATAATCATCAGTGATGAAACCGTAGGAATAGACATCGAAATGCAGAGAGATAAAATCATCCGAATTGCTGATAAATTCTGCGAATCGGAATTTCAGTTTTTGGATCCGCAAAGTGATGAGTATATTCGAAAACTAACCGCAATATGGGGCGCCAAAGAATCCATATTTAAAATTAGAAATGAAAAAGGAATCAGTTTCAAAGAGCACATTTGCGTTGAAGCGTTTCAAATTGATACTGAACAGACTCTAGCCAAACTTTATTTTAATGATTGGGTTAAGGATTTCAACATTCATTTTGAAGAAATAGAAGATTTTACATTAGTTTACGCTTTCGAAAATTAAAACCAACCTCAAATTCGCAAATATGCTGTAAAACGTATGACGAACATCTATAAAGATATTTTAAAAGCAAAAAGCGAGAATACAAAATTACTCGCCGTTTTACTGGATCCTGATAAAATTGATTTGCACACTATTGCAGTACTAGTTTCAAAAATACATCAATCGCCAGCTACCCACATTTTCATCGGAGGAAGTCAGGTTACAACAAATATTTTAGACGAACTGATTATACAAATCAAACAAAATTGTACTTTACCAATAATTTTATTCCCCGGAAATCCTTCCCAGATTTCAGATAAAGCCGATGCGATTTTGTTTTTGTCTCTTATCTCTGGTCGCAATCCGGATTTTCTAATCGAACACCAAGTAAAAGCAGCGCCCATTTTAAAGAAAACGCAACTCGAAATTATTTCTACCGGTTATATTTTAATTGAAAGTGGCAATGAAACTGCCGTGGAACGCGTTAGTAAAACCAAACCTTTAGATAGAAATAATCTTGATTTAGCAATGGCAACGGCACAAGCTGGCGAGATGTTAGGTAATAAGTTGATTTATCTGGAAGCGGGAAGTGGAGCAAAACAAGCAGTTCCTTTAGAAATGATTAAAAAAATTTCTTATAATATTGAGATTCCGTTACTTGTTGGTGGCGGAATTGTAGATTTGCAGGGAATTGAAAACGCTTATAATGCAGGAGCCGATTTAGTGGTAATAGGAACTGCTTATGAATACAATAATAACTTTTTTAAAGAATAGTGAATGATTGATTATTTTTTTTCTCAGTACAGCGAATACCCAACATTAGATATTATTTTGGAAATTGTTGCGGTCATTTTCGGATTATTGAGCGTGTGGTATGCTAAAAAAGATAATATTTTGGTTTTTCCAACCGGTTTAGTAAGTACCTCAATGTTTGTGTATTTGCTTTGGAAATGGACTTTATGGGGCGATATGATGATCAACGGCTATTATTTTGTGATGAGTATTTACGGTTGGTACCATTGGACTCGGAAAAAAGGAGATTCAGAAGAATTCCCAATTTCAAAAATATCGAGTTCTGAAAAACGAATTGCGATAATTCTTTTTATATTTACCGTCGCCTTTGTGGTTTCTGTATATCACTATTTTGATAAATTCACCACTTGGTACGCGTATGTAGATACATTTATTACAGGAATTTTCTTTGTAGGAATGTGGCTCATGGCCAAAAGAAAAGTAGAGAATTGGATATTTTGGATTATTGGAGATGTAATTTCCATTCCGTTGTATTTTGCAAAAGGCTATACTTTTACCAGTTTTCAATATATAGTATTTACCGTAGTCGCCATTTTTGGCTATTTAGAATGGAAGAAAATATCAAACAGCTCAGTAATGGAGCCACAAAAATAATTAAAATAGCCTTATTTGGTCCCGAAAGTACTGGCAAGACTACATTGGCAAGACAGCTTGCGGACTACTATAAAACCGAATGGGTTCCTGAATTTGCACGCGATTATCTGCAGGAAAAGTGGGATTCAAGTCAGCAAATATGCACAGTTGACGACATGCTTCCTATTGCTTATGGTCAAACTAAATTAGAAAATGAGCGAACGCTCATTGCCAATAAATATCTTTTTTGTGATACGAATTTAATGGTGACTAAGGTTTTTTCAGAGGTATATTATAACTATTGTGATCCTTTGTTGGATGAAGCGGCTTGCGAACATGAATACGATTTATTCTTCCTTACGGATATTGATGTGCCTTGGGAAAGAGACGACCTAAGAGATAAAGCGGAGGGAAGAGAATCTGTTTTTGCGGTTTTTAAGCAATCTTTAATCGATAACAATAAGCCATTTATAACCCTTTCCGGAGATAAGGATTTGAGACTAAAAAAAGCAGTCTCAATTATTGAAGATTTAAGTTTGGCCAGAGAATTAGGGCTTTCGTCAAGTGATTTTATTTATATTCAGGAGTATGGAATTCCAATTGTAACTATTCAAAAGCAACTTAATTTCTTTAAAGAAGGAATACCAAAAGCAGATTTAGTGAGTCCAGCAACGTTGTCAAATGGTATTTTAAAATTATCCGAGAAGGATTTTCTGGAGAAAGCCAGTTTTTTTGACGCTAATAAATCAGGTCTAAAATTAAATAAATTTGTTCCAGCATCAGGCGCTGCAAGCAGAATGTTTAAGTTTTTGAATGAATTTCTCAATGAGTTTGACCTCGAAAATGAATCAATTAATGCCTATATCAATCAAAAAAAAGCAAATAAACTTGCTGTTTTTATCGTAGGAATGGAAAAATTTCCTTTTTTTGACGCCATTGATAGTAAGCTTAGAGCTGAATTCTCAGATTTTGATACTTTGGATCGAAGTTTGAAAAATTATTATTTCATAAAATTATTGCTGTCATCGGACCATTTTGATTTTGCTAATAAACCAAAAGGGATTCTTCCTTTTCACAAATACAAAACTTATATTGCAACTCCGGTAGAAGAGCATTTGTGGGAATGTGCTCATTACTCGAGTGCAAAAAATGCTTCTAATTTACATTTTACAGTTTCAGAATCGCACCAAAAACATTTTGAAAACATTATTGATTCTGTTAGATCCAAAATTGAAAAGGAATCAGATGTGGTAATAAATGTTAGTTACTCTTATCAAAACAAACGAACTGATACGATTGCGGTTAGTATGAAAAACAAGCCGTTCCGAGATGAAAAGGGACAATTAGTTTTTAGGCCCGGAGGTCACGGCGCTTTGATTGAGAATTTGAATAATTTAGAGGCTGATCTTGTTTTTATCAAAAATATTGACAATGTAATTCAAAATAATGTTGAGAAAATTTCTTTGTACAAAAAAGGATTAGCTGGGATTTTATTGGCAACTCAGCAACAGGTTTTTAGATATTTAAACGATTTAGATTCTGTCAAAGTTGAACCAGAGTTGATAGATGAAATCATTCTTTTTTCAAAGGAAAAATTGAATATAACAATGAATGATGATTTTCATTCCCAAAACTTGGAAAGCAAAGTCATTGAACTGCAAACTCTTATAAACAGCCCTATTCGCGTTTGCGGAATGGTAAAAAATGAAGGGGAGCCTGGCGGAGGGCCGTTTTGGGTGCGCAATGATCAAGGTGCGGTTTCGTTACAAATCGTAGAGAGTTCTCAAATTGATTTGGACAATGACAATCAAAAGGCAATTCTGAATGCTGCTACCCATTTTAATCCGGTTGATTTAGTTTGTGGCATTAAAAATTATAAAAAAGAGAAATTTGATCTGACTCAATTTGTTGATAATAATAGTGGTTTTATTGTAGAGAAAAATGTAGCAGGCAAAAGTATCAAAGGATATGAGTTGCCAGGTTTATGGAATGGCGCAATGGCGAACTGGTTGACTGTGTTTGTTCAGGTGCCGTTGATTACTTTTAATCCGGTAAAAACAGTGAATGATTTATTGAAACCGCCACATCAACAGAAATAGATTTACTGATACAATCCCAAAGTGTTGGGACCGCATAAATGGAGATAGAAAAAATCATATCCGAATTAAGTTTTAAAGCCGTCCGCAGCAGTGGAGCCGGTGGTCAAAACGTGAACAAAGTCTCCTCGAAAGTGGTATTGAGTTTTGACTTGTCACATTCTCAGGCTCTAACGCATGAAGAGAAACTTTTGGTTGAAACCAAATTGTCTTCCAGATTAACTTCTGATTTCGTTTTAATCTTGAATTGTGATGAAGACCGAAGTCAATTTAGAAATAAAGAAATTGTAATTAAACGATTTTTGGAATTGATAAAAAATGCATTGTTTGTTCCAAAGGAAAGAAAGCCCACAAGAATTCCTAAATCCGCTATTAGAAAGCGAATAAAGGATAAAAAAACTATTTCTGAAATTAAAAAAACACGTAGAAAACCTGATTTTTAAAATTTATTCCAATTCATAATTTATAATTCATAATTTATAATTAGTTTTGCGCTGTCTCAAAGGGGTGCTCTAAATAACGAGCTGAGATTATACCCAACGAACCTGAACAGGTAATGCTGTTAAGGGAAAAAATGACAAATAAATAGTGTGCACGCTACTTTCTTTTGTTATAGGAAACAATCATTTTTTAATTTAACAAAAAGAATAATTCCCCCTTTTATTCGTAATCTTTTTACGGATGAATACTATTATTATTAGTCGCAAAGTCGCAAAGTCGCAAAGTTGCAAAGTTGCAAAATACAAGGTTCTAACTCCTTGTACTTCTATTTTCTTTTCTCTATTTTCTTTAGTCTCCTTTTCACAAGTCAAAGATACTACACAAGTTAATCCACTTGATGAAGTTTTGGTTTCAGCCGTTCGTGTAACCACAAAAACACCGGTTAGTTTTAGCAATTTGAGTAAAAAGGAAATCAAATTCCGAAACTTAGGACAAGATATCCCTATTTTAATGAATTATTTGCCGTCAGTTGTAACTACATCGGATGCGGGAAATGGTGTAGGTTATACCGGTATTCGGGTTCGTGGTAGCGATGCAACGCGAGTAAATGTTACCATCAACGGAATTCCGTATAATGATTCTGAAAGTCATGGAACTTTTTGGGTGAATATGCCAGATTTTGCGTCTTCAGTGGAGAGTTTGCAATTACAACGCGGTGTAGGAACTTCTACTAATGGAGCAGGGGCTTTTGGCGCCAGTTTAAATATGCTTACCGATAATTTTGCCAAAGAGAGCTCGGGTGAAATCTCCAACTCTTTTGGAAGTTTCAATACCAGAAAACACACCGTGAAATTCAGTACGGGTTTGATGAACAATCATTTTGAAATTGCGGGACGTTTATCAACGATCAAGTCGGACGGCTTTGTGGATCGTGGAGCCTCTGATTTGAAATCGTATTTTCTGCAGGGAACGTATGTGGGCAAAACGACTTTGATAAAAGCATTGGTTTTTGGCGGTACTGAGAAAACGTACCAGTCTTGGAACGGAATAGACGGCGAAACGTTACAAAATGACCGAACCTTTAATTCAGCGGGTGCTTTCACAGACGAACAAGGAAATGTTCGATTCTATGACAATGAAACCGATAATTACCAGCAAGATCACTCGCAATTGCTTTGGAATGAAAAAATATCTGAAAACTGGAGTACGAATTTTGCTTTGCATTACACAAAAGGCAAAGGATTTTATGAAAACTATAAAGAAGATGCTAGATTTTCCAGCTATAACTTGACGCCCATTACTATTGGAGGAACAACAATAAACAGAACGGATTTAGTGCGTCAAAAATGGTTGGAAAATGATTTCTACGGAACTACTTTTTCTGCTAATTATAAGGATGAAAATCTGGATGTGATTTTTGGTGGTGGTTGGAACAAATATGAAGGCGACCATTTTGGAAAAGTTATTTGGGCACGAAATGCTTCTCAGAGTGAGTTGGGAGATCGCTACTATGATGATTATGCCAATAAAACGGATGGAAATATTTTTGCGAAAGCCAATTACCAAATCACGGAACAGCTAAGTTTATTTGGAGATTTGCAATATAGATCAGTGAATTACGAGGCGAATGGCGTTCAGCCAACAGTTGTGGATGATACTTTCAATTTCTTTAACCCCAAAACAGGATTAACCTATACGATCAATGCTGGAAATTCTGTGTATTTATCCTATGCCAGAGCCAATCGTGAACCAAATAGAAGTGATTATGAAGGCGGAAACGTAAAGCCAGAAAAGCTAAATGACTTTGAATTGGGTTGGAGATACGTTGCAGAGAAAGTACAGTTCAATACAAACGTATATTATATGGCCTACAAAGACCAATTGATTCTGACAGGAAATTTAGATGATGTAGGTGCTCCAATACGTTCCAACAGCGAAAAAAGTTATCGCTTAGGGCTGGAAGTGGATGCGACAATAGCATTGACAGATCAGTTGATTATTCGTCCAAATTTTACCTTGAGTGCAAATAAAAATTTGGATTTAGCTGTTGCAGGTCAAAATTACGGAACTACTGATATTGCGTATTCACCATCCGTTATTGCAGGAAATATTTTGGTCTATACGCCCATTGAAAATCTGCATGTTTCTTGGTTGCAAAAATTCGTTGGGGAACAATACATGAACAACATTGAATTGCCTGCCGCTAAGTTGGCAGATTACTTCGTGAATGATTTGAACATTGCCTACACTTTTAAACCTAAGACTATTTTTAAAGAAATAATTATAACGGGTTTAGTGAATAACTTTTTAGACAAGCAATACGATTCTAATGGATATATGTATGATGTTTATCCGTATTATTATCCGCAAGCGGGAATTAATTTCCTAGTGGGATTGACGTTGAAGTTTTAGAGAATTGAATTGTTTGTTATTGGATGAAATCCTGATGGTTCGCTGTCAGGATTTTTTGATTTAATTATAAACGCGCAACACATCTCCATTTACTTGAACCCGATATTGCTTTAAAGGATATTGTAATGGTCCCTGGCCAGAAAATAAACTGTATTCTATGTTGTCACAGCTACAAACAGCATTGATGCCTTTGATAGTCATAGTGGAGCAAGAACTTAAAGCTTGATTAGGACATGCAGCGTCAAATGCATTATAGCCGCTTCCAGTATTAAAAATAATAACGCCTCGTACTCCAAGTGCAGGAATAATAACAGCGTTACTCACAAACTTTAGATTGGAATAGGAAGGCAACTTCATATTGATATCCATAGTAAAACTATAATTAGGCAGATATGGATTTGTATTGTTAAAACCAGAATCACTACACGAAAAAAGTAAAGGAAGAATTAATAAAAAGAAGGAATATTTTTTCATTTTAAAATAGTGTCAAAGTATTAGTGAAACAAATTTAATTTATTTAACTTTGAATTATATATGATTAACATATATTTATAGACGAAAAAAAAATAGTAGTATCTTTGTGGAAAGAAATCCCGTCCTGATGGGATTTTTTCTATTTATATAAAGTAAGAAGTTATGAGTACAGTATCGTATTACACCGCAGAAGGGTTGAAGAAATTAAGAGAAGAATTGGATTATTTAAAAAGCGTAATGCGTCCAAAAGCATCTGCTGATATAGCCGAAGCAAGAGACAAAGGCGATCTTTCTGAGAACGCAGAGTACGATGCAGCCAAAGAAGCACAAGGAATGCTAGAGATGCGTATCGCTAAACTAGAAGAAGTACATTCTAACGCTAGATTAATTGATGAAACACATCTGGATGTTTCTAAAGTGTTGGTTTTGTCCAATGTCAAAATCAAAAACCAGACCAATGGAATGGAAATGAAATATACCTTGGTAGCTGAAAGTGAAGCCGATTTAAAAACTGGAAAAATATCTGTTACTTCGCCAATTGGTAAAGGATTATTAGGAAAATCAGTAGGTGAATTTGCAGAGATTACAGTCCCAAATGGAGTTTTAAAATTCGAAATTTTAGAAATCACAAGAGATTAATTTTTTTTAAGTCTATCTGGTTATTTCTTTAATGTTTTAAACAATAAACCACTGTAACAAATCAGCTATGTCAATATTTACTAAAATAGTTAACGGAGAAATCCCGTGTTATAAAATTGCAGAGGACGAAAACTTCTTAGCTTTTTTGGATGTAAATCCAAATGCAAAAGGACACACACTCTGTATTCCGAAACAAGAAATCAATAAGATTTTTGAAATTGAAGATGATTTATATATTGGACTCATGCAATTTTCTAAAAAAATAGCAATTGCCCTTGAAAAAACAGTTCCATGCAAACGAATTGGTATGGCAGTTGTAGGACTCGAGGTGCCGCATGCACATGTTCATTTGATTCCATTGAATGAAATGGATGAAATGCGTTTTCAAAATAAAGTGTCCATGTCAAAAGATGAATTTGAAGCATTAGCAATAAAAATCCAATCGAATTTATAAAAGTTGGACAAATAAAATAAATTGGTATGGTTTTCGTTTAAAAGGGAATAGGTGAAAACTTATTCCCTTTTACTTTGAGTCCCTGCTACAATATGAAAAATAATTTTATACTTTTTGCACTTTTTATTTCACTTTTAAGTTTTGGTCAAGGCAGTATAGGAAATATGCTAGTCGACGCTAAAATGACCGCTATTCCTTCAAATCAGACTACTTCTACAACGGCAATTGCCGCATATATCAATACTAATTTTAAAACAGAGGCGGATAAAATTCGAGCTGCTTTTTACTGGACTGCATCAAATATTAGATATGATGTAGCTAATAGATATGCCGTTAATTTTAGTGAAACAGCGCAAGATAAAATTACTAGAACTTTAAAAACTAGAAAAGGAGTTTGCAGTCATTATGCTGCCGTTCTAAAGGAACTGTCTGATAAAATTGGAATTGAGTCCTATATTATCCAAGGTTACAATAAGCAAAATGGTACAATAGGAAAATTAGCGCACGCTTGGACTGCTGCAAAAGTAGACAATAAATGGTATTTGTTTGATCCAACTTGGGGATCGGGATACGTTCACAATGGGCAATTTATTAAAAAACTAAATAATCTTTATTTTAAGGCCGATCCAGCTAAAATAATTGCCTCGCATATTCCATTTGACTATTTATGGCAATTTCTGCACTATCCCATTACTAATGGTGAATTTTACGAAGGAAAAGTCCAAATGAATACATCCAAAAAATACTTTGATTATGAACAAGAAATCAGCAAATACAATGCACTGTCTGAAGCCGATCAGTTGCATGCCTCAGCACAAAGAATAGAAAAAAACGGATTAAAAAACGCTTTGGTTCTAGAACGTTTTGAGTTCAAAAAGAAAAAATTAGAGTATTTGCGAAGAAATGCCAATATCGAGAAATTAAACGCAATTGTAAACGAAATGAACCTTGCAGTTGTCTTGCTGAATGATTTTGTTCATTACCGAAACAATCAGTTCAAGCCTACTTTTTCAGACGATGAAATTAGCAATATGATCCAGACTCCACAGAAAAAACTAGCTAAATGCCAAGACTCAATCTATGCATTGGGTGCTGTAGGAAGTGAGAATTCAGCTAATGTGGCTTCAATCAAAAAATCCCTGAGTAAAGCTTTGGCACAAGCCAATGAACATGTTTCATTTGTACAAAACTATTTGAGCAAGTCTAAAATTAGTAGAAAAACAATGTTTTTTAAAATCACCCAGAATAGAATTTCATCAAATTAGAGGGCTTTTTTTAAACTCACTTGCATCGTTGTTCCTTTTCCAATTTCGGAATGTGAGACTTTAATGGTTCCTTTGTGGTATTCTTCTACAATTCTTTTGGTCAATGAAAGTCCTAATCCCCAACCTCTTTTTTTGGTGGTAAAACCAGGTTCGAAAATACTTTTGAATTGATTTTTCTGAATTCCGCCGCCGGTATCTGATACATTTATTTTTACATAATCTCCTTCTTGCTCAATTTCTAAGGCTAGTTTTCCTTTGCCTTTCATCGCGTCTATGGCGTTTTTCACTAAGTTTTCTATGGTCCAACTGTGTAGAGTGGGATTCAATGAAACCATAATAGGCGACTTTGGCGCCTTAAATGAAAACTCAATTTGCTTGGAAAATCGGGATTGTAAATAGTCGTAGGATTGTTGAGTTTCGGCTACGATATCTTTGTTTTCTAATTTGGGTTCCGATCCTATTTTCGAGAAACGGTCGGTTATGGTTTGCAAACGCTCAATGTCTTTTTCAATTTCAAAGGTGGTACTTTCGTCTACATTTTCAGATTTCAAGAGTTCGACCCAGCCAATTAAGGAAGAGAGCGGCGTTCCTATCTGGTGTGCGGTTTCTTTGGCCATTCCGGCCCAAAGTTTATTTTGCGTAGCCATTTTGGTACTCCGGTAAAAGTTATAAACCAAACTTCCAAATAAAACAATAATAAGTACCAAGGCAACAGGATAATACTTTAATTTATTCAGTAAAGCAGAATTACCATAGTATAAATTTTGAAATTTTCCTGGGACGTATTCAATTACAATAGGCTCATTTTCATTTTTTAAGTCTCGTAAAAAAGCGATTGCTTTTTGCTTGTTCTCTACAACGGATTCATCAATATTAACGGTATTTATGATGCTATCATTTTCGGTGAGCACAATGGGAATCGAAGTGTTGTTGCTGAAAATCTGAAGTGGAAGTTCGACTTCTGTATTTTCGCCCGCGTTAATCAGTGTTTTTTGGGCTTGTGCCCAAAGGTTCATTTTTAAGCGTTCTTCATTTTTAAAAATTTGAAAAAAAGTGTAAGTGTTCCAAAGAATTAAGGAAATTATAAAAAAAGAGGCAAAAATGATAATCCAACGGGTTGTATTTCTTCTTTCAGAAAACTGCATAAATGAAAATTTGAATGATAAATATAACGAAATAAAAGCTTTTGTATTTTAGTTTCAATCAAAGAATTTATTTTTGAAATATCTAAAACCTAATTTCATTCTATTTCTACACAACTGCTTCTTAAACTTAATTCAATTGTTTACTTTTGTATCTTTAAGAAATAAATAAAAATTATGATTACGATTGATCCTAAAAGTATTGAAACGGCAAAGTTACAAGGGTACTTGCAAAGTTCTGTAGGTCCTAGGCCTATCGCTTTTGCTAGTACAATGGACGCTGATGGGAATCCTAATGTATCGCCTTTTAGTTTCTTCAATGTGTTCAGTGCTAATCCGCCTATTCTTATATTTTCGCCAGCAAGACGGGTGCGTGATAATTCGATAAAACATACCTTAATAAATGTTGAAGGTACCCGTGAAGTAGTCATTAATGTGGTCAATTATGATATGGTGCAGCAAATTTCTCTGGCCAGTACAGAATATGCTGATGGCGTAGATGAATTTGTGAAATCTGGCTTGACGCCAATTGCATCAGAGGTCGTAAAACCTTTTAGAGTAAAAGAATCTCCTGTTCAATTTGAATGCAAAGTCACTCAGATTATTCCTTTGGGAACCGAAGGTGGAGCTGGGAATTTAGTGCTTTGTGAAGTGGTACGTATTCATATTTCCGAATCTGTTTTAGACGAAAATGGAGCTATTGATCAATATAAAATCGATTTAGTTTCCAGGTTAGGAGGGAATTGGTATTCCAGATCCAACCAAGGACTTTTTGAAGTGCCAAAACCATTGACAACTTTGGGAATTGGGGTGGATGCAATTCCAAATTTTGTAAAAGAAAGTCCAGTTTTTAACGGAAATGATTTAGGCATGTTGGGGAATGTAGAAGCCTTGCCTACAATGGAAGAAGTTAGTATATTTGTAAAACAGAAATTTGCTGTGAAAGGCGTTTTGAGTGCTGATGATCAGCATAAAGTACACTTAGAGGCTAAAAAATATCTGGACGACGAGGATGTTCTGTCTGCCTGGAAAGTGCTTTTGGCAAAAAAATAAAAAAATAAATAACATTAAAAATAACGAAGATGGAAGTTACAGGAAAAATTAAAATGCTTGGGGATGCAAAAAATGTGGGAAGCGGAAGTTTCTTGAAAAGAGAATTAGTTGTAACCACGGAAGAACAATATCCACAACATATTTTAGTGGAATTTGTACAAGATAAATGTGATTTATTGAACAGTTTTAAAGTTGGTGAAGCCGTAAAAGTTTCGATCAATTTAAGAGGACGCGAATGGGTTGATCCACAAGGAGTGACTAAATATTTTAATGCAATTCAAGGATGGAGAGTAGAAAGAGTAGCTACTGAAGCGACTGCTTCACAAATGCCTCCAATGCCGGCTGCTGAAGCTTTTGCACCAGCAACAAACCTAAACGAAGAAGAAGCAGACGATTTGCCATTCTAGGAGATAAAAAAGTTAGAATTTAGAAGTCAGAAGTTTAAGTTTTACTTGAATTTCTGACTTTTTTTGTTTTTTACTAGTACCATTAATTTTTGAAATTGAAAAATGTATTATTTATCCCCAACCTTATTTTTTCCTCCTGTCGAGCAAGCCAATCACGATGGGACTTTAGCCGTTGGTGGAGATTTATCTTCGGAACGATTACAGCTTGCTTACACAAGCGGGATCTTTCCGTGGTTTGAAGAAGGCGAGCCCATCATGTGGTGGTCACCAAATCCCAGAATGGTTTTGTTTCTCGATGAATTGATTGTTTCTAAAAGCATGCGAAATATCCTGAATCGAAATGTTTTCAAGGTTACTTTTAATCAAAATTTCAGGGATGTAATTTCAAACTGTCAGAATATAGAACGTGACGGTCAAAACGGAACTTGGATTACCAATGATATGATTGAGGCCTACTGTAAATTGCACGAATTAGGAATCGCTAAATCCGTTGAAGTTTGGCAAGATGCCGTTTTGGTGGGTGGCTTATATGGAATTGATTTAGGACATGTTTTCTGTGGTGAAAGCATGTTTTCTAAAGTTTCTAATGCTTCCAAAGTGGCTTTTATAGCTTTGGTTCATCAATTAAAAGTAGAAAATTATAAACTGCTGGATTGTCAAGTTTATAATCCGCATCTTGAAAGTTTGGGGTGTCGCGAAATAGAAAGAACTGATTTTATGGAGATATTGGAAAGTAAATGATTTTTAGATATTAACTTTTTTTCCAACAATCAGATACGTGATCATCGATCATTCCGGTGGCTTGCATGTGTGCATAAACCACTGTAGAACCAACGAATTTAAACCCACGTTTTTTTAAATCTTTACTAATTTCATCTGATAGCGTAGTGGTTGCAGGGACTTCTTGTAAGGATTGTCGGTTGTTTTGAATAGGTTGTCCAGCGGTGAATGCCCAAATGTATTTAGAAAAACTGCCAAATTCCTCCTGCACTTTCATAAAGGCAGCAGCATTAGAAACGGCTGCGCGAATTTTTAATTGATTGCGAATAATTCCTGCATCAAGGAGTAATTCCTGGATTTTATTTTCAGTATAAAGGGCTACTTTTTTATAGTCAAAATCATCAAAAGCCAATTGGAAATTTTCTCTCTTTTTTAGGATTGTAATCCAACTTAGTCCCGCCTGGAAAGTTTCTAAGATTAAGAATTCAAATAATTTTTGGTCCTCATAAACGGGAACACCCCATTCTTCGTCATGGTATTTTTTGTATAAATCACTGGAAGTACACCAACCACATCTTGTTTTTTCGTCCATAATTATTCTTTTTCTGAGGCTAAATAGTTTTTTATAATGTAGTGACCCAAGTAAATTAAAGGAGTCAAAAGGATGGCAATGCCGAGTTTAAAGGTATATCCTGTTAAGGCGGAGGTTATAAAAATGTCAAAGTTTATTTTTCCGGGCAACCAAAAAGCAATTCCCAGAACAATAAAAGAATCGAATAATTGCGAAATGACAGTGGAACCTGTGGCTCTAAGCCATATTTTTTTGTTTCCTGTGCGGTTTTTGAAAAACCAAAAAACAATTACATCTATCAATTGAGAAACCAAGAACGCAATAATACTTCCCACTATGATCCACATGCTTTGTCCAAAAACGGCAAAAAACTGCTCATCGTTGACTGGGCTTATTCCTTTTGCGGCGGGTATATTGATCGCGAAAAGTAAAACAAGGAAAGAGTAGGCGATTAAACAGGCTGTGATTAGAGACAATTTCTTTACTCCTTTTTCTCCAAAATATTCGTTGATTAAATCAGTTGTCAGGAAAACAATAGGCCAAGGCAAAATACCAATGCTCATTACAAACGGACCTATTTGTATCAGTTTCCCGCCGATGAGTTCTGCCGTAACAGCATTAGTGATAAAGATTCCGGCTAGAATAACAAAGACAAGATCTTTTTTAGTTTTGAACATGATTTACAATTTGTAATCAAAATTAATATTTTATTTGAAAAGTATTAATTTGTATTGATGTTTCCGATTTAGATTTATTTTAAACATGGTTTTTTTTATTATTTTTATTGAATAAAATCGTTTGATTAATTTCTAATCATTGCGGTAAAAAAGAAGGATCATGTAACTTTAGTATTTTGGTTGGAGACAGTTTTTCGATTATTAAGTTAAAATTTTTAATTAAATAAGTCAATTTGTGCTTAGCAATCAGATCTAACATATCTTCTTGTTTTCATTCTCTACTTAGTATATTTTAATGATTCCAGTTTTTAAACGATGTAAAAAAAATATATTACCCTAAAAAAAAGAGTCCAACTTGTGGACTCCTTTGTTTAATTAGTTTTAATTGGATTAAAATCCGCTTACATTCAATCTACCACCTGTTGCACATTTTCCAGAAAGAGATGAAGTAGGAGTAGCACTGTTTAATAGTGCCGCTTTAATTTGTGCCGCTGTTGCTCCAGGATTCAAAGATGCATACAAAGCTGCCGCTCCAGAAACATGTGGAGTTGCCATTGAAGTTCCGTTATAACTAGCATAGCTAGATATAAACTTACCTTTAGATCTTGCAGGAACTGTTGACCAAATTCCTGAGCCTGGAGCTCCTATATCTACTGATGTTGCGCCAAATTGAGAGAAACTTGACAAAGCTCCTGTACTTGTAATTGAAGCAACTGCGATTACATTTGCGTTAGGATAACTTGCAGGATAACTTGGTGTGGCATCATTGTCAGTTCCACTATTCCCTGCAGCAGCAATGAACAGTATTCCAGCAGTATTGGCTCTCTCAATTGCATCCTGAAGACCTTGTGAGAATCCTCCTCCTCCCCAAGAGTTATTAGTAGCTACAATGTTCAAGCCATGTCTTGTTTTTAAATCAGTGAAATAGTCAATTGCTTTAATAGCATTAGCTAATGTTCCGCCTGTTCCACTTAAAAATTTGGCATTTATCATTTTTACATTCCATACAACACCAGCAACTCCTTTTCCATTGCCACCTACAGCACCTATTGTTCCTGCTACATGTGTTCCATGATCATCATCAACTCCATCAAAAACAGTATTGTTGTTTCCTGCAAAATCCCAGCCATACACATCATCAACAAGGCCATTGCCATCATCATCTATGCCATTAGCATCTATTTCTCCTGGGTTTTTACCTGCATTTGCTGCTAAATCATCATGAGCATACATATAACCTTCGTCAATAATACCGATATACACAGTTGCTGATCCTAATTTATTGTTTGCCCAGGCAGTTGCAGCTTGCGAACCGAACTGATTCGATGGAGAAGTTGTAGATCCATACATGCCCCAAAGTGAACTATTGGAATAATAAGTGTCATTTGAAACTGCAAAATGATTGTATATCCAGTTTGGCTCTGCATATTCTACTCCTTTTAAATCTTTAATAAGCTCAATAGCATCCATTGTGCTTAACTTTGAATTTACTAATAAAAGATTTCCACTTGTCGTGCTTGTTTTAGCACTGGAAGCTTTCATAGAATTAGTATTGATAACTTCTACTGTAGTTCCTCCAATTAAAGATAAAATACTTGTTGATGTTTTAGCTCCAGTTTCTGTAGGTTTGAATTTAATAAGTAATTGGTTCGCAACATAACTTGGTTGTACCTTTTTTTGTACTACCTCTGGAGAGTTTAAATTTTCGTCAGTACACGAGGAAAACGTGAACAAGGCTAGAGCTGCAATAAATAAATGTTTCATAATTTTAAGATTTGGGTTTAAAATGTTAAAATTATCAAAAAATATACAATAATTATAATTTTTTTAATAAAAAAAACAAACAATGTTAGTTAAAATTATTTTTGAATTATATTTTCACGATATGTATAAGTAGGAGTGGAATTCATTGTTAATTTAATCAAATCGTTATTGTATAATTTGCGGTACTCATTATTTATTAGTCGCAGTAGTTTTTTAATGAATAAATTTTAATTATAAAACCCCATTTCAAAGTAATTTGAAATGGGGTTTTATATCTATATGATATCAAATAGTGTTTATTGAAATCAAAAAATCAATCTATCCTAACGCAGCTCTTTTGAAACCGGTAACGATAAGATCTTTGTCTAAAGATTTAACATAAGCAGCAACGCTCATTTTGTTGTCTTTGATGTAATCTTGGTTTACTAACGTGTTGTCTTTAAAGAAACGAGCTAATTTACCTTTAGCGATATTGTCTAACATTGCTTCTGGTTTTCCTTCTTGACGTAGGATATCTTTAGCAATTTCGATTTCTTTAGCGATTGTGTCAGCATCAACACCGGTTTCGTCTAAAGCAATTGGAGCCATTGCAGCTGCTTGCATAGACACGTTTCTTGAAACTTCCTCAGCACCTTCTACATTTGCAGATAGCGCCACTAAAGTAGCAATTTTGTTTCCGGAGTGAATGTAAGAACCGATAAAAGCACCTTCTAATTTCTCGAAAGTTCTAATTTCTAGTTTTTCACCAATAACTCCAGTTTGTTCGATTAATTTATCAGCAACAGTGATTCCGTTGAAGTCAGCTGCTAAAAATTCTTCTTTAGTATTGTAGTTCAATGCTAAATTTGCCATTTCAGTAGCCATTTTTACAAAGCTTTCGTTCATTCCTACGAAGTCAGTCTCACAGTTTAATGTGATCACAACTCCAGCAGTTTTGTCCGCATTGACAACAGCAATTGCAGCACCTTCTGTAGATTCTCTATCAGAACGATTAGCAGCTACTTTTTGTCCTTTTTTACGTAAGTTTTCGATCGCTAAATCGAAATCTCCTTCTGCTTCAACCAAGGCTTTTTTGCAGTCCATCATACCTGCACCAGTGATTGTTCTTAATTTATTTACGTCTGCAGCAGTAATTGTTGCCATAATTTTTTTATTTTAAATTAAAAAATAGTTTTAATAAAAAATTCCAAATTCAGAAATCCTTAATCCAATTGATAAATTAAATCATTGCTGAGATAATTTTTGGAATTTGGAATTTTAGAATTTGGAATTTCTTTTTGTTTTATTCTTCAGTTGCAGTTGGAGCTGCAGCTTCTACAGCAGGAGCTACCGTTTCAGCAGGAGCAACAACTTCAGCAGTTGCTTCGCCTTCTTTGTCAGAACCTCTATCAGAAAGTCCTTCAACAATTGCAGCGGTAACCAAAGTTAAAATTTTATCAATTGATTTAGAAGCATCATCGTTAGATGGGATTACGAATTCAACCTCTCTTGGGTCAGAATTAGTATCCACCATTGCGAAAACTGGAATGTTTAATTTTTGAGCTTCTTTTATTGCGATGTGTTCTGCTTTGATATCAACTACGAACAATGCAGCTGGTAGTCTTGACATGTCAGCGATTGAACCTAAGTTTTTCTCTAATTTAGCACGAAGACGATCTACTTGCAAACGCTCTTTTTTAGAAAGAGTCATGAAAGTACCATCTTTCTTCATTTTATCAATAGTAGCCATTTTTTTAACAGCTTTACGGATAGTTACGAAGTTAGTTAGCATTCCACCAGGCCATCTTTCAGTGATGTAAGGCATGTTTGCAGCTTTTGCTTTTTCAGCAACGATGTCTTTTGCTTGTTTTTTGGTAGCAACGAATAATATTTTTCTACCTGATGCAGCGATTTTTTTCAAAGCTTCATTCGCTTCTTCAATTTTTGCTGCAGTTTTATATAGATTGATAATGTGTATACCATTACGCTCCATATAGATGTAAGGAGCCATGTTTGGATCCCATTTTCTAGTCATGTGTCCAAAGTGAACACCTGCTTCTAGTAAGTCTTTAACTTCTACTTTGTTTGCCATTTTTGTTCTAGTTTACGTTCTGTTGATTAGCAATGAATAAATGGCGGTCTCCCGGCTTTAAACATTTAGATGCTAAACTATTTCCTACCTCGGTAGGAGAGCAACAACAACTTTGTTTTTTTAAATTTATGCTGAAATTTTTTCAGCAACTTTAGAATAATTATACTGAATTAAATTCAGTATGTGTTCTTGAAAACCTGAAACGAGTTCAGATTGAAGTTCAGTATTAACGTTTAGAGAATTGAAATCTCTTACGAGCTTTCTTCTGACCGAATTTCTTACGTTCAACCATTCTTGGATCTCTTGTCAATAAACCTTCTGGTTTCAAGATAGCTCTGTTCTCAGCATTTACTTCACACATAACACGTGCTAATGCCATTCTTACAGCTTCTGCTTGACCAGTTGAACCACCTCCGTAAACGTTTACTTTTACGTCAAAGTTGCTTACATTTTCTGTCATAGACATCGGTTGTAATACTTTGTACTGTAAAGTTGCAGTTGGGAAGTATGTTTCGAATGCTTTTTTGTTTACAGTGATTACTCCTGTTCCTTCCGAAACATAAACACGTGCAACAGCGGTTTTTCTTCTACCGATTTTGTGAATAACTCCCATTACTTAAGATCGTTAAGGTTAACTGTTCTAGGTTTTTGAGCCCCTTGTTTGTGCTCTGATCCTACAACAACATTTAAATTTCTAAAAAGTTCAGCCCCTAACTTGTTTTTAGGTAACATTCCTTTTATCGCTTTTTCAACTAGTAATGCAGGGTTTTTTGATTGCAATACTTCAGCAGTTAAAGTTCTTTGTCCTCCAGGGTAGCCAGTGTGACGGATGTAAGTTTTCTCTTTCATCTTGTTTCCTGTAAGGTTGATTTTTTCTGAGTTGATAACAATTACGTTATCTCCACAGTCAACATGTGGTGTGTAACTTGCTTTGTATTTCCCTCTAAGGATCATTGCGATCTTCGAAGCCATACGACCTAAGTTATGCCCATCAGCATCTACAACAATCCACTCTTTTGTAACGGTGGCTTTGCTTGCTGATTGTGTCTTGTAGCTTAATGCGTCCATAATATTATTTTAATTAAACATTCCATCCCCAATAAAGGGGTTGCAAAAGTACAATTAATTATTTTAAATGCAAATACCTTAAACTATTATTTTTATCTTGTTTTAGTGCTGATTATCAAATGGATATTTAAAATTAATTTCTATTGTCAAATTTTGGATTATTACACGTGCAGTGAAGTTACTGGAATCATGATTTTTTTTATGATTTTATTGACTATTCCTGATTTTTTAAACCTAAATTCTCTATTATAAATGCTATTTTTGTCAATTAAACAGTTATTATTCTAATTATTTATACCTTGTAGGTATTTTTCCTTTATCAATTACAATAAATATCCCTTTATGAAAGCTAAAGCTACGTTAAAACAAATCGCAAAAGAACTTAATGTTTCTGTTTCAACAGTTTCAAAAGCACTGAATGATAGTCCGGAAATAAGTGACCTAACTAAAGTGAAAATAAAAGAATATGCGAAGCTTAAAAATTACAAGCCTAATGTAATTGGTCTGAACCTTAAAAATAGAAAAACCAAAACTATTGGCGTTATTATTCCAAATATCCTAAATTCCTTTTTTGCTAAAGTGTTTAGCGGTATTGAGAAAATCGCTGATGAAAAAGGATACAATGTCATTATGTGTATCTCCAACGAATCAGCTGAAAAAGAAGCGCATACTTTAGAAATGCTTAGCAATGGAACTATTGATGGCTTTATAGTTTCAGTTTCTGAGGAAGCACAAAAAAATCAAGATTACGAGCATTTCTCTGCAATCATTAATGATGGAACTCCAATCGTAATGTTTGATCGAATTGCAGACGGTGTTGATTGTGATAAAGTAATTGTAGATGATTTTGATTCGGCGCTGGATTCTACCCAGCATTTGATTGATTTAGGTTGCAAAAACATCGCTCTGTTTTCGTCAGTTGATAATTTGAGCGTTGGGAAGTTACGTGTCGAAGGCTATCTGAAGGCTCTGGAGAACAACAAGATTCCTGTTAACGATGCTATAATTTTGAGAACTGATTCGGATGAAAATCTAAATAATCAGATAGAAACTATTTTTGATACCAATAAAATCGATGGTATTTTTGCTTTAGATGAAAACGATTCCGTAGCTGCTTTGAGAATTGGGCTCAAAAAAGGATACAAAATTCCCGAAGAACTTTCTATCATAGGTTTTGCGGACGGAATTCTTGCCTCCCGCAGATTGTCTCCAAGTTTAACGACGGTAAGTCAGCACGGAATTGAGATAGGTGAAGTGGCTGCTAAATTACTCATTGATAGATTAGAATCTAAAGAAGAGCACGTTCCTTATGAAACGGTGGTAATCAAAACAAAATTGAAAGAAAGAGAGTCTACAAGAAAATTATAGCAACTCATTTTAATAAACAGCATAAAAAAATCTCTAATCGTTTTTGAATGATTAGAGATTTTTTTTATGAGTTAATGAAAAGTTATTTTAATGCGCTTCCAGCCAATCTTTCCCCATTCCTAAATCTACATCCAAAGGTACATCAAGTTTAAAAGCATGTTCCATTTCGTGCTTAATCATTGGTTTGATTTTTTCGAGTTCATCATTATGTACATCAAACACAAGCTCATCGTGAACCTGTAACAACATTTTACTTTTCCAGTTTTCAGACGTTAGTTTGTCATGAATGTTTATCATCGCAATTTTGATAATATCAGCAGCGCTTCCTTGAATTGGTGCATTTACCGCATTTCGTTCTGCACCACCGCGAACAATGGCGTTTTGTGAATTGATATCTTTTAAATAGCGGCGACGCCCCAAAATGGTTTGTACATAACCGTTCTCTCTTGCGAAATCTATTTGTTCCTGAATGTAGGATTTTAATCTTGGATACGTTTGGTAATACGCCTCAATTAAATCAGCGCTCTCTTTGCGAGATAAGTTAGTTTGATTACTCAATCCAAAAGCTGAAACCCCATATATAATTCCGAAATTGACCGTTTTGGCATGACTTCGTTGCTCGCGAGTCACTTCTTCCAGCGGGACATTAAAGACTTTTGAAGCAGTAGATTTGTGAATGTCTTCGTTATTTTGGAATGCTTTAATCATGTTTTCTTCCCCGCTCAATGCGGCAATTACACGCAATTCTATTTGAGAATAATCTGCAGAAACCAAAGTGTAATTTTCATCTCGGGCCACAAATGCTTTTCTAATTTGTCTTCCACGTTCGGTACGAATCGGGATATTTTGTAAGTTGGGATTATTCGAACTTAAACGACCTGTTGCAGCCACCGTTTGCATGTAATCGGTGTGAATGCGGTTTGTGATTTTATCAACTTGGTTTGGTAAAGCCTCAACATAAGTATTTTGTAGTTTCACTAATTGTCTCCAATCCAGAATGTCTTTTACAATTGGGTTTTCAGCAGCTAAATAACTCAAGATTTCCTCTCCGGTTGCATATTGACCGGTTTTGGTTTTCTTTTGTTTTACACCTCCAATTTTTAATTTATCGAATAAAACATCGCCTAATTGCTTTGGAGAAGCCAAATTGAATTTCTCGCCAGCAGTTTCAAAGATGTTGGCTTCTAAAATTTTAATGTCATCGCCTAATGTTTTCGATAATGATTTTAAGAAATCTACATCTACATGGATTCCTTCTTTTTCCATATCTGCCAGAACTTTTACTAATGGAATTTCGATTTCCTCAAAAAGTTTCTTGGTTCCAGTTTTGTCTAATTCCAAAGTGAATATTTCCTTGAGTTGCAAGGTTACATCAGCATCTTCAACGGCGTATTCTTTTATTTCCTCAAGTTCAACATCACGCATTGATTTTTGGTTTTTTCCTTTTTTACCAATTAAGGTTTCAATGGATTGTGGAGAATATGTTAAATACGTTTCCGATAAAATATCCATATTATGACGCATATCCGGATTAATCAGATAATGTGCAATCATCGTATCGAATAATTTTCCTTTCACGGTAATATTGTAATTAGAAAGAATCTTTAAATCGTATTTTAAATTCTGTCCAATTTTTTCAATGTTTTCATTTTCGAAAAAAGGAATGAATTTCTCGACTAAAGTCTGTGCTTCCTCTTGATTTTCTGGAAAAGGAACATAGAATCCTTTTCCTTTTTCGTACGAAAAGGATATTCCGACTAACTCAGCATGCAAAGCATCTAGTCCAGTTGTTTCTGTATCAAAACAAACAGAAGATTGTTTTTGCAAATTTTGTAATAGCAATCGCAGGCCTAAATCTCCTTGAATTATCTGATAGGAATGTTCTGTATTTTCTAATGAACTATAATATTGATGACGTGTTTCATCAGATGAATCGTCTTGAATCGCACTTCCAAATAAGTCGAATTGATCTTCACTTTTTGGTTGTGGTTTTTTGTACAATTTGGTTTCGTCAACCGGATTGATATTGGTAGAGGCAGTTCCTCCTTTTTTGAATATGGCATCAAACTGCTCTGCCATTCTACGGAATTCTAATTCATTGAATAGCGCATCTGTTTTTTCGACATCAGGAGTTGATAATTCATAGTCTGTTTCGTCAAAAATAACGGGGCAATCTAGTAAAATTGTCGCCAAGGTTTTAGATAATAATCCTTTTTCTTTGTTTGCTTCAATATTTTCTTTCATTTTACCTTTTAGCTTATCGGTATTAGCTAAAAGATTTTCCATGGTTCCAAATTCCTTCAAGAATTTTTTAGCAGTAACTTCGCCTACGCCAGGAAGTCCGGGAATGTTATCGGCTGCATCGCCCATCATCCCAAGAAAGTCAATTACTTGATCTGGTCTTTCAATTTCGAATTTGGCTAAAACTTCGGGGATTCCCCAAATTTCGATTCCATTACCCATTCGGGCGGGTTTGTACATAAATATATTTTCAGAAACCAGTTGTGCAAAATCCTTATCCGGTGTAACCATAAAGACTTTGTAATTCTGCTTTTCCGCCTGCTTGGCAATTGTTCCAATTAAGTCATCAGCTTCATATCCTTTGACCTCAATTATAGGGATATGCATGGCTTTTAAGAGTTCTTGAATATAAGGAATGGCAATTTTTATGGCCTCTGGTGTAGCATCGCGATGGGCTTTATACTCCGGAAAAATCTCGTTTCTTAATTGGCTTCCACCGTTATCAAAAGCGACAGCTAAATGATCTGGTTTTTCTCTTTTGATTACATCCATTAAGGAATTCATGAATCCCATAATAGCTGAAGTGTCCATTCCTTTGGAGTTGATTCTTGGGTTTTTTATGAAGGCGTAATACCCTCTAAAGATTAAGGCATAAGCATCTAGAAGGAACAGGCGTTTTTGTTGTGACATGAATTGTGATTTTTGTAAAGTTTTCAAAAGTACAAAACTTGTGAGATAAAGGAGAGCTGTTCAGAAAAATTTCTGTTTATATCTGCAATACGAACTAATTTCAAGCTAATGAAAATTAAACTAGTGTGTATTTTTTTAGTAATGATTCCGTATGCTTTTACTCGAAAGAAAACAGCTATAAATAGCAAATGGCTAATTTTAATATATTTAAATTATAAGATTAATTATATGTTATAATTAAAAAGATGTATTTGGTCGACATAATATGTATTTAATCGACATATTGTTTAATTTTACCAAATGGTTTTGAGAATCCATTTTATTCTCTATTATTTCATCTTTTATTTTATTTATTATGAAAAAAAATTACGCTACTACAAATGTTTTGCAAGCCTTTTTGTTATTTTTCATGATAATAACAACAAATTTGTTTGGACAGGTGGGCATAGGAACGATAACACCAAACGCAAGTTCTGTTTTAGATGTTTCATCGACAACCCAAGGAATGTTGACCCCTAGAATGACAACGGCACAACGAACGGCTATTGCGTCGCCAGCCGATGGATTAATGGTTTATGACATTGATTTAAAATCTTTTTACCACTACAATTCAGCAATAACCTCGTGGAATGTAATCAATAGTGCCACTACAGGCAGAACAAACTTTAAACGTATAAGATCTACAGATGTTTTGGCGACAGTTTTGGCTGCGGAGAAAACGGCAGGAAGTAATGCAAAGTATCTGTTGGATCCCGGCACATTATATGAGATTAACGGGCAAGTAATCTTAGATCTACCTATTGAATTAAATAACGCTTATATTGCTGGTTTGGACTCTGGAGATGACAAATTGGTAAAAACTACTGGAGATCTTTTTGTTGGTACAACTGGAGGGTCAATTAGAGTATTAACTTTGGTTGCTTCTGCAGGGAATATTTTTAATATTACAGGGCCAGGAGCTATTGGGGCTCAAACACAAAATCTTATTTTAAGAGATGCTATTATCGGAAATTCAGCTAATGTAGGTCTTATCAAAAATTTTTCATTGGTATTTGTGAGTATCGTTCAATATTTTGGTAACGCTAATGGAGTTATTTATCAGGATATAAATAAGTTATTGATTAATAATACAGGTTGGTTTGGTGGTAGTACATCTCTTGCTAATTCAGGAACGTATGAAAAGTTAGTAGGTACTTTTGGTCTAGTGCAAAAACAAGGTGGTTTCAGTGAAGTTACAGGAACAAGTATTGGCTTTGACGTATCTTCTAGTCCGACAATATCTGGAGATGCGGTTATGGAGTCAGTTGTTTTTACAGGGGCAGTTTCGGGTGCAGGGGCTTATGTAAAATCATATTCTCCTGTAATTTATTCTGGATATAATTTTAATAACAGTTGGTCTGTTAGGTGCGCGGGAATTCCAAATGAAGGTGATGCATTTTCATCGGGTAACATTTATTTGAATAGAACTTTAACAAGCCCGGTCTTTAATCACCCGACAGTAAATTCACCGGTAAAAGTCCCAGGAACTACAATAGCGACTAATTTATATAGAATGGGAACGACTAATGCTTCAACCAACAACAGATTAGTCTATTTAGGAAAAAAAACAAAAAGCTTTACTGTTTCGGCTTCATTAGCTTTTGAATCTACAGGAACAACAGGTAATACGGATTACATATTTTACTTTCAAAGATTTAATTCTTTAGGGGTATTAGTGTCTAAAATAACATCTTCTGAATCTTTTATTGATGCTAATTCTGGATTTATTCAGAACATTCCAATATTGGCTAATGTTCAGCTGGATAGTGGTGATTATTTAGAATTATATTCAGAAAGAACGGCTGGTAATGATAAAAATATGACAATACGATCATTTAATATGACAATGAGATAGCTTTAAAAAAAAATGAGATAAAATCGCATTATTTTAAACGTAATAATGCGGTTTTTATTTTTAACTCACTTTTTCAAATTTCAGCTGTTCTTTAGCTTTAATCAAGCGTTAAACTTTAACTAATAAAAAACCATTTCAGTAAATTGTTTTGTTATTTTGTTAAAAATTTTTTATAATGATCTTTCGTATCGTATTCTTGTGTTTAATTCTTCTCATTATTGAGCTTTACACTTTTCAAGTATTAAAAACTTTGATAAAATCAAGGCCAGCATTGTTTTCAATTCAGTTTATTAGCCTCTTATTTTTAGTATATATTGTCTATTCTTTGATGCAATTTGACCGAAGCGTAGGGCAAACACAACAAATGATGTTTACCATGGGTTTGTTGCTGATTGTTTATGTTCCAAAATTAATTTTGACACTTACATTAATGGGGGAAGACATCTACAGGTTGTGTGTAGGATCTGTTAATTTTTTTGTAGATTATGACAAGGGCACGGATTTCCTTAATTCTAGAAGAAAGTTTGTGAGTCAAATAGGACTGGGATTAGCAGCAGTTCCTTTTTTGTCATTAATTTATGGGGTAACCGTTGGAAAATACAATTATAAAGTAATCAAGCAACGCATCTTTTTTCCAGATTTACCAGATTCTTTTGATGGTTTCACGATTACTCAAATATCAGATGTTCACAGTGGAAGTTTTGATAATCCAGAAAAAATTAATTATGCCATTGATTTGGTAAATGAGCAAAATTCAGATCTTATTTTGTTTACAGGCGATATCGTGAATACGGATGCAAAGGAAATGCATCCTTGGATAGAAACATTCAATAAAATTAAAAAGCACGAATATGGTAAATATTCGGTTTTGGGCAATCACGATTATGGAGAATATGTTACGTGGCCAACGGAGGCCGCAAAAGAAGATAATTTTCAAGCTATAAAAAACTTATACGGGGAAATAGGTTTCGATTTATTGTTGAATGAACATACTTTTATCCAAAAAGGAGAAGATAAAATAGCCTTAGTAGGTGTTGAGAATTGGGGTCATAATTTTAAACAAGCCGGAGATTTAAGCAAGGCTTCAGGGCAACTAAAGAAAGAAGATTTCAAGATTTTGATGAGCCATGATCCTTCGCATTGGGAACATGTGGTGCAACATGACGATAAACATTATCATCTTACACTTTCTGGACATACTCATGGAATGCAATTTGGTATTGAAATCCCAGGTTACTTTAAATGGAGTTTGGCACAGTACGTCTATAAACAATGGGCGGGTTTATATGAAAATCTAGGTAGATACGTTTACGTTAATAGAGGTTTTGGTTTTCATGCTTACCCAGGTAGAGTAGGTATTATGCCGGAAATAACGGTCATTGAACTAAAAAAAGGTGTTAATGAGGCATAATACGTTAAAAATGCTACATTTGTAAAATAAATATCTCTTTTTAGTGAATTTTAAAAAATTAAATTTTTGGTTTTATGTCAAAATTTGGAGAACTTATAAATACTCAAGTACCTGTGTTAATCGATTTTTACACAGAATGGAACGAATCTTCCGTTTCAATGCATCCTGTTATCAGAGATGTAGCAGCTGCTCTTGGCGATAAAGCAAAAGTCATAAAAATTGATGTAGATAAAAATCAAGAGTTAGCGGATGCCCTACGCATCAAAGGCTTGCCTACTTTGATGATTTATAAACAAGGTCAAATGATCTGGAGACAGTCTGGAGAATTAGATGCCAATACGCTTATTGGAATCGTTCAGGAACAATTGTAACTCTGTCTTTTGTTTCATAAAACAGCGCATTGAAAATCATTATTTTTTAAAAAAGCTAGCGTTCTTGGTAACACGTACTCCAGGTTTTTGAAGGCTTTTATACTGTCATGAAAAACAATGATACTTCCTGGTTTTATATTTGATAATACATTATCTAAACATTTTTCTTTGGATAGGGTCGTGTCGAAGTCAGCGCTGAGTACATCCCACATAATTATGTCATATCCTAATGCTCGTATTTCTCTTGCTTGAGACCTTTTTAATTTGCCGTAAGGGGGGCGGAATAGTTTAGATTTTAAAGTGTAATTACTATTGCTTTGAATGACATCTTCGCAACGTTTTGTGTTTTCTATGTAAGTTTCCGTTTCTGTTTTCCAACCATTTAGATGATTAAATGTGTGGTTTCCTACTTCATGGCCGTTATTAATTAATTTTTTAAATAGGGCTGAGTTTTTTTTGATATTCTCTCCTATGCAAAAAAAAGTTGCTTTTACATCGTATTTTTTTAATTCTTCCAAAACCCATCCTGTAACTTCTGGAACAGGGCCATCGTCAAATGTAAGGTAAACGGTATTTCCTGTATTGGAAACGTCCCATATATAATTAGAAAATATCTTTTTTATGAACCAGTTGGTCTTTATCCAGTAGAAGCTCATCAGTTGAAAATTAGGAATATAAATATAATGCTGGTTTTTATTTAATCGAAACTAAGAAGTAATCTGTTTTTTACAAATTATTTCTTCCTTAATTTTTAAAAAGACACGAGGAGTTGCTAATAAATTTATGACACAATAAATTTATTAGCAACTCCTCGTCTTACTTTCTACTTAAAATTATTCTTTTTCACGGCCAAAACGTTCAAACATTTTAATGTAGGTGTTGAACGTGATTCTGTTTGTATTGTAGAAATCCAGGTCGCCGTTCTCTTTCATCACCTGCAAGAGACTTCGGTAGCGCTCAATGTCGATAATAATAGGAGTTGCAATACTGTTTTGTTCAGAAGATTTAAGGTTGCCGTAATAGTTGAGGTTTTCTTGGTACTTACCCACTAGTTTTGTTAGCAATTGCTGTGCTTTTACTTTTTCGCCAATTTTGTAATATCCACCAGCGAAAGGTTCTACTAAGGAATAATATTCAAAATATTCCACTGGCATTTTTGTCATAGCCAAATCGATAATGTTTTTAGCCTTATCTTTTTGTCCTTCAAGAATTAGCTGATTCATTAATCTTGAGAGATTGGTTCGGTAGGTTATACTGTTTCTTCGAGTCTCTGGATCATGATAAATGGTTGGGCTTTCGCTATTTCCCCAATCCCATTTCATTACTTTGGCATACATTTTATCGGCATCAATTTGTCCCATTTCAAGCGGACCTCCATCTTTAGGGATGATGGTTCTTATTGGAACTAATTTATAAACCATACCTTCTAATTGCAAGTATTCTTTCATCCAGATATAATCTTCATTATCAAATGCACCTCCACTAAAGTAAATAGGGCGTTTCCAATTGTTGTTGGCAACGATATCTAGCATCATTAATCTATTTTTATATAAGGCATTGCCTTTAATGTCCAAGTCAATGTATGGAACTATAGAGTCATTGTATTTAGGGGAAACAACTTTGTTTTTGATGATAATGTCTTTGTCAACTGGAATTCTGATTTTATTCGTAGGATAAAAATGAATGGTTTGACCGTTTTGCATTTCAACAGTAGATTTAGGGTTTTTTATGAAACTCATGAAATCTTTTATATCCCAACGACTTTCAATTTTAGGAATGTGGGCTACATAGTCCAGTTTGTCACCTACATATTGATCGTGAGTAAATGAAATAGGCAATGGATCTGACTCGTATGTTTTGGTTTTCATTTGATCGATATACCAATCCGTCATGAATAATTGAGTATTCACAATTTTGACGTCCGTTCTTACTTTTTCAATTTCTTGAGCGTACCAAAGCGGAAAAGTATCGTTATCACCAATAGTAAACAAAATTGCATTAGGGTCGCAGGAGGTAAGGTATGCTTTTGCCATCGCTACAGCAGTGTATTTTCCAGAACGATCGTGGTCATCCCAGTTTTGAGACGCCATAAGTACCGGAGCAGCTAGTAAACTGGCGCAGATAACTATTGGGCCAGCAATTTTTGGGGCTAAATATTTTTGCGCACTTTCATATAAGGCGTAAACCCCAAAACCTATCCAAATTGCAAATACGTAAAAAGAACCCACTAAAGCATAATCTCTTTCTCGAGGCTCAAATGGTCTTTCATTTAAGTAGATTTTCAATGCTATTCCAGTAAATAGAAATAAAGCAAGGAGTACATAAAAGCTTTTAAGATCTTTATTTGCATGGTACATTAAACCAATTAGACCAAGAATAAATGGCAGGAAGAAATAGACATTTCGGCCTTTATTATTCAACACATCCGAAGGTAGGTTCTCTTGGCTTCCTAAATGCAATTCATCTATAAACGATATCCCACTAAGCCAGTTGCCATCGAGGTAATCGTATCTTCCTTGAATATCATTTTGACGACCAACAAAGTTCCACATTAAATACCTCCAGTACATATACCCAAACTGGTATTCAACCATAAAACCTAGATTGTCCACGGTTGCAGGTTTCTCAACGATAAGATAATCACCATAGCTTTTTAGGAACTTAATATACCCTTCATTATCAATTTGTTTTTGTGCGTAGGCTTGTCTGAATTCATTTATGGTTTTCTGTGTTTCGTTTTTCAGTTGTGCAATAGCCTTATTATAATCTTCCTCGCTTAGTTGACTTGGATCAATGCCGTATTTAGCTAAATCATCCTCATAAGCATAATTAGGGTTTAACCTAAATTCAGGAGGATTTGTAAAATTCATATAATTTTCAATATGGTCACCACTCCACATTCTTGGTAATATCGTTTTGTGGTTATCATCTGTATTTTGATCTGCATTTTTGAAATTATTTACAATAACGTAGGTGTTGGTCTTATAATCTCTTTCGTAGTTGGGTGCTTTGTCCAGATAGGGATTGTTTTTGTCTAAACCAGCAAATCCTTCGGTATATTGAGGGCCGTAAAACAATGGATTGACTCCGTATTGTTCTCTATTGTAGTAGGCAAGAACTTCACGAGCATCAGAAGGTTTATTTTCGTTGATCACAGTATTGGCGTTAGCGCGAATCGGTAACATCGTCCATGTAGAAAAACCAATTAGGATAAAAAGGATGCATAGAATTAAGGTGTTGGCAGTTGCAAGACCTTTGTTGTTGGTGTATTTTAATCCAAAATAAAACAAGGCTACCAGCAAAACAGTAACAAATAGAGTTCCTGAATCAAATGGTAATCCTAGACTATTCACCATAAAGACTTCGGTTTTACCAAAGAATCCCATGGTCATTGGAAGGAGCAATTTGAAAATAAAAAGTAAAATAGCTATTACCACTACATTGGCAATGAGGAAACTTTTAAGAGTAACAACTTTATAATTTTTGAAAAAATAAAGAAAGCCTATGGCAGGAATTGTTAGTAATGCCATGAAGTGAACTCCAAAGGAAAGACCAACAACAAGAGAAATGATTAGTAACCATTTGTTTCCTCTTGGTTTATCCATGTCTTGTTCCCAGCGTAAACCCAGCCAAAATAGCAACGCAATAAATAAAGAAGCCATCGCGTAAACTTCGGCCTCCACAGCGTTAAACCAAAAACTATCAGAGAATGTATAAGCTAAAGCGCCAACAAATGAACTTCCTAATATTACAATTTCATTACTTTTATTTAGTTGCTTAAGCGGTTCCTCTTTTAGATTTGAGTCTGAAAATCGAGAAACTAATTTTTTTAGCACCATGGATGAGGACCAAAACAAAAATAAAATGGTAAATGCACTGGAGAATACGGACATCATATTGACCATTAAGGCAATTTTAGTATCATCAGCAGCAAACATGGCGAAAAAAGCACCAATCATTTGATATAATGGAGCTCCCGGTGGGTGTCCAACTTCTAATTTTGCTGCAGTAGCAATGTATTCACCACAATCCCAAAAACTCATGGTAGGTTCAACAGTCAAAGTGTAGGTTAATAATGCGATTCCAAATGTAAGCCAACCAATGATGGTATTCCATTTATTGAAATTGAATGCTGCTTTATCCATGTACTAAAATTTAATTTAATTGTAAGTTACAAAGAAAATGTTTTTTTGTTTAACCATAGTAGCATTAACATTATTTTCTGGAAAAGTATTGCAATTTAATAACATGTTGATTGTGAGGTTTTTTAATCATATTCTAGTTCTAAATTCAAATTAAGGCAAATTTTTTTTGATAAAAAGGCTAAAAAAGTTTGTACAAACTAAATATTATTTTAAATTTGCACTCGCTTAGCAGCAATGCTGGTCTATGGTGTAATGGTAACACAACTGTTTTTGGTGCAGTCGTTCAAGGTTCGAGTCCTTGTAGACCAACAGAAAGCCCCTCAATTTTGAGGGGCTTTTTTTTATGGAATACATTTAAGAAATTCTTATTGAATTTTTATTTCTTTAAATTATAAATGCGATTTACAAGATTGAAGTTAATCAGGAGTCAGATTTTGAAGGTGATGATGGGTTTTGTAAAATGATTGACTACGTCTTCGCTGATGCTTCCAGTGAAGAAATGAGCTAATCCAGTTCTACCGTGGGTGCAAAGTCCTATTAAATCAGCATCGATAGTTTTTGAAAAATTGACAATTCCGTTTTCGATAGTAGTATCATTAAAAATGTGTAAAGAGTAGTTTTGAATGTCGTAGTTCTTGATGAACTTGTTCATTGTTTTTTCCGCGTCAAGAGTAGTCTTAAAGCTGTTTGGGGTGCAGATAAAAACTAAAAATAGATTTGCCTCAAAAATTGCGGCAAAATCTCGCATTTTGGCAAAAGGTTTTTTTGTTTCTGGTGAAAAATCAGAGGCGAATACCATGTTTTTGAATTTTAATTCGCCTATCTCTTTTTTGATGACTAAAACTGGTATTTCAGAGAGGCGCACCACTTTTTCGGTATTGGAGCCAAGCAAAAGCTCTTCAATGCCAGAGGTTCCATGAGATCCCATTACGATGAGATCAATTTTATTTTTTTTATTAAAGGCTAAAATGCCACTAAAAGCTCTTTCATATTGAACGGAAGCGTGTACAGAAATTCCAGTTAAGTAAGGTTGCTCTTTAGTTTTTTGTATTTTCTCATTGGCTTTTTTTAAAAACAGCGTTTCTTCAAGACTGCCGTTGCCTCCTGTTATTGCTTCGTTCATCTGATTCGGTATTTCTAATAAATGCAAGATAAATAGTTCGCATTTAGTTTTTTTTGCAATCAATGCTGCTGCTTTTAAAGCTTTTTCGGCATGTTCAGAAAAATCGGTGGGAACTAAAATACGTTTCATAATAAGAAAGTGTTAAATTATGGTAAAAACGGTTGTTTTAATTGACTTTTAAAGGTAAGAAATTATTTTACACCAAGTGATTATTTTAGTTTATAAAAAAAAACACTATATTTGCACCGTTATTTATTAAAATCTAGATAATGAGGGGACTAAATGTCCCCTCTTTTTATAAAAATATGACATTTAAAGAAAAAGTAAATACGTTATTGGCAGAATGCCTTCTAGAAAAGCCATCAATTTTTTTGATAGACCTTGTTATCACTGATGCTTTCAAGGTTATTGTGACTGTAGATGGTGATAATGGAGTAGCGCTTCAGGATTGTATAGATGTAAGTCGTTTTATAGACAATGACTTGGATCGGGAAGAACAAGATTATTCCTTAGAAGTAGCTTCGGTAGGGGTTGGGTCGCCATTGAAATTAGTAAGGCAATACAAGAAAAATGTCGGGAGAACTTTGATTGTAAAAACTGGGACAGAAATAATTGAGGCAGAATTAGTAGAAGCTAGTGATGATTTTGTAGTTTTGTCTTGGGAAGCAAGAGAACCTAAAAAGGTAGGGAAAGGTAAAGAAACAGTTCAAAAAGAACTTAAGTTGCCTTATGAAGATATAAAAGAAGCAATTGTTACAGTAACATTTTAATTAAAGAATTCGCATGGAAAATTTAGCATTAATCGATTCATTCTCAGAGTTTAAAGATGATAAACTTATTGATCGTGTAACGCTTATGGCAATTTTAGAAGATGTATTTAGAAATGCATTGAAAAAAAAATACGGTTCAGATGATAATTTCGATATTATTATAAATCCTGATAAGGGAGATATGGAAATATGGCAAAGAAGAGTGATTGTTTCTGATGAAGATTTGGATTTTGATCACCTTGAAATTACTTTAACTGAAGCTAGAAAAATCGAGCCTGATTTTGAAATTGGTGAAGAAGTTTCTGAAGAAGTGAAGTTAATTGACTTAGGAAGAAGAGCAATTTTAGCGCTACGCCAAAATTTAATTTCAAAAATTCATGAGCATGACAATACAAATCTTTACAAACAGTTTAAAGATTTAATTGGCGATATATATACTGCTGAAGTACACCATGTGCGTCCTAGAGTTGTAATTTTGGTTGATGATGAAGGAAACGAAATCATTTTGCCAAAAGAAAAACAAATTCCTTCTGATTTTTTCCGCAAGGGAGATAATGTTAGAGGAATAATTGAAAGCGTTGAATTAAAAGGAAATAAACCTCAAATCATCATGTCTAGAACTTCGGAGAAGTTTTTAGAGAAATTGTTTGAACAAGAAATTCCTGAAGTTTTTGACGGTTTAATTATGGTTAAGAAAGTAGTGAGAATCCCAGGTGAAAAAGCTAAAGTAGCCGTTGATTCTTACGATGATAGAATTGATCCAGTAGGAGCTTGTGTAGGTATGAAAGGGTCTCGTATTCACGGAATTGTTCGTGAATTAGGGAATGAAAATATCGATGTAATTAATTATACTAGTAACATTCAATTGTTTATTACTAGAGCTTTAAGTCCAGCTAAAGTGTCATCTATTAAAATTAATGAAGAGACAAAAAGAGCAGAGGTTTTCTTGAAGCTTGAAGAAGTTTCAAAAGCAATTGGTCGTGGTGGACATAATATTAAATTAGCGGGTTTGTTGACTGGCTATGAGTTAGATGTTATTCGCGAAGGCGATGTTGCTGGTGCAACTGCTGATGAGGATGATGTTGAATTAACAGAGTTTTCAGATGAAATTGAAGACTGGGTTATTGAAGAGTTTGCAAAAATTGGTTTAGATACTGCAAAAAGTATTTTAAAACAAGATGTCGAAGATTTAGTACGCAGAACAGACCTAGAAGAGGAAACGATTTTAGATGTAATGAGAATATTGAAAGAGGAATTTGACAGTTAGTCACTATTTCTTCAACGATAAACATGCCACTTTACAATTAATTCTTACTCGGTAGGTACCGAGGCGGGAGTAGAGTGAGGAATAACAAAAAAGGTAATAATAAAAAGGTTGTATGTCTGAAGAGAGAATTATTAGAATAAACAAAGTTTTAAGGGAATTGAATATTTCTTTGGAAAGAGCTGTGGATTATCTAAAAGATAAAGGAATTGCTATTGAGGCAAATCCAAACACAAAGATTTCTGATGATGTGTACAAGGTCTTGTGCGGTCAGTTTGCAGGTGACAAAGGGAATAAAGAAGCTTCTAAAGAAGTAGGAGAAGAGAAAAGGAAAGAAAAAGAGGCTTTGCGTTTAGAACGAGAGAAAGAAATTGAAGACAAACGCAAAATTGAGGAGGATCGTCTAAAACAACAGGAGGTTATAAAAGCGCGAGCAGTTATAGCAGGACCTGTTCAAGTGGGTAAAATTGACCTGAATCCAAAGAAACCCTCCATTATTTCGCCTACAAAAGCAGTTGACAAAGTTGAAACTCCAGTTGCTAAGGCACAGGAAGTAAAACCAGTTGTAAAAGAAGTGGCTCCAGAAAAAGTAACTCCAGAACAACCGTTGCAAGAAAAGGCTTTGGAAGAAAAAATTGTTTCAGACAAAAAAGAGGTAAAACCTATTGTTGGAATAAAAGAAGTTAAAGCAGAGGCTCCAAAAGAAGAAGTTGCTGCTGAACCAAAAGTGGTTGCGAAAACTGAGCCTGCGAAAGCAGATGAAGCTCCTGTTGATGAAACCATCACTACGCAATATCAAAAACTATCGGGAACTACTTTAACAGGTCAGATAATTGATTTATCTCAGTTCAATAAGCCGAAAAAGAAAAAAGAAGAACCAAAAATCACTCCGAATAAACCGGGTGCTCCAGGTTCGGCTGCAGCCAATGCAAATAAAAATAAGCGCAAAAGGATTGCTCCTAAACCAGGTGCGCCAAGACCGCCCGCAATACCAGGAGTTCCTGGTGCACCAAATCCTAACAAGATTACGCCTAATGTAGGTGGCGGTGGATTTAATGCGAACAGAAGTTCAAGACCTGGTTTTGTAAAAGGAAACAGACCTGCTATTGTTGCAAAAGTAGAACCTACTGAAGAAGAAGTTAAAAATCAAATTAGAGAGACTTTAGAGAAACTACAAGGTAAAGGTGGTAAATCTAAAGCGGCTAAATACAGAAGAGATAAGAGAGATACGCACCGTCAGAAATCTGATGATGAGCAAAGAGCTATTGACGAAGGAAGTAAAACCATTAAGGTTACTGAGTTTGTTACGGTAGGTGAAATTGCAATCATGATGGATGTGCCTATCACGAAAGTGATCGGTACGTGTATGTCACTTGGAATCATGGTAACCATGAACCAACGTCTTGACGCAGAAACCTTGACTATCGTTGCAGATGAATTTGGTTATGAAGTTGAATTTATTACTGTTGACATCGAAGAAGCGATTCAAGTTGTTGAGGACAGAGAAGAAGATTTAGTTTTCAGAGCGCCAATTGTGACGGTAATGGGTCACGTCGATCACGGTAAAACATCGTTGCTGGATTACATTCGTAAAGAAAACGTAATCGCTGGGGAGTCTGGAGGAATTACACAACATATTGGTGCCTACGGAGTAACTTTGGATAACGGACAAAAAATTGCATTCTTAGATACACCAGGTCACGAGGCATTTACTGCGATGCGTGCTCGTGGTGCTCAAGTTACCGATATTGCTATTATTGTGATTGCTGCTGATGATGACATCATGCCGCAAACCAAAGAAGCAATTAGCCATGCTCAAGCAGCTGGTGTTCCTATCATATTTGCTATCAATAAAATTGATAAGCCAAACGCTAATCCTGAAAAAGTAAAAGAAAGATTAGCAGGTATGAATTTATTGGTTGAAGATTGGGGTGGAAAAATTCAATCACATGATATTTCTGCGAAAGTGGGAACAGGTGTGAAGGAATTATTAGAAAAAGTATTGTTAGAAGCAGAACTTTTAGATTTGAAAGCAAATCCAAATAAAGCGGCACAAGGAACTGTTGTTGAGGCATTCTTGGACAAAGGAAAAGGATATGTTTCTACGATTTTAGTTCAAAACGGAACGTTGAAAATTGGAGATTATATGTTGGCTGGTAAGCATCATGGTAAAATTAAAGCCATGCATGATGAAAGAGGGAACATAGTAACTGTAGCGGGTCCTTCGACTCCGGTTTCAGTTCTTGGTCTTGATGGAGCAGCAACTGCGGGTGATAAATTCAATATTTTTGAAGACGAAAAAGAAGCGAAACAAATTGCCTCTAAACGTTCTCAATTAATGCGTGAACAATCCGTACGTACACAGCGTCATATTACATTGGATGAAATTGGACGTAGAATTGCATTGGGTCAGTTTAAAGAATTAAACATTATCCTTAAAGGAGATGTGGATGGTTCTGTTGAAGCATTATCTGATTCGTTCTCTAAATTATCTACCGAAGAAATTCAAATCAATATTATCCATAAAGGGGTTGGAGCAATTACTGAAACTGACGTAATGTTGGCTTCTGCATCAGATGCCATTATCATCGGATTTAATGTTCGTCCTGCTGGAAATGCAAGGCAGTTAGCTGATAAAGAAGAAATTGATATCCGTTACTACTCTATTATTTATGCTGCTATTGATGACTTAAAAGATGCAATGGAAGGAATGTTAGCTCCTGAAATGAAAGAAGAGATTTTAGGTACAGCAGAGATTAGAGAGATCTTCAAAATTTCTAAAGTTGGTTCAATTGCTGGTTGTATGGTAATGGACGGTAAAATTGTCAGAAGTGCTAAGATGAGAATCATTAGAGAAGGTGTGGTTGTCTTTACAGGAGAACTATTAGCATTGAAACGTTTCAAAGATGATGTAAAAGAAGTAGCTAAAGGATATGATTGTGGTATTCAAGTAAAAGGATACAACGACATCGAAGAAAGAGATGTTATTGAATCGTACCATGAAGTAGCTGTTAAGAAGAAATTGAAATAGAATTTTAAAATATTTATGAGAAATCCCGAGTAATCGGGATTTTTTTTATTTAGTTGAACATTTAATTATATTAAGAAAAAAATAATTTTTATTAGTATTTTGTTTTGTCTTGCCAGTTGTTACAATCAGGAAAAACCAGTTGATGAAAGTAAATTAATGGGCAACGATTACAGATTGTTTCAAAGCACTCCTGCTTGGACACTTGCCAAAGCAGTCGAAGCTGGGGATATCAAAAAAATAAAGGAAGAAGTACTTCAAAAAAAGGTCTCGGTAGATTATTAATATTCTCGGTTTGGTAAGACATTGTTAATGCTGGCTATATTTAATAGTGAGTATGCTTCAGTAAAAAACACTAGTAGAATTGGTAGCAAAACCTAATCAGCACGATACGTTTAAAGGAGGAAAATCTCTGATAGTTGCTGCAGGCAATGCTGATCCAAAATACTTAAAACTGCTATTAGCCTATGAAGGAGCTCCAAATTCAATCGAAAATGTATTTTCTGATCCAAAAAAGAGAATCAATTCGGGAAGGAATTCTGCATTAACTAAAGCTGTTTTGCCTTCTGTAATGGAAAAAAACAATCTTGAAATTGTAAAACTATTAGTTGAGGCGGGAGCTGATATCAATTATACTAAAATGGGAATTGTTCAAACTGCTTTATCTGAAGCTTTAATACTAGAACAAATGGATGTGGTGATGTATCTTTTAGAAAACGGAGCTCATTATAAGGTGCCTATAACACTTTTTGTATGAGTAGGAAGAGAAGATGTTTCTTTTTTATATTTATTAAGATGTTCTATATTTGATTTAGACTCGGAACAATACAAGAAAAAAATGGAGGTTATTACATTTTTAAAATCGAAAGGATTAGATTATTATAAAGAGCCTATTCCTGAAGGAACTATAGAACAAATGAAAAATATGTAACCTGACAATTGGCAAAAATACCTGAAGAGATATTAACCCGAATGGCTCGGATATTATATAATTATCTCATAAACGCTAGCGCATCTCATGTCCTGAAACAATAGCAACTAAAATGTCGACAAACAAAAAAGCAGCTAAATTTGAGTTGCTTTTTTGTTTCTGCTTAAATTTTAAACTGAAAGTTATCTGCTCGGCTATATCAGAAGGGTATTTTTGTTTCTATTCCTAACGTTGGCTATATTTTTTTCGACTTCAGTGCTGGTTTTAAAACTCCGACGTCCTTGATATGTTCAAGATGTAGCTGTTAGCGTAGTTTTGCAAACTGTACCCACAAACAAAGGCATTATAAACAAATTAAAACGGGAAACCTTTTCAATTTGAATTGGTTTTATTTTATCGAGTAGGTTGTTTTTAAAGGTGTTGTCACGTTTTGTAAATGTATTATGATAAAGCGTTTACTGGGTTATTTAGTCTCATATTGGCTCATGTGTGATTAACCGCAAAAAGGCTGCTTTAAACGTCCTAATTGTGGCCGATAACATTAGGAAGACAAAGCATTTTAAAACAAGAAACCACTCTATTTGAGTGGTTTCTTGTTTTAATTTAAAGAAGGTTAATTTTACTTATTAGGTCTTATCAAATGCACATTAGGATAACTTTTTCGAATTTCTATAAGATTTCTTTCGGCGTCAATTCTTGTTTTAAAATTTCCTACCCAGACTTTATAGTTGGGTGTAAAGAAAAAGATGGTACCTTCTATTTCTCTAAATTCTTGTCTAAAGGCATTCAATGTGCTTTTTGCTTTTTCACTTTCTCCGCTGAATATTTGAATTTTATAGCGTTCATTTATAGCATTCGAAATATTAGTTTTTCTCTTTTCATTTAAAAATTGTTCAAATTTAGAGTCTTGTTTTACAGTTATATTTCCATCTTGTGCATTGGTGTTCAGATAGGAAATGCAGAATGTGAGGGAGATGAAAAAGGCTTTTCGTAGGGCTAAAATTCTCATAATGTGATTGTTTTTGCACAAAAGTAATATTTAAGAAACGATACTCAAGATCAAATGTTATTTAGAATAGATATAAATTGAAATTAAGACTATTTTAAGGTTTTGAGAATAGTTCTTAAGTCGTATTTTTGTGCAAGTTTTAAAATAAAGGATCAGTTTTTATAAATCACTTAGAAAAAACTGTGCCAATTTTTAGTAGATAATCATTATACTATATGAAAAAGGTGGGTAACCATAATTCGATCTCAAGGAAATTATTTTTTAGCATAGCTTTGATGCTATCTATTTCCTTTACTTCATTTGCTCAAGAAGCTATTCCTGCGGTTGACGCCGCAGCTCCAGATGCTGCAGCTCCTTCACAAGGTGCTGACCCTGTTAAGGGTAAAGAGCTTTTTAGTGCAAACTGTGCTGCTTGTCACAAACTAGATGCAAAAGCAACTGGTCCGATGCTTAGAGGTATTGCGGCTAAATATGATGCTTCATGGCTTCATAAATGGGTTCGTAACAGCTCTGAGCTAATTAAGTCTGGGGATGCGCAAGCTGTAAAAGTGTATGAGGAAAACAATAAGGCAGTAATGTCAGCTTTTCCTCAACTTACGGATGGGGATATAGACAATATTATTGCTTATACTTCAGAACCAAAGGCTGAAGCTCCTGCGGCTGCAACTGCAACAGAAGCTGTTCCTGGAACTGCTTCGTCTGATAGTGGTGTTTCAAACAACATTATATTAGGAGCCTTGTCACTCGTGATGCTTATTTTGGTAGTAATGTTGTTTTTAGTAAACAAAGTTTTATCCAAAGTTGCTAAAGCGAATGGTATTGAGGTAGCTCCGAAAACTCCAACAACACCTATATGGAAAGCTTTTGCTAGAAATCAATTTTTGGTGTTAGTTAGTGCGGTATTTTTATTGCTGGCTAGTGCTTATTTTGTTTATGGTTTTTTAATGCAAATAGGAGTTGATCAGGATTATGCTCCAATACAGCCGATACATTATTCGCACAGAATACATGCCGGAAGTAATGGAATCAGTTGTAAATACTGTCACTCGTCCGCTAGAGTAAGCAAGCATTCTGGAATTCCTTCCTTGAATGTTTGTATGAATTGCCATAAAAGTATTGGAGAAGTTTCAGATACAACGGCTACGCCAGAATATTCTAAAGCTTTTTATGATGCGGAAATTCAAAAGTTATACAAGGCTGTTGGATGGGATGCAACTAATCAAAAATATACTGGAAAAACAGAACCTGTGAAATGGATACGTATTCACAACTTGCCATCGTTTGTTTACTTTAATCACTCGCAGCACGTTAATGTGGCCGGTATTGAATGTCAAACTTGTCATGGTCCAGTACAAGAATATGAAATTCAAAAACAATTTGCTCCTTTGACAATGGGTTGGTGTATAAACTGCCATAGAAAAACGGAAGTTAAAATGGAAGGGAATGAATATTACACTAAAATTCATGAGCAGCTTTCTAAGAAATATGGGGTAGACAAACTGACTGCCGCCCAAATGGGAGGTTTAGAATGTGGTAAATGCCATTATTAATCAAATTATTAAGATTTTAATATTTATATATGTCATCAAACAAAAAATACTGGAAAAGTGTTGAAGAACTAGACAAAAATAGTTCTATTGTTGAGGCGCTTAAAAATAACGAATTTGTTGAAGAAATTCCTACTGATGAATTTTTAGGAAATAGTGACTCTTTGTCTTCTTCATCAACATCACGTCGTGATTTTTTAAAGTACGTTGGTTTTAGTACTGCTGCGGCTACGCTTGCAGCTTGCGAAGGTCCTGTAAACAAATCAATACCTTATGTGCTTCAGCCAGAGCAAATCATTCCTGGGGTTGCGGATTATTATGCAACTTCCGTTTTTGATGGATTTGATTTTGCTAATCTTTTAATAAAAACTCGTGAAGGGCGTCCTATTAAAATAGACAATAACACCATGGCTGGTGCTAAGTTTAGTGCTAATGCAAGAATTCATGCGTCGATATTGTCTTTGTATGATAGTCTGCGTTTAAAAGAGCCAAAAGTTGAAGGTAAAAATGCTGCATGGTCTGTTGTTGATTCTAAAATTAAATCTAGTATAGCTGATGCTGCAGCAAAAGGTGGTCAGGTTGTGCTATTAACAAATACGCTTGCTAGTCCATCAACTGAAAAATTGATAGCTGAATTTCTAGGCAAAAACCCAAATGCTAAACATGTAATTTACGATGCAGTGTCCTCATCTGAAGCATTGGATGCATTTGAAACGGTTTATGGAGAAAGAGCTTTGGTAGATTACGATTTCTCAAAAGCGTCTCTTATTGTTTCTGTTGGAGCTGATTTCCTTGGGGATTGGCAAGGTGGTGGGTATGACTCAAGTTATACGCAAGGACGAGTTCCTAAGGCAGGTAAAATGTCACGCCATTTTCAGTTAGAAGCAAATATGACTCTATCTGGTGCTGCTGCTGATAAAAGACTGCCAATGTCTACTTCTAATCAAAAACAAGCATTAGTTCACATATACAACGTTGTAACGGGTTCTGCCTTCACTGTAAGTTTAGAAGATAAATTTAAATCAGAAGTTACAAAAGCAGCTCAACAATTAAAGGCTGCTGGCTCAAAAGGTGTTTTGGTATCTGGTATTGATGATAAAAATGCTCAATTATTAGTCTTGGCTATTAACCAAGCATTAGCTAGTGAAGCTTTTAGTACTTTAGGAGTTAGACAAATTAGAAAAGGATCAAATGCAAAAGTTGCTCAATTAGTAGCTGATATGAAAGCAGGAAGCGTTCATACTTTGATTATGAGTGGTGTTAATCCTGTTTATACTCTCGCGGATAGTGCTTCTTTCGTTGAAGGTCTAAAAAAGGTGAAGACATCGGTTTCATTTTCTTTGAAAGAAGATGAAACTGCTTTGTTAAGTACAGTAGCTGCTGCCGTTCCGCATTATTTGGAATCATGGAATGATGTAAGTTTTACAAAAGGTACTTACGGAATCACTCAGCCTACTATACGACCGCTTTTTAATACAAAACAATTTCAAGATGTCTTATTGTCCTTAAATGGTCTTTCAGGAACATTTTACGATTATATTAAGGGTAATGCAGCAACAGCAAATGCAGGTTCTTCTTGGAATAAAGTATTGCATGATGGAATTTTTGTTGGAGTTATACCAGCTGTTTCTGCAGGATCTGCAGATTATAGTGCTGCCGCAAGCGCGCTTGTTCAGTCAAAACCAGTACAAGGACTAGAGTTGGTTTTGTATACTAAAACTGGTTTGGGTGACGGACAACAGGCGAACAACCCTTGGTTACAAGAATTTCCAGATCCAATTACAAGAGTTTCTTGGGATAACTATGTTACTGTTTCTAACGCGGACGCTAAGAAATATGAGCTTTCCAATGAAATTGTAGCAAATGGAGGCTTAAATGGAAGTTATGCTACTATTACTACTGCGGATGGGTTGAAACTGGAAAATGTTCCAGTTATTGTTCAACCAGGCCAAGCTGTTGGAACTATTGGTTTAGCATTAGGTTACGGTCGCAAAGCGGCTTTGAAGGAAGAAATGATGGTAGGTTTAAATGCCTACGCTCTATATAAAGGTTTCAATACTGTACAATCTGTAACTTTAGTCAAAGCTGGAGGAGAACATGAGTTTGCTTGTGTTCAAGGTCAGAAAACATTAATGGGACGAGGAGATATCATCAAAGAAACTTCGTTAGAAATTTTCAATACAAAAGATGCCCACGTTTGGAATGAACAACCAATGGTTTCTTTGGATCATAAAGAAGTAGAAGCTACGAAGGTTGATTTATGGGATTCATTTGATCGTTCGATGGGTCACCATTTTAATCTTTCTATTGACCTAAATGCTTGTACAGGTTGTGGTGCTTGTGTGATTGCTTGTCATGCTGAGAACAACGTTCCTGTTGTTGGAAAATCGGAAGTAAGAAGAAGTCGTGATATGCACTGGTTGCGTATTGATAGATATTATTCTTCTGAAAGTACTTTTGAAGGTGATAATGAAAGAAAAGAAAATATTGCAGGTTTGTCTAGTTCCCTATCTACATTTAATGAAATGGAGAAAGCGGGTGATAATCCACAAGTTTCTTTTCAACCGGTAATGTGTCAACATTGTAATCACGCACCTTGTGAAACAGTTTGTCCAGTTGCTGCAACTTCGCACTCTCGTCAAGGTCAGAATCACATGGCTTATAACAGATGCGTTGGTACTCGTTACTGTGCTAACAACTGTCCGTATAAAGTACGTCGTTTTAACTGGTTCTTGTATAACAAAAACAGTGAATTCGATTATCATATGAATGATGATTTAGGACGTATGGTACTAAATCCAGATGTCAATGTTCGTTCTCGTGGAGTTATGGAGAAATGTTCAATGTGTATTCAAATGACACAAGCGACTATTTTGAAGGCTAAAAACGAAGGAAGACCGGTCGTTGATGGGGAGTTTCAAACCGCTTGTTCAAATGCTTGTTCTAATGGAGCAATGAAATTTGGAGATGTAAATGATACAGAAGCAGTAATTGCAAAATTAGCTGCTGATGAAAGAATGTATCACTTATTGGAGCATGTTGGAACAAAACCAAATGTGATTTATCACGTTAAAGTTAGAAATACCTAGTACAAAAAAAGAATTAATTAAGAATCAATATAAAGGATTATGTCGTCTCACTACGAAGCAACCATTAGAAAACCCTTAGTTATAGGTGATAAATCATATCACGATGTAACTGTAGATGTAGCTGCGCCTGTTGAAGGGAAAGCAAATAAACATTGGTGGATTGTATTTTCAATTGCATTAATAGCCTTCCTTTGGGGATTAGGCTGTATCATCTACACCGTATCTACAGGGATTGGAACATGGGGATTAAATAAAACTGTTGGATGGGCTTGGGATATCACGAACTTCGTTTGGTGGGTTGGTATCGGTCACGCAGGAACATTGATTTCTGCAGTACTATTGCTTTTCCGTCAGCGTTGGAGAATGGCGATTAACCGTTCTGCAGAAGCAATGACAATTTTCTCCGTTATTCAAGCAGGCTTGTTTCCAATTATCCACATGGGTCGTCCATGGTTAGCGTATTGGGTTTTACCTATACCGAATCAGTTTGGTTCTCTTTGGGTTAACTTTAACTCGCCATTGCTTTGGGATGTATTTGCAATTTCTACATATCTTTCGGTATCATTAGTTTTCTGGTGGACTGGTTTGTTACCTGATTTTGCGATGTTGCGCGATAGAGCTGTAACTCCTTTTAACAAAAGAGTATATTCAATACTGAGTTTTGGCTGGAGCGGTAGAGCAAAAGATTGGCAACGTTTTGAAGAAGTTTCTCTAGTATTGGCTGGTTTAGCTACTCCTCTTGTACTTTCTGTACATACGATTGTATCGATGGATTTTGCTACCTCTGTAATACCAGGATGGCATACAACAATATTTCCTCCTTATTTCGTGGCTGGAGCGGTTTTCTCTGGTTTTGCAATGGTGAACACTTTGTTGATTATCATGAGAAAAGTTTCTAATCTTGAGGCTTACATTACTGTTCAACATATAGAATTAATGAACATTGTAATCATGATTACGGGTTCTATAGTAGGTGTTGCTTACATTACGGAATTGTTTGTTGCTTGGTATTCTGGAGTAGAATATGAACAATATGCTTTTCTTAATAGAGCTACTGGACCTTACTGGTGGGCTTATTGGTCAATGATGACATGTAATGTTTTCTCACCGCAATTCATGTGGTTTAAAAAATTAAGAACAAGTATCATGTTTTCGTTCATAATTTCGATCGTTGTAAATATTGGAATGTGGTTTGAAAGATTTGTAATTATCGTAACTTCGTTACATAGAGATTATTTACCATCATCTTGGACTATGTTTTCACCAACATTTGTTGATATTGGTATTTTTATCGGAACAATCGGTTTCTTCTTTGTGCTGTTCTTATTGTATTCAAGAACATTCCCAGTTATCGCACAAGCAGAGGTAAAAACAATTTTGAAAGGTACTGGAGATAATTACAAAAGAGAAAGAGAAGCAAATAAAGATTCACACCATGAGTAATAAAGTAATATACGCCATTTATAATGACGATGATATTTTGATGGATGCGGTTAAAAAAACCAGAGCAGCTCATCACCATATTGAGGAAGTTTTTACTCCATTCCCGGTTCACGGTTTGGATAAAGCTATGGGAATTGCGCCTACAAGATTAGCCATTTGTGCTTTTCTTTATGGTTGTGTTGGAATTTCGGTTGCAACGGCAATGATGAATTATATCATGATTCAAGATTGGCCACAAGATATTGGTGGGAAGCCAAGTTTTAGTTATATAGAAAACATGCCAGCTTTTGTTCCAATTATGTTTGAGTTGACCGTGTTTTTTGCAGCGCATTTGATGGTAATAACTTTCTACATGAGAAGTAAATTATGGCCATTCAAGCAAGCTGAAAATCCTGATGTAAGAACTACTGATGACCATTTCTTAATGGAAGTTGCGGTAAATGATAATGAAGAAGAATTAATTTCTTTTTTCCAAGGTACCGGAGCTGTAGAAGTTAAAGTAATAGAAAAGCATTAATTAGAGATATGAAAAGTATTTATAAAATAACACTTCTTTTTGGGATAACTATTTTAGTTTCTTCGTGCCATAATACAACGGCACCTAACTATCAATATTTCCCAAATATGTATGAGCATATAGGGTACGACACTTATGCTGAATCGACCGCTTTTAAAAATGGTAAAGAGGGTCAACTACCTGTTGATGGAACTATTAAAAGAGGCTTTGTTCCTTATGGTTTTGATAATTCTACAGAAGGTTATGATTTAGCCAAACTAAATTCGGCATCTCCTCTAGATTCAATATCTGAAAAAGATCACGCGAAATCTAAAGAGCTCTACGAAATATATTGCGCAATTTGCCATGGTAATGAAGGAAACGGTAAAGGTAAATTAGTAACGCAAGGGAAATTATTGGGTATTCCTAATTATAAAGATAGGGATATTAATGAAGGTAGCATTTATCATGTTATGACTTATGGGATAAATTCCATGGGCGCTTACTCCAATCAATTAGACCAGCATGAGCGTTGGTTGGTAGCTTCTTATGTTGTTGAATTAAGAGCAAAATTATAATTGTTGAACAAACTGATCGTTATAGATATGTATACATTTTCAAGTAAATTAAAAACTCTTTCATTCATTCTAATGGCCATAGGTTTATTAGGGATTGGATATGGTTTTTTAACTGCACCAAAAGATATTCAAGATGTTGAAAAACTTCTTGCGGCCGAAAGTCATGGTGGTCATGGTGAAGCAAAACATGAAGCCTCAAGTTCGTCTGAGACTAAACATGATGCATCCAGTGCTAATCATGAGGTAAATACTGAAACAAAAGTGGAGGATACAGCTGCTACAATGCCAGCTACTGATGACACCACTGTGGTGGCTAAAGAGGCTCATTCTGAAGTGGCGCATGCCGAGACAATCATCAAAAAAGAAGGTCATGTTGTTAGTGAAGAAGCGGAACATTTAGAACACCTTAATCATGTATTACATCAACTACAAAATAAGCCTTGGGCTGCTTTTTACGTTGCTTGTATCTTTTTTATGTTAGTTTCACTTGGTGTTTTGGCATTTTATGCTATCCAACAAGTTGCACAGGCAGGTTGGTCTCCGGTTTTATTTAGAATTATGCAAGGTATCACGGCTTATTTGCCTGTGGGATCTGTTATCTTCTTCATTTTCCTACTACTATGTGGTTTTCATCTAAATCACCTTTTTATATGGTTGGATCCTGAAATAGTGGCTACAGATAAACTGATTGCTAATAAATCAGGGTATTTGAATTTTCCTTTCTGGATTATAAGAGCTGCAATCTTTTTGATTGGATGGAATTTATACCGTTATTATTCTAGAAAGAATTGTTTGGCACAAGACGATGCAAATGATAATCTTAATTACAAAAAGAACTTTAAGCTTTCTGCGATGTTTCTTGTGTTTTTTATCGTAACCGAATCTATAATGTCTTGGGATTGGATTATGTCTATTGATCCGCATTGGTTTAGTACTTTGTTTGGTTGGTATGTATTCTCAAGTTTCTTTGTGAGTGCAATTACAACGATAGCCTTAGTTACTTTATATTTGAAATCAAAAGGCGTTTTGGACCATGTGAATACAAGTCATATTCATGATTTGGCGAAATTTATGTTTGGTTTCAGTGTTTTCTGGACGTATTTATGGTTTTCGCAATACATGCTGATCTGGTATGCAAACATTCCTGAAGAAGTAACTTATTTTATTACTAGAATAGAATTGTACAACCTTCCGTTTTTTGGGGCTGTGGTCATGAACTTTGTTTTTCCTTTATTAATATTAATTAATACAGATTTCAAAAGGATTACATGGGTTATAGTTATGGCTGGTGTTGTAATATTGGCAGGTCATTATATTGATTTCTTTAATATGATTATGCCTGGAACTGTGGGTGACCGTTGGTTTATTGGAATTTCTGAAATTGCTTCTGTACTTTTCTTCCTTGGATTGTTTATTTATGTTGTTTTTACAGCATTAACCAAAGTACCTTTGTTGCCAAAAAGAAATCCTTTCATTGAAGAAAGTAAACATTTTCATTATTAATATTTAAAGTAAAAAACAGATGACAAGTTTGTTGGTAATTATAGTTTTAGTTTTATTAGCTGTTGCTTTATGGCAATTGACTAAAATATTCGATCTGACGCAAGTTGGTTCTAATTCAGATAGTTCGGAAGTAGCTACAGATGCTGATAATAACGTTCAAGGTTATTTAATGTTTGGTTTTTTAGCTTTTATTTATATTTTCTCAATTTACGGATTATTTAAATGGGGTCCGCTTGTTCTTCATACTCCTGCTTCAGCCCATGGGGGTGAAGTGGACAACCTGATGAACATTACCTGGGCTCTTATTTTTATTGTTCAAGCAATTACTCAGGTTTTGCTGCATTACTTTGCCTTTAAATACAGAGGAAAGAAGGATCAGAAAGCATTATACTTTGCAGATAATAATAAGTTAGAGGCAATCTGGAGCGTTATCCCGGCTGTTGTTTTGGCAGGTTTGATATTATACGGTTTGTATGCTTGGACAAATATTATGTTTGTTGATGAGGATGAAGATACTGTTGTTATTGAATTGTATGCACAACAATTTAACTGGAAAGCAAGATATTCAGGGGATGATAATGTTTTGGGAAAAGCAAATGTTAGGTATATTGAAGGTGCCAATGCTGTTGGTGTTGATTTAGCTGATCCTTACGCTCAAGATGATATTGTTGTAACGGAACTTCATATTCCAAAGGGTAAAAAAATTCTCTTTAAAATGCGTTCTCAGGATGTTTTACATTCCGCTTATATGCCGTATTTTAGAGCGCAAATGAATTGTGTTCCAGGAATGGTGACTCAATTTGCTTTTGAACCAATATATACTACTGCCGAGTACAGAGAATTGCCATACATGGTTGAAAAAGTAGCTAACATTAATGCTATTAGAACTAAAAAAAGTGCTGCTCTTGTTGCCAAGGGTGAAACTGCTTTGGATCCTTATACTTTTGATTACTTGCTTCTTTGTAATAAAATTTGTGGTGCCTCTCATTACAACATGCAAATGAAGATTATAGTAGACACTCCCGAAGATTATAAGGCTTGGTTGAAAGATAAAGCTACTGTGGTGAATGAAGTCAAAGCCGCTTTAGCGAGTGAAACAGCTACAACAGACGGTGCAGCTGGAGTTCATTCTACAAAGGCAGGTGATTCTGTAAAAGTTGTTGCAGTAATGCCTGTTAAATAATTAATTAAGAAAATTTAAAGTAAACATATATGTCAGCAGAAGGTCACGATCACGCAATAGATCACGAACACGAACACCACCATAAAGACACTTTTATTACTAAATATATTTTTAGTATTGATCATAAGATGATTGCCAAACAATATCTGATTACCGGTATATTTATGGGAATTATTGGAGTAGGAATGTCTATGCTTTTTAGAATGCAATTAGCATGGCCTGAAGAATCATTTAGAATTTTCAATATTTTACTTGGAGATAAGTTTGCTCCTAATGGAGTGATGGCTAACGATATTTATTTAGCATTGGTCACAATACACGGGACGATAATGGTTTTCTTTGTATTAACCGCGGCACTCAGCGGAACCTTTAGTAATTTATTGATACCGCTTCAGATTGGAGCTAGAGATATGGCGTCTGGGTTTATGAATATGATTTCCTACTGGCTGTTTTTTCTATCTAGTGTCATCATGATTGGATCTCTTTTTGTAGAAGCTGGTCCAGCATCTTCTGGATGGACAATTTACCCGCCGCTTAGTGCTTTACCACAAGCGATTCCGGGTTCTGGGATGGGAATGACATTATGGTTGGTTTCTATGGCTATTTTTATCGCATCTTCCTTAATGGGATCTTTAAACTATGTAGTTACAGTAATTAATTTAAGAACTAAAGGAATGTCTATGACAAGATTGCCACTTACAATTTGGGCTTTCTTTGTTACTGCTATTATCGGTATTGTTTCTTTTCCAGTTCTTTTATCTGCAGCTTTACTTTTGATTTTCGATAGAAGTTTTGGTACTTCTTTCTTCTTATCCGATATTTATATTGCTGGAGAAGTTTTACATTATCAAGGTGGATCACCTGTATTGTTTGAGCACTTGTTCTGGTTCTTAGGGCATCCAGAAGTTTATATTGTTTTACTTCCGGCATTGGGAATTACTTCTGAGGTTATAGCAACAAATTCTCGTAAACCAATTTTTGGTTACCGAGCGATGATTATGTCAATTTTGGCTATTGCGTTTTTATCAACTATTGTTTGGGGTCACCACATGTTTGTATCTGGAATGAATCCATTTTTAGGTTCTGTGTTTACATTTACAACATTGTTGATTGCTATTCCTTCGGCTGTTAAAGCTTTTAATTACATCACAACACTTTGGAAAGGTAACTTGCAGTTGAATCCGGCTATGTTATTTTCAATTGGTTTAGTTTCTACATTTATTACTGGTGGTTTGACAGGAATTATTCTTGGAGATAGTACACTTGATATTAATGTCCATGATACCTATTTCGTTGTAGCTCACTTTCACTTAGTAATGGGTATATCTGCTCTTTATGGTATGTTTGCTGGTATCTATCATTGGTTTCCAAGAATGTTTGGAAGAATGTTAAATAAGAATCTTGGTTATGTGCATTTTTGGGTAACTGCAATTTGTGCTTATGGTGTTTTCTTTCCAATGCACTTTATTGGATTAGCTGGTTTGCCTAGACGTTATTATACAAATACTAACTTTCCATTATTTGATGATTTACAAAATGTTAATGTATTGATTACGACTTTTGCATTAATTGGTGGAGCTTTTCAATTGGTCTTTTTATATAATTTCTTTGTTAGTATTTTCTACGGGAAAAAATCAGTAATGAACCCATGGAAATCAAATACTTTAGAATGGACTGCTCCTGTAGAACACATTCATGGTAACTGGCCAGGTGCAATTCCTGAGGTATATCGTTGGCCTTATGATTATAGTAATCCATCTCACGATGTGGATTTTGTACCGCAGAATGTGCCAATGAAAGAAGGTGAAGAAGTTTTACATCACTAAAATAATAGGAAAAGCCTTTACGAAAGTAAGGGCTTTTTTTTTGTCTTTTAATTTATAACTTTTAATTTTTCCTTCTTGTCAAGATTTTACTGTTTTTTCAAAGCAATTTTCGAAAAGGATCAATTTGAATTCTAGTTAACTCATTTCTTTCTTTATCTTTGTTTCATGAATGAAAATTTAGACCCAACGTCAAATGGTTATAATGCAGAAGAGCTTGATCTTGAAAAAAAATTAAGACCACTTTCTTTTGATGATTTTGCCGGTCAAGATCAAATATTGGAAAATTTAAAAGTTTTTGTTCAAGCTGCAAATCAACGAAACGAAGCTCTTGACCATACTCTTTTTCATGGACCTCCGGGACTTGGAAAAACAACTTTAGCTAATATTTTGGCTAACGAGTTACAAGTTGGAATTAAAATCACCTCTGGTCCTGTTTTGGATAAGCCAGGTGATTTGGCTGGTTTGTTAACTAATCTTGAAGAAAGAGACGTTTTGTTTATTGATGAAATTCATCGGTTGAGTCCCATAGTGGAGGAGTATTTGTATTCAGCAATGGAAGATTTTAAGATCGATATCATGATTGAATCTGGGCCAAATGCTCGTACTGTACAAATTAATCTAAATCCTTTTACTTTAATTGGAGCAACGACTCGTTCTGGTCTTTTGACTGCTCCCATGAGAGCCCGTTTTGGAATATCATCTCGTTTGCAGTATTATACAACGGAATTACTAACTACAATTGTTGAAAGAAGTGCCGCAATTTTTAAAATGCCTATTTCGATGGAAGCAGCCATAGAAATTGCAGGTAGAAGCCGAGGAACTCCAAGAATTGCTAATGCTTTGTTGCGTCGCGTGCGTGATTTTGCCCAAATAAAAGGCAATGGTACCATTGATATAGAAATTGCTCGTTACGCTTTAAAAGCCCTCAATGTTGATGCTCATGGATTGGATGAGATGGATAATAAAATATTAAATACTATTATTGATAAATTTAAGGGAGGACCTGTTGGTTTGTCAACTTTGGCTACGGCCGTTTCTGAAAGTAGCGAAACTATAGAAGAGGTGTACGAGCCCTTTTTGATTCAAGAAGGATTTATTATGAGAACACCAAGAGGTAGGGAAGTAACTGAGAAAGCCTATTCCCATTTAGGAAAAGTAAAAATTAATGTGCAAGGTGGATTATTTTAATATATTAAGAAGAGAATTCCCTTCGTTATCTTTAGCATTATAAATTCAAAAACTACACATACCCAATTCATTAAATCCGAGGCCAAACGTCTTGGTTTTTTGTCCTGCGGTATAGCCAAAGCTGGTTTTCTTGAAGAAGAGGCTCCAAGACTGGAGGACTGGCTAAATAGGAATAGAAATGGGCAAATGTCGTATATGGAAAACCATTTTGACAAAAGATTAAATCCAAAGTTGCTCGTGGATGATGCTAAAAGTGTTGTTTCACTTTTGTTAAATTATTATCCAGAACAATTTCAAAATCCTGATTCGTTTAAAATTTCTAAGTACGCTTATGGTGAAGATTATCATTTTGTAATTAAAGAGAAGCTAAAAGAATTTTTATTTTCAATTCAATCTGCAATAGGCGAGGTTTCTGGACGTGCTTTTGTAGATTCTGCACCTGTATTAGACAAAGCCTGGGCAGCCAAAAGTGGTTTAGGCTGGATTGGCAAAAACAGTAATTTATTGACACAAAAAGTGGGTTCTTTTTACTTTATTGCGGAACTCCTTATTGATTTAGAGTTAGACTACGATAATCCTACCACAGATCATTGTGGAACTTGTACTGCCTGCATTGATGCTTGTCCTACTGAGGCAATTGTTGCGCCTTATGTTGTTGATGGAAGTAAATGTATTTCTTATTTTACGATTGAATTAAAAGAAAATATTCCTCACGAAATGAAAGGGAAATTTGATGATTGGGCTTTTGGATGTGATGTGTGTCAGGATGTTTGTCCTTGGAATAAGTTTTCAAAACAGCATAACGAACCTTTATTTAATCCAAATCCAGAATTACTTGCCATGTCTAAAAAGGACTGGTTAGAAATAACCGAAGAAACATTTAAAGCAGTTTTTAAAAATTCCCCACTTAAAAGAGCGAAGTTTCAAGGAATAAAAAGAAACATTAATTTCCTTGAATAAGTATTTAAATTCTAATTTTTCAATCGAATTGAAGATTCTCTAATGATAACGGTAGTTTCTAATTCAAGTGTTTTTGGCGTAAAAGGAACTCCTTCTTTATGACAATTCATTTCTTCCAGTAATAGGTTGAAAGATGCAATTCCCATTTCGTGGCTCGGTTGATCAACGGTACTTAGTTTCGGTGTCAGAACTTGTGACATAAACCAATTACTAAAACCAATTATTGCTACTTGTTCCGGAACATTAATTTTATTTTCATTGAAATAAGCCAAAACACCTACAGCAACTAAATCTGTTATTGCAAATATCCCGTCCACATCAGAGTGCTCCTCAATTATTTGTTCAGCAAATGCTCTTCCTTCTTCAAAGGTTACATTTTCGCAAGTATAAACTAATTTTGCGTCAAAAGGAATGTTGTTTTTCTCTAACGCTTTTTTATAGCCAATATATCGGTCTATTGAATTTTGAGGATTTAATGGGCCACGAATATGAACTATTTTTTTGCAACCATTATCTATTAAATGCTGAACGGCATTAAAAGCTGCTTTTTGGTCGTCGATGATTACTTTGGAACATTTTGAAAGCTTGGCAATTTTGTCAAACATCACAAAAGGAATCTTCCGATTCATAATTTCCTTGATATGATCATCATTATTAGATTCATTAGATAAAGACATGATGATGCCGTCCACTCTCTTGTTTATTAGTAATTCCACTTGCTTTTTTTCTAAAGCCAGCGTCTCATTTGACTGTAATATGATTACCAAGTATCCACTTTTTTCGGCCTGATCAATAATAGCATTTACCACATTTGAGAAAAAATGATGGACTACTTCAGGAATGATTAAGCCTATAGTTTTAGATTCTTTGGTTCTTAAATTTACGGCAAAACTGTTTGGGGTATAATGTAAATGTTGCGCAAGCTCAATTACTGACTTTTTAGTTTTCTCACTAACATCAGGATAATTCTTGAGCGCTTTCGAAACAGTAGTTATTGAAATTCCCAATTTTGTTGCAATTTCCTTAAGAGTGATATCTTTCATGAATCGAATTTGTACAGATTTAATTTTAGGAAAATATTTTATAGAAACAACTTTGCTTTAAATCTTTGCCAGCCTTTAATCTATGTTTGCAATTGACGCATGAAACTTAAAATATTCTTTACCAAGATATTAATTTTTATCTTATTTATAGTTTTTTTATCAAAATAAACAAATTAATATGGATTCGTTATATAAAATAAACAACGGTAAGATGTATTAATAAATTCAATTTTTTTATGTCGATTCTCTTTCAATGATACTGGTTTCTAATTCAATGGATTGGAAAACTATTGGTAAGTTATTCTTTTTTAGATTGATTTCATCAAATAGAATCGATGCTGACCTGCTTCCAATTTTAAAACCGGGTTGGTCAATCGTGGAAAGTTTTGGGGATATTACGCTTGACATAAACCAATTACTGAAACCTAAAACTGCTATTTGTTGTGGAATGGAAACCCCTATTTCATTAAAGTACTTAATGATTCCAATGGCCACTAAATCGGTAACTGCAAATATTGCATCAATTTCTGGATGTTCATCCATCACTTTTTTAGCATTTTCATAACCGTCTTGGAAATCCGCATTGTTTTCACATACAAAAACTAGAGAAGAATCATAAATAATACCGTTATCTTCTAGTGCTTTTTTGTATCCTAAAAATCGATCAATTGCATTTTGAGGTAAATAAGAACCTCTAAAATGGGCTATCTTTTTGTAGCCTTTTTTTATGAGATAGCATACAGCATCGTAAGCCGCTTTTTTGTCATTAATAGTTACTTTGGAACAATGGACAAGTTTAGCAATTTTATCAAAAAGTACTAAGGGAGTATTATGAGAAATGATTGATTTTAAGTGATCAAAATCACCGGTTTCATTAGACAATGACATCAATATACCATCTACTCTTTTGTTTAAAAGTAAATCAATTTGTTTTTTTTCAAACTCTAATTTTTCATTGGATTGTAAAATAATAACTAAATAATCTCTTTTTTCTGCTTCTTCAAGGATTCCTTTAATTACATAAGAAAAAAAATCATGAACTAAAGTGGGAATTATTAAACCTATGGTTTTTGATTCTTTGGTTCTTAGATTTACAGCAAAGCTATTTGGAGTATAATTAAGTTTTTGAGCAAGTTCAATTACTGCTTTTTTTGTTTTTTCACTGACATCAGAGTACCCTTTCAAAGCTTTTGAAGCGGTAGTAATCGAAATTCCTAATTGTGCGGCTATCTCTTTGAGAGTGGTGTTGTTCATGGTTGAATTCTCTGGTATTGAAAGCAAAAAACCGCTTCTTGAAAACGAATTTACAATTTATTTATTGCAAATCAATTTTCAAGAAACAGTTTAATTGTTTTTTACGATTTTTAAAACAGAAAGCTAAATTAAGACCAATTCATTGTCAAGTATTATGATTTTAGTTCTTCAAATTTCTTTTTAGGATGCATAAAATCATTGATTTCTTTACTGGAAATTTTGGGATTTGCTCCTTCATTCTTGGCAACAATCGCTCCTAAAGCACAAGCAAAATCAATCGCTTCTTGCGGATTTTCTTTATATAGTAGTTTAGAAAGTAAACCCGCTAAAAAAGAATCTCCGGATCCTACCGTATCAACAACATCAATTTTGTAGCCACTATTGTAGTACATTTTTTCATTGTAGTACAAAACAGCGCCGTGACTTCCTTTAGTTACACAAATATGTTTTGTGTTGGTCTGTTCTGCAATAAAAAGTATGTTTTGTTCCAATGAATGATAGGGAGAATTCAGGAAAGCACTTATTTCATATAATTCATCATCATTGAATTTTATAAAATCAGACTGCATCATCAGATTAATTAGTATTTCCTTAGTGTAAAAGGGAGCACGTAAGTTCACATCAAAAACAGCGTATTTTGCATAGTTTATGATTTCTAAAAGTGAATTTTGTGAAATAGGATCTCTACATACAAGACTGCCAAAAACAAGTGCATCCGCTTTTTTGACCCTGATTTCGTCTTCCGGAATACATATAATTTTGTCCCAAGCAACAGGATAATTGATGGTGTAGGAAGCAGAACCTTTGTCGTTTAATTGGACAATGACTTGACCAGTGGATAAGTTTTCGTCTATTTGAATTGTATCGGTAGCAACTCCGTTTTTTTTAATAAAAGCAAAGATTTCTTTACCGATTTCATCCTTTCCAATTCGGCTTATTATTTGTGCATTTATTCCAAGTGATGCGAGTCTTAATGCAACATTTAATGGCGCTCCACCAATTTTTCGGTGTGTAGGGAAAACATCAAACAAAACTTCTCCAAAACAGATTATATTTTTATTCATGGTTATTCGTTTTTTGATAGACTTTCAGATAGTTCTTCTAATGTTCTTCCTTTGGTTTCCGGCATTTTTGTAAATACCCAAAGCAATTGGAAAACCATCATGATACAAAAGATGGCAAAAACGGTTGTTGTTCCAATTTCTTTAAACAAAAACGGAATAAAAGACGGAATTAAAGCTGCTAAAATCCAGTGGACAGACGTTCCAAAAGAAGTCCCAGCGGCTCTTAATTTATTTGGGAATAATTCTGAGATAAATACCCAAATCACGGCTCCTTGTCCTATCGCGTGTGAGGCTATAAACAAGAAGAAAAATAATGGAACAGCCATTCCTTTCCACTCAAAATAAAAAGCCGTAGTCACTAATCCCAAAGAAATGATGTATCCTACAGAACCCAAATACATCAATGTTTTTCTTCCATACTTATCGATTAGCGAGATTCCAATCATAGTAAAGATCAAATTGATTACTCCAATTCCGATACTGCTCAAAAAAGAAGCTGATTTTTCTAATCCTGCCAACTCAAAAATTCGGGGTGCATAATATAGAAAGGCATTAATCCCAGATAGTTGATTGAAAAATGCAATGAAAAATGCAAGCATTAATGGTTTTCTGTATTTTGCCATGAAAATAGATTCGTTTTTTTCTTCATGGAATGTTTCTTTTTCGATGGCTGCGATTTCCGCTTCCACTGCGGCGTCACTATTAATTTGTTTCAAAATAGCGACTGCTTTTTCTCTGTCTTTTTTGTATTCTAAAATCCAACGCGGACTTTCGGGAATTCCAAATACCAAAATAATGTATAGAAAAGAAGGGAACGCTTGTATTCCTAACATCCATCGCCAAGCATTTTCTCCAATATCTTGTAAATAATAGTTTGATGTAAATGCGATCAGAATACCAAAAACAATATTAAATTGATATAAAGCCACCAGTTTTCCTCTGTCTTTTGCTGGAGCAATTTCAGAAACATAGGTTGGAGCCGCAATAGTAGATGCTCCGATACCGATTCCTCCAAGAAATCTAAAAATGGAAAAGAAAACAGGATCATTGGCGAATGCCGTTCCCACCGAGGAAACAAAAAATAGTAATCCAATGATTATTAACGTCTTTTTTCGACCTAAAATATTCGTTGGAAACGCCCCAAAAATGGCGCCAATAACCGTTCCCCATAATGCGGATGACATCACTACTAGTCCATGGAACAAATCAGAAGAACCCCATAATTGCTGCAATTGTTTATCAGCTCCCGAAATTACTACAGTGTCAAATCCAAATAAAAATCCTGCAAATGCAACGACAATGGACCAATAAAGTATTTTTTTGTTATTCATTATTTTATTTTTTGGTTAATTATTTTGGTTGTTATAAAAGATTTTTACCAGATTCCCTTTATTTTAGAAATGGTAAGGTTTTTAATTTCTTGATTCCTATCCGATTGAATGCTGAGTTTGGTGTACGGTTTGTTAGGAAAAATTTGTTCCGTAAAGCTGTATACTCCGCCGTTAAGAAAAATTTCAATTGAGGACCAATCTAATATAATTTTATAATCGATTGTTTTGGTAGTAATGTTCAGAATTTTGGTGTTGTGAATTTTTTCTCCAAAACTTTTTTCGAAATTTACTATACCGGAATGTCTTCGGTCTACAGAAAAAGTCTTTCCTTTCGCATCGTAATTGATAACCAGAGAATCCTTTACTTCATTGGAAAAAACCAATTTTAAATTTTCGTTTTTGGTATTCAATTGTACTGCTGACTGATTCAAATATTGGTAATCAAATGTAGTTTTTTGATTCGCTTTTAGGATTATTTCATCTTTTGTAAATGCTACAGTTTCTTGTTTTTTGAATTGTTCTATAGGAGTGTTTTTCAGAACATAATCACCATTTATTATAGCAAGTGATAGTTCTCGAGGAAGTGTCATCGCGCTTCTCCAGTTTTTTGTAGGTGTGTCTCTAGCGTAGGACCAATTACTCATCCAGCCTATGAATATTCGTCTATTGTCAGGAGCATTATTGTACGTGACACCTGCGTAATTATCAGCACCATTGTCAATCCATTTGATGTCTTTCTGTGAGGTTTTAAAACTATTTCCATCATAATCACCTACGAAATATTGTGTTCCGGAGCCTCCATTTGGCGCGCCAGGATTGATACTAATGAGTAAAACCCATTTTTCTTCATTGGAACCGGCAACTTTTAATTTAAAAATATCAGGACATTCCCAAACACCGCCGTGCGCTCCTATATTTTTTCCAAATTCACTTTCGAATTTCCAATTAATTAAATTTTCTGAAGTATAAAATTGTGCGTGATCACCTGCGACTAATACCATATTCCAAGTATTGGTTTCGGGATTCCAGAAAACTTTAGGGTCTCTAAAATCTTTTAGACCGGAATTTTTAACAATTGGATTTCCATCATATTTCAACCAAGTTTCGCCTTCATCCAGACTATAGGCGAGCCCTTGTGTTTGATAATTTGTTGTTCCCGCTTTTTCACCTGCCATGTCGTGATAGGTAAAAATGGCAATCATTGGCGGGTTTTCTTTTGTTCCAAGACCAGAAGTGTTTTTTAAATCTAGTACGGCGCTTCCTGAAAATATCATTCCTAATTTGTCAGGAAACAAAGCGATTTTTTTATTTGTCCAATGAATTAAATCCGTACTTGTTGCGTGTCCCCAATGCATCGGTCCCCAAACAATGTCGTCAGGATAATATTGGTAAAACAGATGATAAATTCCTTTGTAGAAAACCATTCCGTTTGGGTCATTCATCCATTTTTTTTCTGGAGAAAAATGAAATTGTGGTCTGTAAGGTTCTTTGTATTGCACCGTGGAATCAGTTTTTATACTATCGGAAGAAGCGATGGTAACAACTTCATTTTTTGCTTCTTCTTTACAGGAAAACAAGAATAAAGAGGCTCCGAATACGAAATAAAAGGGGAATATTTTATTTGTGAACTTCATTAAAATAAGGTTTAATTATTATAGTGTCTGTATAAAAATAGGATTCTATTTTTTAATTATTCAAAATATTAGGAGTAAAAACGTTTTTGATTTGCCGAAAACGTTTTCGATTTGTATTCAAGGTAGATTATGTAACTATTAATCATTTTAAGAAATAAATTATATAAGTTTGAAAATATTATTAAAAAATTAAACTATGATTTCAAAAGTTAAAAGTTTGTTTTTCATGCTCTTACTAAGTTCAGTCGCTTTTAGTCAAAGCAAATCAGATGAGTGGCATTTATACGCAAATTCAAGAGAAAATTATTTTGGTGTTGCTATGGCAAATGGTCAAATAGGAATTGTTACCGATGATACGCCTTTAAAAACAAAAGAAATTATTCTGAATGGCGTTTATGATGGAAGTCCCGAAAATGGAATCAGCAGAATAGTTCGCGGAATAGAATTTCTGAATCTGCATTTGAACATCAATAATCAGGAAATCAAGTCTGATAATATTGATAATTGGAGTCAGGTGATTTCGATGAAAGAGGGAACGAGTACCACTTCCTTTTCATTTAAGGATTTGGCTACTATTAACTATACTATTTTAGCGAATAGAGCTATTCCTTTTTCAGCGATGGCAATTGTCGAAATTACTCCTACTAAAGATATAGAAATCACGGCTAACAATTATATGGTTGTTCCTGACGAATTGAAAGACGCTAAAAGTCAGTTTCGAGTGTTGAAAGACAATCAATATTTAATGCCGGTTTTTGGAACAACTGCCAAAACACTAACGGGTAAATATACAGTTGCGGCTTCAACGACTTTTCTTTTTGATGGTGAAAGTGAAACTTTAAAACAAACCGGAAATGAAGTTGGGTTTACCAAAAAACTTTTGAAAGGAAAAAAATATCGTTTTGCAGTTGCAGGAGGAATTTGCACGTCTAAAGATGTTACAGATCCTTTAAATGAATCCGAAAGACAACCCATTTATGCGCTACAGGAAGGAATTGATAAATTATTAAACCGACACAAGCAAGCTTGGGCTGAACTATGGAAAACAGGCGACATACAAATTGAAGGAGATTTAGATGCCCAACAACGCGTTCGTTTTGCATTGTATAATTTGTATTCGTATATCCGTCCTGATACCAGACAAAGTATTGCACCTATGGGATTATCATCTCAAGGATATAACGGACATATTTTTTGGGACACGGAACTTTGGATGTATCCAACGCTTTTGGCGCTGCAGCCTGACATGGCAAAATCGTGTTTAGATTACCGTTCAGACCGTTTGCAAAAAGCAAAACAAAAAGCTTTTATTTACGGCTATAAAGGAGCAATGTATCCTTGGGAATCTGATGATACAGGAGAAGAAGCTACACCAACGTGGGCGCTGACCGGTATTTTTGAGCAGCACATTACGGCTGATGTTTCGATTGCATTTTGGAATTATTACGCCTACACGCAAGATAAATCTTGGTTGGGAAAAGAATGGACAGTTCTAAAAGAAACTGCTGATTTCTGGGTAAGTCGAGTGGTGCAAAATCAGGATGGAAGTTTTTCTATTTTAAATGTAGTCGGTGCTGATGAATATGCGCAACATGTAGATGATAATGCTTTTACTAATGCCTCCGCTATTGAGTCTTTGAAAAACACGATCAAAGCAGCAACAATTTTGGGCGAACCAATAAATCCAAAATGGGTAGCAGTATCTGAAAAATTAGCCATACATACCGAAAAAGGAATAACACAAAATTACAAAGGATATCAAGGGCAAATGATCAAACAAGCCGATGTGAATTTACTAGCATATCCTTTACACGTAATCACAGACAAAGATCAAATAAAAAGAGATTTAGAATATTACGCTGAAAAAATTGATAAAAAGGACGGTCCAGCAATGGCTTCTGGAGTATTGTCCGTTTTGTATGCGCGCTTGGGCGATAAAGAAAAAGCGTATAGTTATTTTGTAAAATCGTATTTGCCAAACAGTAGACCACCTTTTGGAGTATTCTCGGAATCGGCCAATAGTAATAATCCGTATTTTGCTACCGGAGCAGGAGCCATGCTTCAGGCGGTTATTTATGGTTTTGGTGGAGTGGAACAAACTGATATGGGACTAAAATACAATAAAGGATTGTTGCCAAAACAATGGAAATCGCTTAAGATTATTGGTCTTGGAGTGGATAATAAAACTATAGAAATTAAGTAATTTTCAAATATTTTATCTGCCACGAATACTAAATTGATCCATTTTGAAAGGATTTAAATTGGTGTTCGTGGCTTTTTTTGTTTGCTATTTTTTAATTCAATTGGTCTTTGTTTTTTATTTGGCACCTACTTTTTGAAATTTGTTATTACAAGAGTAGGTCTTCCTTTAATTTAAAAAAATAAAGCTAGGTTGCTTTCATTCCTTGTTGTGATGATAGAAAGCTTCAAGCTAAAAGAAGAATATAGTTGGTTTAAAAAACAGCTAAAGTCAGAAAGGAGCATTATCGATTCGATTTCCCTTATGTCGAGGTTTTTATTTTTAAATCTCACAAGGGATTACTTTTATTTTTATAGGTTTATACTTGCTAATATAAAAATTTTGAAGCGATTTTTTTTTACTATAACACGTTTTGTTATTATGCTATTTTGAGCCTTTAAATTGAGGGGTAAAAAAAGGAATCGCTAATTTTAGCTACTATTTTTTTAATAATTAAAAGTCTTGAGTGTATATTGTCAATTTGTTGTGTTTAACTTAATAATGATGAATAATTCGCAATGATATTTTGTTAAAAGGCTTTTTTTTGATTAATCGACAATCGATTTGTAATATAATTGCTAATAAAGTGAACTAATGTGTTTTTTAAGCTCCTATTTTTATGGTTAATATAATTTTACTATTAAATTTTTAAGGTATTAATTTTAAAATCGAAAACGTTTTCGGCATAACGAAAACGTTATAGTTTGTTAATATCTTAATATTATCATAAATTTATATTTATGTTTGATGTTAATATTTAAACAAACCATTTAAACAAATTATTAACCAACTTATTTATTACGTATGAAAAATAGTCTAATTAAAGGCTTGATGGTGTTTCTAGCGGTACTTTGTACAAGTTTGACGTATTCGCAAGATGTGTCTGGTACAGTATCGGATGCCAGTGGTCCACTTCCAGGGGCTTCTGTCTTAGTTAAAGGAACAACAAATGGAGCACAAACTGATTTCGATGGAAAATTTACTATCAAGAATGTGGGCTCAAACGCAGTTTTAGTTTTTAGTTACATTGGTCTTAAAACTCAAGAATTAAATGTAGCAGGAAAAAGCACAGTTAATGTGGTATTAAATGAAGACTCCGCTGAATTAAAGGAAGTTGTAGTGATAGGCTACGGTTCAGTGAGAAAGAAAGATGCGACTGGTGCAGTTGATCAAATTAGTGCAAAAGATTTTGATAATGTTTCTTCTCCGTCGCCAGCACAATTATTAAGAGGTAAGGTAGCGGGTGTTCAAGTTACACAGTCTAGTGGTGAGCCTGGAGCTGGTGTAGCAATTAGAGTTCGTGGTAATTCATCTATTCGTTCAGGGAATAGCCCATTAATCGTTATTGATGGAGTTCCTTTGGATGGTGGAAATGTTTCCGGTGGTGGAGATGATTTATTAGGAAGTTCTTCTTCTAAAAATCCATTAAACTTTGTGAATCAAAATGATATAGAAAGTATAAGTGTATTGAAAGATGCTTCTTCTACCGCTATATATGGTTCTCGTGGATCTAATGGAGTAATTGTAATCACAACTAAAAAAGGAAAATCGAATGTACCACAAATAAATTACAGCTCCTCTGTACAGTTCAGTAAATTGTCAGGTAACCTGGATGTTATGGATGCGAATCAATTTGTTGCTGCTGGTGGTAAAGATAAGGGATCTAGATCTTATGATTGGGAAGATGCTGTTTTGAGAAGTGGTTTTTCAACTAATCATGATTTATCTTTTGCTAAAACTACAGAAAATTCCAATACTAGAATTTCATTAGGTGCTTCTAGTACGGATGGTATCGTTAAAAACACAGGGTTGGATAAATACAACGCTACTGTTTACAATTCAAATGATTACTTCAATGGTGCATTAAAAATAGAGGAAAGAATAATTTATGCTTCTTTGAAAGATGAGGCTACTTTATTGTCTAATAATGCTGGAGCAGTTGGGAATCTTATGGGCGCAGCGCTATACTGGAATCCAACGCTACCTATTTATGCAACTGACGGATCTTACACCTTCGTAGGAAATGATTATTTGAATCCTGTTCAATTGCTAAATGCATACAAAGATTATACAAATACTAACAAATTATTAGCTAGTATTAATACTACTTGGAAGATCAATAGTAAATTGAAATACCAATTTTTGTTTGGTGTAGAGACCTCAAATTCAAGTAGAAAAAGTCAGTTATTGCCAACAATTCAAATCACGAATGTTGCTCAAGCAACGGATCCTCAGACTTTAGTTACTAAATATGGACAGGCTAGTATTTCTAACTTGAATAAATTCAATAGAACTTTTGAGCATACCTTGAATTATAATAATGATTTCAGTGAAAATTTTAATTTAGATGCCTTAGTGGGTTATTCGTATTACGATTACACTGTAGATGGAAGTACTGCTACGGGAAAAGGTTACAGGCCTGAACAAACAAATTTAATTGACAATATCGAAGCGGGTTTGAGAAATGAGTTTAGAGTTAATTCATTCAGAAATAGAGTAGAATTGCAGTCCTATTTTGGAAGAGTAAATGCTACTTTATACAAAAAGTTAATTGTAACGGCTACTTTACGTGCTGATGGTTCTACTAAACTAGGAAAAAATAACAAATATGATTATTTCCCTTCTGTAGGTATTGCTTACAAAGTGATCGAAGATCAAGAGGGTTTGTTCAATAGTTTCAAAGTTAGAGGAAATTATGGTATCACAGGAAATCAAGAGTTTGCACCAAATTCCGCTATAGCAAGAGCTTCCTATGCAATAGATGGAGGTGTTGGTGAACAAATCAACGCAAATGAAAATTTAAGATGGGAAACTACTAAATCGTATGGTGTAGGTGCTGATTTTGAATTGTTAAACAATAGGTTAACTGGTTCTGTTGATTATTTTCAAAGAGATACCAAAGATTTAATTTTTCCAGTTCCATCGGCCTCTTCTCAACCAGGCCCGCCAGCGCCACGTTTTGTGAACTTAGCTGGTAACTTAATCAATAAAGGGGTAGAAGTTTCTTTGAATTATAGCGTTATTAATACGCAAGATTTCACATGGGATATTTCAGGTAATGCTTCCTTTTTATCAAACGAAGTAAAAAACTTCGCAGGATTTATTGCTACAGGAGCGTTAAACGGTCAAGGTTTGTCTGGAGCTTATGCTCAAATAGTTACAACTAATTACCCTGCCTACACTTATTATCTTTATGAGTGGAGAGGGTATGATGCTGATGGAATGTCTATTTATGCAGATGCAGCCGGTAACGATACGGGTTTAGGTACTGCAGATAAAAAATTATTAGACAAACAACCTTTACCTAAAATCAATGTTGGTTTCAATACTTCTTTAGCATACAAAGGCTTCGATGCTAGTGCTTCTTTCTACGGAGCGTTTGGTCATTACATCTATAATAACACAACCAATGCTAATTTCGCTAAAAGTGCATTTAGTGGTGATCCAGGTAAAAACGTAACACTAGAAGTAGCGACATCACCTCAATCGACGGCGGATGTTTCTGCACCATCTACTAGGTATTTAGAAAAAGGAGATTTCTTAAGAATGGGGAATTTAACTTTGGGATATACTTTCAAAGGAGATGTAATAGAGAAGTTTAAAATGAAATCAGCTCGTTTCTTTGTAAATGCGTCTAATTTATTTATCATCACCAGTTATTCTGGATCTGATCCAGAGGTGGATACAGATAAATCTTTGAATGGAGTGCCTTCGGCAGGTATGGAATACTTATCGTATCCAAGAGAAAAAAGTGTAGCTGTTGGTATTAACGTAACATTTTAATTAATAGAACAATGAAAAGAATAAATATTATAAAAAGCATCTTTTTTGTAAGCACAATTGCGTTAGGCGTAAGTTGCACCAATTTAGATGAAGAAGTATTAGATGGTTATATTAATAGTTCTGAAGAGGGTGGCGCTATTAATACTGCGGCTTTATTACAATCATCTTATGAAGGGTTGCGAAGCTTTGAAACTCAGGGACAGATGTTTGCTTTGGATGAAATGTCAACAGATGCGTTAGTGGGACCAACACGAGGTGGTGACTGGGATGATAATGCTACTTGGAGACAAATTCACGTACATACCTGGGCACCGGATCACAATGAGGTAAGAAATGCGTGGAATGCTTTATTGTCTAATGTTTACAACTGTAGTTTAGTAGTAGAAAATGGTACGGCTTCTGAAGTGCCTCAGGCTCGTTTTTTGAGAGCATTCTACTATTATAATGTAATTGATTTGTTTGGTCAAGTTCCTTACAGAGAAGCAGGTTCCAAGTTAACAGACAATCCAAAAGTTTGGACTAGAACTGAGGCAACTGATTTCGTAATTAGCGAATTAGAAGCTGTGGTAGCTCAACTCCCTGCAAGAACAGTTAATGATGCTAGTTTTGCTAACAAAGATGCAGCGCATTTTCTATTAGCTAAATTGTATTTGAATAAAGGAGTATTTACCGCTGCTGCTGCTGTAGGTCCTTATACATTTGCTGCCGCTGACATGAATAAAGTGGTGGGACATATAAATGCAATCAGTAGTAGTTTAGCTTCAGATTATTGGGATAATTTTAAACCTGCGAACAATACTTCACCGGAGATCTTATTCTCGGCTAAGAATACAAGAGGTGGAGCAGGTGGAGGAATTCAATACCACTGGAGAATGTCAATGCACTACAACCAAACTCCTGATGGATGGAATGGGTTCTCTACTGTTGCAGAATACTACAACAAGTTTAATCCAAATGACAGACGTATCAAAAATGCTGATGCGGCAATCATCTCTGCTTTCGGAAATCCTGTTGGATTACAAGTAGGCCAAATGTACAAGCCAGGAGGAACAGTTGCATTGAAAGATAGAAGAGGGAATCCATTATTTTTTACTCCGGCAGTAACTTTAATTACAAGCGGAACTACGTTAGAGACGGCTGGTATCAGAATGCAAAAATACATTCCAGATGCAGCTAACATTAATACTCCTGATAATGATTATGTATTCATGCGTTATTCTGATGCTTTGTTAATGAAAGCGGAAGCAATATTAAGAGGCGGTACAGGAAGTGTTGGAACTATTATGACCGACATCGCTGCTAGATCAGGTCAAGCGGCTTCTGCTGCTACTTTGGATGGAGTGTACTTAGAAAGAGGAAAAGAATTGTGGTTAGAAGGATGGAGAAGAAATGATATGATTCGTTTTGGTAAATTCTTAGCAATTAGAGAATTGAAACCTTATGTTTCTGCTGATAAATATATTTTATTTCCAATTCCTGCCGATGCATTGTTTAATGCGAATTTGACACAAAATCCAGGTTACTAAAGATTTGTTTACTATTTATTGTTTTTTGAGTTAGTCATAAAGAGGGTATTTATTACCCTCTTTATTTTTTAACTATTTTATTCTTTTTTATACCAATATTATATAAATTAGGCAATTCTAATTCATACAATTCCCTAACTAAAATACCACAATATAATATGTCAAATCGTTTTGTCTTATTACCCTTAATTATTCTACTTTTTTCCAATTGTTCCAAAGAAAATTCAGAAAATAAAGACGCTTTGTTTTCCAAATTAGACGCTTCTAAAACAGGAATTAATTTTGTTAATGAAGTAAAGAATGGAGCGGATATGAATATATTCAAATACCGAAACTTTTATAATGGCGGAGGTGTTGCTATTGGTGACATCAACAATGATGGTCTTTCTGATGTGTATTTTACTTCAAATCTTGGAACCAACAAATTATATTTAAATAAAGGAAATTTTGAATTTGAAGATATTTCTAAAAAAGCAGGTGTCGAAGGAACCAAAACCTGGTCTACAGGAGTAGTAATGGTTGATTTAAATGCGGATGGATTCCTTGATATTTATGTGTGTAACGCAGGGAATAGTCTAGGAAATCAACAAAAAAACGAGCTTTTTATCAATAACGGCAATAATACTTTTACTGAAAAAGCAGCTGAATACAATCTGGCTGATACTGGAATTACAACTCATGCAGCCTTTTTTGATTATGATAAAGATGGGGATTTAGACGTTTATATTTTAAACAATAGTTTTATTCCAGTAAGCAGCCTTAATTATTCTAATAAAAGAGATTTAAGAGATAAAGATTGGGATGTTGCCGAAATATTAAAAGGTGGAGGTGATAAACTATTGCGTAATGATAACGGAAAATTTGTGGATGTAAGTGAAAAATCAGGTATTTATGGTAGTTTGATAGGCTTTGGTCTTGGAGTTACCCTAGGAGATGTAAACGGGGATTTATATCCGGATATTTACATTTCGAATGATTTTTATGAAAGAGATTATTTATACATCAATAATAAAAACGGAACCTTTACCGAACAAATTCAGGGATGGACATCACATATTAGTCAATCCTCCATGGGAGCTGATATGGCAGATGTCAACAATGACGGGAAAGCCGATATTTTTGTAACGGATATGTTACCGGAACCGGACGAACGCTTAAAAACGACTACAAATTTTGAAAATTATGATTTATTTACAAGAAAAGTAAATTTAGATTTCTATTATCAATACATGCAAAATACATTGCAAATTAATAATGGGAATAATCAATTTCTTGAAATAGCAAATCATGCTGGTGTTGCCAAAACGGACTGGAGTTGGGGCGCTTTGTTATTTGATATGGATAATGACGGATACAAAGATATTTACGTTTGTAACGGAATTTATAACGATTTAACGAATCAAGATTTTGTTGACTTTTTTGCCAATGAATTTATGCAAAAAATGGTGGTTACAGGTAAAAAAGAAGAAATTCAGACTATTATCAGTAAAATGCCAAGTACCCCAATCCCTAATTACGCCTTCAAGAATAATAAAAATTTGACCTTTAGTAATGAAGCTACGAAATGGGGACTAGACACTCCTAGTTTTTCTAATGGCGCTGCCTATGGAGATTTAGATAATGACGGCGATTTAGATTTGATTGTCAATAATGTTAATATGGAATCTTTCGTCTATCGAAATAATTCAGAGAAAAACAAAAATAATCATTTCGTAAAAGTAAGGTTGAAAGGTGAAGGCCAAAATAAGTTTGCTGTTGGAAGTGTTGTCGAATTATTCTCGGGTAAAGAAATTCTGAGACAAGAATTAATTCCTTCCAGAGGTTTTCAATCCTCAATTGATTATGTAATGACTTTTGGAATTGGAACTAAAAAAATTGATTCCCTGCAAGTGATTTGGCCAAACGGTAAATTTCAAACCATTAAAAAAATCGTCAATAATTCTACTATTAATTTGAATATTGTAAATGCCAAAGTAGATTATGTTCCAAAAGCTATAACATCAAAACCCTTGTTTAATGAAAAGAAAACAACTTTTTTAACACATAAAGAAAATAATTATATTGATTTTGATTATGAAGGATTAATTTCTAAAATGCTTTCGCAAGAAGGTCCTTCGCTTGCCGTTGCGGATATAAATGGTGACGGAAATGAAGATGTTTTTATTGGCGGAGCCAAAGGTCAGGCCGGTAAAATATATTTGAATAATGGTAATGGTAATTTTACTATAACTTCACAGCAAGACTTAGATGTCGATTTTAATTTTGAAGATACGGCAGCCAGTTTCTTTGATGCAGATAATGATGGTGATATTGATTTGTTAGTAGGTTCAGGTGGAAATGAAAAAGCAGATCAGGCCAACTATGAAAATCGTTTGTATTTAAATAACGGAAAAGGAGTTTTTGCAAAAAGCAAAACTAATATGCCAACGACCAATAATAATGTAGCTGTAATAGCTCCTTATGATTTTGATAATGATGGCGATATGGACATATTTATTGGAAGTCGAAGCGTTCCCGGTGTATATGGAATTGATCCGAAGCATTTGTTATTGGAAAACGATGGAAAAGGAAATTTCACTAATGTAATTGACAAAAAGGCATTCAAAATTAATACTGTTGGAATGATCACTGATGCCATTTGGGAAGATATTGACAATGATTCCAAAAAAGATTTAATCTTGGTTGGTGATTGGACCGCTCCAATGATTTTCAAAAATACCGGTCGAAGATTGACTGAATATAAATCTAATCTTATTGATTACAAAGGTTTCTGGAACGCAGTGCGTTGTGTGGACTTAAATAATGATGGTAAGAAAGATTTAATTTTGGGTAATAAAGGGACAAATACTCCGTACAAACCAGCTGCTGCAAACCCATTGAAATTATTTGTCAATGATTTTGATAATAATGGAACTATTGAACAAATAGCAACTCAATCAATTGAAGGTAAAGATTTACCAATAAATTTAAAGCAAGAATTAGCGCGACAAATTCCATCGATCAAAAAGAAAAATTTGAGTTACAAGGATTATGCTACCAAGACCTTTCAAGAATTATTTGTCCCAGAAATAGTTAGTAATTCGATACAAAAGACGATTAATATACAAGAAAGTATCATTGCAATAAATAAAGGAAATGGTAAATTTGAAATTAAAACACTCCCAAAAGAAGTTCAATTCTCATCTGTAAATTCAATTTGTATAATGGATGTGAATAGTGACGGAATTTTGGATTTGGTATTGGGAGGAAATCAATACGAATTTAAACCACAGTTTTCCAGATTGGATGCCAACTACGGTAGCGTTCTTCTAGGTAGTAAAAACGGAACTTTTTCTTGGTTGCCTTATAATCAATCTGGTTTCTTCATTAGAGGAGAGGTGAAAAACCTGAAGCTAATTAAAGACAAAAATAAAACGGTATCGATTATAGCTGTTGTTAATGATAATACCCCAAAAATATTTAGACGTAATGAATAATTTTTTCAGAATAGGACTGGCTTCATTGCTGTTTATGGGTTGTTCCAAAAAAGAAGGGCAATTGTTTGAAAAACTGTCTTCTGACGACAGTAATATCAATTTCAATAACGAATTAGTTGAGTCTAAAAACATTTCCATTTTAGATTACCTGTACTATTATAATGGTGGTGGTGTAGCTCTTGGCGACATTAATAACGATGGTTTAGTTGATATTTATTTTACATCTAATCAAGGAAAAAATAAATTATACTTGAATAAAGGAAAAAATAAATTTGAAGAAATTTCGGTAAAAGCCGGAGTAGAAGGTCAAAGTGATTGGAACACCGGTACCGTTATGGCTGACGTAAATGGAGATGGTTATCTTGATATTTATGTTTGTGCGGTAGTAGGCATTAATGGTTTCGAAGGTCAAAATGAATTATTCATCAATAACAAGGACAACACATTTACAGAAAGCGCGGCTGAATACGGATTAGATCTTGATAATTATAGTTCTTCGGCAGCATTTTTTGATTTTGATTTAGATGGAGATTTAGACATGTATTTATTGAATCACGCCGTGCACTCTGAATCCTCTTTTGGTAATGCTTCCGTTAGAAACAAAAGAAGCTATGAGTGTGGAGATAAATTATTTCGCAATGATAACGGAAAATTTGTCGATGTAAGTGATCAGGCAGGAATTTTTGGCGGTGCGAATGGCTACGGTTTGGGATTGGCGGTTTCTGATTTCAATTTAGATGGATATCCAGATATTTACGTAGGCAATGATTTTCACGAGGATGATTACTATTATCTAAATAACGGCGATGGCACTTTTACCGAGAGTCTCAAACAGTATTTTGGTCACACCAGTCGTTTTTCTATGGGGGTTGATGTTGCAGATGTAAATCATGATGGTTTTCCTGATATTCTGAGTTTAGATATGCTTCCCGAAGATGAAAAAGTTTTGAAATCTTCTCTTGGGGATGATAATGTACAAATGCTAAAAATGAGAACCGAAAAATTAGGCTATCATTACCAATACTCCAGAAATATGCTACAGCTTAATCAAGCGGGAGGCGGTTTCACTGAAACAGCTTTGTTGAGCGGTGTAGCGGCAACGGATTGGAGTTGGAGTACTTTATTTGGGGATTATGATCAAGATGGGGAGCAGGATATTTTTGTAAGTAACGGAATTCCAAAGCGTCCAAATGATTTGGACTATGTAAAATATTATTCAAATGATCAAATAAAAAGTAAAATTAACACCACAAAGTTACTAGATAAAGAGGCTTTGAAGCGAATGCCAAAGGGGAATGTAACGAATTATGTTTTTCAAGGGGCAACTGATTTACAATTTAAAAACCGCTCGAAGGATTGGATCGAAAATGATTCTATAATCTCAAATGGTAGCGGTTATGCTGATCTCGATAATGATGGAGATTTGGATGTAATCACTAATAATACGAATGCTATTGCGTCAGTTTACATTAATAAAACGGATGCGAAAGCAAACTATTTAAAATTGAAACTGCGATTTATAGGAAAAAATACTTTTGGAATTGGAGCCAAAGTAATTTCGTATTCCAAAGGTAAAAAACAATTTAAGGAACTGCAGACTACTAGGGGATTTCAATCTTCATCTGAACCAATAATCCATTTTGGCTATGGTAAAACAAAACAAATTGATTCATTAGTTGTGATTTGGCCCGATAAGACCTACCAAACCTTGAAGAATGTTAAAACGGCTCAAACGCTCACTATAAAAGCAAATAAAGACAGGAACGCTTTTGATTACAAAAAGTTACATCCTACTGTTTTACCCATTTTTAAAAAGTTAGAAACAGGATTAGGAATCGATTTTGTGCATCAGGAAAATGACTATATCGACTTTTTAGTTCAAAAATTAATTCCGTATCAACGGTCAGATCGAGGTCCTGCAACGGCAATTGGGGATTTAAACGGCGATGGAAAAGAGGATATATTCTTTGGTGGTTCCAAAGGTAAAAAAGCAATGATCTATTTTCAAAATGCTACTGGATTTGTAAAAAATAAAGTGGCTGAAATCGAAAAGGATTCTGTTTTTGAAGACGCTTCCGTAGTGATTGGAGATTTCAATAATGATAAATTGAATGATTTGTATGTTGCTTCCGGTGGAGGTGAAAATGCAGCGGACTTACAGGATCGTTTGTATTTGAATAAAAGCATTCAATTTCTTGAAGTAGCATTGCCTAAAATAGCACAAAACGGCTCTGTTGTTAAGGCTTTTGATTATGATAATGATGGAGACTTAGACCTTTTTGTGGGTAATAATTCCATAAACAATAGATTTGGCAGCCTTCCAGATGGCTATTTGTTAAACAATAACAAAGGAGTTTTTACGGTGGTCCAGAGCAAAACTTTTGAAAAAATCGGAATGGTTACAGCTGCTGTTTTTACTGATTTCAACAAGGATGGAAAAATGGATTTAATTGTAATTGGAGAATGGATGAAACCTACATTTTTCGCAAATAAAAACGGTAAATTTACGGATGTAACAGCAACTGTTTTTCCGGAAAAAAGCAATGGATTATGGCAATCCATAATTCCTTTTGATATCGATCAGGATGGCGATCAAGATTATTTGGTTGGAAACTGGGGAATGAATTCTAAATTTAAAGCTTCACAGGATTTTCCAATGAAAATGTATTATGATGATTTTGACGCTAACGGATCTTTTGAAACTATTGTGGCAATAGAAAAAAACGCAAAATACTACACAACTTTAGGGCTGGACGAATTAGCGGAACAATTCAGCGGAATGCTAAAAAAGAAATTCAATAGTTATAAATCTTTCGCAGGAAAAACACTGGAAGAAGTTTTTGATCCAAAAATGCTTGAAAAAGCAAAGTTATTTGAAGTACATAATTTGAAGTCCGGTTACTTAAGAAACGATAAAGGGAAATTCACTTTTGTTCCTTTTTCAAATAAAATGCAAGTCGCTCCTATTACTAGTTTTCTAAAAGCTAATTTTGATTCAGATGCGAAAGAGGAAGTTTTTGCGGCAGGAAATTATTTTGGAGTTTCTCCATACCACAGCAGGTTTGACGGTTTTTCAGGAGCTTTAATCAAAAACGAGAAAACCATATTTTTAGGTAATCAAGTAGGAATTGATTTGACCCAAAAAGCGGTTAGAAACCTTGATATTATTACTTTAAATGGCAAAAAATACATGCTGGTTACCATCAACAATAAAAAAGCAGAACTTTACGAAATGCCTTCAGCTAAAAATGGAAATAGAAAGCAACCTACAAATTAATAAAAATGAAAGCAAAATTTTTTAGTATTGCAATAATTAGTCTTCTTTTTATTTCATGTAAAAAGGAAAAATCTATTGTAGTTACTACAGATGAATACCATGCTGCAATAGATAATGTTACTCAAATTATGATTCATGATATCTTTTCGCCACCTGTTGCCAGTAGGATTTTTGTGTATCCAAACATTGCGGCTTATGAAATCATGGCTCAAAACAGTAAGATGTATATCAGTCTTCAGAATCAATTGAACGGGTTAGATTCAATACCCAAGTTAGATTCGAAAAGTGCCGTGAATCAGCCTTTGGCAGCTCTTGTCGCACACATGGAACTAAGTAAGCAATTAGTTTTCTCAGAGGAAATAGTAGACAAATTCAGAGATAGTTTATATCAAAAATGGACTGACGAAAATGAAGAAGAGTTTACAGTTTCTAAAGAATACGGACTAAAAGTTGCTGAGCGCATAAAGAAATGGATGGCAAAAGACAATTATAAAGAAACACGTACGATGTCTAAATTTTCGGTTTATGCCAATCAACCAGGAAGATGGCAACCTACACCTCCAGCATACATGGATGCCGTGGAGCCACATTGGGGTGAAATAAGGACTTTGGTTCTTGACTCTGCCGCTCAATTTAAACCAATTCCTGCTTTTGCATTTTCGTTAGATAAAAAATCTCCTTTTTTTAAAGAAGTTCAAGAAGTCTATGATATTAGCAAAGAGATGGTTAAAAAAGGAGATAATTCAGAAGAAATTAAAATTGCTCAATTCTGGGATTGTAATCCTTACGTTTCGGTTTCCCAAGGACACATGATGTTCGCTAAAAAGAAAATTACACCAGGAGCTCATTGGATAGGAATTGTAAAAATTGCCTCAAAAAAATCAAACGCTGATTTTGCTAAAACAGTTTTTGCTTACACGAAAACCTCGATTGGTATTTTTGAAGGTTTTATCAGTTGTTGGGATCAAAAATTCAAAAGTAATGTAGTACGTCCGGAAACAGTAATCAATCAGAATATTGATGAAAATTGGAAACCCTTATTGCAAACGCCTCCTTTTCCAGAATATACTAGCGGTCATTCTGTGGTTTCAACATGTTCAGCAATAGTTTTAACCTCAGTTTTTGGAGATAATTTTTCGTATACAGATGATACTGAATTGCAGTTTGGGTTGCCAAAAAGAAATTTCGGATCTTTTAACGCCGCCGCCCAGGAAGCGGCTATGAGTCGCTTGTATGGAGGAATTCATTACAGAGCCGCCATTGTAAACGGAATTGATCATGGTAAAACTATAGGAAATTTTATTGTCGAAAAATTAAAGATGATTAAAAAATAATGACAGTCAGAAAGAAAATTATAATAGTTTGTAGTGCGTTTTTATCCTTGTTTTTAATTTGGTATTTATTTGTAAAGAAGACTGATTATTGCATTTCGTTTAAAGTAAATGCAGCTACTGGAACCGTTTTTCAAGGAATTCAGGAGTGGTCTGTTGTTCAATGGGAAAAAGAAAAAGAAAAGTATACGATCGTAGAAAAACGAAACTTTGATTTTATCAAACAAGAAATGAAAAAAGGAGCCGTCCAAATGGAATATACGTGGGATATTACCGCTATAAACGATTCGGTGACTAAAGTGAATGTCGGGGTAAAAGATAGGAATCATAGTTGGTATAATAAACTAACAGTGCCTTTTTTCAATACAGATTTCAAGCAAGAACAGATCAAAAAAATAACTGATTTTAAGAAAGGTTTGGGCCAACACTTGAAAAGTTTTAAAGTAAGAATTGATGGAGAAGGAACTTCGGAAGAAACATTTGTAGCTTACATTAAGTTGAAAAGTGTATTGCAGGAAAAAGGACAAACAATGATTCGAAACGATGCAATAATTACCGGTTTTTTGTTTGAAAATAAAATAAAAATTATAGGAAGACCTTATATTGAAATTACAAATTGGAATCTAGATCAAGAAAAGATCGATTTTAATTATTGTTTTCCAATTGATAAAAACACAATAATCATTGAGAATGAAGTAGTAAAATTCAAAACTTTAGCAGCAGTCAAAGGATTGAAAGCGACTTATTTTGGAAATTTCAGAACCTCAGATAGAGCCTGGTTTGCGCTACTGGATTATGCAGAAAAGCACCATATTGCATTGGAAAATAAAGTGTTGGAAAATTTCTTGTCAAATCCTTTTAATGGAGGAAATGAATTGGAATGGGAGACCCGAATAATTGTCCCTTTTGCATCAAAATAGAAAGGTTTTTTTAATTGATTTAAATAATCGAAAACGTTTTCGGGTCTTCCGAAAACGTTTTTGTTTTTATTCTGTTTTTAATTGGCAATATTAAAATTAAATTTAGAAAAAATTAACAAATTAACCACCTAGAATGAATTTAAAGGTAAAATTAAGCTTCTGGCAAATAATCAATATGAATGTTGGTTTTTTTGGAATACAATATAGTTTTGGCTTGCAACAAAGTGCTGTAAATCCCATTTATGATTTTTTGCACGCCAGTCCAGATCAAATTCCGATATTAAATCTTGCGGGACCTTTAACGGGATTACTGATTCAGCCCATCATAGGGGCAATGAGTGATAAAACATGGCATCCAAGATGGGGAAGGCGCAAACCGTACTTTTTTATTGGAGCCATAATTTGTAGTATCGCTTTATTTTTATTTCCATTCAGCAGTTCACTGTGGATGGCAGCCGGTTTACTTTGGATTCTAGATGTGGGTAACAATACTGCGATGGAGCCTTATCGTGCTTTTATTGCAGATACACTAGATGAAGAACAACAACCAATGGGTTTTCAAGCACAAAGTTTCTTTACTGGTTTTGGGCAGTTTTTAGCGTATATCTCTCTTTTTCTGTTTCCAATTGTCTTTGTTGGTTACACAGGTTCTTTGCCCACTTGGATATACGCTTCCTTTTTTCTAGGTGCTGTACTCTCTGTTACTTCTATTTGGTGGAGCATGAGTAAAACCAAGGAAATTCCGCCTACTGAGGAAGAATTGGCTGTTTTGAAAGCGGAGCCTTTAAATATTTTTTCTCCTTTTATTGATATCTACAAAGCAGTTTTGGAAATGCCAAAAGTAATGTGGCAACTTTTCTTGGTGTATTTGTTTCAATGGTATGCGATGATGTGTTATTGGCAAAATAATTCAAAAAGTATTGCATTATCCGTTTGGGATGTAACCCCAAAGAACCCTGCAGGCTATGAAAAAGCGGTAGAATGGAACGGATTAATCGGTGCATTTGGTTTTATAGTTACCTTTTCAATTGCTTTTTATTTGGCAAAATTAGCCAAAAAGCATGGTGCTAAAATGATTCATTTTGTGTGTCTGTTATTTGGGGCCGTTTCTTTTTTATGGTTTCCAATGGTACAAAATCAATATGTGTTTTTTGCAGTGATTATTGGTTATGGAATTGCATGGGCAAGTATGATGGGAATTCCTTATTTGATGGTTGTTGCTGTTATTTCAAAAGAAAGATATGGCGTGTATATGGGTATTATTAATATGATGATTGTGATTCCTATGATTATTCAAAACCTATCATTTGGTTTCATACTAAGGAATTTTCTAGACAATGATCCACGTCAAGCAATAAGTTTTGCAGGGGTATTATTAGCGATTGCAGCAGTATGTACACTATTGATAAAAATAAAAAAGATAAAAGTAAGTGAATAATTCAATAGACAACAAGATGGATAAAATAGACATTCTTTGTGTAGGTGAAGTTCTTGTTGATTTCATCGGGCATCAAGAAGGAGTATTGATAAATGAAACAAGAGATTATCATAGGTATTTAGGCGGTTCCCCTACTAACGTTGCTATGAATTCAACCCGATTGGGTTTAAATACTATTATGGTTGCAACGGTAGGGAACGATGGTTTTGGGACATATATTGCGGAGCGACTTGGTGATGTTGGAGTGAATACGGATCATTTGAACATTTTAGAAGACAAATCTACAAGCGTTATTTTTGTTTCAAGATCAGACGGTACTCCAGATTTCATACCGTATCGCTCTGCAGATTGTTGTATTTATGAAGAGCAAATTTCAAGTGAAACACTAGCTAATACAACCATATTTCACACTACTTGTTTTGCATTGAGTAAAAATCCTGCGCAAAAAACGATCTTAAAAAAGGCGCAAGAAGCATATAACCTAGGTTGTAAGCTGAGTATCGATGTGAATTACGCAAGAAAACTATGGAAAAGTCAAAAGAAAGCGTTTAAAGTAATTAAAACCTATTGCCAATTCAATCCATTGATAAAAATTAGTGAGGACGATATGCTACGCCTTTTTGAAAAAGAACTTCCTCATGAAGAAATTTTTCAGTTTTTTCATGATCAAGGTGCGGATACTGTTTGTTTGACTTTAGGCAGCAAAGGGGTGAAATTATCTCAAAAAGGAGAAAAAGTAATTGAAATGCCAGCTATAAAGATTGATAAGGTTATGGACACGACAGGTGCTGGCGATGCCTTTTGGTCCGGATTTTTATTTGCTTATATCAAGGAAAAATCAATCCAAGAATGTTTAGATATTGCTTTAAAATTAGCCGCTTTAAAATTGCAAAATGTGGGTCGATTACCGGATAATATCAATATCCTTTCAAAACTTTTATAAAATATCATGCAACAAAATAGTACGAAAATCAGCAATGGTGTAATGCTTAATGTGTATCCAGATAGTATTGGTGAAAAATTCAGTGATACGATTGAAATGCTCAAAATGACCGAATTCAAAGATGTTTTTTCTTTGTTATACGTCTTGCCTACCTTTTTCAATAGTGACTTAGATAGAGGTTTTTCTATTATTGATTATGATATTAATACAGATTTAGTGGACACTAAGGACTTAAAAGATTTAGAAGAACTTCAAATTAAATTGAAATTTGACATTGTTTTAAACCATCTTTCTGTTGCATCTCCTCAGTTCAAAGACCTATTGCAGTATGGAAATAAATCTAAGTATAAAGATTTTTTCATCAATTGGAATGAATTTTGGGAGGGAAACGGTGTTAAAAATGAAGATGGAATTATCATTCCAAAACCAGAGTTTCTCAACAAGTTATTCATGAGAAAGTTGGGGTTGCCAATCCTAAAAGTGCGTTTTCCAGATGGTTCAGAACAACCCTATTGGAATACTTTTTATCAACAAATCACCTACAATTCAATCACAATAGATGAGTTGGAAAACATAAAAGGATTAACGGAAGCGCAATGTTTATATATTGTTCCAGTCATTAATCAGGCCATAGCAAATAATCAAGATTTTACAACGATTGATTTTAAAGATTGTACGCCATTAAAAGCTGATATTTTACAAATTGTAGAACAAAATCGTTCCTATTTAGGGCAAATGGATGTCAATGGGAAATCACCTTTGGTTTGGGATTTCTATGAGGAGACCCTGAAAAAGCTCAAGGGTTACGGATGTACTATTCTTCGCTTAGATGCTTTCGCCTATTTGCACAAAGAAGTTGGGGAGTCCAATTTTTTTAATAAACCGGGAACTTGGGAATATCTAGAACGTATTAATCAAATCGCACAAAAAAATAATTTGATGCTTCTGCCAGAAATTCATGCAGAGTATGGTTTGCATCTACATGATGAGGTTGCCACTAAAGGATACTATATTTACGACTTTTTCTTACCAGGTTTAACGATACATACTATCGAAAACAAAACAAGTAGTGCTTTGTTAAGCTGGGCCAAAGAAATTATTGCTAAAGGATACAAAACAGTAAACATGTTAGGTTGCCATGATGGAATTCCTGTTTTAGACTTGAAAGGCAAAGAGGTAAATGGGTTTTATAATAAAGGATTGTTAGAGGATGCCGAGATTGAAGGGATAATGACTACAATAATGGAACGTGGTGGGCGTGTTAAAAACTTATACGATCCTTCAGGAAATAAAATTTCTTATTATCAAATCAATGCTACTTTTTTTAGTGCTTTGGGAGAGGACGAGCAAAAGTTGCTTTTAGCAAGAGTCATCCAAATGTTTGTTCCAGGAATACCACAAGTGTGGTACTTAGATATTTTTGCGGGAAAAAACAATTATGAAGCGGCAGATAATGGCGGAAGTGCAGGACATAAAGAAATTAATCGTACTGCATTGTCAATGCAGGATATTGAGCAAGGTTTGAAAACTGACGTTGTTCAGAAACAGTTGCAAATTATTCGTTTACGTAATACATCTGCTGCTTTTTCCGGCCAAATAGAAATTAACGATGCCGATGCTACTGGTATAGATATAAAATGGGTGAACGATGACGCGCTTGCACATTTAAAAGTGAACCTTTTAACAAATAGTTTTACGATTGACCATATAGAAAACGGAATCACAAACATTATGAGTTTTTAAATTTCGTATTGGAATCTAAAAAAAAGCAGACCTGTTCAAATATTAAAATGAATCGAGATTGCAGAACTCAAATCACATTTAAGAATATTTAATTAGTGGACTATAATTTAGTACTAAATAATAGTTCACCTAAAACATTAGTTAAAAGATGAAAAAAAGTACGGTTAAAATTGCCATGTATCTCAATTACTTTGTATTTGCAATTCTACTGAACAGCGTGGGAATTGTGATATTAAAGGCACAAAAAAATTATGGCGTTGATGAATTGCAGGCAAGCGTTCTAGAAGCTTACAAGGATTTACCTATCGCTATAGTGTCCTTTCTAATTGCTTCGTTTTTGCCAAGGCTTGGGTATAAAAAAGCCATGCTTATTGGTCTGGCCATGGTTTCTGTGGCATGTATTAGTATGTATTTTGGAAATTCATTTGATATGGCTAAGGTACTTTTTGCAACTGTAGGCGTTTCTTTTGCGTTGATAAAAGTGTCTGTTTATTCGCTTATTGGAACAATTACGGAGAATCAACAAGAACATAATAGTTTGATGAGTAGCATTGAAGGCGTATTTATGATTGGAATTGCCCTCGCTTATTTCCTATTTCCCGCTTTTAATTCTGATGCGAATCCTGATGCTTGGTTGAACGTATATTGGTTGTTAGCTGGGATTTCGTTACTGTCATTTGGTTTTTTATTTTTTACTAAATTCGAAAATCAAACTGATATTCCGGGTGTTAATTTAGTAGATGATTTTGAGCAAATGTTTAAATTGTTTGCGAAATTATTGACGATTGTTTTTGTGATCAGCGCATTCTTGTTTGTAATGATTGAGCAGGGAATCATGTCTTGGTTGCCTACTTTCAATAGTAAAGTGCTCCATCTTCCAGAGAATATAAGTATTATGATGGCGAGTATTTTGGCTATTTCATTAGCTGTAGGACGACTTTTAGCAGGAGTAATTACAAAAAGGGTCAATTGGATTTGGATACTTAGTTTTTGTATTGTAGCTGCTATGCTCATTGTAATATTTGTACTTCCTAAAACAGTGGGCTTGGATGTCAAAGAAATCAATTCGCTTGGCGATATTCCAATAATAGGATTTGCATTTCCATTAGTGGGACTGTTTATTGCGCCTATTTATCCGCTATTAAATTCGGTGGTTTTAAGTGCTTTGCCAAAAAAACTACACAGTTCCATGACGGGTTTAATAGTCGTCTTCTCTGCACTTGGGGGTACTTTGGGTTCTAGAGTTATTGGTTACTTATTTAAAAATGAAGGTCCGGAAAATGCCTTTTATTATACTCTAATTCCAATGTCATTATTGCTTATTTCTTTCTTTATTCTAAAAAAACTTACTGCTAAATCATGAAATTCTCACTGAACATAGATAAAACTTTTCGAGAACTTTTGCTTCAAGAAGATACTGATCAAGATAAAAAAATCACCAAAGACGACCAAGGCCCTAAAAGATTTGTGTTAATTGATGAAAAGACAAAGCAAGAACAGGTTATTACGGGAACCTATTATTTGTCAAATTTACTTCAAGAATTAGCAGTGCTAAAAGAAAGTAAAATGGAGATGGGTGAAGTAGACCTAGCCCGTATACAAGAAAATCCTGTCGATCGAATTTCAAGAAAAATCAAATATGATTATTGGAATGAACTCACTAGAACGATAGACAAGAAGGGCTTGACTCAGATTCTTGAAGACGAAAAAACCAATAGTGATGTCCCAACACTTTATGTTGCTGCGACGGACAAACAAGGGGTTTCTTATTTTCAAGATTTAGAAAAAGAACTTCAGAATTTCAAAGTAGCTATTTTACCTGTAAATTATTCCATGGAATATGTGGCTACTTTAAACAATAAACCAGGGATTTTAGCTTTGGCTTTAGAACAAAAAATAGATAGTTTGCAAGGAGTTCCATTTGTAGTCCCTGGCGGAAGATTTAATGAAATGTACGGCTGGGATAGTTATTTTATTGGGGTTGGTCTTTTAATTGATAACCAACTCGAAAAAGCTATGGCTATCGCGGAGAACTTTAAATACCAAATTACACATTACGGCAAAATTCTGAATGCAAACCGAAGTTATTACTTGACAAGAACACAACCGCCATTGTATTCCTCTCTAATTGTTGAAATTGTAAAAGAAAATGTGCCTAACCAAGAATGGTTAAAGAGCCATTTGGATGCTATTATTTTAGAATACAATACGGTTTGGATGGTGTTAGGAAACCGATTAACAGAAACGGGTTTGAACCGATATAAAGCGGAAGGCGTTGGAATGCCCTTTGAAGTGGAGCCTGGGCATTTTGACGATGTTTTAGCGCCTTATGCTAAAAAATATAACATGCCGATTCGCGCATTTGAGAAAGAATATTTAGAAAGAAAATTGGTTGACGCTGATTTGGATCTGTATTTTGTTCATGACCGAAGCTTGCGTGAAAGTGGTCATGACACCACGGATCGACTCATAAATAGGTGTGCGAACTTAAATTCCGTTGATGTAAATAGTTTTCTTTATAAATACGAAAAAGACATTGCTTATTTAATTGCAACCTATTTTGGGGACACCTTTCAAATTGGAGATGTAAAGTGTACTTCAAACGAATGGGAACAAAAGGCTGCATTTAGAAAAGAAAAGATTAATGAATTGTGCTGGAATGAAGCTGCGGGAATGTATTTTGATTATGATTTTGTTAACCAAGAACAATTTCCATTTGAGGCAGCTACAACCTTTTTTCCTTTGTGGGCAGGATTGTGTACTGAAAATCAAGCTAAAAAATTAGTGGAAGTAGCCCTGCCGCATTTTATAAAAACAGGTGGAATCACAGGAAGTACGAAAGCGAGTAGTGCTAATATCTCCATGGACGAACCGCAACGACAATGGGATTATCCTTTTGGATGGGCACCACATCAAATGTTGTTATGGGAAGGGTTACTTAAGTATAACTATTTAGATAAAGCACAAGAAATGGTGTACCGATGGTTGTGGTTAATTACGATAAATGCTGTAGAATACAATGGAACAATTCCAGAAAAATTCGATTTGGAAATCAGTTCACATAAGGTTTTTGCCGAATATGGTAATGTAGGAACAGAATTTGATTACATCGCAAAGGAAGGTTTTGGTTGGATGAATGCGTCCTATCAATATGGATTGCAAATTTTAAGCACAGAATTAAAAATAAAATTAGGAGAATTAATTTCGCCAGAGGATCTATTTTAATGCTAAAAAATATTTTTGTTGTTTGAATGCATATTTTTTTTAACTTTATGATTCACTAAATGAATCAATTATGACTGTTAATCAAATTTTAAGCACTAAAGGAAAGGAAGTATATTCCGTACTTTCCACTAACACTGTATATGAAGCATTAACCGTGATGAGCGAAAAAAACATTGGAGCAATTCTTATCATTGAAGATACTGTTTTGAAAGGCGTTTTATCTGAAAGGGATTATGCTCGAAAAATCGTTTTGAAATCAAAATCTTCAAAGAAAGCTTTTGTTCATGAAATCATGGAAACAAATGTGGTGACCGTGAGCCCATCGGATAATTTAGAGTATTGCATGGAATTAATGAGTACAAAAAGAGTACGACACTTGCCGGTTCTTGAAAACAATATTGTAATAGGAATTATCTCCATCAGTGATGTGGTAAAAGCTATAATCGAGTTGCAAAAAGATACCATTCAGCATTTAAACTCTTACATTACGCAATAAAAAGGAGCTAAACGAAATACTAAAAATAGCCGCATTTTTTGCGGCTATTTTTATTGGTGGTTGTTATTGAGGGTGTGATTTTTTTAAAAGAATAGGATAAAAGCTGACTTTTTAAACCAAGTCTTCTATCTTTGTAAACTAGAATAAAATCTAAAACAATGGAAAAGAATAGCAAAAGAAGAGAAGCATTATTATACCACGCAAAGCCAACTCCTGGTAAAATTCAAGTAGTTCCCACTAAGAAATATGCAACACAAAGAGATTTGTCTTTGGCCTATTCTCCTGGTGTAGCTGAGCCGTGTTTAGAAATCGCAAAAGATGTAAACAATGTTTATAAATATACCGCTAAAGGAAATTTAGTCGCAGTAATCACAAATGGAACCGCTGTTTTAGGATTAGGTGATATTGGACCGGAAGCCTCTAAACCAGTAATGGAAGGAAAGGGATTGTTGTTTAAGATCTTTGCTGATATTGATGTTTTCGATATCGAAATTGGAACAAAAGACATTGAAGAATTCATTCAAACGGTAAAAAATATAGCACCAACTTTTGGTGGAATTAATCTTGAAGATATTAAAGCGCCGGAATCTTTCGAAATCGAAAGAAGGTTGGTAGAAGAATTAAATATTCCAGTAATGCATGACGATCAGCATGGTACGGCCATCATCTCATCTGCGGCATTGTTGAATGCATTAGAATTAGCAGATAAAAAAGCAGAAGACGTAAAATTAGTGGTTTCAGGAGCTGGTTCCGCTGCACTTGCTTGTGCTAATTTGTATGTTTTGCTGGGTGTGAAAATTGAAAATATTTTTATGTTCAATAGCAAGGGATTGTTAACTAAAGACAATCAAAAACTATCTGATTTACAGTTGAAATACGCTAAAGATATTCCTTCCTTGAGCTTACAAGAAGCATTAGTCAATGCCGATGTATTCTTAGGATTGTCTACGGGAGATATCATGTCGCCAGAAATGTTGTTGGGAATGGCTGATAATCCTATTGTTTTTGCAATGGCAAATCCAGATCCAGAAATAGACTATAACTTAGCTGTTGCAACTCGGAAAGACGTAATTATGGCTACCGGTCGTTCAGATTATCCCAATCAGGTGAACAACGTGCTTGGGTTTCCGTACATTTTTAGAGGCGCACTTGATGTTCGAGCTACTAAAATAAATGAGGAGATGAAGATGGCAGCTGTAAAAGCATTAGCGGCATTGACAAAGCAATCCGTTCCTGAACAAGTTAATATTGCTTATGGCGCTACTAAATTAAATTTTGGTAGAGAATATATTATTCCTAAACCTTTTGATCCAAGATTAATCACGATTGTTGCTCCGGCTGTTGCCAAAGCAGCAATGGATTCTGGTGTAGCATTGAATCCTATCACGGATTGGAATAAATACGAAGAAGAACTTTTAGATCGTTTAGGAAATGATAACAAAATGCTTCGTTTGATTACAAATAGAGCTAAAATGGATCCTAAAAAAATCGTTTTTGCTGAAGCAGACCATTTAGATGTGTTAAAAGCAGCTCAAATCGTATTGGAAGAAGGAATTGGTTTTCCAATTTTATTAGGTAATAAGGAAATTATCTTAGAATTAAAAGCAGAAATTGGTTTTGATGCAGATGTTCAAATTATAGATCCTAAAATTGAAGAGGAAAAAGATAGAAGAAATAAATTTGCTACAACGTATTGGTCTTCTAGACAAAGACGCGGCATTTCCTTTTTAGATGCACAAAAATTAATGCGGGAACGCAATTATTTTGCCGCAATGATGGTTAATGAAGGCGAAGCTGATGCACTGGTAACAGGACATTCCAGAAGCTATCCTTCAGTTGTTAAACCCATACTGCAATTAATCGAAAAAGCACCGGGAGCTTCTATTGTTGCTACTACTAATATGATGATGACGGCTCGTGGGCCAATGTTTTTATCCGATACGGCGATCAACATCAATCCATCTGCTGATGATTTAGCTAAAATAGCAATCATGACCGCTAAAACGGCTAAAATGTTTGGGGTAGAGCCAGTTATTGCAATGATTTCATTTTCTAATTTTGGATCCTCTACAAACGAAAACGCAGCCAAAGTAAGAGAAGCAGTTTCTTATTTACATAAAAATCATCCTGATATTATAATTGACGGGGAGATTCAAGCAGATTTTGCCTTAAACCCAGAATTACTAAAAGCGAAATTTCCTTTTTCCAAATTAGCAGGTAAAAAAGTAAATACTTTAATTTTTCCAAATCTGGACTCTGCAAACATCACGTACAAACTTCTCAAAGAATTGAACAAGATTGATTCTATTGGGCCTATCATGTTAGGACTAGGAAAACCAGTTCATATATTTCAATTAGGTGCTAGCGTGGAGGAAATGGTAAACATGGCCGCTATTGCAGTAATCGATGCTCAGGAAAAACAGGCAAAGAAAATCAAGCAGATTTAACTAAATGGGATCAAAGTAAATAGTTAAAGTTGCCAGTAAAACATAAAAGTATGTTAATTTCATTATATTTGGCAATATTTTATTAATCATGATCACACATTTACAAGGAAAATTAGCTGAGAAATCACCAACGCATATAATCATAGATTGTGGCGGCGTAGGCTACCATGTTAATATTTCCCTACATACGTATTCTTTATTACCCAATACAGATTTCATAAAAGTATATACGCATCTTCAAATTAAGGAAGATGCGCATACACTTTTTGGTTTTATAGAAAAGTCAGAACGAGAGATCTTCAGACTTTTATTATCCGTTTCCGGAATAGGAGCAAGCATCGCTCGAACTATGCTTTCTTCACTTGACCCAAAACAAATCACTAATGCTATAGCATCTGCTGACGTAGTTACCATTCAGTCAATTAAAGGGATAGGGAGTAAAACCGCACAAAGAGTAATCTTAGATTTAAAAGAAAAAGTCTTAAAATTATATGATTTAGACGAAGTTTCTATGTCACAAAGCAATACAAATCGAGATGAAGCGTTATCAGCTTTGGAAGTTTTAGGATTTGTACGAAAAACTTCAGAAAAAATTATAGAAAAGATTGTCAAAGAAGATCCAGATGCTTCTGTAGAATCAATCATTAAAAAAGCTTTGAAAAATCTTTAAAAGGTATTCAAGAACCCCGAGTTGTATGCATAAAATTTTTATTTTTTTGCTTGTTTTATTTTGTGGTTTTCTGTCACAGGCCCAAGTAGAGCAAGTGGCTCAAGATACTGTAAAAACTGGATTTTCTTTGGGAAAACTGCAACTTAAAAACCCACAAAGTATTTTATCTGCTTACACGTACGACCCAGTTACGGATCGTTATGTTTATACCAATTCCGTAGATGGATTTTCCATTAATTATCCTATTATTTTAACGCCAAAAGAATACGAAAATTTAGTCTTAAAAGAATCCATGCGTGATTATTTTAAGAAAAAAGTAGATGCTATTGATGGCAAGAAAGAAGGAAGTGAACTTGCTAAGAGAGATTTATTGCCTAGATATTATGTGAAGTCAGGTCTTTTTGAATCTATTTTTGGAAGCAATACGATTGATGTAAAACCCACGGGATCTGTTGAAATGGATTTGGGAATGCGGTACACAAAACAAGATAATCCATCCTTTTCTCCTAGAAACCGATCCAATCTTTCATTTGATTTTGAGCAGAGAATCAGCATGAGTTTAATGGGAAAAGTAGGAACGCGACTCAATGTAAATGCGAACTACGATACACAGTCTACATTTGCTTTTCAAAATTTAATCAAATTAGATTATGCTCCTACAGAGGATGATATCATTCAAAAAATTGAAGTCGGTAATGTAAGTATGCCTTTAAATAGTTCTTTAATTCGGGGAGCACAAAGTTTATTTGGAGTAAAAACCCAACTGCAATTTGGAAAAACAACAATAACTGGTGTTTTTTCAGAGCAAAAATCACAAACAAAAAGTTTAATAGCGCAAGGCGGAGGCACGATAGAGGATTTTGAAATGTTTGCTTTGGACTATGATAGTGACCGACACTTTTTCTTGTCCCAATATTTTAGAAATCGATATGATAAATCGCTGGCAAATTATCCATTCATTGATAGTAGAGTACAGATCTCTAGGATTGAGATTTGGGTAACTAACAAGCAAAATCGGGTATTGGCAAACAATAATAACCTGAGAAATATCATTGCACTTCAGGATTTAGGAGAAGGCCAATTATCCGGTATTCCTGATAACGAAGTGGTTGTTTTAGATCCTTCTACAGGGATTTTCAACAATCCTATAGATTCTCCTACTGACAATTCAAATAATGATTACAATCCAGCACAAATAAACGCTGGAACAGGTTTGTTGAATCCTAATATTCGTGAAATCGTGACTGCGAATTCTGGTTTTAATATAACGGTAAGTGAAGGTCAGGATTATTCGAAATTAGAAAACGCAAGAAAACTGAATCCTAATGAATACAGCTTCAATCCACAATTAGGATTTATTTCGTTACAACAGCGATTGGCTAATGATGAGGTTTTAGCGGTTGCTTATCAATACACCATTGGAGATAAAGTGTACCAAGTGGGTGAATTTGGAAACGATGGAGTAGACGCAACTGTTGTGACAGGAAATAGTCCTTCCAATCAGGCTATCATTTCGCAGAGTTTGGTTTTGAAAATGTTGAAAAGCAATTTGACCAATGTTAAAAATCCAATTTGGAATTTGATGATGAAAAATATCTATCAGATTCAAGGTGGGTACCAATTGAAACAACAAGATTTTAGATTTAATATTCTTTATTCAGATCCTTCGCCTCTAAATTATATTACAGAGGTTCCAGGAAGTCCTTTTCCAACGAATCCTTCAAGAGAAAACGAAGTTGCTGAGACCCCTTTGTTGAAGGTATTTAATTTAGATAAGTTAAATTACAATAACGATCCTCAAGCTGGAGGGGACGGTTTTTTTGATTTTATGCCAGGCTTAACAATAGATGCGCAAAACGGAAGGATTCTATTTACTACCAAAGAGCCTTTTGGGGAACTGCTATTTTCAAAATTGTCGAATGCTGGTTCCTCTGAAAACTACAACAATGTCAGCTCTTATAATGAAAATCAAAAGAAATATGTGTTTCGCAGCATGTATCGAAATACACAGGCAGGAGCATTGCAGGATAGTGAAAAAAACAAATTCTTATTACGAGGGAAATACAAATCGAGTGGTGGCGATGGTATACCAATTGGGGCATTCAATGTTCCTCAAGGGTCAGTGGTAGTTACCGCAGCAGGAAGACTCTTAGTAGAAGGGATAGATTATAGCGTTAATTATCAGTTAGGTCGTGTTCAAATTTTGGATCCGTCCTTGCAGGCATCAAATACACCCATCGAAGTCTCCTTGGAAAATAACTCTGTTTTTGGTCAGCAAACCAGAAGGTTTATGGGTTTAAATATTGAACATAAAATTTCGGACAACTTTGTGGTAGGAGGAACCTTCTTGAAAATGTCTGAAAGACCGTTCACACAAAAATCTAGTTTCGGACAGGAATCCGTAAACAACACTATTTTTGGTTTCAATACTAATTTCTCAACAGAAGTTCCTTTCTTGACCCGTTTAGTAAATAAATTGCCAAATATTGACACGGATGTACCTTCCAATCTATCGGTAAGAGGCGAAATAGCTTTTTTGAAACCGGACTCGCCAAAAGCAGATCAGTTTCAGGGTGAATCGACCATTTATGTAGATGATTTTGAAGGATCTCAGTCTACAATTGACATGCGTTCCCCTTATTCCTGGAGTTTAGCATCAACACCAGACCGAAACACAACAAGTAGTTATGATTTTAATGCCAGTGCCAATGATTTGAGCTATGGATTCAAAAGAGCTAAATTAGCTTGGTATTCAATTGATCCCGTTTTTTATACTCAGAAGCCCGTTGGAATCTCAAATGAAGACTTGTCTTTCAATAAAACCAGAAGGATTTTTAGCAGAGAATTGTATCCTCTGACTGATATTGCCCAAGGGCAGACGCAAGTAGTAAACACCTTGGATTTGAGTTATTATCCATCTGAAAGAGGGCCTTATAACAACAATTCAAATGTAAATGCAAATCCAGATGAAAATTTTGGAGGGATTATGCGTTCTTTAAATTCAACAAATTTTGAACAAGGAAACGTAGAGTATATTCAGTTTTGGGTGTTAGATCCGTACGTAGGAAATGGTCAGGCTCCAGTATCAAATACTGGAAAAATATACTTCAATTTAGGAGAAATTTCGGAAGATGTTCTAAAAGATGGAAGAAAGCAGTATGAAAATGGGCTGGGTCCCGATCAGATATTGGTCAATCCAAGGCCTTTGTGGGGAGATGTTCCTGCATCTCAGTCCTTGATTTATGCCTTTGATACCAATGTGGATAACAGAAGATATCAAGATATAGGTTTGGATGGTTTGGCTAATGCCAATGAGGGAAGCGTGTATACTAATTTTGCTTCGGAACTGGATCCAGCTGCTGATGATTATACTTTTTATCTGAATGCAGATGGAGGAATTTTAGACCGCTACAAAATGTACAATGGTACTGACGGAAACTCTGCGGTAGATATCAATGACCCCAATAGAGGGTCGTCAACCGTTCCTGACGTGGAGGATATCAACCGAGACAATACCATGAATACAATCAATGCTTATTATGAATATAGTATTGATGTGCAACCCGGAATGAACGTGGGTCAAAATTATATAACTGATGTCAGAAACACACAAGTGTCTTTGCCGGATGGCTCCACTACCGAAGCCCGATGGTTGCAATTTAAAATCCCGGTTGCTCAGCCTGAAAACACGATAGGGAATATTTCTGATTTTAGATCCATTCGTTTCATGAGGATGTTTATGACGGGTTTTAGTGAAGAAGTTACAGTTCGTTTTGGAGCCTTAGACTTAGTTCGTGGCGAGTGGAGGCGATATACCAATACGCTTGATTTTAATGACACAAACAGTGCTGATGACAACACTAACTTAGATGTTTTGGCGGTCAACGTTCAGGAAAATAATCAAAGATGTCCGGTGAATTACATTACGCCTCATGGAGTACAAAGAGAGCAATTGTTTAATAATAACACCGTAATTAATCAAAATGAGCAGTCTTTAGCATTGAGGGTTTCAGGAAACGGATTAGAGCCGGAAGATTCCAGAGCCGTTTTTAAAAATGTAAGTATCGATATGCGTCAATTTAAGAAATTGAAAATGTTTTTGCATGCTGAATCGTTGCCAGGTGAAATTCCTCTTCAAGACAATCAGATGGTTGGTTTTATTCGTTTTGGAAATGATTTTACACAAAATTTCTACCAGATTGAGATTCCTTTAAAAGTAACTGTTCCCTCCTCTGCGTCCAATTCTGATTGTAGTCCTTTGAGCGGCGAAGTAGTTTGGCCAGAAGAAAATGAAATGGATTTGTCATTGGCTTTGTTGACAAAATTGAAAATTTCAGCAATGAGTGTGGATCCAAATACATTGCCACTAGATGGAATTTATTATCCAGATGCTGATCCTTCTAAACCAGAAGGGGACGGGACCAATACCTTGAAGTTAGGGATAAAAGGAAATCCAAATTTTGGACTGGTTCGTACACTTATGGTAGGGGTGAAAAACAGTGATCTACGCAATGATATAAAAGGAGAAGTTTGGTTTAATGAACTTCGTTTAGCGGATATGGACAACCAAGGCGGAATGGCTGCAGTATTGAATGTAGACACAAATTTAGCTGATTTTGCAACGGTCTCCGCATCGGGTAGAAAAAGCACAATTGGTTTTGGATCATTAGAACAAGGTCCTAATGAGAGAAGTCGGGAAGATACGGAGCAATACACGATAGTGACGAATGTGAACCTTGGAAAATTATTGCCTCAAAAATGGGGTGTCAATCTGCCTTTTAATTATGCTATAGGCGAAGAAACGATCACGCCAGAGTACGACCCTTTCAATCAAGACATAAAATTAAAACAGTTGTTAGATAATACAACGGATCAAAATAAGAAAGACAATATTACCAGCAGAGCGGTTGATTACACCAAGCGAAAAAGCATCAATTTTATTGGTGTCAGAAAAGAACGCCAACCAGAACAAAAACAACATGTTTACGATCCTGAAAATTTTACCTTCTCTCAGTCATTTAACGAAGTGGAACGACATGATTTTGAAATCGAAGATTTTGTAGACCAACAGGCAAATTCTTCTGTTGATTATGCGTACACTTTTCAGCCTAAACCAGTAGAGCCATTCAAGAAAGCTAAGTTTTTGAAAAAAAGTAATTACTGGAAGTTATTGAGTGACTTTAACTTTAATTATTTACCTGCTAATATTTCGTTTAATACGAATATCAATAGACAGTATAACCGCCAACAATTTAGACAGGTAGAGGTGGAAGGAATAGGCCTTGACCCACTTTACCGCAGAAATTTTGCATTTAATTATCAATATGGTTTCAATTATAATCTAACTAAATCATTGAAATTAAATTATACGGCATCTTCTAGTAATATTGTAAAAAATTATTTGAATGAAAATAATGAACCCATCGACAGTTTTACTATTTGGGATAGTTATTGGGACATAGGAGATCCAAACCAACACATGCAGCAACTAGTTGTGAATTATGATATACCAATAAACAAAATACCATTATTCAGCTTCATAAAAGCAAACTACTCCTACACGGGTGACTACAGTTGGCAACGCACCTCCAATGCATTGTCTCAGATTAATATTGATGGTGCTGATTATAATTTAGGAAATACAATTCAAAATGCAAGTTCTAATAATTTAAATGCAGCCTTCAACATGGATATGTTGTATAAATATTTAGGACTGACTAAAAATACAAACAAAACACTACCAAAACCGAAAATGATTGCGCCAAAACCAGGCGAAAAAATAGTGAATGCCAATGCCAATCAACTTCCTAAAAACAATGCATTTCTTGATGGCTTGATCGGAGTTCTGACCAGCGTCAAGAATATTCAGATGAACTACACATACAATAGCGGTACAATTTTGCCTGGGTATACTCCAGGTGTTGGGTTCTTAGGATCTTCAAGACCTTCATTGGGCTTTATATTTGGAAGCCAGGATGACGTTAGGTATGAAGCAGCTAAGAACGGTTGGCTGACGAATTACCCCGACTTCAATCAAAATTTCACTCAAGTAACGAATAAACTGTTTAAAGCAACAGCTAATGTCGATTTGTTTCCCGATTTGAAAATTGATTTGACATTGGATAGGGCTTTTTCTGAAAATTTCTCGGAACAATATGATGTTACGGATGGAGTTTATAACGCTAGATCTCCATATAACACCGGTATTTTTTCTATATCAGCAGTTTTGATAAAAACGTCATTTGCTACAAGCGATGAAAATAGTTCAGCTGCTTTTGATGATTTTAGGATGAACCGTCTCACAGTTGCAAATCGTTTAGCTACAGATCGAGGAATTGATATTAATAATCCAATAAATAGAGATGCAGAAGGTTTTCCTTTAGGTTATGGAAAAAACAATCAGGCCGTATTGTTGCCCGCCTTTTTAGCTGCTTATTCAGGAGGGGATGCATCTGCGGTTTCTCTAGGTATTTTTAGAAGTTTCCCTATCCCAAACTGGGCAATAAAATACAATGGATTGATGCGGTATGGGGTTTTTAAGAAAAATTTCAAGCGTTTCTCTTTGCAACATAATTATAGAGCCTCCTATACTATAAATGCATTTAGATCTAACTTTGAATATGACAATGCACCAAACGGAGTGGATGCCAGCGGTAATTTTTTCAATCAGACCATTATGTCTAATATTAATCTGGTAGAACAATTCAGTCCGCTTTTAAGAATGGATTTTGAATTAAAAAGTTCTTTAAAAGTGCTTACCGAAATTAAAAAAGACAGAGCTTTATCGATGAGTTTTGATAATAATTTGTTGACAGAAGTAAAAGGGGTTGAATATATTGTAGGATTAGGGTATCGCTTTAAAGACGTCATTTTTTCTTCAAGATTAGCTGATAATCCAACAGGAATAATAAAAAGTGATATTAATTTGGCTGCTGATATAGGGTATAGAAATAATCAAACCATTGTTCGTTATTTAGATTATGATAATAATCAATTAGCAGGTGGGCAGAATATCTGGTCCATAAAAGTCAAAGCGGATTATGCTTTTAGCAAAAATTTGACAGCAATTTTCTATTACGATCATTCTTTTTCGAAGGCGGTAATCTCTACTTCTTTTCCATTGACCAATGTTCGTTCTGGATTTACAATTCGGTATAATTTTGGGAATTAATTTTTCGAAATCTAAACCTGATTTGAACATAAGATTGTTACATTTGTAACAGCAAATTTCAATTATCAATTAATAATTATCAATTACAATTTAGATGAACATACCAGCAAATTTAAAGTACACGAAGGATCACGAATGGGTTAGTATTGAAGGCGATATCGCAACAGTAGGAATCACTGATTTTGCACAAAAAGAATTAGGAGATATTGTTTATGTTGAGGTAGAAACTTTAGATCAGTCGTTAGAGAAAGATGAAGTTTTTGGAACAGTGGAAGCTGTTAAAACCGTTTCTGATTTATTTCTTCCTGTAGCAGGTGAAATTATTGCTTTCAATGATGCGCTAGAAAGCACCCCGGAAAGTGTAAATTCTGATCCTTATGGAGCAGGATGGATGATTAAAGTTAAAATAGCAAACATGGAACAAGTTGATGGATTACTTTCTAGCGAATCCTACAAGGAATTAATAGGTGCGTAAACAGCTCTATTTTTGGGCCGCTTTAGTATGGTCTGGAATAATTACCTTTTTTTGTTTGGTGCAATTAAATAATGTTCCCTTGGGAAATGTATCAAATTTAGATAAGCTTGTTCATGCGTTTTTTCACTTTGTGTTAACAACGTTATGCTTTTTATTTTTAAAAAGTAGCTCGTCTAATTTGAATAACCTAAAATCGTTGCTGTTTTCCTTTCTATTCTCTGTTTTTTTTGGAATAGCGATTGAAGTAGCACAAAACTTATTAACAGAAACCAGAAAAGCAGATGTCTTTGATGTTTTAGCAAATATGTCTGGAGCGACTTTGTCAATAGCGTTGATTTGGTTATTTAATTTGAATACTAAGTTTAAATAAAGTTAAGAATATAGAGAGTCCCACTTCGGTGGGATTTTTCATTTTTGTACCTATTCGTACGGAATATGTAGAATAGCTCTGATGAAAAATTCATGTTTTAACGCTCTGTAGCTCGTTATTCTTTTTTGATTATAAAGTCCTTTTAACTGTGGTTTAGCAATATCAAAATAAAGAGAAAATATTTAATTCAAACTTGTTTGCAGATAAAATGTACTTTTGTGACTTAGAATGTGCTGTAACCAAGAAATTTAAATGCCATGAATATAAAGCAATACTTAGATTCTACCTATTTAAAAACCGCAGAACAAGCAGGGATCACTGAAGAAGAAAATATTCTTGTTGCTCAGGAATTTATTCAGGAGGCTGTCGAGGAACATTTTAAGCTTATTATGATTCGGCCAAACAGAGTTTCATTGGCCAAAAAGATGATTAATGAAGCGAATTCTATGTTGGAAATAGGTACTGTGATTGATTTTCCAGAAGGGAAATCAGCCATAGAAGATAAACTCAAAGAAGCGGTTCAGGCCATACAAGATGGAGCCGATGATTTGGACTTTGTTTGTAACTACGAAGCATTCAAAAAAGGGGATGCTGATTTAGTAAAAGAAGAAATTTTAAGAGGTACTCAATTGGGATTGGCCAATAATAAAGTGGTCAAGTGGATTATTGAAGTGGCTGCACTGAGCGAAAAAGAAATTATACAACTATCGAGTTTGATAAAGAATGTAATCGTTTCTAATTTTGAACAAGAACTTATTTCAAAGGTTTTTGTGAAGTCATCAACGGGGTTTTACACTACAGAGAATAATTTACCTAACGGCGCTACTATTCCTACTATAAAAATGATGCTTGAAAACGCGTCTCCACTTCCTGTAAAAGCAGCTGGTGGAGTCCGCACGTATGAGGAAGCTGTTGCAATGATTCAGTTGGGGGTGAAACGAATAGGGACCTCTGGCGCAAAAAAAATAGCTAATGGTCAAAATTCAACTAATGAATATTAAATTTAACAATAAAATAAGCATGAACAAAGGGTGGTTGGCATTATTTTTAATTATGTATTCTTTTACTATTTCTGCTCAAGAAATTACAAGCGTTACAGTTCAATCCAGCAACTCTGCTGAGCGTTTTCCTATTTTTTCGGACTGCCTGAATTTACAATTCAAGGCTTTAGAGTCTTGTTTTTACAATCAGGTACAGGATTTTGTTTTTACAAATTTTGAAGTTCCAGCTCGTCTTAAACAAAATGATTTTCAAGGAAATGTCAAAGTGCTTTTTGAAGTAGATAGCAATGGTAATTTTAAGGTGATTTATATTGATGCCACAGAGGAGGAACTGATTCAAGAAACAAAAAGAGTTTTTGGTAAATTTCCAAAAATTCAACCAGCAACCTATAACGGAAAGCCTACGTATGCTAAATTTACCATGGCACTTGCGATCCCTTTAAAAAGTAGAGAAGTAGTAGTTGCAGATACTTTGGCGAAAGTCAAAATTGCGCTAAACAACACTAAAAAATTAACAGAACTGGATAGTATTGTATATTCCAAATTTGACAATCCTGATTTGGATAGTCATTTAAATGTGCCTTTTTCTCATAGTTATTATGCGCAATTTGATGCTTCGTTAAATCAGATGGGTAGTAACAACCACACTGCTTCAAAACCATATACGTATGCTGAAGTGTCAAAATATTATAATCTAAAAGAGGCACAGGAAAAGCTGAAAAAGAAAGCTACCACTTGGTGGGCACGCAAATTGTGGAATGAAAATACAGTAGAAATTCAAGGGGATGACTATTGGTTTACGTTGAATCCTATATTTGATCTACAGGTTGGTAAGGCTTCAGGAAGCGAGGCTTCTTACACTTACGTAAACACACGTGGAATTAATTTTCGTGGTGGACTGGGCAAAAAGCTCAATTTTACTACGACCGTTTTTGAAAGTCAGGGACGTTTTGCAGATTATTACAATCGGTATGCAGAATCGATCAAGCCAGCAGGAGGAAATCCTGCGATTATTCCAGGGATGGGAATTGCAAAAGATTTCAAAACAGATGCGTATGATTTCCCTTTGGCAGAAGCCAATTTAACTTTTGCTCCAAGCAAATATATTGATTTGCAATTGGGTTATGGTAGGAATTTTATTGGAGATGGATACCGCTCTTTGTTAGAAAGTGATGGCGCTAGTCCGTATCCTTACTTTAAATTGAATACTAATTTTTGGAAAATAAAATATACCAATACCTATATGTGGCTCAAAGATGTTCGTCCGGAGGTTACATTAGAAAGAACGTATGCTACAAAGTTCATGGCAAATCACTATTTGAGTTGGAACGTTTCAAATAGATTAAATCTGGGTTTCTTTGAATCAGTGATTTGGACGAATACCAATGACAGAGGATTTGATGTGAGTTTTGTAAATCCAATTATTTTTTACCGTTCTGTTGAATTTGCTTCTTCGGCTAGAAGCGGAAATGCTATTCTAGGGTTAACCTATAAATACAAATGGAGCAATCAGATTAATTTTTATGGCCAGTTTATTTTGGATGAGTTTTCTTTAGGAGATGTTAAAAAAGGAGACAATAGTTGGAAAAATAAGTATGGATATCAGTTGGGAGTCAAATATTATAATGCTTTCAAAATGGATGGTTTACTACTGCAATTAGAGTACAATCATGTTCGACCATACGTCTATTCTCACAGCATGCCAATTACAAATTACGGGCATAATAATCAAAGTATTGGGCATCAATGGGGAGGTAATTTTAAAGAGTTGATCGCTATTGCACGTTATAATAAAGGAAGGTATTTTGCTGATGCAAAAATCACTGTGGGAACACGGGGATTGGATTTTGATTCAATCGACAATGGTTTTAATTATGGAGGGAATATTTATAAGGATTACGATGAAAATAGACCATTTGATAGTGGGGTAAAAGTAGGGCAAGGAAATAAAACTGCTGTCTTTATTGCTGATTTTCAGGGAGGATACTTGGTAAATCCTGCAACCAATTTAAAATTATTTGGAAGTTTTATTTATAGAAGTTTTGACCCAACTAAAAACACAGCGACTGCTTTTAGTGAAAGCACGAATTGGCTCACTGTAGGGTTGAGAGCGGATATCTTTAATTGGTATTTTGACTATTAATTGTTATTTTATTTTTTAGTACTCTTTTTATGAATTGTTTTTTGTCAAATCCCTTTTGATAGCCTACTTTTGCAAAAGTTATTACAAAGTAAATAATCCTAAACATTGAACGCAACACAAAGTACACTTTCATTAAAATCCGTTTACATTGATTTCCGCGAAATCACTAAAGCACGGCTTGCTATTAGCGTTGTTTTTTCGTCTATAGCTGGATATATGCTTGGGATTAATGATTTGCAATCTTTGGGTTGGATCACACTTTTGAAATTAGCTGTTGGTGGTTATTGTATGGTGGGAGCTTCTAATGCTTTTAATCAAGTTATTGAAAAAGATTTAGATGCATTGATGGATCGAACAAAAAATCGTCCGGTTCCGGCTGGTAGAATGTCTCGCGGGACCGCTGTGGTTATTGCAAGTCTTCTGACGATTATTGGGATTGTGTTACTTTATACGATCAATCCGAAAACAGCCATGTTTGGTGCCATTTCAATATTTTTATATACGAGTGTTTACACACCTTTAAAAACCATGACTTCGTTGTCTGTTTTTGTCGGTGCTTTTCCAGGGGCAATTCCTTTTATGTTGGGTTGGGTTGCGGCTACTGGAGAATTTGGAATAGAAGCAGGGACGTTGTTTTTAATACAATTCTTTTGGCAATTTCCGCACTTTTGGGCGATCGGCTGGTTTTTATATGAAGATTATGAAAAAGCGGGCTTTTTTATGTTGCCTACAGGTAAAAAAGATAAAGGAACCGCATTGCAGGTCATACTATATACAGTTTGGCTCATTTTAGCATCGATTTTGCCGGTTTTTGGATATACAGGACGTTTGTACATAACGCCAATTGCGGCTGTTGTTGTATTTTTACTAGGATTGTGGATGTTATTTTATGCCGTTCAATTGTATAAATTAAGAACTGCAAAAGCTGCCCGAACCTTGATGTTAGTGAGTGTGTCTTATATTACATTATTGCAGTTAGTTTATATATTAGATAAATTTTTAAGATAGTTATGGAAATGATAATGACAGTAGAGGAACAAAAATCCAGAACAGCACGGTCATACAAATTGATTTTGTTGTTTGCAATGGTGAGTATGACCATGATGTTTGCGGGACTTACGAGTGCTTTCGTAGTGAGTAAATCCAGAGCAGATTGGTTGAAAGATTTTCAATTGCCAACCGCTTTTTATTACAGTACAATTGCCATTATAGGGTGTAGTGTGACTTTTCACTTGGCTAAAAAGGCAATTCAAAAAAACAATCAAAGTAAAACGACACTTTTTCTTTTGACTACATTAGTTCTAGGAATTTTGTTTGTAATTTTGCAGTTCGTAGGTTTTGGACAAATAGTAGATAATGGGTATTATTTCACGGGAAGTGGAAGCTCAATCACAACTACTTTTTTATATGTAGTTACTGTTGTGCACTTGATTCACCTTGCTGGTGGCGTGATTTCACTGCTAATTATAATTTATAATCATTTTAAACAAAAATACAATTCATCTCAAACCCTTGGAATTGAACTTGGTGCAATGTACTGGCACTTTCTTGACTTATTATGGGTTTATTTGTTTTTGTTTTTATATTTCTTTAAATAAGAAAAAAACGTAAATTTGGGAACTTTTTAACGAATAACTTTTATGGAAGCGACAGTTACTACTGCTAATAGTGAAGAAAAAACTTGGGGAGGTGGCAATGAGCCAATGGGAGCAAGTTATGGTAAATTAATGATGTGGTTTTTTATCGTATCAGATGCCTTAACGTTCTCTGGATTTCTTGCAGCTTATGGTTTTTCTAGATTTAAATTTATTGAGACATGGCCATTGGCTGACGAAGTGTTCACTCACTTTCCGTTTATGCATGGAGTATCTGCTCCGATGTATTATGTTGCATTAATGACTTTTATTTTGATTTTTTCATCTGTGACAATGGTTTTGGCCGTGGATGCAGGGCATCAAATGAAAAAAAACAAGGTAGTTCTTTATATGTTTTTGACCATTATCGGTGGTTTGATTTTCGTAGGATCTCAAGCTTGGGAATGGAAAAATTTCATAAAAGGGGAATATGGTGCTATTGAGACAAAAGGAGGTAGTTTACTTCAATTTGTAGATAAAGAAGGACACCGCGTAGCTTTGGCTGATTTTGCAATGACTTTGCCGGAAGACAGAGAGCAATTGACAAGAAGTAAAGGGAAATGGTTCATGAGTGAGGGATCTTTACCCTCTTATTCTGTAGCTGAAGTGCAAGCAGGTTTTAAAGCCCATCCAGAACTTTTGATTAGAACTGAGGTTGTAACCAAAGAAAAGCAAAAAACAATTCTTTCGAGAGAAGAGTCGGTGGCAAGATTAAGTCAGGCCCATTATGTCGTTGAAGGGGCTAATTTGCAACGAAACGAGTATGGAAGTAAACTTTTTGCTGACTTCTTTTTCTTTATCACAGGTTTTCACGGATTTCACGTTTTTTCTGGAGTGATTATAAATATTATTATATTTTTCAATGTGCTTATCGGAACGTATGAAAAGAGAAAAAGTTATGAAATGGTTGAGAAAGTTGGTCTTTATTGGCATTTTGTCGATTTAGTTTGGGTATTTGTATTCACGGTTTTCTATCTAGTTTAATTTCAAAAAGTAATTATCATGTCACACGAACACGTATCTAACATAGGTAGAATCTGGAAAGTTTTCGGAATATTGTCTGCCGTTACAGTAGTAGAAGTTTATTTGGGGATTTTAAAACCAGATGTTCTTTTTATGAATGATTTTTTAAGTATGAATTTACTTAATTGGATCTTTTATGCCCTTACTATTTTTAAAGCATATTACATTGTATGGGCATTTATGCACATGGAAGGTGAAAAAGGCACCCTAAAAAGTGCAGTTGTTTTTCCAGTAATTTTTCTGATTTTATATATACTCTTCATCCTTTTAACCGAAGGGGATTATATTTACGGGGTTTTTAAAAATTCTACTATCAAATGGAATTTTTAACAAGATATTAATTCAAAAATAGGGTATCCGTCTTGGCGGATACCTTTTTTATTTTATAGTAATAATTGAAACAGCATAATGAAAAAAAATATTGTTCTTTTCGTTCTATTTATTTTGCCTATCGTTGCTTATCTATTTTTCGCCTCTGGCGTGAATGGTTTTACCAAACTGCCAACTGTTACACCTAATACAGCTGATCTTGGTAATTGGCATTCTTTAGATGGTAAAAAAGTTACTTTGAATGGAAAAGTAACTGTTCTTGGTTTTTCTGGAACAGAACTTTTAAGAAATAGAGGTAATTTTTTTAATCTAAATCAAAAAATTTATCAAACGTATCACAAGTTTAAAGATGTACAATTTGTTGTCATTTGTCCAATTGGAACTGAAGCAGATGCAAAGAAAGTAGTAGATGCTTTAGCTGCTTTTACTGATGTTGCACAATGGCGTTTTGTATTTGCCTCGCCTGCTGAGATTACTTCTTATCACTCCCAATTAAAATTGGTTGAAAAATTAGACGATAAATTTGGAACTCCCAAAGTCTATATCATTGATAAAAAAAGAAATCTTCGAGGAAGGAAATTGGTAAAAAATAGTAAAGAGGGATACAACACTTTTCATCCGGCAGAGTTGAGCAATGAGATGCTAGATGATTTTAAGGTTATTCTTTATGAATATCGTGCTGCACTCAAGAAGAATAATAACGCTACTAGAAAAATTTAATTTTAACTTACGATGCTTAAAAATAAATCATATATAGGTATTTCATTTATTATTTTAATTTTTGGTATTTATGCCGTTCCTAAGATAGTAGAAAGAATAAAGAATGATAAGGTGGTTCAAGGTGACCGATTAGACCGAGTGAATCCAATAACGGCTAATGAGGATCAATTGATCAAAATAGGGCCAGCTCCTAAATTTGAATTAATTAATCAGGACAATCAGAAAATAACTAACGAGTCCTATAAAGGGAAAGTATATGTGTTGGAATTCTTTTTTTCAACCTGTCCAACAATTTGTCCCAAGATGAATCAAAGTATGCTTCTCATTGAAAAAAAATTCTTTGGTAATCCAAACTTTGGAATTGTATCTATTACAATCGATCCTGAACACGACACGCCACAAGTATTAAAAGATCATTCAAAATTATTGGGCGTTAAGTCTTCAAATTGGAATTTTTTAACTGGAGATAAAGCGTATATTTTTAATTTAGCCAATAAAGGGTTCAATCTTTATGCTGGTGAAAATAAAAAAGTTGTAGGTGGTTTTGAACATTCAGGATTGTTTGCCTTAATTGATAAGAATGGAAATATCCGATGTAGAAATGATGATTTCGGAAATCCAATTTTGTATTATGATGGTTTAGATAAAAAAGGAGTGAGAAACATTCAACAAGACATTAATATTTTATTAAAAGAGTAAAATGAAAGAGCAATCTTTAGAAAAGAAATATAATAAGTTAATTGTAGCCGTATCTATCATAATACCGGTTGCTGTTGCTATCCTTTTTGGTGTAAAGCTAAAAGATTTTGGTATTATTGTAGAACCTCTTTCTTTTTTACCTCCTATTTACGCCACTACAAACGGTATTACAGCCATTCTATTAATCGCAGCAGTTGTTGCAATTAAGAACGGCAACAGAAAAATTCATAGTATATTAATGACAAGTGCTATCACTTTGTCTCTTGCTTTTTTAGTAATGTATGTAGCTTATCACATGACTAGTGATTCAGCTGTTTTTGGAGATTTAAATCACAACCGCATCTTAGAAGATACTGAAAAGACAAGCATAGGATCATTGAGGATTGTTTATTTACTAATTTTAGTTACTCATATTATTTTATCGATTGCTATCATTCCAATGGTGTTGATTACTTATGTCAGAGCATTGGCACAAAATTTTGAGATGCACAAAAAAATAGCTCGGATTACTTTTCCAATCTGGTTGTATGTTGCCATTACTGGAGTAGTTGTATATTTAATGATTTCGCCTTATTATGTATATTAAAGTAAAAATTAAAGTTCAGAAGATCGTAGTTTGCGTATCTCTTTTTGTTTTCAGTCTCCTTTCAGTTACTGCAAATGCACAATGTGCAATGTGTCGTGCTGCATTAACTAGTGAAGGAAATACGGCAAAAGCAGCGGCTGTAAATGATGGAATTGTGTACTTAATGGTAATCCCTTATATTCTTGTTGCAGGGATTGGATATGCTATTTATCGTATGAAAAAGAATAAATCTAGTTAAGAATTTCGTCTTCTGTTTTTTTTCTAAAATTACTTTAGTCCATTGATCGTTACGTTGGCGCTTCCATTAATTTTTATGAAGGCAATAATAGCTTGATTTGTTAATTGAATTTTTTGAAATTGAATCTCCTCCATTTTACCGTTTATAAAAACTCCTTGCATAGGAGAATAATTTTTTAAATAAGTCATCATATTTTTTTGACCTTCTTCAAGATTTGGTTTTATAGAGTATCGGCAACTCTGTTCGATTTTTTTAAGCACTATTCCCTGTGCTAGCCAATTAGCTGTTTGCATCAGTTTGTTTTTGGTATCTAAAGCATAGCTTAATTGATCAAAAAATATTTCTTTGGTTTGTTCATTATATTTTGGAAATCCAGAAAGATAAATCGTTCCGTTCACGGATCCCAATAGATCTAGGGCAATTATCATTTTTCCATTTTTATGCCAAATAGCTACATTTTGAACCTTTACTTTCTTTGATCCTGATCCAAATTCCTGTCCATAAAAATTCTTCGTCATAATTTTAGAGGCTTCTTGATAGGTTGAAATAGCGACAATGTTTGCGGAAAGATCTTCGGGGATTTTGGTAACTGTCCTTAAGGTGATTTTGGATGCGTTGAATTTTGTTTCTGGCTTTTTTCCAATTAATGTTCCCATGTTGCACTTCATCCCCATTTCTAGTACGAAATTGTCATTTTTTAATTTAGCGGTAGTGGAATATATTTCAATAGGAACAATTCGCAGCCAACTTTCATAAATATCATTCATTAAAAAAGGCGTGCAAATTTTTTCTATTGCAGTCAGAACATTGGGTTTGAAGTCCATAGATTTTGAGATAGCGTCGTCAATTTTTCGTTCTATTTTTGATTTAAATAGTTTTATGGCAGGGTTGATCAAATAAGTAACAGGAACATTTTTTCCAAAAATAGTCATTGTAGGGCTTTCATTCCACTCTAGTGATTGTAGCTCTGTTTTTGTATTTAGTTTCCAATTTGTTAAGGCAACATCGCTTACTAAGGTGACAATACCATCAAGATGAAATTCACGGGTATCATACATTTCTATCCCCATTTTTTTGGTGCCAATCCTATATTTAATAATAGCTTTTAATGGTAAAATAGTACTTATTTTTTCTCCTTTTCCACCGAGATTGTTTTTTATTGTAATTGGAGCAAGTTTCCAAACCTTCAATTCTATGTCGTCATCCTCGATAGTGTTGTCTTCGTAAATTAATCCATTTAAGAGCGCATTGGTTTGATTCTCGATATCTTTTATTTTGACCGTGATGGGTAAATTTATGTATGAAATTACGTTTTCATATTGCAAAGGGGTAGCGTCATCTGGTTCTGGTTTTAATGCTGCTATTTTAGTGGTTGTACCGCAACTTGCAAGCAATAAAAAAATAGAGATCGTGAGGACATTGAGATTGAATTTCAGCATTTTTAGTTTGGTTTAAAGTAGCAAAATTAACAAAAGAATTCTTTTTTTAAAATTTTTTGTAACAAATGGTAATTTCGAAAGTCTAATTGTTTTATAATGGATTTTAAGAAAGTAAATTTTTATTTTATTCCATAGATCTGTAGTAGAAAAAGTTAAATTTGTTTGCAGTATACTGCACTTTTATTCAAAAATGTATGAACATAGGAAGTTTTCTCAGTTTAATTACCTTACTATTTTGTTGCTCAATAAGTCAGGCACAAAATAAAAAGTGGACCTTAGAAGAGTGTGTACAATATGCTGTCCAGAATAATATATCCATAAAGCAGACCGAGCTGGATTCTAAAACAGCACTTATCGACAAGAGGGGAGCCATTGGAAACTTTTTGCCTTCTTTGAATGTTAACGCGTCTCACTCTTGGAATATTGGTTTAAACCAAGATATTACGACTGGTTTGCTTCAGAATCAAACCACCCAGTTTACCTCGGCTGGTGCCAATGTTGGGATAGATATCTATAAAGGTATGCAAAACCAAAACACGCTTCGTAGAGCAAATCTTTCCATAGTAGCTGCCAAATATCAATTGTTAAAAATGCAGGAGGATATTGCGCTGAATGTAGCGAACGCTTTTTTGCAAGTACTTTTTAACAAAGAGAACCTTAAGGTTCAAAAGCAACAACTAGGAATTAATGAAAAACAATATGCTCGTTCTGAAGAGTTAGTAAATGCAGGATCGATTCCTCGCGGGGATTTATTGGATATTAAAGCTACCGTAGCGTTGAACAATCAAAATGTCGTAGTTGCCGAGAATGTGTTGCTAATTTCTAAATTGAGTTTAGCCCAACTATTGCAATTAAAAGATTTTGAGAATTTTGATGTGGTAGACGATAGTGATTTTAGAGATGAAAATAATATTTTGGCACAAACTCCAAACGCAATTTATGATAAGGCTTTAGAAGGTAGAACCGAATTGAAAATTGCTAGAACTAATTTGGAAATTGCGGAGAAAAATGTAGTCATTGCTAAAGGCGCTTACCAACCTACGTTACAAGGATTTTACAGTTTTAATTCTAGAGTTTCCTACAGCGACAGAGTGACTGGTGTAGCACCTAATACTGCAAATCCTACTTCTATTTTAGGTTTTGTAGAAGGTACAAATCAAAATGTTTTGAGTCCTAATTTCACAAGGGTTTTGGGAGGTCCAGCACCATTTTTTGATCAATTTAGCAACAATAAAGGACAATCTTTTGGCGTCCAGTTATCGATTCCAATTTTTAATGGATTTTCTGCCCGTAATAATGTAGATCGCTCTAAAGTAAGTTTAGAAAGATCTAAAATTGCGGTTGAACAACAAGACCTTGACTTGCAGAGAAACGTTTTCACAGCGTTTGCAGATGCGAAGGGCTCGCTTAATGCAAATGAAGCAGCTGTTGTGGCTCTTGAAGCAAGACAGGTAGCTTATAATTACGCAAAAGAAAAATATGATGTAGGTTTAATGAATTCCTTTGATTTCAACCAATCTCAAACTTTATTGACTAATGCGCAGTCAGAAGTCATTAGAACAAAGTACGATTACATTTTTAAAATTAAAATCTTAGAATTCTATTTTGGAATTCCTCTCATCAAAAACTAATTTATTATGTCTAAAAAAACAATTTATATCTTAATAGGCGGAGCAATAGTGATCATTGCTGGACTTATAGTGCTTTCAAAATCAGGAGTAATCGGTAATAAAGATAAGGGAACTGAAGTAGAAATAGCTCAAGTTGTCCCTACAACTATTGTTGAAACTGTTTCGGCTACGGGGAAAATCCAACCTGAAATTGAAGTGAAAATTTCATCAGAAGTATCAGGAGAGATTATTTCATTAAATGTAAAAGAAGGTCAAGTCGTTAAAAAAGGAGATCTGTTGGTTAAAATAAATCCTGATTTATATACTTCAGGTTACAATCGTTCTGTTTCAAATTTATCTGGAACTAGAGCTAATTTAAGCCAAGCAGATGCTTCTTTCAAGGAATCGAAATCCAATTATGACCGAAATAAAACATTGTTCGAAAAAGGAATTATTTCAAAAGCAGATTGGGATAAAGCTGTTGGCTCTTATGAAGTAGCAAAAGCATCGAAACAAACGGCTTATTTTAATGTGCAAAGCGCAGCAGCAACTGTAAATGAAGCTAAGGATAATTTAGGGCGTACCACAATTTATGCACCTGCAGATGGAACTATTTCGATGTTAAATGTCGAATTAGGCGAGCGGGTTTTAGGGACACAGCAAATGACAGGAACAGAGATCCTAAGAGTAGCCAATCTAAATAACATGGAAGTAGAAGTAGATGTAAATGAAAATGATATTGTAAAAATTAAAGTAGGAGACGAAGCAAAAGTGGAAGTGGATGCGTATTTGAAAAAACAATTCAAAGGAATCGTAACTAGTATTTCTAATTCGGCAAGTTCTGCTCTAACAGCTGATCAGGTGACTAATTTTAAAGTAAAAGTGAGAATTCTTAAGGAATCGTATGAAGACTTATTAGAGGGAAGACCAAATACGTACTCTCCTTTTAGGCCAGGTATGACTGCAACAGTAGACATCATTACCGATACGAAAAGTAATGTATTATCAGTACCAATAAGTTCTGTTGTAATAAAATCTGATACAGCGGCTGTAAAAGAGATTAAAGTGGTTGATCCTAATGAAGATCAAAAAGGAGCTGCGCCCAAGAGCGACAAAAAGTTCGAGTGTGTTTTTGTGAAAGTTGGTGATAAAGCTAAAATCAGAATCATTAAAACCGGAATTCAAGACGACACAAATATCGAAGTTTTGGCTGGTCTTCAAAAAGGAGACGTAGTTATTACAGGCCCTTATTCAACAGTTACTAAGGATTTGAATTCAGGTGATAAAGTGGCATTACTAAGTGATAAAGATAAAAAAGACGAAAGTAAAAAATAAGCTGTAGCATAATAATTTTGAAATCACAATCATAAAATATAATTTTGTGATTGTGATTTTTAATTTAAAATAAAAACTAGTATTGAGCTATATATTAAACATTGAGACGGCAACGAAGAACTGTTCTGTTGCTCTTGCTAAAGAAGGGAAAACGATTTTCTATAAGGAAATAGCTGAAGAAGGATATTCACACGCAGAACGTCTCCATGTATTTATTGAACAAATAATTAAAGATGCAGGGATTACATTGAATGATCTTTCTGCTATAGCAGTAAGTCAAGGTCCTGGTTCTTATACGGGATTGCGGATTGGAGTTTCAGCAGCAAAAGGGCTCTGTTATGCCTTAGACATTCCACTAATTGCTGTGGATACTTTGCAAGCATTGGCTTCACAAGTGACTATTTCTGATGGATTAATAGTTCCAATGATTGATGCAAGAAGAATGGAGGTATATAGCGCCATCTTTACACCTGATTTTGAAAAAAAACGAGAAGTTCTCGCTGAAATTATTACTGAAAATTCCTTTGACGATTTAGAGGAAACACTTTATTTTGTGGGAGATAGCACTGAAAAATGTAAGTTGGTTTTAACGAAAGGGAATTGTGTTTTTCTAGAAGATATAAAATATCCTTCTGCTCAAGAAATGAGTGCATTGAGTTATGCAAAATTCAAAATAAACGACACCGTGGACGTCGCTTATTTTGAACCCTATTACCTGAAGGATTTTTTGGTTACTGCTCCTAAAAAACAATAAATCTTTCTACTACGAGCTATTTTTTAATTTTGCTGTTTTGGGTCAACTGCAGTACTAGTTTTGGTAGTCGATTCCTTTACAAACGGTTGGAAACAAATACCTGCTGCATCAAAAGCTTGTTTGCAATTTTCTAAAGTGTCTGAGTAAACATCCCAAAAGTCTTCATTTGTAGCCCAAGGCCTCACCGCTAGTTGTATACCGCTGTCTGTTAAGCCTTTTATGGATACTTGGGCAGCTGGTATTTGTAGTATTTTGGGATTATTGTTTAAAACGGATGTTATTATATCTTTTGCCTTTCTAATATCGGTGTCATAGGAAATGGATATGGTTAAATCTGCTCTTCTTGTGTTTTGAAGAGAGTAGTTGATGATGTTTCCATTGGACAATGATCCGTTGGGTATAAAAATGGTTTGATTATTAAAAGTGATTAGTTTGGTTACGAATATTTGTATTTCGTAGACTGTTCCTGTAACTCCTTGTGCTTCAATCGTATTTCCAACTTTAAACGGTTTGAAAAGTATAATCAACATTCCCCCAGCAAAATTAGATAACGAACCTTGAAGTGATAAACCTACCGCAAGTCCCATGGCACCAAGAATAGCTACAAATGAAGAAGTTTCAATCCCTAATTTGGAAATAAACGAAACAAATAAGATGACTCTTAATACCCAAAGTAAGATGTCTGCTAGGAATTTAGTTAATGTTGGTTCCAAGTCTCTTTTAACCATTAACCTTCTGATGAATCTATTAATGAGTCGGATGATATAGAGTCCTGCAAATAGAATAATAAAAGCAGAAATTAATTTTGGAGAATAGTCAACTAGTACTTTTATAAAAGTGTTGGCGTAATCTGTAAGTTCCTTCGGGTCTAGATTCATTTTGTTTAAATAAAAAACCTTCTCAAAGGAGAAGGTTAAGTTTGAATAGCAAAAATACAAATAAATTATTTTTTAATAAATTAATCTGCGTCTTCTTCTATTTTATTTATAGCTTTTGTGGTAATTATTTTTGCTTGATCATCGGAATCCTCCACAAAAGTGCTTGTTTTTTCAACATTATTTTCAACAATGTCTGAAATAGTTATTTTAGCAGTATCAACTAAGTCCTCTGTTTTTTGAATAGTTGGATCGGCTTTTTCTTCTATTACGTCCAAAGTATCTGAAAAATTCGTTGCGAGGTCTTTGGATACTTCTTCTGCTTTCATACCTATTGTTTCCGTTTTTTCTTTTACTATTTCTAGAGTATTGGATAGAGCAGTTTTGGCTTCACTGGATAGATTTTCTACTTTAGCTGTTGTTAATTCTGCCGTTTCTTTTAAGGCATCTTCCGCAGTTTCTAATGAGTTACTTGCTGTACTGGAATAGTCACCCACAGTTTCTTTATCTTGAGTGGCAAAATTTTCTACTTTATCGGCAATTGGAGTAGTTGTTCCCTTTACTTTTTTTGTGGTGTCTTCAGCAAAATTCTCTGCTTTTTCTAGATAAGGTGTTGCTGTTTCCTTTACTTTGCCAAATGTTTCCTCTGCAAAATTTTCTGCTTTGTCAAGATAAGGTGTTGTTGTTTCTTTTACTTTTTCAAATGTTTCCTCCGCAAAATTTTCAGCTTTTTCAAGGTAAGGTGTTGCTGTTTCTTTTACTTTTTCAAATGTTTCCTCTGCAAAATTTTCTGCTTTTTCCAAGTAAGGTGCTGTCGTTTCTTTGGCTTGTTCAAAAGCAATATCTACTTTCTCTGCTAAATCGCTTGCTGTTTCTTTGGCTGAGCCAAATAATTTTTTAAAAAATGAAGATAGTCCCATATTATTTTTATTTAATTTGCCTTACAATAGTAGTCATTTTTTTTTAAGATTTCCTATTTCGAGTATTAATAATTTGTTTATAATCAGCAAATTGCGTTCAAAGTATTTAGTTTCACTTTGGATAAAACTAAAATTTTCGGTAATAATGGCAGTTATTTATCAAAGTGAAGTGAAGCTTTTTTGCACGTTCCACCAAAACAGTCTTTATAATTTAGGGGCTTTCTGTGGTTTGTGTTATATTTAAAGTAGCTTTTTAAGAAATAAGGAAATTATTCTAAAGGCTCGAAATAATAAAGAGTAATCAGGCAACCGTAAGATTTAAGTGGTCATAAATAAAAAAAGCGTTTCTAATGAAACGCTTTAAATTTGTTTTTGTATTAATCTATTCGAGTTCGAAAGTTAATTTTAAGTTGACCCTAAATTCCGTAACAGCGCCATTAATGACCACTGCACTTTGTTCTTGAACATAGACCGAACGAATGTGTTTTACGGATTTTGCGGCTTTAGCCACTCCCTTACGAGTAGCATCTTCCCAACTAATTTCTGAGTTTGAAAGTACTTCTATTACTTTTAATATTGACATGATTTCTAGGTATTTAGTGAGGCATAAATTTACCTATTTTTTTTGAATTCAATCTTTAAAAGAGAATTTATTTTTCGTAACTATCAATAAAGCAATAGGTTATGAGTTTAATTAGGCGTTTATAGCTTCAACTTTGATGTTTTCGTCGTTTAACATACTTTTCAACATATTCTCGATTCCACTTTTTAACGTGAAAGTGGATGATGGACAACCACTGCAGGCGCCTTGCAAAATCACTTTTACAGTTTTGTCGTTTTCATTGTACGAATCAAAAGCAATGTTTCCACCGTCAGCTTGCACTGCAGGTTTTACGTATTCTTCTAGGATGTTGATGATTTGTTGAGAGGTAACATCTAGATTGTCAAATTCTTTTGCTTTTGTAGTTTCCTCAGCGGTGACAGTCGCAACATAATTTTCATCTAAAACAGTTCCCCCATTTTCGATATATTGTTTAATGAAGCTTCTTAATTCTAAAGTTATTTCTTGCCATTCATTGATTTCATACTTCGTCACTGAGATGTAATTTTCATCAATGAATATTTCTTTTACATAAGGAAATTTGAACAGTTCTTTAGCTAAAGGTGAAGCAGCAGTTTGATCAATATTTTTGAATTCAATGGCATTTTTTGTTAGCATCTTGCTTACTACAAATTTTAAAGCGGATGGGTTTGGCGTTGTCTCGCCATATACCGTAACGGGCTGTTTTTTAGTTTTATTTTCATCTATGGTGATGATTGTTCCGCCATCGGTGACAAATTTTTCCATTTGCTCGGCCACGGCATCTTTAACATCTTCCCATTCAACAATATTGTATTTTTCGATGGCGATAAAATTACCTGAAATATAAATTGTTTTTACAAAGGGCAAATAAAATAGTTGTTGCGCTAGTGGAGACGTTTTAGCTTCGTCAATATTCTTGAACTCAAAACTTTCATTTTCAGTGATAAAATCTTGAAATTCAAACTTTAATATCGTTGGGTTTTGTGTTTCTTTTATAGTAACTTTGTTCATGGCTTTTGAAATTTTTACAAATTTACTAAAGTTATTTTCTACGAATAACTATATTTGATTTTTTAATGAATAAATTAACTTTAGTTTAATTTGAGATAAGACATTTCATCGTTTTGATTGCAAAACTTTATATTGATTTAGAAATTATTCATTTAACCAAAAAGTATTTCAATGTATCATAAAATTAGAATTTTTGCTGCGCTATTCTTTATATCTCATTATTCTTTTTCACAAGAAGGAATTCCGGTTTATTCTGATTATTTGTCAGATAACTATTATTTGATACATCCTTCCATGGCTGGTGCTGCAAATTGCGCTAAAATTAGGCTAACTGGTCGGAAACAGTGGTTTGATCAGGAAGATGCTCCAGAATTGCAAACCCTTAGTTTTAATGGTAGGGTAGGAGAAAATGCAGGAGCAGGTGTTATTCTTTTTAACGATAAAAACGGTTATCATTCCCAAAAAGGAATTAAATTTACTTACGCCTATCATTTAATGTTTTCCAGAGATGAAATTGATTTGAACCAATTGTCATTTGGTATCAGCGCGGGTTTTATTCAAAGCCAGCTAGACGAAACTGAATTCAGACAATCGGGTGATTTTGATCCAATTATTGATGGAACTATAGTGCAGAAAGATGCTTATTTTAATGTTGATGTTGGTGCTTCTTATAATTTTCTGGATTTTTATGCACATGCTACAGTAAAAAATGCGATAGAGACAAGAAGAGATATTTACACAGAATATGAAAGTGATAATTTAAGGAAATATTTATTGAGTGCAGGATATATCTTTGGGGATCGTGATCGAATATTATGGGAACCATCTCTTTTATTTCAAATGGTAGAAAAAACTAGAGAAAAGGCGATTGATATTAATTTGAAAGCATATAAAAATCTTGATTTTGGACGAGTTTGGGCCGGATTGTCCTACCGAAGAAGTTTTGATGGGGCCGAATTTTTGGTTGGCAATACAATTTCTAATCAAAAATTACAGTATATCACACCTATTGTTGGAGTTAATTTTGATAAGTTTATGTTTGCTTACACCTATTCTCAATTGTCCGGAGCCGTTAAGTTTGATAACGGTGGTTATCACCAAATCACTTTAGGAATCGATTTATTTTGCAGACCTGTAAAATACGATTGTAACTGTCCAGCAATTAATTAATTCAACATTTATTTATGCTTATTAAATCTGTAAACGGCAAATCACCCGCTATTCCTGAGGATTGTTATGTAGCCGAAAATGCAACTATTGTTGGGGACGTTAGCTTTGGATCAAATTGTAGTGTTTGGTTCAATGCGGTTATAAGAGGCGATGTTAACTTTATTAAAATCGGGAATAAAGTAAACATACAAGATGGAGCCATCATTCATTGTACTTATAAAAAACACCCAACTGTAATTGGTAATAATGTTTCTATTGGACATAATGCAATAGTGCACGGTTGTGAGGTTCATGATAATGTATTGATAGGAATGGGAGCTATTGTAATGGACAATTGTGTGATTGAAAGTAATTCTATCGTTGCGGCAGGAGCTGTGATAACACAAAATACAGTTGTAGGATCAGGCTCAATTTGGGCTGGTATTCCTGCAAAAAAAGTAAAAGACATCGACCAGTCTGACTTTGCCGGAGAAATTGAACGCATTTCCAATAATTATGTGATGTATTCCAATTGGTTTAAGGAAGGAGAATAACTAAATTCTCTAGAAATTTTTTTCTATTACAGTATACTTATTTTCTAAAATCTCTTTTAAAACCTCTGAATTGACATTGGTATAAAAAACAGGCTCAGTTTTTTCGGCCGAAGAAAAACCTATTCTTTCGGCTAATATTTTTTGAGTCTGTTTGGCAACAGCTTGACCTGAATCAATAATATGAATGTGATTGGGGAGTATTTCTTTTATTTGTGGTATAAGATAGGGAAAATGACTGCAACCCAACACTAAATAATCCATATTGGCTTCGATCATTGGAGTAAGATACGATTGCAGTAATTGAGTCATTTCTGGTGAATTAATTTCGCCATTTTCAATAAGTTGGACTAATCCATGACCCACTTGTTCAATTATTGTAGTATCTTGATATTTAGCTACCGCCGTGTGAAAAAGTTCACTATTTAAAGTGCCTTGTGTTGCTAGTATACCTATAATTTGTGTTTTAGAATTTGTAACGGCCGGTTTTATAGCAGGCTCAATTCCAATGAACGGAACATCGTATTTCGATCTTAACTCTTGAATGGCGTTAGTTGTGGCAGTATTGCATGCCACTACAATTAATTTGCAGTTCCTCTCTAGCAGAAATTCTGTATTTTTCATGCTCAATGCAATTATCTCCTCCTTGGATTTTTGTCCATAAGGAGCATTTTTACTGTCTGCTAGATAAATAGTTTTTTCGTTTGGAAGCAATTGATGAATTGCTGACCAAATAGAAGTACCGCCAATGCCGGAATCAAAGATCCCTATGGGTTGATTATTGCTGTTCATAGTAACAAAGTTACATTGTACGATTTAGAATTCCTACGATTTGATTTAAACAAAAAACTGCTCAACCTGATAAGAGATTGAGCAGCTTTTATACGACAAAAAATTCTTTTAGAAGCCTAAGTCTTTTTTTACATCCATAGTCAAATTTGGACCATCTGCAAGTAAAAGAGAAGAACCGTCTAATACATATTGGAATCCTTTTGCTTTACCCACTTTTTGGATTGAAGCTCTTACTTTTTCCATTAATGGTTTTACGATATCAGATTCTTTTTGTTGCAATTCTTTTTGAGCATTGTCTCTATAGTCAACAATTCTTTTTTGCATATCCTGCACTTCTTTAGAACGTTCACCATTTATAGCTTCAGTTACCGTTGCAGCTTCTGCTTCGTATTTTTTTAATTTTCCTTGGTATTCTTCAACCATTTTTTTGTAATCAGCGTCGTAAGTCGTACTCAATTTATCTAATTGTTTTTGAGCTTCTAACATTGCCGGCATTTTTGTCATAATTTCACTTACATCAACATGTGCTGTCTTTGCTTGTGCATTCATTGTTTGATTTGCTCCTAACATTAAAATTGCAGCAATTAGTAGAGTTTTGATTTGTTTCATCGTTTTTAAAATATTAAGTAATTAATTATTGTTTGTATTTTCTTTTAATTTTTCTTGTTTTGCTTTTTTCAGCGCTTCTCTATCTTCCAGTATTTTTTGTCTTCTTTCTTCTAATGCCTTTTTGCGATCTTCAAAGATTTTTTTGCGGTTTTCCAATAATTTGGCCTTTGCATCCGCTTGTTTTTGTGTTGCTTGATCAGCAGCTTCTTTGGTTGTGTCAACGCCAGTTGGAGTTGCTGTACTTCCTTCTTTAGTTATATTTGCAGAAACCGTGCCATTTTTTTTAGCCTCTCTGTCGTCTTGAATTTGTTTCCTTTTGTCGTCATATTCTTTTTTCTTTTGTTCTTGAAGTAATTTTCGATCTTCTAGAACTTTTTCTCTTGCAGCTTTTTTCTCCTCTAAGAGTTTTTGTCTGTCGGCTAGTGCAGGATTGCTGTCTAAAGCATCTTCTTTAAGCTCTCTGGCTTCCGCTTCTTTTTGTTGTTTTTTAGTTAGCTGTTCTCTTTTTTCAGTGCGGTTTAAGATCCGTAAAACTTGCTCGCTAATATCAAATCTTTTGGCTGCGAATAGCATCGTCAAGTCGGAGGCTTTGTCAAATATAAAGTCGTACTTAAGACGCTCTGCGATATCTTGAACGGCGGTAAATACTTGGTCCTGTATTGGTTTTACCAGAATAGATTTTTGTAGTATCAAATCGCCATTGGCACCAAATCTTTTTTGTTGGTATTCTAAATTTTCGTTTTCAAGGAAACTAATCTCTGTTTCTCTTTCGTCAATTAATTCTTTTGTGAGTAATGCTTTTTCTGCTTTTAAAGCCTCTTTTAGTTTATTGATTTCAATTTTTTTAGTATCAATTTCCAGTTTCCATTTTTGAGCTTTCTGTTCTAATTGGATCTTTGCTTCCGTATAATCAGGTACATTTTGTAAAATGTATTCCATATCAATGTAGCCCAGTTTATTTCCTCTGGCTTGTCCTTCCATTGTTTGAACAGTAATGAAGGCTAAAAATAGACATAAAAATTGTTTTGTCATAACGGTTTTCTATTAGAAATTGTCAACCAATTTTTTTTAGAATTGTTGTCCAATGATAAAGTGAGTTTCCCATCCATTCGCTTTCGCTTGTCCTGGTAACGCATCAAAACCATGTCCAAAATCGATTCCCAATAAACCAAATGCTGGCATAAATACACGCAACCCAACTCCAGCGGAACGATTTAGGGCAAAAGGATTATAGGTTTTAAAATCTGCAAAAGCAGACCCTGCTTCCATAAATGCTAATGCATAAATTGATGCGGATGATTTTAAGGTAATAGGATAACGCAATTCCATTGAAAATTTGTTAAAAACAGTACCTCCAATTTGTTCTCCAGCAGCATTTGTAGGAGTCAAAGAGTTATTAGGATATCCTCTTAATTGGATATTCTCTCTACCATCCATTTGAAAATTAGCTAATCCATCACCACCAAGAAAGAATCTTTCAAATGGAACAGCACCTCTATTTTGATCGTATGCGCCAAGGAAACCAAACTCGGTCAATGTTCTAAGGACTAATTTACCATAAATTTTGGTGTACCAGTCTGCCTTGAATTTTATTTTATAGTATTCTAGCCAATTAAATCGTTTTTGATCGACTTTGCTGACGTCTGCAGCTGCTAGTCTAAAGTCCGTTACCTTATTTCCATTAATGTCAATATAATCACCTATGCTAACGATGTTTCCATTTGCATCAGGTACATTTTGTCGATCGACAGTGTTTTTCAATTTATATTCTTCCTGATCTCCTAGTGTTGCGTAATCCACTCCATTAAACAAGGAATAAGGAGGAGTTAATTTTGCTGAAAGACTAAATTCTGAGCCATAGGTTGGAAATATTGGATTCACACCTTTACTGCTTCTTGTAAGTCCTACGGTATAGGCAAGGTTTCTAGAAGTTCCATTCCCAAAAGTAAATAACCCTGTGTTGTAATTGTTTAATGCATAATATTGGTAGCTCACGGACTGAGACAATACGAAATAATCATCCGGTACAGTAAGTCTTTTAGCCAAACCTACCGATAAGGTTAGGATGTCAAAACTTTTCGTTTTATCTGCTCTTTGGGTTACAAAATTATTTAAAAATTGTTTACTATAAGATAGTGATGTGCTAAAGGATACTGGTTTTTTACCTCCAAACCATGGTTCTGAAAACGATACACTGTAGGTTTGAAAAAACGTACTAGCTTGTAAACGCAAGGATACTTTTTGACCGTCTCCCATAGGAAGTGGTTTGTAGGCATCTTTGTTGAGTAAATTTCTAGCTGAAAAGTTGTTAAAAGACAGTCCAAGTGTACCAATAAAACCGCCTCCGCCATAACCTCCTTGAAGTTCAATTTGGCTGGAACCTTTCTCAACAAGATTGTATTCAATGTCTACAGTTCCTGCTCCAGAATCTACATTTTTGAATTTAGGATCAATCGCTTCTGGATCAAAAAATCCTAATTGTCCTATTTCTCTAATGGTCCTTACTAGCTCATCTTTACTGTATTTTTCTCCTGGTTTTGTTCTCAACTCTCGGTAAATTACTCGGTCATTAGTCTTGTCATTTCCTACTACTGTGATTTTATTAAAGTAAGCAATTGGACCTTCAGTGATTCGGATTTCAAAATCAATAGTGTCGTTGGCTGTTTTTACTTCAACAGCATTTACATTTGAAAATAAATAACCACTGTTTTGGTATAAATTAGTAATATCCTCTGCGTCTGGTTTAGACTTATCTGCAATTCTTTTTTCCAAAAGCACGCCATTGTAGATGTCTCCTTTATTTACGCCTAATATTCGACTTAATCCTTGATCAGTATAAACGGTATTTCCTAAAAATTTAATTTCTCCAAAATAATATTTGTTCCCTTCTTCTAGATTTATTGTAATGTTTAGTGCATTTTTATTTTTGTCAAAAGAAACAGAATCTGAAATTATTCTAGCATCTCTATATCCTCTTTCTTTATAGGAAGCAATTACTTTTTCTAAATCGGTTTTGTATTTATCTTTTATAAATTTAGATGCTTTTAAGAGTCGGAACGGGTTTTTTTGTTTTGTATCCTTCATTGCTTTGCGCAATTTTTTATCAGATATTTTTGTGTTTCCAACAAAGTCAATACTCTGGATTTTTACTTTTTGACCTTTGTCAATAGTTACAAGCATGTTGACTTGGTTTGCTGTGGCAGTATCTTTTACAGTATTAATGTTTACTTTTGTGTTGTAGTAACCGTCTTTCTTATACTTATTTTCGATGTAGTTTTTAGTGGTAGTGACTAAGTTTTCATTGACTACTTTTCCTTTGGTCAATGAATTATCTTTGATTAAACCTTCCGTTTTAGTTTTCTTAACGCCAACAAATTTCACCTGATTTAATTTGGGTAATTCGATAATATTTAGATCAAGGAAAATACTGTCATTTTGGATTTTATTTACATAAAAAGAGATTTCGTCAAAGAGACCTAATTTTCCTAATTTTTTAATAGCAGCACTAATTTCTTCACCTGGAATTGTGATTTCCTGTCCTTTTTGTAAGCCAGAAAAAGTCACCACAGTTTGGGAGTTAAAACTGATATCGCCAACTATGGCTACATCTGCTAGAATATATTTTTTACCCTGATCAAAAGGAACTCTTTCTTGTGCTTTAACTTGTGTAAAACCTCCAAAAATCAAAACGGTAAGGGCTATTTTTATGCTTTTATTTAACACTAAAAAATTATTTAATTTGTTCACTTGTTTTTCCAAATCTACGTTCTCTTTTTTGATAACTAACGATAGCCTCATATAAATCTTGTTCTTTAAAGTCTGGCCACAATATGTCAGTAAAATACAATTCTGCATAGGCAATCTGCCATAACAAAAAGTTACTTATCCTATGTTCTCCACTTGTTCGTATTAATAAATCTACGTCCGGTAAATTTTGCGTGTAAAGATGCTCATTAATAATGGAATCGTCAATAGCGTCTATTGAAATTATATTATTTTTAACTTTACTACATATATTTCTTACCGCTGCGACTAATTCTTCCCTAGAACCGTAGCTTAACGCCAAGGTTAGCGTCATTTGTGTGTTGTCTTTTGTTTTGTCAATTACATCAAGAAGTTCTTTTTGAGCTGATTTTGGTAATTTGTCAATATTTCCAATAGCATTTAGTTTGATGTTGTTTTTTTGCAATGTGGTGAGTTCTTTTTTCAAGGAATTGATCAGCACTTTCATCAAGGTGTCAACTTCTAGTTTCGGTCTGTTCCAGTTTTCGGTCGAGAAGGCATATAAAGTAAGGAATTCGATGCCTAGCTTGGCACTGGCTTCTATGATTACTTTTACGGATTTTGTTCCGCTTTCATGACCCAAAGCTCTCAAAAGTCCTTGCTGTTTTGCCCAACGCCCATTTCCATCCATGATGATGGCTAGATGTTTTGGCAGTTTTGCCACGTCAATATTCTGTAGTAAATTCATCTCTTTATTCTGCACAATAACAGGGTTTTTGGCCAAAAGTGTACGTTAACGTAACTCCTGTGAACACGTACCAATCATTGTTATTTATATTTCCAAAATTTTGATTGTAACTTCCATCTATATTGTCAGTCAATGTATATCTTGCTCCGGTTTCTAATGCTAATATGAAACGGGGCGAGATGTTTGACTTGATTCCTACAATCATTGGTATAGCTACTGATTTCCTTCTTTCTGTTCTGCTTTTAACCGAATTTCCCGTTTGAGTATTAGTTAAGGTATATTTTGTTAGAAAATAACTTAAGCCAGAGAACACATAGGGAGTGATTTTAGCACTTGATTCATGAAGGTTGAAATCAAAAAAATTGAATTCAAGACCTGCAGATACTTCTTTTAAATTGTTTTCAAACCGATAGCCTCTTTGATTTCTGCCGGCTTCTTGTGAATCTAAATCACTTGAAGTGATTTCAGATTGTGTATAAGAAAATCGGTAAGCATGTCTTGGACTTTTATTCCATTTAAAAAGAACTCCAAGAGCAAGTTCATTAGGCGCGATGTAAGTTGTAGGACCCACATCTCCAATATAATTACTTCCACCTAGAAAAATACCAATCTCATGTAACTGAGCTTGAACGCCCATCATTGAGAATAAGCAAATAAATAAATAAAAAATCTTGTTCATTAAATCAAAAATTGCGTGCAAATATAATAATTATCATTACGTTTCAATACCCATTCTGCTAAATGTAGTTTTTTTTACTAATTAGTGCAGTAACAACCGCTAATTATGCATTTGTTTCATTTAAACGGAAAAATTTGATAAAATCGTATGGCTCTTGAAAAAATAGATTTAATTCCGCTTGTCCTCTCCCCACAGTAATTTATTGCGCAACGTTTTTAAAAAAGTTTCTTCCGGAATTTCCACCATGTTTATTTGAAAAGGAGTTTTCTTTAAGGTTAGTATGGATTCATTTTTTACAGAGGTGACTCTGGAATCTAAGGAAACTAAATAGTTTTCTTCCCTTCCTGTAACTTTCAATCTAATTTCAGTTTCATCAGGCACTACCAATGGTCTAGCTGTTAAATTATGTGGTGCTATGGGTGTAATAACTAAGCTTTTGACATCAGGAGTCAAAATGGGGCCGCCACAACTCAAAGAATACCCGGTAGAACCCGTGGGAGTCGATATGATTAGACCATCTGCCCAATACGAGTTCAAATATTCATCATTCAGATACGTGTCAATCGTAATCATCGAGGTGGTGTCTTTTCTACTAACTGTAATTTCGTTCATCGCAAAATTGATTTCTTCAATAGATTCATTTGGTGGCGAACAACTTAAACTCAACAAGGCTCTTTTAGAAATAGTATATTTTTTATCTATTACAAATTGCATAAATTCAGCAATGTTCTCCTTTTGAACAGTTGCCAAAAATCCTAATCGTCCAGCATTTATTCCTAGAATTGGAACGCCTGAATCCCGCACTAATGTAGCGGCTCTCAAAATAGTTCCATCTCCTCCTATGCTAATAAGCATATCAAAACTGGAGTCGATTTCTGTATGAGAACTGAACGTTTTATATTTTTTTTCGACAATCTTCCGTTCATTAAGCATCAACAAAAAATGAGACTCGATAATCATCTCTACCTTATTTTTATTGAAAAAGACAAAGATGTCGTTTATAATGGGTTCGGTACTATTTTGATAATATTGGCCGTAGATAGCTACTTTCATCTTTTTATTGAATCGTTTAATGGTGATTTGTTTATTTTGGCATGTAACGGACTAAACCAATAATCAGTCAAATGAGAACTATATATTAAGGTATTTATCTAAATAATCAGAACGTTCCTTTAAATTACTGATGTAGCTGTCTTCCTGATGCTCTGAGATGATTTCATAATCGTATCTTCTAAAAGTTTGGATTATTTCGTTCATGGCGCCCAACGTTATTTTTAGGGTCACTTCCACGCTTTCCACATCTGCTTCAGAAATGAATAAGCCCAAAAGCTTACCATTATTACTCTCTACAATTTGGGTAATTTGACTCATCGAATAATCTAAAATTGGTTTTTTGACCACAATAATGGCACCCGGTTCCTTTAAGAACGGGGTTTCGTGAAAAAATTTCAGAATATCTTCTATTTCGTAGTACCCTACATAGACATTGTTTTCATCTAAAACTGGAATTAAATTGGTATGATTTTTTGCAAATACTTCCAAAACATCAAGCCAGATAGTATTGGTTCTAGCAAAAAAACCTTCAAGTGTAAACCGATAATCAGTCACTTTCTTCTCAGGGTCAAAAGTTTCTATGTCATCTCCTGCAATACTTCCGATATAAATTCCTTCCTCAATTATTGGAAAATGCGAAAAGTGACTGCCGTCAAAAAAAGCCTGAACAGTTGAAATACTATCCTGACTGTCAATCGCTCTAAAATCGTTAGTTATATATTCTGTAATTTCTGTCATAAATCAATTGGCAATATTCGATGCAAAATAATCAAAAATAAGCAAAAACTCCTAGATTTAACTTTGTATTTTTGCTTCAAGTAAATAGTAGTATCAAAATAAAAAGGAATTTTAATGACAAAGTTAAGTGTAAATATCAATAAAATAGCCACTTTGCGCAATGCTCGTGGAGGAAATGTGCCCGATTTATTAAAAGTTGCAGCCGATATTCAAAAGTTTGGAGCACAAGGAATCACGATTCATCCGCGTCCGGATGAACGTCACATCCGATATCAAGATGCTCGAGATCTCAAATCAATCGTGTATACGGAATACAATATAGAAGGGAATCCCGAGAAAACTTTCCTGGATCTTGTTTTAGAAATAAAACCTACTCAAGTGACTTTGGTGCCAGATGCAATAGATGCAATAACCTCAAATGCGGGTTGGGACACTATTAAGCATGGCTCCTATTTAACTGAAATCGTTCAGGAATTTCAGCGTAACGGAATTAGGACTTCTATTTTTGTAGATCCAGTTTTGGAAATGATCGAAGGAGCAAAAAAAATTGGAACTGAAAGAATCGAATTGTACACGGAAGCATTTGCACGTCAATACGGTTTGGGGAATCAAAACGCAATTTTACCGTACACAGAATCTGCTATTTTGGCCAATGAACTTGGACTGGGCATTAACGCAGGCCACGATCTTAGTTTAGATAACATCCAGTTTTTTAAACAAAATATTCCTGGATTACTCGAAGTATCCATAGGTCATGCGTTAATTGCTGAAGCCATTTATCTGGGGCTGGACAATGTGGTTAATATGTATTTGCAAAAATTGAAATAGTTCATAAAAAAAAACGATTTATGAATCTGGATAGACCAAATTGGAATCAACTATCTAAAATCATTAATCCACAATCAAAAATCACATGTTATATTCAAAGATAGAAGGAACAGGCAAGCCACTATTAATTCTTCACGGATTTCTGGGAATGTCGGATAATTGGAAAACACTAGGAACGCAATTTGCCGTTGATTTTCAGGTTCATATTCTTGATTTACGAAATCATGGACGAAGCTTGCACTCGGAAAACTTTAGTTATGAAATCATGGTTCAGGATGTTGTCGAGTATTGTCAAGGTCATAAGCTAGAGAATATTGCTATTGTAGGACATTCCATGGGCGGGAAAGTAGCGATGCTATTGGCAATATCACATCCTGAACTAGTAAGTAAATTAATTGTTGCGGATATTGGACCAAAATTTTATCCGCAACACCATCAGGAAATTCTGGAAGGCCTAAACGCCGTTGATTTTTCACTAAAACCAAGCCGAAGTGATGTTGAAGAAATCATGTCGCAGTTTATTTCTGACTTTGGAACTAGACAATTTTTGATGAAAAGCTTATATTGGCAAGAGCCAGGACAATTGGCTTTCCGCTTTAATTTAGCCGTTTTTAATGCTAAAATGGAAGAAATAGGAGTTCCGCTGTCAGAGAATGCCATTTTTGATAAACCTACGTTATTTATTCGTGGGGGGAATTCTAAGTATATTTTAGATAGCGATTTTGACACTATAAAACATCATTTCCCGCATTCAAGTATCGAAACTATTCCTAAAGCAGGACATTGGCTTCATGCTGAAAACCCAGCTGAATTTTATCAAAAAGTAACTTCCTTTTTAAAATAAATACAATCCTTTTAAATTTTTACTACATTTATTAAACTTTAAAACAAAACTCCATGAACTTACTAATTAAAATTCTTGTTACTTCGGCCTTAGTTTTGCTGATTGCGAACTTTATGCCTGGGGTTCGTGTGGATGGATTTACTACCGCGTTAATTGTAGCAATTGTTCTTGGCTTTCTCAATATATTTATCAAACCAATATTGGTTATTCTTACCTTACCGGTTACTATTCTTACGTTAGGTTTGTTTTTATTGATTATCAATGCACTAATGATTTTGTTGTGTACAAAAATCGTAGGTGGATTTAGTGTGGATACCTTTTTGACCGCCTTATTTTTTAGCATCATATTGTCTATATTACAATCTATAATGAATGGGATATTAGGAGACGGAAAATAACAAATGCTATTTTAACACGTATTTGGGAATAAATTTATTTCCTTTATTTATTAATTTTTTACCTTTGTCTTCAATAAAATTTGCAATGTCTAAAAAGTTTTACATACTGCTAGTAGTTATGATCGGTTTCTTTATGACACCGACTGTGGCTTTGGCATGTGGAACAAAAACCGAAAAGGAATGTTGCAAAAAAGAGTCCTCTCCAAAAAAGAATAAAAAAGATTGTTGTAAAAGTGAAAAATCTTCAAATGAGAAATCACATGAAGGTTGTAAAGGTGCTTGCAAAAGTAGTACCTGCAGCAGTTCAACCGTTTATTTAGGAATGACTTCAGTTCATTACGCAGAATTTAACGATCAGCTCTTTAGTTTTTCAACTAAAAAGCAAAATTATTATTACTCAGAAATCTTCATTTCCTCTGATTTCCGTTCTATTTGGCTTCCCCCTAAAATAAGCTAAATTTCTTTTGTGACAGCCGAAAGACTGTTTGTTTCAGTCTATTTTAGGCTGTAAAAAATCATTAAATTTTGTCGAATACCATTTAATTGTAGCTGTGCAAGCTATGGTTTACTTATTGTTCCGACTATTTCACTTCAAAATTAATATACAATGAACTCAATAAAAAAAATATTGATGGCAATTACACTATTGCTTTCAGTCACATTTGCGAGCGCGCAAATTAAAAACAGTAAAACCGAAATCGTTAAAATATATGGAAACTGTGACATGTGTAAAAGCACTATCGAAACTGCTGGAACTTTAAAGAAAGTGGCAAAGGTAGAGTGGAACAAAGACACGAAAATGGCAACACTAACGTATGATTCTACTAAAACGAGTCAGGACGAAATCTTAAAAAGGGTTGCTTTAGCGGGTTACGACAGTGATAAATTTCTTGCTCCAGATGCTACTTATGATGCATTACACGGATGTTGCCAATATGAAAGAGAGGCAAAAGTAGCCGTTTCTACCGAAATGAAAATGGAAACCACTACTACAGAAAATCATTCAAATCATGCCAATCACACTGAAAATACAGTTGTAAAAGAGCAAGTAGACACACCTTTAAAAGTTGTGTTTGATACTTATTTCTTGTTGAAAGATGCTTTGGTGAAAACAGATGGAAAAGCAGCATCCATTATCTCTAAAGATTTTCTGACGGCTGCAGATGTAGTTAAGATGGACGAGCTTGCGATGAATGTTCACATGGTTTGGATGAAAGAAATGAAAGGTTTAATGGTTGGTTCCAAAGAAATTGTGGCAACGCAAGACATAAAAAAACAAAGAGAAGTTTTTATTCCACTTTCAAAATCAATGTACGAATTGATCAAAGTGGCTAAATATGAAACACCAGTCTATCTTCAGTTTTGTCCAATGGCAAACGGCGGTAAAGGTGCGAACTGGTTGAGCAAAGAAAATGCAGTAAAAAATCCATATTACGGATCTCAAATGATGACGTGTGGTAAAACTGTTGAAACGATTAAATAAGTGTTTAAAGGAATATAATATGGAAAAAATAATACTGCTATTCAGTTTGTTAATCAGTATTTCAACTGCAACAGCCCAAATGAAAATTGGAGATAGTTTACCTGATTTAGAACTTAATAACAATAAAGAGTTAACAATAAATTTGGCTTCGCTAAAAGGAAAAACGGTCTTAATTGATTTTTGGGCTTCTTGGTGCGCGCCATGTAGAATAGCCAATAAAAAACTGGCTCCATTGTATAATGATTATAAAGATGAAAACTTCGAAATTGTTGGGATATCGCTTGATACAGATAAAACGAAATGGATTAATGCCATTCAAAAAGATAAATTAGCATACGAGCAATTAATTGACGCTAAAGGCTTTGATGCTAAATCAGCATTGCTTTTTGGAGTAGAAGCATTACCCAATTCGTATCTATTTGATGCATCGGGAAAACTCGTTGCTATCAATCCTACGGAGGAACAAATAATAATACATATCAAAAAATAATGAAAATGAAAAATATAAATTTAAAATTCATTGGTATCGCTTGTTTGGTTTTAATGACAAGCTTAAAATCTTACGCTCAAATCTCAAAAGCGGAAATAATTGCTACAGGTTTAACGTGTTCTATGTGTTCCAATGCGATCAACAAACAACTGAAAGCAACTGATGGTGTGGATAGCGTGAGTACTGATTTGAACACGAATACCTTTACGGTTTATTTTAAAAAAGATAGTAAAATAATGCCAAGAGTACTGAAAGAAGCTGTTGAAAAAGCAGGTTTCTTTATTGGTTCATTAGTAGTCACAATGCCTGCGGAAAGCTTAAAAATCCAAGCAGATAAAACTATTTTATTTAACGGTTCCACTTTGGTTTTATTAGGTGAAGAACTTCAGAATAGTAACGGAGAAACAAAATTGAAAATTTATGATAAAGGGTATGTAACTCAAAAAGAGCATAAAAAATTGCTTAAAACGTTTTCAAAAACGGCTTCCTATTCATTAGATAATGAAGATGATTACCATATTAAAACTATAATTTAATGAGAAAATTCTTAACAATATTAACGCTTTTTCTTATTCAGGGAATATCAGCTCAGGAGCTTTTTGTGGTAACTGATCCGGCAAGTAATGTTCCTGCCGGTTCAGTAGGAATTCGTTTGGCACAATCCATTTTTAAGGAGCAAATGAAATCAGGATACAGTTATCATCTCATGCCCGAAGTAACTTGGGGTATAAATAAAAATTTGATGGTGAGAACATCCATGTTTGTCAGCAATAGAAGTAATCAATTGGTTACTGAAGGCGCCAGTTTTTATACTAAATATCGCTTCCTTTCCACGGATGATTTACAAAGTCATTTTCGAATGGCAGCATTTGGAAGATACAGTTTTAATAATGCCGATATCCATCAGGAACAGATAGAAATTATGGGGCACAATACTGGTTTTGAAACGGGAATTGTCGCTACACAGCTTATAAAAAAGATAGCCATAAGTGCTTCGATTAGTTTTGAAAAGGCTTTTGATAATAAACCTAATTATAGATTTCCAACAGCGCAAAGTGATAACGCAACTAATTATACCTTGTCTTTTGGAAGATTGATGTATCCAAAAAAATACACTAGTTTTAAACAGACAAATATTAATACAATGTTTGAATTTGTTGGGCAGACATTAAACGAAAACGGAAAATCGTATTTAGACATTGTGCCTTCCATTCAATTTATCATCAACAGTCAGGCACGAATTGATGTTGCGTATAGGCACGAATTGTACAGTTCTATGTTACGGTCTGCGCCAAATGGATTCTATCTGAATTTAGAATATAACTTTTTTAATGTTTCAAAATAAGATAGGTGATACTGGGTTTCAACTGGATTCTAAAAAAAGATGTCGTCAAAAAGTATGACAATTGAATAAAATAATTAACAATTAATAATTTATTAAAATGAAAAATACAATCCTATCAATAATCACATTAGCATTAGTATCCGTTTCTTGCAACCAAAAAAACAAAGAAACGCAAACTGATATTCCAGTTGTAACCAAAACGACTTCGGAATTGTATTCGTGTCCGATGCATCCTGAAGTTACCGGTGAAAAAGGCGCAGAATGTCCAAAATGTGGTATGGAACTAACCGAAAAAGTGGCGCAAAGTGCAACAACGGAAAAAGAGGACGCCAGTACCACTGATGCAGAAACAAAAAATGCTGGGGCTACCACAAAAACAGTTTCGGCAACTTCGTTTACAATTAATGAAATTGTAAGCAATTATTTAAAACTTAAAAATGCTCTTGTGAAAGATGATTCAAAAGGAGCTGCAAACGCGGGGAAAGCTATATATTCGACGTTAAATAGTATAGATTCAAAATCACTAGATGCGAAATTGAAAAAGGAATATGTTGATATCGCAGATGATGCAAAGGAGCATGCAGAACATATTGGCGATAATTCTGGGAAAATTGAACATCAAAGAGAACATTTTGCCATGTTGAGCAAAGACATCAATGATTTGATAAAAACTTTTGGAACTACTCAAAAATTGTATCAAGATTATTGTCCAATGTATGACGAAGGGAAAAGTGGTTATTGGATAAGTGAAACTAAGGAAATCAAAAATCCATACTTTGGTTCCCAAATGCTGACTTGCGGATCTGTAAGAAAAACATTTTAAATGAAAATTAGTGTCAAAAAAATATTCATTTTAGGTTTGATTATTTTTTTGCTGATACAATTTTATCAACCTGCCCGCAATTTAGATTACGGGCAGGTTTTACCAAGCCATTTCAGCAAAATTTACGCCGTTCCATCCGATGTAAAAAACATTTTGCGAACTTCTTGTTATGATTGTCACAGTAACAACACACAATATCCGTGGTACTCTTACATTCAACCCGCGAGAATGTTTTTGGATAGTCATATTATAGAAGGTAAAGAAAACTTGAATTTCAGTACGTTTGGCGATTATTCTCAACGCAAGCAGGGAAACAAATTAGAACGAATTGTTAAGCAAATTGAATCTGATGAAATGCCATTAGCGTCGTACACACTGATACATAAAAATGCCATACTTACACAAGAAAATAAAAAAGTGTTGATTAATTGGATAGAAAGTAAAAGAGATAGTATATCAATTGGTTTTTAAAAAGCAAAAATAGCTTTTGTACAAAATGTCAAATATATAATGATAAGAAATTACATAAAAAGGTGCGATGCAGAATATTATTTGTTTTTTTGTTGAAAAAATGGATGAAATTAGTTCTGTTTTGCTACTCGTGTACAGTGAATTATGTAATTTAAATCAATAAAAACATAACAAATTTAAAGCTATTTCTTCATAATATTACTATGCAGAAATTCATCTGTAATTAACAAACTTTAATCATGAAAAAAATATTTTTTTTTACCCTGATGGCTGCTTTTGTGTTAATTTCTTGTAACCAAAAAAATAAAGAAAATCCAACAAATGATACTCATATGATGGATGATAATACCAACATGATGAATTCTGACTCTACGATGATGATGCATACTGATTCAACCATGATGGGTAATGACACAAAAATGATGAAAAATAATCCAACGATGTATGCTTGTCCAATGCATCCTGAAGTTCAAGGGAAATTGAATGATAAATGTCCTAAGTGTGGCATGAAATTAACGGAGCCTGTTTCCGAAAATTTAAATACTGACAAAAAATAGAAATTGATTTTTTATTTAGCCAAATCCGTCTTAATGCTAAATCCTTAAGACGGATTTTAAGAATAACCCGATGAACCATACCTATACTGTTACCGGAATGTCCTGCGATGATTATCTTGTAAAAGTGAAAAAAACCATTAAGGCGTTGAATATCTTGTAGCCAAAGTTTCCTTCATTTATTAATCCAGACTTCAGATTTCTTTTAATTCGGATTGTAAATTAGTGCAAATTGGAATGAAAATACTCAATTATAACCTGGCGTTGCGGTCCTATATTCCGGTATTGGCAAAATAAATCCAAACTGATAGGAAAGGTTATTTACTCCCAAAGATGCTGTCATTTGAGCAAAATAAGCAATTAATATATAATTCGAAAAATTAAAAACGGGATTGTTAAAAGTGGAGTTGAATCTAGCTCAATGATTGAAATTAAATCAGAAATGGACGCAACCCAAAAAGTAGTAATTACCGCTGCCTAGACCATAATTAGTGAAGGTCAATATTCCGCAATGGAGTCGATTTAATGGCGTGGATGAAAAGTTAAAACCTTTTTACTTGGTGTTTATGATAAAAAAATTGGCTGAATTAGTTCTGCGTTAAGTAGCTTTGAAAACACTTTAAAAATTCAAATAATTATAAAAAAGACGTTATCTGATAATTATATCGAATGGCAATCAAGAACTAAAATAAAAACAAACAAAACTATGGAGCATAATAACAGAGAATCAAAGAACAAGCCTTACGCAAAATTTGCCCTAATAATGGCCGTTTCATTTATACTCATGTATCTGATAATGTTTTTAAATGTTGCTGAATTCAGTCATATTTATAATAGTATTACTCGTTTTTAAATGACTACTTTAATGATTGCGGTAATGACCGTCAGTATGTTACTTTTCATGTGGAAAATGTACCCAAATACTAAAATTAATTTTGCAATAATAGTCTTTGCTACTTTTACATTTTTTGGAACATTTTATCTTTTAAGAACACAAACTTTTATTGGAGACGTACAATATATGAAAGCTATGATTCCTCATCATTCATCCGCCATCATGACAAGTAGTAATGTAGATTTTAAAGATCCAGAAGTCAAAAAATTAGCTGAAGATATAATTGCTGCTCAAGAAAGAGAAATTAAGCAAATGAATGAAATGATTATTCGTCTCGAAAGCAAAAAGTAATAAAGTGAAAATTTATATAAAAAACATGGTTTGTGGCCGTTGTGAAATGGCCGTTTCGGCAGAGTTGGAAAAAATGGGGCTTTCTATTCTTGCGATGCAATTAGGGGAAGTAGAAATTAGAAGTGATTTGGACGAAAGTCAAGTGCAATTGCTGTCAAAAAACCTGAGCTTACTTGGTTTTGAACTATTAGATGATAAGGAAAATAAGACTGTCGAAAGGATTAAAAATTTAATAATTGGCTTGGTACATTATAAAAAGGAACAACTGAAAGGTAATTTGTCAAATTATTTAGCCGCAGATTTAAGGCAGGATTATAGTATTTTGAGTAAGCTATTTTCAGAAAAAGAGGGGGCAACAATCGAACATTATTTTATTGCTCAAAAAATTGAACGGGCAAAAGAACTATTAATCTACAACGAAATGACGTTAAGTGAAATTGCATTCCAGCTGAACTATAGTAATGTGGCGCATTTAAGTAATCAATTCAAAAAAACTACTGGTTTTACCCCGACCCATTTCAAGCAATTGAAGGATAAAAATAGAAAACAGCTCGATGAATTGTAAATTATACAAAGCTTATCCAGAATTGTGTAACAAAATAAAGTAGTCTCATTCGGATATTTGTAATGTTAATTTAAAAATGCAAAGAAATGAAACATACCTTTACCATTACCGGAATGAGTTGCGATGGTTGTCGCAGCAAAGTGGAGAAAACACTGAATGCTATTGATGGGGTTGAAGCTGTTGTTTCATTAGAGCCATCATTAGCAACCATCACAATGGAAAAACATATTCCTACTACACAGTTGCAAGAAGCCATAGCTGCTGCCGGGAATTATTCTATTGAGATAAGCAAGCCGGTAGCTGCTGAAGAAAAAACTATCGAGGGGCCAGCTGGGAAATCTTGCTGCGGTACTCCAATAGGTCAACAAAACAAAAACAGTAATCAACATCATAAAGACGAAGCCAAGATACCCGAGAATAAGGCAGGAAAATATTATTGCCCTATGCATTGCGAAGGCAATAAAGTATATGACGAACCGGGTGATTGTCCCGTTTGCGGAATGCATTTAGTAAAAGAACCCGAATTGAGTTCAACCAATGTTGCAGCTGATGAAAAAGCGGAAGAGCCAGTTGCGAAATCGTGCTGTGGTACTCCAACACATCAACACGAGAAAGGCAGTCACCATCATATAGAGGAAACAGACATCCCCAAGAATGCGGCAGGAAAATATTATTGTCCCATGCATTGCGAAGGGGAGAAAGTATATGGCAAAGCGGGAGATTGTCCTGTTTGCGGAATGGATTTGGTAAAAGCACCCGATTTAATTCCCGCAAAAACAATGTACACTTGCCCCATGCATCCTGAAATAATCCAGGAAGGGCCGGGTTCCTGTCCGATATGCGGAATGGATTTAGTACCTATGGAACCTAGCGAAAGCGAAGATAACAAGACGTATCTTGACTTAGTGCGTAAAATGAAAATTGCCGTTGTTTTTACGCTGCCTATTTTTATCATTGCGATGTCAGAAATGATACCTAATAATCCTTTGATGAAATTAATGGATATGTCAAGTTGGAATTGGGTACAGTTTGGATTATCACTTCCCGTGGTTTTTTATGCGTGTTGGATGTTTTTTGTGCGTGCCTGGAAGTCTCTAATTACATGGAATTTAAATATGTTTACGCTCATCGGAATCGGTTCTGGGGTCGCTTTTCTATTTAGTGTATTTGGCCTGTTTTTTCCGGAACTTTTTCCAAATGAATTCAAAACAGAAGGCGGAACAGTGCATCTGTATTTTGAAGCAACAACGGTAATCCTAACTTTAGTTTTGCTGGGTCAGCTTTTAGAAGCCAAAGCACATAGTAGAACCAGCGGAGCGATAAAAGAATTGTTGAAACTGGCTCCAACCGAAGCCACTTTGGTGATTGATGGAAATGATAAAGTAATCTCCATTCATGATATAAAAAAAGGGGATTTGTTACGGGTGAAACCGGGAGATAAGATACCGGTAGATGGGAAGATTACCGATGGAGAAAGTACGATTGATGAATCCATGATATCGGGAGAACCTATTCCCGTTGACAAAAAGATTGATGATTCCGTTATTGCCGGAACCATAAACGGCAACAAATCATTTGTGATGATTGCCGAAAAAATAGGTTCAGAAACGGTACTTTCGCAAATTGTGCAAATGGTAAATGATGCGAGTCGTTCCAGAGCTCCAATTCAAAAACTAGCTGATAAAATTGCCAAATATTTTGTGCCAATAGTTGTTATTACTTCAGTAATCACTTTTTTTGTTTGGGCAAAATTTGGACCGGAACCTGCATTGGTTTACGGATTTATTAATGCGATTGCGGTATTAATTATTGCCTGTCCTTGTGCTTTGGGATTAGCCACGCCAATGTCAGTGATGGTGGGTGTAGGGAAAGGAGCCCAATCTGGAGTGTTGATAAAAAATGCGGAAGCCCTGGAAAATATGAACAAAGTAAATGTTCTGATTACCGATAAAACAGGAACAATTACGGAAGGAAAACCTTCTGTAGAGAAAGTATTCGCTATAAATAATGATGATGATTCTTTATTGCAAAGCATCGCTTCTCTAAATCAGTACAGCGAACATCCTTTGGCGCAAGCCGTAGTCAATTTTGCGAAAGCTGCAACCGTTTCATTAATCGAAGTGAAGGATTTTGAAGCGGTTTCTGGAAAAGGGGTTACAGGTACGGTAACCAATAAAAAAGTAGCGCTGGGAAATAAAAAATTGATGGAACAAGTGAGCGCTACAGTTTCGCCCGAACTGGAAAATCAGATTATCGCTGAGCAAAAATTAGGTAAAACAGTTTCCTATATTTCAGTTGACGGAATTGCAGCGGGGTTTGTGTCGATAACGGATGCCATAAAACCAACAAGTGTCGAAGCCATAAAAGAATTAATACGTCAAGGTGTTGAGGTGATTATGATGACGGGTGACAATGAAAATACGGCAAAAGCAGTCGCTCAGGAATTGCATTTAAGTTCTTATAAAGCGGGTTGTTTACCAGAAGATAAACTCAAAGAAATTAAACGACTACAATCCGAAGGGAAAATTGTAGCCATGGCGGGGGACGGAATCAACGATGCTCCTGCTTTGGCGCAAGCCGACATAGGCATTGCTATGGGAACCGGAACGGATGTAGCTATTGAAAGTGCTAAAATTACGTTGGTAAAAGGCGATTTACAAGGAATAGTTAAGGCCAAGAATTTAAGCCACGCGGTTATGAAAAATATTAAACAAAATTTATTCTTTGCCTTTTTCTATAATGTATTGGGAATTCCAATTGCTGCGGGAGTTTTGTATCCGTTTTTTGGAGTTTTGCTCTCGCCAATGATAGCTGCTTTGGCAATGAGTTTTAGTTCGGTTTCTGTCATCGCAAATGCATTAAGATTACGAAGTTTAAAGCTTTAAATAAAGAAGTTGTTGCAATTTTTTGGAGTTACAACTTGTATTATGCTCGGTTGCAAATTAGGTTTGGGTTGTTTTAAATATGGAAAATTACATTGAATGCGAAGAAATTTTCTTAACTTTATAGTACGATTTTAATTGGTTTTATTTTTTAATTAATTGATTTTCAATAACTAAAAAATAGTATACTCAAATGAAAATAATATTAGCAACCGATGGTTCGCCTTTTAGTTTAGCAATGGTCAAAGATTTTGCTCATTGGACTTTACCTCTAAATACAAAAGTAAAAATCATCTCAGTTTATGATGGAGATACTCTTATGAATGTGGCTCCAATGGGAGTTTTAACGGAATATTACGACGATGCTAATATGAATTCTTTGCAATTTGCAGAGAAGTCTGTAGCTGCAGCAGCGGAAATTATTAGAAATAAAAATCCTGAACTTGCAGTTTTAACGCAGGCAATAGAGGGAGTTCCTAAAACTGTTATTGTTGATGAAGCGGAAAAGTTTGGCGCTGATTTAATTGTTCTTGGATCGCATGGTTATGGTCTTATCGACCGTCTTTTATTAGGATCGGTTTCACAGTCCGTTGCACTTCATGCAAAATGTTCTGTTGAAATTGTTCGTAAAAAAACAATATGAAAGTGCAATCGTAGTGTAATAGAAAAAGTGCAAGTGATTTTCTACTAAGAAAAGAATGAAATTCGGTTCGTTGACTAGCCTTAATTTTGAATAAAAATAGGAAGTGATTATATAAATTTTTTTCAAAATTCAACAAGGTTTTTTCGTTTTAAAACGCAGACCTTTATTGGGTTAATAGTTTTAACAAATAAATTCAATATCATGAAAACAGCACAAAAAATTATATTATCGATTGGGTTAATTGGCCTTCTATATTCCTGTCAGTCAACCAATCAGGTTCTCTCAAAGTCAAATAAGAGAATGGAAATTATGAATGAGATTGCTAATAATGAAAGTATGTCTAAAGAGATGATGGGTATACTTATGAACAGCAAAAGTGGTATGATGATGATGCAGGAGAAAGAAAAGGAAATGATGAAAGATAGTCAAGCGAAAATGAGGACAATGATGAAGGAAAATCCCTAATTGATGAAAAGTATGATGTCAGAAATGATGAAGAATAATCCAGAAATGATGAAAGAGAATCATGCTAAAATGATGGTAATAATGAAGGAAAATCCGGAAATGATGAAAGGTATGATGTCCGAAATGATGAAAGGAATGAAGGATAATCCCGAAATGATGAAAAGTATGATGGCAAACATGATGGAATTATCAAAAGGAGATGATGCTATGATGTCTGGAATGTGCAAAGAGATGATGGATAGTCCCGAGATGATGAAAATGATGGAAACAATGAAAGGTAAAAAAATGGACATGAAAAAAATGAAAACGATGAATAAAAAACCAGAAAAGAAAGAAGATCATAAAGCGCATCATTAATATTTAATCTAACCACAAGCTTAAAGAATCATGTTAAATAACGGTAACGGAGAAATGCATATGGGAGAATATTCTTTCATGGGAATGAATCCATTTTGGTTAATTTTAGTAATTGTGCTGCTTCTTTTTGCGTTGGTAATGTTAAACCGATTTAGAAAAAATAATAATTAATTCAAAATTTAGAATGTTAAAAATGAGAATAATACTAATAGTTTTGATTCTGTTTATTGGTACTTTTGTGCAAGCGGAAAATAGCAATGACAGAAATATTTCCAGAAAAATGGCTATTCAACAGGTACAGCCTGTAACCTATACTTGTGTAATGCATCCTGAAATTCATGCTACTAAACCCGGAAAATGTCCTAAGTGTGGTATGGATTTGATTAAAGAAAAGGCACAACCAGAAAAAAAACCGGTGCAGAAGAAACAAGCGTCAAAGCCAATAGTGAAAACAGCGGTTTCAGTAAAAGCAAAACCTGTTGAGTCTAAAGCAGCAACAGAAGATTTCCACGGTAATCATGCTACTGTTTCTGCAACCAATACGACTGTCAAAGAGGGGATTGTTAAGAAATTAGTTAAAAGTGCGCCGTCAAGAACGGTTCGCTACGACCTACATGTTCGCGATACGATTGTTAATTTTTCAGGGAAAGAAAAAAGAGCCATTGCAGTAAATGGACAAATTCCTATGCCTACATTAACTTTTACCGAAGGTGATACAGCCGAAATTCATGTTTACAATCATTTGAAGGAGTCTACCTCTTTGCACTGGCATGGTTTAATGTTGCCCAATAAAGAAGATGGTGTGCCTTTTTTGACGCAAATGCCTATTGAACCAGGAGCGGAATTTGTGTATAAATTCCCAATAATTCAATCAGGAACACACTGGTACCACAGCCATAGTGGTTTGCAAGAGCAAATAGGAATGTACGGTTCTATGATTTTAAATAAAAAATCAGATGATCCAACCTTTAGAAATGGAATAGATGATATTCCGCAAATCCCAGTAATTTTAAGTGAATGGACCGATTATAAACCTGAGAATGTGCATCGGATGTTGCACAATGCTTCCGATTGGTTTGCTATTAAAAAAGGAACCACGCAAAGTTATGCCGAAGCTATTAAAGCAGGACATTTTCAAACCAAATTAACCAACGAATGGAAACGTATGTTGGCCATGGATGTGAGTGATATCTACTATGATAAATTTCTAATAAACGGACAGAATGAAAGTCAACTCTCGCAATTTAAAGCAGGTGATAAAGTACGTTTACGAATTTCTAATGGTGGCGCCTCATCTTATTTTTGGTTAAACTATGCCGGTGGAAAAATGACTGTAGTGGCTAATGATGGAAATGATGTTGAACCTTTAGAAGTGGATCGATTAATCATTGGTGTTTCTGAAACCTATGATGTCATTGTTACAATTCCTGCTGGAAATGCTTCGTATGAATTTTTAGCTACACCCGAAGACAGAACTAAATCAACATCAATTTATATTGGTCAAGGGATTAAACAATTAAGTAGTCCAATGCCAAAACTAAAATATTTTGAAGGCATGAAGATGATGAATAACATGATGAATATGGACGGAACTATGAATGACATGGGAATGGACATGTCTATGCAAAAAATGGATATGAATACGGTGATGTATCCAGAAATAGTTGGGGCTGCAGACAAGAAGCCAATGAAAATGGATGCTGGAATGGACCATTCTAAATCGGACAAAGAGCCAATGAAAATGGATGCTGAAATGGAGCATTCAAAACATGTAATGAATGGAGATATCACTACCTTGAATTATGGAATGCTAAAATCGCCTACGAAGACTACACTTGACAAAAACGCTCCTGTTCGAGAAATACGGTTCGAATTAACAGGGAATATGAATCGGTATGTGTGGAGTATGGATAATAAAGTACTTTCAGAAGTAGATAAAATTTTAATTAAAAAAGGAGAAATTGTTCGCATCACGTTGTTCAATAATTCCATGATGCGTCACCCAATGCACTTACATGGACACGATTTTAGAGTGTTAAACGGACTAGGGGACTACGCTCCATTAAAAAATGTATTGGATATCATGCCTATGGAAACAGATGTGATTGAATTTGCAGCAAATGCTGATGGAGACTGGTTCTTTCATTGTCACATTCTCTATCACATGATGGCAGGTATGAATAGAGTGTTTAGCTATGAAAATTCGCAACTAAACCCCTACTTACCAAATAAAGCAGTAGCCTATAAAAAGTTGCAATCAGAAAGTAACGGATTGCATTTTATGGCTGAAAATGATTTTGCTACTAACGGAAATGATGGGCAAGCAATGGTACAAAGTGCGCGTTGGAGTTTTGCTACAGAATGGCGCTTAGGATATAATGATGATCATGGTTATGAATCAGAAACACATATAGGTAGATACATTGGAAGAAATCAATGGTTTATGCCCTTTATTGGTTTTGATGCTCGATACAGAAAGCTAGGTTATAATGAAGTAGAGAAAAATATTTTTGGTCAAAAAAGTACTAAAGACCAACGTATTCAAGTAAGTTTAGGTTTTAGTTACACACTGCCACTACTAATAATTGCGCAAGCTGAAGTATATCATGATGGAAATATAAGAATGCAGTTAATGCGAGAAGATATTCCAGTTGCAAAACGCTTGAGAATGGCCTTTATGGTTAATACTGATAAAGAATACATGGCAGGATTAAAATACATTATTGGCAAAAATCTTGGAATCACCACCCATTATGATAGTGATATGGGAGTGGGTTTTGGGTTGAATGTCAATTATTAATCACACTCAGAACGTGTTTTTCTAAAATACGAGCTTGAGTATTGCTTTGAAAAGAGGTGCAAAATCTCAGTACAATTATAACCGCAGGAGCACTATATCTTGCTAATACGATAAAATTATGAATACTACAGGACATGAAGGAATGCTCATGGATGGCTACTCATTTATGGGAATGCATTGGTTTTGGTGGGGCTCTATCTTGATTTTTGCACTTATACTATTAGCAGCAGCACATCTCTACAAAAAAAGAAAATAATCTTAAAGAAAAACTGGGAATATTATTTCAGTAAAAAAAATTACCCGCGGACTACTAAAAGTAATTGATAATTTGCAATTTTTACTCAGTAAGTTCAATAGAGTTTGAAATTATTAATTTAAATATTGCATTTGTTTCGAGCGTCTAATTTTTAAAAAAACTTTAGTCGTTTGTCTTTCACGGAATCCAGTCGGAGCATTTTATAATCTAAAACATAGTTTTGATAAATGCGCCAAGGGGCCTTATTTCCTTGACTGGGAAGCATATTCGCTGATCGGTTGATGTATCCAGAGTTGAGGTTAAGTAGCGGAACCGGTTTTAAATCAGTCTCAATTACTTTTGCTTCTACCGCTTTGTAATTATGTTTGTCTAAATATTTTAAAACCCGTGAAATATATTCGCTGGTAAGATCACTTTTCAACGTCCACGACGCATTGGTATAGCCCACAAAAATAAAGAAGTTGGGTAGGTCACTTAACATTAGGCCTTTATAAACAAAAGATTTAGAAACATCAAAGGGCTTTGAATCCAATTGAATTTTTACTCCTCCGAAGGCCACTAAATTAAGACCTGTTGCCGTGATGATAATATCAGCCGCTAATGTCTCGCCCGATTTTAATAAAATTCCATTGGGTAAGAAACGATCGATATGGTCTGTAACCACTGTCGCTTTGCCTTTCCTGATGGCTCTAAAAAAATCTCCGTTTGGGGCAATGCAAAAACGCTGTTCCCATGGGTTGTAGTTGGGAATAAAATGAGGGTCTACTGGAAAGTCACCCAAGCCTTTTTTAGCACCGTTGATGATGAAGTTTTTCATCGCTTCTGGAAATAACTTGCAGAGATTAAAAAAGATAATCGAGTAGAAAATATTCTTGTAGCGGATTAGCCTGTATGCTATTTTTTTTGGGAATAGGTGTTTCAATCGGTCGGCAATCTTGTCTTTATTGGGCAAGGCGGCAATATAAGTTGGCGATCGCTGCAACATTACAACCTGAGCTCCTTCGGTAGCAAGTTCAGGTACGATGGTAACCGCTGTGGCTCCACTTCCAATTACTACCACTTTTTTATTGGCAACAGCTAATTTGTCAGGCCATTGTTGAGGATGGATTATTTGACCTTCAAAATGCGACTGATCCTTAAATTTGGGGGTGTAGCCTTTGCTGTAATTATAGTAACCGCTACAACTAAAGATAAACTGGCACGTGTAAACTGTTTGTTCCGCTGTGGAACTGTTTACAGTAGTTACCGTCCATAATTTTTCTTTGGTATCAAAGTTATACGAAACGGCACTTTGTTGGTATCGGATATGATCTCTTACTTGATATTCGTCGGCCGCTTCATTCAGGTATTTCAAGATAGAAGGTCCGTCTGCGAACGTTTTTTGGTCTTCCCATGTTTTAAAGGAATAGCCAAAAGTATACATATCCGAATCAGAACGGATTCCCGGGTATTTAAACAAACTCCAGGTGCCTCCAAGTTCTGCTCTTGCTTCTAAAATCACATAGGTTTTATCGGGATTTTTACGGGACAAATGACAGGCAGCGCCTATTCCGGATAAGCCAGCTCCTATGATGATACAATCGGTATGTGTCGTGTTCATGTTGTTGTTTTAGAAAGAAATACTGCTGCAAAATACAAAATAGAATCAACAAAAAACACCATAACATTTTCGAGGGGTAATGGTGTTATTAATTTATAAAAAGTCAGGGGGCAATGCCAGGCCATTCTAACTGCTATGACTATGATTTGTAAATGCGGGCTATCGCGTTTTTAAGGTCATCTTTAAAAATAAAAACCCTACAATTCCTGCGGCAAGTGAAGCAATTATAATTGCTATTTTGGAACTGTTAATAAGGGTTGCATCTTCATAAGCAAGGATAGTTATAAAAATGGACATTGTAAATCCTATACCACCCAAAAGTCCTACGCCAATAATATTTTTCCATTTTAAGTCTTCAGGAAGTTTGCAAAGTCCGAGCGAGGCCCCCAAAAAAGCAAAAGCAAAAATACCCAAAGGCTTTCCTATTATAAGACCTGCAATGATTCCAATACTGTTGGCTTCTCCTAATCCATCTTGCCAATCAGCTCCTATCGCAATACCAGTGTTAGCAATGGCAAAAAGAGGTAAAATTATAAATGCCACAGGCTTATGTAAAACGTGTTGTAAAATATAGGAGGTCGAATTTTTATCTCCGTTACCAAAGGGTATGGCGAAAGCCAGTAAAACGCCCGTAATTGTAGCATGAACCCCTGAATTATACATAAAATACCACATGGCAATACCTCCAAGTAGGTAGGGAATTAGATTTTTAACTTTAAGACGGTTCAGTAAAAGCAAAATACTGAATAGCGCTAATGCAATCAATAGGTTAGTCCAAATGATCGTTTTGGTATAAAAAATAGCGATCACTATTATTGCTATTAGATCGTCCATAACAGCTAATGCTGTAAGAAATATTTTTAGTGAGATGGGTACTTTATTCCCTAATAAGGATAAGATTCCTATGGCAAATGCAATATCCGTTGCCATGGGAATACCTGCTCCTGATTGCGTAGCTGTCCCATAATTGAATAAAAGAAAAATAGCCGCAGGAAGCAGAAAACCGCCCATAGCACCAATGAGAGGAAAAGAAGCATTTTTTATATCCGAGAGTTCGCCTTTGTAAATTTCGCGTTCCAGTTCCAAACCAATAAGTAAAAAGAAAATTGCCATCAATCCATCATTTATCCAATGGGTGATACTGTGTCCACCAACATCGAATTGCCAAAAGCCAATGTAGTTCGACTGAATGGGAGAATTAGCCAACAAAAGAGAAACAATGGTGACAATCAGTAGAATTATACCTCCTGCTTTTTCACTTTCGTAAAATTCTTTAAATAGTTTCGATAATTTCATTACTCTTTTTTTGATAAAATTTTAGATCAGCTTTTCTTTATTTTTGGATTTTTCCAATAAAGTGCTGGTTATTTAGGATTACTTCGGGTAGATAAATCTAAAAAAGAGTCGTCTTTCCTCGTTTTATCAAATATACCAATTAATATTATAAAAAAATAAAGGATTGTTTTTGTTTCCTGTTAAATTGAGTTTCCAGAACTGGCAGTTTAGCCGGCATTAATTTCTGTTCTTAGCTGTTTGATTACAATATTCTTACTTCGCTGGGAAAATATATGAAATTAAGAGAATGAATTTGGTGCAGAAATGGTTATCATAAGTACGCTAATTGCAGTACAATCTTTTCTTATGACACAACAACTATGGGTTTTTTATTCGGGTTGTTTTTTAAGAACTAATTTGCCGGTTGCAATTACAACAATAAAAACAAGGATTAAAACCATGCTTGCCTTTATATTTTCTAAATTTATTCCTTCTGGTTTTGTCAAATAGTTGCCATTGTCGCGCCAATTGGGTGTGTCAAAATGATAGCCAACCAGTATAAAAATTCTCTTGCTACTCTAGTAAAAAAACACCAGTAAAACAACAACCATCAGCAAGCTTACTAAAAGTAATGTTCTGCCGGCAAAACCCAAAGGCGCGTCGTGTACTAATAAATCGCCTAATGCTGCTCCTAGTGTGCTGGACGTCAAAATAGCCAGCCAATATAAAAATTCAGGGGTCTTACTTAATCCACCTTCAATCGTGTCTATTTTGGAATGCCATTTCCAAATGCCAAAAGTGAAGGCCAATAGAAAAACTAACAAAACGGTGGCATAAATAGATCCTGTTTCCTGCGTTACCCCTTAATAAGTGACCGATAAGGCTTTGGAAAGAAAGTCGGAAATAGTAGTAACTAATGTACTTGCTACTGTTATTACGATCCAATATAGAAGTGGTTTTTGGTTTTTTCAAAAAATGGAAATTGTCAATACAATAAGGAACAAAATGAGCGAGGCAACTGTTCCGCCACCGTATCCTAAATTAAGAGGTTGAGAGATTAAATCCCCTGCCGTTTCTCCCATTGTATTGGCACTGATAATTAATGCCCAATAAAATGCATTGATTTTAGGAATCTGCTTCAAAATTTACAGTTCATAAATTAACTGTTTATGATAATGGTCAATGTAGTTGTTTTGTTCTAATTGTGTTTAATCTCATGGGTGCTTTGCGCCAATACTTTAAAAGAGGTTAGTTTATCTAATCATGGAATTACCCGGAAGCGGCTTGCATTGCATGTGCGCCGTCATGGTTGAGTAGTGTTGTCAATCTAACAAATCCTGCTGTTTTAATTCGTCAAAAATCAATTGATCCACTTCTGAAATTTTGTCTTTGTCAGCGTATTTAAGCCACCTTATTTCTTCAATTTCTGAACTGGCTTGCAATTCGCCAGAATATGAGCCAGAGTAGCACGTCATTTTCACCAGAATACATGCTGGATGTCCATGTGCTTGAGCCTCAAATACACCCATGTATTGCAGGCTATTTGGATCAAGGTGTACTGTAAGCTCTTCTTGAATTTCTCTTACAAGTGCTTGAGCGTCTGTTTCATCGTTCTCCCGTTTTCCTCCAGGAATATAATATTTGTTTTTTCCAAAACTTTTTGTAGATAGGATGGATTTGTTTTGGAGTTCAATCCAAGCCAGTTTATCAATTGAATTCATTTTACTATGGGAATTTAAAAGGAGGTGTTTGGTTAATTTTTTTAAATGATATTACTTTGTTAAAATTTGGATAAATGAGTAATGATATCACTTTTAGTTCATGTGAAGAGACTAAATTATCAACTATTAATTACAAATAGAAACCTAATTGTGACACTTCTACTTTTTAAAGAAATATAAAACAATACCTTTTCTTTAATTGGAGGTTAGGGTCTATTGCGAGAGCGGCGCTTCACTCGAGCAAATATAAAACTTCCCAAAAAAGAAGAGACTGCCGCAACCATTAAAGAAGGCAAGTCTTTTTTTATGAAAACGTCCAACTGACCAGCAAACAATATACTAAAGCTCATTAATACAAAAAGCGGTCCCAATAACCAAAGTCCCCAGCGCCAAGATTCTCTGGGCCAAATAAATCCGAACAAACCGCCGGCAACTAGGAACGCTCCAAAAGTAATCAACAGTGCTTCCTTTGAAGTAAGGTAGAAAGTACCCATTCCGTATAGCACAGCTAGAATGTATTGGAATTTAAAAGAGCCTTTTTTCATTTTATATTTTTTGCATTATGTATTGAAAAGGAGTAGGGCTAGATTAGAAAGATTGTGTTGTCTTATAAATCCTTAGGTCACTTAGTTGTTCCAAAGAATATGTTAGTAAAATAATTTTCTGTATTCACAATTTAGAAACTTGCTAAGCAGTTGGACCTATTTAATGTCGTACTATAAAATGAGTGAAATAATATTTAACATAGTAGTCATATAAGTATTAAACCTTAAATGACCTCATTGTTGTTTAAGTTATATAAGCCTAACAAATGAAACTTAAATGACTTATGTGGTAAAAAAAATGTACCATTGTTTTATTCTTATTACTTATATCAAATAGAATTATTTAATGCGCCCCGCTGATCACAAAGGAGACATATCCAGCAGTTAGGTATTTTGTCAAGGCCACCTTTGCTGCCTCAGCAATGAATATGTTTTTATACAATTCGGCTCCTTCAACACCTCTGAGATTCATCGTCTGCCCGCAAAGAACAAAATGTACTCCAACTTTTTGCATCTGATCTATCAAATCAGCATTGGGATTCGAATAGTTGAATTTTTTCTCATAGGCTGCGCTATTTAAAACGGATAAAATAGCAGCTGAATGCACAATTACAACAGATTTTAGGTTTTTTGGTTGAATGCCGGCCGCCGCATGTAGATTTATAATCCGTGCAATTTCCTCCAGCCCTTCGTTTGGTTTGTCAACCATGCCTGTGGCCGTGCCGTTTTGGGTAAGGTCAAAAAGTAACTTGTATACCGTATTGGCTTCGGGTTTATCAGTTACATTTTTTACCGGTATTACACCAGTCCACTTGGATCCTTTTATTAATGGATATTCTAATACTGGAATAAAAGGATCCATTTTAGCCGCTGCGCTTTCACGAGCAGCTGTTTGTGCATTGGAGAAAAGTGAAGAGAGAATGAAACAGAGTGGCAACAAATAGTTTTTTATGAATTTCATTTTAAAAGATTTTTTGAAGAATTGAATAGGTTAGCAAATGATACAACTGAATTTTAAATTACTACTGCTAAGATAGTTTTTTACCGCAAAGAATCACTTTTTTTGTTTCTATTGGATTTCCTGTGGAGTCGGGAGGCTGTCGTAACTTGAATAATTGGTTGTTTGTTTTGGAATGCTACGGAAAGATAGGATTGTCTAACTATTGAATTTAATCCTCCGCTAGCAAGAGCGCAATGTCATTAAGTTAAGGCTTCATTTAGGTATTTTAAAATAGAAGGCTCATCAGCGAACGACTTTTGGTCCTCCCATGTTTTAAAGGAATAGCCAAAAGTGTACATATCCGAATCGGAACGGATTCCGGGATATTGAAACAGACTCCAGGTACCTCCAAGTGCTGCTCTTGCTTTTAAAATAACAGAGGTTTTGTCTGGATTTTACGGGGCAAATGACAGGCAGCGCCTATACCTGATAATTCTGCTCCTATTATGATACTATCTGTGTGCTTTTTATTCATGTTGTCATTTTAGAATTAAATGCTGTTGCAAAATACAAAAAACGCCATTGCATTTTCTTAAATAGTGGTGTTTGTACGTGATGGGAAAACCTTTTGAAAGTGAAAAGAAATTGAACCTTGTGAAACTAGAACTTCAAAACTTATTTATGAATCCCCAGATCAATCTTTTTTATCTTGCTGTTCTGTTTGATTTTGATTTCCGTGAATCATTTTGTCTCCCACGTTCATTCCGTTTGACATTCCGATCATAAAAGCAGTAATGATTAGCATAATTTTTCTTTTTGCCCAAAGAATAGGGCGCTTGGATTTCTCCAAACGGGATTTGTTAGTGTGTTTATACATTTTGTAAATGATAAATGATTAGACATTTGGTATCATCTTTATGCATGGAATTGCATAAATGCGTAGAAAGAAATTTCTAGGCTGTGTATAAACTTTTATAGGAATTTCGGGAAGTAATCATCTCATTTATGAAGATGTGTTGCATTGCAAATAACTTTACTTTTTGATAAAGCAGCGTCTGTAATTTTAGAAGAACCGGAATTTGAAGAGTGTAACTATCTTGGAATTGTAGGAAGGCTAACTGAAATAGGAATGAAGTTTTTTCAGCCGAATTTATCTGATGGAACAAATATAATTTCGAATCCTTATAGTTTAATTCTCTTCTAAGAATTACGTTCGAGAATTGATAATAATCTGCTGAATTTGATGGAGCATCTAAAGTACCATCATTCACCATCAGGCCAAAAGCCAGAAAGAGTGAAAGGAGATATTTTAAATACGTTGTCATCTATTTAGTTTAATGATTGCTTTCAAAAGTACAAAAGTAACTGTGAATTAAGGAATGTTTTTTATTTTTTGTGTTCACAAGCGGCACCTTCGTATTGGACTTTAGATTTGTTCTTTGAAAAATCAGCTTGTTAAAAAACAGTCGTGTTATTGATAAGTGTTAGTTCTGAATTGATTACAATTACCGAATGCAATAGAGACTATTTTTATTTGAAGGTTTTTAGGTTTGGCTTTGTGCATCTCAAAAATAGCTCTATTTTTGCACCCGCAATACAAAACAAGGCCCGTTCGTCTATCGGTTAGGACGCATGGTTTTCATCCATGTAAGAGCGGTTCGATTCCGCTACGGGCTACAATTCATAAACACAATCTTAAAAAGCCTCGAAAATTATTTTTCGAGGCTTTTTTTATTATTGGTTTTGGCTGTGCGTATTGTAGATGAGGTAAGAGTCAGATACATTTGCGGAGCTGGGTCGTCGATTTTTTTTATTTGCTAAATAACTTAACTTTCAAATAGTTTAAATATTTTTTTTCCCAGGATGTTTAAGTAGAAAATCTTTTACCGTTGTCCAATGTATTTCTGGGTAGCGGCTAGTATCGAGTTTTGCTATTTTTGAACGTTCATCTATCATATTGTGCATGTATTGCATGCCTTGCCAAGCAGGATAAAGTTCTTTTTCTCCCGGCGCTAATTTTCTTGCAATCTTTATAATTATAGCAAGAAGTCTTTGTCCACCAGGTCTAAATAAACGAAAATTCTGCCCTGTTACCTGACTAACTATTATTTTTAGTTCACGATGACTTATTAGGTCACCTGCAATTCTAAGGTATCGAGGAGTATTTGAATCCAGAGCTGCTTTGGCTGTAAATTCTGCGGTATTATTCATTGTGGTAAAGCCCAATTTGTAATCCTTATTTCCCCAGTACAGAATCATTTTCTGCTTGAAAAGAATCATAGGCATTTCATCTATTAGTAATTCAGTAAAAGCTCCGTTAAAAATTGAAGTTGCACTAATTGAAGTTTTGTCAAGGTACTCGTGAAATTCACGTCTTAGATCCAAGTTTCGGTTTTCGTCATAGAAAAACTTGGTGAAATCTAATGAATAGTCTGACGGAATAAATCGAGGAACGCTAGCTGTTATTGCTGCATCTAACAAAACTTGTTGGGCATCTATAACCACTTCACGTAATCCGGCTAAAGCGGAAACTACGCAGGAAACACCAACGCAAGAAGCTTTTAATTCTTCTAAATTCCAACTACTCACTTTATAAATTTTAACACCTAAATTTTCAAGTTCTTTTATTTTTTCAATATCACTGTTGGAACGAACAACTGCACGTACTTCAGCATCTTTATTTAGTAAAGCTTTTACTATTCTTAGCCCTAAATTTCCTGTCGCACCGGCTACTAAAATTATTTTTTTCATTTCTCTGTACTGTTTTCTACTGTCCGTAAAAAGGTTTTACAATTAATTAAGTCAGTTCTCCTAAAAATCGGCAAACTTGGTTGTTTTGTTCTAATTGCAAAGTAAATATAGATGATTTAGATTGTAATTAGTTTTTTTATAAAAAGAGATTTGAATGTAAATCTGAGTTTATAAGCAATAAGAAAAAAACAATGGCACATTTTTTTTACCATATAAGTCATTTAAGTTTCATTTCTTAGGCTTATATACCTTAAATAACAATAAGGTCATTTAAGGTTTAATGCTTATATGACTCTTATGTTAAATAATATTTCACTCATTTTATAGTTCGCCATTAAATAAGTCCAACTGCTTAGCTCTTAGGCTCTGAAAAATATCCAGAGTTACTAACCATGTCTATCTGCCAGTAACACTTTACATCAATTGATTATTTGATCATTATTGTGGGCGCAAAGTAAGAGACATTTGCGCAGCTTAAACGATAAATTTATTCTCTGAATAAACACTTTGTGAAGCGGGGTAGTTAAAATCAATTGATCTACTGCTGAAATTTTATCTCTGTCGGAATAATTTAACCATGTAAAAAATTCAATTTCAGAACTTGCCTGAAGCGTTCCCGCATAACAGGTCATTTTTACCAGGACTTCAGTAGGATGTCCGTGTGCTTGTGCTTCAAAAACACCTATGTACTGCAAGCTGTTTGGATCAAGTTGTACGGTCAGCTCTTCTTGAATTTCACTTACGAGTGCTTGAGCATCTGTTTCATCGTTCTCCCGTTTTCCTCCTGGAATGTAAATTTTGTCTTTACCATAACTTTTTGTAGAAAGTATCGATTTGTTCAGTAATTCTATCCTAGCTCGTTTATCAATTGATTTATTGTGGAGCAAAATTAGTAATTAAAATTTGATGTCTGTTTCTTGATATCCAGTCGCAGCTGTTGCTAAAAATCCAGCAATACAGCGAACCTAGCTACTTTTTACAATATACGATCTTGTTTTTAGGGCAGTATAATTCAAGTCGAAATTTTGCATTTTAACGCATTTATGGGCTTATTTGTGTATAGAGCTTTAAAAATCAGAACTTCAATTTAATTTTTTTAATTTAATTTTTAGCTAAATTTAAAAAAATGTTTATATTTGTTTAATCTTAAATCTAAAAAATTAAACAATATGAAATGTCTAAAAGTAAAATCATTGTTATTGGTCCTGGGTATTTCTCTATTTTTTGTCGCTTGTGACAATGATGATGCTCCGGCGCCAACTGTAGTCAATTCTAAAGTCTATCAATTAGGCTCAGTAGGAACTTCTGGTGTAACAGGAACAGCAACTATTATTGAAAAAAGTGATGCAACGCTAAGCGTAGAATTAGAATTAAAAAATACTGTTGCAGGAGCATCACATCCAGCACATATTCATTTAAATACCGCTGCCGAAGGAGGTGATATAGCACTTACGTTAAAAGCAGTTGACGGTACGACTGGAAAAAGTACTACTGTATTTAATGCGCTAGATAATGGCACAAAAATTACTTATCAAGAACTACTTAATTTTGATGGGTATATCAATGTTCATTTAAGTGCAAGTAGCTTAGCTACACTTGTGGCGCAAGGTGATATAGGACAGAATCAACTTACTGGAGTTTCAAAGGTATACCCTTTGGGTAGCGTTGCTTTTCCAACAATTTTTGGAACTGCTAGTTTTTTTAAAAGAGTAAACGGTGAGGCATTAGCAGTTGTACAATTGCAAAACACTACAAATGGTGCTTCACACCCTGGGCATATTCATGCAAACACAGCAGCTCAAGGTGGTGGAATTGTATTTTCTTTCAAACCAGTAACGGGTGGTACAGGATTAAGCGTTACAAATATCTCTAAACTAGATAACGGAACTGCTTTTGGTTATGACCAATTACTAAGCTTTAACGGGTACATCAATTTTCATCAAAGTACTACTGATTTAGCTACTCTTGTTGCTCAAGGCGATATTGGACAAAATGAGTTAACAGGAAAAAAAGTAAGTTATGTATTAGATCAAAAAGACGTTGCAGGAATTAGTGGTACTGTAGAATTTGCAGAGCGTGTAAATCAAACTACATTAGTAACTATCAAACTGATAGGAACAGCGGCAGGTGCGAGTCACCCAGCGCATATACATGAAAAAAATGTAGCTACTGGTGGAAACATCATTGCGGGTTTGAATCCAGTAAATGGTACTACCGGAGTTAGCAAAACACAAGTAGCTTCATTAGTAGGTGGCGCTGCAGTAACGTACACGCAGTTTTTAACATTAGCGGCTTACGTAAATGCACACTTGAGCGATGCTAACATGTCGACTATTGTTGCGCAAGGAAATATTGGTTCAAGTGTTGGAAGCGGTGCTGGAACGGTTGAAACAAAAACATACTCTGTTACTAATAGCGGTTCTTCATCTTATATTTTTAATGGTGAAGGATTAACTAACGCAAGTAATCCAAACTTAACCTTAAGAAGAGGCGGTACATATACTTTTAATGTGAATTTACCGGGACACCCTTTTTACATTAATACGGTTCAAGGTACGGGAACTGCCAATGCGTACAACTCTGGAGTTACAAATAACGGCGCAGTAAGTGGAGCGGTGAAAATCGTGGTTCCTTCAAATGCACCTAACACCTTATATTACAACTGTGAATTTCACGGTATGATGACGGGAATAATAACAATTACCAACTAGTTTATATTTGTAGTTTGTAAAAGGGGAATGGTAAAACATTCCCCTTTTGCTTTTTATAAAACGTATTCGAACTGTTTCCCTTAAATGCCCTTATTTTAAAACGGGTAATTTACACCGGATCACAGTTTTTGACCAGCGGGTCGGAAAGTCAGAGACATTTGCTCCGCTTTTACGGAAAATTTATTTTTTGAATGAACACTTTGTGGAGCTGGCGGTGTTTTTTTATATTTTCCAATTATTTTTCATAGCTTCCAATTTCGGAACCATGCATGATTTAGTTTCGTCGTTTTCAGAAACAAAAAGTTTGATTTTATCTTCTGCTTTTTTCTCTGTCATTATTGAAAAATCTGTTGTTTTAGATTTTCCAAATATCTTTTGTCCGTTTGCTGCTAAGTAATAATAGTTGATTAGAATACTTTGCCCAATATTTGTTATTGGCAAACCTGAGTTTGGTGTTAATGCTATAATAGTTCCTTCTTTCACAAGTCCATTCTTATATAAATTATAATCTCTCAAAGCAGGAATTAAACCTATAGCCGAAAAGACAGAACCGAGAACAAAAAAGATAAATGGTAAAATGTAAAATAAATAAAATGGAAAAATAAAAGGTTCTAAATTTTGAATTTTGGTTTGATTTTCAAAAGTTTTAATCTTTATTTCACTTCCAATTTTCATTTCATTAGTTTTCTCTAAATCCATAGTTTGGAATTTATCAGATTTAATTACACCATTGTCTAAAAATTCGTAGCTTATTTTTAATGGATGTTCCCCATTTATTGTGACATTATTTATAGGTCTTAAATCAGTAATTTTTGCATTTTTTTCAGTTCCATTTTGCTCAATTTTCTTAAAGTCATATTTTTGATACGCTTCAACAAACGACTTTGTCATAAATAAAATGCTTGGAAGTAAAATGAAAATTGATGAAAAAATAAATACAATCCCTATAATTGAAAAAGGTCTTCTGTCTTTAATTAGTTTAATAAGGTTTGAAAAAGTAACTTCTCTTTTGTTCATTTTATTTGGGTTTAATTTTTACGTTTTTTTCAAAATAATCCTATGCTTGCGCGAGCGTCCCGCTCGTGCCTTTTTTTTAATTTTTGTTTTTGTTTGTGGGTACGAGCGGAGGATACTTTGCGGAGCTGGGTTATGAATCGTGTTTAATTAAGACTTTGGCACCATAGCCTTTTACTTCTCTAATTTGCCTGCCAATACAGTTTTTATTTAAAATTCTAATAAGTTTTTTATTTATATCCTTCTTTGCAGCTGTGTATGGATTTTTTGTATTCTTTGATTCATGTAATTCTAAGTACATATTTTTATCGTTGAATTTTAAAACTAATGAATCAATATCAGTTACTATTCTATGCTCAGGAGCTTTGGAGTAATCGTAAATTGTAATTCGTGCTATGCAGGCTATAGTTGTTCCGTTGAACTTTTTACTTGTTGATTTTTGTAATTGCTTCAATTCATGTTTTCTATCGTGATCAGATGTTGATTCGATTGCGCTTGTAATGTCAGGGTTTAATAAGTCAAGCCCACTTGGAAGTATTATGCCGAAATATTTGAATTCGGTTTCTGTATGGTGGTCAATATCAAAGAAGAATTTATCGTCAATATGATAGCGTAATACTGCCCATAAAATATCTTTAAAAGGTGGAATATTTTGTGTCTGTACTTCTCTCCATGCTTCCTCAAAAATACTATTAGTCAAGGAATCGATAATAATTTCTTTCTGGTCTTCTTCCACTATTGCCTTAGTGATGCCTCTTTTTACACCTTTTACAATTTCGCCTCTATGTTTTACGTGATTTCTGTAAGTTCCTTGAACTTGTTTTTCAAGAATTCCTGATATGTTTGAGAGAAATTTTGGTAAGTGCTTCAATTTGAACAATTGAGGGATTAAATAGAAATCCATTACTCTAATGGATGTAAATGGATTGTAGTCCATTGAAGATTCAACGCTATTCACCCCTCTTTTTACAGTTAGTATACTTCTTAGCGCATCTTTTGTATCTTCATCTTCTAAGTTGTTTATATGAAGCTCTATTCTTAAAAAATGATGTAGGATTGTAGAGTTAGGATTTGCTAAACCTTCATTTGTTGCTAATTCAATTATGTCTGAAAAACTCCCTGTCATATTGTTTAAACCTGATATTTCATATGACCTTTGGTACGTTTGACTTTTTGGATCTAAATACAAAGATTTATAAAGAAGAGAAAGTATTGGGTTAAAGATGTCACTTGCTTTTGATTGTTGATATCGACCATCGTAAAAATCAAAAGATAAAATTGCTGATAATATATCAATTGAAACAGGTAACGAGGAGTTTCGCGTATCAAGTGCAATAACTCCAAGATTACGTACATTACGATGAATTATTTTAAGCTGTTCAACCTTTTTTGGATCCGAAATCATTCTAGTTTGATTGATATCGAGTAATAGCAGTTTATAAACTGAAATTATCTCATTTTGAAAATCGACCAATCTCGGTAAGCATTTATAGATTCTCCTCAATGAAAGAATGTGATGAAAGTTCACATAGTCGAAATCATTAATTGTTTTTTCACTCCAATCTCTAAGTTGTTCATCTTTGATACAATTTACTAAATAACTCTTAAAACCTTTTCTTTGAACTGCTTTTAGAAGTAATGCTTTTTCGTCGGCAATTGTGTTTTTACAATGACCAAAATTTGAAAGTAAAAACCAACTTTTTATGATATCATTTCCTATATATTTTTTTCCGTTAATATTAATTGAGCCTTGAGAAACCGTTGTTCCTTTAAATGTGTTATCTGCAATTTCTGAAATTACACATTGAAGAATTAAATAGTCATATCTAGAGTGATTTATTCCCTGAAATGCTTTCGATATAAGACCTAGGTGTGCAGAAGATTGTTGTCTTTCAACCTCTTTTTCTGATAGATATATATTGTAAATGCGACTTGCTAAGTCAACAAGATTTACTTGAACTCTACCTAATATTGGGATATTTTCGGTTAACCTTCTTTCCATTAAGTTCTTTGTTAAATAGCTTGTTTGTAAATACTACAACTTTCGTGTATTATTCATTTTCAAATATATAAATAAATTATTACAAATTTTCAAAGCAACTTTTTATTGTTGAAAACTAAGGCCCGCGTGAAGGATGGCAGTGTAAATCCTTTTATGAAACGCAGCGGAATAAAAGATTGCAACGAACAGCCTGACCCGTAGTTTTTACGCAGGGACACGCCCAAATTATTTTCCTTTTCCATCCTGTGATTTTGTCAAATAACTGCCTAAAATTCAAAATGGTAAAAAGCTTGTTTGGGTTGCAAAAATTTTATAATTTTGCAGTCCGAATTTATAATATAAATAAAGAAGAAGATGGATATCAAAAGAGTAGCAACAGACGCAGTAACTGAGACAATTGTAATGACTGTAGTTCAGATGGATTACAAAGGACAAGTTGCAAAAAGAATAAACGAAAAAATGCCTTTGGCAACTGTTAAGGGATTTAGAAAAGGAGCGGTGCCTAAAGATCTTGTTGAAAAACAATACGGTAAAGGGATCAAACAAGAAGAAGTTCAGAAAGTTGTTGATTTGGCTCTAGAGCGTTTCGTACAATCAGAACGATTAAACCTTCTTGGAACGCCACTTGCTAAAGTAAACGAAGACTTTGATTGGAGTGCGGAAGAATTGGTTTTTGAATATGAAATAGGATTGGTTCCTAATTTCGAATTGGATCTTGAAGCTAAAAACGACATCGTGAAATATGTAGTTACTGCGGATGATAAATTAATAGAAGGCCAGTTGGAAAGAATCCAAAAACAATTTGGAACTGCAATTCCTCAAGAAGTTGTTGCTGCAGATTCAGATGTAACTGGAACATTCACTAACGAAGAAAAAGGAATTAATAACGCTACTACTATTGCTGCGGATCTTTTCAAAGACAAAGCGACTTTTGATTTATTCATAGGTAAAAAAGTAGGTGATGTAGTGACTGTAAATACTAAAGGTTTATTTGACGACGACCACCAATTGATGGACGTGATGAAAGTAAGTCATGATGACGTTCACGGTTTAGAGGTTGATGTAAACTTCACAATCGAAGCAATCAACACTGCTGAATTAGCAGAATTGAACCAAGAATTGTTTGACAAATTGTTTGGAGCTGGAACTGTTTCTTCACTTGAAGAATTGAAAGCAAAAATCAAAGAAGATGCTGAAACTCAATTTGCACAGCAAGCGGACCAAAAATTATTAGGTGATGTTACTGAGTTCTTAATCGAAAGCACAAAATTTGATTTACCAGCTGAATTCCTTAAAAAATGGTTGCAAACTGTAGGAGAGAAAAAACTATCTCCTGAGGAAGCTGAAGTAGAATATGTACGTTCTGAAAAAGGATTGCGTTTTCAATTGATCGAAGGTAGAGCAATGGCTCAATCTGACATCAAAATCACTTTTGAAGATTTGAAAACATTCACTACAAAAAATATCCGTCAGCAAATGGCGCAATTCGGGCAAACAAATCCTACTGACGAAGAAGTTCAAGGAATTGTAGCTAGAGTGTTGTCTAACCAAGACGAAGTGAAAAGACTTTCTGACCAAGTTGTTGCTGAGAAATTATTGGAATTGTTTAAAGAAAAAGCAAATCCTACTACTAAAGAAGTAACTTATGACGAATTTATTGCTGCTTCTTACGGAGAATAAATAAGAGTTTGTACTGTCGTAAAGTTCAAAGTCAAAAGCCCTAAGAGCAAGAGATTATTAAAATTTTATGATTTGATTACAGATACGAAACAATAAAAAATAGTTATATTTGAGCGTCAGAAAAAATATTTTTTGGCGCTCTTTTGTTTGAATTAATTTCAGGAGCTAATCCAGCTGTACGTTTCAAGTTTTTTCTCCCGTTTTAGTTTTTTAAATTCCTGCAAGAGCTTCTTTCAGTCGCTTTGCAAGAATAAAAAAACTAAAAAACGGAATTCAAAAAGCTTTTCTCTTCCATCTGGGCTAAAAAATAAGACATATTGACATCATTTATAAAGAGGTATGACCTTTGCATTAAATGGAATCACAAGATATAACGTAAAACTTAGAACAAAAAAATATGAACTACGGTAAAGAATTTAAAAAATTTGCTACAAAGGACCACGGCGTAAACTCGATGTATTACGATAAAATCGTAGGCGCAATGACTCCCAAAAACATGACTCCATATATCATCGAAGAACGTCAGTTGAATATTTCACAATTAGACGTTTTCTCCAGATTGATGATGGACAGAATTATATTCCTTGGAACAGGAATTGATGACCAAATTGCAAACATCGTTCAAGCACAGTTGTTGTTCCTTGAAAGCGCCGATGCTTCTAAAGATATTCAGATCTACTTGAATTCTCCAGGAGGAAGCGTTTACGCAGGATTAGGGATTTATGACACGATGCAATACATCAAACCAGATGTAGCAACAATTTGTACAGGAATGGCAGCTTCTATGGGAGCGGTGCTGTTATGTGCAGGAGCTGCAGGGAAACGTTCGGCATTGCCACATTCAAGAGTAATGATTCACCAACCATCAGGAGGAGCGCAAGGAGTTGCTACTGATATGGAAATCAACCTACGTGAAATGTTGAAACTGAAAGATGAATTATATAAAATTATCTCTCACCACTCCGGACAGACTTTCGATAAGGTTCATACAGATAGTGAGCGTGATTATTGGATGATTGCTGAAGAAGCAAAAGCATACGGAATGATTGATGAGGTTTTAATAAGAGGATAAAAATAGTTACAAGTTTAAGGTTTAAAGTTTAAGGTTACTGCGGGAACTTTAAACTTTAAACTTTTTAAACTTTAAACAAAAAAAGAATGGCAAAAGTAGTATTAGAGTGTTCGTTTTGTGGAAGAAAGAAGCCAGAAACTCAATTGTTGATTGCTGGTATCAATGCACATATTTGTGATAAATGTATCGAACAAGCGCACGGAATTGTTTTAGAAGAATTAAAATCTGGCGGAAGTTCGAAACTGGTTGGAGATTTGATTTTGAAGAAACCAAAAGAAATCAGAGCGTTCTTGGATCAATATGTTATTGGACAGGACCAAACTAAAAAAGTAATGTCGGTTGCAGTTTACAATCACTACAAACGTTTGATGCAACAGCAATTAGACGATGAGGTTGAGATTGAAAAAAGTAACATCATCATGGTGGGACAAACAGGAACAGGAAAAACATTGGTGGCTAAAACCATTGCAAAAATGTTGGATGTACCTTTAGCTATTGTTGATGCTACCGTTCTTACTGAAGCAGGTTATGTTGGGGAAGATGTCGAAAGTATTTTGACGCGTCTTTTGCAAGCTGCTGATTATGATGTAGCCAAAGCAGAACGCGGAATTGTATTCATTGACGAAATAGATAAAATTGCACGTAAAAGTGACAATCCGTCTATTACACGTGACGTTTCTGGTGAAGGAGTGCAACAAGCATTATTGAAATTATTAGAAGGAACTGTTGTGAATGTGCCACCAAAAGGAGGACGCAAGCACCCAGACCAAAAATTTGTTGAGGTAAATACTCAGAATATTTTGTTTATTGCCGGTGGTGCTTTTGATGGAATCGAAAGAATTATTTCGAAACGATTGAACCGTCAAGCCGTGGGGTATTCTACTTCAAAAAATGTGGATAATATTGATAAAGACAATTTGTTGCAATACATTATCCCAAAAGACATCAAAGATTTTGGATTGATTCCGGAGATTATAGGTCGTTTGCCAGTATTGACACACATGGATCCTTTAGACAGAGAAACCTTGCGTGCGATTTTGACACAACCTAAAAATGCGCTAATCAAACAATACGAGAAATTGTTTTTGATGGATGAAGTAACTTTTACCATCACAGATGAAGCGTTGGATTTTATTGTGGACAAAGCGTTAGAATACAAATTAGGAGCTCGTGGATTGCGTTCTTTATGTGAAGCCATCTTAACTGATGCGATGTATGAATTACCAAGCTCTGAAGACAAAATATTAGAAATTGACGTGGATTACGCTAAAGAAACGTTGAATAAAAATTTATTGAAACGTTTGGAGATTGCATCATAAAAAATGCATTTTTCTTAAAAATACGAACCTGTTCATTCATTTGGACAGGTTTTTTTATGGGGAAATTACACTATTTGTTATTGTTTGAAAAAAGGAGCGATATTTTTTTTTATCAACTTCAGATTGTCGATTTTTGTCTATTCTAAATCATATAAACATAGCATGCATACAGACGAAATAGAAGTAATTTTACTAAAAGTTTCAGGTCAGGACAAACCCGGAGTTACTGCTGGTTTAACATCCATTTTGGCGACTTACGATGCCATTATTCTGGATATTGGTCAAGCAGATATCCATGATACGCTTTCTCTAGGTATTTTATTTGAAATAAAAGCGGGTTCCTCTTCAGGGCCTGTTTTAAAAGATTTATTGTTCAAAGCCTATGAATTGGGCGTGAAAGTAAAGTTCATACCAATTTCTATTCCTGATTATGAAATATGGGTCAAAGGACAACGCAAACAGCGCTATACCATCAATGTTCTAGGCGAAACCCTGACAGCAGTTCAATTGGCGGCTGTCACTAAAATATTGTCAAACCAAAATTTAAATATTGACGCGATCAAAAGATTAACCGGCAGGGTTTCTATTTTGGAGAAAGAGGAGTTTCCGCGTTCTTGCATACAATTATCAGTTACAGGAACGATTGTCGATAAAACGTTTATGACCGCCAGTTTTATGGAAATTTCCAGAACATTGGATGTAGATATTTCCTTTCAAGAGGATAATATGTACCGCAGAAACCGCCGCTTGGTGTGTTTTGATATGGATTCGACCTTAATTCAAACGGAAGTAATTGATGAATTGGCTGAATTGGCTGGTGTCGGCGAGCAAGTAAAAGCCATTACAGAAGCAGCGATGAACGGCGAAATTGATTTTAGCGAAAGCTTCAAGCAACGTATGGCTTTGTTAGAAGGTTTAAGTGAGGACGTACTGCAAAATGTTGCTGAAAATCTGCCAATAACGAAAGGAGCACATCGCTTGATGAAGGCCTTGAAATATTACGGCTATAAAACCGCTATTTTATCCGGGGGATTTACCTTTTTTGGGAAATACCTGCAAAAGGAATTAGGGATTGATTACGTTCACGCTAACGAATTGGAAATCAAAGACGGGAAATTGACTGGTAATTATCTTGGCGAAATTGTTGATGGTAAAAAGAAAGCAGAATACCTTCAAGCCATTGCCGATAAAGAGGGGATTCATATCAATCAAACCATTGCAGTTGGTGATGGCGCCAATGATTTGCCAATGTTAAATTTGGCAGGTTTAGGAATTGCTTTTCATGCCAAACCTACGGTAAAAGAAAAAGCAGAAAGTTCTATTTCCAGCTTAGGACTCGACGGTGTTTTATACCTTTTAGGTTACCACGACAGGCATATTGATATGATGGAGGAGGAGTAAATTATATAATGATAAAAAATAATAAGGGCTGTACCAGATTCGTTTTTGTACAGCCTTTTTTATGCTTTAACAGTAAACACTTTTTCAGGTTTTAGTCATGTTTGTTGGTCGGGAGATTTTCAGATTCCTTAGGTTTAATTCTATTCACTAGGTCTGAATAATATTTTATTTTAAGTACAAGTGTTTTTCGAGCTAATAAATACAAATCAATCAAAATAATTGAAATAATTAAAATTAAAAGTGCTGGAACGAAATAGGCGATGTTTTCTATCATGATGTTAATTTAATTTTTTGACCTGGATATTCAAATAAAAACTGCACATTAAGTGAGTGTTTGTTTACTAGAATAACTTTTTTATTTAGAATACTTATTTGGTAAGGTATAAAACGCTACTGTAATTTTATGCTTTATTTTTTGAGGTTGTTCAAATGTTTGTTTATCGGGAGATTTACAAATTCCTCTTGCGCCGCAACTCATTCTGTGCGGTCCGCAGGAACTCAATACAAAAAGTGCAATCAAGATGTAGAAGGTGTTTTTCATCTTTTTAATTATTTTTATACGCTTTGAAACTGCATGCTTTTCAATTGTTCCAAGTAATCCCTTTGGTTAGAAAGTCTTGGGATCTTATGTTGTCCGCCCAATTTGTCACGGTCTTTTAACCAATCGTAAAACAAATTTTTCCGCGCTACATTGATTACTAACGGATTTAACGTCATGTTGTTGTAGCGTTTTGCTTCATAATCGGAGTTTAAGGATTGTATAGATTCATCTAATGCTTTCTGGAATTGTGATACATCAGCAGGAGGGTTTTTAAATTCAATCATCCATTCATGGGCACCTTTTTCTTTGCCTTCCATAAATATAGGCGCAACCGTGTAATCAACTACTTCCGTCTGGGTTAGTTTACACGCTTTGGCTATAGCCTGATCGGTATTTTCGACCATCAATTCTTCTCCAAAAACATTAATGTGATGCTTGGTTCTGCCCGTAACCCGAATTCGGTACGGATTCAATGATGTGAAACGAACGGTGTCGCCTATCAAATAGCGCCACAAACCAGAATTGGTAGTAATTACCAAAGCATAATTTTTGAATAATTCTACATCTGCTAACCGAATAATTTTTTGATCTGGTGTCCCAAAAGTATCCATTGGAATGAACTCATAGAAAATTCCGTAATCCAACATCAATAATAAATCACTGGAATTATTTAAATCCTGAATGGCAAAAAAACCTTCAGAGGCATTGTATATTTCGTAATATTTAAACTCTTTTTTAGGGAGTATTTTTTTGTATTGTTCTCGGTACGGTTCAAAATTTACGCCTCCGTGAAAGTAGACTTCTAAGTTAGGCCAAAGTTCGAATAGATTTCCTTTCCCGGTTTCTTCCAGCATTTTATTCATTAAAACTAACATCCAGGAAGGAACACCGGCAAAACTGGTTACATTTTCGTTTTTTGTATCGTTTATAATCGCTGCAATTTTAGTTTCCCATTCGCTCATCAAGGAAATTTTGTTGCTTGGCGTGCTGCTGAACTCCGCCCAAATGGGCATGTTTTCGATTAAAATTGCGGATAAATCGCCAAAAAACGTGTTGTTGTCTTCATAGATTTGGGAACTTCCGCCAAGACGCAGACTTTTTCCCAGAAACAGTTCGGAATCCTCGTTGTTATTCAAATACAAACACAACAAATCTTTACTTCCTTTATAATGACAATCCTCTAAGGCTTCATTGCTTACCGGAATAAATTTACTTTTGGCATTGGTTGTTCCGCTGGATTTGGCAAACCATTTTATAGGTGTTTCCCAAAAAACGTTTTGTTCTCCTTTGCGTGTTCTTTCTATCAGCGGCTGCAATTCTTCATACGTCGAAATCGGAACTCGCTCTGTAAAATTTGCGTAAGATTTTATTGTAGCAAATTCGTATTGCTTGCCTAAAACAGTATTTTTAGAAGCCTGAAGTAAATTCATAAGCAATTCTTCCTGAACTTCATTTGGATATTTCAAGAAAAGTTCGATCTGATGAATTCTTTGTTTGAGAACCCAGGATGCAAACGAATTGATTATGGTTAGTGGCATATAGATTTCAGATTGTTGATTAACGATTTTATATTTCAGATTTTTTTCTATTAGAAAAAGGCTAAAAGATAAGATTTGAATATCGATTGACAAATACTAACTTTGTCAAAATATCAAAAATAGTGTTTTTTTGCAAAAAACAATTCTATATCACAGTAAAGATTTGAACTCAGTAAAGGATGCTACTAATCTGAATTCTAAAATGGGATCGCTAAATCTAAAATCAGAAATCGTTAATCAACAATCTAAAATCACAATGACATACGAAGGTGTACTCAAAAAAATGCAAACTGAATTTGGAAACCCAATTCAATATTACTTAGTTTTCGAGGATAGTTTTTTGAATATAAACCAATTGCTGAACAAGAACCTAGAAATTAGTTTTGTAGGCTTTCAGTGTTTGAATTGTGGAAAAAAGAAAAAAATATTCCGTCAGGGATTTTGTTATGATTGTTTCTATTCCAGCGCGGCTGTTGGCGATTGGATTATGAAACCAGAGCTGAGTACCGCTCATCTTGGAATTCAAGATCGAGATTTGGCGTATGAAGAAAAAGTACAATTGCAACCGCATATTGTATATTTGGCCTTGTCCAGTGAAGTCAAAGTAGGCGTGACCCGCAAAACCCAAATGCCCACCCGATGGATTGATCAGGGCGCAACACAGGCGATTTCTATTGTGGAAGTTCCTAATCGATACCTAGCTGGAATTACCGAGGTAGCGCTGAAAAATTATTATGCCGATAAAACCAATTGGAGAAAAATGTTGACGAATAATGTGGAGCAAATTGACTTAGTTGCGGAACGATTGAAAGTCGAAAATTTAATCCCAACGGAAGTTCAGGAGTACTTTTATTCGCAGAAGAATGACTTGTACGAAATGCATTATCCCGTCCTAGAATATCCTACTAAAGTTGCAAGTTTAAGCTTGGATAAATCGCCTCACTTTCAAGGAAAATTGACCGGAATAAAAGGACAATATTTACTTTTTGAAGATGGAACAGTTTTCAATGTTCGTGGTTCTGAAGGTTATGTAGTGACGATTAATGTATAAGAAACATAGGTTTTTTAACCATTAAGAAATTAAGTTCCATTAAGATTTAGAGCTTAATTTTTCTTAATTCCTTAATGGTTTAAATATTTTTTCATGTATTTTTTTAACCATTAAGAAATTAAGTTTCATTAAGATTTAGAGCTTAATTTTTCTTAATTCCTTAATGGTAAAATCTCAAAAGCAAATAGTTTTGTTGTTTAGATTCAAGTATAAAATTCAATAAAAAAGAGGAATCTCACTTGGTGAAATTCCTCTTTTTTGTTTTATGAAGAGGTCTTAATTTATTTTTGTAGTATCTACTTTTTTCTTTCTATTAAACAATCCATTTAATAATTCAGAGGCTTTCGCTTTTACTTCTTCCTTAGTCGCTGGCACAGGAGGAGTGGTTGTTTTAGTAGTGTCTCCGGGTTTCTTGTTTTTATTGATATAATCCGTTAAAGCCGAAGTTCCTTGTTTTACCAGTCTGTCTTTTTGTTGGTTAACCAATTGAGTCGTCAATTTAGTTACCGCACTATTAATATCCGTGGTGATTTTAGGATTCGTAAAATTACCTACTAATACGGCATTTATCGGGAAGCTTTCTAATTTAGCAGCATCAGCAGCAGATAATTTTGCTATTAATGCATTGGCCTCCGAGCCCAAATATTTAGCAGGAACATCAAATTTTAAATTGTAATTCATGCTTTGGTCAAAACCATGAGTACCTCCAACTGTTGCTTTGATATCTTTGTACTTGATGTCAAATGGTTTAACATTTACTTTCCCATCTTTAAACGTAATTGCCGCTTTGATATCGTTTAAATTGATTTTACTCACATCAATGAATTTCAAGTTAGAGCCTAGAGCCGTCAGTAAGGTCGAATTTTTTGAATTTACCGTCGTAGAAAGTAGTTGTCCTAATAAATCTCCGGTAAGCGTTTTCAAGTCAGGAGTAAACTCCGTTGCATTTAGATTTCCGTTTAATTTGATGCTTGAATTTAATTTTCCGTTGATGATTCCCGCAATTGGCGCTATTTTTTTCAACAGATCCAGTTGGGTGAACGACTGCGCAATGTCGACTTGATTTAATTTTAAATCCATATTGAAAACCGGCGTTTTTCCTTTTGTGGAAACAGCTCCATTTACTCCAATTGTTCCACCGAAAATAGATGTTTTCACATTTTCTAAAGTTACTTTTTCATCTTTCACAATCAGTTTTCCTGATACGTCTTTCAAGGTTAAATTATCATATAAAACCGTAGTCGCTTTTGCCGTAAGCGTACAATTTAAAAACGCAGGAATCTTCATAGCGTCTGGTTTTTTAGCTGTTGCTGTTCCCGTTTTCGCCGTTTCGCCAGTTGTCATGAAATCGTCAACGGCTAATTGTTTCGAATTCATGTATAAATTTCCTTTCAACTCTTGGTTTCTAAATATAAATCCGTAGAAATTTTCTAAAACTCCGGTTACACTAATATCGCTTTTTCCGGTAGTCGCGTTCAGTTCTTTCAAATTGACTTGACTCGGATTAAATTGAACTACGGCAGTGCTAATGTTCATTGTTTTGCCATTTTCATCTGCATACTTGAAACCGGATAAACTCATAGTTCCCGCATTATTGATATTTTCATACTGACTTTTCTCTACAGATTGCATGTCGAATTTTGTAGTCACATCCGCCTTTAAAATTCCTGATAGTGGTTTGTCCAGTTTTATAGGATACGCTTGTGAAAGATTGGCTAAATTGATAGTTCCTTTCAAAACAGCATCGACAATTGCATTTTCCGTAATGTTTCTAATGTTGGCTTTAGCATTAAAAACATCTTGGTCAATTTTGAAAGAGAGTTTGTCTAAGTTGACATACGTGTCGTTTAGAATACCAGTTTCGTTGATGATTTTAGTGTCAATAACGATATTTTGAACTGTTTTTGGTAAGTTAGGGTATTTGAAGGAGGCGTTCTTGGACGCGATTTCAATATTAAATTTTGGAACCCTTGTGTCAGAATATAAGCCTTTGGCAAAACCCGCAACGGTAAAATCTCCGGTTGTTTTCACATTGTCCAGACTAGACGCATACGCCGCAGGAATAATTCCCAAGAAGTTTTTGAAAGTAGAAGTTGGGGTTTTAAATTTCAAATTGTATTGCTGTCCGGTTTCTACCATTTGGATAAAACCATCAAATTCCAACGGTAATTGATTGATCAACGCTTTATTTTCTTTGAAGGTATATTTACTTTTTTCTAAATCAATTCCTAAAATGGCATCGAGCGTCAAGGCAACATTACTCATGTAATTGACTTTGTCCATATCTAAAGTGATTTTCGCAGTGGACTTAGTAACCAAATCTAATTTTTGGGCTGCAAAATCTCCAACACCTTCATGATTGATACTGTCGATTACCATTTTGATTTTTGATTTTTCATCAAAATAACGAAACTTGAAATTTTCAATAGCATAATTCTTAATCGTTAATGATAAAGGATCACTTTTGCCAGCCTTAGCAGTTTCTTGATTTTTTAAGGCGATATCATAATTCCCGATTCCGTCTTTGTTGAAAATGATATTGATCAATCCATTTTTTGAAGTGATTCCGTCAATTTTTATAGCTTCCTCTTTGCCTTTGAACAATTCTTTGATAGACATTTTTAAATCTAATTCGTCCAAAGAAACTAAAGTATCTCCTTCAAAAGGGGCTTTGTTTATGATCACTAATTGGTCGAGTGAAACATTTGCATTTGGAAAACTTTTGATCAAACTTAAATCCACATCAGAAAAAGTAACTCGTGCGTCCACTTTTTCATTGATTGCTTCAGCAATTTTAGCTTTTATTTGATCCTTAAAAAAGTAAGGAATTGTAAATAATGCAACTAGGAACAGGATGATAAGAGCTCCAATAATTTTTAAAATTGTCTTTAGCATAATTTGATTTTCTTTAATATTATTTATTCTGCAAAAATGATGCCCTACAGCCACAAAAATAGTGGAATATAATTTAGATGTGTATATTGAAATCACCAACAGTTTTGTGGAGCGGTCTGGTTTACATTTTAGATTTAAAAAAAAATCCGTTCAAATAATTATTTAAACGGATTTTGAACGGATATTTTAAAAATTAATTAATCTTGATTTCAAACGGCATGATGGCTTGGATTCCTTTTCGTGCTTGCAACTTTTTTATTTCCTGCATCATACGATAGTTTTCTTCTCCTATTTCTTCTTTTATGAAATCAGCTTTCGATTTTGCAAACGGAAGATTAGCTAAAAGATCATTAAAGTTTTTCTCGTATTCTGGATAATTTTGAGTACTGTAACTTTTCACTTTTGCCAAAGAAGCCGCTTTTGCAATTGCATCATCTAAGCCTCCAATTTTATCTACTAGTCCAATTTTAAGTGCTTCTGATCCAGTCCAAACTCTCCCTTGAGCGATAGCGTCCACTTGTGCAAATGTCATTTTTCTTCCTTGTGCTACGTGGGTGACAAAGGTTTTATAAATGTGCTCAACACCTTCTAAAGTCACCGCTTTGAATTTTTCGTCCAAAGGGACAAAGGGACTATAATTTGCTGAATTTTCGTGCGTTTTAACTTGCTCTGTGTAGATACCAATTTTAGTAGCCAATGGTGTAAAGTTTGGTAATATTCCAAATACCCCTATCGAACCTGTGATTGTATTTTCTTCTGCAAAAATTGTGTTGGCATTACAAGCAATATAATAGCCACCTGATGCTGCATAATTCCCCATAGAAACGACTATTGGTTTTACTTTTTTGGTCAATTCAATTTCTCTCCAAATCAAATCTGATGTCAAAGCGCTTCCTCCGGGACTGTCAATGCGAAGCACAATGGCTTTTACATTTTTATTTTTTCGAGCTTCTTGTAACGAACGACGCATAGAACCTTCTCCAATCACATTTACATCGCCTTCACCACTCAATATTTCTCCTTGGGCATAGATAATGGCAATTTGATCTGAACTGTCGAAAGTTTGTGAGGTTGTAGCGATTTTTTGAGCGTAATCCACAACCGATACGCTGTTGTAGTCTTCGTCATTAGCTACTTTAAGCGCTTTTTGGATGGCATTATGGTACACATCTTCATAGGCAATAATGTCAATTAATTTTTGTGATTTTGCCATTTCTGGAGTTCGGGCTAGAAGTCCGTTAGCAATTTCATTTAATTTAGCCACTGATATGTTTCTGCTTTTTGCGATGTCAGAAGTCATGGAACTCCAAACAGAATTTAATAATGCTGTTGTTTGTTCTCTGTTCGCATCACTCATTTTATTTTCTAAAAAGGGTTCCACTGCACTTTTGTACTTTCCGTGACGAATAACTTCCATTTTTAATCCTGATTTTTCTTGAAAATCTTTAAAGAACATAATTTCAGAAGATAACCCTTTGAAATCCATTTCTCCAACCGGATTAATATAAATTGGGCTGGCAACGGAGTTCAAATAATATTCTTTTTGAGAATACGAATTGGCATACGCCATTACAAATTTTCCTGATTTTTTAAAACTTTCCAGAGCATCTCTCAAAGCTTTACTTTGCGCCATGCCTAATGATGAAGCATTGTTTAGAATAGAAATACCTTTAATATCATTGTCTGTTTTTGCTTCTTCAATGGCATTAATGATATCTGTAACGCCTACTTTTTTGTTTTCTGAAAAAATAGTTACCCACGGATCTTTGTATTTTCCGGCATAATCATTTTGTATGTTTTCTAAGTTTAATTCAATTACAGAATTGTTTTTTACTGTAACACCTTCTGATTCACCACCAAATAGAGCCCCAATGAGTATAATTCCAAAAAAGGACAGCATGAAAAAAACAAAAATCCCTATAATCGTCGCTAATACATTGCCTAAAAATTTCATAATTATATTTTTTTTATAGGTCGTAAAAAAGCAGAAAATGTTACAAGCAATCGTTTAGACCTTTCCACTTTATTTATCAATACCTGATGCAAATATATTGCTAATTCTAAAATTCTTTTAGTTAATTTGCACCTAATTATGAAATCACAGCATCAGGTTATTTTATCGATAGGGAGTAATGAAGGCAATCGTTTGGAAAATATCGAGCGCTGTTTAGAATGGATACATCAGGAAGTTGGTACGGTTATAAAAGTTTCCAGATTGTATGAAACGCCCGCTTGGGGATTTGAAAGTGATGCTTTTTATAATTGTGCAGTGGTTTTGCATACTTTCAGTTCCGCAGCTAAAATTCTGACGCAGGTCTTAAAAATTGAAAAACGGTTGGGGCGTTTGCGAAACAAGACAAAAGTATACCAATCTCGCACGATTGATATTGATTTGATTGCATTCGATTTAGAAATTATTACAACTGATAAACTCCAAATTCCACATCCGTTAATGCAGAATAGGAATTTTGTATTGCTTCCCGTTCAGGATTTAGCATTGGATTGGAAACATCCCGTTCTTCAAAAAAACATATCGGAATTAATCCTTATATCTCCAGATGACAGTGTTTGTACAATTGTGCAGGATTTAACACAGCCTTTGCGAAATATTCCGTTGGAGCAATTCAATTATGTTGCCTTTGAAGGGAACATTGGAGCGGGGAAAACTACTTTGGCTACAAAAATTTCTGAGGATTTCAATGCGAAAACCGTGTTAGAACGTTTCGCAGATAATCCTTTTTTACCTAAATTTTATAAAGATCAAAACCGGTATGCATTTCCACTTGAAATGTCATTTCTTGCGGATAGATACCAGCAATTATCCGATGATTTGGCACAATTTGATTTGTTTAAAGACTTTCTGGTTGCTGATTATCATATTTTTAAATCCTTGATTTTTGCCAAAATAACACTTGCCGAAGATGAATATCGCTTGTATCGCAATCTATTTGACATCATTTACAGAGAAATGCCCAAACCGGATTTGTATATTTATTTGTATCAAAATTCAGAACGGCTTTTGCAAAATATAAAAAAGCGTGGCAGAAGCTATGAACAAAAAATTCCAGCAGAATATTTAGATAAAATCAATAGTGGTTATCTGGATTATATCAAATCTCAGACGGACTTGAATGTTTTGATAATTGATGTATCAGACCGAGATTTTGTAAAAAATCAAGAAGATTATCTTTACATTTTAGAGCAGATACAAAAGAAAATTAGTAAATAAAATATTTTATCTTTTCAAAGTAAAATGGCCTTTTGTTTCTCTTCCATCTTCTAATTTCAAGGAAAACCAATAATCATCTGTTGGTAAAGGTGTTCCATTGAAAGTGCCGTCCCAACCTTGACTTGAATTAGGAACCCATTGCTTTAAGAGTTTTCCGTATCGGTCAAAAATGTAGATGATCGATTTTGAATTGAAAGTGTTATTTATTCCTTTAATACTCCAATAATCATTATAACCATCGCTGTTTGGTGTAAAGAATTTTGGCGCTCCTATTACAGAAATAGTTTGACTAGCGATACCACAACCATTTTTGTCATTGATGAAAACCTCGTGAATTCCAGCAGGAACATTATCAAAAAAATTGGAGTCTTGCCAAAAATTATTGGGGTCATCCAAGCTGTATTCATAATCTCCAGTTCCAGAAGTGTTAATTGTCAATGTATTGCTATTTGTCAAGTCTACAATATCAATAGAGTCAATAGTAGCTACATTCGAAGCGTTGACCGTTATCGTTCTAATGCGACTGCATCCCGCATTATTGATTACTTCAACGGTATAATCTCCCACAGTGTTTACATTTAATGTTGGGGAATTTGTGCCGAAAATTATTCCATCTTTCGTCCAAATATAATCGTAATTACTTGTTGGTGAACCGTCTAAAACACCTGCATCCAGCGTTACAAAAAAGCTCGTAAGATTGGAACAAACTAGTTCATTTGAAAGGCCATCCAAATTCAAGTCAATATTTGAAATAGGGTTGACAACAAAATTTAATGTCGTCGATGCCGTACAAATTGTGTTTAATGGGTTCTGAACATTTACAGTAATATTTTGTGTATTGGTTACAAATGGATTGGGTAATGGACTTGGCAAAAGCATATTATTTTGATCGTAATATTTGACAATCATTCCAGTTTGTCCACCTAAAATAATGGATTCGTATAAAGCGGTTTCAAACGCAAATTTCCCATCTTGATTGATTGGATTCGCTTCGTCGTCACAAGTTGTTGTAAGGTCTGAAGGAACAGCGTTAGCAATTGGCGAAGCATCTACAATAAATGTTATGGTTGTTTCATCAAAACATTGTTGAGTTGTATTATTGGTTACAACCGCCTTAATGGTTTGAGAAGTTGAAAGAAAATTTGCCGGAAATGGACTCGTGATCAAAACTCCGTTAGCATCTTTCAGAGGATTATTGGCTAGATCGAAATAAGTAACCGTAACATTGGTTTGTCCTTGTAATAAATCAGATTCCAACGAAGAAGTATTGAATGTAAATATTCCATCGTTGTTGTCGTCGCATTGTCGAGGAATAACAACTGTATTTGCAACAGGTAAAGCTTCAACAATTAAAGTCAAATACGGGCCTAGACCGTAACAGGCATTATCTAAGTTACTGTCAATCCGCATCCAAATATCTTGAGAATTAGGGTAGCCAATATTTCTATAATTCGAAATATCTGTAATTACGTTAGTTTCTGCCAAGGCATCCGCTTCATTTTTGTAGTAATTGATAGTGTAAGTATCCGAAGTAGGCAAAAGGTTTTGTATTACGGCTTTAGACGCTGTCATGTCGAAAGTAGTTATTCCGTCTCTTTTGTTGTTGTCACTCGTGTCGTTTCCATTGAGGTCTAAATTATCATCACATACTACTAATATTGGGATTTTATAGTTTGGATCAATGTTGGTGGCTGAGACTTTTAGTATTATTTCGGCAACGGTATGACAACCAGTAGTATTATTGGCTACTCTCGCCCAAATTACAGTTGTGGAAGCAGTTGTGTTTTCAAAGGACAAATCATTTACAATTAAATCCGAAGCTAATGCGTTATTTGCGCCTTCCTGAGTGTTGTAAAAGGTAAAAGTTTCCTCTGTGTAATTTTCCGAAATTACACTATTATTTACCCTTAAATTAAACAAAGTTTTTCCATCTGGAATTGCATCGGTGTCGCATTGAGAAATAGTGATATTTACCACAACGGGAAGTGCATTTACAGTAACTATTAGTTCCGTTCTAGGACCTTCACATCCAGTAGTGCTATTAGTTTGGCTCACGAAATAAGATGTTGAACCCTGGTTTGTAGTAGATGGAACAGGATTTGTTGTAGTAGATGTTCCGCCCGTTGCTGCGGTATACCAATTTAATATACAATTTGTAGCTGCCGTTGCAGATAATGGAAGTGCCATCTCATTTTTGCAGTAACTAATGGCAGTAGCTTCTGGAGCAGAGGGACGCGCGTTAATGGTTACTTTTATTTCGGAACGAGGTCCTTCGCAATTTGTAATGTTACTAGTTTGACTCACAAAATAAGAGGAAATGCCTACAGTTGTTGTTGCTGGAATAGGGCTTGATGAACTTGGGGTTCCACCCGTTGCAGAGACATACCAATTTAAAGTGCAATTTGTAGATGTTGTTGCGTTTAAAGCCGCTATTACAGTTTCGTTTTGGCAATAACTAATGTCACTGGCAACTGGAGCTAGAGGCCGCGCATTACTGGTTACTTTTATTTCAGAACGAGGTCCTTCACAACCTGTAGCAGTATTCGTTTGGCTCACAAAATAGGATGTTGTGCCAATTGTTGTTGTTGACGGGATAGGTCTTGTTGCATTTGAAGTTCCACCTATTGCTACGGTGTACCAATTTAAGATACTATTTGGAGAAATAGTTGCAGACAAAGCAACAGGAGCTTCATCTTGACAATAGAAAACAGGTGAGATAACAACTGGTGCATCTGGTAAATTTATAATGGTGGCAATTATGGCAATTCTGGAAGTGGAGCATCCTGCATCTATATAGTAAGTTGTGGTATTTGTTAGGACTGGATTATAAGTGTCGCCGGTTGTTAATGGCGTTCCACCTGAGGAAGTAGCATACCAATTGATTGTTCCATCTGTGGCTGTAGCTTTCAGTGTAACTGGCCCGGAACCACATCTTGAATTGGGTGTTGTAGATGTTATTTTAGGAATTGTAATTGTGGTACTAGCTGAGATTTGAATAGCATTAATATCTCCGGGATCTAAATCACCATATTCAACAATGTAACCTAATGGATAATAATCACTTGTTGGATCAGTACTGCCTGAATTGGATAAATCATTCCAAGAGCCTTTTTTACCAACATTATATAAAATATGAGCATAGTTTTCATTTCCTTCATTGTTGGGTTCCCACTTACTTGAATCATTACCAGTTTCATTCCAAAAGTCATAATAATATGGAGGAGTACGATAACCACTTCCGTTCCCACGCCAAAAAGAACTTCCTTTTTCCGGACCTGTTACCCATTTCCAATCACCCTCTGATGCTCCTTCTGATGAATCATCACTAGCTCCAATCCATCCTGCGCCTTTGGCTTGTACTCCCGCTAGTATCGCTTCGTCGTCTGATGTTAAGGTTGCTAAATAGCCTCGCAAACCGTAATAAACTTTTAGTGCGGCTGCATCTTTCGCTTCTTTCCATTTGACTCCTGGATAGGAAACATATTCATAAAAATGCTTATTTCTCGGCAAATAGTTTGCCTGACCAATAGTGATAGAAAAAGTCCGAGTTCCAGAAGGTGAAGTTGAGGAATTGTAGAATACGATATCTTCTATGGCAGCTACAAAATCTGCCACTGTTGCCCCATTAGCATATATTCTCAGTTTTCCTGTGATTGTATCGAAAGTATCTACTCCAATTGTTGGATGAGAGAGAAGGTTAGTTAGTATTAATTTGTCCTGGCCACTAATATAACCTGTAGATATTTGAATATAAATTTGATTTACAACATTATTGGGGTCACTTAATTGAACAGAACCAGAACTGGTAATTTTTGTATAACTACCTGGACAATAGGTCTGGTTTCCCGATGCCGAAATTGTAGGATTAGTATCAATTGCAAAACTTGCCTTCGGAATGAAGAACAAAATAATTAAAATTATTTTCAAAAAAACATTAATTTTCATTCTATAAAAGTACTGATTCTTTTTGCATTTTTTATTTCGGCCAATTCATTTTAGAAAATAAATCCCAAACCACAATCCCTGCGCTTACAGATATATTCAAAGAATGTTTGGTGCCTAATTGTGGGATTTCGATGGAGCCATCACACAGCGCAACTGCTTCTTGTGAAACTCCATAGACTTCGTTTCCAAAAACTAAAGCATATTTTTCTCCCTTTTTAATCTCAAAATTTTGTAGAAAAATAGCACTTTCCACTTGTTCTATGGCAAGTGTGATTACGTTTTCTTTTTTTAAATTTTCAATGACTTCTAATACATTTTTCTGATGTTCCCAAACAACTGTTTCTGTGGCACCAAGGGCTGTTTTGTGAATTTCTTTATTAGGAGGAGTTGCAGTGATGCCGCACAAATAAATTTTTTCAATTAAAAAAGCATCGGCAGTTCTAAAAACAGAACCAATATTATGCAAGCTGCGAATATCATCTAAAACCAAAATAAGGGGTGTTTTTTCCGATTGTTTAAAAGCTTCAATGGATTTTCGATCCAATTCGCTGTTTTCAAGCTTTCTCATATTTTTTTGGGATTTTTATGCATAAAAAAGCTCCCGACAAGGAGGGAGCTTTTTATTATTGTTTTTTAAAATTTAGCTTTTTGCAGCATCAGCAGCTAAAACATTTCCTTTTATTGTAAGTGTTTTACTTGGTACAACAGCATTAGTTGTCAAAGTAACTGTTTTGGTAAATGCTTGTCCTGCTCTTGAAGTATCATATTTTACTCCAATAACACCTTTTGCACCTGGAGCAATTGGCTCTTTTGGATATGTTGGTACAGTACAACCACATGAACCTTGAGCATTAGTTATGATTAAGGGTTTGTTTCCGTTATTAGTGAATACAAACTCACGTCGGCCGTCAGAGTTGTAAGCGACAGTACCATAATCAATAGTCTCTGTAACAAACACCATTCCAGCTCCATTTACTTTTGCAGTAGCAAGTTTAGTATTGGTGGCTTTTAATTTTTTAGTTGTTTCTTGTGCATTAGAAGTAGTAACTCCTAAAGTAACTAGCAAGGCTAGAGCAATTATTTTTTTCATCTTTGTTCAGTTTTATAAATATTCACAAAGCTATGTAAAAATTAGAATTTACGCCTTAATATTCTCTTAAAAAAATAGTTTAATTTTTCAAGGAGATCGCATTTTTGTTTTAAAATCTATAAATTCGCTTAAATTTTATTTAATTTCAAACACAAAACCATTGGCATCTAAAGATAAAATAGTTAGGGAAACACCGTTAATGAAACAATACAACGAGATAAAAAGGAAATATCCTGATGCTTGTCTTTTGTTTCGTGTGGGGGATTTTTATGAGACATTTGGTGAAGATGCTGTACGTGCTTCTAAAATTTTAGGAATTGTCTTGACTAAGCGTGGAGCGGGTTCTGAGACGGAAACGGCTTTGGCAGGTTTTCCACATCATTCTTTGAATACGTATTTGCCAAAATTAGTAAAAGCGGGACTTCGTGTAGCTATCTGTGATCAGCTTGAAGATCCTAAAATGACCAAAACTATCGTAAAGCGTGGTGTTACTGAACTAGTAACTCCCGGGGTTTCTATGAATGATGAGGTTTTACAATCTAAAACGAATAACTTTTTAGCATCCATTTATTTCGCAAATAAATCTATAGGAATTTCCTTTCTTGATGTTTCCACCGGAGAGTTTTTGACAGCTCAAGGAAACGCAGAATATATTGATAAGCTGTTGCAGAATTTTAATCCAAGTGAAGTTCTGATTCCAAAAAACAATAAAAGTGATTTCCGGGAAATTTTCGGTGACGATTACCATAGTTTTTATCTCGAAGACTGGATTTATAAGGAAGATTACGCATTCGAAACCTTAACTAAACATTTTCAAACCGTTTCTTTAAAAGGATTTGGAATCGAAGAACTCAAAGAAGGAATTATTGCTTCGGGCGCTATTTTGTATTATTTATCTGAGACGCAGCACAATCGAGTGCAACATATAACTGCGATTCAACGTATTGCCGAAGACGCCTATGTTTGGATGGATCGGTTTACGATTCGAAATTTAGAATTATATCACAGTTATAATCCAAATGCGGTCACGCTGCTTGATGTTATTGATAAAACGCTTTCGCCAATGGGTGGTCGTTTGCTAAAACGTTGGTTGGCATTGCCGTTAAAAGACAGTCATAAAATTCAAGGTCGGCACCAAGTGGTTTCTTATTTAAAAGAAAATCAAAGCGTTCTGAAAAACATCCAAAATCAAATTAAGCAAATTTCCGATTTAGAGCGGTTGATTTCAAAAATTGCAGCTGGAAAAGTATCGCCTCGCGAAGTGGTGTATTTGAAAGAATCATTAGATGCAATTATTCCAGTAAAAACATTGGCTTTGGAAAGCCCACAAGAAGCTGTAAAAGTAATCGGTGACAGTTTGCACAGTTGCGAATTGCTACGTGAAAAAATTAAAACGGTTTTGAACCAAGATGCTCCTGTTGCTATTGCCAAAGGGAATGCAATTGCCAAAGGGATTAATGCCGAATTAGATGAGCTAAGGGCCATATCAACTTCAGGAAAGGAATTCTTGGAAGGAATTGAAAAACGAGAATCACAAGCAACTGGAATTTCGTCGTTGAAAATCTCTTTTAATAACGTTTTTGGATATTACATCGAAGTTAGGAACATGCACAAGGACAAAGTTCCCACGGAATGGATTCGGAAACAAACCTTGGTCAATGCAGAACGCTACATTACCGAAGAATTAAAAGAATATGAAACCAAAATTCTGGGTGCCGAAGAAAAAATTCATAAAATAGAAGTAGAATTGTTTGAACAGTTGGTCAGTTGGATTGCAACTTACATAAAGCCTGTTCAGATGAATGCTAATTTAATAGCACAGTTGGATTGTCTTTGTTCGTTCACGCAATTGGCCATTGAAAACAAATATGTTTGTCCGGAACTCGATCAAACATTCGAACTGGAAATTAAAAATGGAAGGCATCCCGTTATCGAAAAACAATTGCCTTTTGGAATGCCTTATATCGCCAATGATGTTTTCTTGGATCGTGAAACGCAGCAATTGATCATGATTACAGGTCCTAATATGTCTGGAAAGTCGGCTATTTTGCGCCAAACTGCTTTAATTGTACTCTTGTGTCAAATGGGGAGTTTTGTTCCTGCAGAAAGCGTGAGAATGGGAATTGTCGATAAAATATTTACCAGAGTAGGAGCAAGCGATAATATTTCGATGGGCGAATCTACTTTTATGGTCGAAATGAATGAAACTGCTTCTATCTTAAATAATATTTCTGATCGTAGTTTAGTGCTTTTAGATGAAATTGGAAGAGGTACGAGTACGTATGATGGGATTTCTATCGCATGGGCAATTGCAGAGTTTTTGCACGAACATCCTTCTAAGCCTAAAACTTTGTTTGCAACTCATTATCATGAGTTGAATGAAATGAGTGAATCATTGCCTAGAATTCAGAATTATAATGTGGCTGTAAAGGAATTGAAAGATACGGTACTTTTTATTCGAAAATTGGTCAAAGGAGGAAGCGCCCATAGTTTTGGGATACATGTGGCGAAGATGGCTGGAATGCCGCAAATTGTAATTTTGAAAGCACAAAAGCTCTTGAAAAAATTGGAGAAAAATCATTCTAGTGATGCTTTAAACGGTATTAAAGCAGCGCAAGACGACATGCAAATGAGCTTTTTTAATCTAGATGATCCTTTGTTGGAAGAGATCAAAGAAGAGATCTTAAATTTGGACATTAATACCATTACTCCGATGGAAGCACTAATGAAACTCAATGAAATTAAAAGAATGTTGACCAGAAAATAAATTTTTCGTTTTAAAGTTTACGTTATCAGAAGGTTAACTTTTATCTGTAAATTTTTTGCAAAAAAGGCTTGTGTAATTCAATAAATGTCCTAAATTTGCATCCGCAATACAGAACAAGTATCGCGGTTTTTTTTAAGAATTGAAAATGCGAAAATAGCTCAGTTGGTAGAGCGCGACCTTGCCAAGGTCGAGGTCGCGGGTTCGAGCCCCGTTTTTCGCTCCACACCACATAATGCTCGGATGGTGAAATTGGTAGACACGCTGGACTTAAAATCCAGTGAACAGCAATGTTCGTGCGGGTTCAAGTCCCGCTCTGAGTACTAAAGCCTCTTCAATTGAAGAGGCTTTTTTTTGTTTTTATGGTTTTTGATAAATAAGTAAATTTTTAGAAACTAATAGCAACTCCTTTTTTAGTAATCTGTAATTTGAATATTTGTTATTTTAATAAACTATGGGAGCTTTTGTAATTAGTAAAAGATATAACGACGAATATAAATTTGTATTTACTTCCAGGAAGGGAAAAGTTGTTTTTACGAGTTTGAGTTATGAACTCAAGTTTGAGTGTGAAGAAGATATCGAAAGATTTAAAACGAATATGCAATCGGCTAATTTTTTGAAGTTTAAATCTTCTAGTGGGAAGTTTTATTTCAAATTAATGCTTGGTGATAGTCATTTTGCAACAAGCAGGAAGTATACTACTTCTTTACGTTTACAAAAGGGAATTGACGAAATCATAAAATATGGTTTTGTATCTGAAATATTAGATTTCTCAGGAAATGATTTTATTTTTATTGATTGAGGTTTTTAATTGAATTGATAAAAAAAAGAGAGTGTTGGTATTATAGCCAAGACTCTCTTTTTTTTGTTTTGTAAAGCTATTTCTTGTTGAGGAAACTGTTGCAAATTAAAAAAGCCATCTCGCAGAGCGGATGGCTTTAAAATTTTTAGAATTTGACTTCTAATTATTTTTTTACTTCTGTAGCAGCGTCAGTAGCAACTTCAGCAGCACCAGTAGCAGCAGCAGCAGCAGAATCAACAACTTGTGCAGCAGAATCAACTACCATAGCAGCAGAATCAACTACCATAGCAGCAGAATCAACAGCAGTTGCAGAATCTTCAGCAGGAGCGTCAGCTTTTTTACATGATACAACAGTCAATACAGCAACAGCAGCTAAACTTAAAAATACTTTTTTCATCTTAATTTAATATAAAAGGTTAATTATTAATTCGTGGCAAAGATATAAATTTTTTAATATGTAAAATATTTTTTTATTTTTTTTTTAAAAAATAATATTTTTTGTCAACATACAAACAGATACCAATTATTATGCCAGTTAGTATAAATGGGTCATTACTGTTTGATAGCGTTCTGTAGGCCTTATTTTGCGTCTATTTTTTTTGTAAGTTTTTCTTTTTCAAGGGTTTAATTTTCTTTGGATGCACTAGTTTTAATTCACTGATTAAGTTTTTTGCTCCGGCATATTTATCCATAATGAACAGTACGTAACGGATATCGACCATGATATTTCTGCAAATACTTGGATCGTAATAAATATCACTCATTGTTCCTTCCCAAACTCTGTCAAAATTGAGCCCTATTAAGTTCCCGTTAGCGTCAATTGCCGGACTTCCTGAATTACCTCCTGTAGTGTGATTTGTACCAATAAAACACACAGGCATTTTTCCATTTTCGCCGTAAGGACCGTAATCCTTTGTTTTGTATAAATCGATCAATTTGGCAGGAACATCAAACTCATAGTCTCCTGGAATATATTTTTCCATTACGCCGTCTAAATACGTTACTGGAGTGTACACTGTAGCATCTTTAGGCTCGTATCCTTTTACTTTTCCGTAGGTTACACGTAAGGTGCTGTTAGCATCCGGAAAAATACGGCTTTCTGTATTCAATTCTAATTGCGCTTTCATGTACGTGCGTTGCAATGCCGTAATCGTTAAGTTCAGCTCGTCGTATTTTGGCGCAACTTCTTTAGAATATTTGTCGGCTAATTCTTTTACAAGCAAGAAACCTGGATCATTATTTAAATTTGCCAAAACAGTACGGGCATCTCCGGATAGCAATTGTTTCAAACCAGCGTAATTTTTCAGTTGAGATTTGGTATAAACTTCCGAAGCTAGATTTTTAGCGTTCACATTCACCAAGCCTTTTGGTAAAAATTGTTTTGGGGATTTTGTCGCATACAATTCGATTAACTGCTCAAAAATTTTTTCATCAACAGTTGCATTGAAATTCTTGTAAAAATCAGCCAGTCCAGTAATCAAATTGTTTTTTCTGTCATTGAAAGTTTGCTCTCCTCTAGCATTGTATACTTGCTCCAATTGATATAATTTATATCCTGTACTCAACAATTCAGTATTGCGCAATACTACTTCTGTAAAATAGTCTCTTGCTAAAGCATAAGGAGCAATTTCCTTATAGTTTTTGTCAAAGTCAGCCAACAATGTTCCGTATTCTTTTTCTTTGCCTGCTTTTGTTATTTTTTGCTGAAAGGCTTTTTCAGACTCTTCTTTTACAGCAACTGCATTTGATTTTTGTAAGCCCTGCGTTTCGCCGATCCATTTTTTCCAATAATTGGCAATACTTGCATATTTTGAAGCGTATTGAATTTTGATAGCATTGTCTTTTCGCATAAAACTATCGGCAACTTTCAAGGCTTTGTCTCTGATTTCGATTTTTGCAGGATTCAGTTCGTTTACAATTTGCTCAATCGCAACCGAAGGTAAATATTCGTTTGTTTTTCCTGGGTAACCAAATACCAAAGTAAAATCATCTTCGGCTACGCCATCTAATGAAATAGGCAAGAAATGTTTAGGCGTATAAGGCACGTTGTCTTTTGAATAGGCAGCCGGGCGATTGTTTTTGTCCGCATAAATTCTAAACAATGAAAAATCTCCGGTATGACGTGGCCAAACCCAGTTATCTGTGTCGGAACCAAATTTCCCTATTGATGTAGGTGGAGCGCCAACTAGACGAACATCCGTAAAGGTTTCTGTTACAAAAAGCATGTATTGATTGCCTTCATAAAAGGTACGGATTTTATTTTCCTGCCAATTTTCCTTTGGCAACGAATTACTTAATGCCGAAATGTTTTCTTGAATTTTCTTTTGCTTGGCAGCTTCGCTGGTAAGTGTAGCAGTTCCTTCCAGAACGGATACGGTTACATCATCTATTTTGACAATGAAAGTTACTGTCAAACCTTCGTTTGGTAATTCGTCTTCCATTTTATAGGCCCAAAATCCATCTGTCAAGTAATCTTGTTCGACAGTAGAGTGGGATTGGATTTGTGAATATCCGCAGTGGTGATTGGTTAAAATCAATCCTTTTGGGGAAATAACTTCTGAGGTACAACCTCCATTAAAATGTGGAACCGCATCTTTCATACTCGACTGATTCACATCATAAATATCTTGTACGGACATTTTCATACCCAGATTTTTCATTTCGGTTTCATTCATTCCTTTCAGCAGCGAAGGAATCCACATGCCTCCCTGCTGGGCTTGCGTCTGAATGACAAATAGTAATAAGAATAATTTTAAAATTTTCATGGTATTAAATTTAGAGTGTAATTTTATTTGATTTTGTATTGCATCAATTGCCTTTTGTGCGATTCAAAACCATTGGCAAGATACAATTTTTGTGCTTTTTCATTGTGCGGTTCTACTTCCAGATAAATCAGTTTTAACGATAGTTTATGACTTTCAGTTTTAATAAACGCAATGGCTTCACTGCCAATCCCTTTTCCACGAGATTTTTCAGTCACATATAATTCATCTAAAAAAGCAATTTTTCCTTGGTATTCAAAACTAAAAACAAAGGTTAGAATTAGATACCCCACAATTTCGTTGTCTGATACAATCAGCCATGCTTTGCCCAGATTTTTATTAGAAATAAATTCTTCAAACAAAGCTTTGGAAACGTCACTTTTGATGGGATAATTATCGATAGCATAAAATTCCTGCATCATGGAGACGATGGTTTCTATATCAGCAGTAGTAATAGGTTTGAACTCAATCATTCAGAATATGTTTTAAAATGATTGTAGTAGCGCCTTTGTTCATTTGTACAAAAGTGTTGCACATGTGTCCTTTTTCGTTACGAATGTCATCATTACGTATTAGGTTCTCAAGAGCTTCGTTTAATTCTTTTTGATTGCTGACCGCAAGACAAGCTTCCATATTGACTAGCGCAATTGCTTCTGCAAAATGCGAATAGTTAGGGCCAATAAGGATTGGAACACCAAAAGTAGCGGGTTCCAATACATTATGAACTCCGGGATTACCAAAACCGCCACCCACATACGCAATATCTGCATAACTGTAGATTTTAGTTAAAATCCCGATGGTGTCAATAATGAAAACATCGAAATTGGCAAGCTGCTTTCCTTCTTTTTCAGAGAATAAAACAGTTTTTTTAGTGATGCTGTTTTTTAACTGTTGAATTTGGTCTTCCTTAATATTATGTGGCGCAATTATAAATTTCACATTCAAAGTATTCGAATTAATAAAATTGACTATTAAATCTTCGTCTTTTGGCCATGAACTTCCCACTACAATGGTAAGTTTATTGTCTTTAAAATCAGAAATAAAATCTAGCGAATTATTTTTTTCTAAAATTGTGGCCACTCGGTCAAAACGGGTGTCACCAGAAACGGCAACATTGTTTTTTCCTAACTGCTGCAGTAGCTTTTTAGAAGTTTCATTTTGAACAAAAAAGTACGTGAACGCATCCAGCGCGTCTCTGTAAAAAGCACCGTACCATTTAAAAAACAGTTGATTTGGTCTAAGAATTCCTGAAACCAAATAGGTTTTAGTATTTGATTTTTTGAGTTCAAATAAATAATTGGGCCAATACTCATATTTGATAAAAAACACTAAATCGGGATGAACGAGTTGTAGAAATTGTTGTGCATTTTTCTTGGTGTCCAAAGGCAAATACACTGTAACATCAGCAACAGTATTGTTTTTACGGACTTCATAACCCGAAGGAGAAAAAAAAGTAACCACGATTTTGTGCGTAGGAAATTGTTCTTTAACTTTTTCAATTACGGGTAAACCTTGCTCGTATTCGCCAAGTGATGCGGCATGAAACCAGATCGTTTTGTCCGAGGGTTTTATTTTTTGCTCCAAAACAGGAAAAACAACTTTCCTGCCATCTACAAAAAGTTTCATTTTTGGATTGAAAAGTGCCATGATTTTTAATAAAAAACCAGCAAATTGAACCATTAAATTATATAATGAAAACATCATTTAAATTTTTGGGCTAAAATACGTTTTCTTTATTTTAATTTCTTCTGCAGTAATATTTAAATTTTGGTTACGGGTACTTCCTTTTTATTTCATTGGAATATTATCTTTTTTCCTGTCGGTTGCATTGGTTTCAATTCATAAATAACTATTTTTGTTCTTCGTTTTAAGAAAGTATTTACTGTATTAAGAATTGGTATTCTTTCGAACATTAAAGATAAATTACAATGAAAAAAATCCAAATGGTTGACTTAAAAAGTCAATATGAAAAAATAAAAGACGTCGTTAACATTTCTATTCAGGAAGTTTTAGACACTAATACCTATATTAATGGACCTCAAGTTCATCAATTTCAAAAATCTTTAGAAGAATATCTTGACGTAAAACACGTAATTCCTTGTGCAAATGGAACCGATGCGTTGCAAATTGCCATGATGGGAGTGGATTTAAAGCCCGGTGATGAGGTAATCACTGCCGATTTTACTTTTGCTGCGACAGTGGAAGTCATTGCTCTATTGCAATTGACTCCCGTTTTAGTAGATGTGGATTTGTTCAACATGAATATTTCTATTGAAGGAATCAAAAAAGCGATTACGCCAAAAACAAAAGCAATTGTACCGGTACATTTGTTTGGTCGTGCCGCCAATATGGAAGCTATTATGGCTATCGCCAAAGAATATAACTTATACGTTATCGAAGATAATGCGCAAGCGATTGGTGCCAACTGTAAATTTTCGGATGGGACTAAAAAGAAAGCGGGAACGATTGGACACGTGGGAGCAACTTCGTTTTTTCCTTCTAAAAATCTTGGATGTTATGGAGATGGTGGAGCGATTTTTACGAATGATGATGCTTTGGCGCACAAACTTCGCGGAATTGTAAATCACGGAATGTATGAGCGATACCATCATGATGTTGTAGGTGTAAATTCTAGATTAGACAGTATTCAGGCAGCGGTTTTGAACGCTAAGTTGCCTTTATTAGATGATTATGGAAGAGCCAGACAAGACGCAGCCAGGAAATATTCTGCTGCTTTTGAAGGGCATAAAAATATCGTTGCGCCAAGTATTTGTGATATTTGCGACTGTCACGTTTTCCATCAATATACGTTACGAATTATTGGTGCTGACAGGAATGGTTTGATGCAGCATTTATTAGACAAAGGAATACCTTGTGCTATTTATTACCCAATTCCGTTGCATTCGCAAAAAGCATACGCTGATTCTCGTTACAAAGAAGAAGATTTTCCAGTAACCAATCAATTAGTGACGGAAGTCCTTTCATTGCCTATGCACACCGAATTAGATGACGAGCAAATTAAGTTTATCACGGATTCGGTTTTAGAATATTTAGGATAATTTTAGTAGAGACGCGATGTATCGCGTCTTTTTTATAAACGAGAAGACGTAATACATCGCGTTCATCTAAAAACAAGATATCATGAAAATACTAGTTACAGGAGGTTTGGGTTTTATAGGATCACATACCGTAGTTGAATTGCAAAACGAAGGATATGAAGTTATAGTTGTAGACAATTTATCAAATACTTCCTTGAGTGTTTTGGACGGAATTCAGAATATTACGGGAAAAGTTCCGGCTTTCGAAAAATTAGATTTACGCGAAAAAGAAAAAGTGCAGGATTTTTTCAAAAGGCATCATGATATTTCAGGTGTCATTCATTTTGCAGCTTCGAAAGCAGTGGGAGAAAGTGTAGAAAATCCGTTGTTGTACTATGAAAATAATATCAATGCCTTGGTTTACGTTTTGCAGGAATTGCAGCAAAAACCGGAAGCGAATTTTATTTTCAGTTCTTCTTGTACGGTTTATGGTCAAGCCGAAACTATGCCCATTACTGAAAATGCTTCTATTCAAACAGCGATGTCGCCTTATGGTAATACAAAGCAAATAGGAGAAGAAATAATAACTGATACTGCCAAGGTTACTAATATTAATGCTATTTTATTGCGTTATTTTAATCCTATCGGTTCACATCCATCAGCTGAAATAGGAGAATTGCCTATAGGAGTTCCTCAGAATTTAGTGCCGTTTATTACTCAAACTGGCTATGGATTGCGCAAAGAATTAGCTGTTTATGGAGACGATTATCCAACTCCGGATGGGACTGCCATTCGCGATTATATTCACGTAGTCGATTTGGCGAAAGCCCATGTTATCGCTTTGCAACGCTTACTGAACAAAAGAAATACAGCTAAAGTAGAAACCTTTAATCTGGGAACCGGAACCGGAAGCTCCGTTTTAGAAGTGATCCATACTTTCGAAAAAGTGAGTGGTAAAAAATTGCCTTATAAAATTGTAGGACGCAGAGAAGGTGATATAACTTCGGCTTACGCCAATACCGATAAAGCGAACGATGTTTTGGGATGGAAAGCGCAATCTACGCTGGAAGAAGCGATGGCAAGTGCCTGGAAATGGGAACAGAAAATTCGTTCTTAAAAATGCACAATAGTAGAGATGCACTGCAGTGCATCTCCATAAAAATATACTAAGAATCCCAAATTATCACAATAATAATTTGGGATTTTCAGTTTTATAAGATATTCGAAAATTTACGCATTTGCAGTAACCGCTTCTTTATCAATTTTTCCAATCAATCCAGCTAATACTTTTCCTGGACCTACTTCAGTAAATAAAGTAGCACCGTCAGCAATCATTTGTTGTACAGATTGTGTCCATTTTACCGGAGCAGTCAACTGAATAATTAAGTTCTTTTTGATTTCGTTTGGGTCAGAAACTGCACTAGCCGTTACATTTTGGTATACCGGACAAACAGGAGTTGAGAACGTAGTCGCTTTAATAGCTGCAGCCAATTCTTCACGAGCAGGTTCCATCATTGGTGAGTGAAAAGCACCGCCAACAGGTAATAATAACGCCCGTTTTGCACCTGCTGCTTTCATCGCTTCACACGCTTTTTCGACTGCTGATGTTTCTCCAGAAATCACTAATTGCCCTGGGCAGTTGTAATTTGCAGCGACTACAATTCCGTCAATAGAAGCGCAAACTTCCTCCACAATAGTGTCAGCCAATCCTAAAACGGCAGCCATTGTCGATGGTTTTATTTCGCAGGCTTTTTGCATGGCCAAAGCTCTTTGTGAAACTAATTTTAATCCATCTTCAAAGGACAAAGCACCATTAGCTACTAAAGCGGAAAATTCACCTAATGAATGTCCAGCTACCATTTCTGGTTTAAAATCTTCACCTAATGTTTTTGCTAAAATCACTGAATGCAAGAAAACAGCAGGCTGCGTCACTTTGGTTTCTTTCAATTCCTCGGCTGTTCCTTCAAACATGATGTCTGTGATACGGAAACCTAAAATTTCATTGGCTCTTTCGAATAATTCTTTTGCCAGCGCAGAATTCTCATATAATTCTTTACCCATTCCTGTAAATTGCGCGCCTTGACCTGGAAATACGTATGCTTTCATGTGTTTATTTTAAAGATTGAAAAAATTTGAAGATTGAAAAGTTAGTTTCAATCGGGATGCAAAAATACTATTTTTTGTGCTATTACAAATCAGGTGACTCTATTCTTTAAAATTGACGCTTTCTAATGTGTAACATTTAGTAGTATTAAAGACTAATTAGAAACTATAAAGATTGAATATTATGAAAAAGATTTTCTCCATTGCGTTCTTATTCCTTTTTGGATTTTTACTTTTTTACATCAACCTGCCTGTACTTCATTATGGTTTTACTGGTTTTGCTGTTATTTTTTTACTGTTGGTGATTCTTGGAATTTTGTTTTCAATAGGGCTTTCCGTTTCGCAGCAAACCAAACAAGTTAAGATTGTTTCCAAGCCAAACAAGTTTTTGTCTATTCTGGCAGGAATGCTTTTAGTGTATTGTATTGCGCTTCCTTTTGTAACCAGCATAAAAATTTTCCGAAGCGATTCGTATCAAAAATTAATTGGCGAGGTTAAAAACGGTCAAAAAATCACCAATCACATTGCTCCAATTTCTATTGATAAAATCCGTGTGGTCGATGAGGAACTAGCCCATCTTTTGGGAGAAAAAGTTTTAGGTTCGCAACCTGCTTTAGGAAGTCAAGTAGAATTAGGTGATTTTTGCATCCAAAAAGTAGATAACAATTTGTATTGGGTAGCACCGCTACTGCATTCGGGTTTTTTTAAATGGTTTAACAATCAAGAAGGAACCGCGGGATATGTTATGGTTTCTGCAACTAATGAACGTGATGTAAAATTAGTTCAGAGTATAGGAGGGAAGGATATCAAAATTAAATACCAACCAGGCGCCTATTTTCAAAGTGATATTCACAGACACGTTTATTTTAACGGCAATGCTACTGTTGGTTTGGCTGATTTTAGTTTTGAAATAGATGATGCAGGAAAACCATTTTGGATTGTTACCAAATATGGAAAAAAAATTGGTTTTGCTGGAAAAGAGGCTATTGGAACTATTGTCGTTGATGCACAATCTGGTACTATGAATGAGTATCGTATTGCCGCAACTCCAAAATGGGTTGATCGAATCCAGCCATTGGATTTTATTGAAGATCAATTGAACGATTGGGGTGAATATGTGCACGGGTATTGGAATTTTTCTAACGCGGACAAACTTCAAATTACAGAAGGTTTGACATTGGTTTACGGAAAGAACAATAAATCGTATTGGTATACTGGATTGACTTCGGTGGGGAAAGATGAGTCGGCAGTGGGTTTTGTATTGGTAGATACCAGAACCAAAGAAACTACCTTTTACAAACAAGGTGGTGCAACTGAATTTGCTGCTCAAAGTTCCGCGCAAGGGAAAGTTCAAGAAAAAGGATACAAGGCTTCTTTGCCTATTCCTTACAATATTAATAACATTCCCACCTATGTGATGACGCTGAAAGATGATGGCGGATTAGTTAAAATGTTTGCGATGGTAGCCATTTCAGATTATACCATTGTAGGGGTGGGCAATACAATGCGAGAAACGTTGACTTCGTTTAAAAACGTATATAATATGTCGGATAATAAAATAAATCCGAATAGTGTTTCCAATAAAAAAATACTGAAATCAGTGGTGACCCGAATCCAGAATGATGTCAAAAACGGGAATAGTTTCTATTATTTCAAGGTCAAAGATTATCCTAATATTTTTGTGGGTTCATCCCAAATATCCAATCAATTGCCAGTAACAATGGTGGGTGATAGTATACAAATTTCCTTTGATGTGGATTTAGAAGAAGTAATAGATGTTTCCAGTTTTGAGAATATCAATCTAAAATCAAGTATGAAATCGAAGTAGTTCAAAAGGGCTTAAAGAATTTTCTTTAAGCCCTTTTTCTATTTTTTAGGTAATACTTTAAATGAGGTGACTTTGAATTTATTGTCAACGACTTTACCAACAACTTCCGCTTTTCTAATAGCGGTACAAAAACCATCACTGGCATGTGCATCTCCGTGGGAATCGATGGAACTTCCGTCAACAAAATAGGATTTTCCTTCGATGCGAACTGCTAATTCGCAACCGTGACCCTCCATTCCAAATTGGCATTGTCCGCACGAAGCTTCGACAATTTGAGGTTTTGGCTCTTCTTTTTTATCTTTATCCTGAGCACTTGCAAGTGTTGCAGAGAATAAAATAGCTAAGTATAGTAACTTTTTCATAAATGTTTCAATTTTTCCTTTAGCTAAGATACAGGTTTTTTTACATCGAATAATTTTTAAACATGTAAATCCACAATAATCTGGAAAGACGAATATTAATAGAAGCCATGGCAATAATCACCACCGCAATGATTGGAATGATTCGTAAATCAAAATTTTCAGTAAAGAAAAATTGAGCAATAGTGAACGTAGCAATACTTTGCGCCACTGTCAGACCATAATTCACATACATGGCGCCATAAAAATAGCCAGGTTCTTTCTCGAACTTATTGTTGCAATGCGGGCAATATTCATTCATTTTGGGAAACCCAATGTGTAAGAAAATATTTTTTTCTTTGAAAACTTTCCCCTGAAGACAGTGAGGGCAATCGTTATGCAGGATGTGTACAATAGAATTTGACATCGTTATAAATTTTATCAAAGGTATTTCTTATTCATGTCATGGATGTTTTCTATATTCGCTTATAGTAGCACAATAAAGACATTTTTAACAAAATGAAAAAATATCCTATTTATAACATTCAGCGATTTAACTGTAATTCAGTGAATAGTGATTTGTACATTAATACCTTCAAGAATCATTTAATTGATCATAGTTTTGTAGAGGAACCGCACCGACATAATTCCTATGTTCTAGTCTTTTTTACTAAAGGTTCGGGAACACATGAAATTGATTTTGATGTGTTTGCGATTCAGCAGGGAAGTATGTTTTTCCTGCAACCCGGACAAATGCATCATTGGCATTTGTCTGATGATGTGGAAGGATTTGTAATTTTCTATTCGCAGGAAATGTATAATCTGTATTTTGGACAAAAAACAATCGCCGACTATCCATTTTATTCTTCGGTGGACAATAAGCCGGAAATGATTTTCGATGCAACCGAATCAAAAGCAATTCTCCCTTATTTTGAAAGTCTGATTGCAGAAACGCAATCGGATCAGCTGTTGAATCAAGATAAAATCATGAATTTGTTAGATATTATCCACATTGAAATTGCCAGAAAATATAATGAAACCCATCTGCACGAAGCACATTCCTACAATGTGAAAATTAAAATGTTTGAAACGGTTTTAGAAAATAATTATAGGATAGAAAAAGCACCTTCTTTCTATGCATCGCAATTGGCTATAACTTTGAAACACTTGAACAGGATTTGCAATGAAATGCTTCAAAAAACCACTACTGAAGTAATTACAGACAGAATCATTCTCGAAGCAAAACGCATGTTGATGGATAAAAAGTTTACCGTCAATGAAATTGCAACGCGATTAGGCTTTGATGATTATTCGTATTTCACCCGATTGTTCAAGAAATATACAGGAATGACTCCGACAGATTTTCGTGTTTCTAAAAAGTAATGGGGGATCAATCTCGTTTCCTTAAGACGTTTGTCAAGTCGAGCGCAGTCGAGACTAACCGTTGAGTCTCGACTGCGCTCGACTTGACAATATTATCTATAGTAAATTACGAATGCACGGTAACCAAACTGGCTGCTTTCTTCGCTTTTTCTACCACTTCTTCAATTGGAGTTTCTAAAGTATCATTGACTAAAGCTACAGCCATTCTTCTGTGCGGACGAGAAGTTGGTTTGCCAAAGATTCTGAAATCTGTTTTGGGTAAGGAAGCAATTTTTTCTATTCCGGAATAGGTTGGATTTGTAGAATTTTCCGAAGCTAAAATTACAGCACTCGCTCCCACTTTTTCTAATGTAATTTCGAAAATAGGTAAACTGAGAATAGCTCGTAAATGCAACTCAAATTCATTAAAGTTTTGCGTTCCGGCTAAAGTTACCATTCCTGTATCATGAGGTCGAGGCGATAATTCCGAGAAATAAACGCCATCATCAGCCAAGAAAAATTCGACTCCAAAAAGTCCTGCGCCACCCAAGGCTTCGGTTACTTTTTCGGACATGTCTTGCGCTTCGTATAAATCCTTGTCGGATATTCTGGCGGGTTGCCAGCTTTCCTGATAATCGCCACGTTCTTGCCGGTGACCTATTGGCGTACAGAAAAGTGTTGGATTATTATTTTGTACCACCGTTAATAAAGTAATCTCTGAATTGAATTTGACGAAAGCTTCTACAATTACTTCTACCACATCGCCGCGGGAACCTTCCACGGCATAATTCCATGCTTTTTCGATATCCTCTTCGGTTTTTATGGTTGATTGTCCTTTTCCAGACGAAGACATTAAGGGTTTTACCACGCAGGGCATTCCAACGGCTTCGACTCCTTTTTGTAATTCCTCGGCAGTGGTGGCGTAGCGATACTTGGCGGTTTTTAAACCTAATTCTTTGGACGCTAAATCCCGAATCGCTTTCCTATTCATCGTGAAGTTTGACGCTTTCGCAGAAGGAACTACGTTTATACCTTGTTTCTCGTAATCATAAAAACGTTCGGTTCTAATGGCTTCTATTTCAGGAACGATGAAATCTGGTTGGTGTTTGGCGACGATTTTGTCTAACGCATCTCCGTCTAGCATGTTGATGACTTCAAAATCATGGGCAACTTGCATTGCCGGAGCATTTTCGTAACTGTCCACCGCGATTACGGTTTGTCCGATACGTTGTGCAGCGATTGTAAATTCTTTTCCTAATTCGCCTGAGCCTAGCAATAGTATTTTCATTTTTTTTGAAGTCTTAATTAGAATGTAAAAATACTAAATTGCTTTTTTATGACTGCAGATTACCTACAAATTTTGCCCGAAAGTCAATAGATTATGATCAGGATCCAATATCGCAAATTCTTTTTGTCCCCAAGGCTTGATTTCCAGAGGACCATTGGGATGAATGGTAACGCCGTTGTTCAAGAAGTTTTTATAAACGGTTTCGATATCCTGCACCCGAATGTAAACTCCTGAGTAATTTTCGACAGCATTAATTGTTGCAAATTCAAAAAAATGAATTTCAATACTGTCTTTTTGCACCATCAAATACCCGTCAAAATCTGCGTTTCCCCATTCCTTAAAACCCAATTGGTTTATATAGAAATCTCTTGTGATTATTTTGTTACGCATAGGTAACTTTGGGTTGATGGCAGTGAGCATGATGGTTTGGGTTTAGATTATTGATATTAATTTGGTTATTTTTTATGGACGCGGAAAGAGTTGCTGCCAATCTTATACAAAAAATTTGAGTAAATTGTTATCTTGATTTGAATGAAATTAAGTGAACTAGAATACTGTTGAAGCCATTTGCACTATACTTCGTTTACTGGTATGTATTTTTCTATGCAATAATTTTCTACTTCTGTGTCGTTTACAAAATAATTATCGCAAAATTCGTCAAGCTCTTTTTCAACGCCAGTGACGTATTTTTCGTTTGCGGTCATTAATTTTTCTGTTTGTTCAATAAATCTTTCAAACTCTTTGTTCATTTTGCAAAGTTTATCAATAGTCTTAAAGTCTAAGTCACGAAAAATTGAGGGGTAAAGGACTTTGCTTTGATATGGATTTGCATTCAGCTGAATTATTCCAATTCCAAATGATTGATTTAATCTTGCCATTTCTTCATTTAAACTATCACTAAATTCAAATGCTACTAAATATCCATAGTTAGCCCAACTTGAATTTGAAACGGCTTGAAAAAAAGCTTTTTTTAGTTCGCTGTCACTATTGATTTCTCTCTTTAACTCGTATGAACTTAGTTTAAAAGTATCAATACGATTTATGGATTTTAGAAAATTTTGACTTGCTTTTGTCTGTAAATTTAAAAATTTGATTCCAACCATATCAGGATGTGTCCAAATTTGATTGTTGTCTTTTCCATTTGATTGTTCATGAAAAATGGTCTTAGAGTAAGTGTCTGTATTTTTTAAATAACTACTTAAAAGTTTATGCAGATCTCTTTCGTCATAAGTTTTTGACTTATTAATCTTGATGGGTTTTGCACTTTGATTATCGGTATCACCACTTAAAATTTCAATCCCAATATTTTGTTCGTTTTTTGTCAAATAGTACGAATATGTCCCTCCATTTTGCTTAATTCGTTTTACTCTGGTGTCACCATTACGTATAAAGTCGCCAAGAATTGCTGAAATTGTTGAGCTAGGAGTTTTTGCACCACCAAAGTCATAATAATTTTTGTCAACAATATGATTGAGAACCGCTAAGTAATTGGTAATGTTATTAATATCTTCTAAACTTTTTAATACGGCTTCTTTTAATGTCATTTTCTAATTATTTTACTTTCTTTCCAAATATATTAATTTTTTCTTACAAATATCGATTGTTCTTGAGTGGTTTGTTAATAGAGTGACAGCTGGCGAACATTCCTTACTGGATTAGCATAATTAGGATTTTGGCAGGGTTTGCGTGAGGGATAGCAGTGGAAATCCTTTATATTTTTTCTTTAAAAATAAAAAGATTGCAGCGGAAAGCCCGACCTTTGTGGTCACGCCCAAAAACAACAAAACCCCAAGAATATCTTGAGGCTTTGATGGTATTGTAAGTTGGATTTTTGAGTTTCTAACTTTCGATTTTATGAGATTTGACTATAGTGCCAAAGCATCTTTGATTCTTTTTAATGCTTCTTTCAAGATCTCGTCGCTGGTTGCGTAAGAGAAACGGATACAGTCAGGATTTCCAAAAGCGTCACCTGTTACCGTTGCTACGTTAGCTTCGGCCAAAAGGTACATTGATAAATCCATTGCATTTTTGATTTCGGTTCCTCTCAATTTTTTTCCAAAGAAAGAAGAAATATCAGGGAATACGTAAAAAGCTCCTTCAGGAACATTGATTTTTACTCCTGGAATTTCTTTTAATAATCCTACCACTAAATCTCTACGGCTATGGAAAGCGTCAACCATGTGTTTCAATACACTTGGATCAGCATCTACTGCTGTAATAGTAGCGCGTTGTGCGATAGAATTTGCTCCTGACGTTACTTGACCTTGAATTTTTGTACACGCTTTAGCGATGAATTCTGGTGCGCCAATATATCCAATTCTCCATCCTGTCATGGCGAAGGCTTTAGCAACTCCATTTACGGTAATTGTTCTTTCTAACATTCCTGGGATCGAAGCGATGCTGCAAAAAGTTCCTGAGAAATTGATGTGCTCATAGATTTCGTCAGCAACAACATATACATGTGGGTATTTTTCCAAGACTTTAACAAGAGCCGTTAATTCTTCTCTGTTGTACACCGATCCACTTGGGTTACAAGGAGAACTGAACCACATCATTTTTGTTTTTGGCGTGATGGCCGCTTCTAATTGTTCTGGTGTGATTTTGAAATCAGTATCTACAGATGTAGGAACTTCTACAGGAACTCCACCGGATAGTTTTACGATTTCGAAATACGAAACCCAGTAAGGAGCTGGTAAAATAACTTCGTCACCAACGTTTAGCATTACTTGTGCAATGTTGTATAACGATTGTTTTGCTCCAGTTGAAACTACAATTTGAGATGGTTTGTAGTCTAAATCATTGTCTCTTTTGAATTTTCTGCAGATGGCTTCTTTTAATTCAGCATATCCTTCTACTGGAGAATAAGTACTGTAATTTTCGTCAATCGCTTTTTTTGCTGCTTCTTTGATAAAGTCAGGCGTATTAAAATCAGGTTCGCCTAAACTTAAACTGATAATGTCTTTTCCTTGTGCTTTTAATTCTCTGGCTAAAGCAGCCATTGCTAGTGTTTGTGATGTTGCTAGATTGTTAATTCTATCGGATAATGGATTCATTGTAATAGGTTGTAGTTAGTTTATTAATTAGTAGAGATGCACCGCAGTGCATCTCTAGGTGTTATATGATTATGTAAGTTCCGGTTTCATTCCCAGCTCTTTCAAATGCTTGAAATGAGCAATAACAGCACTTCGCATTGTTTTGTATTCGTAATACGGCAAGTTGCATTCTTGAGCCGTTTCTTTTACGATACTGGCAATTTTTCCATAATGTACGTGACTGATATTTGGAAAAATATGGTGCTCGATCTGGTGATTCAATCCTCCTGTGTACCAGTTTACGATTGCGTTTTTTGGTGCAAAATTCGTAGTGGTAAACAGTTGGTGTATCGCCCAAGTATTGTCCATTTCGCCTAATTCATTTGGAGATGGATTAGTCGTTTCTTCAACAACATGTGCCAATTGAAACACGACACTTAAAATTAAACCTGCAGTGTAATGCATTACGAAGAAGCCTATTAATACTTTCCACCAGGTGATTCCAATAACGATTGGCAATACAATCCAGATAGAAACGTAGATTACTTTTGTAATGATTAATGTCGTCCAAAGTACTTTCGGACTTTTTAATTCTCCGTACGATAATTTCCTTTTAATATAATTACGCATCTGTTTAAAATCAGTTGTGATTGCCCAGTTGAAGGTTAGCAATCCATAAAGAAAAACAGAATAATATTGTTGAAAACGGTGAAAATTGTACCATTTTGCATCTTTTGTAAAACGAATGACGCGTCCTGCGTCTAAGTCCTCATCGTGACCCGGAATGTTTGTATAGGTATGGTGCAAAACGTTATGTTGTACTTGCCAGTTGTGAACATTTCCTGCCAAAACATAAATAGTTCCGCCCATGAATTTGTTAACCCAGGTTTTATTAGAATAGGATCCGTGATTTCCATCGTGCATCACATTCATTCCTACTCCAGCCATTCCAATTCCCATAACAATGGTCAAAAGAAGATGTGCCCAAAATGGCATACCAAGTGTTAGAATTAAAAAATAGGGCGCAAGAAAGACGGAGAAGAGAATTATAGTTTTCAGATATAGTTTCCAGTTTCCTGTTTTTTGTATGTTGTTTTCTTTGAAGTAATTGTTAACCCGTGAGTTAAGTGTTCTAAAAAACTTTAGGCTATCTTGCTTAGCAAATGTTGGCGCATTATTACTCATATATTTTCAATAAAGTTCAAAGGTAATTATTATAAATTTTTCGATATACAAAATTGAGATAAATATTTTAACTGTAAAGTATTACTTTTGTTAAAAAAATAATAGATGGACGAGATTCTTAAGTATTTTCCTAATTTAACTGATATTCAGAAAGAACAGTTCGAAAAGCTGGATTTTTTATACCATGATTGGAATGAAAAAATCAATGTTATTTCGAGGAAAGATATTGATGCTTTGTATACTAAACATATTTTGCATTCGTTGGGAATTGCCAAAATTATAAATTTTGAACCGGGTACTTATGTTCTTGATGTGGGCACCGGTGGTGGATTTCCAGGAATTCCATTAGCGATTCTTTTTCCGGAAACGCGTTTTTATTTGATTGATATCATTGCCAAAAAAATAAAAGTGGTTCAGGCTGTTGCCGAAGGATTAGAATTGAAAAATGTAAAAGCGGAGCAATTACGTGCCGAAAATGTAAAAGGAGATTTCGACTTTATCGTGAGTCGTGCCGTAACGAATATGCCGGATTTTGTTTCTTGGGTGAAAACCAAAATCAAAAAGAACAACAAACACGAATTGAAAAATGGAATTCTGTATTTAAAAGGAGGTGATTTAACTGAAGAGTTAAAAGACTTTCCAAAAGCAACGGAGTACAATCTTGCTGATTTCTTTGAAGATGAATTCTTTGAAAGTAAGAAAGTGGTGCATTTGCCTTTGAAGTTTCAATCGTAGTCTTAAGGTCGAAAGTCTTAAAGTCGAAAGATAGAACTGAGTAGAAAAAATATAAAAAAAGCCGAATCTAAAATTTTAGATTCGGCTTTTTTTGCTATTGTTAAAGTTCTTTCAGACTTTCGACTTTCAAACTTTAGGACTAATTTATTCTCCTAAAAACGGATATCTGTAATCAACTGGAGTGATAAAAGTTTCTTTGATCGTTCTTGGCGAAGCCCAACGCAACAAGTTCAATGCTGAACCCGCTTTGTCGTTTGTTCCTGATGCTCTTGCGCCACCAAAAGGTTGCATTCCTACAACAGCTCCCGTTGGTTTATCATTGATGTAGAAATTACCGGCCGCATTTTGCAATTTGGTAGTCGCTTGCTCAATTGCATAACGATCTTGACTGAAAACCGCACCTGTTAACGCATATTCTGAAGTGGTATCAACCAGCTCTAAAGTTTCTTCCCATTTGTCGTCTTCGTAAACGAAAATCGTCATTACGGGTCCGAACAATTCCGTTTCCATGGTTGAATAATGAGGATTTGTAGTTACGATAATCGTTGGTTCAATAAAATAACCAACAGATTTGTCATAGTTTCCTCCAACGATAATTTCGGCATCAGCATCTTTTTTAGCTTGGTCTATAAAACCAGCCAATTTGTCGAATGAACCTTCGTGAATTACCGCAGTGATAAAGTTTCCGAAATCTTCAGGAGAACCCATTTTCATCGATTTTGTATCGGTGATTAATTGCTCTTTTATTGCTGGCCACAAACTTTTTGGAACATAAGATCTTGAAGCTGCAGAACATTTTTGACCTTGAAATTCAAATGCACCACGAACAATTCCTGTTGCTACTTGTTTTGGATTCGAACTTGGATGAGCGATGATAAAATCTTTTCCTCCAGTTTCACCAACAATTCTTGGGTAGGTTTTATAATGGTGAATGTTTGTTCCAATTTTTGCCCAGATATCTTTAAATACATGAGTTGAACCTGTAAAGTGAATTCCAGCGAAATCACGGCTTGCCAGAACAGTATCCGTAATCATCAAAGCATCTCCAAAAACAACGTTGATAACGCCATCAGGAACTCCTGCTTCTTTGAAAACTTCAATGATGATTTGTGCAGAGAACACTTGACTGTCGCTTGGTTTCCAAATCACAACATTCCCCATCATGGCAGCACTTGCAGGAAGATTTCCGGCAATAGCAGTAAAGTTGAACGGTGTAATCGCATACACAAAACCTTCAAGAGGTCTGTACTCTAAACGGTTCCACATATCCGAATTTGATTTTGGCTGATCGTTGTAAATTTGGGTCATAAATTCTACGTTGAAACGTAAAAAATCGATGAATTCACAAGAAGCATCAATTTCTGCCTGATGAACATTTTTAGACTGTGCAATCATTGTTGCAGCATTTATTCTTGCTCTGTATGGACCAGCAATCAATTCAGCTGCTTTTAGGAAAATAGCGGCTCTTTGTTCCCAGGCCATATTTGCCCAAGCAGTTTTAGCTTCAAGTGCATTTGCAATTGCTTGCTCAACATGAGATTTTTCAGCAAGGTGATAGGTTCCAACAATATGTTTATGGTCGTGAGGAGCAGACATGTTTTTTGTATTTCCAGTTCTAATTTCTTCGCTTCCGATATATAAAGGAACGTCGATTTTAGAATTCCACATTTTAGTATAAGCTGCTTGAACAGCTGCTTTTTCAGGTGAATTAGGTGCATACCCTTTTACAGGCTCGTTTACTGCTTTTGGTACGTGAAAAAATCCTTTTAACATATTTTTAAAATTATAAAATTAGAAAATGGGTGTTGTGTCTTTGTAACTAAAGCACAAAAGTACGAAGGTTTCTTTAAAGAAATGATATTTTCGAGCTAAACTAAAGGCGATAAAAAGGAATAGTCGTGTGGTAGCCCTGATAACAATGGAAAGCTTTTTGGGGTCTCATTATATTTTTTCTTGTGAAATAAGAGCGACTTTAGAAGCTCCTTATTTTACTTAGAAAAAAATAAAGGAGAGGGCAAAAACTTGAAATGGATAGCAGGATAGGCTCAAAAGGAAACTGTTAAAAAGCTAGTTTAACGCGAATGGTGCGCACAACCTGAACGTAGGTACAATCACTTTGAAGTTTCTTGTGGTGGTAAAGTTAATCATATTAAAATGGCCTTTCATAGCGCCATAAGGGGATGATAGTAAACAACCTGAACTGTAGGTATGCAATTCTCCTGGTTTTAAAACTGGTTTTTTGCCAATAACTCCATCGCCATCTACGATTTCTATTTCATTTAAAGAATCGAAAATTTCCCAATGACGTGAAATCAATTGAACGGAATCCTTACTGTGGTTTTCAATTGTGATTACGTAACTAAAGGCAAAGTGAATCTTGTAGTTCTTGAAGTAGGTGCCTTCAAAACTAGTCAATACCGATATTTTTATACCTCTTGTTATTTGAGAAACCATATTATGTGGATGAAGTGGTGGTTAATAAGGTCAAATTTACAAAAAATTGATTTTGTTTTACAAAAATTAAATAAGTTTTTTTAGTTAATTATATTTAATGAATTCGCCATTCCTCTGCCGACAATTCGATCGTAACGATCAATGCTTTCTCTGTAATAAACTAGAATAGTGTAGTCGTTTTCAGTTTGATAAAAATTACCGTCAATTGCATTTTCAGAATCAATAACTCCTTTGTCATCAGCAACTACATACTGAAAGTTTGTGAACCCCTGCTTGATTAAAATTGCCTTTTCATAAATTCCTTTTTGCGGATTATAGTCCATTTTATAGGCGGGAGTATTATTGTAATTATTGAACATTCCAGTGACATAAATGTTTTTATTTAATCTGAAAGTAGGAGCCGAAAGACTGAAATAAACCCAAGCATAATCCGCTTCTATTTCACTGTTTGCCGCATTTATATTTTTGACAACAAAGTCGCCATTGACATCTTGGGTAAATACATATGGAAAATTAGTTCTGGCCGCGCTAGTGTATAAATGGGATCCATAGATCGCAGTATTAGAATCGATACGAGCGACATTATTACTGGCAGCCCTTATTTCTTTATTTTCGAAAAATAAAAATTCGTTTCCAGCCCAAAACTGAGTTTCAGAATCGTATTTGTAAATCAAATCATTTCCAATTGTATATTGTGGAATTATATTTTTTATGGGACTATTCAGTTGGCCGTTTTGAAGTAAAAGCACCTTTACATTTCGTAACGGATTTTGAAAAGTAATGGTGTTGGATCTAATGGTAAAATCTAAATTGTGTTTGGATTCAATATTACTTACTGTTCGTGCTCGTTTTACCTGGATGGGAACGGTGACTAAATCTTCATAAAGAATGAATTTTCTAGAGAACACAACTTCTCTATTTTCATCTAAAATTTTAAGCATATAATTTCCACTGATCTTTAGTTGTTGGGTAAACTGATTGGGAATTGCTAATTTGTAATGGGAATAGATTTGTAGGGTATTAAATGAGTTGGTGTAATCTTGAATTCTTTGGTTGTCAAACCCTTCTAAGTATTCATTTTTAGGTATTTCGGTAGGGTTCCAATTGTAGTTACAATGAATAATTTCGTAATAATAATTAGCTTCATTGCCAAAAAGATCATCAAATTGCAATTGAAATCCTTCTCCTAATTTTACAATTGGTATTATATTTTTATCATTTTGTACAAATGAGATGGTTTTAATATTAAAGGGAGGTGCCACTTCTTTTTCTGCTTGCGCAAAAGCGGTACAGGTCAGAAATACAACAGAAAAAAGGAGTACTTTTTTGAAAAATAATTGTGTCATTTTGCAGTGCTTAAGATTCGGTAAATATAAGGAATACTCCTGTTTTTAATTTATTTATTTATTTTCAAAAAAGTTATTTTTCGTGTGTAATTTCTGTTAATTAAAATACAATAATGTTAGATATTAAGAGTAATCGTATTATTTTTACTTCAAACAAACAAACCTTATGAAAAAAATTAACAATTTAGTATTTGGAATAATGCTGTTTCCTTTAGCTGTTTTCGCACAGCAAATGGATTATTCAAAAGCCATTCCTTTTGATTCTAGTGTCAAAACAGGCAAACTTGAAAACGGCCTAACGTATTACATCAAGAAAAATGCCAAACCAGAGAATAAAGTAGATCTTCGTTTGGTGGTGAACGCTGGTTCTATTCTTGAAGCCGATGACCAACAAGGATTAGCGCACTTTATGGAGCACATGTGTTTTAATGGAACCAAGCGTTTTCCAAAGAATCAGTTGGTTGATTATTTGCAAAGTATAGGGGTGAAGTTTGGACAACATTTGAACGCCTATACCAGTTTTGATGAGACAGTTTATTTTTTACCAATTCCATCAGACGATCCTGAAAAATTAGAAAAAGGATTCCAAATTATAGAAGATTGGGCGTTCAATACGGTTTTAACTCCAGAAGAAATTGACAAAGAAAGAGGCGTAGTCTTAGAAGAATATAGATTGGGATTAGGAGCAGGAAAAAGAATGCAAGGACGCTATATTTCAAAAATGATGCATGATTCTCATTATGCGGAGCGTTTGCCAATAGGTCAAAAAGAAGTTCTAGAAAAATTCAAGTACCAATCGCTAATTAATTTTTACAAAGATTGGTACCGACCTAATTTGATGAGTGTAATTGTGGTGGGTGATATTGATGTGGCCGAAATGGAGCAAAAAATTATTTCGCACTTTTCAACTTATAAAAATCCAGCTAAGGAAAAACCAAGAAAAATTTACGATGTGCCTAATCACAAAGAAACTTTTGTAGCTGTCGAAAGTGATAAAGAAGCTTCAAGCGCGCAAGTACAATTGCTTTATAAAGATTACGGAGCTCCAAAGCAAGTGGTAACAGTAGGAGATTTTAAAAACTCTTTGGTTGAGGGATTATTCTCGACATTATTGAACACGCGATTAGATGAACTTACAAACTCAGCTACACCTCCCTTTACTTATGGATATTCGTACTATGGAGGCACTTTTGCCAGAAATAAAAAAGGATATCAATCTGTGGCAATGTCTCAAGAGGACAAACAATTAAGCGCCTTGAAAGTTTTAGTAACAGAGAATGAAAGAGCAAAGAAATTTGGATTTACGCAAGGCGAGTTAGAACGTGCGAAATTAGAGTTTCTTGCTTCTATTGAAAAAGCATACAATGATAGAGAAAAAACAAATTCAGTAAATTTTGTAGGGGAGTATCAAGCTAATTTTTTAGAAAAAGAACCAGTTCCTGGAATTGAATGGACGTACCAAACGATGAAACAGGTTATGCCTTTGATTACTTTAAAGGACGTAAATAGTTTAATTAAAGATTATGTGAAAGAAGACAACCGTGTCATTATTCTTACTGGTCCCGAAAAAGAAGGTTTGAAAAAAGTGACAGAACAACAAGTTCTTGATGCTTTGAAAGTAAATGCCGAGGATCTTAAACCTTATGAAGATGCTGCTGTTGCATCAAGTTTGATACGAAACGAAGTAAAACCCGGTACTATTGTTAGCCGTGAGAACAATGCTAAAATTGGCACAAAGACACTAGTCTTATCTAATGGTGTGAAAGTGACGTATAAGAATACAGATTTCAAAAATGATGAAATTCTTTTTGAAGCGGTGAGTCTTGGAGGAACTAATTTATACTCTAATGAGGATATGAAAAAAGTTCAATTTGCCAATGGTGCTTTATCAGAAGCTGGATTTTCAGGATTAAAATTGAATGATATTAATAAATTTATGACGGGTAAAATAGCGAGCGTAAATCCATATATTGGAACTACAACAGAAGGTTTACGTGGAAATGCTACTCCAAAGGATTTAGAATATCTTTTCCAAATGACGCATGCTTATTTCACAGATTTGAATATGGATGTGACTGCTTTTGATGGTTACAAACAAAAACAGGCTTCTTTCTTTAATAATATGGCTTCTACTCCTTCATTTTATTTTCAGCAAGAGTTTTATTCGTATTTGAATAAAGAAAACCCAAGATTTAACGGGTTGATTCCTAATGAAAAAACATGGGGAGAAACGGATTATGCATTAGCCTATAAGAAATACAAAGAGCGTTTTGCGAATGCGGCTGATTTTGAGTTTTATTTTGTAGGTAACATCGATGATAAAGCGATGGAGGGGTATGCAGTTAAGTATTTAGCCTCTTTACCTGCTACTGGCAAAAAAGAAAAAGCAGTAGATTTAGGATATAGAATGCTAAAAGGGGACCTGAAAAAAGTAGTTAATAAAGGAACAGATCCTAAGAGTAATGTCACTATTATGTATTACGGTGATGCAACATATTCCGCTAAAGATGCGATGAGCATGCAAGCATTAGGAGAAGTTTTGACTATTAAACTAATAGAGCAATTACGTGAAAACGAAAGTGGTGTTTATGGGGTTTCTGCAAGAGGGAGTTTGAGTAAAATTCCAAATTCAATGTACAGTTTCACTATTGGTTTCCCTTGTGGACCGGATAATGCGGAGAAATTGACAGCTTCTGCTTTAAAAGAATTGCAGAACATTATTGATAATGGTCCAGATGAAAAAGATGTAGCTAAATTCAAAGAAGGAGAATTAGCTGATTTCAGAAAAGACAGTAAAGAAAACAGGTATTGGTTGTCTAATTTCACAAGATCTTACACGAATGGCAACAGTCCAGAAGACGTATTGAAATTTGAAGAAATGGTCAATGCAGTTACTGCTAAGGATCTTCAGAACATTGCAAAACAATACCTTACTAAAGATAAAGTTATTGGAATGTTGATGCCAGAGAAAAAATAGGCCTACTGATTTATAAACTAAAAACCTGCTATTTCATGGAAGTAGCAGGTTTTTTTATATATTATATAAACAAACCGGAATAATTACTCTTAGCCAAAAAAATAAAATTAGAGCATTTATTAATTTAAAGGCGTCAATATAGTAAAAGATAATCATTACTTTTTGTTATAGTTTGTTGTAAACTAGATAGCATTTACAAAGTAAGAAATAAGTAACGCCTTAAACAACCTAAATGAATACCACTTTTGGTAATCTAGACAAAATCGAGTTGCGCACGGATATTTATGTATTATTTTATTTCAAAATGTACTTGTTTCTCAAACAATTAATTAAAAACAACAACAATTTAATAACAAAATACTTGCTAAAGTTTTTCTGCTTTTTAGGTAGATTTACAAAACATTAATTACTAATATCTTATGCTATGAAAAACCTACTATTTCTATTACTCACAACTTTTACATTGAGTTGCTGCGACAAAGACGATGACAAACCTAAAACAGAGTTAGAAAAACTACCTCCAGCCACACAAACAGGTGCTCAAACATTCGGATGTTTAATTGATGGTAAAGCATTTGTACCGCCAAAATTTGGCACAAACTCGCCTAATGCTTTTTATCAGTTTGTTAATGGTGCTTATACACTAAGTATTTATGGAAGTACGGATGGAGGATCAAATCTTAAATCAATCAATATTGGATGCCTTGATATGCCATTAATTCAAGAGGTAAATTATCTTTTAAAAGAAGAATTGGTAAATAATTATTTTGGAGAATATAATATAGGTGGTGGTATTACATTTAGCGGAGCTACCACAACTGTAAACCCAGGAATATTAATAATAACAAGATTTGACCCTACTAATTTTATTATCTCTGGCTCCTTTGAATTTACGGTTTTGGACAATAATGGAGCTGAAATTAAAATTACCAACGGTCGTTTCGATATGCAATACACAAACTAAAAAAAGAAATATATGATATAACAAACCTAAAAAAGAGAGACCATTCCGTTAGACGGAACAGTCTTTCAACAGCTTAAATTAAACAACCGTTCAACTTTGTCTAATCCAACTTCAAAATTATGAAAAATTATGCTTTAACAGTACTTTTTTTGTGCGTTTCTTACTTTACAACTGCACAAAACATCAATACCTCTTTAGCGGCAGACATCAATGCCAAGTTTGCACCGCTAGAAAAAAACAGAATTCCGCACAACATTCTTTTAGATTATGGTTTCGATCTTATAGACGTTGCCCAGTTCGATGGGGTTTTACGCACTAACAATTATATCGATGTAGAACGTTATAATTTAGTTTACAATTCTATTGTATCTTCTACAACGCAACTCAATGTAACAGGTATTGCGCCACCACAGCAAGAATTAAAAGATTGGAAATTTTGGCAAAAACAACAAAACGATATTGCCAAATTCAGTAACAAAGCTGCTGTTGTGTTAAATGGTTTATTTTTTAACTATTCTAAAATTAATGCTAATGCGCTTAGCAATAACAAAATAGTAGTTATTAATGATAAGTATGACGATAAATACACAAACGGAGTTTGGCAAAATCCTTATGATAGTAAACAAGCCTTTGCCATAACATCAGCGGTTATAATGCTCAACAAAAGCACAGTTGATGTGGTTTTACCAGCAACGCTTTGGCACACTAATGCTAGTGTAACAGAAATTGCAATAGATTTTGGCAACAGTACAGGGTATAAAATTTTAACCAACGGAGTTGTTGCTTCTACCACTTATACAGCAGTTGGTGTTTATACTTGGACCTATAGAATTTTAACTGGTGGTCAATACAAATATTGCAGACAGAAAGTAAAAATTACTCAAGCCGATACTGGAATGCTTGCCAGAAACACAGCTTGTGGCGAGCCGCAAGTGTTTACTATTCCAGCTACAAAAGCGTATCAAGGTTTGTTTGGCTCAGCTACTATTCAAGTAGTGCGTGGTGGTGCTTGTAACGAATTGCGCAATCCACTTATTGTAGCCGAAGGATTGGACACAGGTTTATTAGGTCAAGGTGGAACAATTGGTGATTCTGATATTAATAGTTTTTTTCAATCAGTTGACAATTCTGAAAGTGTAGAATTAGAAAATTTCTTAATTAACAATACCGCAGTTGACTATGATATTATTTATGTCAATTGGAACAATGGTACCGATTTTATTCAGAGAAATGCCTATGTTTTAGAAGCAGTTATTAAATGGGTAAATGATAATAAAACAGGTTCGAATAAAAATGTGGTTTTAGGGCAAAGTATGGGCGGCTTAGTTGCCCGTTATGCCTTGCGGGATATGGAAAATAACGGTTTTAATCACGATACTAGTTTGTACATTAGTCACGATGCGCCACATCAAGGTGCTCACATTCCGCTCGGAATTCTAAATATGGCGCGACACACTGTAAACGAGTTTATACAAACGGCATTAGGCAACATAACCATTCCAGTGAATGGCGTTGGAAACGTTGGTTTAGCAACCATCGATAATTTATTAGATGCACCAGCGATAAATCAAATGCTTTTAAATACCGTAGATACTAATGGTAATAGAACAAATACGGTTCATACCACTTGGCAAAATGAATTAAGACAATTTGGCTATCCACAGCAAACCAGAAATATTGCATTAAGCAATGCCAGTCATTGTGCATCAAGTCAAGGATTAGTTTCCAATCAAGAATTAGTTACGGTAACAGGAAATGGTGGAACATCAGTTTTAACTAGTTTCATAATGTATTTGTTTGCAAATGTCGATCCATTAATTGGGGTTACATTAAATGATACATCTGCCTCACTTTTAGGTTTTTTACCAGGAAATACCAAATTAGATTTAGAATTTAGAGCCAATGCTTTTCCTTCGACTGGAACTGCAAGAATATATAAAGGAAGATTAACTTATGAAAAAAAGTTACTTTGGCTTATACCAATTACCAGAACTATTTTTGATAAATCTGTTGATTCTCAAAGCGGTGATAAATTTATCGAAAATTATCCGGGCGGAGTAACTCCAAATGCCTTAGCAATTTCAGAAAATGGAGGAGATAACAATTTGTTTTATAATTATGACTACAACTTAGACGTAAATTTAAATTTTGATTTTATACCAGCTACAAGTGCTTTAGATGTAGGAAGCGGTTATTCTATTTTAAATGATTCAGACTATTTTTTTAGATACACAGCTTCAAGTCCTCCTTTAGGAACAAAAGCCATTCCTTTCAATAATTTCACTACATCTTCAAACGAAAATAGTAGTTTAAATGCGGAACATATTTCTTTTAATCGAAGAAATGGCGATTGGCTTGCAACTGAATTGGACAACAGTACAACAAATAATCAAGTTTTTGATTGTAGTTATGTTTGCTCAAATACATCAATAACTGGTGCGGATTTTCTTTGTACAACCTCAAACTACACAGTGCCAGCTGGAGGCGCATCTTACAATTGGACAATTACACTAGGTGCAGATCTTGTCAGCTTATCAGCAAATGGAACAGCAAATATATCAGTAACTGCTTTTCCAAATGTATCTGGTCAAGTAATTCTTTCTTTGATTATGGGGGGTAATTGTGGGAATTTAACTTTAACAAAAACAATCTGGGTAGGTGTTCCACAAATAACTGGACTAATTTGTCCAAATGACTCTACAATATGTAGTGGTACTTTTTGCCAGCAAGAACTAGGTTTACCCTCGTTTGATTTAACAAATAGTCTAGAAGCAAATGTTATGGGTATGACTACTACTGAAATGTGGGAAAAAACAAATTGGGAATGGGAACGAATCAATACAAATATCGTAATTGCTCAAAATACGCAAGGAAATCTAATTTATGTAGCTCCTAATTATATTGGTCAAACAGGAGTTAGAGTTAGAGCTAAAAATAATTGTGGTTGGAGCGAATGGAGTGAGTTGTATTTTGAAGTTGTCAATTGTAGCAATAATTTAATGAGACTATCAGAAGACGAAAAAACATTTTTGGTTTATCCAAATCCTTCAAATGAAATAGTAAACATAGATTTAAGAGATGCAAATAATCTTCCGGAAAAGAATGCTAAGATTTCAGGAGAATTATTTGATATTATGGGAAAATCAAAAGCCAAAATTCAAATTAAAGATAATAGAGCTTCATTTTTTGTTAGTGGTTTAAATAAGGGAGTTTATGTTTTAAAAATTTATATAAATGGTAAATTAGAAAGCCATCAAATTGGAGTTAAATAAACCAATTTATTTATAAACTAAAAACCTGCTAAAATTAACTTTAGCAGGTTTTTTTATGATGTGAATTTATGGATTGAATTATTTAAAACAAACCGGAATAATTTCTCCTTTTGCCAAACAATATTTTTCTACTAATTCAGGTGCAATTTTATTGGTGTAATCTTCTTCAATTACTTTGAAACCGATACTTCGTAATTTATCAAAATAATCGCGTCCATAAATGCGTACGTGATCGTATTGACCAAAGATTTTAGCGCGTTCTTTTTGATCCGTAATAGTATCATCGGCAAAAGTGGTGGCTCTGGATAAATCCTGTGGAATTTGTAAAATAGCCATTCCTCCCGGTTTCAAAACCCGATACAATTCCTGCATGGCTTTTGTATCATCCGGAATGTGTTCTAAAACGTGATTACACAAAATTACGTCATATTGATTGTCCTGAAAAGGCAAATCACAAATGTCAGCCTTTACATCAGCAAGAGGTGAAAATAAATCGGTTGTGGTGTAATCTAGGTTTTTCTGGTTTCGAAATAACTTATAAAAAGCTTGTTCCGGTGCAAAGTGCAAAACTTTTAATGCTGAATTTGTTTCAGCATCTCCTAATTTAATTTTTTTAGTATTCGTAAAAGAAGAATCTGAAACTAGTTCAGATTTAAAAAAATCGGTTTCTTCATTTAAATACAACCATAACAATCGGTGTCTTTCCAATGAAAGTGTACTTGGTGAAAGCACGTTGTTACGTTGTGTTTCGTAGCCATAAGGCAACATCGATTTGAAACTTTTTCCGTCAATAGGATCAGTGAATTTTGTTCCTTTTAAAGTAAATGCAATGATAGGTCGCGCTACATAACTCAGCCTTATTAATAAAGGACGGGGAATAGTATTGAGTATTAATTTAAAAAGTTTTTTCATGTTTGTTTAGAAAGTTTCGCTTCTGTAAATTTAGATTTTCTTATAGGACCTTAAATGACTTATGTGTTTAACTTTTTTTGAACCATATAAGTCAATTAAGGTCATGTAATTTATTTTTAATTGCTAAGTTTTTTACAAGACCAGCGGCACTTTTCTAAACTCATCCTCTTCATTACTCACAATTCCTAATGCTTTATAGACGTAGGCAAAAGTAGATAGAATCTCTGGTTTTCCATCAATAATAGCAACATCATGCTCGAAATGGGCGGATGGTTTTCCATCAGCGGTTGTGATAGTCCAGCCGTCTTTGTGTTGTTTGATGTTTCTAGTTCCTTGGTTGATCATTGGTTCAATAGCGACCACCATGCCTTCTACAAAAAGTTTTCCTCTTCCTTTTTTGCCATAATTAGGCATTTCAGGGTCTTCGTGCATTTTTTGACCCACGCCGTGACCTACAAGTTCCCGAACGACGCCGTAACCGTGTGCTTCGGTATATTTTTGGATTGCATTTCCTACGTCCTCAACACGATTTCCTAATCGGAGTTCGCGGATTCCTATGTATAATGATTCCTTAGTAATTTGCAATAATTTTTTAGTTTCTGGTGTCACTTCACCTATTTCAAACGAGTACGCGTGATCGCCATGGTATCCGTTTTTGTAAGCGCCACAATCCACAGAGATGACATCGCCACTTTCTAATGGTTTGTTATTTGGAATACCATGGACTACTTGTGAGTTTGGACTCATACAAAGCGAGTTTGGGAATCCGTATAAACCTAGAAAACTAGGTTCTGCACCATGGTCACGAATGAATTCTTCCGCTAATTTATCCAGATATAAAGTGGTAACTCCTTCTTTTATTTCAGAAGCAATCATTCCTAATGTTTTTGATACTATTAACGCACTTTCACGCATTAATTCTATTTCTTCACGGGATTTTACAATAATCATAATTTCGAATTTTCAGAGTGCAAAAATACAATTTTATAAATTAGTTAATCCGGATTAGCCATTATTTTAAAAAGTTCTGAATTGGAAATGTAAAATCGGTTCTCCAAGGCTATTTTTGAAAGACGTGCAATCACTAAATTATTCTCTCGAATATTGATTAAAAATAAGGAGCTTTCGCCAAAAGAAAACAAGCGTTCTTCTGAATTTAACATCGTGAGATTGTCTTGAACCAACCCTTTAATTAGTTCTTTTTGCCTCAAAAGCGATTCAATTTCCATTTTCTGGGCATTGATTTTATTAGTCAACTGCACTTTTTCTAGATCCAATGCAAATTCGGTTTCCTGTACCTTAAACTTCGCTAATTTCAAACTTCCGCGTTCTTTTCGCAGGAACAACGGGAAGTAAAAATCTAATCCAATTTTATAATCCTGAAATTGGTAATTATCAATATAGCTCGGTTCTGATATATAAGAATATCCTACGTCAATCTTTGGTAAAAGCATGTTGGCTTTTAACTTTTTTTCCACGTTTAGCATATCAATTTTACTTTGCAGGGCATTGATTTTTGGATGGTTGGTAATAGAGAAATCAGAGTTTAGCAAATTATTCGTTTTTAAACTTTCTTGTATTGTGAATTCCAGTTGTATTTCGGGAATCAGTTCGTCAGATAATTCAAGTGGAATGTTATTTTCTAACCAAAGGAAATTAGACAGTTCTAATTTGGCTTTAGCCAATTTAAGCTCAGAATCTTCTAAGTTTAATATTCGGTTTTTTACAATAATCCCAGCTTCAACGCTATCGATTGACGGTTTGTCTCCTTGCTGGATTAGTGCCCGTATTCCTTTGAACCTTATTTGTGCATTACTATTGTACTCTTCATACAATTGCACTTCGTTGAAATTTCTCTTCCAATTAAAATACGCCAAAGAGGCATCATACAATATCGCAATAGCTTGCAATTTTCGTTCTGCCTGACTGAGTTGCATTTGCATTTTTGCTTTTCGAACATCAGCCATTCTTTGATTAATAAATAGCCCTTGGCCTAGCGGCACTGTGATGCCAAGCGAGGTTAATCCTTGATTAGGAACTGTGTTTTCAGGATTTAGATAAATGCCCTCATTGTTGTCAAAGCCTGCCTTAATTTCGATTCCATACCAGGTAGGAATTTTGAAACTGCTGTTTAAAATTGAATAATATTCTTTATCCTTGAATTGTTTTTGGCTAAAGTCGACCTCGATTTTTGGATCAAATCCACCTCGCGCCATCATCAAGTTAGCTTGTGATTTACTGATTTCTAAATTGGCAGTTTTTACCAGTGGATGATATTTCTTGACATACCCTAGAAACTCAGTGTAGGTAAATTCTTTTGAGGGACTATTTTGCGCTGTGACAGCAAACCCAAAGAATAAAAACGCTAAAAATACATGTTTCATTACTTCTTTTCTTTTGTGGTTTTAGGAGCGGGTTTGTAATAATTTGGTGGAAATCCGTTTAAAGTTCTCCATAATTCAAACCACACAGGAACGTTGTTTAGCAAGGCGATAGTTTGTGCACCTGCTCCTATGCTCAGCTGCTTAGGCCACTGATCTTCATTTTTGTCAGGTGCTATTAATACGCGGTATTTACCGTTATCACTTATGAAATTTTCAATGGCAACAATTTCGCCACCAAAAGTTCCATAGGACATATTTGGCCAGCCCGAAAATACGATAGTAGGCCAACCATCAAACCAAACTCTGACTTTTTCGCCTTTAATTAACAAAGGCAAATCAATTGGATTCACAAAAGTTTCTACAGCAATGTCATAATCGGAGGGCATGATGGTTGCTATGGGTGTTCCTTCCTTAATGGTCTCTCCAATACCGGATTGAATGGCTCTATTGACATAGCCGTTTTGTGATGCTTTAATGTAATACATTCCATTTCTAATGCTATAATTTGCGTATTGATTTTGGAGTTTATTCACTTGGGCGTCCGTATCGAATTGACTGCTTAACGCGGTAAATTTATCACTATTGGCTTTTGAAACTTTCTCTGCATACTCAGCGCTTATTCTGTTTATTTCAACTTTAGCATTGATTAATTCGTTTTTACTAGTTAAAAATTTGTTTTCCTGAGTAATAATTTTGGCTTCTACTTCCTGTAATTTCAGTCTTTTTTCCTCAATATCCGTCAGTGGTTTTAACCCTTCTTTATTCAATGTAACGGAACGATTGTATTGCGTGTTCGCTATTTTTAGCTGTGTTTTTACAGCAACTAAATCCATACTATCACTCTTTATTTTTAAAAATGATTGTTTGATTTTGTTTTGTCCTTGTTCCAGTTTTAGGACTTTTTCCCTTTCGATGGCTTGAATCTGTCCCGTTAAAGTACTTACCTTAGACCCATAAGATTGCAAAGATTGTTTTTTGGCATCTATTTGGTTTTTGGTGTTTTGTACTAAGTTTGGATCCAAGTAATCCTCTTTTATTTCCGAGATAAATACAATGGTGTCTCCTTTTTTGACAAAATCACCTTCTTGCACATACCATTTTTCAAGTCTACCAGAGATTACACTTTGAATTGATTGTGGTCTTTGGTCTGGTTGTAATGTGGTGACGCTTCCAGTTCCGGAAATATTTTGTGTCCAAGGCAGAAATAGTCCCACTACAGCCACAATGGATACACCTGCTATTATTTTATTTAAAATTTTATAATGAGGTCTGTTCGTTAGGTTTTTAACAGTGTCGTAGCGGTCAAGAGGCTGCAGTTTTGTTTTGTTATTAGATATGTTTAGCATGGCTAATTATTTTTTAAATCAAGTTGAATTGCCCCATTTTGCATGGTGATGCTGCGAGTACATTTAGTTTTCCAATAAGGATTCTTCGAAGAAACGATGATCGTCCATTTGTGTTTATCCGAAGTGATGAAGTCAATAATTTGATTCGCCACTTTGTCATCCATCTTATCAGTTGGATCTTCGTAGAACAGTACTTTGGGATTGTGGAGTATACTGCGTGCTAACAATACTTTTTGAGCATTAGAAGAGGATAATTGTTTTCCTTCCGGAAAAATATGGGTCTCGAGACCTTTTGGCAATGATTTAATGAAGGATGAAAGTTGGACTCCGTCAAGAACTGCTTTTAAATTTTCAGTTTTTACAGCAGTGTCATTGAAAGTTATATTGTCTAATAGTGTTCCTTCAAATGGGGTTTCGCCGCAGATAATACTTCCAATTTGAGAACGGTACTGTTTCAGGTTTATTTTATTGAAGGTGTCATCATTAATAAAAAAAGATCCAGATGTGGGTTGTAATAAACCAGATAATATTCGAATGAGTGTCGTTTTTCCAGAGCCATTTTCTCCTTCGATTGCAATTCTTTCACCTTGCTGGATCTTCAATGTTAAGGTGTTTAATATGTGTCCAGGGGAGTCAGGGAATTTGAAGGTGAGGTTTTCTGTTTCTAATGAAATGTTGGCATAACACATATCACCTTTAAAAGTCGCTTCCTCTTCTAATTCTAGATCTGTTACTTGCCCTATTTTTTCAATTGAAGTAAGTACGTCGTAGAATGTTTCCAATCCAACTATTATTTTTTCGACCGAATTGATCACCATTAAAATAATGATTTCTGCAGCCACAAATTGTCCTATATTCATTTGCTGTGACAATACTAAAAAACCACCCATCGATAATAAACTCGCAGTAATAATCATTTTAAAAATAATCAATTGTGTGAATTGACTTTTGATTACATTAAAATGTTTTTCTCTATTAGTTAAATAATCTGCAACTAGATTATTGTTTTTTTGCAAGCCGTAATTATAGTTGAGGTCATTTTTAAAACTAAAATTGTTTCGCGCCATTTCTTGCAACCATCCAGCTACTTTGTATTTAAATTTAGATTCTTTTAAGCTAGTTTCAAGTCCAGATTTAAAAGAGAATTTGAATATAAAATATAAAAGGAAAAACAATAAAATGCCAAACATTATAAAATAAGGGTGATACAAGGACAATAGAATCAAACCGAAGACTATTTGTAATAATGCTGCCGAGAAATCGATTAATAGCTTTGAGGTTCCTTTTTGAATGGTCATCGTATCAAAAAAACGATTGGCTAATTCTGGAGGGTAGCTGTTGTATAACTCCTCCATTTTTATTTTTGGCAAACGAGCAGCAAATTCAAATGAAGAGCGAACAAATATTTTTTGTTGCAAGTTTTCTGTAATTCGCAATTGCATGAGCGATAAAACTCCAGTTAATGCAACGCCAAAGACTACCAAAACAATTAAAACGATCCATGAAGCGCTAACTCTTCCTGATTGGATCAAGTTTGTTATTGCTTGAATTCCTAGTGGCAACGATAGGCTGATTAATCCTGCAAAAATGGCATAGAAAAATATTTGATAAACATCTTTTCTGTCTAAAGCGAGTAGGTTGTAAAATCTTTGTAATGGCGTTTTTTTCATTGTATATTATTTTGTAATTCTTTGAACTAAATCAATGTAGAAATCAGTGGGTGAAATAGTTTCATTACAATTGGTTATTGTTTTTAAATGATTCTTTAAAAAATGTTGATGCAAGGCGCCTTCCACGATGGAGGAAGCTAAGCTTTTGGCAAATTTATAATCAGGATTTACTGCTACTATCATATCAGCAATTCTATTTATGATACTTTTATAAACAAGGAAAACACCTTCCTTATTTTCTTCATCAACTTCCTTGGTTAAAATTGTTTTGGTAAACTCTGAAATTATAATTTTATTTAAAATACCTTCGTCTATATGTGCGGTAGACGAATTATCCTCTATTTTCTCTGTTACGATGGTAATTGCTTTTTTTAATTTTTCTAACGGAACGAGTAGATTATTTGTTGCTAAAACTAATCTATATTCTATCCAACCCCAATACCAAGAAGATAAATATAACATTAATTTATGTTTACTTTCAAAATACCGATAAATCGAACTTTCATTCGAACCGATGCATTCACCTAATTTTTTAAAAGTAAAGCTTTCAAAACCAATTTGGTCAATCATTAAGATACTATGTTTAATGATTTTCTTGCCTAAAGGGGAAGTTTCAGGATTCTTTACATAAAGGGTGTCGTTGACCGTGATTATAATGTTTGATAAAATAGAGTTCATATGTGCTAATTTTAGTAAGATACTGCAGGTTGGAAATTCGCTATAATTTTTTGTTACTGACGATAAAGTCAAGTGCAATTAAAAATTAAAATACTCATTTATATTTCTCTATTACAAATTAATTTTCAAACCAAAGTTTAAATTCTTCATATCTTGAAGTTCTGGTTTTATTTTGTTATCCTTTAAATCTAAATACTTTAAGTGGTCTAATGGTTTTAATACAGGTATCGTTTTAAAGTCATTTTTGTTCAAGTACAGGTATTCTAGGTTTTTAAAAGCTAAAATTTCACTTGGAAGTGATTTTAATTGGTCGTTTTCTAAGTGCAACGATTTTAAATTGGGTAATTTAGCTAAGATATTGAGTGTCTTGGGTAGGTTCATGTTTTTTTCATCATTTAAAAAAATCTCTTCTAATTTAGTCAAATTTGAAAACTCGCTTGGTAATTTGCTAAAATCATTTCCGCTCAAATCAATTATTTTTAATGATTTTAGTCGTGTAATTCCTGTTGGGATCTCTTTTAAATGATCGTTTTTAAGATTAAGATATTCGAGGTTAATAAACTTTGACCAATCAATATCCGTTAGTTTTAGGGTTTGATTACTCAAGTTAAGTTTAAAAATCATTTCAGGGTTTTTTAAGGCCTCTTCAAGATTATTATATTCTTTATTGCGATCAAACTTAATTTGACCAAACAGTGCATTTGTACCAACAAGTAAAAATGCCAAAATTAAGCTCTTTTTCATTTTCTATATTTTTTATATTGGTGTCAAAATTAATAGCAAAATTAATAGCAATACTATTGACAATGAAATTTTAACTTTTATTTATAAAAAAAGCCACTCAATTTAGAATGGCTTTTAAATTTGCTAAAATTTATTTTGTTTAAAGAAGCGAATGACAGGTCATAACTTCCGGTTTTTCTACGCCCATCAACTCCAAGATGGTTGGTGCAATATCACCCAAAACGCCATCGTGAATGGTTCTTATTTCTTTGTCTACCAAAATGATTGGAACTGGATTTGTCGTATGTGCTGTATTTGGACTTCCATCAGGATTAATCATTGTTTCACAATTTCCATGATCCGCGATTACGATAGTAGTATAGTTGTTTTCTAGTGCAGCTGTAATCACTTTTTCTACGCATTTGTCAACCGCTTCGCACGCTTGTATCGCAGCGTTCATGATTCCAGTATGTCCTACCATGTCCCCATTAGCAAAATTAAGACAAACAAAATCAGCTTCCCCTTTATAGAGTTCGGGAATAAGTGCGTCGGTCAATTCAAAGGCACTCATTTCCGGTTGTAAATCATAAGTGGCTACCTTTGGAGAGTTTTTTAGAATGCGGCTTTCGCCAATAAAAGGCTGCTCTCTTCCTCCAGAAAAGAAGAAAGTAACGTGTGGATATTTTTCTGTTTCGGCAATACGAATTTGCTTTTTGTGGGCTTTTTCTAAAACCTCTCCAAGTGTTTCTGTTATGTTGTCTTTGTTGTAAACGACTTTTACGTTTTGGTACGTTTCGTCATAGTTGGTCAACGTGACGTAATATAAATTGAGTTTGTGCATGTTTTGCTCATGACAATCTATTTGCGTCAATACTTCAGTTAATTCTCTTCCTCTATCTGTTCTGAAATTAAAGAAAATTACCACGTCATCTTCTTCAATTGTGGCTACTGGTTGGTCATATTCATCCACCACAACTGTTGGGTGAATAAATTCATCGGTTACATTGACTTCATAACTTTCTTCAATACTAGCCACTGCATTCGTTGAATGGGTTCCAATTCCGTTTACCAATAAATCGTAAGCCAGTTTTACTCTTTCCCAACGTCTGTCTCGATCCATTGCATAATAGCGTCCTATTACCGAAGCCAGTTTTACACTAGTAGTGGCTATATAATCTAGTAAATCTTGAATGTAATGTTTTCCAGATTTTGGATCTACGTCACGACCGTCAGTGAAGGCGTGTATGAATACTTTTTGTAAACCGTGTTGTTGTGTAGCGTCAATCAAACCTCTTAAATGAGACGTGTGAGAGTGTACGCCACCATCAGATACTAGACCTAAAAAGTGAACTTTCTTGTTGTTTATTTTTGCATACGTGAAGGCATCAACTAAAACTTGCTCTTTAGAGAGTGTATCGTGCGCAACAGCAAGGTTAATTTTGGCTAAATCTTGATATACGATTCGCCCCGCACCAAGATTCATGTGGCCCACTTCACTATTTCCCATTTGTCCCTCAGGTAGTCCAACATTTAAACCGTCTGTTCGAAGTTGAGCGCTGGGATAATTTCTGTATAAACTGTTAATAAAAGGTACGTTAGCATTATCGATAGCAGAAACCTTTGGGTCAGGAGATTTACCCCAACCGTCCAAAATCATAAGAATTACTTTTTTATTCATTGCAAATTTATTTTAAGCAAAGATAAAGTATTTCTAAAAATCTTCAAGAGAATCAAAATCACTATTATAGATTCAGAGGCTAAGCATAACAAATAATGATGATTTGGTTGTGGATGGTTCTGTTTTTTAAAATTAATGCATTTAGAATTTATTTTTAACCTCATTGTAATCGATGAAATACCGCACACTTATGGAGAAAACATGGTTTAATGCTTCATTCGTGAGAAGGTTCGTAACATTATTCGTGAATTCTTTATTAATATTCCTTTCAAAGGCCCCCGCATTATTTCGATATAAAACCGATACTTGGCTCCCTGGCGCAAACCACCAAGTATAGGACAAGTCTGCATTCCAAGAATAAAAACTTGAGTTTTTATTTGCGGTGTATCCGGTAAAATCTACTAATCTTCCGTTTTGTTCTAGGGATAAAGCATTTTTGTTTTCAGCATACGACCAGTAATGACGCAGTGCAATGTTAAAGGTCATTTGGCTGTTCAATGCGTACTTCCCAGAAAGTGTATTGGAATACGTTATTACATTTCTATTCGCAAAGACGATTGTGTTTGGCGTAGCTGCATTCATATCGTCATTGATGCTGTCAATATATCCTTTATTATTGTTTTGTCTGAAAAAATTGAAGTTGTAGTTTAGGGATAATTTATCGCTAAATCGGTACCGTGGACCAACGGAAAAACCGTAAGAATTTCGACCAGCCTCATCAAAAACGGCATAGGATGGATTAAAATCAATCGCAAAAGGATTGTTGTAATTAGTAGAAATATAAATAAATCCGCCAATTTTAGTGGGTCTGATAACAAATCGATTCGTTGCTCTTGGTTCGTAATAATCATAGGTTTCTATGGGATTAGCGTCCATTCCTAATCCGAAATAATGATTTTTTTTGTCATTTGAGTTAATCTGAATGTTAATATTATTGGATTGAATTTTACCCGTTTCTTTTTGAAATTGAGAGTAAGCGTTTATTCTAGCATTAAAAGAGTTGAAATACTTGGTTGGATTCAAAATTCTATAACTTGAATTGCCATAAATACTGTAATAATTAGTTTCGAAATTAATACCCAAATCGTTATTGTCAAAATCCCTAGTGGTAATATCTGCACCAACTCCATAGCGGAATTTTCCGCTCGTTTCTGAGAAGTTCAATTGGGAATTAATCCCTTTTTTAGCTTCAATACTATTAACATAACTGTACTTGAAATCACCAGCAAGATTGTACGTGTTTTTCTTGGTATTCAAATCCCAAACTAGTGCAGTCACATTTCCATCGCGAAAACTTCCATTTCGAGTCACATTAGTATTTACAAACGCGATGGAGGAATTTTTGCGAAAGCGTTGGTCTAAAACTAAAACATTGTAATTGGCGAGTGGCTCTACTACTTCTTTTCTAGTTTGTTGTGTACTCTTATTGAAAATGGTTGCGAAAGTTTTTTCAGTGACCGCATTTAAAATCCCAACTCCTAATCCGTTTTTAGTCCTTCCTGATACTTTTAAAGCATTGATAAGATTAACACTTGCAGGATTGTCAATAATTTCTTCATTCGCTTCAGGGCTTGGATAATTAATTGGGTTTCCACCAATTCGTCTTGAATAAACTAAATTCCCTTTGCTAAACAAGTCTGTTCCTTCAGTAAAAAAGGGTCTGTTTTCGTTGAATTGTTGCTCAAATGGGCCTAAGTTCAGGATTTGATCATCGTATTTTGTTTGGCCAAAATCAGGAATAAGAATCATATCTAGCGTAAAAGCGTCGTTTATTCCATATTTTAAATCCAAACCGCCTTTAAGTGTTCCGTACGTTTTTTGTGCTGCATTTGCATTTACGTAAAAAGAAGAATACGGCAAAAGAAAGAGTCTGGTAGGGGGTTTTATATTTTCAATTCCTTCTAAAATACCGGTTTGTTGGGTAAAGGTTCCCAGTTTTGAATCAATGAAATTCCAAGTATATTTAAAACGGTCTCGTCTTATTTCTCTAAAAAAATTAAGGCCCCAAGTTTGTTTTTTTTCTGCTGAAAAACGCAATGCAGCATAAGGAATACGCATTTCTACAACCCAACCTTTATCAGTAATCACTGCTTTGCTTTTCCAAACAGCATCCCAGGAATAATCCTCTCCATTGGAATCAGTCGTAATACAATCAGCCTGGCCATCGGCGGCATTTACAAAAAATTGAAAATCTTGCTGTCCGTCATTAAAACCATTGATAAAAACACCAAAAAGATCAGATGTTCCAAAATTATCCCTTTGGGTGATTTCTTTCAGAATTTTTTCAGGATTTTCATCGTTTAGTAAGGCACCAATATAAATTGCATCATTGTCATATAATACTCTAATTTCAGTTTTCTTATTTTCGGGAATTGGTTTGCCATTATCAGGCTCAAACATGATAAAATCAGAAGCTATCGCAGCTGATTGCCAGATTGGTTCCTCTAGTTTTCCATCAATTTCGATTTTTTCCGAAATGAATTTAGTTTGGAGTACTTTTTTTTGGCTGAAGCCAATAAAGGATAGTAAGAGAAAACAAAATAGAAATTGATTTTTCATGAAGCGATTGATTGATTGATAATTGATTGCTATAATATAAAAACCAAAATAGCTTCAAGGCAGCAAACGCCATTTCACTCCAAAGGTTGCCTTAATAGACTTCATTTTTAATGGAATGTTACAGTTTAATATAAAAAATTTAAAATTTGTTCTTAACAGAATTGTAGTCAATAAAATAGCGAATGCTAATAGAAAGCACATTGGTAAGGTCGCTATTAAAGATGTTTTTAATGTTTTTTGATAAATCTTTTTCGACTACACTAGCTCTTTCTAATCCATAGCTACGATATAAAATCGAGATTTCGCTTCCAGGAGCAAACCACCAAGAATAGGATAAATCGAAATTCCATGAATTGAAATTACGGTCTTTGTTCAAGGTATAAGTGTTGTTTGGAGTTAAATAACCACTGTTTTGAAGCGTCAAAAAGTCGTGATTTTTAGAATACGACCAATAGTATCGAGCCGTTAAATTGATAGTCATTTTATTGTTCAACGAATATTTACCAATAAGATCATTTTGAAGGATTTCACGATTGCGTTCTGCAAATACAACTCCAGAATCGTCAAAGGCAACCCAACCGCGATCATTGTTCATTTTTGTGTATTCAGCTGCGTACGCTAACGAAAATTTGTCGTTGAAACGGTATTTTGGGCCGAGATAAAAACCATAACTATTTCGGCCTTTCTCATTGTATTTTGTGAACGTAGGTTGTACAATTATTGTAAAAGGATGATTATCATTGGAAGTAAAATTGAGTATGGTAATAATTTTTTCTGGAACAAATACATATTTTCCATATTCACGCGGTTCGTAAAAATCGAATGTTTCCAAAGGTGAAATTTCGAGTAATAATTCCAATGTGTCATTGTCTAACGTTGTTGCTTTTATTTCAGTTCCAAAAGCACCTGTTTGTAATTTTTTAGAAGTGTTGTCTACTTCAAAATTTACGTATTCGTTTATCCTGAAAGTATTGAAAACTTTAGTTGGATTTACTATTCTATAGCTTCCATGAGCATATCCATTGTGATAATTCGAATAAAAATTTATTCCTAAATCATTGACATCATAGTTTTCAGACACATATTTCCCGGAAAATCCATACCGATATTTTCCGCTTGTTTTCTCCATTCCTATTTCTGTTTTAAATCCATCATAATCATGAATAGTATTGATGGTATTGTATTTAAAGTCGCCGTATAAATTGTAGGTGTTCGCTTTAGTGTTTAAATCAAATAATAGTGCTGAAACATTTGCATCTCTAAATTCTCCGTTTCTAGTAGTGTTGGCATTGACGAAGGTAACAGAGGAGTTTTGATTGAATCGTTGGTCCAGAACAAACATATTATAATTTGTTAATGGTTCAATCACTTCCTTTCGGACTTGGCCATTAGCCGTATTCATAATTGTAGCCTTAGTTTTTTCAGTAACGGCATTCAAAAATCCAATTCCTAACCCTTTTTCAGTTCGTCCTGATATTTTTATAGCATTGATTAAATTGACGGTGCTGGGATAATTCGTAATTTCTTCCTGCTCGGTAATAGTTGGCTCTGTGCTGGGAGCGCCGCCAATTCTACGGGAATAGAACAAACTACCTTTGCTAAATAAATCCGTTCCCTCGGTAAAAAAAGGTCTGTTTTCTTCAAATCTTTGTTCAAAAGGCAATAGGTTTAAAATAGCATTATCAAATTTTGTCTGTCCAAAATCAGGGACTAAAATTGCATCTAATGTAAAGGAATCGTTGATGCCGTATTTTAGATCTAATCCCGCTTTGAAAGTTCTGTCAGAGCCAATGTCACTTTCTTGGTAGTACGCTGATGTATACGGGATAAGAAAAAGTCGGGTGGGTGTTTGTATGCTTTCAATTCCTTCTAGGATTCCAGCTTGGGGTATTATCGCTCCAATTTTAGTGTCTATGCGATTCCAAGTGTATTTCTGCACATCCCGCTTGATTTCCCGCATGAAGTTCAATCCCCAGGTTTGTTTTTCGGCTTTGGAAAATCGTAAAGCGGCATAAGGAATCTTCATTTCAACGGCCCAGCCAAATTCCGTAATCGCTACTTCACTATCCCAGATGGCATCCCAAGTAAAATCCTCATAATCTTCCGTGGCTAAACAATCCATTTGGACGCCTGCAGCACTAACAAAAAAACGAAAATCTTGCTGACCATCGTTAAATCCATTGATGTAAACGGAGAAATGGTCGGAAACCCCAAAAACATCTCTATTTGTTATCTCTCTCTGGATTTTATCGGGTTCATTATCGTACAGTATGGCCGATATGTAAATGGCGTCGTTGTCATACAATATTTTTACTTCTGTTTTTTTATCAGTACTGATCGGTTTGCCATTATCAGGTTCGAACATGATGAAATCCGAGGCGATAGCGGCTGATTCCCAAATTCTCTCATTCATTTTACCGTCGATTGTTATGTTTTCTGAGGTGGATTTTGCCTGCAGTGTCTTTTTTTGGCTGTAAATTTCAAAACTGAAGAAAATTAAAAAAAAGAGAGTAGTAAAATATAATTTTGACATAAATTGGGATTGAATGTAAACGAAAGTAATAAAATTAACATAGAAATTGCCTTTTTTATGATTATTCACTCAATAATTAATCCTAGTTTGCGTTATTAGAAGACTAAACTTTTGTTAAAGGCACTAAGTTTGATAAATTTAACTGTACGTTTGCAACCCGAATTAATCTGTAACTTAAAGAAAATCAATGATTTATACGACACTTCTTACTATTTTATTTATGCTTTTTTCTTTTAGCCCAAGTGCTGCAATTTCTCCTGAACCAAAGATTAGTGCCTCAATTGCTTATGCCGAAAAGCTAGAGCCAACTGTTGATACTAAAATCGAAATGGCGTACCATAATTTACATTCTAGTACATATTCATTACCAAAATTAGAAAGTTTCACGGAGGCTTTGAAAGGATATTATACCTTGAAAGAAAAAGGATTGATAAAAAAAGAAATTCTAACGTTAATCGATTTTAGTTTATCTTCTAATACTAAAAGACTTTGGGTTATTGATTTAGCCACTGGCGATATATTGTTTCATTCTCTTGTTGCGCATGGAAGAAATACTGGAGAAGAATTTGCTTCTAATTTTTCAAATGCTTCAGAATCTTTTAAAAGTAGCCTAGGGTTTTATTCAACAGGTGAAATTTATAGTGGTAAACATGGAATGTCACTTAGACTAGATGGTTTAGAAAAAGGAGTAAATGATAATGCAAGAGCAAGAGGCGTGGTAATGCATGCAGCAGATTATGTTTCTAATTCATTTATCAAAAACAACCACAGATTAGGTAGAAGCCAAGGTTGCCCAGCTGTTCCAGCTGAGTTATCTAAGGAAATTATCAGTGCCATAAAAGATAAATCCTGTTTCTTTATTTATCATCCTTCAAGAGTGTCAAAATTTGGAACAAAATCAATTTCTTAATTTATTGTACAAATTAGCGTCAAGATTGTAAATGTCATCCCTGAAAATTAAGTTGTTGTTCTCGCTCCAAGCGGTCCAATATAATAGATGGATAGCCACCTCTTTTTTGATTTTGACAAATTTAGTTCTTTCTTTTTGAAGCGTTTCTGTGATTTTTTCTAAGTTCCAAGAAACTGGATCATGGAGTAAATATTCAGTTAATTCTAAAGGATTTTCTACTCTGACACAGCCAGAGCTTAAAGAACGGTCTATCTTTTCAAAATAATCCCTATGATTTGTGTCGTGTAAGTATACTGAAAAGCGATTAGGAAAAATAAGTTTCACCATGCCTAGCGAGTTAAAAGTACCTGGACTTTGTACATAACGATACGTATTCGCTTGAGATAACTGCCATTCGTAAGGACTTACAAATCTTCCTGTAGCATCATAAACCTTAATGTTCGATTGTGTCAAATACTCTCGGCTCCTCAAAATGGCAGGAATAACATCCTCTCTTAGAATAGTTGGTGGAACTGTCCAAGTTGGGTTAAAAACCACTTGAGTTAAGGTAGACGACAATATGGGAGTTTTTCTTTTAGTTCTTCCCACGATTACTCTGTGGGTTCTCAGCGTATCTTTGTTTTTAACGAGTAACAACTTGTAATCGGGAATGTTGATGATAATATATTCGTTTCCCATTTGTTTGGGAAACCATTTCCAGCGTTCCAGATTAGCCAGTATTTGTTGTGTGCGTTGGGTTTTAGAAAAATTAAGTGAAGCAATGGTTCCGGCTCCAATTTTTGCATCGGCGGCTAAACCGTGGCGACTTTGAAATCTTTTTAAGGCCGTAACCATTTCTTGATCATAAATAGGGGTAAGGCTATCATTAGGTTGCATGTCTTTCCAATAAATCAATCTTTTTTTGATGTCAATGATGGAGGCAGTGGTGTCTTTTGGGGTTATTATTTTTGTAAATTTTATCGATTTGAAGTTGTCTTTTGGGAAATTGTTTAAGAGCTGAAGTGCTTTTTTTAATCTTTTGTAAACGATATGATTCGGTTTTAATTGCTCTATTTCATAAGTCAATGAATCGCTGTTAAGCAATTGGACTACTGTAGTGTTAAGGTCAATGTAGTTTTCTTTTAAATCCCAATTTTTATATAGTTTTCTTGGATTTACAGTTCCGTTTGTAAGGTGTGCAATGTATTTTTGCAAACTTGAAGTTAGTAAAATATCATATTTCGCCAAACCTAAAGAGTCGAGAGAGCGCGCTTTTTTTTCAAAATCAAATAACGATTTGAGGTTGTAATCTTCTGGTTGTAATCCTTCCTCATCTGATCGGCTAAGTTCCTCGAGTATTATTTTTCTCTTTTCTTCTGATTGCCAAACGGTTCTGTAATTTGTTGCTTTATAAAAATTGGAGAGCACTTTGTTATTGAATGAAAGTAACAAAGTAGAGTCGATATTGGTTGGTTTTCCTTCAGGTTGAATAAGCAACATGGGGATTTCTTTTTTTAAAACTACAGCACTTTTTAGTGTTTCTTTTTTACAACTAAAGAAGGAGATCAGCAGTAAAATTATAAATAAATTTTTCATTGCTTAGTTTTTTTAGCTTGGTAAAAGGGTTTCAAATTTCTTTCCCTTCAATAAAATAGTCTTTTTGTGAGGCAACTTTTTTTTGTAATTCTAACTGCTTTCCTTAGGGTTTGTGACTTCATGAAACAGGGTATATCTTGATTGTATTATTTTTTCTATTTACATATCATTAATACTCTCGGCCCTTTTCTTTTTGCTTGAAACCATGATTCCCCACATTTGTTCTTGTTTTTCCATGGTAAACAATTCATTTTAGCTCCAATTATAGTATGCGAAGCGATAAGATTGAGTGCAAAATAAAATCCAACATGAAGGGTTGTCTCTAAAGTATCACTATTAAATCACGAATTTTCTATCGGATTTTGAACCGTAAGACAAAGTTGATGTACTTGAAATGCATCCAAAGTGACTGTTTTTTGCTGTTTTGAATTAATTTTTAAATATTTTTTTTTGTGTACTATAAAGGTATAATATTTTCATATTAAATTCTTTATGATTTGATTTCCCTTTTTAAAAAAAGAGGCTAGGAGTCAGATTGAGACTTTTTGGGAAATAAATTTGCATTCAAGCAAACTTATTAAGTATATTTGCACCGTTGTTAATGCGAAAGTAGCTCAGTTGGTAGAGCTCCAGCCTTCCAAGCTGGTTGTCGCGAGTTCGAGCCTCGTCTTTCGCTCTAAACTTTAAATTTTTTTTGAAGTTTCTTTACTGTTATAATGCGAAAGTAGCTCAGTTGGTAGAGCTCCAGCCTTCCAAGCTGGTTGTCGCGAGTTCGAGCCTCGTCTTTCGCTCTAAAACCTCAAAATTTTTTTGAGGTTTTTTATTTTAAGGTTGTGCGAGAAGTTTATCCCGTGAACGAACAGATACGGAAAGCCTCGTCTTTCGCTCTTCAAAGCCAAAACTTAATTGTTTTGGCTTTTTTTTTATTCTATTATTTTATAAAACTTAAATCCGTTCCACTTTCTAATTCCACAGGAGTTTGATTTTGTCTAAACAGTCGGGCAGTCAAATTTCCTTTCAGGGTAGTGGAATCTCCTTTTACATCCAGCCAGCTTCCTTCTCTAAGTCCTAGAACTGGCAATGAATTAAAGGCATGAAACTCTTTTATTCTGGTTTCACGAGTTTCACCCATGTGTTTTGAATTTGTATCTGGATCTAAATAATGAGGATTCAAATTAAACGGAACTACTCCCAAAGTTTGAAAACTTGGAGGATATACAATAGGCATATCATTAGTAGTTTGCATTGTGAGCCCACAAATATTACTTCCTGCACTAGTTCCCAGATACGGTGTACCGTTTTTTATTACTTGTGAAAGAATTGCCATAACATTGTTTTTGTGTAATTGAGATACCAGTACAAAGGTATTTCCGCCTCCCGTAAAAATTCCTTCTGCGCTTTTTACAGCTAATGCAGCATCTTCAAACTCATGAATTCCTATCACTTTTTTATTAATTTTGGCGAAAGCCAATGCAACACTATTGGTATATTCTTCATGCGAAATACCACCTGGTCTTGCATAAGGAATAAAAAGAATGGTCGAACAGTTTTTAAAATGTAATTGTAATTCAGGCAATAAATACGCCAGATAATCCTCGTTTGCGAGTGTTGAGGTACTTGCGATTAGTATGTTTTTCATTTTTGTGAATAATTTGTGCTAAAGGTATTAAATCAGTCTTTTTTATTTCTAATTTTTAATTAACATTTTTTTACCAACTCATTAGTAGTTATTTTAGATTGCATTAAGATACTTTTACAAAGGGTCAATAACCGCCTTCAGACAAATGCTTAAAATTGTTTATTTATTTCTGGTTTTTGCAGCGACAAATGTGTTCGCACAACAAAAGTCTCCACAGCAATTGAATGGAAAAGTTACTGCTGATGCTGCCGTTTTAGAAGGTGTTTATGTGCTTAATAAAAAAACAGATAAGGTTACAATTACAAGTCAAAATGGTGATTTCAATATACAAGCAGCCGTTGGTGACACTTTATTGTTTAGAGCAGCACAATTTAACGAAACCAAAATGAGATTGACTCCAAAAGATTTTGAGCAAGGAATACTTCGGGTAAAAATGATACCCACAATAAATGAATTGCGCGAAGTTGTAGTGAGAAACGACATTAATGCAACAGCAATAGGAATAATTCCAAAGGGGCAAAAGTCATACTCACCAGCAGAACGAAAGTTATATACTGCTAGTGATCTTAATGCCTCTGCAACTGCTGGAACTATGATGGGAGGGTCTGTTTCGGCTGATCCATTATTAAATTGGATTTCGGGAAGAACGAAAATGTTGAAAAAAGAAGTTGAGGTAGAAAAGAAAGAATTTTATATACAACAATTAGAGAACCTTTTTACGATTGACTATTTTGTGCATAAATTGAAAATCCCGTCAGAGTATGTCAAAGGATTTGAGTATTACAGTGTTGAAAATGAACAATTTGTAGCGGTTCTGAAGTCTAAAAATGTAACAATGGCTGGTTTTTTATTAGGAGAATTAGCGTTTAAGTACAAACAAATAATTGCCAGTGAAAATTAAACATACACTACAGTTGTTCCTCTTTTTGTTGGTGCAAGTTACTTTTGGACAAACAGAAGCAGTAAAAGAGATTCATGGAAAAATTAGTGCTGATTCTGCATCCGTGGATCGCATTAATATTGTGAATTTAACAGCAGAAAAAACAACAATTTCAGATGCAAATGGGTTTTTTAAAATCCCCGTTAAAGCAGGAGATATTTTGGTGTTTACTGCCGTTAATCTAGAATCTGTTCGCAGAAAAATGAGCCAGCAGGATCTGGAACAAGAAGTTTTTACTTTGCAAATGGTTTCCAAAAGTATTATTTTGAAAGAGGTTGTCATTAACGAGTCGGCTATTTCAGCGGAGAGTTTAGGAATTATTCCTTATGGCCAAAAAAAATATACAGCTGCGGAGCGGAAATTATATACAGCAACTTCTGGTGGAGGAATCGATGGATTACTGAATACTATATCTGGGCGAAAAGCCATGCTGAAAAAAGAAATTATCGTTGAAAAAAAAGAGCAGCTTTTGGCTAGAATTGACGTCCTTTTTGAGGATAACTATTATACCGAAACTTTAAAAATACCCGCCGATTACATCAAGGGATTTCAATATTTTTGTATTGAAGATTCTGATTTTGCAAATGCATTAAGAGCAAAAAACAAGACTTTAACGATGTATTTAATTGTAAAATTAGCTGAAAATTATAACGAGATCATTGTTAGTGAAAATAAGTAAAGTTTTTACGTTCTTTTTATCTTTCGTTTGCCAAATATCTTTTGGACAAACCGCCGATGAAAAGCTACTTCATGGGAAAATTACAGTTGATTCTATAGGTGTCAATGGAATTACTATCTTAAATTTAACAAGTGGTAATACCTCTTTAACAAATAATGACGGTACTTTTTCTATTTTGGCAAAAGCCAATGATATACTTGTTTTTAAAGAGGTAAATTTTAAAACCTATGAAAAAAAGATTAGCAGCAATGATATAATACGCAATCGATTGGTAATACACATGCAGGCTAAAACGAATGAATTGAAGGAAGTGATTGTTAAGAACAAGCATATTTCGGTATTTTCATTAGGTATTGTAGCTAAAGAACCTGTAAATTATAATCCCGCAGAAAGGCATTTGAAGACCGCAGGAGATTTCAAAGCAATCATGTTATTGGGTATATTGGCTGGTGGAATGCCTTTAGATCCACTTATCAATAAGATTAATGGTAGAACGAAACGGCTTAAGAAATTAGTTGTCGTAGAGAAAAAAGAAATGAATATACAATTGATTTCAGAATTGTATCATCAGGAATATTTCACGCTACAATTAAAGATAGCTGCGGAATATGTAAATGGGTTCAAGTATTTTGTAGTAGAAAACGAAAATTTTGTCAAAGTTTTACATTCTAAAAATGAACAAAAAACTTCATTTTTTTTGATAGCTTTGGCAGAAGAATATAAAACTTTATTGCAAAGTAAAAACTAACATAACTAACAATACCAAGATGAAAACTAAAATAGTACTACTTTGTTTGATTTTCTTTAGCCAATTCACCTTTGGTCAAAATGGAAACAGGAAATCTTTACACGGTCAATTTACAAATGAATCCACATTGGTAGACAACGGATATGTTTTTAATTTGAACTCTAAAACCCGAACTTTCATTAGCAACCAAGGTTTTTTTGATATTTTGGCTAAAGCCAAAGACACGCTGCTAGTCTCAAGCCCTGCTTTCAAGTCTAAGAAAATTGTGCTTCAGGACAAAGATTTTATAAAACCTTTGTTTGTAGTCTTATTAGAAGCACAAACGACGCTGCTAAAAGAAGTAATTGTGAAAGGAAAAACAGATATAAAACCCGCCATAGGAAATTCTCAAGGAATTGTAGATATCGAATTCATTGACGATGCAAAATCGTCGCCAATAAATAGAACGATGCCATCAAATGGAACTATTGAAAACGGAATGGATTTTGTTAGGATTTTCAAAATGGTTTCTAAAGTATTTAAAAAAGATGTGGCGGTAAAAGAAGGACCAAATGCTCTAGTGGATTTTTCGGATGTTGTTTCGAAAGGATTAGATCGTTATTTTTTTACCAATACCTTGAAGTTGAAAAGCGAAGAAATTGCACTATTTCTTGATTATTGCGAGAATGATCCAAAATCAAGAACCCTACTTAATCAGCAAGATGAATTCATGCTGATTGATTTTTTAATCACCAAGAATGAAGAGTTTAAAAGAATTACTACTTTTGAAAAATGAAATCGCCATGATTCCAGAATACAAATAAGATTGAAGAATGGCGATACCATTTTCCCGTAAAAAACAAATAGAATCTTCGAATGAAAAAAACAATATTAATTACTTTTTTTGGCCTATTATTTCTAACATTAACCTCATTTACGGCACATAAATTTTATGTTGCACTGTATCAAGTTAATTATGCGCCGGAAAAGAAAATGCTCCAGATAACGACTCGTATATTTGTAGATGATTTAAACACCTCTATTGGGAAAAAGTACCAAAAGAAAATTAATCTAGGATCAGAAAAGGAAACAGATGAAGATTTAATTTTTTTTAAAAAATACTTTAACGAAAAATTCAATATTAAAGTTAATGGTCAGGTCAAGCCAATTCATTTCAAAAGCAAAGAGATGGAGGGCGATGTGCTTATTTGTTACTTTAGTATTAAGGAAATTCAAAAAATAAATTCCATTGAAATCTATAATGCAGTAATCACTGAAGGGAACTCAGAGCAGCAAAACATTATGCACTTTACTGTTATGGGTGTTAAAAACACGTTGCTCTTTACGGAGTCAACTTCCAAGGGAGTGTTAAAATATTAATAAATTTAGATAGATCTACTTAAAATTATTATTTTCACCCATTGAAAAACCAGATTCTTACCTATGAAAAAATTATCTTTATTTTTATTTCTTCCTGCATTATTGTTTGCGCAAGAAAAAACAGCACCCACCACACCAAAACAAACCGGAAAGTACGACAGCAATAAGTTTAGCCAGATGTACGATTTGCTAGCTACACCTAACATGTTTCGTACCGCTTCAGGAGCGCCCGGTCCAGCGTATTATCAACAACAAGCAGATTACAAGATTAACATAGAGCTTGATGATAAAAACTCTAAATTAAGCGGTTCAGAAACCGTTACGTATTACAATAATTCGCCAGACACTTTAGAGTATTTATGGGTACAGTTGGATCAAAACCAAGCTGCGAAAACCTCCCAAACACCTTTGGCAGAAAGTCAAAGAATGGAGCAGGTTTTTCCAGCAGGAAACTTTGCTAATAAATTTTTGAAACAAGAGTTGGAGCGCGGGTTCAACATAGAGTTCGTAAAAGATGCTAAAGGAAATCCTTTGTCTTATACAATCAATCAAACTATGATGCGTATCAATTTAGATACACCAATGAAGCCGGGAGAGAAATTTTCTTTTGCAATCAAATGGTCTTATAATATTAATAATTATAGAGCAGAAGGAGGTCGTTCCGGATATGAATTATTTGAGAAAGATGGTAATAAATTATATGTAATTGCACAATTCTATCCTAGAATGGCAGTGTATAATGACGTGGAAGGATGGCAAAATATGCAGTTTTGGGGAACAGGAGAATTTACGTTGCCTTTTGGAAATTTTGATGTCAATATTACTGTTCCTGCGGATCATGTTATGGAGGCAACGGGAGAGTTGATGAATAGAAGCGAAGTGTTTACACCCGAGCAAGTAAAAAGATACGAATTAGCTTTGAAATCTTATGATAATCCTGTCGTTATTGTAACTCAAGCGGAAGCGGAAGCCACTGAAAAAGGATTTTCAGACAAAAAGAAAACATGGAAATTCAGTGCAAAAAACGTAAGGGATTTTGGAATTGCTACATCAAGAAAATTTATCTATGATGCCATGGCAGTGAAGTTAAACGATAAAACGGTTCTGGCCGTTTCAGTATATCCTAAAGAAGCGAATCCGCTGTGGGGAGAAACTTCTACAAGAACAGTAGCGCATACTTTGAAAAGCTATTCAGCCCATACATTTGATTATCCTTATCCAAAAGCAGTTTCCGTATCAGCAGAGGATCAGGGGATGGAATATCCTATGATTTGTTGGAATTATGGTCGTCCTGACGAAAAGGGAGTGACTTCTGAGCGAACTAAAAACGGAATGATTGGAGTAGTAGTTCATGAAGTAGGACACAACTTCTTTCCAATGATCGTAAATTCGGATGAGCGTCAGTGGTCTTGGATGGATGAAGGATTGAATACTTTTATGCAATATATGGCGGAACAAGAAATGGGAACCAATTTCCCTTCTAGTCGTGGACCAGCAAGTAAAATTGTTCCTTACATGAGTGGAGATCAAAAATTCTTGGAACCTATAATGTCCAACTCGGAAACGATTGTTCAGTTTGGAGCTAATGCTTATGGTAAACCAGCAACAGGATTAAATATTCTAAGAGAAACTATTATGGGAAGAGAATTGTTTGATCATGCTTTCAAAGTATATGCGAACAGATGGAAATTCAAGCATCCTACACCGGAAGACTTTTTTAGAACCATGGAAGATGCTTCTGCGGTAGATTTAGATTGGTTTTTTAGAGGCTGGTTTTACTCCACTGATTTTGTAGATATCGGAGTGAAAGAGGTAAAACAATATTATGTTTCTGAGACTGCTACTAAAGAATTGAAGGACGCTGTAGTTAGAAGAGGAAGATTTGGTCAAGAAAAAGGACCTTTCGTCTATTTAGTTCCTAGTGCAAGCGAAGAATTATCTGCTAAAGATAAAAAAGCATTAGCCCTTGCAGACGTAAATTTACTTTCGGAATATGTAAGTAAAAATTTTACAGCTGATGAAAAAGCAAAATTAAAATCACCAAAGTATTTCTATGAAGTTGAATTCAACAAACCAGGAGGTATGTTAATGCCTATTATCGTTGAATTAATTTATGAAGACGATACAAAGGAAATGTTCAAATATCCCGCTCAAATTTGGCGAAAAAATAATGATACTGCTAAGAAAGTATACGCTACTGAAAAGGCTATCAAAAAAATTCAATTAGATCCAAAGTTAGAAACAGCTGATATAGATGTGACAAATAACACTTGGCCTAAAGAAGAAATAAAGACCAAATTTGATTAAATAAAGACCAAATTATAAAAGAGACTCTGAAAAGAGTCTTTTTTTTTATGAAATAATTAAAAGTCAAAGATTCAAAAAGTAATATCTTTGTAACAATAAAAAACAAAATATATGTTTGGTATAGGTGGAGGTGAATTAATTTTCATCATGTTTATAGTACTGATGCTTTTTGGGTCTGATAAAGTTCCTGAAATAGCTCGTACCATGGGTAAAGCAATGGCGCAATTGAAAAATGCTACTAATGATATTAAAAGCGAAATTCAAAAAGGAGCAGAGGCTAATGGTTTTGATGCAAAATCTTTGAGTGATATACGAGGAAACATCAGCTCTGAAATTAATAAAGCGAAGGATAATCTACTAGGCGATACTTCTCAATTTAACGATATATCGGCAAATATCACCACAGAAATAAATAAAGCCAAAGACGGTTTACTGGGAGAATCAACGGCTCCAATAGAGGCAACTAAAGAAGTAATTGAAGAGAGTACGGGACCTATAAAACGTCAAGGATAATGCTAGAAAAATTACTCTCTTTAGATATAGAATTGTTTGTGTTTTTAAATGGTCTAGGTTCGAAAGCTTATGACGGCCTTTGGATAATCATAACCAAACAGAGCAATTGGATTCCACTTTTTTTACTTTTATTGTACGTTATTTTCAAAAAACTGGGGGCAAAACAGACGTTATATTTACTCTTTTTTGTAGCTATACTGGTAACTTTTACGGATCAAATGACCAATGTATTCAAAAATGGTTTTGAAAGATTGCGGCCTTGTAACAATCCTGAAATCAATTCCTTTATTCGTGTGGTTCAAGTCAGAGGATCCTTCAGTTTCTTCTCCGGTCATGCCTCAAATTCAATGGCGGTCGCTACTTTGATATATTTTACTTTAAGATCGCATTTCAAATGTTTTAGTCTTCTGTTTTTATGGCCTTTGATCTTTGCTTACAGTAGAATTTATCTGGGATTGCATTATCCTCTAGACATTTTATCCGGTTATTTATTTGGATTTACTTTTGGTTTTTTAATGTATAAGATATACAAAACAGCACAAAAACGGTATTTTCCGTTACCCGTAAGAGATTAGTTGTGATTTTATAACTCCAAAAATTTGGAGGCTTATGTTTTACCCTCAAAAATTGGGGGAATCAACTTCAAGGCAGACTTTTTCTTCGATAATTGTTACAACTAGAGTACTCTGCTTACTGTCAATCCATCTCTAATAGGCAACAAGACGGTTTCTACTCTTGAATCATTTGCTAGTAACTGATTGTATTCTAATAACACTTTTGTGCTCAAATCTTTGGGATTTAGAGGTTCAAGAACTTTACCGCTCCACAAAACATTATCCGACAATATAATTCCTCCCTTATTCATTATTGGAACAATTAATTCAAAATAGTTAAGGTAATTTTCCTTGTCCGCATCAATGAAAACTAAATCGAATTTTAGATCAAGGGTCGGAATGATGTCAACTGCCTCTCCCAAATACTGAAATATTTGTGTTCCCCAAGGTGATTTGTCAAAATGTTTTCTTTGAAAATCCACTAATTCTTCTTTGATGTCAATGGTATGAAGTGTTCCATTTTCCTGCATGCCTTCGCATAAACACAAGGCGGAGTACCCTGTATAAGTTCCAATTTCAAGAATATGCATGGGCCGAATCAGCTTAGCCAACATACTCAAAACGCGACCTTGAAAATGACCGCTTAACATTCTTGGCAACAAGATTTTTTGGTAGGTTTCTTTGTTTAAAGCAGCTAGTGAAAGCGGTTCTTTTTCGGAATGTTGCTCGATATAATCTTCTAATTCTTGGGAAATGAAATGCATTTTTCAATTTTTTTTCAATGGAGTACAAAGTTATCAAATTATCAAAACAACAAATCAACAAATTGTCATTAAATTTGCACCATGGAAATGGAGAAAAAAGACGTACGAGCCTTATCAAAAGAACAATTACGAGATTTTTTTGTTGCTAATGGCGATAAAGCCTTTCGTGGCAATCAAGTCTATGAATGGTTGTGGAGCAAAGGAGCACATAGTTTTGATGATATGACTAATGTTTCTAAAGGAACACGAACAATGCTAGAAGCTAATTTTGTTATCAATCACATCAAAGTCGACACAATGCAACGCAGTGAAGATGGAACAGTTAAAAATGCCGTTCGGTTGCACGATGGATTGGTGGTAGAATCAGTTTTAATCCCAACAAATACCAGAACGACGGCTTGTGTTTCCAGTCAAGTAGGCTGTAGTTTAGATTGTAATTTTTGCGCAACAGCGCGATTAAAAAGAATGCGCAACTTAGAACCTGCTGAGATTTACGATCAGGTAATTGCCATAGATAAAGAAAGTCGGTTGTATTATAATCATCCCTTGTCGAATATTGTTTTTATGGGAATGGGAGAACCGCTCATGAATTACAACAATGTGCTGAAGGCAATCGAAATGATTATCTCGCCAGAAGGTTTGGGAATGTCACCAAAACGAATTATGGTATCGACTTCGGGAGTTCCTAAAATGATAAAAAAACTGGCCGATGATGACGTTAAATTCAAACTCGCCGTTTCTTTGCACTCCGCTATTGACGAAATTCGTTCTAGAATTATGCCGTTTAGCACTAATTTTCCGTTAGCTGATTTACGCGAATCATTAGAATATTGGTACCGAAAAACCAAAAGCAAAATCTCTTACGAGTACGTGGTTTGGAAAGACATCAATGATAATAAAGAATCCATTGATGCATTAGTAAAGTTCTGCAAATATGTTCCTTGTAAAGTCAATTTGATTGAATACAATCCTATTGATGATGGAGAATTTCAACAAGCTTCAGAAGAATCCATAGATGCCTACATCCAAGCGCTGGAAGCAAGTGGAATTGTTGTGAAAGTAAGGCGCAGTCGCGGAAAAGATATTGATGCAGCTTGTGGTCAACTGGCTAACAAAGAAGCTGAATAAAGCAGGATTACTATTTTTACTATGCAATCCTGTTTTAGTTTTTATTTTTCTAATATAATTTCTGTAGCGACTCCAGCAATCGTTAGTAGAGCTAAATTATCACATGTTCCTTTGCCAAAGTCTAAGGTTCCTTCAGATTTATTTTTTGTGATAGCAAGAATGCCTTCTAATGGAAATATGGATTTACAGCGCAACACATAACGCAGCGGTGTTGTGATCACACGGCTAATGGACGTTCCATTTGGAAATACAGTAGTGCTGTTCCCTGTTGCCAGAAAAATAGTGTCTTCCCAGCTGAGAGGCGTATTGTTACCTCCGATCACTTCTTTTGTTTTAGTACCTGTTCTAGTATAAATTTTCCCATCTTCAAAAGTTATTATCATATCAACGGTAAATATTGAGACAGGATGGACTGCTGCAAGTAGTTTAGTAGTTTTTAGGGAATAACGGATGGATTTATTGCCCTGAAACAGTTTGCCATTGTGATAAAAATTTTCAAAGCTATAGGATAAAGTCCTTTCAGTGGCATTAAAATCATGGGAAAACCGGATAATAATTTTTCCTGTTATACTGTTACCGTTTAGCATCATGCAGCCTCCAGTACCAAAGTCGATTGTTCTCGTCCAAGAACCATTGGCTAATAAAGTTGTACTTGTTGCACAAGCAGGTAAAATACTTTTGATAGTGGTTTTAGTTTTGTTAGCAGTACTTTGTTGCACCGCATACTGATCTTCAACTATATTTATGATGTAATCTAAGGAGGCATCAATTTTAGAATCTACAGTAATATCTTTAACCGATAATACTGTAGTGTTTTCAATTTTATCACTAGTATCGCAACTACTAAATAAACGCAATGATAAAAAGGTGATGAGTATTATTATAGTTGTTTTCATGATAATACTATTAAGTAGTTTTGTTATAATTAATTGAATAATAGATATTTATACTCTGGATTTAATTAATTTTTGTTTTTATAATTTATTAACCGGAAGCAAAGAATTCAATTCTAAGTGTAAAATAGATAACGTTCTTTTATTAAAAATAGTATCTTTGAATTCTAATGAATGTGACCTCTCAAATTAAACAACCTATTTTCGATGAAATGGAACTTTTTGAAAAAAAGTTCTACGAATCGATGACCTCCAATGTGGCGTTGTTAAATAGGATTACCTATTATATTGTAAATAGAAAAGGGAAGCAAATGCGGCCTATGTTCGTTTTTCTGACGGCCAAAATGGTTTCAGGAGGAATCATAAATGAACGAACCTATCGAGGCGCCTGCGTTATCGAATTGATTCATACCGCAACATTAGTTCATGATGATGTAGTCGATGACAGTAATCGTAGAAGAGGTTTTTTCTCCATCAACGCACTTTGGAAAAATAAAATTGCAGTTTTGGTTGGGGATTATTTATTGTCTAAAGGACTGTTGCTTTCTATTGATAATGGTGATTTCGATTTGCTCCGCATTATTTCTGTCGCTGTGCGCGAAATGAGTGAAGGCGAGTTACTTCAAATAGAAAAAGCCCGAAGACTAGATATCACAGAGGATGTATACTACGAAATCATTCGAAAAAAAACCGCTACACTTATTGCTGCCTGTTGTGCCCTTGGGGCAAAATCAGTTATTGAAGATGAGGTTCAGGTAGAGAATATGCGAAAATTTGGGGAGCTTATTGGAATGGCTTTTCAAATAAAAGATGATCTATTCGATTATACGGATGAAGCCATTGGGAAACCGACCGGAATCGACATCAAAGAACAAAAAATGACTTTGCCTCTTATTCATGTTTTGAATACTACTACATCTAAAGAAAAGAGCTGGTTAATTAATTCCATTAAAAACCATAATAAAGACAAGAAACGCGTAAAAGAAGTTATTGCTTTTGTAAAAAACAATAATGGTTTACTTTATGCGGAACAAAAAATGGTTGAATTTCAGCAAGAAGCACTTTTATTGCTGGATAATTATCCTGATTCCGAGTTTAAAGATGCACTGATCTTAATGGTCAATTATGTTATTGAAAGAAAAAAATAGCATCATTTTGTCATTCTGACGAAAAAAGAATCTCAGTGAACGATATTTTTTTTAAATTAATTTTATTGCTATGCAACCTTTTTGCATTGTAAATCGTCTATGCTAATAGAAGTCAGTTTCACTATCAAAAAATGAATTGCACTAGCAATGAAAATATTGGAATTGAATTTTGCCATTGCATTTATTTATGAAAGTAATCAACTTACATCAAGAGGAAAATGAATTGATCCTGTTGGCTGTCGAAAACAATCGACAAGCACAACAGCGGATTTACACGCTGTTTTCTCCAAAAATGTTAAGCGTTTGCCGCCAATATATAAAAGACATTCATCAGGCTGAAGACCTTATGATTACCGCTTTTATGAAAGTGTTTACAAATCTGCAGAATTTTCAGCACAAAGGAAGTTTTGAAGGCTGGATAAGGAGAATTATGGTCAACGAATGTATTTCTTTTATTCGAGTGGAGAAAAAGTTGAAATATATTGAAGATGAAACTTATTTTGAAGGAAGTTTTAACAATACTGAAAGCCAATTTGCAATTGCTGACATTCAATTTTTGATAGATAGTTTGCCGGACGGCTACAAAATGGTTTTCAATTTGTATGCTATCGAAGGATTCAAGCATCATGAAATTGCCAGTATGTTAGGGATTAAGGAAGGAACATCAAAATCGCAATTGTCGCATGCTAGAAAAATGCTGCAAGCACAGATCAATACCTTGAAAAATTACGAGTATGGAACCGAATAAATTAGATCTTGAAATAAAACAGAAGTTGGAACGAAGAACTATTCAGCCCTCTGCACAAGCTTGGGACCGATTAGAAGCTATGTTAGATTCTGCTGAAAAAACAAAAAGCAAACGGAATACTAATTGGATTTACATTGCTGCGAGTTTTGTAGGTTTTCTACTTGTATGCACTGTTTTTTTTAATGGAGTTGAAATTGTAAAAGTAGATCCGACTGCTCCAATAGTTCTAGAAGAAAAACCAGATGAGAATAATTTAGAAAAGCCAGAAGTACTACGTAAAGACGTTGTATCTAGCCAGATTCAAAAAACAATAACGAAGGAGTATAAAGTTGTTGCTGAAAATAATAATGTGAATAAGCAGTCAAAAGAATTTAATACTAAAGAAGATAAAGTTTCAAACGGCAATCCATCACGAGGAAATCAAGATGTAGTCATTGTATCTGAAAATAAGAATTACCAATCAAACAGCATCAATAGATACGTTTCAGCAGAAAAATTATTAGCGGAAGTTAGTAACACTAAATTTGAGCCTAAAACTACTAATAAATCAATTGAAAAAAACAGAAAAACTATTTCAATAGATCCAAATAGTTTGTTATCTAATGCTGAATCAGAATTAAGTCAATCATTTAGAGAATCGGCATTGGATAAATTCAACAAGAATTTTAATGCTATAAAAACAGTTTTAGTCAATAGAAATTACGCAGAATAAATTAAAATCAATCATCAATCAAAAATCGAACATTATGCAAAAAATTATTTTAATCACAGTACTAATGCTGGTTGCGATGGCAACTAAGTTAACTGCTCAAGAAGTAAATTCAGAAAAATATCCGTTAGAGTGGAGTTACAGACAACCGGAAATAGAAAGTTATGAAATGGGTCCTGATAAAAACCCTGAATTTGTTAATCAAGATGTTTTCACCATTAAATCAGTTAAAAGCCCAATCATTGGTTTTGGTAATATTATGAAATCCATCAAGTCTGATTTGTATTTAGGGAAAACAGTCAAAATGACTGGTTATGTGAAAAGTAATAAAGTAAGATCATGGGCTGGACTTTGGATGCGCGCAGATTATTATGATACTGCTGTTCTCTCTTTTGATAATATGCAAAGAAGAGCTATCAAAGAAACGACTGATTGGACTAAATATGAAATAGTTTTATTTGTGCCAATGGAAGCAACATCGATTTCTTATGGAGTTTTATTAGATGGAACAGGTCAAATTTGGTTTAAAGACGTTAAACTTGAAATTGTTGATAATACTGTTCCTGAAACGGGTTCGATTAAAGGAAGAGAACATAAAGAAATTTCATTTGAGAAAAGGGCGAAAGCAATTGCCAATCAAATTAAAACAATTAGCGACACTCAGAAAAATGCTTTGAAAACTGAAATTGATGCATTAGATAAAGAAGTTGCTAAAGGAATAATTTCTAAAGAAAAAGCGGATGAATTTAAATTGAAAAAAGCGGAAGAACGCGCCGCTACTATTGAAACAAAAGTCGCTATTGAAGAAGGGAAATTAAATCAATTAATTCAAGATATAGTAGATGGAAAGTTTGAAGATGAAAATAGGTACAAAAATAGCGGTACGAGTATCATTATAGGCGGCAGTACGGATTCTATTGGAAAGAATAAAAGAGAAATTAATATTACATCTATGAAAGTCTATAATGGACAGTCAGACAAAGAAGATCGACAATCTAAGCGAACAACAAGTCAGGTGGTTTTTGCTGCAGGCTTAAATAATGTGGTAACCAATAAAAGTGTCGAAAAATCAGATTTCAGGTATTTGGGTTCTCATTTTTATGAATGGGGATTAACTTATAACTCCAGAATTTTAAAAAACAACAATCTATTACATGCAAAATATGGATTTTCCGTAATGTACAATAATTTGCGAGCTACAGATAATAGGTATTTTGTAGCGGATGGAAACCAAACAAATTTAGAGTTAAATCCAATTCGTCAGGATGATTCTCGTTTCAAGAATGTAAATGTAGTATTTCCAGTGCACCTAGAATTTGACTTCACAAAATCCAAAGAAAGAGAGGGGAAGACCTATTTTAAAACACACGATAGTTTTCGTATTGGTTTAGGAGGATACGTTGGTACAAATCTAAAATCGAAGCAATATGTAAAGTATGATATTGATGAATATAAGTCAAGAGAAATAACTAAAGGTAATTTTAATGTTGATAGTTTTGTATATGGATTAAGTACTTACGTAGGATATAAAGCTACTAGTCTGTACTTAAAATATGATTTGAATCCTTTGTTTAAAGATAATTTAGTGAAACAAAACAACATGTCTTTAGGACTGCGTTTTGATTTCAATTAAGGATTTAAAAGGACATATAAAAGTTAAATATAGTGATGTTTAGAGAGCAATAACTTCATAAGTTAATGCAATTATTCAAAAGATAAGGGAAGGAAAAGTGAAATTTTTGTTCCCTTATTTTCATTTGAAATAATACTGAAAACGCCTTTTATTTTTTTTATTATAGTCTTACTTAAATAGAGGCCCAACCCTAATCCTTGTTGCTCTCTTTCATCACGATTGAATTGTTGCGCCGCATTTATGGTCTTTAATTCTTTGGGACTGAACCCAATTCCAAAATCACGGATAATCAATTCATAATAGGTGTCGTTATATTTTTCTCCAGAAATAATTATAATTGTATCGGTGGGCGAAAATTTTAAAGCATTGTCAATCAATTCAAAGAGTATAAAATTTAAATTTTTTTTACTAATTTTTAAATTTGATTTATCAATTTGAAAAGTGATTCTTTTTTCTTGATTTTTATAGGTAGTGAGAATTTTCTTTTTTGTCTTCAAAAATACATTTAGGATTTCACACTCTTCATTATTTGAAAAGTTAAGTTCATTATTTTTTAAACTTTCATAGAGAATTAGGTTCTGCATAGTTCTATTCAAGCGTTCTCCTGATATTTTTATGGCATTATAAAAATCTTTACGATCTTCTTTTTCTAATTCATTTGCGTTTTCAAGTAAGAGGTCTATGGAGCCCAATATACCGTTAAGGGGCGTGTTGACTTCGTGTAGAAAATATTTTTTTTCGCCCACATATAAATTATTGTGCACATTTTTTATTTTTTGGAATCGGTCAATTTTTGTTTCTATTATATTTAATAATTCTTTTGTTTTAAATGGTTTTGATATAAAATCATCTGCTCCATTGAGCATGCATTTTCTCATTAGATTATCTTCTTTTTTTGCCGTCATAAAAATAAAAGGAATGGCTACTAAAGCCTTATTCTCTTTTATTATATCATGGAATTTTGTACCATCCATGATGGGCATCATTATATCACATAGTATTAAATCTGGAATCCAATACTCTATAATATCTAAAGCTTCTTGTCCATTACTAGCTGATTTCACCTCGTAATTTTTGTAGATAAGAAATTCAGTTGTGGTTTCTCTGATGTTTAGTTCATCGTCAACCAAAAGTATTTTGTTTTTGTTCATAAAAATAAGGATAAGAATCGGCTGCTAGAAACCCCTTTTTAATATTTAAATTTATAGCTTCAGTCGATAAATAGATTTTGGATAAAGCTCTAAAAAACTAATCTATAAAGGTATTTCAATTTCAATTTTAGTTCCAATAAGTGTAGATAATTTTAAAAAAAATAGCTATAATTTAAAATCGGATTAGTTAATTTCACGAATTTTAAAATCAAAAAATAAAAATAGTTTTAATTGAAGATGATTTAGTTTTAGGAAGTTTGATTCTGGAATTATTATTGTTAAATGATTTTATCGTTGATTGGTTCAAAGATGGTCAAGAAGCACTAAAACATCTTCAAAAAAAGTGCCTGACATCATAATTAGTGATTTTATGATGCCAAATATGAATGGAGAAGAATTATTTTTAAGAATTCTAAAAGATAGTAAATACAATGCTGTCCCTTTTATAATAAGTACCGCAAATATGGAGGAAGGGGTTAAATACCGTCAACTTAAAAATGGTGTATATGATTATATAATGAAGCCATTTAAAGTAAAAGAGTTGATTTTTAAAATTAATAATGTAATTGATTTTAAAAAAAATATTGAAAAGAAACTAAGTCCTGATCCATTTTCAAAAGTTACTATAAAGTTGTCTGAAAAGATTTTATCACTTCAATTAATACAATCCTATGTAAAAAATTAAAGTCTAAAGTTGATATTGATGAGTGGTCTAAAAAACTTTTTATCAGCAAGTCGACTTTGGAAAAAAAATCAGAAAGCTTAGTAACAAAAATATAACCCAATATAATCAATAAGAATAAAACAATGGTGCATTTTTTTTACCATATAATTCATTTAAGTTTCATTTGTTAGGCTTATATACCTTAAACAACAATAAGGTCATTTAAGGTTTAATGCTTATATGACTCCTATGTTAAATATTATTTCACTCATTTTATAGTACGACATTAAATAGGTCCAACTGCTTATAAAGGAGTATAAGCTTGATTTTGCAATTAAACTCATCAATTTAGGAGAAAGAAATATTCAGTTTTTAGTCGATAAAACTGGCTTTAATTCCTTTTCTTATTTCACTACAAGTTTCAAAGCGTATAAAGGGATGACTCCATCTGATTGTATTAAGTCTATTCAATTGAACAATCATCCGCAAGGCTAATGAAGATCCCAAAATCAGTACCATTTTAAATTATTTCTTTTATTTTTTAATTTATTAGTCAAAAAGGAATTGATCTCTTTTTAGGATTTTATATTTAAAGTGTAATTCCATGAAAAAGTAAATTATGAATACTCCTCTTTCAGATAGTGATTGGGCAAAATTAGATATTTTGCTAAAGAATAAAGACGTGAATTTAAGTAAAACAATTAATCTCTGTGTCAGCACAGTCTTCCTTCTTGGAGTATGTATTATGGTTTTTGCATTTTTTATTTTCGTAATATTTAAATAAGACCGCTGAATTAATTCTTGATAGACTTTGCTTTTAGTACAGATTTGCCCATAGTATCATAGGAATTATTTAGAAAAATTTGTAAATTAAATTCCTATGTTTTAAAAAAATTATCTATTTTATTTATTGGAAAAAATTAGTTCAAAAATTAAGAAAGTAAAATAGAATCTTGATTTAATAGTCTTTTTTTGATATTTAAAATTATCACTACTTCTTTTTAACCTATCAATTAAAATCCGTAATCAAGTTGTTTCTTAATCTATATTTGGTTCAAGATTTGGGGTTCTTACCGGACAGCTTACTTAAAATTTATTAGGAGTAATGAGTTTTTATAATTAAGATTTGGTTGATTAATGTAAGCTGTTTTGGTAGGAATATTTAATTTTAAGATCCTCTCTTAATGATATAGCTGGCGATATTTTTAAGTTTTGATATAATCTTAAATTTCGCACTTCTCTTCTTGCATTTTTATATCTTTAAAAAGGTTGAGTACAATAAATTAATTATATCTTCTATATGATTTGAGATTGAATTGATTTGTTATATTTTATATTTTCTGAAAATAATAGCGGTTCTTTTGTACTTAAAGGCAGGAATAAATTGATAGTTGTGCCTTCATTTTCTTTTGATACAATAGTGAAAACGCCATTTGATTTTTTTATAATAATTTTGCTTAAAAAGAGCCCTAATCCTAATCCTTGCTGCTCTCTTTCTTCCCTATTAAATTGTTGCGCAGCGCCTATTTTATTTAATTCCTGTTCACTGAAGCCAATCCCGAAATCTCGGATCACTAATTCATAATATTCATTATTGAACTGTTCTCCAGAAACAATAATGACTTTGTTATTTGAAGAGAATTTTAAGGCATTATCTATTAATTCAAAAAATATATACTGCAAATGCTCTTCACTGATTTTAATCATTGCTTTATCAATTTCAAAAGTTATTCTTTTTTCTTGATCTTCATAAATTTTAAAAATTTTTTCTTTTGTTTTCAAAAATGCATTCAAAATTTCAGAACTAAAATTGTCATTAAATTCAATTGAATTATTTTTAAGATTTTCATATAGAATTAAATTTTGCATGGTTCTATTTAATCGCTTACCCGATATTTTAATCGCTTCATAGAATGCAGATATTTCTTTTTTCTCTAGTTTCTCTTGATTTTCAATCAGAAGTTCAATCGGACCTAAAATTCCATTTATTGGTGTATTGATTTCATGTAAAAAAACCTTTTCTTTACCCAGATATAAATTACTATAAGAATTCTTTATTTTTTCAAATCGTGCTAGCTTTGATTCAATGATAGATGTCAATTCTATTATTTTGAATGGTTTAGCCACGTAATCATCAGCCCCTTCCAGCAGACACTTTCTCATTAGATCATTTTCCTTTTTGGCAGTCAAAAAAATAAATGGAATAGTGTTCAAAGATGGAATATCCTTGATAATTTCATGTAAGGCATTGCCATCCATAACAGGCATCATGATATCGCATAGAATTAGGTCGGGTTGCCAGTACTCTAATATATCGAGAGCTTCTTGACCATTGTTAGCTGTTTTAACATCATAGTTTTGATAACGAAGAAGTTCACTGATAGTCTCTCTTAAGTTTAATTCGTCATCAACTAATAGAATTTTATTTTTGTTCATATGGGAAATTTAATTTTATTGTTGTTCCATAGTTTTCTTTGCTTTTCAATTCTATTTTACCGTTTAAAAAAACTGTAAATTGTTTTACAATTGTTAAACCCAGACCAGAACCAATAATGGTAGTTGTATTTGAAGCTCTAAAAAAAGAGGTGAAAAGATATTTAATTTCATTTTCGGGAATTCCAATCCCAAAATCAGTTACTTTTATTTCAATTTCGTTCTCTAAATAGGTCATGACTAAAATTGGATCAGGTTTACCGGTAGAATATTTAAATGCATTACTGATTAAATTTGTTAAAATATGGGTTAATAAAGTTTCATCAGTTTGAAAAACCTGCTTTTTGCCCTTTATTTCTATTTGAATCTTTCTTTTTTCAAGAGCTCTGTGAAAATAAGTGTCAACTAATGTGTTAATAAATATATTGAGATTAATATTTTTAATTTCTTTTTTAATTTTTTTAGATTCGTACTTCCCAAAAATTAAAATATTGTTCATTAATTCAGTCATTCGGTCAACTTCTTTTTTTATCCTTGAAGTAATGTTTTCAACGGAATTGCCTGTTTTTTCATCAAGATGATTTGTTTTAAGATCAATAAGTTCTGCATTAGAATAGATAACAGTCAACGGAGTTCTAAATTGATGTGATGCCATTGCGACAAATCTTGATTTCATTTCACTTAGCTCTCTCTCTCTCTTGAGAGCAGTTTTGATTTCTTGTTCGGCTTTTATTCGTTCACTGACATCTCTGCTAGAAGTTTGAATTCCTACTATAACATTCTCGGTGTTTAAAATATTTCTTGCGGAGGTTTCTAACCAGATATAACTGTTGTCTTTTCTTCTGAATCTAAAAGTGAATGTTATAGGTTTCGAATCTCTGAGAAAGTCTTTCTGAACATTTCTTATTCGTTCACCATCATCTGGATGTACAAAATCAAAGGCTATTTTATTTAGCATTTCAATAGGTTCATATCCTAAAATTTCCTTTATAGAATTTGAAACGTAGGTATAACCTCCATTAATATTATGTTGGGAAATTAAATCAGTAGTATTGTCAGCAATAAATCTAAATTTTTCTTCGGATAACTCTAGTTGTTTTTCTTTTTCTATAATTTCGGTAATGTCGATAAAGGTTGCAATAATTTTTTTGGGTATGCCTTTTTTGTTTTTTTTCAATAAACCGAAGTATTTTACCCAAACAATATGTCCATCTTTATGAACCATTCTTACTATTCCGTTATGATTACTGGATTTTTCAGCTATGAAATTTTCTAAATCTACTACCATTTTCAGTAAATCTTCAGGATGGATAATGTTTTTCCAAAATTCAGCATCAACTGTTATCTCATCGTTTGTGTAGCCTAATATTTTTGCCCAATTATAGGAAAAAATACTTTTATTGGTTTTAATGTTTAATTCCCATAGGGCTTGATTAGAACCTTTCATGTAGAAGTCAAATTTTTTTAATGTAGCTTCTAATTTTGAAGTACTTTTGTCTTGATTGAGGCGAAGCCCAATATTTATAGAAACGGTTTGTAAGGCATATACTTCTTCATCTACCCATATTCTTTCCGTTTTGCAATCATCATAACCAATCCATCCCCAAAAGAGATTGTCGGAAAAAATTGGAGTGAATAGGTAGGATTTTATGTCTTGCATTTCCATAATTTCCCGGAAATAATCATTTTCAATTTCTTTTACAAGTCCATAAAAAGGTTCGTTTTTTACTAATTTTTCATAAAGTCCAGGGAAAGCGGCATATGTAAGGCCACTCAGATTTGGATTATCAATGTAAGATTCAATATGGTCATTGCACCATTCGTGGGTATAGTAGAGTTTTAGCCCGTCATTATCGGTGTGATTTTTAAAAATATAACATCTGTCAAATTCTTGGATTTTGCCAATATCAGTAATGCAAAAATTTAGTGCATCGTCGATTGAACCTCCTTGCAAAAGATGATAATTTGCTTTTGAAATGCTCAATAAAATATTTTTCATTGTTCTGATAGTATGAATTGTACAAAAGGGGTTTGTTTATTTTTTATCAGTAATTTTATTTGTTGATAAAAGTATTTTATTTAAATTTTTTAATGGTTTTAGTTACTGATAATTTAAAATAAAATAAGGTTTAATTAAAATAGAAATTGTTAATTTAGTAAAATGGTAAAGTGTAAATTAAAAATAGTTTTAATTGAAGATGACTTAGCTTTAGGAAGCTCAATTTTAGAATTATTGATTCTGAGTGATTTCGACGTAAAATGGATAAAAGATGGAGTAAAAGCCTTAAAATATTTTCAAAAAAACGTTCCTGATGTCATTATAAGTGATTTAATGATGCCTATTATGGGTGGCGAAGAACTGTTTTTAAAAATCAAGAAAAATATTAGATTTAAAACAGTTCCGTTTATTGTAATTACGGCTAATATGGATGATAATATAAAATTCAGGCAGTTGGAAAATGGAGTAAATGATTTTATAATGAAACCCTTTAAAGTAAAGGAATTGGTCTACAAAATAAAAAATGTTATTGAACTTAAAAAAAATATAGAAAAGAAATATATTCCAGATCCATTTTCAAAAGTTACTATTAAATTATCAGAAAAAGATTTTTTAACCTCGTTAAATGAAGTTCTTGTTAAACATTTAAAATCAAAGATTGATATGAATGAATTGTCAAGTCAGCTTTTCATAAGTAAATCTACATTAGATAAAAGGGTGAGGAAACTCACTAATAAAAATGCGAGCCAATACATAAGAGAGTTTAAATTAGAATATGCTATTAAACTCATTGGTTTAGGAGAAAGAAATGTACAATATCTAAGTGATGAAACAGGATTCAACTCTTTCTCTTATTTTTCTACCAGTTTTAAATCATATCTTAACGTAACTCCTCGGGATTACATAAAATCAATCCAAAATGAAAAAGATTCTTTGCTTTAAAAGTTTGTAAGAACAAGCGGAATAAATAATTTAAAATCATAAAAAAACACTCTTGTAAAAGAGTGTTTTTTTATGATTTTAAATTATTGGCTTTTTTCTTTAAATCAGAGGTAAAAAGTAAATCAACTTTTATGAAATAGATTAATTTTCACAAAAAAAGTATGTTTACTATTTAAATGATATTTTTATGAAACTAAAATGTCCCGTCCTGAAATAGCGATACACAAAAAGTATCCTAATGGAAAAACATGAAGAAACACGCTATGTGAAGCGGACTCAAAAAGATTATTCAATGTCTTTTAAATTACAAATTGTTCAAGAAATTGAACGAGGACAACTTACAGTTACAGAATCCACAAAGACTTATGGCATTCAAAATAGATCAACTGTTGTTAAATGGCTTAGAAAATTCGGTAACTTTGATTGGGAAAACCAAACACCATTTACTATGTCAAAGTCGCCAGAACAAAAGATAATGGAACTTGAAGCCAAAG
>NZ_FNDB01000010.1 GCF_900099915.1 Flavobacterium omnivorum
GTAAGTAATGTGTTCCATAAACTATTAGACATAAAAAAACTCCATTATTTCTAATGAAGTTTTTTGTGGGCGATGAGGGGTTCGAACCCCCGACCCCCTCGGTGTAAACGAGGTGCTCTGAACCAGCTGAGCTAATCGCCCTAAACAATTTGGTTTCTTTCGTTACCGTTCTTGCGTGTGCAAATATACGCCACTTTTCTAGATGTGCAAGTAAAAAATAAAAAAATTATAAAATTTCTGCTACCACAAATGTGCTTCCACCAATATATATAAAATCAGATTTTGTTGCGTTTTCAATTGCTTTTTGATAAGCTTCTGAAACAGAAATGTATACTTCGCCTTTTAGGTCAAAGCTAGCCGCTTTTTGTTTAAGAATTAGAACATCCAGCCCACGGGGAATATTAGGTTTGCAGAAATAATAAATTGCTTTTTTAGGGAATAAAGGCAGGATTTCATCTAAATCTTTGTCATTTACAACTCCTAAAACGATGTGTAAAGTATCAAAATCTTGTTTTTGGATTTGTTTCAACACAATTTCTAGTCCATTCCTGTTATGTGCTGTGTCACAAAAGACCTTGGGAAATTCACTTAGTTGTTGCCATCTTCCTTGAAGACCTGTATTTTTTACCACATTCAATAATCCAGATTTTAAATTCTCTGGAGTGATTTTAAATTCGTTCTGACTATTTAAAACGTTGATGGTTTGTAAAACTGTCTTTTTATTATGAACTTGATAATCTCCAATTAAATCAGAAGGATGAGTTTCTGAAATTAGATCAGCAGCAAAATAGATTTCCGAATTGCATTCTTTGGCTTTGGCTAAAAAAACAGGCTTGGTTTCTGGGGTATATTCTCCAATGATTACGGGAATATTTGATTTTATGATCCCTGCTTTTTCAAATGCAATAGCATCAATTGTATTGCCTAAAAATTGCGTGTGATCTAATCCTATATTGGTAATCACCGAAACTAATGGAGTGATAGTATTGGTAGCGTCTAATCGTCCTCCCATTCCCACTTCAATAACGGCGATGTCTACTTTTTCTTTGGCAAAATAATCGAAGGCTAAGCCAACGGTCATTTCAAAAAAACTCATGTCATTGGATTCAAAAAAATGTTTGTGTTCATTGATGAAATCAGTAACAAATTCCTCGGGAATATCCTTTCCAGTAATTTTTATACGTTCCCTAAAATTGTTTAAATGGGGCGAAGTGTACAATCCAACTTTATAACCCGCTTCCTGAAGTATGGATGCCAACATGTGCGAAGTGGAGCCTTTTCCGTTGGTTCCTGCAACATGAATGCATTTTATTTTTTCCTGAGGATTGTCAAGATGTGCTGTGAGTAAATGCGCGTTCGTTAAATCTTTCTTGTAGGCCGAAGCCCCCTGTAGTTGGTACATAGGGAGCTGATTAAACATCCAATTGGTGGTTTCCTGGTAGTTCATTTTTGTAATATAATAGTAGTTGTTTGAAATATTTTTCGTTTTTTTTAGTTTAATACTACATCGAAAAGTATCTTTATTGCAAAATTGAAATAATTTTTAGAATTAATGATTAAAATACAATAATATTATATGTTTAGTTTTATACAATTACAGGCCGACACCATTACCAACGCTGCTTCAAACGTAGTTATCGAAAAAATTGCTCCAAATGCCGAAATATCCACTTTAGGATTCCTTTTAAAAGGGGGTGTGTGGCTTATCCCAATCGGGATTCTATTATTTTATACTTTTTATCTGATTATAGAACGCTATTTGTATATCAATAAAGCATCAAAAATTGATACTCTTTTGATGCGTGATGTACGTGATAATCTTAATTCAGGAAATCTTGATTTAGCTCGATCTATTGCTGAGCGAAACAATACGGCTTCAGGAAATATCATAAAAGAAGGAATTCTAGTTATCGGGCGACCAATTATTGAAATTGAATCTAATATGGATCGTGCTGCAGATATCGAAATAGGAGAAATGGAAAAGCAATTAGGTCACTTAGGTCTTATTGCCGGAATCGCACCTACTTTAGGGTTTGTTGGAACTATTTCTGGAGTTATTAAAATATTTTATAGTATATCAGTTACTGAAAATATTAGTATAGGTAATATATCCGGAGGATTGTACGAGAAAATGATCAGTAGTGGTTCTGGATTAATCGTGGGTATTATTGCCTACAGCGGATATCACATACTAAATGGCAAGATAGATAATTTTGCTTTAAAAATTCAAAAACAAATCCTAGAGTTTGTAAATATTATCCAAAGATCGTAACATGTCTATAAAACGAAAAAGAAGATTTCATGCTGAGGTAGCTACTTCGTCATTAAGTGATATTATGTTTTTCTTGTTGTTGTTTTTCTTGATTATATCAACGTTAGCAAATCCTAATGTGATCAAAATGACGTTGCCAAAAGCACAATCAAACGAGAAAACAAACAAGCAGTACATTAGTTTATCTGTCACAGAAGATAAAAAATTCTACATCGACAAGCAGCCTGTTTCATTTGAAGAACTCGAAACAACTTTGATGTCTAAGATGGATTTATCCAAAGATCAAACGGTTATTGTTCGCATTCCGTTCAATTTACAAGTGCAGGATTTAGTTGACGTACTGCAAATAGGAGTGAAGAACAACCTGAAGTTTGTGATTGCTACAAGTCCTAAGTAAAAGTTATTTGCAGTTTTTGCGAAGCATCTGCATTATTTGGGCGTGACCAGAATAAAAAAAGGAGCTAATCAGCATAAAGTTGATTAGCTCCTTTTCCTATTCTGGTCGGGCTATCCGCAGTATTTTGGTACTTGCTCCTATCCCTCACGCAAATTAGTAAAATACTTGGACTTGTCGTTCCTCACAATGACTAGATAAGGTTTGTTTAAACCAAAAAGGAGCCATTTCTGCTTGTTCTAATTCAAATTGAAATTGTAAACAATCTTACCGACCTGTTTTTCTGGTGCATCCCTGCTGGCATCCCATTTTGTATTCATCGCAGCAATTCGGGCCTGGTCTAACAAACATTTTGCGGTATTTGTTGTTCCTTTTACACCGGCAACTGCATTTACAGTCCTTCCGGTTCTATCTACAGAAACTTCTACAACAACTTTTCCTTGTTCATTACACGTGTATTTTGGTGCAGGTTTAGATAATGCTTTTCGGTTTCCTAAAGAATAACCAACGCCTCCGCCAGAACCACTTCCACTTCCGCCACCGCTTCCGGAGCCATAACCACTACCAGTTCCTATTCCAGTTCCGTTTCCGCCGCCTGTTCCTCCACCGGAACCACCTGTTCCATAATAGCCATTAGAACTCAAGCTTCCGTTAGATTTTCCTTTGTTTCCGGCAGCTTTGTCATCGCCATCTCCACCTTTATTGGAACCTTTTAGAATACTGGATAAAGCATCATTGGTATTGTTAGAAACTTTAGGTTTTACAACCACAGGTTTTGTTTCTTCTTTTACAACTACTGTTGGTTTTTTAGTTTTTTCTTTCGTCGGAATCACAACACTTTCTTCAGTGCTGTTTTCTTGAGATAAAATAGCTTCCTCGGGAGTTGATTTCGCAGGCGTTTGTCTGGTTTGGTTTTTTACTTCCAAAACTTCGCTTTTATAATTCGCACCTGAACCAAAATCGCTGTCTCCAAAATTTACCGTAACGCCACCGCCACCTCCACCACCGGCAAGTTCATCCATGTTTGCAGGAGGCCAAAATCGGATGAAAAATAAAATTAACAACATTGTCGCATACAAAAGAATGGATAGTGCTAACGATTTCTTTTGATCTGATAAAATGGTGAAACTCATTTGTATTTTAAATTTAAAAAAGTGTATTACTAAAAAACGTTGAAAAGTACTAAAAATTGTCAAGAGTAAAAAGCGACTACCGGAATATAACACTGCTATGGCATGAGTTTTTAAAATAACCGCAGATTCGCAAATTTATTTCTTTAAAATTTGAATTTTGTAATTTGAGAGAGCTAAATTTACTTCGTAAGTTTGTTTCACCCGTGTGTGGTAATTCCGCTTAAAGCGGTTAATTTTAGATAGAAGTTTTTATTAAAATTAGCGGTAAAAACGACCTTTTTGCTTAAAACTAGAAATGAGAAAAGGGATTAAATAGATTTTAAAATCTATTTAATCCCTTTTCCGATACATATAAAGAATGTTGTTTTACGTTAACTGCTTCAAAGCGATTTCAAAAGCGGTAGCACTAATATTTGTTTTACTTGGATTTAAAGCATGCGCTTTTTCGATGGCTTTTTTGATGATTTCTGAAGTGTCTTGAAAGATAGCTTCATCCGTCATTTGTACTTTCTTTTCCATGAAATAAGCAAAAACACGAGCCATACCACAGTTGGAAATAAAGTCTGGAATTAAACTCACTTTATGATCTACATCTTCCATAATTGGACCGAAAAAGATTGCTGTGTCAGCAAAAGGAACATTCGCACCACATGAAATTACTTGAAGACCATTAGTAATTAAACTATCAATTTGAGATTGTGTTACCAATCGTGAAGCGGCACATGGAGTGAATATTTCAGCACCTATGGTCCATATTTTTTGATTGATTTCTTCAAACGGAATCATATTTTCAGCAACCAGTTTATTTCCATCTTTGGCCAAAAATAAAGCTCTAATTTCTTCGAAAGAAAACCCTTCTTCGTTGATTAGTCCACCATCTCTATCTATAATACCAATTACTTTAGCGCCCATTTCCGCTAAGTAAAATGCTGCCGCAGAACCTACATTTCCAAAACCTTGTACAATTGCTTTCTTTCCTTTTACATCTCCGCCATAAATAGTATAATAATTACGAACAGCTTCGGCAACGCCATAACCGGTAATCATATCGGCAACCGTATATTTTCTGGAAACATCAGGTGAGAATTTTGGATTTTCAATCACTTTTACCACACCTTGACGCAATTGTCCAATTCTGTTGATTTTATCAGCTTCGGTCGGTTTGAAGTGACCGTTAAAAACGCCTTCTTGTGGATGCCAAACGCCACATTCTTCCGTCATTGGAATTACTTCGTGAATTTCATCAACATTTAAATCGCCACCTGTTCCATAATAACTTTTTAATAATGGGGATACGGCTTTATACCAGCGTTGCAAAACGCCTTTTTTTCTTGGATCGTTTGGGTCAAAATTAATTCCAGATTTTGCTCCGCCAATAGCAGGTCCTGAAACTGAAAATTTCACTTCCATGGTTTTTGCCAAAGACAAAACTTCATTCATATCTAATCCTTTTCTCATGCGAGTTCCGCCACCGGCAGCACCACCTCGTAGAGAATTGATAACTGTCCATCCTTCAGCTTCTGTTTCCGCATCTTTCCAATGGAAAACTATCTCAGGTTCTTTATTTTCGAATTTCTTTAATAAATCTTTCATTTTTTGCGATATGTTTAATTTTGGCAAATATAAAAAATTGAATAATGTGAATTATGTATTTTTAATTTTATTTTGAAGTGTTTAAAATTTAAATAAATGGGAATTATCATCTGGTTCGGTCTAAAATAAAAGCGGTTAAAACGCCAAAAGTATAGGCAATCAAATCACTAAATAGAAAGCCTTGTCCTAAAATAAAATGTCCTGGGACTGTTTTACGAACCCCAATAATCCAATCTGATTGATACAGCTGTGAAAATTCAATTGCAAAACAAATAGTAATGGTAATCCACGCAATTTTTAGTTTGGAAGTTTTTAAAAGTAGGAATCTGACCACGAAGTAAATCGTCGCGGCATATAAAAAGTCTCCAATACACAATGGGATAAAAGTAACTGTTCTAGAAAATAGCCCTAGCAAAATAATTGTTGAAATTATTATCAGGTAATTGACTCGTTGGTTTTTCATGCTTTAAAAATGACACCGGAACTATGGTCTTTTTTTGCTCCTGTTACGCTACTTAGGACATTGATTTCTCCTCGTAATTTTAAAACCCCGAGCAATGCAAAAATCAACGCCTCTTTAAATTCTAAAATTTTAGCTGTTGGAATTATTAGTTTCATTTGTGGTAAATGGAATTGAATTCTCTCAAGAAGAAAATCATTGTATGCACCGCCACCAGTTATAAAAATACTGCCGTTTTTATTTGGCAAAGCCAAAGCAATTTGCAAGGCCGCATGCTCCGTGAAAGTGCGTAATTTGTCCTCAACAGCAATGGAATAACTGTTGATAATAGGTAAAATAGTTTCTTTTACAAATTCGAAACCCAACGATTTAGGAGGTGTTTTTTGATAAAAATTCAAAACATTTAATTCATTCAATAGATTTTGGTTGCAAATTCCAGTTCTGGAAATACTGCCTTTGTCATCATAATCCAGCCCTAATTGATTGGCATAAAAATTCAAAACGGTATTTACAGGCGAAATATCAAATGCGATTCTTTGTTTATTTTGTTCAAAGGAAATATTCGAAAAACCACCTAAATTCATGCAATAATCATATTTAGGAAATAGTATTTGATCGCCAATAGGAACCAGAGGGGCGCCTTGGCCTCCAAGTTGCACATCTTGAACTCTAAAATCACAAACTACAGTTTGGTGGATCAAAGATGCAATTTGGGGTAAATTGCCTATTTGAAGTGTAATTCCGTTTTGCGGTTGATGCACTATTGTATGGCCATGGGAACAAACAGCATCAAGATTCGTGAGATGCTTCCTTTTGACGAAATCATTAATAATAGTAGCAAGTAGCGAGGTGTAATCTTGATTAAGTGTTTCTAGCGCTGAGGCAGAGAAGGCTACGGCAATTTTTAATTTGTTTAACCAATCGCTTGTATAAGAAACAGTTTCAGAATCTACTATTTCAAATTTCCAATTATTATTTTTCACAGTAAAGACAATGTGTGCCAAATCTACTCCGTCCAGCGAAGTTCCGGACATGACTCCTACTACAGTATATTTTTCTTTAAACATTGGCTAAATTTACGAAAACGTTTGAAATCTGATATTTAATAATTACTTTTGTCCACAAATTTAAGAACATTTAATTTATAATAAAAATATGGATTTTAATCTAACCGAAGAGCATTTAATGATTCAACAGGCTGCTAAAGATTTTGCTATTGCAGAATTATTACCGGGCGTTATTGAACGTGATGAACATTCAAAATTTCCAACAGAGCAGGTGAAGATGATGGCTGATTTAGGTTTTATGGGAATGATGGTTGATCCTAAATACGGAGGGTCGGGTTTAGATAGTATTTCTTATGTTTTGGCAATGACAGAAATTGCGAAAGTTGATGCATCCGCTGCTGTAATTATGTCCGTAAATAATTCACTAGTTTGTGCGGGTATAGAGAAATATTGCAATGAAGAACAAAAAATAAAATATTTAGTTCCTTTGGCAAAAGGAGAGGTTATCGGTGCTTTCTGTTTATCAGAGCCTGAGGCAGGAAGTGATGCGACTTCACAAAAAACAACAGCAATTGATAAAGGAGACCATTATTTGTTAAATGGAACAAAAAACTGGATCACAAATGGTTCATCTGCTTCTACATATATCGTTATTGCTCAAACAGATATCGAAAAGGGACACAAAGGAATTAATGCTTTTATTGTCGAGAAAGGTTGGGCTGGATTTGATATTGGACCAAAGGAAAGAAAAATGGGAATTCGTGGAAGTGATACGCATTCGTTACTTTTTTCTGACGTAAAGGTTCCTAAAGAAAATAGAATTGGTGATGATGGATTTGGATTTGCCTTTGCAATGAATGTTTTAAATGGTGGAAGAATAGGTATTGCATCTCAAGCTTTGGGAATTGCAACTGGAGCTTATGAAATTGCTTTAAAATATTCGCATGAAAGAAAAGCTTTTGGTAAAGAAATTTTCAATCATCAAGCGATTGCTTTTAAACTTGCTGATATGTATGTGAAAGTAACTGCTGCAAGATTATTAGTGATGAAAGCAGCTTGTGAAAAAGATGAAGGGAAAGATATTGCACATTCTGGTGCTATGGCAAAATTATATGCGTCAGAAATAGCTTTAGAAGTGGCGAACGAAGCGGTTCAAATTCATGGTGGGAATGGTTATGTTGCTGAATATCACGTAGAACGTATGATGAGGGATTCTAAAATTACACAAATTTACGAAGGAACTTCTGAAATACAGCGAATCGTAATCTCAAGAGGATTGGTATAGTAAGAAACAAATTATAATTATTAAAAACCCTTTTCAATTTCGGTTGGGAAGGGTTTTGTTCATTAAATCGAGTTTTAAATATTGGGATTAGTCTTAAACTGGAAAATAGCTTTACATTAAGTAATGGTACGATTGTCTAAGAAAAGCGGTTTTGATCAACTTTAAACTTTTAAACTCAATCATGTGATGAGCCTTTTGGTATTCGTCGCAAGGTTAACAATTGAAATTTATAGGAGTACTAATGTTGCTTTTTAGATTTTTAGGATTTGGCTTTTAGTACTTAAAGTAGCAGGGTGAGAACCTAAAATGACTACGGATTTAGTATTGGTGTGATTTTTGTTCCGCTGCACATGCTTAAAATGAAGTTAAAATGAGAATAGTGTACTTTTTATTTTGGTACTAATTCCCTTTCTTTGTCTTAATACCGTGGTTTATAAGATAAAATAATTGGCTCAAATTTGTTGATTTAAAATATAAATATGCTAATACCCTCTATTAAAAACAGCTTAAATGAACTAATTGATTTGCTGAATCAATTGTCCCAAAAAGAATATTCAAATTCTTGTGCGGAATTAAGTAATGCATCTATTGGAGAACACACCAGACATATTATTGAGATGTTTCAGTGCTTAGAAAATCGATATGATTGTGGTGTTGTTAATTATGATACTAGAGAACGAAATAGTCGTATTCAAACGGATACTGCTTTTGCCATCGAAAATATTGTAATGATTCAACAAAATGTGGATAAACAAAATAAGAAAATTGAGCTATTACAAGTTATTGATGGCGAAGAAATTTGGATTGAAAGTAATTATTTTAGAGAGTTGCTTTATAATTTGGAACATTGTATTCATCATCAAGCATTGATAAAAGTAGCTATTTTACAATGTGAAACGGTGACTGTTAATCCTGATTTTGGTGTTGCTCGCTCTACAATAGAATATAGGAAGCAATGTGCACAGTAAGTTTTGTAACCACAAGGGATAAAATTATCATTACCTCAAATCGAGATGAAAAAATAGTGCGACCTAGCGCTATTCCACCTAGACTCTATACACTAAATGGGAACGATCTTATTTTCCCAAAGGATCCGTTAGCAGGTGGAACTTGGTTTGTTACTAGAGCAGATGGAACTATTCTAGTGCTGTTAAATGGCGCTGATGAAAAGCATAAAGTACAACTTCCGTATCGAAAAAGTAGAGGTTTGGTTGTTTTAGATGTGATCAGCAGCTTTTCGCCAAAGGATTTCTGGAACGACATTGATTTAGAAAATATAGAACCGTTTACTTTAGTTTTATTTCAAAATAAGATGCTTTTTCAATTGCGATGGAACGGAAAGGAGAAAGAAACCATGCCTTTGGATATTAAAAAAAATCACATTTGGTCATCATCTACTTTATATCCGTCGGCCATTCGAGAAAAACGCTCAAATTGGTTTCATACTTTTGTGGATCAGAATTCTGATCTTTCAGTCTCAAAAATGTATGGTTTTCATCGCCATACGGAGTCCGGAAATAATGAAAATGGCCTTGTGATTAATAGGAATGATGAGTTGAAAACGTTAAGCATCACGCAATCCGTGCTGGAAAATAACAAAGTCAGTATCTTTCACTATGATTTGATTGCCCAACAGGAGTTTTCTTCGTCATTTATCACTGTTTAATAACTATAGTATGAAACTATTTTTTCATAAAATTACGCATTGGGAATACTGGCCTTTCCAGATTGTATATATTCCCATTTATTTTTTATGGTCCTATTATTCCATCAAGGCAAAGTCAATTTTTTTCTTCAATGCCTGTAATCCAACCATAAAAAATGGAGGTTTTATGATGGAGTCCAAAAAAGAAATTTACGATTTGATTCCACAACAGTATTTCCCGAAAACGGAATTAATAAAAGAGGGAACTGATCTTCAAAACGTTTTAAATGCTATTATAAAAGCAAAAATAAAATACCCTTTGATTGCAAAACCCGATACAGGTCTGCGCGGCTCTGCAGTAAAAAAAATCAATTCTATAACTGATTTAGAAGAATATACGCAAAAAGCAAATTTCGATTATGTGGTTCAGGATTTAATTCCATTTGATAATGAAGTTGGAATTTTCTATGTTCGTTATCCTCATGAAAAAGCGGGTAGAATTACAGGAATCGTATCAAAGGAATTTTTAATTGTCACTGGTAATGGCTTTTCAACTATAGATGAATTGATTAAAGAAAACCCGCGATATGAATTACAATTGCCCGTTTTAAAGCAGGAATACGGTCGAAGATTGCTCGATATTTTACCTAAAGGGGAGAAATTGAATTTGGTGCCTTATGGGAATCATGCTCGAGGCGCAAAATTCATTGATGGAAGTCATTGGATAACTCCAAAATTAACACAGACTATAAACGAAATGTGTTTGCAAATTCCAGGTTTCTATTTTGGTAGATTGGATGTAATGTATCATACTATGGAAGAATTGGAGCAAGGCCTTAATTTTTTAGTTGTAGAACTAAATGGCGCTGGGAGTGAACCCACTCACATATACGACCCAAAGCATTCTTTATTTTTTGCTTGGAAAGAACTCGCACGGCATATTACGTATATGTATGAAATAAGCGTAGCGAACCATAAAAAGGGTGCTGCCTATTTACTGCATAAGGACGGCATGAAAGAATATAAAATGCACTTGGAACAAAGCAATAAAATTATAAATTTTTAAAGTAATGATGGCATTAAAGAATATTTTTATTGGTTTTTTAGTGAGCTTTATTGGTTCCATACCATTAGGATATTTGAATGTTATCGGTTTTGAAATTTATTCAAAGTTAGGAATGAACAGCTTGGTGTTCTTTTTATTAGGAGTAATTTTCGTGGAGATGTTTGTGATTTATTTCACTTTAATTTTTGCAAAGCAACTGGTCAATAATAAAAAACTTATGAAAATTATTGATTTTTTTGCCGTTTTTTTTCTGTTGATAATAGGCTATTCTTTCTATGCAAGTGCTAATCAAACGATAGATCAGCAAGGTGTTTTAGAAAAATATGCGATGTATTCGCCCTTGTTAATAGGTGTTTTTTTGAGTGCTATTAATTTTCTTCAAGTACCATTTTGGACCGGTTGGAATCTGTATCTGATCAATGGTAATTATATTTCAATTGTAAATAAACTCAAACTGTTTTATATTGCAGGGACTTTAATAGGTACATTTGTCGGAATGTTGAGTTTGGTTCTGATATTGAATATTTTAGCTCAAAATACAGCAAGCTTTTCTAAATATATAATTCCAATTGTAATTCCATCATTTTTTGTGGTTTTAGCTTTTGCTCAAATGGTTAAAGTTTACAAAAAATATTATCGAGAAAGAGTCTGAATATAAAAATAAGGATAAATTATATCATTTTACTAACCAAAAATCCGCTTTAATTATGAAAAAAGTTTTTCTGTTACTTCCATTTCTTTTCTTGTGCTGCAAACCAATTTCTTCGGTTGTGACTGAGACCACAACAAGTGAACCGCTATCAATCGAGTATAAAGTAAAAGAAAATGATGTCGCTAAAACATTAAAATATTTAGCTTCAGATGAATTAGAAGGAAGGGAAACTGGACAAGCAGGGATGGTAAAAGCTGCGGATTATTTAGAGCAATTTTTTATAGATAGTAAGGTAAAGCCCTATTTCAAATCGTATCGGGATACACTTTCCACTTTCAAGGGTACTGCGTTTAATATAGTTGGTTATATTGAAGGTACTGATGCTGTTCTAAAAAATGAATTTATAATTCTAAGTGCGCATTATGATCATATTGGAATAGATAAAAAAGGGGTGAATGGGGATTTTATTAATAATGGTGCCAATGATGATGCCTCAGGAACAACCGCAGTTGCTGAAATGGCAAAGTATTTCAGTAGTGCCAAAAATAACAAACGAAGCATTCTTTTTGTGTTTTTTACAGGAGAAGAAAAAGGATTGTTGGGTTCTAAACATTTAGCCAAAAAATTGAAAGCGCAAGATTTTAAATTGTATGCCCAGTTTAATATTGAAATGATTGGTGTACCAATGAAAAGAGATTATCTAGCTTATATTACCGGTTTTGATAAGTCGAATATGGCTGGAAAAATAAATGAATATACTGGAAAAAGCACGATTGGTTTTCTTCCAAAGGAAGCCGAATTTCAACTCTTTTACAGATCCGATAACTTCTCTTTTTATGATGTTTTCAAAGTTCCTTGCCAATCGGTTAGTACTTTCGATTTTGAGAATTTTGAATTCTATCACCATGTTTCAGATGATTTTAAAGCAATGGATATTCCCCACATGACATCCTTTATACAAGAATTATTGCCTGCTGTAGCACAAATGGCAATTACACCTACTCAAGAAATAATAATGCTTAAATAACTTAAGTAAAGGATTGCTTCATATCATAAGCCAAAATATAATAGTCATTTGTGTTGAATTGAAAATCGCCTATAATAGTCCATTTTAGCTTTTCGGTATGCGCTTTGGTGGAGGGGATATTAATTTTGTTAATGAAGGTCAAACTCAAAGGATATTTTTGCGACAGGTTTATTCTCATTAACTCAAAAAGGGATGTTATTAATCCCTTTCCACGGTAGTCCTTATGAATGCAAATGGGACCATATTGGAAACTATTGGTGGTAGTGATTTTAAAATCTAAAAAAGTAAGTTTGGGAAAAAGGGAATTCATATAGTTAAAAATGGGCCATTGATTGAAGAATTCCCAACTACCAGCAAAAATATACCCAATGATTTTGTAGTTGTCTTTTGCTAAGAACAATTCTTCTTTTTGGATAACTTCGGTAAGTTGTTGTACCGTAAATGGCGTGGTAACAAATCCAAAAGCTTTTTCTTCTTCGGATAAATTAGTAACAAGGTATAAATCTTGTAGTGCCAAAACGCCTTGGATGTCACTTATTTTTGCGATTTCGAATGTGATAATTTCTCTCATTTTCTGATAATTCGATGGTTAGGATTCTGAATCAAAAATAAGGAATTTTATAATAAAATTTTAATTTCATTTCAAGAACAATCTTGGTGTAAAGCATCACTTTTTTGTTGTTTTTGTTTATTTTTGTTTCATGAAAAATATTATTATAACAGGAACAAGCAGGGGAATAGGATTTGAACTAGCCTTGCAATTTGCAGCTGCTGGACATCAAGTGTTAGCTGTTTCTAGACACATTCCGCAAGCCTTGTTAGGTAACGAGAACATTACTTGTTTGTCGGTAGATTTATCAAATGAATCGGAATTGAATAAAGTAAATGAGTTTCTTTCCAAGTCTTGGAAACAAGTCGATGCTGTCATTCATAACGCAGGAAGTTTATTGTTGAAACCTTTTTCAGAAACGACTCAGGAAGATTTTGAAAATATCTATAAAGTCAATGTTTTTGGAGTTGCTAATTTGACTCGTGTTTGTTTGTCGTACCTGCAAAAAGGTAGCCATGTGGTAACGATTAGTTCTATGGGCGGAATTCAGGGAAGTTTGAAGTTTGCTGGATTGGCAGCTTATAGTTCGAGTAAAGGAGCCGTGATTACATTATCAGAATTACTGGCAGAAGAATACAAAGATCGTGGAATTTCATTTAACGTTTTAGCTTTAGGATCAGTGCAAACAGAAATGCTGGCTGAAGCTTTTCCAGGCTATCAAGCACCAATAACAGCGGGCGAAATGGCAAATTATATTTTTGATTTTACTTTGACCGGAAACAAATATTTCAATGGTAAAGTGTTGCAAGTTTCTTCTACGAATCCTTAATTATAACTCATAATTGTTTTGAGCGAAACCTTATCTAGATATATTCCCGAGCATGCGGTAAAACCCGTTTTCGAACTTATTGTTGCCAATCAAGTGCATCTTAAGATTGTAAACGAGAGACAAACGCGTCATGGAGATTATCGAAAAGGTGTGAATGGAAAGCATGAAATTACGGTAAACTCAAATTTGAATAAATACAAGTTCTTGATTACATTGATTCATGAAATTTCTCATTTGGTTGCCTTTGAAAAGTTCGGTAGAAACATTAAGCCGCATGGAAACGAATGGAAATATTCTTTTCAGCGGTTGATGATTCCTTATATTCGACCTGAAATTTTTCCGAATCACTTGTTGCCTTTATTGGCTCGACATTTCAAAAATCCAACGGCCAGCAGTGATACTGATGCTACTTTGGCATTGGCATTGAAGCAATTTGATCTGCAAAATGATAAAAATTATGTTTTTGAAATTCCTTACGGTAGTGTTTTCCGAATCCAAAATGGAAAGATTTTCAAGAAAATAGCCGTTAGAACCAAGCGTTTTGAATGCCTCGAAATGAGTACTGGAAAAACGTATTTATTCAATCCTAATGCTGAGGTAGAACTGTTGAAATCCAGTTAGCATTACTCCTTCAAATACGCTTCACGTACTTTTTTGAATAAATTAGAAGAATAAACAAAGGCGACAACATCCTCATTATCAGTTCTGAAAATTTCTTCTTTGTTTCCTTCCCAGGCCTTTAAACCATCTTTCAGGAATAGAATTTTCTCTCCAATTTCCATCACGGAGTTCATGTCGTGAGTATTTATAACTGTTGTGATGTTATACTCTTCGGTAATTTCTTTGATCAAATTATCAATCAAAATTGCTGTATTGGGATCTAAACCAGAGTTAGGTTCATCACAAAATAAGTATTTAGGTTTGTTTACGATTGCACGAGCAATAGCAACACGTTTTTGCATCCCTCCAGAAATTTGAGAAGGTAATTTTCCATGTGCGTCTGTTAATGCTACTCTTTCTAGCACAAAATCAACACGTTCTTTTATTTTAGCTTTATTATCTTTGGTAAACATTCGTAATGGGAATCCAACATTTTCAGCTACAGTCATGGAGTCAAACAGAGCACTTCCTTGAAATACCATTCCAATTTCCGTTCTAAGTTCTCTCTTTTCATTTGGATCTAATTCGGAGTAAATTCGTCCATCAAAACATATTTGACCAGATTCAGGCGTGTGAATGCCCAAAAGACTTTTTAATAAAACTGTTTTTCCGGATCCGCTTTGCCCAATTATTAAATTGGTTTTTCCAGTTTCAAAAACGGTCGAAATGCCTTTAAGAATTTTGTTTCCGTTAAATGATTTTTCTATATTTTTAATTTCTATCATGAGCCTAGTAACAGTTGTGTTAATATATAATTAAAAAGTATAATGGAAACGGATGTCCAAACAAAGGAAACGGTGCTGGCTTTCCCTACTTCAAGTGCGCCACCTTTCATGTAATAGCCGTGAAATGAAGGTATGGTTGCTAATAACATGGCAAAAATTAATGTTTTTATGAAGGCATAAACAATATGAAACGGAATAAAGTCCATTTGGGTACCATTTATAAATTCAGCGCTTGAGATAAAGCCGCCATAAACACCCGCCATCCATCCACCGAGAACGCCTAGAAACATTGCAATTCCAATAAGAAATGGATATAATAATAAGGCAATTATTTTTGGGAATACAAGGTAATTTAAGGAATTTACCCCCATTACTTCTAAGGCATCAATTTGTTCCGTAACCCTCATCGTTCCTATGCTTGAAGTGATAAAGGAACCCATTTTCCCAGCCATGATAACGGAAATAAAAGTAGGAGCAAATTCTAACACAACGGATTGTCGTGTTGCAAAGCCAATAAGGTATTTTGGAATCAAAGGATTCGTCAAATTTAATGCGGTTTGGATAGCAACTACACCTCCTACGAAGAAAGAAATGAACGCTACAATACCAAGAGAATCGATAATTAAGTCATCAATTTCCTTGAAAATTAAATTTCTCATTACAGACCATTTGGTTTGTTTATTGAAAATTTCTTTCAGCATTAAGAAGTATCTTCCTATTTGCGTTATATAGCGAATGAGCATCATAAGTTTTACGAATATGGGCTAAATTACAAAAAATGTCAGGAGTTATCTCTTTTGGTTCAGCAGTTTTTTGATTTTGTTGGCTAAAAAAGCTTTTGTTTCATTTTCTTCAAACGGTATTTCCGAATGAATTTTGCTTGCTCTATTGTTACTAATAAAGGAGTTTGGGCCGCTTTAGCTTTGCAGAAACCTTTAATGTAATCTATAAAAAGTAGCGGTTTTTTCTTCATTAGCGCCAGTTTTGTCGAAGCTATGGAAGTGATTAAAAAACCGTAGCCTAAAGTGTAAAATGCTTCTCCTTGTTTGTATCGGGCTGTTTTGTTGTAGTTTGCTCCGGTTGGTTTCAGATGTTTTACAATTAATGAAGAATCCGTAACGACTTTCCATCCGTAGAATTTCGAGAGTAATTCATCGACGGTATCCCAACCCATTGCTGGCTTTAAATTGCCTATTTGTAAAAAACATTCTTTTCTGTAGGCTTTGAAGGCACCCCGAATGTGGTCTTTATCAGTTAGATTTTCTAGAATCCAAGAGCCATTTTTCTCGATATACGCAAATCCACCAACCATTCCTATGGTGGCATCTTTTTCGAAAGTATTTAAAACAGTTTCAAAATAATTGTGTGGTAGAATCAAATCGGCATCTAGCTTTACAATGACATCGTAATTTTCGTCCAATGTTTCAAAACCCTTGTGAAAAGCTTGAATGACTTTGCTTCCCGGCAAATGTATTGCTTCAGAGGTTTTATTGACCAATGTGATAAAAGGATTTTCTTTGGCGAAGTCCATCACGATTTCGGCAGTTTTATCCGTAGAATTGTCATTGACAACGACAACTTTTTTGGGTAAAACGGTTTGTGAAATCAATGAATCTAATGTCAAAGCAATAAATGCTTCCTCGTTATGCGCCGGAATGACGATATAATAATTCATTATTTTATTTTTTCGGCGTAAACGATGTAATATCTAGGCGTGAATTTTCGCAGTAATGGGCGAATGCCAAATTTCTTAACAGGATTGGTCCATTTTTCTCGATCTATTATTTTCCATCCAGTTTTTTCCAAAAGCCAATCGAGTTGCCAATCTTCAAATTCATGGTAATGTCTGTCCCATAAATCTGTTTTGCTTCTATAGGCTGGGGAAAACCAAAGACGCATTGGAATGGATATAAGTAGTTTGTCGGATTTTATTTCTTTTAAAATAGTGAAAGGATTTAAAAGGTGTTCAAAGATCTCGAAAGCCGTTACAACAGCTGTTTTTTCAGATTGAAATACCGATTGATCTAGGTCTAAGTCTTCACCAGTTGTGTTTTTAACATTGAAACCTTCTTCCTTCATGATTCTAGAAAAAGGGTTTTCAACACCTAAATCTAATATGGTCTCTGAATTTGACACGTGTTTTTTTAGAAATTCTAAAGTATGTTTGAATCTTTTATTAGGAAATGTTTTCTCGTACATATTTATTTATTTTGCGCAATCCTCAAGGCTCGGGAATGAAGCCACAAATATAGTAATAAAAGTGTTTTTTGGTATTGTTTTTTAGCCGTGATGGAAATGAAAATCCCGGAGCGGCAAAAGGTAGTTTTTCAGGGTGCAAAAAGCGACTAAAAGAAGCTTTCTTGCACCCTAGAAAAACAAGTTTTGTAGTGAGGAATTGTAATGTACAGCAGGAATAGCTCCTGATGCAAATTAATATCTATAAATAAATGCGTTGATGTTCATTCCTGCTCCAACAGAGGCAAAAATCATAACATCCCCTTTGTGTATTTCTTGATTCTGGATTTCGCCTCGAATTAGTAAATCAAAAAGAGTGGGAACGGTAGCCACACTGCTATTTCCTAGTTCATGAATGCTCATAGGCATAATGTCTTTAGGAACTGACTTGTTGTAAAGTTTGTAAAAACGGTGGATTATGGCTTCGTCCATTTTTTCATTGGCTTGGTGAATGAGTATTTTTTTCACATCGTCAATACCTAATCCGCTTTTGTCTAAACAACTTTTCATGGCTGCTGGAACATGATTAAGAGCGAATTCATATATTTTGCGCCCGTACATTTTTATATAGCGGGTGTCTGGGTCTAAATCAGGATTGTATGACTTGCCAAAAAACAAATAGCCAGCTTCATCATTTGCATAGGTAGCACTTTCATACGCGAGTAATCCAGTTTCATCATCTGAAGCTTCTATTATAGATGCTCCTGCACCATCAGAATAGATCATGGAGTCTCTGTCGTGGGCATCAACTACTCTGGATAACGTTTCTGAACCTATAACCAAACAACGCTTTGCCATTCCAGATTTGATGAATGCATTGGCTTGAAGTACGCCTTCAATCCATCCTGGGCATCCAAAAAGAATGTCATACGCGACGCATTTTGGATTTTTTATTTGTAATTTATGTTTAACACGGGTAGCCAAACTTGGAAGCATATCGGATTGGGTTGTGCCATATTTTACATCGCCAAAGTTATGAGCGAAGATGATGTAATCGATTGTTTCGGGATCAATTCCAGCATTTTCAATGGCTTTTTGAGAAGCTAAAAAAGCTAGATCGGAGGAGTTTAAATGATCTTCAGCATAGCGCCTATGCTCAATTCCAGTTATGCCTTTAAATTTATTGATGACTATTTCATTTGGATAGCCAAAAGCTGTTCCATCCTCGTTTAAAAAAACATGTTCGCTAAAATCTGTATTGCTTACTTTTTTCTCAGGAATATAGCTTCCTATTCCAGCTATTTTTATTTTCATTGCGTTAATTTTCCAAATTTTAGGCTAATTTAATCATTAAAAAATAATTACAGCTACAAAATTTACTATGCATGCATATAATTACGAAATAACAACTTATTGGCAAAAATTTTGATTATTTTGTTACGAAATTGAAGTTTTTGTGTGATATTTATTTCTTAAATCTTTTAAGCGAAAAAAAGTGATTTTTATAATTTGTGAATTAAAAGTATTTTAAATCACTTCTAAGCATTAAGAATAAAACAATGGTGCATTTTTTTTACAATATAAGTCATTTAAGTTTCATTTGTTAGGCTTTTATACCTTAAACAAAAATAAGGTCATTTAAGGTTTAATGCTTATGTGACTCCTCTGTTAAATATTATTTCACTCATTTTATAGTACGACATTAAATAGATTCAACTGCTTATATTTGAAGTCAAAAAAAAATGTCCCGATTTCTCGAGACATTTAAAGTTGCAATTTAACTTTCTATATACGCTTCAATTGGCGCACAGGAACAATTTAAATTTCTATCTCCATACGCTTCGTCGACTCTACGTACGGTAGGCCAGAATTTATTTTCGGCAATGTATTCTAATGGGAAGGCTGCGGCTTCACGACTGTAAGGAAAATTCCAGCTGTCTGTGGTGGCCATCATTAAAGTGTGCGGTGCGTTTTTTAAGATATTGTTTGGATTGTCTAAAGTTGCGGCTTCAATTTCTTTTCTTATAGCAATCATCGCGTCACAAAAACGATCTAATTCTTCTAAGTTTTCACTCTCTGTTGGCTCGATCATCATTGTTCCAGCAACGGGGAACGAAACTGTGGGTGCATGAAAACCATAATCCATCAAGCGTTTAGCAATATCAGTTACTTCAATTCCTTTTTCTTTAAATGGACGGCATTCAATAATCATTTCATGTGCTGCACGACCATTTTCTCCTGAATATAACGTATCATAATGACCGTTTAATTTTTCCTTAATATAGTTTGCATTTAAAATCGCATATTCTGTAGATTGTCTCAAACCTTCGGCACCTAACATGCAGATGTAACCATAAGATATCAGACAAACTAAGGCAGAACCCCAAGGAGCAGCAGATATTGCAGTAATTGCATTTTCTCCGCCTGTTGGTATCACTGGATTTGTAGGTAAGAAGGGAACTAATTGCGGTGCCACACATATAGGTCCTACACCTGGTCCGCCACCTCCATGAGGAATAGCAAATGTTTTATGTAAATTCAAGTGACATACGTCAGCGCCAATAGTTGCGGGATTTGTCAATCCAACTTGAGCGTTCATATTAGCACCATCCATGTAAACTTGTCCACCATTGTCGTGAATCAATTGTGTGATTTCTATGATTGCACTTTCAAATACACCGTGAGTGGAAGGGTAGGTTACCATCAAACAAGCGAGGTTGTCCTTGTGTAAAATAGCTTTCTCCCGTAAATCGTCTACATCGATGTTTCCGTTTTCTAATGTTTTAGTAACAACAACTTTCATTCCTGCCATAGCTGCTGATGCTGGATTTGTTCCGTGCGCCGATGATGGGATTAAAGCAATGTTTCTATGATGGTCTCCTCTTGATTGGTGGTAAGCACGAATCACCATTAATCCGGCATACTCTCCTTGTGCACCTGAGTTAGGTTGTAATGTTGTTCCAGCAAAACCAGTAATGACATTTAACTGTTGTTCTAGTTTAGCTAACATTTCTTGGTATCCTTGTGCTTGATCCAATGGTGCAAATGGATGAATGTTATTCCATTGCGGCATACTTAAAGGTAACATTTCTGAAGCGGCATTCAGTTTCATGGTGCATGAACCTAAAGAAATCATGGAATGATTCAAGGCTAAATCTTTTCTTTCTAGCATTTTGATGTAGCGCATCAAAGCTGTCTCAGAGTGGTATTTATTGAAAACATCGTGCGTTAAAAAAGGAGATGTTCTGTTTACATTTTCTGGAAAATGATTGGTTTCAGATAGTGTTTCAATCAGAGTCAGTGCAGTTCCATTTGCAGAAGCGAATACAGCAACAATTTTATTTAGATCAGTGATGCTTGTCGTTTCATTTAAAGAAATTGAAATCGTATTGTCATCTATGTAATAGAAATTAATTTCGTTTTCTTTGGCAATCGTTTTTACTTTTTTGGCATCAGCCTTAACAACAATGGTGTCAAAGAAAGCGGTATTCGTTTGTAGATACCCTGATTGCTCTAATGCATTTGCTAAAGTTGCTGCAGAGGCATGTACTTTATCAGCAATATACTGTAAGCCTTTTGGTCCGTGATACACGGAATACATTCCAGCCATAACGGATAATAAGACTTGAGCAGTACAAATATTTGAGGTGGCTTTGTCACGTTTAATGTGTTGCTCGCGGGTTTGCAGTGCCATACGTAGTGCCCGATTTCCATCTGTATCTACCGTTACACCGATGATTCTGCCTGGCATGCTTCTTTTGTATTCGTCTTTTGTAGCAAAATAAGCTGCGTGTGGTCCACCATAACCTAACGGAATTCCGAAACGTTGTGTAGTTCCAAGTACAACTGCAGCACCCATTTCTCCTGGAGGAGTTAATTTTACTAAACTCAAAATATCAGCAGCAACGGCTACTTTAATTTCGTTTTCAGCAGCTTTTGATATAAAAGCAGTGTAGTCGTTAACTTGTCCAAATTTGCCTGGATATTGAAGGATTGCTCCAAAGTATTCCGATGAAAAATCAAATTCTTCATGATTTCCAATTACTAATTCAACTCCAATTGGAGAGGAACGCGTTTGTAAAACCGATAAAGTTTGAGGCAATATTTCTTCGGAAACGAAGAATTTATTTGTTTTATTTTTCTTTTGATCACGCGAACGAACATCAAAAAGGAGCGCCATAGCTTCAGCAGCAGCAGTTCCTTCGTCCAATAAAGAAGCGTTAGCAATTTCCATCCCTGTTAATTCGATAACCATGGTTTGAAAATTCAAAATCGCTTCGAGACGACCTTGTGCTATTTCCGCTTGATACGGCGTGTAAGCAGTGTACCAACCTGGGTTTTCAAAAACATTTCTTTGGATTACTGCAGGAATAATTGCTGCGTTGTATCCTAAGCCAATGTAAGATTGAAAAACTTTATTTTTATTTCCTAATTTTTGAATGTGATTTGCAAACTCATATTCGGTCATTGCCGGTTCTAAATCTAAATCCGATTTTAAACGAATGTCACTTGGAATAGTTTCATCAATCAATTGATTCAGAGTTGCTGCGCCAATTGTCTTCAACATGTGTTCTAAATCATTTTCTCTTGGGCCAATGTGTCTTAATGCAAAAGCGTCTGTTTTCATTGTATATAAAATGTGTTGTGTGTTTCTTGTTTTAAAAGGCTGTAAAATTAAATATTAATATGCTATTAATAGCCTTTTTTAACGTGATTTTCTGTGAATTTTTCAACTAAAAGCCGTTCTTATTAACACTTTGATTAATTTTGTCTAATGAGGGTTTTTAAACTAATAGTCGATTTTTATATTAAAGGCAGTATTCACGTGGGTTTATCGTGCTATGCCTTAGTTAGAATGACCCAACACATGTTCCACATTTCGTATGAGGACTCCATTGCACACTTTGCTTTTTTTGGAACTATCGTTGGATATAATTTTGTTAAATACGATGCATTAGCCCGAGCAAAAAAAATTCAAATGCGGAACGAACTTAAAGCAATTGCGCTTTTTAGTTTTTGTTGTTTTATTTTAGTAGGCTATTATTTTTTTCAATTGCAACGAGTTACTCAAATTGTAGCTGTTGTTTTTTTTAGTATCACATTATTGTATACACTTCCTTTTTTTCCTACTAAAAGGAATGCTAGAAATTGGGCTGGGGTAAAAATTTATATTGTGGCTCTGTGTTGGGTAGGAGTGACTTTGGGTTTGCCCATAATAAATGCGGAGATACCTATAACAGCAGATTTTTATCTAAAATGTTTGCAACGGTTCATTCTTATTTTTGTTTTGGTGCTTGTTTTTGAAATCATTGATTTGGCAAACGATGATCCGCATTTAAAAACCGTTCCGCAACAAATAGGTGTGAGGCGAACCAAATTATTGGGATTGTTGCTTTTGCTTCCTTTTTATTTTTTGGAATTTTTAAAAAGTAATTTTGATAAAAACCAATTAGTAGTCAACTTGCTGCTAGTGATTATGATTTCATTATTTCTAATTTTTGCCAATGATAAACGATCGAAATATTACACCTCTTTTTGGGTAGAAAGTATTCCAATCGTCTGGTGGATATTGCTGATTTTAGGGTAAAAAGGTACTTTTGGTGCGTGCGTTCGTCAATAGCACTAAAAGAGTGGTAAAGAGGATCTTTTCTCTGGTGTGTTAATTTACCTATACGGTCTTTTTTTTGTAACTTACTTGCTCTCCGCTAATTCCTTTAACACCTTGTTCCTTGCTAAAACGAAATTTATCATGTGATTTTTTAGAAACAAAAAATCGAATAATTCACCAAAAACGCCGTAAGGGACTTCATAATGTATTTTGTCTTTCATTACTGTTAGGCCATTCTTTTCTATGAAAAGATGTTCATGTCGAAATGACTTGAATTTCCCGTCCTCCATCTCATCTACAAAATAATCATATAAGTTCATGGCGGTTATTCGGCTTTTGTGAGTCAGGTAAAAACCAAAATGTTTTCCGCGCCAAGTCACCGTTTCATTATAGTTGATCAAGCCGGAAGTGATGCCGTCGATAGCAGTTTCCTTTGTAGGACTAGCCGATTTTTGATGCACGTCGATGTCTCTGGAAATATCAAAAACAGTTTGTATTGGGGCATTTATTTTAGTCCTAATTTTTATTCGGGTCATTAAAATTATAATTTTCGTTTGTCTTCGATAGTGATTTTGGAGCCAATAGCTAGAAATACGGAAGTTGGTTCTAAATCAGCAATAAATGCGAATTCTTTTCCGTACACACCTTCAAAATCTATTTTAGAGTTGTTCTTCGTTACTTCAAATTGTTGCCATCTAGGATGTGTGACTTGGTACTCAAAAGTTTCATTTTCATTGATTTTGGTATAACCAAAATAGTGTTCCGTAATAAATTCAGCTTCTGAATCCGTTTCAATTGCAATGGGAGTTTTGTCCGTTGTTACATGAATGGTATTCCAATTGTTACGGACTTTCCATTGGTAAATGAATTCTCTTGAATTCTCGTTTACATTCAACGTATGTTTCATTGGCAACGTCTGGTATTGCTCGTTGTAAAAGGTATTAGCAACGAACGAAATGGCATATTTTGGTACAATTTCACTAATGAAAACAGCACCTCTTTTCCAAACTCCGTTGTCCAAATGCCTCACATAAAACCGAAGATTGACTTCTTCAAAATCAGAGTGGAAAGGGATTTTTATTCCTAGAACACGTACCTTTTCAAAAAGAAATCCAATAAAACTTACGTAGCATTTGCCATTCCAGAAATCGAGTTCAGTTCCTTTTGGGACATATTTTTGCAGAATTTCAGGATCAACTTCATAATTAATCATGGCTAGGTTATTCCATTCGGCTTTTAAAAAACTCATCTTTTGTTTGATTTTAATTTTTTTGTAGTTGGTTCGACAGTCCATTAAAAACCTGACCCACATTACTTAGGGTTTTCATTATGCTACTATTTATACTAATCCGGCTCTTTTTAATAAAGCTTCTGGTCGTGGTTCCTGACCTCTAAAGCGTTTGTACAAGACCATAGGATGTTCTGTTCCGCCCTTAGATAGTACGTTCTCCTTAAATTTAGTAGCGACGTCTTTATCGAAAATACCTTTTTCCTGAAAATATTCAAAAGCGTCAGCGTCTAGCACTTCAGCCCATTTATAGCTGTAATAGCCAGAGGAATATCCGCCTTGAAAAATATGCGAAAACGAAGTACTCATTGCGTTTTCCTTAACATCAGGATACAATTGTGTGGCTGCAAATTGTTCATTTTCAAAAGCTTTAATGTCTTTGATGTTCGAAGGGTCTTGAGCGTGCCAGCCCATGTCGAGTAATCCAAAACTCAATTGACGCATTGTTGCTATTCCTTCTTGAAAACTTGCGCTTTCTTTGATTTTATGTACTAATTCCATAGGAATCATTTCTCCTGTTTCATAATGATAGGCGAATAAAGCCAATGCTTCCGGCTCGTAGCACCAGTTTTCTAAAATTTGACTTGGTAATTCCACAAAATCCCAATAGACACTTGTTCCAGATAAACTAGGATACGTAGTGTTAGCCAGCATACCGTGTAACGCGTGGCCAAATTCATGAAACAAAGTGGTTACTTCGTTAAAAGTTAATAAAGATGGTTTTGTTTCGGTAGGTTTTGTGAAATTACATACAATCGAAATGTGCGGTCTTTCATTAATATCATTTTTGATGTATTGGGATTTAAAAGAAGTCATCCAAGCTCCGTTGCGTTTCCCTTTCCTTGGAAAGAAATCAGCGTAAAAAATGGCAACAAGTTGATCTTCTTCGTCTTTTACAACGTATGTTTTTACCTCTTCATGGTATTTGTCCACTTCAAAAGTTTCTTCGAATGTGATCCCGTATAATTTTTGCGCTACTGCAAAAGCACCTTCCAAAACTTTTTCTAATTGAAAATAGGGTTTTAATATTTCATCGTCTAAATGGAATAATTGCTGTTTTAATTTCTCTGAGTAATAAGCGCCATCCCACTTTTCTAGCAGTGTAACACCGTCTAATTCTTTGGCGAAAGCAGATAATTGTGCAAATTCTTTTAAAGCAGCCGGTTTGGCTTTTTCTAATAAGTCATTTGAGAATTTTTTTACTTTTTCAGGACTTTCGGACATTCGTTCTTCAAGAACAAAATGGGCGTGACTTGCATATCCTAAAACTTGTGCTCTTTCAAAACGTAATTTGGCAATTTTAAGGACAATTTCTTGGTTGTCAAATTCGTTATTTTGAAAACCTTTGGCACCAAAAGCAATTGCCATTTTCTTACGTAATTCACGATTATCAGCATAGGTCACAAATGGAACATAGCTTGGGTAATCCAAAGTAAAAATCCAACCTTCTTTTTCTTGGCTTTTGGCCAATGATTGAGCGGCTTCGATAGTTCCTTCTGGTAAACCAGCTAGGTCAGATGCGTCTGTAATATGCAATTGATAGGCTTGGGTTTCGGCTAAAACATTTTCGCCAAACTGCAAACTTAATTTTGATAATTCTTTGTCTATTTCTCTTAATTGATTTTTTTTATCCTCGGGTAAATTAGCACCATTTCTAGAAAAACCTTTGTATTTTTTGTCTAAAAGCGTAGTCTGTTCAGCCGTCAGATTTAATTTTTCTCTTTGATCGTAAACTGTTTTTACTCGTGCAAATAAATCAGGATTCAGTCGAATATCATTTCCAAACTCTGATAATAAAGGAGAAACTTCTTGTGCGATTTTTTGAATCTCATCGTTGGTTTCTGCAGAATTTAAGTTGAAAAAAATACTAGAAATTCGATCTAGAATAGCACCGCTAAAGTCCAATGCTTCTATGGTATTTTCAAAAGTAGGTTGTATAGGGTTTCTGATAATGGCATCGATTTCGGCTTTCGCGAGTTCGATTCCTTTTTGAAAAGCAGGAAAAAAATCCTCATTTTTTATTTTCGAAAAAGGGGCCGTATTGTATTTTGTGTTGAAGTGATGGGTCAAGATGCTCATTTGTTTTTTTAATAAAAATAATTTGATGTTTTAAACAGAACAAAGGTAGGGATTTATTGAAAAAATCGGGGATCTTAAAGGAATTGATTTGCCCTAAAATACTAGAGTAGATTGTGTTATTTAAATGTTATTTATTTCGTTTGTGAGTAATAAAGCCTTAAATTGTAAAAAAAGATTGGTTTTTAACGAAACGAATCTAAAAAACAATAAATTTTAAAGAAAAGATGAACTATCAAATTACAATAAAGAAAGCCTACACCGTTGATGAAATTGAAGGTTATTGGACAAGTGATGATTATATAAAGTTGTTGGAAAAATTCGATTATCCAGATGCTGGTGATTCGGATCCTGCCACTTTGAAGGAGTTATTATTCATGGCTATATCTGATTTTGAACCTAAAGATGCTGCCGTAATTGCATTGGAATATAAGTTATCTGAAAATTTGAATGAAGGTCAGATTCAACAAGTTTCGAATGACATGTTATTAGATAAAGTATGTGAAGAATATCCTGAAATTGGACTACATGCAACCTTATTCCATGTGAATCAATTGCTCTTTAAAGCCTATAATGGTACATTCCCGAATGCTAAAGCGACTATTATCGAATGTAGTTTTGTGCCTTTGGAAGAGGAAAGCGAAATTGAATTGACTAAAGCGAGTATTTTGAAACTGTTAAACAACGGTTTGTTAGGTAGTAATTTGATCAAAAGATTGTTTGATCTGCCTATGACTGAAAACCTGCCTTTTCCAGAAGCAGAAGATATTTTATGGGAAGTACGATCAACGGATAATAGTAATTTTATGATCATAACCTCTGAATATTGGTTGAGTAAAGGAGATATTATTGCATCAGAATTTGAAGGAATTCTAGAAATTGCACTTGACGTTGAATAAATGATGTCAACACTTTTATGCCGTAAAAAAAGCTCCATCTGGAGCTTTTTTTATTTTTGTAGACTTTCAGAGGCGATAATAACCGCTTCTTTTAATCCTGTTTTATACTTGATTATTTTTTCTAATATACTTTTATCATGGCTTCCTAAGATTTGAACTGCTAAAATCCCTGCATTTTTGGCACCATTCAAAGCAACTGTTGCAACAGGTACACCACCGGGCATTTGTAGAATGGATAAAACACTGTCCCAACCATCTATAGAATTGCTTGATTTGATAGGAACACCAATGACTGGTAGTGGAGACATAGAGGCAACCATTCCTGGCAAATGTGCCGCGCCACCAGCACCAGCAATAACAACCGAAATTCCACGAGTATGCGCATTTTTGCTGAAATCAAATAATTTTTCAGGAGTTCGGTGTGCCGAAACAATATCGACTTCTATTTCTATTTCGAATGCTTTTAAAATATCTATTGCTTCTTGCATGATCGGCATGTCTGAGATGCTTCCCATTATTACGGCTACTTTCATTATTTTTTATTTAAAGATTGAAAAATTATTTAAAACCCTATTTAGCTTATTACAATTTGTAAATCAGTATGTCTTTTAATTATCCAATTGATCACTTATTACTCTTATGGTATTTTTTACCTCTTCAGCAATTCGTCTTGCTTCATTAATATCTTCATTTACGATGGTCACGTGTCCCATCTTTCTAAATGGACGCGTTTGTTTCTTTCCGTAAATGTGTGGAGTAACGCCGTTCCAACTTAATATTTTTTCGATGTTTTCGTAGACTACATTTCCGGTAAATCCTTCGGTACCTACTAGATTTACCATAATTCCAGCTACTTTACTGTCGGTATTTCCTAATGGTAAATCTAGGATGGCGCGCAAATGGTTTTCAAATTGGGAAGTATAGCTGGCTTCAATAGAATAATGGCCGGAATTATGAGGACGAGGCGCTACCTCATTCACGAGAATTTCATCATCATCGGTCTGAAACATTTCTACAGCTAGTAATCCAACATGATTGAATTTTTCAGAAACATGAAGCGCGATTGCTCTTGCTTTTTTTGCTACTGTATCTTCAATTCGAGCAGGACAAATCACATATTCTACCTGGTTTGCTTCTGGATGAAATTCCATTTCTACCACGGGATAGGTTTTTATTTCGCCCGAAGGATTGCGGCAAACAATAACTGCCAATTCGTTTTTAAAAGGAATCATTTCTTCAGCAATGCATTCCACATTAGCTAGATTGTCCAGATCTGAAATTTGTCGAATAACTTTTACACCATTTCCATCGTATCCAAATTCGGTGCATTTCCAAACGAAAGGGACTTTTGTTTTTGAATCTAAAATCGATACCACTAAACTTTTTAAATCGTCAAATCGTTGGTAATTTGCAGTTGGAATTGCATGGTGACGGTAGAAATCTTTTTGTATTCCTTTGTTCTGAATCAATTTTAAAGTTTTTGGCGAAGGATACACTTTTAATCCTTCTTCCTCCAGTTTTACTAAGGCCTCTAGATTGACCAGCTCAATTTCAAAAGTCAAAACATCGACTAATTTTCCAAAATTATAAACCGTTTCAAAGTCCATTAAGTCGCCTTTAAAGAATTGGTCGCAGGCAATTTTACAGGGCGCTTCATCACTGGGGTCCAGCACATAAGTTTGGATGTCAAATTTCCGAGTGTCAAACAATAGCATTTTACCTAATTGTCCGCCGCCGAGAATCCCCAATTTAAAATCAGAAGAAAAATAATTCATGGTGTCGTTGTATGTTTAAGCAAAGATACTTTATAATGATTGAATTGGGAAATGCTATTTTATTTTCTTCGGAATTTATGTTGTAACTTTTATGCCTTTCGATAGATTTTTAGGTTGTTTTTTATGGAATTTACTTAAAAATACAAATTAATGCCCATTTATCAATTCACAATTCCGAATTCTGTATCTTTGCCCATTATTTTAAACATCAAAAAATGATACAACTTCACGATAAACAATTTGTTCCGTTTATTTCTGCTAAAGAAATAGAATTTGCTTTGACAAAAATGATTGCCCAAATAGAAGACGATTTTGCTGATGAAACTCCCGTATTTGTAGGTGTATTGAACGGTGCTTTTATGGTAGTTTCTGATTTTATGAAGTTATACAAAAAGCCATGTGAAGTTTCTTTTATAAAAATGGCTTCGTACGAGGGAACTTCTTCTACAAACGAAGTGAAACAGTTGATTGGTTTAAATCAGGATTTAACGGGTCGTTCTGTAATCATTATCGAAGATATCGTGGATACTGGAAACACATTGGTGGAACTAAAAGAATTGTTTAAAAAACAAAATGTCAAGCATTTTAAAATTGCAACTCTTTTTTTTAAACCAGAAGCCTACACTAAAGACATCAAGATAGATTATATAGGAATCCGAATTCCTAATAAATTTATTGTTGGTTATGGCTTAGACTACGATGGATTAGGAAGAAATTTACCAGAAGTATATAAACTTAAAGAATAACTACACAACAACAACATGACTAACATTGTTTTATTTGGAAAACCAGGAGCAGGTAAAGGAACTCAAGCAGAGTTTTTGAAGGAAAAATACAAATTAACGCATATATCCACCGGTGATGTATTTCGGTTTAATTTAAAAAATGATACCGAACTTGGCAAACAAGCAAGAGTATTTATGGATGCTGGTGATTTAGTACCGGATGAGCTGACTACAAAAATGCTTATTGATGAAGTAAATAAGCATCCAGAGGCTAACGGAATTTTGTTCGATGGTTATCCAAGAACACTATCACAAGCTGAAGATTTAGATGGTTTTCTTGCTTCAATTGGTTCCAAAGTTGCCGCAACAATAGCACTAGAAGCAGATGATGAGCTTTTAGTACAGCGCTTGTTAGAAAGAGGAAAAACAAGTGGCCGAATTGACGATCAAGATGAAGAAAAGATCAGAAATCGTTACCAAGAATACAATGAAAAAACAGCGCCTTTGATGAATTATTATCAAGCTCAAGGTAAGTTTTTTGCAGTGAATGGTATAGGTACTATTGCCGAAATTACGCAACGAGTAAGCGCGGTTATTGATAATTTATAGGAGCTATTCCAGCTCTATGTTACAAGTCCTCGATAAAAAAACATTTTTCTAAGTCCTAAAAGGAGCTTCCTTTGGTCGCTCTTTTTTGACAAGAAAAAATAGTTCTTTTATCTCCTGGCTTTTCACTTCGATCTGGGCTAAAAACCGGATTGACAATTTCATGAACGAAAAATTCAGAAATTAGATTTTTATTTAAAAACGAATCCACTAATACATTGGAAATACTAATAATATTTTTTCTAATATTACTAAATGGGGTTTTCTCCATGTCAGAAATCGCATTAATTTCAGCACGAAAAAATAGGCTGGAAACGGCAGCAAAAAAGGGAAATAAAAGCGCTAAAATCGCCTTGGATTTAGCTAATTCTCCCAATAAGTTTTTGTCTACGGTACAAATAGGAATCACTTTGATAGGGATTCTTACTGGTATTTACAGTGGCGATAAGATAACTGAAGATGTTGAGGTATTCATCAAAGGAATTGCAATATTAACACCGTATGCACATCCGGTCGCGGTAGGTTTAGTTGTTGTTATTTTGACTTTTTTTTCTTTAGTTCTTGGTGAATTGTTGCCAAAGAGAATTGGTTTAAATCATCCTGAAGCGATAGCAAAGGCGGTAGCGTTGCCTATGAAAATAGTCTCAATCGTTACGGCACCTTTTATTTGGTTATTAACACATTCTACAGAATTTTTACTTAACGTTTTACAAATAAAGCCTACAGCAGATGGTCGAGTGACCGAGGAAGAAATAAAAGCGATTATCAAAGAAGGAACCGAAGGAGGTGAAGTGCAGGAAATAGAGCAAGATATTGTGGAGCGTGTATTTCATATTGGAGACCGCAAAATAAACTCTTTGATGACTCATAGGAAATCAGTGATGTTTTTACCATTGCACTCTAATAAAGAACAAGTTAGGGAGTTTATGCTGAAGGAGTTGCATTCAATTTATCCAGTTTATGGAGAAAATTATGATGATATTGTTGGCGTTGTAAATCTCAAAAATATTTTTGCTCATTTTGAAAATGATAATTTCAATTTGGTTGACATTATGACCGAAGCCCCATTTATGATGGAGCAAACGACCGCATATGTCGCATTAGAAATATTTAAAAAATCGGGTATTCATTACGCATTTGTATCTGATGAATATGGCGTATTTCAGGGAGTAATTACTTTGAATGATATTCTAGAAGCATTGGTAGGTGATGCATCTGATTTTTATAAAGATGATTTCCAGCTAGTAGAAAGAGAAGATGGAACGTGGTTAGTAGACGGGCATTATTCGTTACACGATTTCTTGACTTACTTTGAGTTAGATGAATTAATCAATGATTATGAAGTCACAACGGTAAGCGGATTAATCATGACAGAACTCTCTCATATACCCAAACAAGGGGAAAAATTGATTTGGCAAAAATTTGAGTTAGAAGTCATTGATATGGATGGTGTGAAAATTGATAAAGTAATGGTAAAGGCATTACAAGTATAAAAATAGTGAACATCATGGGGAATTTCAAAATGGAATTTCAATGGTGTAGTTGAAAATTGAATAGTAGAAAAAATGACAGAAGGGAATTTTGTAGATTACGTTAAAATATATGTTTCTTCCGGAAAGGGAGGAAAAGGATCTACGCACTTGCACAGAGAAAAATTTATTGAAAAAGGAGGACCAGATGGTGGAGACGGTGGTCGCGGTGGTCATGTGTATTTGGTTGGAAACAAAGGTCTATGGACTTTATTTCACTTAAAATTCGCCAGACACATCAAAGCAGGTAATGGTGGAGATGGTAGTGGAGATAGAAGTACAGGTGCAGACGGTGATGATAAATTTATCGAAGTCCCTTTAGGTACTGTGGTAAAAGACAAAGAAACTGGAGAAATATTATTTGAAATCACCGAAGATGGTGAGAAACAAATACTTTCAAGAGGAGGTAAAGGGGGTTTAGGTAACTGGCATTTTAGAAGTTCAACAAATCAAACACCACGGTATTCTCAACCAGGATTGCCTGGAGCAGAGATGGACGTTATTCTAGAGTTGAAAGTATTGGCCGATGTAGGATTGGTAGGTTTTCCTAATGCAGGAAAGTCAACCTTGTTGTCAGTTTTGACTTCAGCGAAACCTAAAATTGCTGATTATCCTTTTACGACATTAAAACCAAATCTTGGAATTGTAGCTTACAGAGATTTTCAATCGTTTGTAATCGCCGATATTCCTGGAATTATTGAAGGTGCTGCCGAAGGAAAAGGACTTGGACATTATTTTTTAAGACATATCGAGCGTAATTCAACATTGCTATTTTTAGTTCCTGTTGATACGCCAGATATCAAAGGAGAATATGATATTCTAGTGAATGAGTTGACCAAATACAATCCAGAAATGCTAGACAAAGAGCGTTTGCTTGTGATTTCTAAATGCGATATGCTAGATGACGAGTTAAGAGCAGAGTTAAAAACAGAACTAGATGTTGCTTTTAAGGATGTGCCATATATGTTTATTTCTTCTGTGGCTCAACAAGGTTTAACCGAGTTGAAAGATAAATTATGGAAAATGTTGAATGACTAAGAATTAAGTTTTTATATAGAAAAGGTGTTCTGAAAAGAGCACCTTTTCTGTTTTATTTAATTCAGTTATGATTATAAATATCAAATAAAAATTGCAATGTTTCGGGGATATTATTGGCTTGCATCTTTGGGTATTTTATATGGGAATCAAGCCAGTTTTCTATTGTTAAGTAAAAATCATCACCAACATCATAAAGAACAGGAACTCCCATTTTTTTAAGAGCCGCCGCATTGCATTCTTGTTCATAGTGCTTGCGAATAGGAATAGAGAGTATTTTTTTTTCTAAATATAATGCCTCAGCAGGGGTTTCAAATCCTCCGCCAGTAATGATTCCTTCACAATTAATCAGACTTTTATTGAAATATTCTTGATTAACAGGGAAATAAGTAACGTTTTTTATCGTGTGTTTGGTATGTATATCATTCAAAAACCAATGAAAAGAAAGGTTAGGAAGCTTGTTGAATGCTTTTTCTAAACACTCCTTCTGAAATGAAGGTAGATAAACGGTAATATGACCTTTGTTTTTGGGTTCAGCATTTACGATTTCGTCTTTAATAATTGGAGGACGTATAAAGGAGTCGTATTTGTCAAAATGGAGACCAATATATTGAGGAGCAGGTGCATAATGTTTCAGAATCATTTCTCCTATAATGCTCTTTTTTTCAGGCCTGGGAGTCAAAGGCGATATAAAACTGGCTTGATGTCCAAATTGTATCGAATGCACTTTCTGTAATTTGCAAGCCAAAGAAGTAATCGAATCAAAATCATTAATAATCACATCATAGTTTTTCAACGGTAAAGAATTTGCATCTTTATAGATTTGTTTTGGTTTAATATTTTTGGCAATATCCCAATAATTCAAACCGCCACACTTACTATAATGCAAGCTACAGCCATCGCTTCTATATTTTATAGGCAAATTGACATTCAGACTGGCATTGTTGCCACTCAAAAAAAAATCAACTTCACCAAATTTTTGCAGATAAGGATATAATTGTACAGCCCTGCTGATGTGACCATTGCCGGTTGCCTGAATGGCATAAAATATTTTCATTACTGTATATTTTGATTTTAAGGATGTTTTATTGTTTTCGTAATTTTTTTTTTTAGGAAAGAATTTTATTGACAATATCATTGATGATTTTTTCCTCTTGAGTGTCAGAGTCTTTGTAGTGTTCTGTTTTGTAGTGGTATAGACTCCATTTTTGTTTTTTGTATTCTAATGCGGTAAGATTTTCAACCCAATCACCACTATTCAGGTACATCACTTTTCCGTGTTCATTTTCTATTTCTTTCATTTGCGGTTTATGAATATGTCCGCAAACTACATAACTGTATTTTTTTTGGATGGCTATTTCTGCTGCAGTAGTTTCAAAATTAGATATAAAGGAAACAGCTTTCTTGACACTGTCTTTAATCATTTTTGAATAACTTCTTTTCTCTTTCCCTAGAAGCACTAAAACCCAATTGATGAAGCTGTTGATTATAATCAACAAATCATATCCTTTTCCGCCAAGTTTAGCTAATATTTTAGCATAACCCTTCGTTGAGGAGTCAAATACATCTCCGTGGAAAATCCATGTTTTTTTACCGTCTAAATCAAGGATTAGTTTATCTGCCAATTCGAAATTGCCTAAAATAAAATCAGAGTATTTCCGTAAAGCTTCATCGTGATTTCCAGTTATGTAAATAACACGGGTTCCATGATTAGACATTTTTATAATTTGTCTCAATACATTCATATGGGCTGCAGGAAAATAGCTTTTGGTAAAACTCCAAATATCTACGATATCTCCATTTAAAACCAATGTTTGAGGATTTATTGATTTTAAATATTGCAACAACTCTTTAGCATGGCAGCCATATGTTCCTAAGTGTACATCACTTAATACGACTAAAGGAATTTTTCTTTTTCTTTTCATTTTTAGTTTTTACGAATGTAAGACCACTATGTTATGATAATGTTTCTTGTTGGTTATGTTTCTATTTTTAACAGGGCATTTTTTAGCCTAAATAAATCTATTTAATACTTCAAAATTTCCCTATTTTTGAAGAATGAAACATATTATTTATTTATTTGTATTTCTACCGGTTATGATGTGGGGACAATCAGATTTCGAAAAAGCAGAAAAACTTTATAAGGCGGATAAAATGGATCAAGCTAAGTTGGTTTTTGAATCTGTTTTGAAGTCTAACCCATCGGATTTAAAAACCATTGAATATCTTGGAGATATAGCTGGTCATGATAAATTGTGGGATAAGGCGATTGGCTATTATAAAAAACTCAAGCAACTCAAATCTTCTGAAGCTAATTACCACTATAAATACGGTGGCGCTTTAGGAATGAAAGCCAAAGATTCGAACAAGTTTAAAGCCCTTGGAATGATTGACGAAGTGAAGGCTTCCTTCGAAAAAGCAATCACCCTAAATTCAAAGCACATTGAAGCCCGTTGGGCCTTAATTGAGCTGTATATTCAGTTACCGGGAATTGTAGGTGGAAGCGAATCGAAAGCTATCAAATATTCCAATGAATTATTACGATTGTCGCCTGTTGACGGTTATTTGTCAAGAGGACATATTGAAGAATATTTTAAAAGATATAAAATAGCAGAACAACAATACAAAAAAGCGATAATGGCTGGAGGTTCCAAAACAAGTTATCAAAAATTAGCTAGCTTGTATAAAAACAAAATGCGGGATCCTGAAAAGGCAAAAACAGTATTAGAAACGTATGATAAAAAAAATCAGGACTAATTATAATTTCTTCTGAATCCAAAATTAATAAACCAAAATTAGAATGCGTACACATTTTATAGCTATCGGCGGAAGCGCCATGCACAATCTGGCCTTAGCACTACACAACAAAGGATATCAAGTTACAGGAAGTGACGATGCAATTTTTGAACCATCAAAATCAAGATTAGATAAAAAGGGGATTTTGCCTCCAGAATTAGGCTGGTTTCCTGAGAAAATAACGTCAGCTATTGAAGCGGTTATTCTTGGTATGCATGCTAAAGCGGATAATCCTGAATTATTAAAAGCGCAGGAATTAGGACTAAAAATATATTCTTATCCGGAATTTCTTTACGAACAATCTAAAAATAAAACACGAGTAGTTATTGGCGGATCTCATGGAAAAACAACAATTACGTCAATGATTTTGCATGTTATGCATTACCATGATATAGCGGTAGATTACATGGTTGGCGCACAGTTGGAAGGCTTCGATACGATGGTTCATCTTACGGAGGAGAATGATTTTATAGTTTTGGAAGGAGATGAATATTTGTCTTCGCCAATTGATCGCCGACCTAAATTTCATTTGTATCAACCCAATATTGCATTGATTTCAGGGATCGCTTGGGATCATATCAATGTTTTTCCAACGTATGAGAATTACGTAGAACAGTTCGAAATTTTTATTGGTAAAATTACAAATGGTGGGATTCTCGTTTACAATGAAGATGATGCTGAAGTAAAACGGGTTGCTGAAGCCGCGACAAACCCAATTCGAAAATTAGCCTATCATACTCCAAAATATACCGTAAGTGACGGTGTGACATTGCTGGAAACTCCAGAAGGCGATATGCCAATTGAAGTTTTTGGAGCGCATAACCTTAACAATTTGGCTGGAGCCAAATGGATTTGTCAAAATATGGGCGTTGATGAAGCTGATTTTTATGAAGCCATAGCCAGTTTTAAAGGCGCTTCAAAACGATTGGAGAAAATTGCCGAAAGCAATACGAAAGTTGCCTATAAAGATTTTGCCCATTCACCAAGTAAGGTCGCAGCAACTACAAAAGCGGTGAAAGAACAATATCCTAATCGAACTTTAGTAGCGTGTTTAGAATTGCATACGTACAGTAGTTTGAATGCTGAATTCCTGAAAGAATACGAAGGTGCATTGGAATATGCCGATAAAGCGGTCGTTTTTTATTCGCCAGATGCGGTGAAAATCAAACAGCTTGAAGAAGTAACTTACGAACAGATTGCTAAAGCATTTAATCGTGAAGATTTAATTATTTATACTAATCCAAAAGATTTCAAAGACTATCTTTTCAACTTAAATCTTGAAAATGCTGCTTTGCTATTGATGAGTTCCGGTAATTACGGCGGATTAAACTTTGATGAAGTAAAGGAATTGGTAAAATAAAAGTGGTATGAAAGATAATAGTAGAATTGTTAAGGCTACCAGTGAAAACCCAGATTTTGTAAATTTGATCAAAGCATTAGATGAAAGTTTATGGGAGCGTTATCCGGAATTAAAATCGGATTATTGGGGTAATAATATTTTGGAATTAAATCCGAATGTTGTTATTCTTTATATTGAAGACAAAGCCGTTGGTTGTGGTTGTTTCAAAAAATACGATACAAATACAATTGAAATAAAACGTATGTTTGTTTCACCTGAAGCTCGAGGAATGGGTTTGGCGCAAACTATTTTACTTGAATTGGAAGGTTGGGCACATGATTTAGGATATTCGTTTTCTGTTTTGGAAACTTTATACAAACAAAAAGAAGCGATTGCTTTATATCAAAAAACAGGATATAAAATTGTTGATAATTACGAGCCTTATGTAGGTTTAGAAAATAGTATTTGCATGCGGAAATCAATTTAAACAACAAAATGAATGGCTGAAAATTCCTTTTTCCCTATAACGAATTGGTCCGAAGACGATAAGCCACGCGAAAAACTGATGCTCAAAGGCAAAAGTGTTTTGAGTGATGCGGAATTAATTGCCATTTTGATTGGTTCAGGAAGTAGGAGTGAATCAGCTGTGGATTTAAGCAAACGGATTTTGGCTAGTGTTGATAATAATTTGAATGCGCTGGGAAAGTTATCGTTGTCTCAACTCATGCAATTCAAAGGAATAGGAGAGGCGAAAGCAATTTCGATAATTGCTGCTTTAGAATTAGGAAGACGCCGAAGAGGAGAAGATGCAGTAGAATTGAAGAAAATAACTTCGAGTAAAATCATTTTCGAAATCATGCAACCTATTATTGGGGAATTGCCACACGAGGAATTTTGGATCATTTACATGAATAATTCAAATAAGGTGATTGCTAAATCGCAGTTAAGTAAAGGCGGTATTACTGGAACGCTAGTTGATGTTCGCATTGTCTTTAAATCGGCTCTAGAAATTGGAGCTACAGCCTTAATACTATGCCATAATCATCCTTCGGGCACTTTGATTCCTAGTGATGCAGACAAGCAAATTACAAGGAAATTGAAATTAGCTGGAGATAGTTTAGAAATAAAAGTCTTGGATCATCTCATTATAACTGAAAACAGTTATTTCAGCTTTGCAGATGAAGGAATATTTTAAAATTTAAAAATGAAACAAACACACATAAAAGACGTATTTTTCGATTTAGACCATACACTTTGGGATTTTGATAAAAATTCAGAGTTGACTTTCGAGGGGATTTTTAATAGAAATCATCCCGAAATTGAAACCAAACAATTTATTGAAAAATACGTACCCATTAATCAAGAATGTTGGAAGTTGTATCAATATGATAAAATTACACATCAAGAATTGCGATACAATCGACTGAAACATTCTTTTGATGCTATAAATTATACAATTTCCGATGAAGAAATAGATGTTATTGCTGAGGATTATCTTCGTTTTTTACCCGATAACAATCACCTTTTTGATGGAACAATTGAAGTTTTAGAGTATTTAAATCAAAGATATACACTTCATATAATTACAAATGGATTTGCGGAGGTTCAATATAAAAAGATAAGTAATTCTAAGATTGAGTCTTATTTTCGAACCGTTACTAATTCTGAAATGGCTGGAGTTAAGAAACCAAATCCACTAATTTTTAATTTTGCTTTAGATTTGGCTAAAGCCAAAAAAGAAAGTAGCATTATGATTGGAGATAGCTTTGATGCAGACGTTCAAGGAGCGATTGACGCAGGATTAGATGCGGTATTTTTCAACGAAGCAAAAATTGAAGTTGGAAGTCACATTAAACAAATTAACCATTTATTAGAAATCAAAAAATATTTATAAACTATGAAAAAGTTATTTCTATTCGTACTAGTACTAGCAATTAATTATTCGTACGCTCAATCCGTAAATGAGTATAAGGCAGTAATCGTTCCTTTGAAATATGAATTTCTAAAGGGAGAGAATCAATACCGTTTGAACACTATAACTAAGTTTAATTTAAATAAGGCAGGCTTCGTTTCTTTTTATAGTAACGAGACAATTCCTGATGAATACAGTGATCGTTGCGATTTATTGTATGCTGATGTAGTTAATGATAGTGGTTTTTTGACAACAAGATTGTTCATCACTTTGAAGGATTGCTATGGTAAAATCATTTTTCAATCGGCTGCTGGTAAAAGTAAAGAAAAAGACTATAAAAATGCTTATAATGAAGCGCTAGCTCAAGCCTTCGAATCCGTATATGAGTTGCAATATAAATACAGTGGGACTCGTGCTAAGACTCAGCCGGCAGTTGTTGCAGCTGCTGCCACTCCTATAATAAAGGAAATGGTAGCCGTAACAGAATTAAAGCCCAGTCTTACAAGTAAAGAGGGCACTATGCTTTACGCTCAGGCCACCGAAACTGGTTTTCAGCTTATTGACAATACTCCAAAAGTAATTATGAAGTTGTTTAAAACATCCCAAGCCAATTCATTTATTGCAATAAGAGATACAGTTCAAGGATCTTTAATTTTGAAAGACAATCAATGGTATTTTGAATATTATCAAAATGATAAATTAATTTCTGAAAAAGTAGCGGTTAAGTTTTAATTTCTTACTCTTCATTTCCTACCTAATTTCATAAAAAAAGTCTTGCCTAATAGACTTTTTTTATGGAATTTAATATCCGTATTTATTTTTCCAACGGTTTTTCAGAAATTCTCGTATGCTGTTTTCCCTTGAATTGTTTCCAGGAATATAAATAGGTTTTTTGCTTATGGCATCAGGTAAAAATTCTTGTTCTGCAAAATTATTAGTGTAATCATGGGCGTATTTGTACTCTTCACCATATCCTAGCTCTTTCATTAATTTTGTAGGGGCATTGCGCAGGTGAATAGGAACCGGTAAATCTCCGGTTTGTTTTACTAACTGTTGTGCTGTTCCAATTGCTAAATAGGAAGCATTACTTTTAGGGGAAGTCGCAAGGTAAACCGCACATTGGCTTAATATGATTCGGCTTTCCGGATACCCAATCGTAGACACAGCCTGAAATGTATTATTGGCCATAATAAAGGCAGTAGGATTTGCATTTCCTATATCTTCACTGCTGAGAATAAGCATTCGTCGGGCTATGAATTTTACATCCTCACCGCCTTCGATCATTCGCGCTAGCCAGTAAACAGTGCCATTAGGATCGCTGCCTCGAATCGATTTTATAAAAGCAGAAACAATGTCATAATGTTGTTCTCCAGTTTTGTCATACAAAACAGTATTTTGTTGTACCAAAGCAAAAACACGATCATTAGTGATTATTACTTCGTCTTCATTGGAAGCGTTTACAACAAGTTCAAAAATATTTAACAGTTTACGTCCATCTCCGCCGGAAAGTCGCAATAAGGCTTCGGTCTCGTTTAGTTTAATGTTTTTAGTAGATAAATAAGCGTCTGTCTTAATAGCGCGTTTCAGTAGTGACTCAAGATCTTTTTTAGTAAAGGCATTCAATACGTAGACCTGACAGCGGGAAAGTAATGCGGGAATCACTTCAAAGCTTGGATTTTCAGTTGTAGCGCCTATCAGCGTAATCCAACCTTTTTCAACAGCAGCCAATAGCGAATCCTGTTGGGATTTGCTAAAACGGTGAATCTCATCAATAAAAAGAATAGGATTTTTTGCAGTAAATAAACCACCACTTTGCTTTGCTTTTTCAATCACTTCCCTAATATCCTTAACCCCTGAATTAATCGCACTCAAAATATAAAAGGGACGTTTGGATTCTTGTGCGATTATTTGTGCTAGTGTAGTTTTTCCAGTTCCTGGCGGCCCCCATAAAATTAATGATGGGATAATTCCTTTTATTATTTGTTGCGTCAACGATCCATTGGGTCCCACGAGATGGGATTGACTGATGTAGTCTTCTAATTTTTGAGGGCGTATGCGTTCTGCAAGTGGTGCTTCCATTTTTTCTTTAAATCTAAAATCTAATTTCGTTACTGTTCAATCGAAAATATGACTTTGGTAAAATTACTATTTTTATTTGGAGCTATTTCCGGCTGTACACTATATCTTTTCTATCTCGTTAAAAAACGAGCTAGAAAAGGATGCCGCTTCCATCCGGGCTAGGGACTGATACTTTAGAAAGCCTTTTTAATTTAAATATGACAAAATAGCATTAAATTGCTTTTGGATAAGTTTTTGAATTAATATCAAAATGTAAAATCTCACCCTATTCATGGAAAAGCATTTTAAATTTACGAATTCAGTTATTGGACTGCCCCTTTTTTTTGTGGTGTTGTTGTGGTTTGTTTTTTGGCTCCAAATTCGATTTGATATTGACTTTGTCGAAAATGGGATTTACCCTAGAACTTTTTCAGGTTTACAAGGTGTTTTTTTTAGTCCATTCATTCATGCCGATATAGAACATCTTTATAACAATTCCATTCCGCTCTTGATTTTATTAACTGCTTTACAATTTTTTTATGCAGAGCAATCGATAAAAGTTATTGTATACGGTATTTTAATTTCGGGTTGTATCACTTGGAGTATTGGAAGAGAAAATTACCATGTAGGCGCAAGCGGATTAATTTATGTGTTGTTTAGTTTTGTTTTTTTTAAAGGCATACTAACGAAGTACAATAGGCTTGTCGCTTTGTCGCTAGCTGTGATAGTTGTTTATGGTGGCTTGGTTTGGTATGTTTTTCCAAGTCCTGAGAGTACTGGAAACAAATCTATTTCTTGGGAAGGACATTTGGGAGGATTGCTCGCGGGATTTTTTCTTTCTTTAGTTTATAAAACTCCTGAGTATAAGAAAGTGATTAAATACGATTGGGAACACCCTGACTTTGATGCTACAGCAGATAAATTTATGCAGCGTTTTGATGAAAACGGAAACTTTGTAAATATCCCTAAAATTGAAGAATTTGCTGACCAACAGGTATTCGTGTCTTATTATACGATCAATGTTCCTGTAAAATATGAGATTGTCTCAAACGGAAAAAATGAATCAAAACCGGAGTTTTAATTCATTTTATATTTTCACTGTCTTAGTTCTCTTCCCTTTTGGGCGGGTCGGAAGTGGACGGATTTAACTTCTTTGTCTTACGGCTTCATACAAAAAAGCACCACAAGCTACTGAAACATTCAAAGACCCTATAGTTCCAAACATAGGTAGTTTTGCTTTTTCATCTACAATTTTAAGAACCGATGGGTTTACACCACGATCTTCCGATCCCATAATAATTGCAACGGGCTCGTTTAAAGCGATGTCATATATAGTTATGTCTGTTTTTTCAGTTGCAGCGACAGTTTTAATACCGCTTGCTTGCAACAGAAAAATGGCGTCTTTTATATGTTCTACTTTACAAATCGGAATATTAAATACAGCACCAGCCGACGTTTTAACGGTATCGCCATTTACGGGCGCTGAACCTGCCTTTTGAACAATAATTCCATTTACTCCGGTACATTCTGCAGTTCTTATGATCGCGCCAAAATTGCGAGCATCAGAGATTTGATCTAATATTAAAAATAAGGGTTTCTTTCCGTTTTCAACAACAGATTCAATTAAAGATTCTAGATCAAAAAAGGATATCGGCGATATCGTTGCTACTGCACCTTGATGATTATTAGGGGTCAGTCTGTTAAGTTTTTCAACCGGTACATAGGAAAAATTAATGTTTCCACGCTTCATTACTTTCATTAAGTCTTTCATTAGTTCGCTGCTCGCTTCCTTTTGAATATAAACTTTATCTACTGTTGCGCCTGCTTGGATGGCTTCAATTATCGCCCTAATCCCAAATATTTGATGTTCTTTTTCCATGGTGCAAATGTATAAAAAAAAACCACCAGCTTTCACTGATGGTTTTAAAATAATTTTACTGAGAATTAAAATTTATCCCAGAAAAGTTTTGTAGTTTGTTTATCTCCTCCTATGGCTGCAGAAGCTGCAGTGTAGTTAGTTTTATTTAAATTTTGTTCGCTAATAGGATATGTATATCTTGTAGGAACTGGCAATTCAGATACAACTGGTATGTTGAAACCTGGAATGTCATAAGTTCTCCAAGCAGTCCATGCCTCAAAGCCTCTATTGTACATAGCCAACCAAAGTTGATTACCTATTTTTACTCTCCATGATCCTGGTGCAGTTGCATAAGCTACATTAGGGTTAAGTAAGTAATTTGTAATGCCTGATGCACCCCATTGTTCAAATGAAGCTGCTATACCTTTGTTGTAAAATCCTGCTGCTATAGCTGGAGTTCCTGAAATAGAACGTTCAGCGGCATCTGCTAAATAAAAGCTTACTTCTGAGTAATCTAATAAAGAGGCTGGATTAGTTGGATTTGCTACTATGTCACCAATTTGTGTATAAGATGAAAAACTATTATTTGCACCGTAAGGTCCACCTTCATAAACTCCTACTCCTAAATTTTGTTTAAAATAAACTTCTCTTCTCGGATCATTAAGATTATTCATGAAATCTACTAATGTATTAGCTACAACGAAATCAGATCTTCCAGATTGAACTAGATCAACCCACACCGGATTTGTATTTGGAGAAGAACTTTCATAACGTAAAGATGCATTATCCGCATTTGAAGTAAACACACCTCCGCTAATAGCGGTTGTGATTGCTGCCTGAGCAACTGTTGACAAGGCAGGAACATCAGCAATACGAATACCCATTCTTAGCTTTAACGAATTACTAAATTTTTTCCAAGAAGCAAGGTTTCCAGAATAAATTGGATCCAAAGCGGCAAATCCACTATTAGTTAAATTTGGAATTGCAACATTTAATCGTGTAAGTAAGTCTGCATAAATAGTAGCTGCATCATCATATTTAGGTAAAATAAATGTACCAGGATCTAATGATTGAGAATAAGGTATGTCTCCGAAAGTCTCTACCAAGTTAGCCCAAGCATAAATACTCAATATTTCAATTTGAGCTTTTCTTGAATCCTTAGTTTGTTGAGAAAAAGTAGGGCTTATTGGAGTTGCTTCAGTATTATTTTTTGCTGTATTTAAATCTAAAATAACATCTCTGTACATTTCAGACCAGTGAGCATTAGTAATATTACGTGTATTGAAGTCGTAATTGGCCTCATCTACATACGTTGTTTCAGTCCAGTGTTGTCCTAACATCCTAAAGATATTAGTGTTCACATTTGTACTAGTCATTTGATCCACTAAGCTCTTAGTCGCATTATTGAATAAAAATGATGCATCAACCTGAGTCGGATTCTTTGGGTCTCTATTTAAGTCTTCATATGCATCATCAGATTGGCACGATACTAGAGCTAAAATAGATAACGCTGTTATTATTATCTTTTTCATAATTTAATTTTTTAAAACTGTAATTTAAGACTTACTCCAATTTCTCTAATAGAAGGATAAGCACCAGATTGGTAACCCTGAACGTTTCCAGAACTTAACCCAGCTTCAGGATCAGCATATGGAGTATTTTTGTCAATAATCCATAAGTTTCTACCAATGATTGAGAATGAAGCGTTAGTAAAAGGTAATCTATCTAATGTTTTACCACTGAAAATATACGTTAAACTAGCTTCACGCAATTTGATATAACCAGCATCGTAAACGTGTAATTTATTAGGAGCTCTTGCGTAACCCCATGGGTTTGCATAAGTATCAGCATTCGCTCTTACTGTGTTAGGTGTGCCATCAGGAGCAACACCAGGTAATATTACACCACCAGAGTTTGCACCGTAATTCCCAGGCGTTCCTACCACTGCATCTCTTACTGGATTGCCTAATTCGTTTGTGCCAGCAGAGAAATCATACATTCCTGTAGCATAACCGTACCATGTGTCAAGAGAGAAAACATCTCCACCTTTTTGCATGTCAATTAAGAAACTCAAATTTACATTTTTGTAAGTAAAACTGTTGTTAAGACCAGCCTTCCAGTCAGCATTGATATCACCAATCACACTATTACTTGTGCTAGTTCTTTGGTATGAACCTATTCTTGTTGCTGACCCAGTTTGGTTAACGATAGGTTGTCCATTTGCAGCATAAATAAAGTCGCTACCTCTAATAGTTCCATAAGGTTGACCTGGTGTAGCATTGATAGATATACCACCCTGTAAGCTTGCTATTTGTAGGTTTTCAATTCCGTTTAATAATTCAACAACTAAACTTTTATTTTGAGACCAGTTCAGATTTAAATCCCATTTAAAATCAGCAGTTTTAAAAGGTGTAGCATTCAATTGAACTTCAATACCTTTGTTTTCGATGGTTCCCGCGTTCAATAGCGCTTGAGAGTATCCAGTTGAAGTAGATAATGGAATAGGTGTTATTTGGTTAATATTTTGGTTGTTGTAGTAGGATATGTCAAAACCAACGCGTTTTTTTAAAAATGACATTTCTAGACCAAGTTCATAACTATTTTGTCTTTCAGGTAATAAATTCAGGTTAGCTTGTGCTCCTGGATTTGATGCAATACCCGTTCCGTTGAATGGAGTTCCAATACCAAATGTATTAAATACATTGTAAGGATTGGTATCACTACCAACTTCTGCATAGTTGGCACGAACTTTACCAAATGATAACCATGGCGCATTAATCAACTCAGAGAAAATTAAACTTCCTGAAACTGAATAATAATTAAATCTGTTATTCTTTTTAGGTAATGTAGAAGAGCGGTCAGATCTAAATGAACCTTCTAAGTAAGCAAATCCATCGTACCCTAAACTTGCTCTAATGTATTCCCCATCAACTAAGCTACTTGAAGCATATTCAATAGGAGCATTAATAGGATTCACACTATTTGAAAGAGAATATAAACCTCTTAGGTTTAAACCTCCGTTGGTTTCAGCAGATATACTGTTGATAGTATTGTTTCTTAAGTTGAAACCGATGTTTCCTTCTAAATTTAATTTTTCAGTTAAATCTTTATTGAAGTTTAGCATTGCATCATAATTATATTCAGAAACATTTCTATTTCGTCTAGTATATTTAGATACATCAGCACTTCCTACATTGATTCTTTCTTCTTGGATTTCTCCGAAAGTGTCAAATGAGAATCTTCCCATTACGCTCAACCAGTCATTTATTTTGTGATCTAAAGCAACGTTACCAAAGTATCTTGATCTAGTATCATTTTGATAATTCTCGTAAAAAGTCCAATATGGATTGTCAGAATAGATAGGTCTTAGATTTGTAGCACTGTTTGGATTCCAAGAAATATTATCTCCTGTTGCAAAGTAAGCATCTTTTTGTTCTCCGAAATCAACGTTCATTTGATTCCATTGTCTAAATTGTTGCATAACGTTCCCAGAAGAGTATCCAGTACCATTTCTTCCTTTACCATCTGCTTTTACAAAATTTAGACTTGTAGATACTGTTAATTTATCCGAAAGGTCTTGAGATCCTGAAAAAGTGATTGTATTTCTTCTTAAGTTACTGTTTGGTAAGTTTCCTTCTGAAAGCAAGTTAGTAAAACCTAATCTGAAAGTACTGCTATCAGTACCTCCGTCTAATGAAACTGAGTTCACAGCTGTACTGCTTGTTCCCCAAACGGAATTTGGATTATTTTTTCCAGCTACCCATGGTGTTGCTTTTTGGTATGTATCTGTCAATTGTGGATACAGGGAATTCCATTGATAAATCAACAAACTTGGATCAAATGCAGCTCCATAAGAAGCGTCTTCAGTGAAAGGTGTTGTTAAATCAGGTATGCCATCACCGTTTATATCAGCTTCATTAAAATATGCGTCTTCGTTTGGTCCATAAAAAGGACCATAACCAGCACCATATTTATTTTGATATCTAGGTAATGTCTCTTTATCAGCATTTCCCATAGTCATACTAGAAGAAACAGTAACGCCAAGACCCTTGCGTTTTTTTCCTTTTTTAGTAACAATCATCACAACACCTTTAGAAGCACGAGAACCGTAAAGTGCTGTTGCAGCTGCTCCTTTAAGAACGTTGATAGACTCAATGTCATCTGGGTTGATATCTGATGCTGCGTTTCCGTAGTCATAACCACCTCCTCCAGCTTGCTGGCTACCAAGATTTGAGTTACCGTTATCTATAGGAACTCCGTCAACAACAAATAATGCTTGGTTATTACCCGTAATAGAACTGTTACCTCTTACTACTACTTGAGTTGAACCACCAAAATTTCCTGATGTTTTGATGTTTAAACCAGCCACTTTTCCGGAAAGTGAATTCACAAAATTTTGGCTTTTTACATTAGAAACCTCTTCTCCACTAACTTGTTGTGTTGCGTATCCAAGTGCTTTCTTCTCTCTTTTAATACCTAAAGCTGTTACTACAACACCTTCTAGTTCCATTGCATCATCTTTCAATTTTACATTTAAGTTAGATGAAGCAGCTAATATTTCTTGGGTTTTCATCCCAATGTAGCTAAATACCAAGACTTGACTTGGTGTTGTCCTGATGGAAAATTTCCCATCAAAATCCGTTTGAGTTCCAGTTTGAGTTCCTTTCACTAACACACTCACGCCTGGTAAAGGCAATCCTGCATTATCAGAAACAATACCGGAAACAGTTCTTTCTTGCGCAAAAGTTATTTGCGCCACAAGTGCTACTAAGAGCACTAAGAATCCATTAAACTTTAGTTTCATTTTTTAATATTTTGAATTAGTCTCGCAAACCTCTTAATAATTTGTTAACTTTCCTAATATATGAAATGCTAATTTTATCTTAAACTAAAATTTAACATTATAACTAATATGGATGATGGTGTTATAAATTTCAAATTGTTGCTTTTTAGTTTTGCCATTGGCTAGTGCTAGTTTAAGTAATCCGTTTTTTGTTTGTATTCCCATTCCTAACCCAATTCCAATAAGGTTTTCCGTAATATCTGAATTTCCTGGATCAGAATTATTTTTAATTAAGCCATAATCCAGAATGGAATGTAAGTAAAGATTTGGAGACAGAATGTAGCGGTATTCTGTTAGTAATGATGTTATTAAGTAGGCTTGTAAGCTATTTTCTGCAAAGCCTCGTATGCTATTTAAACCTCCAAAACGAAACAATTCATTAACAACGTATCGGCTACTGTTAAGGTAGAAATTTTGACTATTTAGATGAATTGAATTCTTTCTGTTCAAATAGATGTTATGCATTGCTTGAAAAGTAAGCGTCAATTGGTTGTTTTTCGTATTCTGAGTTGGATTGGAGATTTCTCTTTTCCCGATTCCTATTGCGGTTTGGAATTTTGATTTTATGGGAAATAGAAGGTTGTTTGTGTCTGGTTTTAAATATTCAAAACTCGAAGTTAAAAATGAATTATTAAAATCACTGATTGAAGTGCTATTTAAATTTTGAATATCGCTTGACTCTGTAGTATAATATCCCAAGTACACGCGAGAATTATAGTTTATGAAATAGCTTAAATCAATTGCAGTTTTTGTGTTTTGAAAGGTAGTATCCTGTCTAAAAACCTGTAATTGTGCTTTAAGACCTATTGGTGTTTGGAGTAGATAAGGTAGTTCAAGGCTTGCGTTAAAAGTTTTTTGATCGTTTCCGTCGCTTTTCCAATAGATAGCAACTTGCTCGCCAGAGCCCAAGATGTTTTCGAGTTTAATGTCAAGATATCCTGCAAGTGCGATCTTTTCTTTTTCATTATTTGAAAAACCTAAGAAGCCATTAAATGTATTTGAATTTCTTTTTTCAAGGTACACATAAACTTTAGTACTGTCTTTTGTAAATAAAATTTCCGGGTATTTTACTTGATTTACAAAATTATATTTTTCGAAATCACTATTAATTTGTTCAACTACTTTTTGATTGAAAATTATTTTTTGGTATTTTTTATTAATTTGTTTCAAGTGACCCTTCGGAAATTTATTTACACGTCCGTTTTCGGCATACTGAATTGTAATTGAATTTAAAACCCTTTTTTGTTCTGTTTCCACTTGTAGGGTCGCTGAAAGAATACTTTTGTCTCTTTTAATGTTTATTAGTTTTAATTTTGCTAATGAAAATCCATTTTGCTCTAATTTTTGGACGGTTTGCTCTAGGAAGGAATCTATTGCTACATAAGGTACTTCAATAATGTTATTTTTTTTGTTTAGTGTGATTAAATTATTTACTTGTTTGTCATCACCTATATATAGGTAGATGGATTTTATTTTTTTTCCTAAAGCGATTTTTGCGATATAGAAGGAATCTTTTACTTTCGTAAATTCAAGCATGTTATTATCGATGTAACCTACTTGGATTAATTTTGCTGAAAATCTATTTATTTCATCTTGAAGTGCTTTTGTGTTTTGGTGTTTAGAGTTGTATCCCAAAGAATCGATAGTTTTGGTTTCGAAGTCGGATTGTCCAATTATTTGTAGCTGATAATTTTGAGCGGAAGTATGCCACCCAAAGAAGAATAAGACAAGAATAGTGACGAAAGGTTTCAAATGTTTATTTGTTTTAATAAATATAATGCAAATATCTATGGTTTGTAATAAAAATCAAAGTGTAAAACAACGGGATTGAATTTGTTGCTTAATTAGTAGTGAATTCTAAACCGTTTTTCACTTCGGAATTCTTTATTCCTTTAGAGAACAAATTATTAGTTCATAAAAAAATTAATAGATTAACGTTTGTAGAGTAAAAAATATTTTCTACATTTGCAACCCCGTAAAAAGCGGGAATTTAATATAATAAGAAATTTTTAGTATTAATTATGCCAACAATTCAACAATTAGTAAGAACAGGAAGAACTCAGATAACTAAGAAGAGTAAATCGGTTGCTTTAGATTCTTGTCCTCAAAGAAGAGGGGTTTGTACGCGTGTTTACACTACAACACCAAAAAAACCAAACTCTGCAATGCGTAAAGTAGCGCGTGTACGTTTGACAAATGGTAATGAAGTAAATGCCTACATCCCTGGTGAAGGACACAATTTACAAGAGCACTCGATAGTATTAGTTAGGGGTGGAAGGGTAAAAGATTTACCAGGAGTTAGATATCACATCGTTCGTGGTGCACTTGATACGTCAGGAGTAGCAGGAAGAACGCAAAGAAGATCTAAGTACGGAGCTAAACGCCCAAAAGAAGCAAAAAAGTAATTTAAAAAGTTATTTCTTGTAGGAATGTGATTCGTCACGTTTGTATGGGTATGACATTTTATTAAAAAAAAGACATGAGAAAAAGAGCGGCAAAGAAGAGACCACTTTTACCAGATCCAAGGTTTAATGACCAACTGGTAACACGTTTTGTGAACAACTTAATGTGGGATGGAAAAAAATCGACAGCGTTTAAAGTATTTTATGATGCAATTGACATCATTGAGTCTAAAAAACAAGATGCAGAGAAACCATCATTAGAAATTTGGAAAGATGCGTTAACCAATGTTATGCCTCACGTAGAAGTACGTAGTCGTAGAGTAGGTGGAGCTACATTTCAAATTCCAATGCAAATTCGTCCAGATAGAAAAATTTCTATGGCGATGAAGTGGTTAATTCTTTATTCTAGAAGAAGAAACGAAAAATCTATGGCTCAAAGGTTAGCTTCAGAATGTTTAGCTGCGGCTAAAGAAGAAGGAGCTGCTGTAAAGAAAAGAATGGATACTCACAAAATGGCAGAAGCTAATAAAGCATTCTCTCACTTTAGATTTTAATTCTTAAGAAATGGCTAGAGAACTTAAATATACAAGAAACATAGGAATTGCTGCTCACATTGATGCTGGTAAAACAACAACAACTGAGCGCATATTGTTCTATACGGGAAAATCACATAAAATTGGTGAAGTGCACGATGGTGCTGCAACAATGGACTGGATGGCGCAAGAGCAAGAAAGAGGTATTACAATTACTTCTGCCGCTACAACTTGCGAATGGAATTTTCCTACTACTCAAGGTAAGGTTTTACCTGAAACATTACCTTACCACTTTAATATTATCGATACCCCAGGACACGTTGACTTTACAGTTGAAGTAAACCGTTCATTGCGTGTGCTTGATGGTTTGGTTTTCTTATTTAGTGCTGTTGATGGTGTTGAGCCACAATCAGAAACTAACTGGAGATTAGCAGATCAATACAGAGTACCACGTATTGGTTTCGTTAATAAAATGGATAGACAAGGTTCTAACTTTTTGATGGTATGTCAACAAGTAAGAGATATGTTAAAATCAAATGCAGTAGCGATCACTTTGCCGATTGGTGAAGAAAATGATTTCAAAGGTGTTGTGGATTTAGTAAGAAACCAAGCTATTGTTTGGGATGAAGAAGGTTTAGGAGCTACTTACGAGATTGTGCCTATTCCAGAAGATATGCTTGACGAAGTGAAAGAATACAGATCGATTCTTATTGAAGCAGTTGCTGATTATGATGAAAATTTGTTAGAGAAATTCATGGAAGATGAAGACTCTATTACAGAGGAAGAAATCAATATCGCATTAAGAGCTGCTACTATGGACATGGCTATCATTCCTATGATTGCTGGTTCTTCTTTCAAAAACAAAGGAGTTCAATTCATGTTAGATGCAGTATGTAAATATTTGCCATCTCCAATGGATAAAGAAGGTATTGAAGGGATTCATCCTGATGATGCTGAATTATTAGAAGAAGATCAAACTAAAATTTTGCGTAAGCCAGATGTTAAAGAGCCATTCGCTGCGTTAGCATTTAAAATTGCTACTGACCCCTTCGTAGGTCGTTTAGCTTTCTTCCGTGCTTATTCAGGACGTTTAGATGCAGGTTCATATGTTTTGAATACACGTTCAGGAAATAAAGAAAGAATCTCTCGTATATACCAAATGCACGCTAACAAGCAAAACCCAATCGATTATATCGAAGCAGGTGATATTGGAGCGGCAGTAGGATTTAAGGATATCAAAACTGGAGATACATTGTGTGATGAAAAACACCCAATTATTCTTGAGTCTATGAAATTCCCTGCTCCGGTAATTGGTATTGCAATTGAGCCTAAAACTAAGGCTGACGTAGATAAAATGGGAATGGCTTTAGCTAAATTAGCTGAAGAAGATCCAACATTTACGGTTAGAACAGACGAAGCTTCGGGTCAAACTATTATCTCTGGTATGGGTGAACTTCACTTAGATATCCTTGTTGATAGAATGAAACGTGAATTTAAAGTTGAAGTTAATCAAGGTGAGCCTCAAGTTGAATACAAAGAAGCATTTACAAAATCTGCTCAACATAGAGAAACGTACAAGAAACAATCAGGTGGTCGTGGTAAATTCGGTGATATCGTATTTAGAATCGAACCAGCAGATTTAGTTGACGGTAAAGCTCCGGTGGGATTGCAGTTTATTAATGCAGTAAAAGGTGGTAACGTTCCTAAAGAATATATTCCATCTGTTGAAAAAGGTTTCAGAGAAGCTATGAAAACGGGTCCATTAGCTGGATACCAAGTAGATAGTTTGAAAGTGACTTTATTAGACGGATCTTTTCACCCTGTCGATTCAGACGCACTTTCTTTTGAGTTAGCTGCTAGAATGGGTTACAGAGAGTCAGGTCGTGCTGCAGGTGCTGTTATTTTGGAGCCTATCATGAAAATGGAAGTTATTACGCCAGAAGAAAACATGGGAGATATCGTAGGTGATATCAACCGTCGTAGAGGTCAGGTGAATGACATGGGTGACAGAAATGGTGCTAAAACCATCAAGGCTGATGTGCCATTATCAGAAATGTTTGGTTATGTAACTACTTTAAGAACTTTATCTTCAGGTCGTGCAACATCAACAATGGAATTTTCACATTACGCTGAAACTCCTTCGAATATTTCGGAAGCAGTTATCAAAAAAGCAAAAGGAAACGCTTAATCTTTAAGAAAATGAGTCAAAAAATCAGAATAAAACTAAAATCTTACGATCACATGTTAGTAGATAAATCTGCTGAAAAGATTGTAAAAACTGTAAAAAGTACAGGTGCAGTAGTAACAGGACCAATTCCATTACCAACTCACAAAAAACTTTTCACTGTACTACGTTCTCCACACGTCAACAAAAAAGCGAGAGAGCAATTTGAAGTAATGTCATATAAGAGATTAATTGACATTTATTCATCTTCATCAAAAACTATTGATGCTTTAATGAAACTTGAATTGCCAAGTGGAGTTGAAGTTGAAATCAAAGTTTAAGTAGTTTAAGAGTAAAAAGAAGCGCTGTTTTTAAGCGAAAAATATTTTTTTGGTTTGTGTGTAAATAAGTTATACATTTGCACCCACTAAAAAAATAGGATTCGGTTAAAAGCTGCGTTCTATATTTATATTTAATAATTAATAATTAATATTTATGTCTGGGTTAATTGGTAGAAAAATCGGCATGACTAGCATTTTTGACGAGAACGGGAAGAATATTCCTTGTACAGTAATCGAGGCTGGACCATGCGTTGTTACCCAAGTCAGAACCAAAGGTGTTGACGGGTACGAAGCGTTGCAACTTGGTTTCGATGACAAAAACGAGAAACATTCCACAAAAGCGGCTTTAGGTCACTTTAAAAAAGCGGGAACTGTAGCTAAGAAAAAAGTCGTTGAATTTCAAGATTTTGCAACTGAACAAAAATTAGGAGATCTTATTGATGTTTCTATTTTTGCTGAAGGAGAATTTGTAGATGTACAAGGTGTATCTAAAGGTAAAGGTTTTCAAGGGGTTGTTAAACGTCACGGTTTTGGTGGTGTTGGACAAGCAACTCACGGTCAACACAACCGTTTAAGAGCGCCAGGTTCTGTAGGAGCTTCTTCTTATCCATCTAGAGTATTCAAAGGAATGCGTATGGCTGGAAGAATGGGAGGAGATAATGTAAAAGTTCAAAACCTTAGAGTTTTAAAAGTAGTGGCTGAAAAGAACCTACTAGTTATTAAAGGATGTATTCCTGGATGTAACAACTCTTATGTAATCATTCAGAAGTAATGGAAGCAAAAGTATTAGATTTCAACGGAAAAGATACTGGAAGAAAAGTTCAACTTTCTGATTCAGTATTTGGTATAGAACCAAACAATCACGCAGTATACCTTGATGTTAAGCAGTATCTTGCTAATCAAAGACAAGGAACGCACAAGGCTAAAGAAAGAGCTGAAGTAGCGGGAAGTACGCGTAAGATTAAAAAACAAAAAGGAACAGGTACTGCTCGTGCAGGATCTGCTAAAAATCCATTGTTTAAAGGTGGTGGAACAGTTTTTGGACCAAGACCAAGAAGTTATTCATTCAAATTGAATAAAAGCTTGAAACGTTTGGCAAGAAAATCTGCTTTCTCAATTAAAGCAAAAGAGTCGAACATAATCGTTCTTGAAGACTTTAATTTTGAAACACCAAACACTAAAAATTTCATTAACGTTTTGAAAGCTTTAGAGTTAGAAAATAAAAAATCTCTATTTGTATTGGGTGATACCAATAAAAATGTATATTTGTCCTCACGCAATTTAAAAGGATCTAGCGTTGTAAGTAGCTTAGAATTAAGCACTTATGCTATTCTAAATGCTAATAATTTAGTTCTTTTAGAGAGTTCTTTAGAGATAATTGAAGAAAATTTAAGTAAATAATAGGATATGAGCATCATAATTAAGCCTATAGTAACGGAAAAAGTAACCAAAGAAAGTGAAGTTTTAAACCGCTTCGGATTCGTTGTTGACAAAAAAGCAAATAAAGTTCAAATTAAGAAAGCTATTGAAGCTGCTTACGGAGTAACTATTTTGAGTGTTAACACGATGAACGTAAGACCGGATAGAACTACTAAATACACTAAAAGTGGTTTAATCAGTGGAAAGACTAATGCAATTAAAAAAGCAATTGTTCAAGTACAACAAGGAGAAACAATTGATTTTTACAACAATATCTAAGATAGAAAAATGTCAGTAAGAAAATTAAAACCTATTACCCCAGGTCAGCGATTTAGAGTTGTGAATGGTTATGACGCCATTACAACTGATAAGCCGGAACGCTCTTTGATAGCGCCGATAAAAAACTCTGGAGGTAGAAATAGTCAAGGAAAGATGACCATGCGTTATACGGGTGGTGGTCACAAGCAGAGATATCGTATCATTGATTTTAAACGTACAAAAGAAGGAATTCCGGCTACAGTGAAATCAATTGAATATGATCCAAATCGTACTGCATTTATCGCTTTGTTGGCTTATGCTGATGGAGAGAAAACGTATGTTATTGCTCAAAACGGATTGAAAGTTGGTCAGAAATTAGTTTCTGGTCCAGAATCTCAACCTGAAATTGGTAATACTTTACCTTTAAGTAGAGTTCCGCTAGGAACTGTAATTTCTTGTATCGAATTGAGACCAGGGCAAGGAGCGGTAATCGCTCGTTCTGCTGGAACATTTGCTCAATTAATGGCAAGAGATGGAAAATATGCGACAATTAAGATGCCATCTGGTGAAACAAGATTAATCTTGTTGACTTGTTCGGCTACAATTGGAGCTGTATCTAATTCAGATCATCAATTAGTGGTATCAGGAAAAGCTGGTAGAACGAGATGGTTAGGAAGAAGACCTAGAACAAGACCTGTTGCAATGAACCCTGTCGATCACCCAATGGGTGGTGGTGAAGGACGTTCTTCTGGTGGACATCCACGTTCAAGAAATGGAATACCAGCAAAAGGTTATAGAACTCGTTCTAAGAAAAACCCGAGTAACAAGTATATCGTAGAACGTAGAAAGAAATAATAAGATATGGCACGTTCATTAAAAAAAGGACCTTTTGTTCATTATAAATTAGACAAGAAAGTTCAAGAAAACATCGCAGGTGGAAACAAAGGAGTAGTAAAGACATGGTCTAGAGCTTCTATGATTACTCCAGACTTTGTTGGTCAAACTATCGCAGTTCATAACGGTCGTCAATTTGTACCGGTTTATGTAACTGAAAACATGGTAGGTCACAAATTAGGAGAATTTTCACCAACTAGATCTTTTAGAGGTCATGCTGGAGCAAAAAATAAAGGTAAAAAATAAGAAGCAATGGGAGTTCGTAAAAGAGAAACAGCAGATGCGAGAAAAGAGGCTAATAAGTCTATTGCTTTCGCAAAATTGAATAACTGCCCTACTTCACCTAGAAAAATGCGCTTAGTAGCGGACTTGGTAAGAGGTCAGAAGGTAGAGAGAGCACTTAACATCTTAAGATTTAGTTCTAAAGAAGCTTCAAGAAAATTAGAGAAATTGGTTTTATCTGTAATTGCCAACTGGCAAGCAAAAAATCCTGACGCTAATATGGAAGAAGCAGGTTTATTTGTAAAAACGATTACAGTTGATGGTGGAATGATGTTGAAAAGACTTCGTCCAGCTCCACAAGGTCGTGCTCACAGAATTAGAAAACGTTCTAATCACGTTACAATCGTGCTTGGATCTATTAATAACACACAAGCAATTTAATACAAGATGGGACAAAAGACAAATCCAATTGGAAATAGACTTGGTATCATCAGAGGATGGGACTCAAACTGGTATGGTGGAAATGATTATGGTGATAAACTTGCCGAAGATTATAAAATCAGAAAGTATATCCATGCTCGTTTATCAAAAGCTAGTGTATCAAAAGTAATCATTGAGAGAACTTTAAAACTTGTAACCGTTACTATCACTACTGCTAGACCTGGTATCATTATCGGAAAAGGTGGCCAAGAGGTAGACAAGTTGAAAGAGGAACTTAAAAAAATTACTGACAAAGAGGTTCAAATCAACATCTTTGAAATAAAAAGACCTGAGCTTGACGCGTATCTAGTTGCTACAAGCATCTGTCGTCAAATCGAAAGCCGTATTTCTTACAGACGTGCAATCAAAATGGCTATTGCTGCCTCTATGCGTATGAACGCAGAGGGTATCAAAGTTTTGATTTCTGGTCGTTTGAATGGTGCTGAGATGGCTCGTTCAGAGGGTTTCAAAGAGGGTAGAATTCCTCTATCAACTTTCAGAGCTGATATTGATTATGCTTTGGCAGAGGCTCATACTACTTATGGTAGAATGGGAATCAAAGTATGGATCATGAAAGGTGAAGTTTATGGAAAGAGAGATCTTTCTCCACTTGCTGGAATGGACAAAAAACAATCTGGTGCTGGTGGTAAAGGTGGTGATTCTCCAAGAGGAGACAGAAAGCCTTTTAATAAAGGTGGAAAACCAGACGCTCGTAAACGAAAGTAAATTTTTAAACTAAAGAAAAATGTTACAGCCTAAAAGAACAAAATACCGTAAGGTACAAAAGGGTAAAATGAAAGGAAACTCTCAAAGGGGGCATGAACTTTCTAATGGAATGTTTGGTATTAAATCTGTACATGAAGATGGAATGTTCTTAACCTCACGTCAAATCGAGGCTGCGCGTATTGCTGCAACTCGTTTTATGAAAAGAGAAGGACAATTATGGATCAAAATATTTCCAGACAAACCAATTACTAAGAAGCCTCTTGAGGTACGTATGGGTAAAGGTAAAGGAGCCGTTGAATATTGGGCTGCTGTCGTTAAACCCGGAAGAATTATGTTTGAAGTTGGAGGAGTACCTTTGTCAGTTGCAAAAGAGGCGTTACGTCTTGCGGCTCAAAAGCTTCCAGTAAAAACTAAATTCGTCGTTGCTAGAGATTTCGAAGCATAATCTATATTATATTATGAAACAATCAGAAATAAAAGATCTTTCTGCAGCTGAGTTGCAAGAAAAGCTTAGCCAGACTAAGAAAACATATGCTGATCTAAAAATGGCTCACGCTATTTCACCAATTGAGAATCCGCTTCAAATTAGAAGTATGAGACGAGTTGTTGCGAGATTGGCTACCGAACTTACTAAAAGACAATAACTGTAGTCTGCTGAAAGATGGAAGAAAAAAGAAATTTAAGAAAAGAAAGAGTTGGTGTTGTTACTTCGGACAAAATGGATAAATCCATCGTTGTTGCTGAAGTGCGTAAAGTAAAACACCCATTATACGGTAAGTTCGTGTTGAAAACTAAAAAGTATCACGCACACGACGAAATGAACGACTGTAACATTGGAGATACCGTAAGGATTAGCGAAACGCGTCCTTTAAGTAAAACTAAATGTTGGAGGTTAGTTGAAATCTTAGAAAGAGCTAAATAATTATGGTACAACAAGAATCAAGACTAAAAGTAGCAGATAACACTGGAGCAAAGGAAGTTTTAACTATCCGTGTTTTAGGAGGTACCAAAAGAAGGTATGCCTCTGTTGGTGACAAGATTGTAGTTTCTATTAAAGATACAGCCCCTAACGGAAGCGTTAAAAAAGGAGCTGTTTCAACTGCAGTTGTTGTACGTACCAAAAAAGAAGTGAGGAGAGCCGATGGTTCTTATATCCGTTTCGATGACAATGCATGTGTTCTTTTGAATGCTGCAGGTGAAATGAGAGGAACTCGTGTTTTTGGGCCCGTAGCAAGAGAACTTCGTGAAAAACAATTCATGAAAATTGTATCATTAGCACCAGAAGTGCTTTAATTCGTTTTAAGATGATAAAGCTAAAAATAAAATCAGGTGACATCGTAAGAGTAATTGCTGGAGACCATAAAGGTGCTGAAGGTAAAGTGTTGCGCGTGTACAAAGAGAAAAATAAAGCGATTGTTGAAGGTGTTAACATGGTTTCAAAACATACGAAACCTAGTGCAAAAAGCCCTCAAGGTGGTATCGTAAAGAAAGAAGCTTCTATACAAATATCTAACATCTCTTTAATTGATCCTAAAACTAAGGAAGCAACTAGAGTTGGTATTAGAGTAGAGGGAGATAAGAAAGTAAGATTTTCAAAAAAATCTAATCAAGTACTATAGTAATGGAGTATATACCTAGACTAAAAGAAGAATATAAGAGCAGAGTAATTGCTGCTCTTAAAGAAGAATTCGGATACGTAAACGTAATGCAGGTTCCTAAATTGGAAAAAATCGTTTTAAGTAAAGGAGTTGGTGCAGCTGTATCTGATAAAAAATTAATTGACTATGCAGTTGATGAGTTAACAAAGATCACTGGACAGAAAGCAATATCTACTATCTCAAAGAAAGACGTTGCGTCTTTTAAATTGAGAAAAGGGATGCCTATTGGAGCAAAAGTTACTTTACGTGGAGAAAGAATGTATGAGTTTTTAGATAGACTTATTACTTCAGCTTTGCCACGTGTAAGAGATTTTAGTGGTATTAAAGCTACTGGTTTTGACGGAAGAGGAAATTACAACCTTGGTGTTTTAGAGCAAATCATTTTCCCAGAAATTGATATTGACAAAGTAAATAAAATATCAGGAATGGACATCTCTTTTGTAACTACTGCAAAAACAGATAAAGAAGCAAAGTCTCTATTGACAGAATTAGGATTACCTTTTAAAAAGAATTAAGACATGGCTAAAGAATCAATGAAAGCCCGCGAGGTTAAGAGAGAAAAAACAGTAGCTAAGTATGCTGAGAAAAGAAAAGCTTTGTTAGAAGCTGGAGATTTCGTAGGTTTGCAAAAGTTACCAAAAAATGCTTCGCCAGTTCGTTTGCACAATCGTTGTAAATTAACAGGTAGACCAAGAGGGTATATGCGTCAATTCGGTCTTTCACGTGTTACATTTCGTGAAATGGCAAATAACGGATTGATACCCGGTGTTAAAAAAGCATCTTGGTAAGACGTAATTTATTACGTTCTGATACAGACTTAACTTGCGTTTTGTCTGTATCATAAATATTTATAAATTGGTTTAAGGTTCGGCAAATCGTTTGTTGAAAACCAAAACCGCAAATTAATACATATGTATACAGATCCTATTGCAGATTATTTGACAAGAGTTCGTAACGCTGTGGCTGCAAACCACAAAGTTGTTGAAATTCCTGCATCTAATCTAAAAAAAGAAATAACCAAGATCTTGTTTGATCAAGGTTATATCTTGAGTTACAAATTTGAAGACAACGCTGTTCAGGGTTCAATCAAAATCGCTTTAAAGTATGATAAGGATACTAAGGAGTCAGTAATTAAAGATATCCAAAGAATTAGTAAACCAGGTTTACGTAAATATTCAAGTTCTTCAAGTATTCCTAGAATCCTTAATGGATTAGGAATTGCTATTGTTTCTACTTCTAAAGGTTTAATGACTGGAAAGAAAGCGAAGCAATTGAATGTTGGTGGCGAAGTAATTTGTTACGTATACTAATTTTAAAGACTATATAAGATGTCAAGAATAGGTAAAAGTCCAGTAACAATTCCTGCAGGAGTAACTGTTTCAGTTGCTAACGGTATTATTACGGTAAAAGGAAAAAATGGTCAACTAACTCAGGAGTTTTCGGACGTAACTGTAACAGTTGAAGGGGATCTAGTTCAAGTAGATAGATCTTCTGATCACAAAGACCAAAGAGCAAAACACGGTTTGTACCGATCTTTAATCAATAACATGATTATCGGTGTAACAGATGGTTTTACTAAGTCATTAGAATTGGTAGGAGTTGGTTATAGAGCTTCAAATCAAGGACAGAAATTAGATTTAGCACTTGGTTACTCTCACAATATAGTTTTAGAAATTGCTCCTGAAGTGACTTTAGAAACTATATCTGAAAAAGGTAAAAACCCAATTGTTAAATTAACATCATTTGACAAACAACTTTTAGGTCAGGTAGCTGCGAAAATCAGAGGTTTTCGTAAGCCTGAGCCGTACAAAGGAAAAGGTGTTAAATTTGTGGGTGAAGTATTAAGAAGAAAAGCAGGTAAATCAGCTTAAAAAATAAGATTATGTCATTAACAAAACCTGAAAGAAGACAACGAATTAGATTCAGAATTAGAAAGTCAATTAGTGGTACAGCTACTAATCCAAGACTATCTGTATTTAGAAGTAACAAAGAAATTTACGCTCAACTTATTGATGACGTAAACGGAGTTACTTTGTTGGCGGCTTCTTCAAGAGAAAAAGAAATAGGTAACGGTACGAATATTGAAGTTGCTACAGCAGTTGGGAAATTAGTTGCTGAGAAAGCTTTGAAAGCTGGGATAAGCGTAATAACTTTCGATAGAGGAGGTTATTTGTATCACGGTCGTATTAAATCATTAGCAGAAGGCGCAAGAGCGGCTGGACTTAAATTCTAATATAGTATGTCTAATAGTAAATACAAGAATGTAGAGTTAGTAAAACCAAGTGGTCTTGAATTAAAAGATCGTTTGGTAAGTGTAAATCGTGTTACTAAGGTTACAAAGGGTGGTAGAGCTTTTGGTTTTTCTGCTATTGTAGTTGTAGGTGATGAAAACGGAGTAGTTGGACACGGATTAGGAAAGTCTAAAGATGTTTCTGAAGCAATTGCGAAAGCAGTAGAAGATGCTAAGAAAAATTTAGTTAAAATTCCTTTGAATGGTCAGTCTGTTCCTCACGAACAAAAAGGTAAATTTGGTGGTGCACGTGTGTTTTTAATTCCTGCCTCTCATGGTACAGGAGTTATTGCTGGTGGAGCTGTTCGTTCAGTTCTTGAATCAGTAGGAATTCATGATGTATTATCTAAATCACAAGGGTCTTCGAATCCTCACAACGTAGTTAAAGCAACTTTTGATGCTTTATTACAAATGAGAAGCGCTTATACTGTTGCAAAACAAAGAGGCGTTTCTTTAGAAAAAGTTTTTAAAGGTTAATTCTAGGAAATTATGGCTAAATTATTAGTAAAACAAGTTAGAAGTAAAATCAACTGTCCTCTTACTCAAAAGAGAGGATTGGAAGCTTTAGGTCTACGTAAAATGGGTCAAGTTGTAGAGCATGATTCAAACCCTACAATCCTTGGGATGATAAATAAAGTTAAACACTTAGTTTCTGTCGAAGAAGCTAAATAACAAATACTGTTATGAATTTAAGTAACTTACAACCTGCTGAAGGTTCTACACACAATCAAAATAAAAGATTAGGTAGAGGAGAAGGTTCTGGAAAAGGTGGTACTTCTGCAAGAGGTCACAAAGGAGCAAAATCTCGTTCTGGTTATTCTAAGAAGATTGGTTTTGAAGGTGGGCAAATGCCACTTCAAAGACGTGTACCAAAGTTTGGTTTTACAAACATCAATCGTAAAGATTACGAAGGTGTAAATCTTGATACACTTCAACTATTAGTTGATAATGGTGTTATTAAAGATACTGTTGATATGACAGTTTATGTTGCTAATCGTTTAGCTACTAAAAATGAAATCGTTAAGATTTTAGGTAGAGGTGAATTGACAGCAAAATTAAAAGTAACCGCTCACAAATTTACTGCTACTGCTAAAGCTGCTATTGAAGCTGCTGGAGGAGAAGCTGTAACAATGTAATTTTTCTATTAATATGAAGAAATTTATTGAATCAATAAGTAATGTTTGGAAAATAGAAGAACTGAAAAATAGAATTCTAATCACCTTAGGACTACTTTTAGTTTATCGTTTCGGGGCTCAAGTTACCCTGCCAGGCATTGATGCTACACAGTTAGGTAATTTAGCTGGGCAAACCAAAGAAGGAATTGGTTCAATTCTAGACATGTTTACCGGAGGTGCATTTTCTCAAGCTTCAGTTTTTGCTTTAGGAATTATGCCTTACATTTCTGCTTCCATTGTTGTTCAGTTGATGGGAATTGCGATTCCTTATCTTCAAAAACTTCAAAGTGATGGAGAAAGTGGTAGAAAGAAAATTAATCAAATTACTCGTTGGTTGACAATTGGAATTACTTTAGTTCAAGGTCCAACTTATATCTATAATTTATATAGAACATTACCTAGTAATGCATTTTTATTGGGATTCAATTCATTTGAATTCTTGTTTTCATCAGTAGTTATTTTAGTTACAGGTACAATTTTTGCCATGTGGTTAGGAGAAAAGATTACGGATAAAGGAATTGGAAATGGTATATCTTTGTTGATTATGGTTGGGATATTGGCTAGATTGCCACAAGCATTCATCCAAGAGTTTACAACTAGGGTTACCAATAATAATGGTGGTCCAATGTTGCTGGTTATTGAAATTATCATCTGGTTACTGGTTATTATTTGTTGTGTACTGTTAGTAATGGCTGTTAGGAGAATTCCAGTGCAATATGCTCGTCGTACAACTTCAGGTGATTTCGAACAAGATATGTTGAATGGAAATAGACAATGGATTCCTTTAAAGCTAAATGCTTCAGGGGTTATGCCAATTATATTTGCACAAGCGATCATGTTTATTCCAGCAGCATTAGCTGGTTTGTCTAAATCAGATGCATCACAATCAATCGTTGGTGCTTTTAGTAATATGTTTGGGTTTTGGTATAATTTAGTATTTGCAACTTTAATCATTGTATTTACATTTTTTTACACCGCGATCACAGTTCCTACTAATAAGATGTCTGATGATTTAAAGCGAAGCGGAGGTTTTATTCCTGGTATTAGGCCTGGAGTGGAAACATCTGATTATCTTGATAAAGTGATGTCTTTAATAACGTTCCCGGGATCTTTATTTCTGGCTTTAATTGCTGTGTTCCCTGCAATAATTGTTAGTGTTATGGATGTTCAACAGTCTTGGGCAATGTTTTTTGGAGGTACTTCATTAATAATTATGGTTGGTGTTGCCATAGATACAATGCAGCAAATCAATTCATATTTGTTGAATAGACATTATGATGGTTTAATGAAAAGTGGTAAAAATAGAAAGGCAGTAGCTTAACTTTATGGCAAAACAATCAGCAATAGAACAAGACGGATCAATCATTGAAGCATTATCAAATGCTATGTTCCGTGTAGAGTTAGAAAATGGACATATTGTAATCGCACATATATCTGGAAAAATGCGTATGCATTACATCAAATTATTACCTGGTGATAAAGTGAAACTAGAAATGAGCCCTTACGATTTGTCAAAAGCAAGAATTACTTATAGATATTAAAGGATATTCAAAATGAAAGTTAGAGCTTCAATAAAAAAGAGAAGTCCCGAGTGCAAAATTGTGCGAAGAAAAGGGAGATTGTACGTAATAAACAAAAAGAATCCTAGATTTAAACAAAGACAAGGATAATTATGGCAAGAATAGCAGGGGTAGATATCCCAAAAAATAAGAGAGGTGTTATAGCACTTACCTACATCTTTGGATTAGGAAAAAGTAGAGCTGTTGAGATTTTAGAAAAAGCTCAAGTTAGCCAAGATAAAAAGGTTCAAGACTGGAATGATGATGAGATCGGAGCAATCCGTGAAGCAGTATCAACTTTCAAAATTGAAGGAGAATTGCGTTCAGAAGTTTCTTTAAACATCAAACGTTTAATGGATATTGGATGTTATAGAGGTATCCGTCATAGATCTGGTCTTCCATTAAGAGGACAAAGAACTAAAAACAACTCTAGAACAAGAAAAGGTAAAAGAAAAACTGTTGCTAACAAGAAAAAAGCAACTAAATAATAAGTAATATGGCTAAAGCAACTGCAAAAAAACGTAAAGTTATCGTTGAATCAACGGGAGAAGCTCATATTTCTGCTACTTTTAACAATATCATCATTTCTTTGACAAACAAAAAAGGTGAAGTTATTTCTTGGTCTTCAGCTGGAAAAATGGGTTTTAGAGGTTCTAAAAAGAATACTCCATACGCAGCCCAAATGGCAGCAGAAGATTGTAGTAAAGTAGCTCTTGAAGCTGGACTTAAAAAAGTGAAAGTGTATGTAAAAGGACCAGGAAACGGACGTGAGTCTGCTATCCGTTCTTTGCATAACGGTGGAATTGAAGTGACTGAGATTATCGATGTTACTCCAATGCCTCACAACGGATGTCGTCCTCCAAAGAGACGTAGAGTTTAATTATATATTTAAGTATAACTAGGTAGAATATACGATTATCGAAGGATATGACCTGAATTCATAATCTCTACCTTAATTTAATTTTTAGAAATGGCAAGATATACTGGTCCAAAAACTAGAATTGCTCGTAAATTTGGCGAAGCAATCTTCGGAGATGATAAATCTTTCGAAAAAAGAAATTACCCACCTGGACAACACGGGATGGCTAAAAAAAGAGGTAAAAAATCTGAATATGCAATCCAGTTAATGGAAAAGCAAAAAGCTAAATATTCTTATGGAATTTTAGAGAAGCAATTCAGAGGTTTATTCAAAAAGGCATCAGCTACTAAAGGTGTTACTGGTGAGGTTCTTTTACAATTGTGTGAAGCAAGATTAGATAACGTTGTTTTTAGAATGGGTATCGCTCCTTCTAGACGAGGCGCTAGACAATTAGTTTCTCATAGACACATTACCGTTAATGGTGATGTTGTAAATATTGCTTCTTACCACCTTAAACCTGGTGACAAAGTTGCTGTTCGTGAAAAATCTAAATCTTTAGATGCTATCGAACGTTCTTTATCTAATTCAAGTCATGTTTATGAATGGATTACTTGGAATAATGATGTTAAAGAGGGTACTTTCGTTTCTGTACCTGCGAGACTTCAGATCCCAGAAAACATTAAAGAACAATTAATCGTAGAGTTGTACAACAAATAATAATTGACTTAGTCGAAATTTATGGCAATATTTAATTTTCAGAAGCCCGATAAAGTTATCATGATCGATTCCACCGATTTTGAAGGTAAGTTTGAATTTAGACCTTTAGAACCTGGTTACGGATTGACTGTTGGTAATGCACTTAGAAGAGTTTTGCTTTCAGCATTAGAAGGTTATGCAATTACATCTGTTCGCATTGAAGGTGTAGATCATGAGTTTTCTACTATTTCAGGAGTTGTTGAAGACGTTACCGAAATTATTCTTAATCTAAAACAAGTACGTTTTAAACGTCAAATTGAAGATATAGATAATGAAGCAGTTACTATTTCTGTTTCAGGTAAAGATCAATTAACAGCTGGTGATTTTCAAAAATTTATTTCAGGTTTCCAAGTTTTGAATCCAGAACTAGTTATCTGTAATTTAGATAGCAAAATCAAACTAAATTTCGATTTAACGATCGAAAAAGGTAGAGGCTATGTTCCTGCTGAAGAAAACAAAAAGCAGAATGCTGCAATTGGAACTATTTTTACTGATTCAATTTTTACTCCGGTAAAAAATGTAAAATATGCGATTGAAAACTTCCGTGTTGAGCAAAAAACAGATTATGAAAAATTAGTTTTTGAAATTAAAACTGATGGATCAATTAATCCTAAAGATGCTCTTACTGAAGCTGCAAAAGTTCTAATTCACCATTTCATGTTGTTTTCTGACGAAAGAATTACACTTGAGGCTGACGAAATTGCACAAACAGAATCATATGATGAAGAATCATTACACATGAGACAATTGCTTAAAACTAAGCTTGTTGATATGGATCTTTCTGTTAGAGCATTAAATTGCTTGAAAGCGGCTGAAGTTGATACACTTGGTGATTTAGTATCGTTCAATAAAAATGACCTAATGAAATTCCGTAATTTTGGTAAAAAGTCTTTAACTGAGCTTGATGAACTTGTTGCAGTTAAAAATTTGAACTTCGGTATGGATTTAGCAAAATACAAATTAGATAAAGAATAAATTACTTCATATTTTGATCTCCAAAATGGATCGTATCAAGATGAAAGTATAAAAAAACACGTCATGAGACACGGAAAAAAATTCAACCACTTAAGCAGACAGACTGCACATAGAAAATCTATGTTAGCTAATATGGCTTGTTCTCTTATTGAGCACAAACGTATTAACACTACTGTTGCTAAAGCAAAAGCGCTTAAACAATTTGTTGAGCCTTTAATAACAAAATCAAAACAAGATACGACTCATAATCGTCGTATCGTTTTTGCTTACTTACGTAGCAAATATGCTGTAACTGACTTGTTCAGAGATGTAGCTGCTAAAGTAGGAGACCGTCCAGGTGGATACACTCGTATCATTAAAGTTGGAAATCGTTTAGGAGATAATGCTGATATGGCAATGATCGAACTAGTAGATTTCAATGAACTTTACAATGGTGGTAAAAAAGAAGTTAAAAAAGCAAAAAGCCGTCGTGGTGGTAAAGCTAAGAAAGATGAAGCTACTGAAGCTCCAGCTGCTGAAACTGAAACAACTACAGAGACTGCTGAGTAATTATGAAAATAATCATTCAATAAAAATTAAGGATAAGCTATTTATAGTTTATCCTTTTTTTTTGATTTTTTCAGAGCATAATATTTCTGGTTTTTAAGAACTAATTGTCCTGCGTTCCCTTGGAAACGAAGTTCACTGAACTCCGCTTAAAATGAATGTTTAGTGAAGTAATTTTTTTTTCTAAAGAAAAAAGAAAAAGGATTTCCACTTCAAACAAAGTTAGTGAGCTCACATGAAAATATAAACTAAGTGAAGTAATCGGGGCTAGTTTAAAACTTTTTCCTTAAACAAGAAAACTTGAAAAACATAAATTTTTAATAAAACATTGGATTCACTGTTTTAAAAAATTAAATTTGCAAAATATTTAACTACACATGAAACGAGTTCTTTCGAGTTACATGAGACTATTATAAAATTAATAGAAATTAACTAATGAAATATACAACACGACAAAGCGCCATTCTTTTATTAAGCGACGGAACCATATTCCACGGTAAATCTATTGGAATCATTGGAACTACTTATGGAGAAGTTTGTTTTAATACAGGAATGACGGGTTACCAAGAAATATTCACTGACCCCTCTTATTTTGGGCAATTAATGGTAGCTACTAATGCTCATATTGGAAATTATGGGGTAAACGATTCAGAAGTGGAATCGCAAAGTATTAAAATATCTGGATTAGTTTGTAAAAATTTTAGCTTCAATTATTCTCGTGAAGATGCTTCAGGGAGTTTAGAAGATTATTTTATTAAACAAAAACTAATCTGTATATCTGACGTAGATACTCGTGCTTTGGTGAGTTACATCCGTGACAATGGTGCTATGAATGCAGTCATTTGCACAGACGAAACTCCAATAGAAGAACTAAAAATAGCACTGCAAAAAGTTCCGGATATGAAAGGTTTAGAATTGGCGTCCAAAGTATCTACAAAGGATCCATATTTCTACGGGGATCAGAATGCAACCTACAAAATTTCGGCTCTTGATTTAGGAATCAAAATGAATATTCTGCGTAATCTTGCTAACAGAGATTGCTATATCAAAGTATTTCCTTTTGATTCTTCTTACCAAGATTTAGCTGCTTTTAATCCGGATGGATATTTTTTATCAAATGGACCTGGTGATCCAGAGCCACTTTCTGGAGCTATTCAAGTAGCAAAAGAGATTTTGGAAAATAACAAACCTTTATTCGGAATCTGTTTGGGACATCAAGTAATTGGTTTGGCTAACGGAATTTCTACTTATAAAATGTTTAACGGGCACAGAGGAATCAATCATCCTGTGAAAAATATCATTACCGGAAAAGGAGAAATAACTTCTCAAAATCATGGTTTTGCCGTTAACAAAGAAGAATTAGATAATCATCCTGATTTAGAAATTACACATCTTCATCTAAATGATGGAACAGTTGCTGGGATGCGTATGAAAAACAAAAATTGTTTCTCCGTTCAATATCATCCAGAAGCAAGCCCAGGACCACATGATTCTTCTTATTTATTTGATCAATTTATCGAAAATATTAAAGGTTAACTTTTTTTAATAGCAATACAGTATTAAATACATCATATTAAAATACTTTGGGATTGTCTTTTGTCAAAAAGTCAATCCCTTTTTATTTTTAAGTTTGTATTGTACTACGATTAAGTTCGTCATTGCTGAAAATGTGTGGTAAGATTTACGTCGAAATGCCGATTTTACTGACTCATTACTGTCTCTAATTATTCTTTTTGAAATCAAAATTTGGTTCTTTTTTCGTGTTAATTTATTGAGTCTCCTTGTTTTTTCATGGTATGGCATTCATATGGTATCTTCTTCATCTTTATCTTCTTCTCAGTTAAGTTAGAATTAAATTTTGTACTAATGTATTAGACTTACATTGTGAAAATCTTTTGTTTTATGGCTTGAATAGAAATTGTACAGAAGCTTAAAATGATCGATATTTGGATTTAAGGTTTATCAATTTATTAGGGCTCTTGGAGTACTAAATTCTTTTTGAAACTTTCAGTTTCTGAGTTTTTATTGTCTTTTACCTTTTTCGCTCTTGATGAATGAAATTATGTAAATTTTCATCTCCTTTTATAAACGAAACTGGAGGTATCGGTTTTCCACAAATAATTACAACGTTTTCGTTAATAACATTCATTGTTTTCATAAAATGAATCAAAAAGATAGAATATATTTGTGTTTTATAATTTAAAAATTGAGTATATGAGTATAATTATCAAAATTCACGCAAGACAAATTTTCGATTCTAGAGGAAATCCTACAATAGAAGTAGATGTAATTACAGATAATGGTGTTTTAGGAAGAGCTGCAGTACCATCTGGGGCATCAACTGGAGAGCATGAAGCAATGGAGTTGCGCGATGGAGGAAAAGCTTACCTTGGAAAAGGGGTTTTGAATGCAGTGAAAAATGTGAATACCCTTATTTCTGAGGAGCTTTTAGGAGTTTCAATTTTTGAACAAAATCTGATTGATCAAATGATGATTGATTTGGATGGTACTCCTAATAAATCAAACTTGGGTGCAAACGCAATTTTAGGAGTTTCTTTGGCTGTAGCCAAAGCCGCTGCAAATGAATTGGGTTTGCCATTGTATAGATATGTAGGCGGTGTTTCTGCAAACACATTACCAGTGCCAATGATGAATATTATCAATGGAGGATCACATTCTGATGCGCCGATCGCGTTTCAAGAATTTATGATTTTTCCTGTGAAAGCAACTTCTTTCTCCCATGCAATGCAAATGGGGACAGAAATTTTTCATAGTTTGAAAAAAGTATTACATGACAGAGGACTTTCTACTGCTGTAGGTGATGAAGGTGGTTTTGCACCAAATCTTCCTGGTGGTACTGAAGATGCTTTAGACACTATCAAAAAAGCAGTTGAAAACGCTGGGTATAGTTTTGGTGATGAAATCATGATCGCTTTGGATTGTGCTGCAGCAGAGTTTTACGTAGATGGTAAGTATGACTATTCTAAATTTGAAGGTGAAACAGGTAAGATTAGATCTTCTGCGGAGCAAGTGGATTATTTAGCGGAACTCGCCTCTAAATATCCAATTATTTCTATCGAAGATGGTATGGATGAAAATGACTGGGATGGTTGGAAGTTATTGACCGATAGAATTGGTGATAAAGTGCAATTAGTGGGAGATGATTTATTCGTTACCAACGTAGAACGTTTGTCAACAGGTATTGAAAAAGGAATCGCTAATTCTATTCTTATTAAGGTAAATCAAATAGGGACTTTAACTGAAACTATTGCGGCTGTAAATATGGCTAAAAATGCAGGATATACCTCTGTGATGTCACATCGTTCAGGAGAAACAGAAGACAATACGATTGCAGACTTAGCAGTAGCTTTAAACTGTGGTCAAATAAAAACGGGTTCTGCTTCAAGATCGGACCGTATGGCTAAATACAATCAGTTGCTTAGAATTGAAGAGGAATTAGGTGATACAGCTTATTTTCCTGGTAAAAATGCATTCAAAATAAAATAAATTCTTACGATATTTTTATTTAAAGCCATTCACGTACAGTGAGTGGCTTTTTTTGGTAATATTTAACAATTTCGTTGTGTTATTCTCTTTTTAATTAGTGTTTAATTCCCTAGATTTGATAAATTATTATTTTAAAAGTTTATTTTCAATATATTATGTCAAAAATAGCAACATTAGAAATTGATGGGAAGAAAATTGAGCTGCCTGTAGTCGTAGGGAGTGAAAATGAAGTTGCCATCGATATTAACAAATTACGTGATTTAACCGGTATTATAACGCTTGATCCGGGCTATAAAAATTCGGGTTCTTGTAAAAGTGATATCACTTTTTTAGATGGTGAATTAGGAATACTTCGTTATAGAGGATATTCAATAGAAGATTTAGCAGCAAAAGCTGATTTTCTAGAAGTGTCTTATCTTTTGATTTTTGGAGAATTGCCAAACATGAAGCAGTTAGCGCAATTTGAAACTGATATCAGAAAATACACTTTGGTCAATGAAGAAATGAAGAACATCATTGATGGTTTTCCTAAAACAGCGCATCCAATGGGCGTTTTAGCAGCTTTGACAAGTGCATTGACTGCATTTAACCCTAAATCGGTTAATGTTGATAATGAAAAAGAAATGTATGAGGCAGTTTGTAAAACTATGGGTAAATTCATGGTGATAGCGACTTGGACTTATAGAAAAAGCATGGGTTATCCTTTGAATTATTATGATAATACTAAAGGATACGTTGAAAATTTTATGCGATTAATGTTTGAATTGCCTACTGAGCCGTATGCTGCAAATCCTATAGTTATCGATGCTTTGGATAAATTATTCATACTTCACGGCGATCACGAACAGAACTGTTCTACCTCTACCGTTAGAATGGTAGGATCTTCTCACGCAGGATTATTTGCTTCAATATCAGCAGGAGTTTCTGCGCTTTGGGGACCATTACATGGTGGAGCAAATCAAGCGGTGCTGGAAATGTTAGAGGAAATCCATAGAAATGGTGGTGATGCAGATAAATACATGGCTAAAGCCAAAGATAAAAATGATCCTTTCCGTTTAATGGGTTTTGGTCACAGAGTTTATAAAAATTTCGATCCAAGAGCAAAAATTATCAAGAAAGCTGCCAATGAGGTTTTAGCCACATTGGGAGTTGAAGATCCAATTCTTGCCATAGCTAAAAAATTAGAAGAAGCTGCTCTGGAAGACGAATATTTTAAATCTAGAAACTTATATCCAAATGTTGATTTCTATTCTGGGATCATCTATAGAGCGTTAGGAATTCCTACAGATATGTTTACGGTAATGTTTGCTATAGGCCGTTTGCCAGGTTGGATCGCACAATGGAAAGAAATGCGTGAAAATAAAGAACCAATAGGAAGACCAAGACAAGTTTATACAGGTCACCCATTAAGGGAGTTTGTGCCAACAGATAAAAGATAAAATCAGTTTAAAAAGCTTCACGAATTTGTGAAGCTTTTTTTATATTTGCCAAAAGCTAAAAAGACATGTTACAATTAAAGGTGAATAATGAAACTTCGAGACTGAGGGCTTTAGTGCTTGGTTCTGCCGTTGATAATGGATCTACTCCAAAGGCTGAAGAGGCCTACGATCCAAAATCATTAGAGCATATTTTAGCGGGAACCTATCCAAAGGAACAGGATATGGTTAATGAAATGGAGGCATTTAATACGGTGTTGAAAAAATATGACGTCACGGTTTTTCGTCCAGAGCAGATTGAAAATTACAATCAAATATTTACTAGGGATATTGGTTTTGTTATTGATGATGTTTTTGTGAAATCTAATATTCTTCCAGATCGCGAACGAGAATTAGATGCGATTCAATACATCATTGATCAAATTAATCCTAAAAAAGTGGTTCGTCCACCTGAAGAAGTTCATATCGAAGGAGGTGATGTTATGTTGTGGAACGACTATATTTTTATTGGCACTTATAAAGGAAGTGATTACAAAGAGTACATCACTGCACGAACAAATGTTCAAGGAGTTCAATATATTAAAGACTTGTTTCCAAATAAAATTGTCAAAGAATTTGATTTAGTTAAATCTAAAATTGACGCCCGTGATAATGCCTTGCATTTAGATTGTTGTTTTCAACCAGTGGGTAATGATAAAGGGATTATTTACAAGAACGGATTCCGCGAGGAAGCAGACTACTTGTTTTTAGTCCATCTTTTTGGAAAAGACAATCTATTTCACATCACTAGAGACGAAATGTACCACATGAATTCGAATGTTTTTTCTATCGATACCAATATAGTAGTTTCTGAAAGAAATTTTACGCGACTTAATAATTGGTTGCGTGCAAACGGTTTTGTCGTAGAAGAAATTCCATACGCAGAAATTGCAAAACAAGAAGGGTTATTGCGATGTTCGACCTTACCTTTAATCAGGGATTAAATTAGTAGAGACGCACTGCAGTGCTTCTCTACAATAATATAAAAATTAAAAAATCATGAAACAAACCACAAATTCCATAGTAATGATTCGCCCAGTTGCGTTTCGAATGAACGAACAAACCGCAGTTAACAATTACTACCAAAAAGTACTGGACGGTTTGTTGCCAGCAACCGTAAATGCCAAGGCGCAACAAGAATTCGATGTTTTTGTCGAGAAATTAAGAGTAGTGGGTGTAGATGTAACCGTTGTGGATGATACCTTGAGTCCAGATACGCCAGACAGCATTTTTCCTAACAATTGGATTTCATTTCACGAGAATGGTGATGTGGCCTTGTATCCCATGTTTGCCGAAAATCGTCGGGAAGAACGTCGGGAAGAAATTCTAGATGTGTTGGAGGATAAAGGTTTTGTTATCAATAATATTGTAGACTATACATCGGCAGAGGAAGATGGTTTTTTCTTAGAGGGAACAGGAAGTTTACTTTTAGACAGAGAAAATAGTAAAGCTTATTGTGCTTTGTCACCAAGAGCTGATGAAGAATTGTTTATCGAATTTTGCGAGGATTTTGATTATGCTCCCGTAATCTTTGAAGCTTTTCAAACCGTCGATGGAGAACGAAAACTAATTTATCACACCAATGTAATGATGTGTATAGGTGAAACTTTTGCTGTGATCTGTTCGGATTGTATTGATGATAAAAAAGAACGCAAAATGGTTCTTGATAATCTTAAGGAAAATGGCAAAGAAATTATTGTAATTACTGAAGCCCAAATGAACAATTTTGCAGGGAATATGCTTGAAGTTCAGGGAAGTAATGATAAAAGATATTTAGTGATGAGTGCTGCAGCACATCAAGCTTTAACGCCAAAGCAGATCGAACAATTAGAAAAACATGCTGAAATTTTGAGTTCGAGTTTAGATACAATTGAAGCTTGCGGTGGTGGAAGCGCCAGGTGTATGATGGCAGAGATTTTCCTGCCAAGGAAATAAAAGAAAACCGGATAAAATTATTATCCGGTTTTTTTTAGCTTTATTTAGGAGAGATTCCCTTTTATAATATTGAGAATGGCACTTACAATATATTGTATTCCTATCGCAATTACAATGAATCCTACGATTCTCGATATGGCAACAATACCGGACACTCCCAGTATTTTTGCTAAATAATGCGCACTTTTAAGGATTAAAAAGATGGTAACCGCAATAGCAAGAATAGCGATTGAGGAGATTAAAATTTCCATCGTTGAATTGTGTTCCTGATAAAATGCAATAAGTAATGATATGGAACCAGGTCCAGCAAGCATAGGAATGGCAAGCGGTGTTAAGGCAATGTCATTTCTTTTTTGAGCATCGGATTCTGCTTTTTTATTGATTCCCCTCTTTTTATTAAATTCTCCCGAAAGCAACGAAAATCCCGAATTTACAATAATGATTCCTCCAGCTATTCGTAAGGCATCGATACTGATGCCAAAGAAAATCAAAACATATTGACCTATAAAAAAGGAGACAATTAGGATAATAAATACATTTATCGCGGTCCATAAAGAAATTCTGGAACGTTCTTTTTTAGTATCATTTTGTGTAAGACCCACAAAGATGGGAACCGTCCCAATAGGGTTTAAAACCGAAAAAAGAGCGACAAACAGATAAATAAATAAATCCATATTTTGTTTTTAAGACAGCAAAAATACTCTTTTTTTATTTTTTAAAGTTAAGCTACTGTTTTTTATTGCTTTGAGAACTAAACCGTAAAATTGTTAGACGAACAAACCTTTTTGATTACTTTTGCCAAATATAATTAAAGAAAATGATAAAGAGTAAAAAAACCTTGGTTCTTGGAGCAACAACGAAACCAGATAGATATGCGTTCAAAGCCATATCAATGTTAGTAGATAAAGGGCATTCCGTACTTGCGCTGGGTCAAAATGCTGGTGAAGTTGCGGGAGTGAAAATCCAGACTAAAGCCATTCCATTAAAAAATATCGATACCGTTACCTTATATTTGAATCCAACTCGTCAGCGTGATTATTATAATTATATCGTAGAGGCAAAACCGAAACGAGTTATCTTTAATCCTGGTACAGAAAATCCAGAATTTTATCAGTTGCTTAAATTGAACGATATCAAGGTAGAAGTGGCTTGTACATTGGTTTTATTAACCACCAATCAGTATTAGTTTTTTCGAAGCTATTTCCTGCTATTCATTTCAATCTTTGGATAAAAAACAGTCTTTTTCTAGATATAAAAAGGAGCTTCCGTTGGTCGCTCTTTTTTTATGAGAAAAAAGTACTTTTTTTTATCAAAAGGATTTCCATTTTTATCAGGGCTAGGAATATCTTAATTAGCCTATATAGTTGGGATTAAAACGGTTTATTTTGCATCATTACTGCATTTCATTATTGAGAATTCCAAGTTCAATATTTAGAATTAAAAAAAACAAGGTTGAATATCAAAAAGTATCAAGGGATTTTCTTGTCAAGATGCTTAATTACTAAAATATATAGGATAGAAATTAGTGTTGTTTTGATAATCTACGTGCAGTATTTTAATACCGTCTAACCTCTGCGATAGGTTTGCTTATCAAAAGTAATCCAACATAAGTTATAAGTCCATTTAGGATGATGAGCTCATTGTCAAATACGTATCCAAAAAACAAGGTCTTAGAGTTTTCGCTAATAAAATAGGTCAGTGCCGGAGCCAATAGACAGATCAATGGGACAAATTTATCTTTGACCGTTTTTGATTTGGCAAACAACCCAAAGCAATACAGTCCTAATAGTGGGCCATACGTATACGAAGCTACTCTAAAAATCATCCCAACCACAGAGCTATCATTGATTGTATTAAAAAACACGATAACCAAAAACATTAAAAAAGAAAAGGCAATATGGACAAAATGTCTGTTTCGCACTATATTGGGTTTGTTTCGGTTCTCTTCTTTGTCCATACCCAAAAAATCGACACAAAACGAGGTCGTCAGAGCTGTTAATGCGGAGTCTGTAGTCGCAAAGGTAGCGGCGGTCAATCCCAATAAAAAAATGACGGATGGAATTAGCGTCAAATGATGAAAAGCAATTTCTGGAAAAAGTAAATCGGTTCTAGGTTTTCCAGTTATTAAATCGGTAGGGACTGCAATCCCATTTTTATTCGCATAAATATAAAGTAGCGCGCCCACACTTAAAAAGAAAATGTTGATCAGTACAAATATTCCCGTAAAGGTAAACATGTTTTTTTGGGCTTCGCCAATGTTCTTGCAGCTCAGGTTCTTCTGCATTAAATCCTGATCTAGGCCAACCATAGCAATAGTGACAAAAATTCCTCCCAAAATTTGTTTGACAAAATGAAACTTATTGGACACAAAATCGTCAAAGAAAAAGACTTTCGAATAGTTGCTGTTTTTTACTGCTTCAAAAGCGTCAAAAACACCTAAGTTTAAACTTTGACAAATAAAGTAAATGGTCAAAAAAACGGAAGTCACCAAGAAGAAAGTTTGTAATGTGTCCGTGATAATGATTGTTTTCAATCCACCGCGGTACGTGTAAGCAAATATTAAAGCCAGCGAAATCAAGAGGGTAACGGCAAATGGGATTCCATAAAAGTCAAAAACATATCGCTGTAAAACAATCACCACAAGATACAGTCGAAACGAAGAGCCTATGGTTCGGCTGATCAAGAAAATGGTGGCAGCAGTTTTATAGGAATAGATTCCTAGTCGCTGTTCGATATAACTATAAATCGAAGTTAGATTCATGCGGTAATAAAGCGGCAAGAGTATTTTGGCAATAATGACAAAGCCAATTGCATTTCCTAAAACAAATTGAAAATACTTAAACTGCTCGCCATTTGGTGACCCTACTTCCCCGGGAACCGAAATGAATGTGACTCCAGAAAGCGCCGTTCCAATCATTCCAAAGGCGACCAAATACCATTTTGAATTTTTGTTGGCTTTAAAAAAAGCATCATTTCCGCTATCTTTTTTACTGACAAAGTGGGAAATCAAAAATAAAATGCCAAAATAGACGATAATAAGGAATAGGATAGTGCTGGGTGCCATTTGCTGAGTTTGAAGTGACCAAAATACGATTTTTTGGTTAATCGATGAATCGGGAATTTGTTTATTTTAAAACCAGTACACATTCATCTTTGCGCTCTGCGAAGGAAGAACATCAATTTGTTGAAAAAATGCAAACTATATTCACCTTTGAAATGATAAAAAGTATTGTTTAGATGGTGAATCTCAAGCTTTGATTATTGTCTTAGTAAATTCTTTGGTAGTTTTTGCTCATTATCTCATTTTCTAATTCTTCGAATTATCTAATTGACTACTTTTGCAGTTATGGAATTTTCTTCGAAATTAATAGAGAAAGCAGTGAACGAGATGTCTCAGTTACCAGGAATTGGTAAACGAACAGCACTGCGATTGGTGTTGCATTTGTTAAAACAACCCAAAGAGCAAACCGGTTTTTTGTCACAAGCTTTGGTTGCTATGCGGGAGGATATTAAGTACTGCGAGAGTTGCCATAACATTTCGGATAGTGTGTTGTGTGAAATTTGCGCCAATATTAACCGTAATCACCAGATAATTTGTGTTGTAGAGGATATTCGCGATGTAATGGCAATAGAAAACACGGGTCAGTTTAGAGGGATCTATCATGTACTGGGCGGTAAAATTTCACCGATAGATGGCGTTGGCCCGAGCCAATTAAACATCACCACTTTAGTTGAAAAAGTAAAGTCAGGCGTGGTGAATGAAATTATTTTTGCCTTGAGCTCCACGATGGAAGGGGATACTACTAATTTTTATATTTACCGGCAAATAACGGACTGTGAAATAATTATTTCAACAATTGCCAGAGGGATTTCAGTAGGGGACGAACTGGAATATGCTGATGAAGTTACGCTGGGAAGAAGTATTTTACATCGAATTCCATTTGAAAAGTCTTTTAAAAATAATTAATACACTTAAAGAATAGCGATGCTTTTTAAATCGTAAATGAAAAGCTATATTTGTCGCTTAAAAAATATTAAAAATGAGCAAATCCGTATTCTATTTGTTGCTAGTTACTAGTGTGTTGCTTACCTCTTGCATTCCAACTAAGGATTTAATTTATCTTCAGAAAAAAGATAATTCGCAACCAGAAGCTACCATCGCAGCAGTAGAAGCAAAGCCTTATCGATTGCAGATTAATGATGTGTTGAGTATTACTATAAAAGCCATCGATCCTAAATTAGTGGCTATCTTTAGCACTTCCAACGAAGGTAGTGCAGCAGGTAAGTCAGAATCGGGATTGTATTTTGATGGTTTTACAGTTGATGATCATGGTATGATTAGAGTCCCTGTCTTGGGAGATTTAAACGTGATTGGTTATACGCTAGATGAAGTAAGGATTCGGATTGAAAAGCAATTATTAGCAGAATATTTTAATAAAGAGGCAAATGTTTTTGTGACTGTAAAATTAGCGGGTTTTCGTTATACCATCAATGGAGAAATAGGTGGTCCTGGCACCAAGACCTTGTTTCAGGAACATGTGAATATTATGGAAGCTATTGCAAATGCTGGAGATATAACCATTACAGGAGATAGAAAAGCCGTTACAATCATGAGGAAAACACCAACAGGAGTTGAGATGCATGATTTGGATCTAACGGATATAAATGTAATGCGATCCCCTTATTTTTACTTGCAGCCTAATGATTATGTTTATATCAAGCCACTCAAACAAAAAACGTGGGGAACCGGAAAAACGGGAATCGAATCATTGGGAACGATTATCACACTGTTATCATTAGCCACAACGACTTTCTTGCTCTTAAGAAATTAAAAACTAAAATTAAAAAATGTTAGACATAAAGGATTTTTCGATTTTTGAAAACCAAGTCAGTTTTGACTTCAAAGGATTCTTGATAAAAATCGGAAGTTATTGGAAGTGGTTTTTGATCAGTTTATTAATCACTTTTACGATTGCTTATCAAGTCAATATACGCAAGGAGAAAATCTATGGTATGGAGACGCTTATTGCTGTAAAAGAAGAAAGTAATCCACTTTTTACGTCAAATACGAGTTTAGTCTTCAATTGGGGTGGTACCTCTGATCAGGTTCAAGCCATTTCAACCACGTTGCAGTCTCGTTCTCATAACGAGTTAGTTGTAGATAAGCTGCAATATTATATTAATTACCTGGTTCAAGGGGATTATAATTTAGTCGATGCGTACGGTACTGTTCCGTTTTTTGTAAATATTGATAAAACTAAGGGGCAACTTACCGGAATGCTCATAGGGATTAAGTTTGTAAGTGAAAATGAATATGAAATTAGAATCCCATTTGAAAACCCAAGCGTTTCTATACTCACTTATTCAAATAATTCATACAGTAACACCGCAGTGGAACCGGGCGAATTTGTCAAAAGATATAAAGTCGGACAACAAGTGGCGCTGCCTTTTTTAAATTGGAAATTGCAAATAAATGATAATCCTGGTTTTTACAAAGGAAACGAATATTTTGTACGATTTAATGATTTTGATGGAACGGTTTCCGGTTATAAAGGCATCAGTGTGCAGTCAGATGACAAAGGAGGTTCGATCATTACTTTAGGAATGCAAGGAACGAACAAAGCAAGAATGGTAGAATATTTGAATTCGACTGTTAAAATGCTTATCAAAAGACAGTTGGACAGTAAGAATCAGTTTGCGACAAATACCATTGCTTTTATAGACAGTACTTTAGTTACAATGGAATCCCAGTTGAAGGAAACGGGAAACGAACTGAAAACCTTCAGACAGGGAAAGAATATTTATGATATTGAGGAAGGTGGAGCTAAATTCTCAGAGAAGATTTTGGAATTTGATGTCAAGAAAGACGAGGTTAATCGTAAGGTGGCCTATTATAATTCCTTAAAAGCATACCTTAAAAACAGTGTGAATTATGCAAAGCTACCAGCGCCATCGGTAGCAGGAATCGAAGATCCAAATATTGTGGTTAATGTTTCCAAGTTAATCGCCTTATCCACGCAAAGATCAGAAATGGCCTATGCGGTAAAAAGCGACAAGATTTTCAAAGATTTTGACAATCAAATGGAAGCCGTTAAAAATGTATTGCTGGAGAACATCGCCACGGCTAAATCTTCATTACAGTATGATTTAGCCATGGTTAGCAGTAAAATAAATGAAACAGAGAGTACCATAAAGCAACTTCCAGAAGACCAACAAGAACTGATAAAAATCAAAAGGAAATACGATTTAAGCGATAATATTTATAGTACTTTTTTGCAAAAAAGAAGCGAAGCCGATATCGTTAAAGCAGCTAATCTTTCCGATGTTCATTTTATAGATCCTGCTAAAGATGTAGGTGGAGGATTGATTGGACCCAAAACCTCTGTGAATTATGTACTGGCTTTATTTCTAGGAATTCTTTTTCCGTTGATTTTTGTGTTCGCTGTTTTTTTTATCAATAATTCGGTTCAAAATACCGAAGACATCAGTAAAATGACAAAAATTCCTTTAATAGGAGTGGTGGGCGTAAATAGAGAGCACACTAATTTAGCTGTTTATGATCGGCCTAAATCTGCTTTATCCGAATCCTTTAGAGCCATACGTTCGTCGCTTCAATTTTTGTACAAACAGCAAAATGTAGATGGAGCCAAAACCTTGATGATCACTTCTTCGGTCAGTGGCGAGGGAAAAACATTTTGCTCGATAAACATCGCCACCGTATTTGCCTTGAGCGAGAAAAAAACAGTAGTTATTGGTCTTGATTTAAGAAAACCCAAATTGGCATCCGAATTTAATTTGTCCAATGACGTGGGGATAGTTAATTATTTAATTAAACAAAAAACAGTTGATGAAATTATAAACCATACTCATATTCCGTATCTGGACGTTATTTTATCAGGTCCTATTCCGCCCAATCCAGCGGAGATGATTATGAGTGAGGGAATGGGAGAGCTAATTGAAGAATTAAAGAAAAAATACGATTATATAATTCTGGATACGCCGCCAGTAGGGTTGGTTTCTGATGCATTAGAATTAGCGCAATATTGTGATGTAACGCTGTATATTGTAAGGCAGAACTTTACTAAAAAAGACATGATTACTTTATTAAACAATAGGGTCAAACGTGGAGAGTTAAACAATACCAGCATTATTTTAAATGGTTTAGAAAATAAAGCAAAATACGGAACGGGTTATGGATACGGCTACGGTTACGGCTACGGGTATGGAACGTATGCTAACGGTTATTATGAAGAAGAAAAGCCAAAGAGTATTTATCAAAAAGTAGCACAAAAAATATTAAAAAAACCGAGGCAGTAAGGGTTGGATTAAAAACAAAACAAAATGAAAGTGGAAATGCAAAAAGTGATTTTAATTACCGGAGGGGCAGGTTTTATAGGGTCTAATCTTTGTGATTATTTTTTATCAAAAGGAGATAAGGTTGTTTGTTTGGATAATTTTGCAACAGGACACAGACACAACTTAAAGGACTTTATAAATCATCCTAATTTTAGTTTGATAGAAGGAGATATTCGCAACGCTACAGATTGTGCAACTGCGGTAAAAGGAGTAGATTACGTTTTACATCAGGCAGCTTTAGGGTCTGTGCCTAGGTCTTTGAAAGATCCTGTGACCACTAATGATGTGAATGTGACCGGTTTCTTGAATATGCTAGTAGCAGCACGTGATGAAAAAGTGAAACGTTTTATATATGCGGCAAGTTCCTCTACTTATGGTGACTCAGAATCTTTGCCAAAAGTAGAAGAAGTAATAGGAAAGCCACTTTCTCCTTATGCGATAACGAAATATATAAATGAATTGTATGCCGAAATTTTTAGTAAAACGTATGGTTTAGAGACGATTGGCTTGCGTTATTTTAATGTTTTTGGAAGAAAGCAGGATCCTAATGGTGCTTATGCTGCGGTTATCCCAAAATTTGTAATGCAATTGATGCATTTAGAACGTCCAAAAATAAATGGCGATGGGAACTATTCTCGCGATTTTACTTATATTGACAACGTAATTCAAATGAATGAGCTGGCGATGTTGACTCAAAATCCGGAAGCAATTAATACCGTTTATAATACGGCGTATGGCGACCGAAATACGTTGAATAATTTAGTAGGTTATTTGAAAGAATATTTATCAGAATATGATCCGCGCATTGCTACTGTTAGTGTGGAATACGGTTCCAATAGAGCAGGAGATATTCCTCATTCCTTAGCCAGTATTGATAAAGCAAAAAATCTGCTGGGATACAATCCAAAATATTCCATGCAGGAAGGGCTAAAAGAGGCGGTTGGCTGGTATTGGCATAATTTAAGATAGAAGATTTTGGTTGTTAGTTGGCTTTTATGGGTTATCTGTTATTACACGAATAATTACGGATTGAGAATAGCTATCAAATAAAAATATAAGATACTCGTTAATAAACCGACAACAGAGAACCGACAACCGAAAACCGAGAATCTAAAACAGAAAACCAACAAAGAATATAAAAATAAAAGAAATGAAAATTACAAAAATTTGTTGCATCGGAGCTGGTTATGTTGGTGGTCCCACTATGGCCGTTATCGCTCAAAAATGTCCACAAATTCAAGTCACGGTTGTGGATTTGAATGCAGAACGCATCGCAGCTTGGAATGATGAAGATGTAAATAATATACCAATATATGAGCCAGGCTTGGGCGCGATTGTTGCGGAAGCGAGAGGAAGAAATTTATTTTTTTCTACTGATGTCGACAAGGCCATAGCCGAAGCTCAAATCATCTTTATTTCGGTTAATACACCCACAAAAACCTACGGAAAAGGAAAAGGTATGGCTGCTGATTTAAAATACATTGAATTGTGCGCCAGACAAATTGCCAGAGTGGCCAAAGATAATAAAATTGTAGTGGAGAAGTCGACACTTCCAGTAAGAACTGCTGAAGCAATTAAAAGTATTTTGGATAATACCGGTAATGGGGTGCAGTTTCAAATATTGTCTAATCCAGAATTTCTTGCCGAGGGAACTGCGGTTCAAGACCTGTTAAATCCAGATCGGATATTGATTGGTGGTGATGCCACGGAGGAAGGTCGGAAAGCAATTCAAGCACTAGTGGATGTGTATGCCAACTGGGTTCCAGCAGATAAAATAATAACCACAAATGTGTGGTCGTCAGAATTGTCAAAATTGACTGCTAATGCTTTCCTAGCACAACGGATTTCCTCTATTAATGCCATGTCGGAACTTTGTGAAAAAACAGGAGCCGATGTCAATGAAGTAGCTAAAGCTATTGGGATGGACAGCAGAATTGGATCAAAGTTTCTAAAAGCGTCAGTAGGGTTTGGAGGTTCTTGCTTTCAAAAAGACATTCTGAATTTAGTTTACATCGCAAAATCGTATGGATTAAATGAAGTAGCGGACTATTGGGAACAAGTAATCATAATGAATGACCACCAGAAAAGACGGTTCTCCAACAACATCGTTCAAACGCTTTACAATACTGTTTCCGAGAAAAAAATTGCATTTTTGGGTTGGGCATTCAAAAAAGATACCAATGATACCAGAGAATCGGCTGCTATTTATGTTGCTGATGATTTAATCAATGAGCACGCAAAAATTGCCGTTTATGATCCAAAGGTTTCCAATAAAAAAATATTGGATGATTTAAATTATTTAGAAACCCGAACCGCAGCAAGTAATGCCAGTAGCATCAATTCTTTTGCTGATCCGTATGAAGCCTGCCAAAACGCACATGCTATTGCTGTACTGACAGAGTGGGATGAATTTATAACCTATGATTGGCAAAAAATCTATGATTCTATGCAAAAACCAGCTTTTATTTTTGATGGAAGAAATTTGTTGAATGCGGCTGATTTAGAAGCGATCGGATTTGTATACCAAGCGGTGGGCTCTTAAAAAAGGAAGTAGTCATTTTGGTTTAATCGGATGAATTGATTTTCGTGCTAAAGAAGATGTAAAATAGTAGAAAACAAAATTAATAAAAAGAATCGCATTTTTATTGCAATACAAAACATAAGATGAATTGGTATGTCGTGTATACAAAACCCAAATGGGAGAAAAAAGTAGCAGAACAATTAAAAAATAGTGGAATAGAGTGCTATTGTCCTTTAATTACTCAAATCCGACAATGGTCCGATCGAAAGAAAAAAGTTGAAGTGCCTCTTTTTAATTCCTATGTTTTTGTTCAGTTAGAGGAATCGGATCGGAACTCCGTATTTCAATCTGTTGGTGCAGTCCGATATTTATTTTGGCTGGGAAAGCCGGCTATTGTTCGCGATGAAGAAATTAGTGTAATTAAGAAATGGCTCGACACTTCGGATTGTATTGATGTAACCGTGGGAGCCTATCAAATTGGAGATTCCATACAGTTGGAGTCTGGCCCTTTCGTAGCACAAAAAGCTATAATTCAAGAGATGACGAATACCCATTACGTGTTGGTTTTGGAATCTTTGGGGTGTGTTTTAAAAATGAAAATAAAATAGGGAAACAGACTAAAATAATGGCTTTTTTAAGCAATAGAAAGGTTAAAGTTTTGACTACGTTGTTGCTGTGAAATAAGTGTGTTGTGCTTCACTTTCAAACGGAACTAAATTGTTTCACTTGGGAAACGGAACTGCAATTGATTTTTAATAGCACTTTCTGACGACTAGTTGTAGCCAAGACTTTTATGAACTCAAGAAATATTTTTTTTCTAAAGTGGAGAGATAATAGTCTTTGAAAGCGAATGGCAGTATGGAATCAAAAAATTAATTGCAATTTAAATATATAATTTAAATGAAAAAAATACTAATAACAGGAGGCGCTGGATTTATTGGGTCTCATGTAGTTCGGTTGTTTGTTGCCAAATATCCTGAATATCATATTTATAATTTAGATGCCCTTACTTATGCGGGTAATTTAGAAAATTTGGTGGATATTGAAAACGAACCCAATTATACTTTTGTAAAAGGAGATATTACGGATGAAACTTTCATTACTGATTTGTTTGATAAACATCAGTTCGATGGGGTAATTCATTTGGCTGCAGAATCTCACGTGGATCGATCCATTGAAGATCCACTAGCCTTTGTAAAGACTAATGTTTTTGGAACGGTACATTTGCTCAATGCGGCAAAAAAGCAATGGTTGAATAAACCGGAAGGCAAACGTTTTTATCACATCAGTACTGATGAGGTATATGGATCTTTAGGCGCAGAAGGACTTTTTACAGAGACGACTGCGTATGATCCTAATTCTCCGTATTCCGCCTCTAAAGCGAGTTCAGATCATTTTGTGAGAGCGTACGGTGAAACGTATGATTTACCTTTTGTGATAACCAACTGTTCTAATAATTATGGTCCTAATCATTTTCCTGAAAAGCTAATTCCTTTATTTATAAATAACATAATTAACAACAAACCGTTGCCGGTGTACGGTGATGGGAATTACACACGCGATTGGCTTTTTGTAGTGGATCATGCAAGAGCAATTGATTTGGTTTTTCACCATGGAAAAAATCACGAGACCTATAATATTGGGGGCTTCAATGAGTGGAAAAATATTGATTTAGTGTGTCTTTTGTGCTCTATTATGGATGGCAAACTGGGCCGTGCTGCTGGAAAATCAGCAGAATTAATTACGTATATTAAAGACAGACCTGGACATGATTTGCGCTACGCAATTGATGCTTCTAAAATAAATAAAGAGTTAGGCTGGAAACCATCAGTGACTTTTGAACAAGGATTAGAGATCACAGTAAGCTGGTATTTGAACAATTCGGACTGGTTGCAGCACGTTACCTCTGGTGCGTACGCTTCCTATTATGAAAAACAATATTTGTAAGTGTAGCTCCTGATAGTAGATCAGAAAGAGGCGCTACAATTTTTCTGATTTTGGAACCACAGGAATGTCATCTCTATTACGTGTTGATTTTCAAGCGATTATTATTTTTAAAGTCCTTAAAAATAATTTTTTAACATCGATTTGTTATTCGGCAGTTATTTTACTGACCTTTTGTAAGTATATTTGCGCCCTGAAAATAATCCAGTTCTTATTCATTTATGTGAGTTTGAACTGCGTAGCAGTAGATTATAACGAACACAAGTAATCAGAATTAGTAGGAAATGGGTTTAAATAAAAAAATAGCAGTAATTGGTTTAGGGTATGTAGGCTTGCCATTAGCAAGACTATTTGCCACAAAACATGCTGTAGTAGGATTTGATATCAATCAATCTCGTGTTGCTTCCTTACAATCGGGTACGGATACAACCTTTGAGGTTGAAGATACCGTTTTACAAAAAGTACTTTTAGACCAGCCGAGTGATTCCAATGGTTTGTACTGTACCACTGATATAGCCCATCTGGCAACGTGTAACTATTACATTGTAACGGTTCCCACTCCAGTAGATAAAAACAATCGTCCTGACTTAAATCCGCTTTATAAATCCAGTGCAACAGTAGGGAAGGTCTTGAAAAAAGGGGATATTGTTATTTATGAATCTACCGTTTATCCTGGCGCGACAGAGGAAGAATGTGTGCCCGTTTTAGAAAAAGTTTCGGGATTACAGTTTAATGTTGATTTTTTTGTAGGCTATTCGCCCGAACGCATTAACCCAGGAGACAAAGAGCATACGGTAGAGAAAATTTTAAAAATCACTTCGGGATCTACGCCAGAAATTGGACAGGAAGTCGATGAATTATATAAATCAGTGATTATTGCCGGAACCCATTTGGCACCGACCATAAAAGTAGCAGAAGCAGCCAAAGTAATTGAAAACTCTCAGCGGGATATCAATATTGCTTTTGTCAATGAATTAGCCAAGATTTTTAACTTGATGCATATTGATACGCATGCCGTATTAGCCGCAGCAGGAACGAAATGGAATTTTCTTCCTTTCAAACCCGGGTTGGTAGGTGGACATTGCATCGGCGTTGATCCGTATTACTTAGCACAACGGGCACAGGAATTTGGTTACCATCCAGAAATTATCTTGGCGGGACGTCGCTTGAATGACAGTATGGGAGACTATGTTGCTTCGCAGATCGTAAAATTGATGATCAAAAAAGGGATTTCAGTGAATGGCGCTACGTTATTAATGCTGGGGATTACTTTTAAAGAGAACTGTCCTGACGTTCGCAATACAAAAATAGTTGATGTGATCACTGCTTTGGCAGATTATGGAATTACGATAACCATTTTTGATCCAATGGCAAATCCGGCTGAAGTACAACATGAATACGCACTAGTAACGACTGCCGAACTGCCTGATCAAAAATTTGATGCCGTAGTTTTAGGCGTTGCACACCGAGAATTTCTAGAGATTGATTTTTCTAAATTACAAAATACCAACAGTTTGTTGTATGATGTAAAAGGAATTTTAGGGGATTTGGCGGACGGGAAGCTGTAGCCTAGAAAATAAAGAATAAAGAGAATAGAATAAAGATTAAAAAAAACAGCAAAAATATAATGAATTAAATTTCAAGGGTAATATGAAAACTAGCATTAAAGTTTGGGTAAGATTCAACAAATAAATTTAGTGTGTTTTTATTTTAAATAAGAAAATATTTAAGCATTATGTTTTTATTTTAAATCGTCTAAAAATTTGCGATAGAGCATAGCTGTTAATTACCATTTTTATTCGAATAGTTTACAACAATAATGTGATCTCTTCACTAATTAAATCATTTAACGTTTTGATATAACTGTATAAATGATTTTTCGAACATCGAGCAACGATAAAATATGGAATATAAGCATTCAATAACTCATGTCATTCTTACCGGTGGAGTGGGAAGCCGTTTATGGCCCTTATCTCGTAAAAGTCAACCCAAGCAATATTTAGAGCTTTTTGATGGGAAGTCTTTGTTCGAAATGACCGTAGAACGCAATCGCAATGTTGCTGATACCATTATGGTGGTAGGCAATCGCGATAATTCTCATCTCAGTAAAAAAGTGTTGGAAAAATCAAACACTTCCTATATTGATATTGTGGAGTCTACTCCTAGAAATACAGCAGCAGCCATCGCTTTTGCCGCTTTTGCATCTGATCCAGAAGCCGTATTGATCGTCACTCCCTCCGATCATATTATTGACAAGATGGAAGAATATGAAGCAGCCATAGGTGATGCTATTGAAAAGGCTTTAAAAGGATATATTGTAACTTTTGGAATTATTCCTACTAAACCAGAAACAGGGTATGGTTACATTGAAAGAAAAGGGGACGATGTCCTTTCTTTTAGAGAAAAACCAAATCAGGTTACAGCAAGAGACTTTATTTCAAGAGGCAATTTTCTATGGAACAGTGGTATGTTTTGCTTTAAAGCAGGCGTATTTTTAGAAGAATTGAAATCATTTACCCCGGAGGTTTTTGAAAAATCCAAAATTGCATGGGAAGCCAATCAAAATGGAAATTTAGATTTAGACTTGTCGCTCGATATACCATCCATCAGTATTGATTATGCTGTTATGGAGCGAAGTAAAAAAATAAAAGTAGTTTCTTCTACCTTTGTCTGGTCGGATTTAGGCTCTTTTGAGTCGGTGTATGACTATTTAGTGGCTCATGGCCATCCTGTGGATAAAAACGGGAATATGGTCATTGGTACCACTAATTATACGGCTTTCGTCGGACTTAAAAACACTATTTTTGTACATACGGAAACGGCTAACTTAATTCTTCAAAAAGACCATTCTCAAGATGTTAAGAATGTGTACAATGAATTGGAACGCGAAAATCCAGAATTGCTGAATTAAGAATTTTATCTGTTTTTTTCTTTTTAAAATATTAGAAATAATGGGAGCCAAATTATTTTTTAACCCACAATATCTGTAGTACTACATAGTTTTTTATTTCACCTTTTAGGCAGGGAAAAAAATCAAAACCGGTATGTCATTTCACTCTGTACAGAGGAAAAAAATAAAAAGTAGTATGTCATTTCATCCTTTTCAACAAGAAGAAATGAAAACAAATTTTAATAAAACTAAAAGTTGGTGATTTTAAATTAGTAATGAATACAAACTCCAAAATCTATATCGCAGGACATCAAGGCATGGTAGGAAGTGCGGTGTGGAGAGCATTAACGGCCAAAGGGTATACCAATCTAATTGGTGTTTCCAGCACGGAATTAGATTTACGGAATCAAAAAGCAGTTTTCAATTACATTGCTACTGAAAGTCCAATTGTAATTATTGATGCAGCAGCCCGTGTTGGAGGTATTTTGGCAAATATGAATTCACCTTATGAGTTTATAATGCAAAATATGCAGATTCAAAATAATCTAATAGATTCAGCATTCCAATCAGGCGTTGAGAAGTTTATTTTTTTAGGCAGTTCGTGTATTTACCCTAAATTGGCTCCTCAGCCTTTGAAAGAGGAATATTTGTTAACAGGTGCTTTGGAATCCACAAATGAATGGTACGCTATTGCAAAAATAGCAGGAGTAAAAGCGTGTGAAGCGATCAGAAAACAATACGGCAAAGAGTATTTTAGCTTAATGCCAACAAATTTATACGGTTCAAATGATAATTTTGACTTGAATAGTTCGCATGTTTTACCCGCTATGATTCGGAAGTTTCATGAGGCAAAAGAAAATAATAATGCTACTGTTACCCTGTGGGGAAGTGGTACACCAAGGAGAGAATTTTTGTATGTAGAGGATATGGCCGAAGCAGTAGTTTTTGCTTTGGAAAATAAGTTGCCAGATTCCCTATATAATGTAGGAAGCGGAGTAGACTTGACTATAAAACAATTGGCAGAAACCATTCAAAAAATCACAGGACATCAAGGCGCCATTATTTGGGATAACACAAAACCAGACGGTACGCCACGAAAGTTAATGGATGTTTCCAAAATGAATGCGCTAGGATGGAAACACCGAGTAGCCTTAGAAGAAGGAATTCAGAAAACATACCAGTGGTTTTTGGACAATATACAATACTTAAATAAAACTACTTAACAAATAGTTTCAGACATAAACATGCAGCTATTCCCGTTTCAACATGGGTTAGTGTTGTGTTTTTCTGGTGAATATTAAGACTTAATTTATGGACAGCACTACACAAAAAATAGCTTTCATTACCGGAGTAACCGGACAAGATGGAGCATATTTAAGTGAGTTTTTATTGAAAAAGGGATACATTGTTCACGGTCTTAAAAGGCGATCCTCTTTGTTTAACACCAATCGGATTGATCATTTGTATCAGGACCCGCATGTGGACAATCGCAATTTCTTTTTGCATTACGGGGATATGACGGATGGGACCAACTTAATTCGTCTGATCAAAGAAATTCAACCCGATGAAATTTATAATCTGGCTGCGATGAGTCATGTGGCCGTTTCTTTTGAAATGCCGGAGTACACGGGAAATGCTGACGGATTGGGAACATTACGTATTCTGGATGCGGTTCGATTATTAGGATTAGAAAAAAAGACCCGTATTTATCAAGCCTCCACATCGGAATTGTACGGTAAAGTACAGCAGGTGCCACAATCCGAAACAACTCCTTTTTACCCACGTTCTCCGTATGCCGTAGCCAAGATGTATGCTTTTTGGATTACAGTGAATTATAGAGAAGCCTACGGAATGTATGCCTGTAATGGTATTTTGTTTAATCATGAATCGCCTATTCGAGGCGAAACTTTTGTAACCCGCAAAATTACAAGAGCTACCTCCAGAATAGTGTTGGGATTACAAGATAAATTATTTATAGGAAACTTAGATGCCCAACGTGACTGGGGTCATGCAAAAGATTATGTACGAATGATGTGGATGATTTTACAGGCGGATGAAGCCGAAGACTGGGTAATTGCGACCGGGAAAACAACATCGGTGCGTGATTTTGTGCGTATGAGTTTTGCTGAGGTAGGTATTAAATTAGAGTTTAAAGGAGAGGGAGTTGATGAAAAAGGGTTTGTGAAATTATGCTCTAACCCAGAATACCAAATAGAAATTGGAAAAGAAGTTTTATCAGTAGATCCTAAATATTTTAGACCAACAGAAGTCGATTTATTAATTGGAGACCCAAATAAAGCCCGCACCAAATTGGGCTGGGAGTGTCAATATGATTTGCCAGCATTAGTTAAAGAAATGATGCAATCCGACTTGAAACTGATGCAAAAAGACCAATACCTAAAAGAGGGAGGCTACAACGCTTTGAATTATTTTGAGTAAATTGGATAGGGTTAATCGGTTAGAGAAAATTTAGTCGTTTAAATAAACTAAATAATTAATCAGTAAATCGTTCCAAAAAGTTTAATCCTTAACTAAAATCATAATCATTTAAAACAAGCTAAACAGTTAATGACTTAATCGTTTAAAACCAAGTATTCAAAGCCTCAGTTCGAGTGTTTCTTATAAAATAAAATAGAACGAAATGTGTCAAAAACTTTTTTTAATTATACCCATTAGGTTAATTTTAATATACTTTAAATCAATATAAATAAGAACTTTAAAAAAAAAACAGAAACTACACAGGTCGAAAATTTGATGTAAAAAAATAAATTATTTTTTTTTTATTGCAACAAATTGACGGTTTTTAGTAAATCAAGTAGCGGAGATGGAATTAAAAAAAATGTTTACAAAAATTGAAGTAAATGTTTTACTGGATGTTGTGAATAGTTTTTGATGATGTTTAAGAATGATAGATATAATTTAAAAAATAATTAATATGTTCAAAGATAAAATTTTAATGATAACTGGGGGTACGGGTTCCTTTGGAAATGCAGTATTAAATCGGTTTTTATTTAGTGATCACTTTAAAGAAATTCGAATTTTTTCTCGTGATGAAAAAAAGCAGGATGACATGCGTAATCAATTAAAAAATGACAAACTGAAATTTTATATTGGAGATGTAAGAGACTATACAAGTGTTGAGCGTGCCATGCGTGGAGTTGATTATGTGTTTCATGCCGCGGCGCTAAAACAAGTGCCTTCTTGTGAGTTTTTTCCATTAGAAGCTACAAAAACGAATGTATTTGGAACGCAAAATGTAATTGATGCCGCTGCAGCGAATAAAGTACAAAAAGTTATTTGTTTGAGTACAGACAAAGCAGCCTATCCGATTAATGCAATGGGAATCTCTAAAGCATTGATGGAAAAAGTAGCCATTGCAGCATCAAGAAATACTACAGATACTACAGTTTGTTTGACTCGTTATGGAAATGTAATGGCCTCTCGAGGCTCGGTGATTCCTTTGTTTTTAAAACAAATTCAGGAAGGTAAAACCGTTACTATCACCGATCCTAAAATGACCCGTTTCCTTATGTCATTAGATGAGGCAGTAGAACTGGTTTTGTTTGCTTTTGAGCATGGTAATTCAGGCGATTTGTTCGTTAATAAAGCACCGGCAGGAACTATCGGGGATTTAGCGCAGGCTTTAAAAGAACTTTGCAATGCCGATAATGAAATAAAAATAATAGGAACACGTCATGGGGAGAAGTTATATGAAACATTGTGTACGCGTGAGGAAATGGTAAAAGCAGAAGATATGGGCGATTTCTATAGAATTCCGGCAGATAATCGAGATTTGAATTATGCACAGTATTTTTCTGAAGGAGAACAAGACGTTTCTCTAATAGAAGATTATCATTCTCATAATACAGACCAATTGGGTGTTGAAGGAATGAAAAAACTGTTAGTGAATCTGCCTCTAATTAAAAAAGAAGTTTTTGGTGAAGATGTGGCTCAAATGCCAGGGTAATTATAAAGATAAAATGATTCCAGAAATAACACAAGGTGGTAGGTATATCGATTCCAGAGGAACGCTATTTTATAATAATGATTTTGATGCTTCAGTAATCAAAAGAATGTATATGATAGAAAATGAAAATACTGATTTTGTAAGAGCGTGGCAAGGACATAAAGTAGAACAACGATGGTTTTCAGTTATGAAGGGTTCGTTTCGAATCCAGTTGATTGCAATAGACCACTGGGATAATCCTACTAAAGATTTGGAACTCTTAACTTTTGTAATCAATTCAGAAAAACTAGATGTACTTCACATTCCTCAAGGATATGTGAGCAGTATTCAGTCGTTAGAACCTGATTCAAAATTGCTGGTTCTGGCAGATTATTCATTAGGAGAGGTAAAAGATGAATTCCGATTTGAGTCGGATTATTTTCAGGAAAAAAAATAAATTATGTTAAAAGTAGGAATTACTGGTCAGGCTGGATTTGTAGGAACGCATTTGTATAATACTTTAGGGTTATTTCCTGAAGAATTTGAAAGAGTTGATTTTCAAAAAGAATTTTTTGAAGAGGATGAGCTATTAAATGGTTTTGTATCACAATGTGATGTTATTGTTCATTTAGCTGCCATGAATCGGCATAATGACTCACAAGTAATTTATGATACTAATCTGGGCTTGGTAAAAAAGTTGATAAGTGCTTTGTCTGCTACAACGAGTAAGCCACATGTTTTGTTTTCTTCCTCTACACAAGAAGAAAGAGACAATTTGTATGGGAAATCCAAAAAAGAAGGGCGTGAGTTGATGGTTGGTTGGGCAAATAAAACAGGAGGTAAATTCACAGGAATGATAATTCCGAATGTTTTTGGGCCTTTTGGACAACCAAATTACAATTCTGTTGTTGCGACGTTCTGTCATAAATTATCCCATAATGAAACACCGAAAATTGAGGTTGACGGAGACGTAAAGCTGATTTATGTGAACGAATTGATAGCTGAAATCCTTAAGGAAATTAGAAGCGGTATAGGAAAAGATGAGGTTTTGGTTACCCATACATCAGAATCCAAGGTGTCAGTGCTACTTTCTTTATTAGAAAATTATAAAAATCAATATCAAGATAAAGGAGAAATACCATCTATTAATAATACGTTTGAATTGAATTTGTTCAATACTTTTCGTTGTTATATGGATATTGTAACTCATTTCCCGGTGAAATTCATCCAGCATATTGATCCCAGGGGTTCATTTGTAGAAGTTATTCGATTAGGTGTTGGGGGACAAGTTTCGTTCTCCACGACAGTTCCCGGAATAACTAGAGGGAATCATTATCATACGCGTAAAATTGAGCGTTTTGCGGTAATAAAGGGAAAAGCATTAATTCAGTTGCGTCGTATCGGTACGGATGAAGTGTTAGATTTTTATCTCGATGGAGCAGAGCCTGCTTATGTGGACATGCCAATCTGGTATACGCACAATATTAAAAATATTGGTGATGAGGTGTTGTATACCAATTTTTGGATAAATGAACCTTACAATGTTTATGATGCAGATACTTATTTTGAAGAAGTTTGAAAAAATAAGTTAAGATATTATATTAATTAAAAAGATAGAAAATAATTATTTATAATTAAAATATATAATTCAGGTGTTTAAATTGATTAAATTGTAAAAAATGAATACAAATAAAAAAATGAAATTTTTAGTTTTCGGTTCTTCAGGCATGGCAGGAAATACAATTGCCACCTATTTAACACAACAAGGTCATGATGTGACTGGATTTAGTAGAAATAGTTCGACTAGTATTTCATCAATTATTGGTGATGTTACTGATAGTGATTTGGTTAAAAATACGATTCATGAAGGTAGATATGACTGTATAATAAATTGTATTGGGATACTAAATCAATTTGCGGAAGAGAATAAAGAAAAAGCAGTCTATTTAAATTCATATTTTCCGCATTTATTAGTTTCATTGACAAAAGAAATGGCTACTCAAGTAATTTTAATGAGTACTGATTGTGTGTTTTCGGGAGAAAAAGGAAGTTATAAAGAGTCTGATTTTCCGGATGGAAAATCTTTTTACGATAGAACTAAAGCAATAGGAGAAGTTAATGACACCAAAAATTTAACACTTAGGAGTTCAATTGTAGGACCGGATATTAACGAAAACGGAATAGGGCTTTTAAATTGGTTTATGAAACAAGATGATCCAATGAAAGGATTTACCAATGCTATGTGGACTGGAGTTACTACCTTAGAATTAGCTAAAATAATGGAAAAAGCAGCATCTGAAAATGCTGTTGGTTTGATTAATATGGTTTATAAAGAACCAATAAGTAAATTTAATTTACTGAATTTGTTTAATAAATATTTACGAAACAATACATTAAAAATAGAACCTTTTGAAGGTTTTGTTTCTGATAAATCATTGTTAAGAACCAATTTTAACTTTGAATATGAAGTTCCAAACTATGAAACTATGATATCAGAAATGGCAGGTTGGATGCTTAAAAGTACATCTAAGTATCCACATTATAAATTTAAAAAATAGAAAGATTTGAAAAAGCTTAAATTAATGACTATTATAGGCACGCGTCCTGAAATTATACGACTCTCAAGAGTGATGGTTGCCTTAGATGATTCTGAAGCTATTGAGCATATAATTGTTCATACCGGACAAAATTATGATTATGAATTAAATCAGATATTTTTCGAGGATTTAGGACTTAGGAAACCTGATTTTTTTCTTAATGCAGCCAATACAAATTCTACTGCTAATGAAACTATTGGACAAATTTTAATTAAAGTTGATCCATTATTAGTTAGTGAAAAACCAGATGCTTTTTTAGTTTTAGGAGATACAAATTCTTGTCTATGTGCAATTCCTGCTAAAAAAAGACAAATACCAGTTTTTCATATGGAGGCTGGAAATCGTTGTTTTGACCAAAGAGTTCCTGAAGAAACGAATCGTAAAATTGTGGACCATGTTGCAGATGTAAATATGGTTTACAGTGATATTGCTCGTGAATATTTGTTAAGAGAAGGTTTGCCAGCTGACAGAATTATCAAAACAGGTTCACCTATGTTTGAAGTTCTAAATCATTATTTGCCTAAAATTAAATTATCTAATATTTTAAGTACGCTTGATCTAAAGGAAAATAAATATTTTGTAGTTTCAGCACATCGGGAAGAGAACATTAATAATAAAAAGAACTTTTATAATTTAATGACAAGCTTGAATTTGATAGCTGAAACATATGAATACCCTATTATAGTAACAACTCATCCCCGTACTCGTAATATGATTGAGAATGAGAAAATAAAAATGCACTCAAAAATTCAATTTTTAAAACCAATGGGATTTCATGATTATAATGCGTTACAAATGAATTCATATACAGTATTGTCTGATAGTGGTACGATTGCTGAAGAATCATCCATATTTAATTTTAGAGCATTAAATATAAGAGAAGCCCATGAACGTCCAGAAGCGATGGAAGAGGCATCGGTAATGATGGTCGGTTTAAATCCTGAGAGAATTATGCAAGGAATCGTTCAACTACAAAAACAAAATATAGATGAAGAACGCAATTTCAGACCCATTGCAGATTACTCAATGCCAAATGTAGGTGAAAAAGTGGTTCGTATCATATTAAGTTATACCGATTATGTTAACAGAGTAGTTTGGAAAAAACATTAATATAGTATATTTGATATGAAAGTTTTAATGATCAATTCGGTTTCCGGTTATGGTAGCACAGGTTCTATTTGTGTTGATCTAGCGACTGAATTAGAATCAATAGGTCACGAATGCTATATTGCTTACGGACAATTAACTAAAGGATACGAAAACGGTTTTAAAATAGGAACGGTTTTAGAGAATCATTTACATAACGTGGGCTCTAGAATTTTTGGAAAACAAGGCTATTTTACCCATTCAGGAACCAAAAAGTTAGTGGATTTTATAAAGGATTATAATCCGGATATCATCCATTTGCATAATTTGCATGGGAATTATTTAAACCTGAAAATTCTATTTAATTATTTAACTGAAGTACAAAAACCAATAGTTTGGACCTTACATGATTGTTGGGCATTTACAGGTAAATGTGCCCATTATGCCGATGTTCAATGTTTTAAATGGCAAACACATTGTAACAACTGTCCCCAAGTTCAAAATTACCCACCAAGTCTGCTACTGGATCGTTCCAGTGCCATGTTTGATGACAAAAAAGAATGGTTTACCAGCATTAAAAATATGACCATAATTCCCGTTTCTAAATGGTTGGCTCGTGAAGTGAGTAAATCCTTTTTAAATAAATTTCCTATTATTCCTATTTATAATTGGGTAAATCATGAGGTTTTTAAACCTCTGTACCCTACTGATTTTCATGTTAAGTATGAAATATCGCCGGAAAAGTTTACTGTTTTGGTAGTTAGTGCAGGTTGGCATAAGACCGATGTAAAATATCAGGATGCTTTACTACTAGCTTCTTTACTTCCAACTGAAATACAACTAATAATGATTGGTAAGGTAGAAGAACCAAAACTATTGCCTCACACTATTAAACACATAGATTATTTAAATGGTAATAGTGAATTGGCCAAAGCCTATTCATTTGCTGATGCATATGTTCATTTATCTACTGAAGACACCTTTGGGAAAGTGATAGCAGAAGCTTTGAGTTGCGGTACCCCTGCGATAGTGTATGATGCTACTGCCTGCCCGGAAATTATTGACACAAATTGTGGCTATGTGGTACAAAAAAGAAATGTCCAGCAAGTAGTAGAAGCGATTTATAAAATAAAAGAAAACACTAAAGCCTATTATGCGACACAATGTAGACAACGTGTCGTTGAAAATTTTGATTACACCAGCAATATCAAACAAACAATTGGTGTATATAATACTATACTACAGGAATGATTATAAATTTAATAGTTATTGCTTTAATCCTTTTTCTTGGATTTCATTTTTCGCGAAAAAAAGATAAAAATAATGAAAGCAATAGGAAAAAGTATATTCGTATTATTTGTTTTATTCTTATGCTGCAATCTGGATTGCGAAATGTGGTTGTTGGTTCAGATACGCATACATATTTTTTATCTTTCCAGGATTCCAGAAGTAGTTCATGGCAGGACATCTACATAAGAATAGTTGATTATTATAGCTTTGGTATTGGTAAAGACCCGGGTTATGCTGCTTTTGAAAAACTAGTGTCCAGTATATTTGGAGAATATCAGCTGCTTCTAATTGTAATTGCTATTGTTTTTTTCTCGGCTTTAGGAAATTTTATTTATCAAAACACGACACGGCTGATTGATGCCATACTTGCATTTGTAATTTATTCTGTGCTGTTTTATAGTTTCTTTTCCATAACCGGACACAGACAGACCATTGCAACTGCCGCGGCCATGTTTAGCTTTGAATTGATAAAACGTAGAAAGTTAATTCCTTTTTTGCTATTGATAGTAATAGCATCCACTATCCACAAATCAGTGCTGCTTTTTATTCCTTTTTATTACATAGCTCAAATCAGTAAACCAAAATTATTTTTTAGAGTAGTCCTTTTAATTTTTCCAATTATTATGGTGTTTAGAAATAATCTATCCACCTATTTAAAGATCTTAGGAGGCTATGAAGAATATGGTATTAATGAAGCGGCCGGAACTTCGACTTTTACGGCACTGTTTTTATTAATTTCGATTGTTGCTTTATTGCGGAGCAAAACTATTCTGCAAAATAATATAAAGGCACAGCAGTATTACAATGCTTTTGCGATAGCGTTGCTTTTCATTCCTTTAACTTGGGTAAATCCTTCTGCGATGCGGGTAGTGCAATATTTTTCTATTTTTATGCTGCTATTTATTCCGGAAATAATATATTCTTTTCAAGCAGTTTCTCTTCGTGTAAAAAGAGATCTTACTTTTTTTATCATAATAGTTTTAATTGCGCTATTTCTAAAATCAAATTGGAATACGTCACCCTATGGTTTTTTTTGGGAAGAAATGCGCTTGTTTAAAGCTTATTATAATTAAAATATAAAACTAATTAAAATGACAATGGAACTTAAAAAAACTTATTTATTATCAATTATCATTCCTACTAGGAATAGAGAGGATTATGCTTTTGCGTCCGTAATGCAGGTTTTAGGAGCAACCAATGATGATGTACAAATAGTTTTACAGGATAATAGTGATACTAATTCTTTGTTTGATAGATTTATAAATAGTAGTGATCTTCATAGAATTAAATATAATTATTCTCCAGGTACATTATCCTTTATCCAAAATTTCAGTAGAGGTGTCGAGCAAGCTGATGGTGAATATTTATGTATGATTGGAGATGATGATGGTGTTAATCCGGAAATTGTGGATTTTGTACATTGGGCAAAATCTAAAAATATTGAAGCTATTTCTCCTGAAATTAGACTTAATTACATATGGCCCAATACAGGGATTTCATATTATAAAAATGATAATGGGAATCTTATGATTATTGATTTTAGTATGAATGCAAAATTGTATGAAACAAAAAAAGAGCTGAATAAGCTTCTTAAATCTGGTGGGCAAAATTATCTAAAATATAATTTGGTAAAAATATACCATGGTATAGTTACAAAAAGGGCTATGAATGAAGTAAAAGAAATAACAGGAAATTATTTTGGGGGGTTATCACCAGATATTTACAGTTCTTTGGCATTATCTTTAGTTGTTGATAAGGTTTTGAAAATTGATTATCCTTTGACAATTCCTGGGGTTTGTAGTAACAGCGGTTCTGGACAGGCTGCAACAGGAAGGCATGTTGGGAAACTGGAAGATGCTCCTCAACTTAAAGGTCATGATAATTATAAATGGTCAAGTTTGGTGCCGAAATTTTATAGTGTAGAAACTATATGGGCTGACTCAGCATTAGCTGCTTTAAAAGATATGAATAGGGAAGATTTGATTGGGATATTTAATGTGTCTAGATTATCAGCTTATTGTTATTATAATTATAGTGAATACAGAAAAATTATAATTGAGAATTATACTATGTTTTTTAAAAAGGAAGGTGTTAATAAAGCAAATTTAAAAATCAAATTAATTGTAGAAATTATAAATGGACCTTATAAAGATTTTTTTAATAAAGTGGTAAATAAGCTCACTAGGAAAAAGAATTCAGTAAATAATTATGAAGATGTCATAAATATTATTGAGGCTGAAAAAATATTTAGTAATTATTTAAAAAAGAGGTCTTTATCTATTAATAAAATGATTGAAAAATTAAAAAATTTTCAAATATAGTAGTAGTTTTTATATTTGCTCTATGTTTAAAGTAACAAGATGTTACTTTTTTATTTAAAATAAAAAAAAAATGAAGAATATTTTATTTGATAATACCCCTCCAATAGCTTTAATATTTTTTGCCAGACCAGACTTACTTAAAATTACCTTTCAAGAAGTTAGAAAAGCTAAACCTAAAAAGCTTTTTTTAATTCAAGATGGTGCCAGAATTAATAATTTAAGTGATGAAAACAATATAAAAAAATGTAGAGAAATTGTTAGTAATATCGATTGGGAATGTGAAGTGTATACCAATTATTCATTCAAAAATTTAGGTTGCGGAATGCGTGTGTTTTCGGGGCTTAATTGGGCTTTTGAATACGTAGACCGATTATTGATTTTAGAGGATGACTGCGTACCGTCGCAAGATTTATTTCCATTTACGTCAGAGTTATTGGAAAGATATAAAGATGATGAACGATTAGGATTGATCTGTGGAATGAATAATTTAGGTGTGCATGAAGAGGCACCTGATGATTATTTTTTTACTACTTCAGGATCTATCTGGGGCTGGGCAACTTGGAAACGTGTTTGGGATGATGTAGATTATAATTTACTTTTTTTGGAAGATAAATATTCAACAAAGATAGTTTACAATACTGATTCTAAATTAGAAAGTATGGCTGAATATTTGAAAGGCAATATAGAAAAGGGAAAACCATTGACATCTTGGTCTTTTCAATTAGGGATGAATTTGTTAATGAATTCTAAATTAAATATTGTTCCAAAATATAATATGATAAGTAATATCGGCTTGTCTAATGATGGTGCTAATTCTGTGAGCTCGATAAAATTCATTCCTAGGGGGCTTAGAAGTATTTATTTTATGAAAACGTATACATTAGTTTTTCCTTTAAAGCATCCAAAATATATGGTTAATGATTTAGAATTCAAAAAACGATTGGACCGCTTAATGGGAGATGGATACCCGATAGTAAAGCTCTATCGATTAATAGAGTCTATCACTTATCGTATAATAGGCGGTGATTTTAATTCAATTCTTAAAGGATTTAAACGAAGATTCTTAAAGTAATTATTCATTAGGAAAGATATAAGTTATTAAATATTAAAGAAAAAAAAATGAATGTGATTTCTAAACCAAAGATTACAGTTGTTACCGCTGTCTATAATAAGGAAAAATTAATTCATAAATGTGTTGAGTCTGTTTTAAATCAGTCATTTACCGATTTTGAATATATTTTAGTAGACGATCAATCACCTGATAATTGCCCAGAAATTTGTGAAGATTATGCTAAAAAAGATAGTAGAATTAAGGTAATCCACAGGGAAAATGGAGGCCATGCACTTGCGGTTAATTCTGGAATTTTACAAGGTATTGGAGATTATTATTTTATTGTGGACGCGGATGACTATTTAAGTGATAAAAATTGTTTTTCTGAAATGATTGAAATTGCTGAAGAAAATGATTGTGATATAGTATTGTCAGATTTTTTAGGAGTATGGAATAATAAAAATAAGCCAAAGAAGTTAATTTTTGATGGAATTGAAGTAATGGAGTATTTGATTAAAGAAGACATCTATCATCCTACCACAAGATCAAGATTGTGGAAAAAGACTATATTAAATAAAAATAATCTTTTTAAGAATCTAATTTGTGATGATGAAGAGTGGACCCCTAAGGCATTTTACAGGGCAAAAAAGGTTTGTATACTGCCTAAACCTATCTACTTCAGAACTACACCCGAAGATTCTGTAACCCAAATAGCTACGGAGAAAAATTATTTTAAAAAAGCTTTTGATAAAGGGTTTACTACCGGAGTCTTAATTAATTTTTTTGAAAAAACAAGTATTTCAACTTTACAAAAGCGTGTACTATACAAAAGATTTATATCCTTGTATTTATCAAGCCTGCATATCTATGCAAATATAATAACTAATAATCAATTAAAAAGTGAATTGTTTGTTGTCTTAGATGAAAATAAACATATTTTAAAATATTCTAAATTTTATGATAGTTCTAGACATCATCTTATTGCGTGGATAATGCGATATTTTGGATTGAAAGGAGCTCTTTTGTTTTTCAAGGTTTTTATTAGATAAGTTTAAGATATTTCTTAAAAGAAAATTAATGATTTTTATAATAAAAAATGAACGGATGTATTTATATAAATTCAAATGACAGAAACTAGCAATAAACAAATTAAAACAGCAGCAATTATATCATACATATCAATTGTTTTTAATATTATCACAGGTTTAATTTATACACCTTGGATGGTTAATAGTATTGGTAAATCAGATTATGGTTTGTATGTTTTGGTATCTTCTTTTTTAATTTATTTTACGATTGATTTTGGTTTAGGACAAGCTATTGCCCGTTTTTTAGCCAAATATCGCGCTGAAAATAATGAGCAAAAGGTAAACCAATTGTTGAGTATTACTACTAAAATTTATCTTTTGATAAGTTTAATAATGCTCATAGCACTAGTTGTTGTGTTTTTTTTTCTGCAGAATATTTTTCTACAGCTCAATTCTGCTGAAATTGAAAAGTTCAAAACCATCTACGTAATTGCGGGTCTATTTAGTTTAGTTTCGTTTCCGTTCATGTCTTTGAATGGTGTATTTATTGCTTTTGAACGCTTTGTGGTACTCAAGCTTTGTGATATTTTTAGTAAAATTGGAGTAATACTTTTTATGGTTATCGCTCTTTTATTGGGCTATAAATTGTATGCCATTATAGCCATCAATGCATTTATAGGAATCATAGTTATTTTATTTAAATTGATTTATTTATTTAAAACTACTGCTATAAAAATTGACTTAAAATATAAAAGCAAAGCGTTAACTAAAGAACTTTTTGGTTTTTCCGCATGGACTTCAGTATTGGGGATTGCCCAACGCTTGATAATCAATATTGCCCCTACACTTTTAGGAATTTATTCAGGCACAACGGCTATTGCTGTTTTTTCTATTGGAATGTTAATAGAAAGCTACGTTTGGACTTTTGCCAGTGCCTTAAATGGTTTATTTTTGCCTAAAGTCTCCGGGTTGTTATCTACTTCAGAAAATCGAGAGCAAGTGCTGCAATTAATGGTGAAAGTAGGTAGAATTCAATTGTTTATAATTGGAATATTGTACATTGGAATGATTACCTTGGGTCAAGAATTTATTGTTCTTTGGATGGGACCAAAGTTTGCTAATTCTTATCCAATAGTACTTATGCTAATTTTTCCAGGTTTTTTTACGCTTACTCAAGAAATCGCTTCGACATTGTTATATGTTGAAAACAAAATTAAATTTAAGGCTATCATTTTTATGGTTGCTGCGATAATGAGTATATTATTATCTGTATTTTTAATACCATACTTTGGAGCATTAGGTGCCGCAATGGGAATTGTAATTTCTCTATTAATTTTTGAAGTTATAATAATAAATATTTTCTACCAAAAGATAATGAAAATAAACATAATTTATTTTTTTAAGGCCTGTTTACTAAAAATGGCTCCATCTCTAGCGATAGCTTTGGGATTTGGTTTTGCAGTTAATTATTATATTCCGGCTACTAATTTTGTTGTTTTTTTTATAAAGGCTAGTATTATAGCTTTAGTATACATAGTTGTTATGTGGTTTTTTAGCTTAAACAAATATGAGAAAGAATTAATTTTATCTATTTATAAAAAATTTACGCCTAATAAATTAAGTTAAATGCCTCTAATCAGTATTATAATTCCGGTTTACAAAGTAGAAGCCTATTTGCATAAATGCATCAGTAGTGTGCTCGATCAAGATTTTAAGGATATTGAAGTACTCCTTGTTGATGACGGTTCACCCGATAATTGTCCTGTAATTTGCGATGAGTTCGCAAAAAAAGATGCCAGAGTAAAGGTTATTCATAAAAAAAACGGTGGTTTGTCAGATGCTCGTAATGAAGGGATTAAGAGTGCTATGGGAGAATACATAATGTTTTTAGACAGCGATGATTACTGGGATGGTAAAGATTGTTTGTTTAACCTGGTCCAATCCATGCAAGTTTCAAACGCAGATATAATCCTTTATGGCGCCAAAGATGTATTTGTAGAGAGCTATACGCTTATAGTGGCAAGAGGAAATTATGACATAGCATCCATTAGAAAAGGTAAAGATGCAGCAATACAGTCCTTATTTGCAACTCATCATTTTCCCGGTTCAGCCTGGATTTTAACTATTAAAAGATGTTTGGTATTAGAGCATGAGCTGTTTTTTGTAACAGGTATAAAAGCTGAGGATATTGATTGGCTGATTAATTCGTTTAGTAAAGCAGCATCTTTCGATGCAGTTAATGATGCGTTTTATATGTATATAAAAAACAGACCGGGTGCCATAACGACAACCGCAGATTCAAAAAGTGCTGTAGATATTTTGTTTTCAGTGTCAAAATGGAGGCCTGAATTAGAGAAAGATTTGTCAGTTACTAATACATATTTGTTATCCTATTTAGCCTATCAGTATATTACCGCTTATATTATCTATGCGAGCGTTCCTGCAAATGAAAAAAGGATATTGCATGCAGAACTCAAAAAAAATTCAGGGATACTAAAATATGCGCAAGGAAAAAAGACGGTTTTGAGTAGAACAGTAATTGAACTTTTCGGGATTGAATTTGGAGCTAAAATTTTTAGAACGGCTCATTTTGCCCTTAACAAATGGCCTAGCTTAAAAAAAATTGTTTAATTCAATGAATAAGAAAAGAATATTAATTATTTCTGGAGAATCATGGCGGGAAGACAGTAATGGCGGAAATGTACTTTCCAATTTGTTCAGTACTTTTACTGATGAATATGAATTTGCACAAATTTTTACTAATCCTGCAATGCCTTCTAATTCTATTTGTGCAAAATATTTTCATATTTCGGAAGGAGAAGTCATAAAAGCATTCCTTAAAAACCAAACTTTTGGACGAGAATTGCAATCGTCAGACTATTTGATTCAAGACGAATTAACGATTAAAAATCCCTCAAGTTCCAATTGGCTTACTTTTTTAAAAAAATTAAATTTCCCTATATTTCATACCCTGCAAGATTTGATTTGGAGAGGCTCTAAATGGCAAACGCCTGAATTGGAAAAATTCGTTCTAGATTACAATCCAGATGTGATTTTTGCACCCATGTATTATAGTCTTTTTATGCACCGTATAGACCGCTATGTTGCAGAGCTGACAAATAAAAAATTGGTATCATACGTTTCTGACGATCATCTTACCTTTCGTCAGTTTTCTATTTCTCCTGTATACTGGTTTAACAGACTACTATTGCGAAAAAATGTTATTGCTACCGCAAAACACTATTCCTTGTTGTATACGATGACACAGGAGCAGCTTGAAGAATACCAGCCCGTATTGAAAGTACCAATGAAAGTATTGAAAAAAACAGGAAATTTTGAAGGGGTTCCTCCGTTAAAAACAGACTGTGGAAATCCTTTAATTATAATGTATGGTGGAAATCTAATTTACAATCGGTTTAAAACCTTGCATAAATTAGCGCAAGCAATAAAAGAAATCAATCAAAATGAAATTAAAATTCAGCTGCATATTTATACGCAGACGCCCATCACTGAAAAACTTAAATTGTTGCTAGATGATGGTCAAAACAGTTTGTTATTAGGTAAGGTTTCCATGGAACAGTTAAATATTAAATATTCTGGTGCTGATTTAGTATTACATGTGGAATCTTTTGAATTAAAGCAGCGATTGCTCACCAGACTTTCTTTCTCCACTAAAATTATAGATTTGATGCATACTGGCAGAGGAATTTTGGCAATTTGCTCTAAGGAGAGTTCTCCTTACAAATACCTTAAATCCGAGGATGCCGCCATCTGTGTTGCTGATGTTTCCGAAATAAAAAAGACTTTGCAACATTTATTAGAGTTTCCGGAACAAATTAATGAATATGCAATCAAAGCATGGGAATGCGGCGTAAGAAACCATGATGCAAAAATTGTTACCAAGGATTTGCATGCCGATTTTAAATCAATGATAAATTAAAAGTAGTATGTTTAAAGCCTTAATTTCAATAATAGTTCCAGTTTATAATGTTGAAAATTATCTTCAGGAATGTCTGGATAGTTTGATAAATCAAACGTATCAAAACATTGAAATTATCATAGTTAATGACGAAAGCCCTGATAATTGCCTGCAAATTATTGAAGATTATGCGCGAAAAGATAATCGTATAAAATATATTGATCAAAAAAATACAGGTCTTTCCGGTGCCCGTAATGCGGGTATCAAACTTTCTACTGGTGACTTTATCATGTTTGTTGATAGCGATGACTGGTTAGACACTGATTGTCTGGAACAAATGTCAAAATATGCTACGAATCATGATTTAGTTATAGCTTCTTATTATCGAGAATTTATAAATAACTCTCAAATACGTAAATTGAATTGTGCAGGATTTTATTCGTCAGCATTTATTCAAAGAAGAATTGTTGGGTTAATTGGAGAAGAATTGTCTGATCCATCACAAGCTGATAGTTTGGTGACTGTATGGGCAAAATTATATAGGAGTGACATTATAAATCGGAATTCAATACAATTTATTTCAACTAAAGAAATAGGAACATCAGAGGATTTATTATTTAATTTAGAATATCTTGAATACTGTAAAACTTCATTTGTTATTGACGGCCCTTTATATCACTACAGGAGGTATAATTTAAATTCGTTTACCTCGACAAACAAGAAAAATTTATTCTCAGATTGGAAAAATTTGTTCAATAGAATTCAAAATTTAATTGCGCATAAAAAAGAAGATTATCATATTGCGTTTAATAATAGAATAGCCTTAAGTATTATTGGCTTAGGATTGAATGAAATGCAAAATCCTAAAGGATATAGAGATAGGATTAAGAATTTAAAGCAAATCCTAAGTGATCCATTATATGAAAAAGCGTACAAGCAATTAGAATTAAATTATTTTCCCATACACTGGAAATTGTTTTTTGCTTTTGCAAAATATAAATTTGTAGTGGGTGTTTATTTAACGCTGTTGGGCATAAATTACTTTGTAAGTAGAAATAACTAATTTATATTTTGTCTAAACTTATCCGCACTTCCACCATTGCCATGTCCCTGGATTATCTTCTTAAAGGGCAATTGGCTTTTTTAAAGCAGCAATATGAGGTTCTTGCCGTGTCTGGTACCGATAAACACTTAGAAGCCGTTGCGGCAAGAGAACAAGTGTCAATCCATTCCATTCCTATGCAACGGAGCATCAGTCCGCTTAAAGATTTAAAATCCCTGTGGCAGTTGTACTGGCTTTTCAAAAAGGAAAAACCATTAATCGTTCATTCGATAACACCAAAAGCAGGTTTACTCACGATGCTGGCTGGTTATTTTGCTAAAGTTCCAGTTCGCATTCACACGTTTACGGGGCTTATCTTTCCTACGAAAAAAGGTTTTTTGCAACAACTTTTAATTGGAATGGACCGTTTGCTTTGTTCTTGTGCTACGCATATTTATCCGGAAGGACAAGGCGTTAAGAAGGATTTGATTTCGTATCGTATCACTTCAAAACCATTAAGAGTTCTTGCTAATGGTAATGTAAATGGTATTGACACCCATTTTTTTTCAAAGGAAATGTTACCTCTTCAAGAGCAAGAGTCTTTGCAACATGAATTAGGCATAACTGATAATGATTTTGTTTTTGTATTTGTTGGCCGTTTGGTTGCAGATAAGGGAATTAATGAACTGGTTTCTGCATTCAAAAAACTCAAAAACGAAGATTCAAAGGGGGAGAATCACGAGTCGAAAGGAGAGCATCAAAACGAAAATCTGTTATACGAGGCTGTCAATTCAAAATTCAAAATTCAAAATTCAAAATTACTTCTCGTCGGGCCTTTAGAATCCGAATTAGATCCATTAGAACAAGAAACCCTGAAAGAAATAGCATCCAATACCCATATCATTTCAGTCGGTTTTCAAAAAGATGTTCGTCCGTATTTAGGCATCGGTGACTGTTTGGTTTTTCCTAGTTACCGTGAAGGTTTTCCGAATGTAGTTTTACAGGCCGGAGCTATGGGTTTACCCAGTATTGTTACCAATATTAACGGTTCTAATGAAATCATCATTGATGGACAAAATGGGGTTATTGTCCCTGTCAAAAGTACTAACGCACTGCAAGAAGAGATGATGAAGATGATGTGCGATTTGGTTTTTTACAACGAACTGCAACGTAATGCCAGAGCTTTGATTGTTTCCCGTTATAAACAGGAAGTTGTGTGGGAGGCTATTTTAGCAGAATATAAAAGATTAGAAAAAAATGTATAAAACCTTTTTTAAAAGAATCATTGATTTCTTTGGAGCTTTAATGGGACTGCTTCTTTTAAGTCCGTTATTTCTTTTGGTAACTTTAGGGCTGTATTTTGCCAATCAGGGAAAACCTTTTTTCTTTCAATTGCGCCCAGGTAAAGACGGTGTAATTTTCAAGATTATTAAGTTCAAAACGATGAATGACAAGAAAGACCCAAATGGTAATTTATTGTCAGATGCCGAGCGATTGACACTAATTGGATCTTTTGTCCGCAAAACATCAATTGATGAAATTCCTCAATTGTTCAACGTTTTGATGGGCGATATGAGTTTAATAGGTCCAAGACCGTTATTGGTTCATTATCTTGAACTGTATTCTGATTTTCAAAAAAGGCGGCACGAGGTAAAGCCTGGAATAACAGGTTGGGCACAAGTGAACGGGCGCAATGCTATTAGTTGGGATAAAAAATTTGAATATGATGTTTGGTATGTCGATAATTTTTCCTTTATTTTAGATGTAAAAATTCTATTCATGACCATTCAAAAAGTAGTAAAAAGCGAAGGGATTAATGCAGCTAATGCTGCTACAATAGAACCTTTTCATGGATAATAAAAAATATTTATACGGAGCCAGTGGTCATTGTAAAGTAATTATTGATATTCTAAAATCAAATAATTATACTGTGGAAGCCGTTTTTGATGATGCTCCCTCAGCGGACTATCTATTAGGAATCCCTGTAGTTTCCACTAAGAATAGTATTGATTTTTCAAAAAAAAAAATGCTGATCTCCATTGGAGATAACGCCATAAGAAAAAAGATTGCTGAAGCATTGGGTACTGCTTTTTATAGCGCTTTACATCCAAAGGCTATTCTTTCACAATATGCTAGTATTGATGTTGGTTGTGTAATTATGGCAGGTGCTGTACTTAATGCGGAATCACACATTGGCAAGCATTGCATCATTAACACGGGCGCAGTTGTTGAACACGATTGTTTAATTGCAGATTATGTGCATTTATCACCTAATGTTTCCTTAGCAGGAAATGTAAGTGTTGGGCAAGGCAGTCACATTGGAATTGGTGCTACTGTAATTCAAGGAATCAAAATAGGTAAATGGAGCGTCATTGGTGCTGGTGCTGTTATCATCAAAGACGTACCAGATTATGCCGTAGTAGTTGGGAATCCTGGTAAAATAATTAAATTTAATATAAAATGAATAATTCAAAAATATGGCTTTCCTCTCCGCACATGGGAGGAACCGAACGCAACTATGTACAAGACGCTTTTGATACTAATTGGGTAGCGCCATTAGGACCTAATGTTACGGGACTAGAACAAGATTTAGAGGACTACTTGGGCCATGAAGCGCATGTAGGAGCGCTGAGTTCCGGAACTGCGGCAATCCATTTGGGTCTAGTATTGTTAGGGGTGCAAGCTGGAGACACTGTACTGTGTCAAAGCATGACTTTTTCGGCTTCAGCCAATCCTATTTTGTACCAAGGAGCTACTCCTGTTTTTATAGACAGCGAAGAAGATACTTGGAATTTATGCCCTGTAGCGCTTGAGAAAGCAGTCACTAGTGAAATTGAAAAAGGGAAAAAGCCAAAAGCCATTATAGCGGTGCACCTTTACGGCGTACCGTATAAAATTGAAGCCGTAAGAGCAGTTGCTAATACTCATGGAATTCCTATTCTGGAAGACAGCGCTGAAGCCTTAGGAAGCAGTTTTAAAGGTCAAAAATGCGGTACTTTTGGGGACATCGGCGTATTGTCTTTCAATGGCAATAAAATTATTACCACTTCTGGCGGAGGCGCTATAGTAACTCCCACGGCAGCGCTTAAAGAAAAAGCCATTTTTTTTGCAACGCAATCCAGAGATGCAGCACCTCATTATCAGCACAGCGAAATAGGGTACAATTATCGCATGAGCAATATTTGTGCCGGAATTGGTCGAGGCCAAATGCAGGTGTTAAATGCCCATGTACAATTGCGTCGGGACATGCATGATTTTTATGTTGATGTATTCAAGGATATTGCGGCGGTAACCGTTTTTACAGTTCCTGACGCTGACTATTTTGCTAATTATTGGCTAACCGCTATTTTAGTTGCCCCCAATGAAGCGACAGGAATCGATCGGGAAGCGTTGAGATTGGCTTTGGATCAGACTAATATTGAATCACGTCCGTTGTGGAAACCAATGCATTTACAACCTATTTTTGAGCGCTATCCATATTATGGCACCAACGTAGCGGAAACTTTGTTTGACAATGGTTTGTGTCTGCCTTCTGGATCCAATCTGACCGATAGCGAAAGAGAAAGAATAAGAGAAGCGGTACAGGATTTCTTCGCGAAAGAGTAAGGGTATGTGTTTAATAACACAGTAAAGATTTCAAGTGTTTCGGTTGAAGGTTCTCGATACACCCCGCAAAAAAAAGCGGGGCACTCGGACAGACGAACTCTTGGTACATCCAACAAAAAAACGAGCCACTCGAACTAACGGGTTTTCGATACACCACCACGTCTTAGAATAAAAATTACGTAAAAGAAGTTCTAAAATATACGCTAGAGGTATTTTATTCGTTCGGATATAAAAAAATGCAGTCGCGTAGTAGCAACAATTTTATTTCCTATATTTGTCCCGTCCTGAAATAGCGATACACAAAAAGTATCCTAATGGAAAAACATGAAGAAACACGCTATGTGAAGCGGACTCAAAAAGATTATTCAATGTCTTTTAAATTACAAATTGTTCAAGAAATTGAACGAGGACAACTTACAGTTACAGAATCCACAAAGACTTATGGCATTCAAAATAGATCAACTGTTGTTAAATGGCTTAGAAAATTCGGTAACTTTGATTGGGAAAACCAAACACCATTTACTATGTCAAAGTCGCCAGAACAAAAGATAATGGAACTTGAAGCCAAAGTAAAA
>NZ_FNDB01000011.1 GCF_900099915.1 Flavobacterium omnivorum
CTGTTTCTCTAGAAGTTTTACTTTGGCTTCAAGTTCCATTATCTTTTGTTCTGGCGACTTTGACATAGTAAATGGTGTTTGGTTTTCCCAATCAAAGTTACCGAATTTTCTAAGCCATTTAACAACAGTTGATCTATTTTGAATGCCATAAGTCTTTGTGGATTCTGTAACTGTAAGTTGTCCTCGTTCAATTTCTTGAACAATTTGTAATTTAAAAGACATTGAATAATCTTTTTGAGTCCGCTTCACATAGCGTGTTTCTTCATGTTTTTCCATTAGGATACTTTTTGTGTATCGCTATTTCAGGACGGGACAGTAGAGCAATAAAAAAACCGCACTGTTTATAACAGTTGCGGTTTTCTAGACAAATAAAAAATCTAAAAACGATCTTTAAATTAGAAGCAATATGCGTTTTCAGCTACTAATTTTGATGTGATTGTTTCTCTTAATCCAACAATATTTGGCATATTGGCATATTTAGTGAAACGTCTTAAGCCCATTAGCATCATGCGTTGTTCATCACCTTCAGCAAAAGAGATTACACTTTCTTTTCCTTTTTGTGTGACAATGTCCACTGCTTGATACAAGTATAATTTTGCCATTGCAATTTGCTCTTGCACTTTGGCTTCACCTTCTCTTTTAACTAATTTCTCAGTTCTAAGGATTGTACTTTCAGCCATGTAAATTTCGATCAACATATCTGAAGCAGCCATTAAAATTTGTTGGTGAGAGTCTAAGTCAGTTCCGAATTTTTGAACTGCACTACCAGCAACCATTAAAAAAGCTTTCTTCAATTTTCCAACCATTTCTTTTTCTTCTGCAAATAACTCAGAGTAATCTGGAGTTTCGAAAGAAGGAATACCCATTAATTCCTCACCAACTTTAGTAGCAGGACCTAATAAATCAACATGGCCTTTCATTGCTTTTTTAATCAACATTCCTACAGATAGCATTCTGTTGATTTCATTTGTACCTTCATAGATACGAGCAATACGAGCATCTCTCCAAGCACTTTCCATAGGAGTATCTTCAGAGAATCCCATTCCACCATAGATTTGGATACCTTCATCGGCACAATTTTGAACATCTTCAGATACGGCAACTTTAAGGATAGAACATTCAATTGCATATTCTTCAACCCCTTTTAATTCAGCATCTTGATGTGTAGATCCTTCAGCTTCACGAGCTGTAATTCTGTTTTCAATATCTTTTGCAGCTCTATAAGTAGCACTTTCACCAGCATAACAGCTAGTTGCCATATCTGCTAATTTAGAACGGATCGCTCCAAATTGTGAAATAGCAGTGTTAAATTGCATTCTTTCGTTTGCGTAAGAAGTAGCATTTGTAATTACTCTGCGTTGTGCATCCAAACAAGCAGCAGCTAGTTTGATACGTCCAACATTTAAAGCATTCATTGCAATTTTGAATCCGTTTCCTCGTTCAGATAACATGTTCTCAGCAGGAATTTTTGTTTCATTAAAGAAAACTTGACGTGTGGAAGAAGCACGAATTCCTAATTTATGTTCTTCTTCACCCATTGAAATACCGTTATCAGCAGTATTTTCTACAATGAATCCAGTGATATTTTTATCGTCTCCAATACGAGCAAAAACGATGAAAACGCTACAGAAACCTGCATTCGAGATCCACATTTTTTGACCTGTAATAGAATATGTTTTGCCGTCTTCAGATAAAACAGCTTTTGTTTTCCCTGAGTTAGCATCTGATCCAGCTCCTGGCTCAGTTAAACAGTAAGCACCAAACCACTCACCTGAAGCTAATTTAGGTACGTATTTTTGTTTTTGCTCTTCACTACCGTATAAAGTAATTGGCATTGTACCAATTCCAGTATGTGCTCCAAAAGCAGTCGAGAATGACCCTGTTGCTCCGGAGATATAATCACACACTAAAACTGTGTTTACAAATCCCATTCCCATTCCGCCGTAAGCTTCAGGTACAGCTACGCTTAAAAAACCTAAGTCTCCAGCCTTACGCATTGTTTCCTCAGTTAAAGCGTAATCTTTCTTCTCAAAACGGTCTTTATTAGGCCATAATTCTTTGTCTACGAACTCTTTTACAGAGTCACGCATCATTAATTGTTCTTCATTGAAGTCTTCAGGAGTGAAGATATCTTCACACTTTGTTTCTTTTACAAGGAATTGTCCTCCTCTAGTTACGTCGCTCATGACTTTGTTATTTTAAATTTTGAATTATAAATTTTAAATTATTTTGTATTCGCTTCCTGAGAAGTTTTAATAATTTTTGTTATTATGTTTATTAGATGCTCAATTTCAATTAAATAATTGGTCATCGAAATTGTTGTTAGATTAGATTTGTCCAATAAACGCAACCAATATTTGGTTTCTCTCGCTTCTTTAGAGGCAATTGCCATTTTGTGAACAAAATCTTTTCTAGATTGGGCAGCAATAGCTTCCTCGACATTTGCGCCAATGCTTGTTGCTGACCTTACTATTTGTTTAGAAATAATGAATTCATTTTCCTTTTTTAAGGAGATGAAAAGATTTACTATACTCAGTGCAAAATCAAATGTTTTTGTAGCGATTATATTTTCTTTCATCTCACTTAAAATTTAGAATTCATCATTTAAAATAAATTAAAGGAGTTCATAAACCCCAGCACTTCCTTGACCGGTTCCTACACACATGCTAACAATACCGTATTTGTCACCACGACGTTTCATTTCGTCGAATAATTGAACTGACAATTTAGCTCCAGTACATCCTAGTGGGTGTCCCATGGCGATTGCACCACCATTAACGTTCACGATATCTGGATTTAATCCTAATTCACGGATAACCGCAAGTGACTGTGAGGCAAAAGCTTCGTTTAATTCAATTAAACCGATATCATTTAGAGATAATCCCGCTTGTTTCAACGCTTTTGGTATTGCTTTTACAGGACCTATTCCCATTATTCTCGGTTCAACTCCTGCAGAAGCAAAGTTTACTAATCTTGCGATAGGTTCAAGATTCAATTCTTTTACCATTTCTTCGCTCATTACAAGTACAAAAGCAGCACCATCACTCATTTGTGAAGAGTTACCAGCTGTTACGCTTCCACCAGCTTCAAAAACAGGTCTTAAACCTGCCAACGCTTCTTTGGAAGTTCCTGCTCTTGGTCCTTCATCTTTGTTTACCACGTATGACTTCGTTTCTTTTTTACCATTTTCATTGATAAACGTTTGTTCTACCGTGATAGGAACAATTTGTTTGTCAAATTTACCATCAACTTGCGCTTTCAATGCTTTCATATGAGAGTTGTAAGCAAACTCATCTTGGTCTTCTCTGGAAACATTATATTGTTGTGCAACTGCTTCGGCTGTTAAACCCATTCCCCAGTAGTAGTCCTCGTTTCCTGCTTTTGCAACAGCATAATCCGGAGTTGGTTTGTACCCTCCCATTGGAATGAAACTCATACTTTCAGCACCACCTGCAATAATACAATGTGCCATTCCTGATTGTATTTTAGCTGTTGCCATACCAATTGTTTCTAATCCAGAAGCACAGTATCTGTTTACGGTTACACCAGGAACGTCTTCAATTTTTAATCCCATCAAAGAGATTAAACGTCCTATGTTCAATCCTTGTTCTGCTTCCGGCATGGCATTTCCTACCATAACATCATCAATACGAGTTTTGTCAAAATCTGGCAATTCATTCATCATAAATTCGATGGTTTCTGCTGCTAACTCATCAGGTCTTTTAAATCTGAATACCCCTTTTGGGGCTTTCCCCACGGCTGTTCTGTATGCTTTTACTATATAGGCTGTTTTCATAATTTTATTTTGAATTTTGAATTATAAATTTTAAATTATAGGTTGAGATAAATATTTCGAGACATTTAAAATTCAACATTTATAATTTAAAATAATTAATTACGTAAAGGTTTCCCTTTGGTTAACATAAACTGGATTCTTTCTAGTGTTTTTCTTTCTGTACAAAGTGACAAGAAAGCTTCACGTTCCAGATCCAATAGATATTGTTCACTTACCAATGTTGCCTCAGATAAATCACCACCAGCCATGACATAAGCCAGTTTATTGGCGATTTTCTTATCGTGTTCAGATATGTATTTTCCAGCTTCCATTTGGTCCGTTCCTACTAAGAACATTCCCAATGCTTGTTTTCCTAATACCTTAACGTCCGTTCTGTGAATAGGTTGTGTGTAACCTGCTTCAGCCATAATCAACGCATGTTTCTTAGCTTCAGCAATCTGACGGTCTTTGTTCACTACAATAATATCTTTACCGTGTTGTAACAATCCAGTGTCAAATGCTTCGTAACCAGATGTAGATACTTTTGCCATAGCAATAGTCAAGAAATACTCTTGCAATACATTCAGCTCCACATCATTTTTGTGAAATAAATCAGAAGCACGCAATGCTAGTTCTTTCGAACCTCCACCACCTGGAATTACTCCAACACCAAATTCCACTAATCCCATATAGGTTTCCGCTGCAGCAACAACTTTATCAGCATGTAAACTCATTTCGCAACCACCACCAAAAGTCATTCCGTGAGGCGCAACCACTACTGGAATTCCAGAGTAACGCACTCGCATCATTGTGTCTTGGAACATTTTGATAGCCATGTTCAATTCGTCATATTCTTGCTCCACGGCCATCATAAAGATCATACCAATGTTAGCTCCAACAGAGAAATTTGCTGCTTGGTTTCCAATAACAAGACCTTGATATTCCTTTTCAGATAGATCGATTGCTTTGTTGATTGCGGCCAAAACATCGCCACCAATCGTATTCATTTTGGATTGGAACTCTAAATTCAAGATTCCGTCTCCTAAATCTTGTATAATCGCTCCGCTATTACTCCACACTTTTTTGCTTTCGCGAATGTTATTCAGGATTATAAAGGAATCCTGACCTGGCACTTTGTTTTGTGACTTCGAAGGGATATTATAAAAAAATGTAGCTCCTTCTTTTATAGAATAAAAACTAGAACTTCCAGAAGCTAGCATCTCAGTTACCCAAGCTGCTGGTTCAAGACCTTCTGCTTTCATGATTTCGATTCCTTTTTCAACACCAATGGCATCCCAAATTTCGAAAGGGCCGTTTTCCCATCCAAAACCGGCTTTCATTGCATCGTCAATTTTATATAATTCATCTGAGATTTCAGGAATTCTATTGGAAACATAAGCAAACATTCCAGAAAAACTTTTTCTGTAAAATTCTCCCGCTTTGTCTTTTCCTTTTACCAAAACCTTGAAACGATCAATTGGTTTATCTATCGTTTTTGTTAGTTCTAAAGTGGCAAAAGACGCTTTTTTAGCTGGACGGTATTCTAAAGTATCTAAATCTAAAGAGAGAATATCCTTGTCTACTTTTTTGTAAAAACCTTGGCCTGTTTTGCTACCCAACCATTTGTTTTCCATCATTTTATTGACGAAATCTGGTAATTTAAACAAATCGTGTTGTTCGTCATTCGGGCAGTTTTCGTAGATTCCGTTGGCAACGTGTACCAAAGTATCCAATCCAACTACGTCAACCGTTCTGAAAGTAGCCGATTTTGGACGACCAATAACTGGACCAGTTAATTTATCGACTTCTTCAATCGTTAATTCCATTTCTTTTACTAAATGGAACAAACTTTGAATCCCGTAAATCCCGATTCGGTTTCCAATAAATGCCGGAGTATCTTTGGCAACAACCGAAGTTTTTCCTAAAAATCGTGAACCATAATCTGTAAGGAAATCCAAAACTTCAGTTGCAGTTTGTGGGCCAGGAATGATTTCGAATAATTTTAAATAGCGCGCAGGGTTAAAAAAGTGTGTCCCACAAAAATGCTTTTGGAAATCCTCACTTCTTCCTTCGCTCATAAAGTGAATTGGAATTCCAGACGTATTTGAAGTTACTAAAGTTCCCGGTTTTCTAAATTTCTCAATTTGTTCAAAAACCATTTTCTTGATGTCCAAACGTTCCACAACAACCTCAATAATCCAATCCACAGTAGCGATTTTCGCCATGTCGTCAGTAGTATTTCCAGTTGTGATTCTGCTTGCAAATTGCTGACTGTAAATAGGAGAGGGCTTCGATTTTAGAGAATTGGCTAAATGCTCATTCACTAATCGGTTTCTTACTATTTTGCTTTCCAAAGTCAGTCCTTTTTTAGCTTCTGCTTCCGTAAGTTCTCTTGGAACAATGTCCAATAGTAAAACTTCAACTCCAATGTTGGCAAAATGGCACGCAATTCCTGAACCCATAATTCCGGATCCTATCACTGCAACTTTTTTAATTGTGCGTTTCATACTTAGTTTATATTTGTTTTTTTGTTAGAAAAAGACAGCCTGATTTTTAAGAATTACTGACAATCTTAGAGATTTCATTTTCTATCTTTTCAGATTGATCCGTCAGTTCGCTGACGGTTGTGCGATTAAAAATATTTTTGTCTAGAATTAATTCATTTATGATGTCAGCCACCTCTATAAAATGCATTAGTTTTTCTTCTGGAATAGATTGTTTGACGGCATCATTGAATTTTAATACGGTATTTTTTGATAATTCTCTTTTTTCTTTACCAAATTCGGTCAAGTAAATCAATACACCACGGCCATCTTCAGGATTTTTTTTTCTGATGATTAGGCCTTTTTCCTCCATAGATTTCAGGGTTCTAGTGAGGCTAGTAGCTTCCATTCCCATTTTTGGACCCAATGAAGTAGAAGGGGTTCCTTTTTCCTTATCCATGCTTAATAAAGCAAACCCGGTAGCCATGGTTGCCCCATATTTAGAAGCTTCCTCGTTGTACATTCTAGAAACGGCTTGCCATGTGGCACGTAGAATATAATCTATTGTTTTATCTTTCATAAGTAACTATATCGTTTTCAAATATAATAAAAAATACTATGCACGCATAATATATTCAATTATTTTTTTGTTAAAAAGTATTAAATATAAAAAATTCCCGCTGAAATACAGGAGATTATGCTCGTTTTTAAGAGTAATTAATATTTTTTGGGCGTATCCCTGCGGGTCGGGCTATCCGTTGTATCTTTTATGAATTCCCAATCCCGAAGCTTCGGGATCAGGAATTCATAAAAGGATGCCACTTCCATCCCTTACGCAATTTGATTTGTGAGGAAATTAAAGCTAGTGTAGTATAACACTATAGATTATGGGTTTGATTTATAAAGCAGCTATGTCGGGGACCAATAGTTTTGTTGACTCGAGCGCTGAAATTTGGAGAGAGAGTCATTTGTTGCCAAAATAAATTATGGGTTCATATTTCGATAATGCACTGCATTATGAAGATCAAGTATGATGTAATTGTCTTTTAGTAGCATTTACTATTTTGGAATAAAAATAATTACAGCCGCTAATTGGTTTTTATTATTTTAAAAAGGAAAGTCTTTGTTGTACAGCTCTTTGTCGGAATGACTTTTATAACTGTTATCCAGCTATTTACACAAGAAAACCATGAAGGATATTCATGGTTTTCAATTTACAATAGTCTTTTATAACTTCCTAAACTCCCCGTTATCCACATCTTTCAAGAACTTGATCACGCCCGGGAAATAGTTTTTAGGTCATCGTGTTGCGAAAGGTGGCTTCCGTTAGGACAAAAATATCCAATTCTTGAAATTTCAAAACATATCTAGTTGAGAAACCAGGTTTATTTTGTACAATAAGCGCATTGAACAGTAGTAATAAAAATTCGTTATCTTTGCCATATAAAATTTCATGAAACATGAACTACAAAATATCATTTCAGGAAAGAGCCAAGTTAGGCATGGAGATGCTATCCAAGCAATCGCCCGTTACCTTAGAAGAGGCAAGAGCTCAAGTAGCGAGGCTAAAGAGAGCAAGCAAATCAAAACTGAAGAAGCAAAGAATATAAGGCAATTTTGCGACCAAAATAATTTTTGGAACACCGAGATTGATATTACTGCTTTTGTTTCCAGCGGTGCAGAGCAAAAGGTTTATCTTCACAATGAGTTTCAGGTTTTTAAACTCAATGATTCTATTTGTTATTTATCATGAGAGGATTACTTCAATAATCTGCTGTTAAATAATTATTTCTTTCCAGACACAGCGTATCAATTAGTAGGGTTTTATGAATCGGAAGAAGTTTTGTATGCTGTAGTCGAGCAACCTTTTATAAAATCAGATCAAAATACAGTACTAGAAAATGTAAAAAGTTTTTTGGATGAAAATGGGTTTGAAAACACAAGAAATAACGATTACTTTAATCCGGATTTAGGAATCATTCTTGAAGATTTACACGACGAGAACATATTGACTTTTCAAAATAATTTGTATTTTATCGACACTGTGTTCTACATCACAGAACAATTTTACCAATAATTATTTATTGGTAATTATTTTATATTTGGTTGAAGATAGCAGGTTTATTGCCTTGTGTTTTTATCATTTTCCACCTAAAATTAAAAAACCATGAACGCAAATTCGTGGTTTTTTGTAATATGTATTGTTCTTAAGATTTCCTAAAGTCTCCACTATCCACATCTTTCAAGAATTTAATCACGCCTGGAAAATAGGTTTTTGGGTCATCGTATTGCGAAAGATGGCTTCCGTTAGGGCAAAACAAGAAACGTCCGTTTTGGACTTCATTGGCAATCCATTTCATATGCTCTGGATCCATGGTGTCGTATTTAGAACCAATACTCAAGGTAGGAACGGTAAGCGTTTTTAGTTTGTCTTTGATATCCCAATTTTTAAGAGTCGCATTTCCAGTGATACCAAATTCACTATGGCCTTGCATGTACACGTATACGTTAGGATTAATGTGCTTGAAACATCGGGTTATGGATTCAGGCCATTGCGCTTGTGGCATTCTCAAAACATGTTCGGTGTAATAGTATTCAAAGAGTAATTCGCTGTATTTTGGATTATCAAAATCATTGTTTTTCTCCATATCCTGTAATTGTTTTAGGATTTTAGGATCCATTTGTGGAGCTAGAACATTTTTGGCGTACGCATTATATTCTGGAGCACTTGCCATCATGTTGGAAATAATCAAGCCTTTTAAGTTTTTTTGGTATTTCAACGCGTATTCCATAGCTAGAATGCCGCCCCAAGATTGTCCCATCAGGTAAAAATTAGAACTGTCTAATCCTAATGCGATGCGTACTTGCTCCACTTCCTCTACAAAACGTTCGTTAGTCCACAAACTGTTGTCGTTGGGTTGATCGCTGTAATACGAACCCAGTTGGTCGTAGTAAATGTATTCAATACTTTCGTTGGGGAAATAGCCGTCAAAAGCTTCGTACAATTCATGAGTCAATCCAGGACCGCCGTGTAAAAGCAGCACTTTTATTTTTGGATTATTGCCCACAGTTTTCGTCCAAACCTTAAAAGTCCCTTTTGGTGTTTTTATCGGGATCATTTTAATTCCACCTGTGAGTTGGTCGTCCCGTTTGGAGAAATCTAAATAATTTGCTTTGATAGAATCCTCCTTTGGCTTTTGCTCACAATTAGAAAGCAACAGCATACTTATTGCGGCGAAAATCAGGACTTTTAGTTTCATAACTGAACGATTTTATGTTTACTAGTTGTAGATTTTGTGAAATAAATCGATGTATTTCTCCATTACAATTTTTCGTTTCAATTTTAGTGTTGGAGTCAATTGTCCGCCTTCTATAGACCATAAATCTGGGGTCAGTTCAAAACGTTTTATTTTTTCCCAATTCCCAAACTTTTCATTCAACTTATCCACTTCAAGTTGGATGCGCTCAATTACTTTTTCGTTTACAATTATTTCTTCATTGCTTTTTCCAATATTGATTCCGTGAATAACAGCCCATTCTTTGATAAAATCAAAACTAGGTTGAATAAATGCAGCGGGCATTTTTTGTCCATCACCAATCACCATGATTTGTTCAATAAAACGAGATTGCTTCATTGTATTTTCAATTAGTTGTGGCGCAATGTATTTTCCTCCAGAAGTTTTGAACATTTCTTTTTTGCGATCCGTGATTTTTAAAAAACCATCTTGGTCAAATATTCCAATGTCTCCCGTGTGAAAATAACCATCTGTAATGACTTCATTAGTTAATTTTTCGTCTTTAAAATAGCCCATCATAACGTTTGGACCTTTACAAAGAATTTCACCATCTTCCGCTATTAAGACTTCTACATTATCAATAACTTTCCCAACTGTTCCTACTCTAAAACCATGATTTCTTAGATCGTTAACGGAGATTACGGGAGAAGTTTCGGTCAAACCATATCCTTCCATAACTGGGATTTCAGCCGCAGCAAAAATACGTGCTAATCTGGGTTGCAGCGCTGCGCTTCCAGAAACCATTAAATCAAGGTTTCCACCCAAGCCTTCTTTCCATTTACTAAAAATCAGTTTTCGTGCAATTTTGAGTTGGAACTCATACCACATCCCATTTTTACCATACGGCTCATAGATTAAACCTAAGTCAATCGCCCAAAAGAAGAGTTTCTTCTTGATGCCAGTTAATTCACTTCCTTTAGCATAAATTTTATCGTACACTTTTTCCAAAAGCCTAGGAACTGCCGTGATAACTGTTGGTTTTACTTCTTTTAAATTATCGCTAATCTTGTCAATTGATTCTCCAAAGTATACTGAAACGCCATAATATTGGTATAAGTACAAAATCATTCTCTCAAAAATATGACAAATAGGAAGGAAACTCAAAGCACGACTTCTCCCCGCTTCAAATGGGATTCTAATCGCACTATTCAAAACATTTGATACAATATTTTTATGAGAAAGCATGACTCCTTTGGGCCTACCTGTTGTTCCAGAGGTATAGATAATGGTTGCTAAATCTTCGGTTTTTACATTATTTTTTCGCTCTTCAACGGTATCTTGATTTCCTGTATCAACGCCTAGAATCAATAAATCATTCCAGTTTTTACACCCTTCAATTTCATTGAATGAGTAGACATCTTTAAGAGAAGGCACTTTGTCCTTAATCAAATTTACTTTTCGAAGTACTTCTGCATCCGACACGAAGCAATAAACAGATTCGGAATGATTAAGGATATACTCATAATCTTCTTCAGAAATTGTTGGGTAAATAGGAACGTTTTGGGCTCCTATTTGCAAAACGCCAATATCCATAATATTCCATTCCGTTCTATTATTAGAGGAGATGATTGCAATTTTATCACCCTTTTGCACTCCCATTCTTAATAGTGCTCGCGAAACAGCATTGGCTTTGGCAATATATTCTTGTGTAGATGTTTTTATCCATTCACCATTCTGCTTGCTTACTAAAGCATCTGGAATAGAATTGTACTTTTCTTGCTGATAATAAGGGAAATCAAAGAGGCGAGTGATATTTGTCATTATAAAAATATTGGATTTGGATGCAAATTAAAAAAAAAATAAGAATAAAATTAGTAAATCAGAATTTATATCGTAAAACTTTCATGGATTATTGAAAATCCACGAAATCGTTTTCTTAATTTCAGGCGTAATGAGTTGATTTTAAATGTAAAAACGTTTCGTATTCTAAAATTAGTAAAACCATCATAACTTGAACAGGAATAATACTATAAATGGTTTAAAAATTTTGGACAATAAGAAAATACAAAGGCAATCCGATCGTGATATTTATTGGAAAAGTTACCGCCAGCGCCATAGGTAAAAAGAGTCCTGGGTTTGCTTTAGGAACAGTAATTTTCATTGCGGCGGGAACAGCAATATACGAGGCACTTGCGGCTAGTACTGCAAAAATAAAGCGATTGGTTATGTCCGTTGTCACCAACGAACTTAGTACGGCAAATAGGCAGCCATTGAATAAAGGAATCAGAATCGCAAAAAGGAAGGGGAACCATCCAAAGGAAAAGAATGATTTGAGTTTTCGACCACTTGTTATTCCCATATCTAATAGAAATATAGCCAGAAATCCTTTAAATAGATCATTAGTAAAGGGTTCAATTCCTTGGGCTTGTTTTTCGCTAGCTAAGAAACCAATTACCAAACTACCGAGGATAAGCAACACACTTCCGTTTGTTAAAGAATGTTTGATGACGGTACTTTTTTCGATCGTGGTTGTTTTATCTTTATTAAAAAAAGATATTAAAACGAGCCCTATAATAATAGCAGGGGATTCCATTAAAGCCATAATGGCAACCATGTGACCATGAAGCGTTAGCTGCTGGGACTCCAAAAACGAAACTGCCGTGACAAAAGTAACTGCACTAACGGAGCCATAAGCTGCAGCAATAGCGCCAGAATCAAAAACACTCAATTTTCGTTTAAGAATGAAAAAAGTATATAATGGAATTGTAGAGGAGATAAAAATTCCAAATAGCATGGACCAAACAATTTCGCTCGTGAATACTTCATGTGACAATTCTTGACCCCCTTTAAATCCTATGGAGAAAAGTAGGTAAAGAGAAATAAATTTAGAGGAATTGGGTGGTATTTCCAAATCACTTTTTAAATATACTGCTATGATTCCGAGTACAAAAAAGAGTAATGCTGGATTTGTTAGATTTTCAATTAATAAATTAAGGTTCATATTTTTTGATTCGTTGGATTTTGTTACTACTTTTAATTTTTATGGGTTTAATGCTACTTAGATATTTAAAACGCTATCGGATTTTAGAAAACTTTAATCTCATTCCAGTTTTCGATTCATTAAAGGCTCCGTCATTAAATACAATTGTTCCGTTGACTATTGTTTGTATAATTTTACTTTTAAATACTTGATTTTCAAAAGGCGACCACTTGCATTTGTAAAGAATATTATTTGGAGTTACTGTCCAAGGTTTATTGATGTCTACTAGAACTAAATCAGCAAAATAGCCTTCGCGAATGTATCCTCTTTCTTTGATTTTGTAAATAAGAGCAACATTGTGGCACATTTTTTCTACAATTTTTTCCAAGCTAATCTTTCCTTGGTGAAACAATTCAAGCATTACAGGCAAAGCGTGTTGCACTAATGGTCCTCCAGACATAGCCTCAATATAGGTGCCTGACTTTTCTTTGAGAGTATGAGGTGCATGATCGGTTGCAATGATGTCTAACCTGTTTTCTAATAGCGATTGTAAAAGACCATTTTTATCTTGTTCTGTTTTTATAGCGGGATTCCATTTTATTCTAGAACCTAATTTTTGATAATCTTGATCTGAAAACCAAAGGTGATGAACGCAGGCCTCCGCTGTGATTCGCTTTTCATTTATTGGAGTTACATTGTCAAATAAATTGGCTTCTGCCAAAGTAGAAATATGAAAGAAGTGCAGCCTATTGTTGTGTTCTCGGGCAATTTGCAATACTCGTTTTGTAGCGGTCACACACGCTTCCTCGCTTCTTATTTTGGGATGACAATCAAAAGGAATATCTGCACCATATTGTTTCCGGTACCATTCTGTATTTCTTTTGATGATCGCGTCATCTTCACTATGCAGGGCAATAAGTGTCTCTGATCTCGAAAAGAGTTTTTCTAAAAAATCGGGATAATTTGCCAAAATGCCTTCATCATTATTAAAATAAAGTCCATCATCAGTAATACCGCAGACATTTTCAGTGTTCGTTTTCAGGGCTTCTTCTAAATTATCTTTATTAATTCCCATAAAAAAGGAATAGTTGACTAAGGAAGTCTGAGAAGCAATGGAGTATTTATCTTCCAGTAATTGTTGGGTTAAGGTATTTGGTATCGTGTTTGGCATTTCCATATAAGACGTAATGCCTCCCGCTGCTGCTGCTTTAGATTCTGAGTAAATCGTTGCTTTGTTGGTAAGCCCCGGTTCTCTAAAATGAACTTGATCATCAATGATACCAGGCAAAAGATATAACCCTTCTGCTTCTATGATATGTGCTTCATTATCTGTAATGTTATTTGAAATGGTTTCGATACGTTCTCCAACAATCAAAACATCAGTAATTTTCATTAGACCTTCATTGACTACGGTCGCATTTTTGATTAAAATCCTCATTGTTATTTGTTTTTGGAAGCTCTTTCCAATCGATCATTAATTGTTCTTCCTAGGTCATTATCAGGGAATCGTTCAGCAAGGATAATGTCGATTTGCATGCTGTCTAATTCATGCAGTGAAGCATATAATTTTGAAGTTGCTTCTTGTAAATTGCCGGAAGGAGAAAGAATAATTTGGCATGCAACATCTTGCTCTTTTTCTGGTTGTTTAAAAAGTAATAATCCAATTTTTTTATTTGGAAACAACTTAACCTGCTCTACAACATTGGTTGTTAAAAATAAAGTCGATTTAGGAGCATAATGTCTTGACAACATACCAGGTGCTTCAGGAGCGTTTTCGTTTTTGTTTAAAAGAGATACTGGTCCTACAATTTTTTCAATTTCTTCTTTTGAGATGGCTCCCAAACGATAAATAATTATTTCATCGTCATGAAAGCCAACAATTGTTGACTCTATTCCTGCTTTACATACACCGCCATCTAAAACCATCGGCAGTTTGTCTCCAAAATAGTTCTCAACATGTTCCGCTGAAGTTGGACTAATAGAACTAAATGGGTTTGCGCTAGGTGCTGCTAAAGGAAAATCGAGTTGGTGCAAAAGGGATAATGCAACAGGATGATTTGGGATTCTAACGGCAACTGTTGGTTTTCCAGCAGTTATGCGATCTGGGACCGAAGCATGCTTTTTTAGTAAAAGGGTTAATGGTCCAGGCCAAAATAGTTTGGCCAAAATTTTAGCAGATTCAGGTATTTCTATGGCTACTTTATTTAAATCCTCTATTTGTTTAATGTGTACGATCAAAGGATTAAACGACGGTCTTTGCTTCGTGCGGTAAATAGTTTCAATTGCTTTCTCACTATAAATATTTCCTGCTAAACCGTAAACCGTTTCTGTAGGAAAACCAATGATATCCTCCTTTTTTAAAAGTTCTACAGCGAGTTCAATAGCATTACTAATCATAATTTGTTAAGGGTTGCAAAAATCACAATACATGGGATCTTCAGTTAATTTTTTATTTGGAAATTTATCTTCTTTAGTAAAAGAGCATTTCTGACAGGTGTAAATGTAGCTTAAAGTTGATCGAGTAGGACCGTGGCATAAATTGCAGGGTAAACCTGGTTTCGCATCGGTAATTCCAAATCCTGGTGTAAAGCATGTTGGGCAACAGGATTGTATTTTTGCAAGGAGTTTTTTGATAGCCTTCTCAATCACTTTCATTCGGGTTGGGTTATACATTGCCCGCATGTCCGTTTCAACGTATGTCATGCCAAATTGCTGTATGAATTTTTGAAAAATGATGTTGAGGGTATCCCAATCTGTAATTCCTTTTTCAACTTCAGTACAATCTTCCTTTGTTTTTTTTACAATTAAACCATGAGAAGGAAAATTTACTTTTTCAGCAAATTCCCTTAATTGTAACTCATTTTTAATCTCAGCACCATTAAAGTTTGTCTCTAGACTCAGTTCTCGGGCAATAATTTCTAACTTGTTTTTTTTATCAAGGAATAGCACTATTTCATCATTGGCGTGAGCAAAAAAAAGGGAGGGATGAGGTCCAAAGGAACCTTCGCTAGCGATTACCATGTCGCAATCTGTGAGAGCCAAGGCCATTAAACATTTATTTTTAAGTGTTGTAATTGGATCGTCCTTGCGTTCTATTTCGCCAGAGAATGTTCCAAGCACATCCGAATCAAAGTCTGGAATAACAAAACAGTGGACGCCTAGTTCTTTTTCAAAAAGGGGAGCTATTACTTTTTCTTTCTCATGCATAGTAGCAATGAGTAACTTTCTTTGTGTGAACATTTGTTATTCAATTGTAATCATGATATCAGTATCTATTTTTATTTTTAGATTTTCTTTATTAGCGTAACTTATAATCTGATCTATAGTTGTTTTGGCTTCCGTTAGTTCTAGTACTCTTTTTAAACCCACTTGGTCAGCTTTACCTGATCGTATATCAGAACTAAAGTTTTTAAGATTATGAAAATTAATTTTTGTGTTTATCAGATTGAATAAAACTTCTTTGGCTTCTTGGTTAGTGAATGGCCCTTTAGTCAATTGAATTTTTTGTATTTTTTCCATTTGTAAAAATTGGTTTGATAGTGTTATATGATGGTAAACGGATAAGATTTAATAGTGCAATTAAAATTACTGCGTAAGATAATTCGCTTAATATTAAATCGTCAAGCTGAATGGTGCTCAGTGTAGCTATAATCAAAATCACAGTCCAGAGCATTAGCGTCAAAAAAGATCGTGTTAGTTTCATGTTTTATTGTGGGATTTATTTGTTGTTAAAGGATAGAATTGATCATAAAATTACAGGGCAATAATATTTTTCGAATATGAAAATTGTGTAGAAAGTAAGTCGTCTATTAGTATGGTGATTACTAAAGCTGAAATTAAAACAGCAGTCCATAGGATTATTTTAAAAGTTGGTTTTGTTAGTTTCATTTTTTCGGTGGAATTAGCTGTACTAATATTTTTTATTTTATTATTTGTAATTTTAAGGTTGTTCTGCTTTTTGAAGTGGAATTACTTCGCTTAACTTCTAATTTATCAAAAAGTTAAGCGAATTTCATAAGCACCTATATGCATCTTTAAAATCCTATTATTTAGTTACTAATTCAAAATATTAGAAAAGTAAATGGTATAGAGCAAATTCCAGCGCACGACTGTATGCGGCAATTCCTGTTTTATAATTTTCTTGTTTTTCATTTCACAAATACTCGTACTTAAACTCTTTTTTGTTTACTAAAAGAGGTGCTACTTATATAACAGCAAATTTGAGTGTTTTTATTCATAAATTTTTATTTATATTTGCAATAGTAATCATTAAATAAATTTATGAATTATACTTTACATCAGCTTCAGATATTTTTAAAGGTTGTCAAAACGCAGAGTGTCACAAAAGCGTCCGAAGAGTTGCACTTAACACAACCTGCGGTATCTATTCAACTCAAAAATTTTCAAGATCAATTTGACATTCCCTTAACCGAGGTGGTAGGCAGAAGATTGTATGTTACCGATTTTGGAAACGAAATTGCTGAGGTAGCAGAAAAAATAATAAATCAAGTCGAGGCCATTAATTTTAAAACGATGGCGTACAAGGGGCAATTAACTGGACGATTAAAAATTTCTATTGTTTCGACAGGTAAATATATCATGCCGTTCTTCCTAGCAGATTTTATTAAAGAACATTCCGGCATCGAATTGCAAATGGACGTAACCAATAAAAGTGGAGTAATTAGTAGTTTGGAAAAAAACGAAGTAGATTTTGCCTTGGTGTCTGTTTTACCTACAACCTTAAATATTGAAAAATTAGATTTGCTTCAAAATAAATTATATTTGGTCAGTGACTCTAAAACAGACTTTAAAGATGCTACAGATCTAAATGAGATATTCAAAGAAATTCCGCTAATTTACAGGGAAAAAGGGTCTGGTACGCGCCAAACAATGGAACGTTTTATCGAGCGAAATGCTGTTGTTATTCAAAAAAAAATGGAACTTACTTCTAATGAAGCAGTCAAGCAAGCGGTGATCGCAGGATTAGGATGTTCTATTATGCCTTTAATTGGAATCAAAAATGAGTTATCCAGTCAGGAACTGCAAATGATTCCTTTTAAAGGGTTGCCAATTAAAACAACTTGGAGTTTAATATGGCTGAAAGGAAAAAAACATGGTCCAGTTGCTGCTGCGCTCTTGGATTATATGCATAAAGAAAAGGACAATATAGTTAAAGAAAAATTCAATTGGTATGAGAATTATTAAGTGTTTTTACTAGTATAAAATAGCTTCGAATCTTTTTTTAAAACAAAACCTGTTTCATATTTGTGAATTAGTATGTTCGTCATTGGAATGATATAACTGTAAATAGTAGGCATGCATAGTATGTTTACTTATATTTGTTTCAATTAAAACTTAAAGTAATGATAAAGCCCACGTTAACCTCTCTTTTAAACATTCATAGACCGCTTATAATGGCCCCAATGTTTTTAGTTTCGAATACTAAAATGGTAATTGAAGGAATGAAAGTAGGTGTGGCGGGTTGTATACCGGCCCTAAACTACAGAACCTTAGAGGAATTACGCGCTTCAATTCTGGAGCTTAGAGCTGCTAAAGTTCCCGGAGGAAGTTTTGGATATAATTTGATTGTCAATAAATCAAATATAAAATACAAAGACCAATTAGCTGTTTTATGCGCCGAGAAAGTAGATTTTATAATCACTTCTTTAGGATCACCCGAAGAAACTATTAATGCCGCCCATAAAGTAGGAATAAAAGTTTTTTGTGACGTTACCGATTTGGCTTTTGCCAAAAAAGTTGAAAGTTTAGGTGCCGATGCTCTGATTGCAGTCAATAATTTGGCTGGAGGACACAGAGGGGATCATTCGCCAGAAGATTTAATAAAAGAGTTGGATGTGAACACAACATTGCCCGTTATTTCTGCAGGTGGCGTGAGTACTAAAGCGGATTTAGATACAATGTTACATTATGGTGCAGTTGGCGTATCTGTGGGTAGTCCATTTATAGCCTCAATCGAATCAGGCGTTTCTGAAGAGTATAAACAAGCTTGCGTCGATTATGGTGCTAAAGATATTGTTCTAACGGAGAAAATATCTGGTACGCCTTGCACAGTGATCAATACACCTTACGTTCAAAAAGTAGGAACGAAGCAATCTTGGATTGAAAGGACTTTGAGCAAGAATAAAAGTCTGAAAAAATGGGTAAAAATGATTCGCTATCTTTTAGGATCAAATGCCGTTACCAAAGCAGCTACCGAAGTGACTTACAAAACAGTTTGGGTGGCTGGGCCTACCATTGAAAACACGATTGCAATCCGACCTGTTTCCGCGATTGTTGATACATTGACGGTTTGATTTGACACAGTTTTATGGTTGTCCATTTTGAATTATAGGACTCCGTAGGACTTTTTTTCAAATTTCCCGAAAAACTAGTGCTATACTGAACGCCTAGTGTTGCAAAATACAACAGAGCTTTTTAAAAATAGCTTCTTGTCCTCTTATGCGTTTCCTGTTTTTCAAGGTAAGATTGTTTATCTCGCATTAAATATTTAAATAGTATCCCACAAAAAAAGCGCTCTCGAAAGAGCGCGCTTTTGGTATTTTAATAAAAATTATTTTTTTTCCATCCATTTTCTGGCATTGACAAAGGCTTCATGCCAAGGCGAAACTTCATCGTTTCTATCTTTTGGATAATGTGCCCAGTTCCATTGAAATGTAGAACGCTCAATATGTGGCATCATCACTAAATGGCGGCCTGTTTTATCACACAACATCGCTGTGTTATAATCGGACCCGTTTGGATTAGCAGGATAGCCTTCATAGGCATATTTAGAAACAATATTATAATTTTCTTCGCCCATTGGCAAGTTGAATTTTCCTTCTCCGTGCGAAACCCAAACTCCTAATGTACTTCCTGCTAATGAAGAAAGCATCACCGAATTGTTTTCCTGTACTGTCACTGATGTAAAAATACTTTCGTGTTTATGACTTTCGTTGTGCAGCATTTTTCCGTGTACTTCATGCTCTGGATTAATCACTTCTAATTCCATGAACAATTGACAACCATTACAGATTCCAACAGATAATGTGTCTTCTCTTTTGAAGAAATTATCTAAAGCTGTTTTGGCTTTTTCATTGTATAAAAATGCTCCGGCCCAACCTTTGGCAGAACCTAAAACATCTGAATTAGAAAATCCACCAACAGCTCCAATGAACTGAATGTCTTCCAAATTTTCACGACCTGAAATCAAATCTGTCATGTGAACATCTTTGACATCAAAACCGGCTAAGTGCATCGCATTGGCCATTTCACGCTCCGAGTTACTTCCTTTTTCACGAATAATAGCTGCTTTGGGTCTTGCTAGAGAAGCGTCGATAACTGGTTTTTTTCCTGTAAAATGTGCAGGGAAAGTATAGTGTAACGCTTGGTTTTTGTAATTGTCAAAACGCGCTTGAGCCGTTCCGTTCTTCGATTGTTTTTGGTCTAATAAAAACGAAGTTTTGAACCAAATATCTCTGTATTTAGCGATGTCGAAAGTCAAAATTTCATGAGAAGAACTGATTACTTCCAGTTTGGCTCCCTCTCCTTCTGGGAGGGCTGGGGAGGAGATTCCTATTTTATAGAAAGAAACATTATTTTCTTTTAATTTGGATTCCAATTCAGTATCTGATTTCGCTTGAATGACAATTCCAATATTTTCAGAAAATAGGATTTTAACCAAATCTTTTTCTTCGAATGCAGAGAAATCTATTTTTGCTCCCAAATTCACATCTGCAAAACACATTTCTAATAAAGTCGTGATCAAACCGCCACTTCCAATGTCATGTCCTGCAAGGATATTGTTTTCTAAAATTAATTCTTGAATCGTATTGAACGCTCTTTTGAAAAATGCAGCATCCTTAATCGTTGGCACTTCTTTTCCAATAGTATTTAACGTTTGCGCAAACGAAGAACCGCCTAATTTGAAATCATCTTGTGACAAATTAATGTAATAAATAGAACCGCCCTCTTTCTGTAAAACAGGCTCTACTACTTTTCTAATATCCGTACAATTTCCACCTGCTGAAATGATTACCGTTCCCGGTGCGATTACTTCGTCATTTGGATATTTTTGTTTCATGGATAGTGAATCTTTTCCGGTTGGAATATTGATTCCCAATTCGATTGCGAAATCAGAACAGGCTTCCACTGCAGCGTATAAACGAGCGTCTTCTCCTTCGTTTTTACACGCCCACATCCAGTTTGCTGAAAGTGAAATTCCCTTTAATCCGTCTTTTAGTGGTGCCCAAACAATGTTTGATAAAGATTCAGCAATAGCAGTTCTGGTTCCTGCCACCGGATCAATTAATGAAGCAATAGGAGAGTGCCCAATTGAAGTTGCAATTCCTTCTATTCCTTGGTAATCCAAGGCCATTACACCACAATTGTTCAATGGCAATTGCAAGGGTCCAGCACATTGTTGTTTGGCCACTTTACCACCCACACAACGGTCTACTTTATTGGTCAACCAGTCTTTACAAGCTACAGCTTCCAGTTGAAGTACTTGTTCTAAGTAGGTTGAAATGTTTTTCTGGTCGTAACTTAAATCGCTGTAGTTTCTTTCGATAGTTTTGTCTGTCATGACCACTTTTGGAGAACTTCCAAAAAAGTCTTCCAAAGCAAAATCCATTGGTTTAGCACCAGTTGATTTCGATTGAAAAGTAAAACGGTGATCTCCGGTTACGTCTCCTACTTGATACATTGGGGAACGCTCACGGTCTGCAATTTTTTGCAATAAATCGATGTTTTCTTTGGCGATAACCAATCCCATTCTTTCTTGAGATTCGTTACCAATTATTTCTTTTGCCGAAAGGGTAGGATCTCCCACAGGCAATTTATCTAAATCAATTAATCCGCCCGTTTCTTCCACCAATTCTGAAAGGCAGTTCAAATGTCCACCAGCTCCGTGATCGTGAATCGAAACAATTGGATTGATGTCACTTTCTACTAAACCACGAATGGCATTGGCAGCACGTTTTTGCATTTCTGGGTTCGAACGTTGAATCGCATTCAATTCAATTCCTGAACTGAAAGCTCCTGTATCTGCTGAAGAAACTGCAGCTCCACCCATTCCAATTCTATAATTTTCACCACCAAGGATCACAATTTTGTCCCCTGTTTGTGGTTTTTTCTTAATCGCTTGGTCTAATTTTCCGTACCCAATTCCACCAGCTTGCATAATCACTTTGTCGAAACCTAGTTTGCGTGCGTCTTCTTCGTGTTCGAAAGTCAGAATAGAACCTGTAATCAATGGTTGTCCAAATTTATTCCCAAAATCAGAAGCTCCATTTGACGCTTTGATCAAAATATCCATTGGCGTTTGATACAACCATTTTCTTTCGGTCATACCGTTTTCCCACGGTCTATTTTCGGCTAAGCGAGAGTATGAAGTCATGTAAACTGCCGTTCCTGCCATTGGCAAAGAACCTTGTCCACCTGCTAAACGGTCCCGAATTTCTCCACCAGAACCCGTTGCAGCTCCGTTGAAAGGCTCTACTGTTGTTGGGAAATTATGTGTTTCTGCTTTTAATGAAATAACTGAATCAAATTCTTTTACTTCATAAAAATCAGGTTTATCAGCACTTTTAGGTGCAAACTGTTGTACTCGTGGCCCTTTTACAAAAGCAACGTTATCTTTATAAGCCGAAACAATATCGTTCGGGTTTTCCTGAGATGTTTTCTTGATTAATTTGAATAATGAAGATTCTTTTTCTTCCCCGTCAATGATAAATTTTCCGTTGAAAATCTTGTGACGACAGTGTTCTGAATTGGCTTGCGAGAAACCAAAAATCTCAGAATCTGTTAGTTTTCGTCCTAATTTAATCGCTAAATTGTCTAAATATTCTACTTCTTCAGGACTTAAAGACAATCCTTCTTGTTTGTTGTAAGCAGCAATATCATCAATGTCCAAAATAGCTTCCGGAAGTACGTTGATAGTGAAAATATCTTGATTTAGTTCGCTGTATTTTTGCGAAAGCATTGGATCAAAATCAAAAAAGTCAGCAGTAGCTTTGTGAAATTCTTCGATTCTGATAATTCCGGAAATCCCCATATTTTGAGTGATTTCTACGGCATTGGTACTCCAAGGCGTTATCATTGTGGCGCGAGGACCAACAAAAAAATCCGTCAGTACGGATTTTTCTATTTTATTTGAATCGGCAAAAAGCCAGTTAAGTTTTGAAATGTCTTGAGCCGACATTTCGACTTTGCTCAATGCGTTTTGCGTATGTACGGCATAAACAGTCTTGCTTTGGTTTTCAAAGAAATGGATCATTGTTATGTAGTTTGTTGTATTGCGGTGCAAATTTAGTCAATTAAGATTAAATTTGGAGCAAAAAAAAAGCGGCAATTTGCCGCTTTCCTAATTAGTTGATTATTAATTTCTTTATGACTGAATTTGAGTCGATAGTCACTCGGACCAAGTACGTTCCTTTTACACTATTTGGCAACGTAATTTCTGATTTATTGCTATTTTCTTCGCTGTAAATTTTCTGACCAATGATAGAATAAATTTCAATAGAATACATTTTATTCGAATTATTGACAGAGAAAGTTCCATTGGATGGATTTGGATAGATAGCAATATCATTTATATCTAAAGCCTCACTGGTTTTTGGTGTTTTTTCAATCTTACGACTTCCTAAATTGTTACACGTATCTGAAGCGTAAGAATCCCATTGGGTTGTTTTATTGAAAGTAGTCGTAGGAGCGGTAACGGTTGCTTTTCTTCTGATAGTTTCATCTACTGAAAAATTTGCCGTTCCACCGTTAAAAGTTCCAATGATGTCAATTAATACGCCATTTTTGAATAAACCGATAGGGTCATTTCCATTAAAAGCGATCTCAGTTGCTGATGTAGAAAGATTAGCTGAACTTGTAGGATAACAACTGGAGGCCATTAAACTATTTACAATAGTGAATTTATTTCCGGTATTCAACGTTCCTGATAAAGATAGTCTAGTGCTCCATGAACCGGAACCATTGGTTTGTTTTTTGATGCTATAAATCGATAAGTTGATTGCTGCGCCAGTTGCATTTGAAATTTCTAATGCTTTATTGTTTGAGGAACCTTCAATATATTCTGAAAATAATAAATCGGTTGCAGTAGAACCGCTTGCAGTTGTTGTAACGTTCAGAGTGTTACTTGAAACAGAAATATTTCCGGCAGCATCTTTAGCCTTTACAGTGAAATCGTAAGTTGTTGAAGCAGTTAATCCTGTAATAGTAGTGGAAAGTCCAGTTACAGTTGCTTTTAAAGCGCTGTTCATATAAACATTATAGCCAGTTACAGCAGTGTTGTCCGTTGATCCCGACCAACTTAATGAAATGGAGTTCGTTGTTTTTGTAGTGGATACTAGGTTCGCTGGAGCAGTTGGAGCTTGTGTATCAGCTGTTGGATTCCATACTGCTTGAACGTATTCAGGATGATCAATATATGGATTCCTATTTTTTTGGATTGCATATATAGCATTGTTGCGTGCTATTTCTCTCGCGCTAACTGGATCTTGATTGTGCCAAGAAATAAGTAAATTTAAAAATGCTGTAGTAAATACTTGGTTACTTGAGTTATTAAACATAGCATAAGAGTATCCTGCAACAGTATTTTCATAACGGGTTGCAAAATAAAAGTACATCCGTGCAATATCTCCTTTAAAATCGTTAATAGGTTCAAAAATAGGGCCCGTATATCCAGAGATCGTACTTGCGCCAAGCTTGCTTCCGTTTAAGGAGGTCCAAGTAGGAGAAGTCACTGGTCCATGAGGGTAATTGGAACGCTGTCCGTTTACTTTTCCATCGGTTGGTGTTATGAAATGTGCATCAGAAACCATTGGTGCAGCGGAATTGAAAGTAGATTGCGGAATAATATGTTCTCTATTGTAACAATCGCCTTCTACGCTATAAGTACCGCATCTTTGTGTTGTTCCTGCACCATACGAGTAAGGATCTGTTCCTGTTGGCTTTTCAGAATACATATCTAAAATTGTACCGTCATTTTCATAGTAATAATCCCTATCTGATGTTTGATACGTGGTATACAATCCTGCATATCCTGGGTCAGTATGTCCTTTGATAATGTTGTATAATTGTGTTTTTAGGGTGTAGCCAGTTCCTGTCGAAGTGGCGTAATAGCCGCTTGGTATTTGAGCTATCGCCGCTGTTACAACGAGAAGTAATAATGTCGAGTAGATTTTTTTCATAGGGTAATTTTATTTGGTTAGTTTGGGGTTACTTTCAGGCAATAAAGCTTAATTTTTAATTTTTATTTTACTGAAGTTGCGCAAATTTATAACTTTTATAGTGTTTTATGTTAAGGAATTGTGAATTTTATTATGATTTTATTAACATAAATGGCAGCGTTGAAATAAAATATATTTTATTAATGTTTTTTGGAAAATGGCAATTTAAATTACGGTCTAAAGTCGGATTAGTTTTTCAAGCCTATTTTTGGCAAGAGCTGAAGGACTTAAAATTGGCTATTTTGGGCATAAAAAAAGCGGCAATAAATGCCGCTTCCCCCATATTATTTGTTTAATTAATTTACAATTAGATTTTTAGTACTAGATTGCGTGTTGCTTGTGATCTTAATTACGTATACCCCTTTTTGTAGATTGTTTACGGTAACAGCAGAGCTGTTACTAAAATCTTTTTCAAAAACTTTTTGACCTAATACTGAAAACACTTGAACATTGTAGTTTTCATTTGGATTTCCGAAATTTATTTTGAAGTTACCGTTTGATGGGTTTGGATAGATTGTAAAAGCACTAGCGTCAAAATCATCGTTGGATAAAGTAGCTAAGGAATGACTTCCAATCCCATTACAAGTATCTTTGGCATAAAGATCCCATTCTGCTGCTTTATTGAAAGTTGTATTTGGTGCAGCAATACTTGGTTTTCTTCTTAGCGTTTCATCAATAGCAAAATTTGATGCTCCTCCGCTAAATGTTCCAATAATATCGATTAGGATCCCATTTTTAAACAAGCCCATTGGGTCATTACCGTTAAAAGCTTCTTGAGCAGATGATAAGTTTGCATTAGAGGATGTATAACAACTAACAGCTATTTGTGGATCAACTAAAACGAATACAGCACCTGAGTTTAACGTTCCAGTCAAACTTAATCCAGCGCTCCATGCTCCAGCACCATTAGATTGTTTTCTAATGGAGTACCCTGTCAAGTCAACTGCAGCTCCAGTAAAATTGGCGATTTCTAATGCTTTGTTAAAACTGCTTCCTTCAACATATTCTGAAAAGAATAGCTCTTTAGCTCCAGATCCACCTGCTGGGGTAGCAGTAGTTGTTCCTGTTACTGTTGCACTTGCTGCAGAGGAGTTTCTCTCATCGTCTCTCGTAATGATATAAAAGTTGTAGCTAGTAGAAGCTAATAACCCAGAAACAGTTGCAGTTAATCCAGTTTCAGTGGATTTAAAAGTGTCGTTTACATATATATCATACCCTTTAACAGCTATATTGTCTGAGGCTGCAGACCAAGTTAATCTTGCTGAATTTGAAGTAATGTCAGTCACTGCTAAATTTGTAGCAGCAGTAGGAGCTTCTGTATCTGTAGGTTCTGTAGTCCAAACAGCTGTTACATAACTTGGATTGTCAATATAAGGATTTCTGTTGTTTTGACGCGCAAAAATAGCGTTGTTACGTGCAATCTCTCTGGCACTTACTGGATCTTGATTGTGCCAAGCTAACAATTGATTTAGAAATGCCATGGTAAATACCTTGCTAGTTGAATTATTGAACATTGGGTAATTGTATCCGGCAACCGTATTTTCATAACGAGTTGCAAAATAGAAATACATTCTGGCAATATCCCCTTTGAATTCATCAATTGGTTCAAAAACAAGACCTGAGTAACCAGCAGTTGTGCTGGCTCCAAGTTTACTTCCGTTAAGAGTAGTTTGAGTTGCAGTTGTTACTACAGAATGGGGATAATTGGATCGGATTCCGTTCACTTCTCCGTCAGTAGGAGTAATAAAATGCGCATCCGAAACCATTGGTGATGCTTCGCTAAATATAGATTGTGGAATAATGTGTTCTCGATTGTAACAATCGCCTTCTTTAGCGTAACCACTAGATCCGCATCGCTGCGCAGTTGCAATGCTGTACGTGTATGGATCTGTTCCCGCTGGATTCTCGGAATACATGTCTAAAACTGAACCATCTTTTTCAAAGAAATTATCAATATCTGACGTTTCATAGGTGATATATAATCCTGCGTACGTTTGTACTGTATGGTCTTTTATAATATTGTACAATTGAGTTTTCAACGTATAACCAGTTCCTGTTGCATTTGCATAGTAGCCATCTGGCGCTTGTGCAAAACCGGCTGTAAAAATAAATAATAAGAGTAAAGAGTAGATTTGTTTCATAGTTTGATTCTTGGTTTAATTTGGTTTTAAAATGAATTTTTATGTTGTAATCGGAATTTGGTCAAAACTACTATTTATATCACAGTTTAATGTTACTAGATGTTTAATTAAATGAAGTGTTTTTTTATATGCAGTTAATAATTACTGTTTTCTATTTGGGAAAGGCTTTGCTTTGATACGCACCTAAATCAGGGGGTAGCGTTCTAGTAGTTCCTAAAATATCTAAGGGAATTAAATAAACCGAATTCCCTTTTGCGAAAGCGGAAGAAGTTGCATCAATGTTCAATTTATGCTGTGGAACACTCAAAAATTTAGGGTCCTTATTCAAAATTATACCATTATAATGTGCTGTGTCCGCAGTAAATTGATAATTGGGATTGGTGGTAAATGGATTGGACACGTTGTCAAATTTGATGAGACAATGGTTGAACTGGTATTCAAAAGTAGCTTCACTTTTTTTATTCAAAATCATCTCATTGGAATAGGAGCCATAAATGATACAATTATTAAAAGTAGCAGCAGTCAAATCTCGCGCTTCAGGAATTGCTCCCGTAATATTGTTGCTAATAAAAACGGTCACTTGTTGCGAACTATTCCAGTTATTGTTGAAAGTGCAATGGGAGAATTTATAATTTCCTCCATACGTACAAGCTAAACTCGCTTGCCCAGCATTGTTAATGACTACGTTTTCGGCATTGATTTTTGCGGTCTGCGCCAAAATTCCGTAGTTTGCTGAGTTGTAAATTTGTGCATTTTTGATTGATGCTGTGGTGCCATCATTATTTTGAATCAACAAGCCTATGGTAGCATTTTTTATTGTGAGGTTTTTTATTGTGTTATTGGTGCTGCCGTCAGTAAGCCAAATCGTTCCCCATTGTCCTGGTACGTTTGAAAAATTAGTTTCTAAACGATCGCCTTCAAAAACAACTTCGTTTTCGAGCTTGTCCGTTGTAGAAAGTGCTCCATTGACTTGTATCGAAGCTTTATTGGCTACAATAAGTCCAGAATTAGCATGAAAATGCACTCTAGTTCCAGCTTCAAAAGTGGCCGTTTTGTTTGAAGGAATCGCTGCATAGCCATAAATCACATACGGTTTGTCATTGGTAAATTGCAATTCATTTCCGTTTATGGGATCATTTTCATCCAGATAAAAACCATCTATTTTTTCATTTCCAATGGGCAGTGTTTCAGTGGTTCCATCAGCAAAACGCTTTGGATACAGGAAAACAGCGTCTTGAATCAGCGTAACCAGTTCTATATTTTGTAGGTTTTCGCCGCTGTCAAACTGAATTTGATCGGTATATAAAAAATCGCTTGGGTTAGCATCAGCAGTATTAGCAGTAGTTTCTATAAAAATATACAAACTGTCTTTGGCTAAAAGGTCCACATTGTTGAAAATTTTACCTTCTGTTCCCTGCATTCCATCAACGGTCATTCGGTATTTAGAACTTAATCCTTTTCCTAATTTAATACTTGGAATGGTAATGTCATTTTTACTTTTGTTGTATACTTTGAGTCGGTACGTACTGGAACCAATGTTTGAGAAAACAGTGTCGAGATAAATCGTATCCTTGGAAAACATTAAATCTCCAGTGCTGGCTACGGTCTCAAAATCAGATCGACAGGAACAAATAGAAAGTACTATTCCAATAAAAAGCAAGACTATTTTGGTTCGCATCTGGTTGTATTTTTTGTAAAAATAGGAAAAATCTATTTTCGAAATCAGAATAACAATTGTAATTACTGTTTTGTGACTTATCTTTTATTTAATTTTACATTTTTAAAGCAAAAATATGACATTCGACAAAGAAAAAATACTTCAATATTGCAATCACGTTTCTAAAAACACCTTAATGCAGACGTTAAATATTGAATACACGGACGCAGGAGAAGATTTTTTAGTAGCTACAATGCCCGTTAATCCTTCTGTACATCAGCCAATGGGATTATTGCATGGTGGAGCGTCAGTGGCTTTAGCAGAAAGTGTAGGTAGTGCCGCTTCTATGATTTATGTAAATTCCGAACTAAGCGAGGTGCGCGGAATTGAAATTTCAGCCAATCATTTGAAAGCTAAACGAGACGGTATTGTAACGGCAACCGCACGAATCGTGCATAAAGGACGAAGCATTCATCTTTGGGAAATACGAATTACGGATGAAAAGAATACCTTAATATCGCTTTGTAAATTGACAAATATGATTTTGCCAAAAAGAAAAAGCGTAGATAAATAGTTGCATTTTACTTGTGACTAAAGCCAAAAAGAAAGGCAAGGAAAAGCACTAAAATGGTTTTAACAAAAATCTGCCAGATGATAAAACCCTTTTTTTCAATAGAATTTATATATTAAAACATTAGAAATGATTGATTTTTTTATAAAAGTAAAACAGCAAAAAGCTCAAAATTTACCTTTTGTATTGTATCGGAAACCAAATAATATCAAATTAATTGGTTTTTTTCAAAATAACGATCACTTATATTTTGCCGAGAATTTTGAAGAGACCGGATTTGTTTTCGCTCCTTTTCAAGGAAGCCAAATGATATTGATTCCCAGAAATCAATCCGTAAAATGGGAAACATTAGTGACTTCTTCTGATGAAAATAATGCTCTGGATTTCAAAGATTCAGAAGATATTAAAGCCAAAGAACATTTTGAAGGGCTTGTACAAAAGGGAATTAACGCTATTGCAAAAGGTACTTTGAAAAAAGTAGTAGTGTCTCGGAAAGAAATTGTTAGTGTGTCAAATTTTGATTTAGTTTCAAATTTCGAAAAATTAATTCAAACTTATCCCACTGCTTTTTGCTATTGCTGGTTTCATCCCAAAATAGGTTTATGGATGGGCGCTTCACCGGAGCGATTACTAAAGGCCAATTCAGATACTTTTTATACAATGTCATTAGCAGGTACTCAAAAAATGCAGCCTTCAAAAGAAGTAGTTTGGAAAAAAAAGGAAATAGATGAACAGCAATTTGTAACTGATTTCATTTTGAATAATTTAAAGGATTTGACTTCAGAAGTAGCTTTTTCTAGTCCGTACACTGTACAAGCTGGAACTTTAGCACATATTAAAACAGACATTGAAGGTGTAATTAACGAGCATTCAAGCTTAAAAGAAGTTGTTTCCGTTTTGCACCCGACGCCTGCCGTTTGTGGATTACCAAAAGAAGTCGCAAAAAATTTTATTTTGGAAAATGAAGGCTATGACCGAGAATATTATACCGGTTTTTTAGGTGAATTAAACAAGGAAGGATTCAATACTGGAGAGATAAAATCCGATCTGTATGTGAATTTGCGATGCATGCAAATCAAAGACGATTCGAAACGCGCAATCACTCAAGCGCAGTTGTATGTGGGCTGCGGCATTACAAAAGATAGTATTCCAGAAAATGAATGGAAGGAAAGCGTTAATAAATCTGCTACAATGAAACAAGTGCTGTAGAAGATTTGGTTTAGATAATTAGTAAGTTTCGATATTAAAAAAAAACAAATAAAATGAAATTAGATATACTGGCTTTTGGTGCGCATCCTGATGATGTGGAATTGGGTTGTGCAGGAACCATTTTAAAAGAAATCTCGTTAGGAAAAACGGTGGGAATAATTGATTTGACTCGTGGCGAATTAGGAACTCGCGGATCTGCTGCAATAAGAGATCAGGAAGCTAGTGCAGCTGCTGCTATTTTGGGCGTTTCTGTCCGTGAAAATTTAGAAATGCGAGATGGATTTTTTGTCAATGATGAAAACCATCAAATGGAAATCATAAAAATGATTCGTAAATACCAACCAGAAATAGTTTTATGCAATGCGATTGATGACCGTCACATCGATCATGCAAAGGGAAGCAAGTTGGTTTCAGATGCTTGTTTTTTAGCTGGATTGATAAAAATAGAAACCACAGAAGCGGGAGAGAAGCAGACTGCCTGGCGACCTAAAATTGTATATCATTACATTCAATGGAAAAATATAGAGCCTGATTTTGTGGTTGACATTACGGGTTTTACAGATAGAAAGATTGCAGCGATCTTGGCTTACAGTTCTCAGTTTTATGATGCCAATTCGAACGAGCCTGAGTCCCCAATTACGAGTAAAAACTTCTTGGAAAGCCTAAATTACCGTTCTAGAGATTTGGGACGGCTTTCTGGAGTAGAACATGCAGAAGGTTTTACGGTAGAAAGATATTTGGCAGTCAATAGCTTAGGAGATTTGATCTAAAATAGATGTAAATTTTTAAAAAAATTATTTGCAAAAGTAAACTTATGTTGTATATTTGCCACCGCTAAGCAGTATGGTGGTTGTAGCTCAGTTGGTTAGAGCATCGGTTTGTGGTACCGAGGGTCGCGGGTTCGAGCCCCGTCTCCCACCCAAAAAGGTAAAAGCCTCTCAGAAATGAGAGGCTTTTTTTGTGGAATAACGTGTTGAATTTCAATTTTATAAAACACTGAGTTTATTTGAAATTTCAACTAATAATTACACGATAAATAGATTCGCGATAGTAACAGTTTCAGCTGTAGTTAAGGGCTCATCATAAGCTTCAGATCCGGCAGCTGCTCCAAAAAGTGTGGCTGTATTGTAACCTACCTGAGTGGTAACTTGTTCACCGTCATAAACTGCTTGAGTTGCCGCAGGCATTCCAGCTCCTCTTTCGTTTCCAGTAATCCATCCTTTTAAACCCCGTAATCTTCTTACTTCCGAGGCATGGCGGGCTTCCACTGAATGAATTTGCAATGCTGCTGTTAATAAATCAGGGGTAGATATTAAATTAGCAGCTTGTCCTTTATAGGCACGAACTCCCGTATCTTCAAAAGCTTGTGCCAAAGCCAGAAATTGAGCGTATGCTGCAGTTTTTCCAATTCCAGTTGCATTAAAAGGATCAAAAGCACCACCAACAGTAAAATCAAAAGTGGGTTTGGCAACAAAATTAGCACTTCCAGATCCTCCTAAACCTGCAATCAGGAAGGTAACGTGATCAGTTTCATGTGCAGAAATTTGCATAAATACTTTTTCTTCTCGGCCACCTGTTGGAATTACTCCTGAGGCTAAACCCATAATATAGAATTCTTTTTCTAAATATTCCAGAGTTAGCGCCAGTTGCAGGGCTCCAATTGGAGTTGCAGGTGTAGGACTAATATCAGCAGCAAATGCATTAGAGGAAGTTAACCCAGCAAGACCAAACGGCACAGCTGCTAATGCAGCATTTTTACCTAAATGTCCAAATAAATTGAAACTGTCTCTTCTTGAACCTTTACCATTCATTAAATTCTCATTGGTAAACGGTTCTAAAAATTTTAATATGTTCATAATGATAAGATTTAAGTTTAATTAGGGTAAAAATTGTGCAGTAAAAGAAGTTGTTATAAATCCACCGGCAATAGGTAGCACTTCAGAAGGATTTTTTACGACATCAAGTCCGCTAGTCGTGTTTATTACATCATCACCAGCAAAATCAGCGGAATTGGGATTAATTAAACTTCTAATCGCAGAAGCATGACGTGCTTCGACCGAAACAATTTTTCCAGCCAATAGCAAATAATCAGGATTTGTTAACAATTTACCAGCACCATTGTAAGCCGCAACTCCAGTGTCTTCTAAAGCTTTTGCAGTGGCTAAAACTTCATTTCGGCTATTGAAATTTAAACTACCATAACTAAACGCCAAATTTGGAAGTAATTGAACGCTTGGATTAGGAAGGGCACCGGTTAATGCAGTTTTGAAAAATTCTCTGTGAATTACTTCATGATAATACAAATCAGTTAGAACTTGTCGTTCGCTTGCATTAAAAGTTGTTGTGAAGTTGCTTGCATTAACTACTTTCGTATAAAAGTCGGCTTCTAACTGCTCTAATGCGTAAGCATAACTCAGTACACCTAAATCGTTGCCGCCTAAATCAAATTTTCCATTTCGAACACCTGGAAATTTATCATCAGCAGCGGGATTGTCATCATCGTTACATCCCATCATAATCAGTCCTGTGCTGGCAACGACCAGTCCGCTGATTTTAAGAAATTCCCGTCGACCTTTGAGGGTAGCGGAACTTACTTCATTAATTTTCACTTCATTTTTCATAATTAAACATTTAAAAGTTAGTAATCAAATTTGGTAACCCATGCGTATTATAGAACTTGATATTGATTCAGGTGGAAGTAATTTTTATAATTATTGCTTTTTTTATGCGATTCTCTTTTCTGATTGGTATCCTAGCTTTTTTTCTATGTTGCGAAGGTGGAATCTAATTTTGAGTATGAAAAAAATATTCTCTGCTTACTCTTTACTCAATACTGTTAGTAAAGCACTTAAAGTAGCACTGTGATGATTGGTGTTTTAATGAGTTCAAATTTAGGCATAAAGCTTTATTGAAAACTTATACAATTCGTTCTAAAATTTATAGAATTATTGTAATGCGTTATATAACAGTAAATTATATTTTACTTCTAGGTTTGGTTTGAAATATAATGGCATTAATATCAAGAAAGAATTAACTCAAGGATTGGAGCTAGATTTTCAACTGGAAAGGCTTTAACTTAAGAAATAGTTGTAGTTTTAATACAAATCCTAATAAGCATTTGAATCAGTCTGTAATTTATTCGAATGGAAACACTTTAGAAGAATTAATATTTTACTAATGAAGGTATTTTAAACTAAAAAAATCAATAAATTAATCACCTTTTGCTACGAAAGGTTTTGCGAGATTGCAGTTACTATTTTATTAGCTTGAATCGTAAAAAAAAGTAAAAAATCACATTGAAGTCGATAAGGTTATTTAGAATTTTCTTATATATCGAGTCAAGAAAATAGCTTTTTTAGTGCTTATTGGGCCTTTAGGTTTTAAATTCTTTGGATTAAATCAATCGTATTTTCTTTTGTCTATCTTTGAACGCCTTAGATAGTCAAATCAATTGATTATAAGCTTTCAAAATTTAAAATATTATTTAAATAATTTAATGGAAAACGAGAAAATAAATGCTAAAATCCTTAAAAATAAATACATTCCAACAGCTGAGTTTTATAGCCAAATAATTGATAGTTTACAAGATTATTCGATTTTCACTCTCGATAATGAATTTATAATAAATAGCTGGAGTTCTGGAGCTGCAAAAATTTTCGGTTATGAATCGGATGAAATTATAGGAAAAAGTTTTGATATAATTTTCACGGAAGAAGATATAAAAAATGGTATTCCGCAAACCGAAATTCAAGCTGCGCTATTAGAGGGTAGAGCTACAGACAATAGATGGCATATTTGTAAGTCTAAAGAAGTGTTTTATGCTTACGGTTTGGTTTTTCCGCTCATCGGTGTGGACGGCGAAAGATTGGGATTTGTTAAAATTCTGCGCGATCTGACGGAACGAAAAAAATCAGAAGATGCCATCAAGAAATATGTTAAAGAACTGGAAGATTTAAATGCACACAAAGAAAATGTACTTGCAATTGTATCCCACGACTTAAGAAGTCCATTATCTGGTATTATAGGAACGGCAGAATATTTGAAAACAAATTTTGACCGATTAGAATCCAAGAAAGCAAAAGAAATGCTTGATTTACTTCATAAAACAGCGGTAGATGAGTTAAATATGCTAGATAATTTAGTAGAATGGGCTAGAATAAAATATGCATCTGAAGTGTTTTCTCCAACAAAGATTACCCCTTTTACTTATGTACAAAAGGTTTTTGATTCCTTACGTGAAACAGCCTCTTTGAATTCTATCACTCTTTGCAATATAATCGAAGCAGATACTAGTGTTTTTGCAGATGGAAAAATGGTACTTTCTGTTTTTCAAAATATAATTTCTAATGCCATCAAGCATTCTTTACCTGGAGGGGAAATTACCGTTTTGGCGAAAATTGAAACAGAAAAAGTAATAATTCAGATAAAGGATTCCGGAATTGGAATGTCTAAAGAGGTTTTAGATAAACTTTTTACGCCTCAAATGAGTACACTTTCAAAAGCAAGAAAAGATAACAAAGGTGCTGGAATAGGCTTGTTATTGGTGAAAGGATTTCTAGAAAAAAATGATGGTGAAATATGGGTTGAAAGTGTGGAGGGAATAGGATCTTCTTTTTACTTTTCTCTGCCAGCGGAGGAATCTCTATTTAAAATCGATAGTGCAGACAAAATTGAATTTGACGAAAGGGTTTAATAAACAAAGAGCAAAAAAAGAGCTTTTCAATTTATTTCAAAGCTCTTTTTTTATGGGATTTGCACAAGGGATAGTAGGGGAAATCCTTTTTTATCTCGTTTTTTTGACGAGATAAAAAAGATTGCAACGGATAGCCCGACCAAGCTGTAACGTTAGTGAAAGCGTGGATGTGCCCAAATATGTAGTCTATTTTTTATCTACAATTGGTCTTTCGCTGCGATTTGCAAGCTCCCAGGCGATAACAAAAGCAAACTTTGCTCTTTTTGCTAGTGCATCATATTCAATTTTGTCGGGACTGTCCGTTGGTTTATGATAGTCCGCATGAACGCCATTGAAAAGAAAAACAGAAGGAACTCCGTTTTTAGCAAAATTATAGTGATCAGATCGCTCATAGAAATGGTTTGGATCTTTAGGATCGTTGTATTTGTAATCTAAATTCAATTGGGTATATTTTGCGTTTGCAATGGTACAAATGTTATCTAAATCGGATGACAATCGGTTTGCTCCAATAACATAAACATAATTGTTGCTGGCTGCATGTGCTTCATCGCGTCGGCCTATCATATCTATATTGATGTCGGTTATTGTGCTAGCTAGGGGAAATAATGGATTTTCAGAGTAATATCTGGAACCATGCAAGCCGTGTTCTTCGCCGGTAACATGAAGAAAAAGTATGGATCGTTTAGGACCATGCCCTGCTTTTTTAGCAATTTGGAATGCTTGCGCAATTTCAAGTAAAGCAACAGTTCCTGATCCATCATCATCAGCACCATTATAAATTTCTCCATTTTTTGCTCCCACGTGATCGTAGTGCGCTGAAATTACAAGCACTTCATTCGGTTTTTCAGATCCTTCAATGTAGGCCCAAACATTTTCTGAATCGGGTAAATTTTCGTTGCGTTTTGCATTTAGAAAAGCAGCAGGGATTTTTTGGTAAAAGTCTGAAGCGCCAGTTGGGAAGCTGATGTCGTTTTTCTTGTATTGATCGATGAGGTACACACCTGCTTTTTTCTGTCCTGCAGATCCAGTTTCACGGCCTTCCATTTCATCGGAAGCCACGATATAAAGATGTGTTTTTAATTCTTCAGCAGTAATTGTATTCATGTATTTTGTTGGTTCCACCTGAGCGAAACTACTTTTTTGAGAGGCACAGCTTAAGGTTAAGATAACGGACAGACTTAATAAAGAGATTTTTTTCATTTTTTTAATGTAAATTGATAAAGGTGTAAAGAGCAAAAATTGATAATATAATTAGGACCAGAATAAAGTTTATAAAAAATAACAAGCTACTTTTTATAAAAGATATCATGCGGGTTTCACCATAAAAACGATGATGTGCGGGATAAAAATAATAAATCATCCATCCAATTCCGATAAAATTAACCACAATCTGTATAAAAGTTATAAAACTGGATTCTGTAAATGGTGACAACGCTTTGTTAATGAGGAACAAAAGCAGAAAAATCAATAATAAAAAGGAGAAATAATGTAATGTGAAAATTCCATGATCAAAATAATACCAACGTTTTTTATTATGGAATAGCCAAAGGAAAAAAGCAAAAAGAGGCATGAATACAAACAGCACTTTGGGTAAATTGTGGGTAAAGGAGCTTATAAACTTTTCAATGATTTCGCTTTGTGTGTTGTTGTCTTTAACGATTTGGAATTTTTTAATCATCCAATAACTAAAATCGGACAGCTTTTTTGATTCTGGAGCATTTTTTTGGATACAGTCCAATTGTTCCAAGGAGTCGTCTCCAAAATCTTGAAATGTTTGGACAGAGTCCAATTGTTCCGCGGAGTTGAATCCAAAATCTTGAACTCCGTCTTCTTCCTCAATTGAATCAGTTTGGTTCTTTTTTACCGAATCATTTTTGGTTATAATATTCTGAAACGATTTGTTTTTGGTGGTAATGGTGGATTTCTTTTCGATGGTTTTTTCTGAAGAATTGATTTTGCCGGGGAAAATGGCAATCAAAAGAAAAGTGATAAAACTTATAAAAATATAAAGTCGAACTGGCGCTAAATAGGAGAGTCGCTTTCCGGAAAGGTATTCTTTAGTTAATGCAGCAGGTTTGAATAAAAGATTTTTTATAGTGCGCCAAAAAGCATTTTCATAATGTGTTAAATCCTCAAAAAAATGTATAAAGAGGTGGTGAAACGTCTTTCTGGTATCGGTATTTTCTTCTCCACAATTAGGACAGAATTTATTTTCTACCACATATCTGCAATTAAGGCAGGTTTTGTCGTTTCGGATTTTACTTTTAGACATAAAAAAAACAGTATAAATTATAGAATTCTTGCTACATTTTAATATATAAAACTAACAAAAAAACCGAACTTATACTGCTTTTGAAAAATTATATTGGAAAAATTATTTCAAAACTTCTTTTAAGAAGGAATTCATACGTTCCCAAGATCGTTTAGCGGCTTGTTCATTATAGGCAGCTCCTTTAGAATTATCGTTTCCTGCTTCTGGATCTGTGAAGGCATGAACAGAATTAGCATAATAAATCATTTCCCAATCTGCTTTTGTATCACGCATTTCTTGTTGAAAAGCAGCTACTTCTGTAGCTGGAACGTAGGTGTCATCGGCACCATGTAAAACTAAAACCTTTGCAGTTATTGGATTGTTAATGCGGGAAGCATCACGTCCTAAACCGCCATGAAAAGAAACTACTCCTTGGATTTTTATTCCAGCTCTCGCTGCTTCAAGCACGCCTGTTCCTCCAAAGCAATATCCTATTACAACAATGTTATTAGGATTAGCTCCTGCTTTTACTAATTGGTCTAAAGCGAGTTGAATGCGTCTTTGATAATCAGCGACATTGTTTTTGTAAAAACCTGCTTGTTTTCCTGCTTCTTGTGTAGTTGTTGGATAATTTCCTTCACCATAAATATCAGCGACAAAGGCATAATATCCCATTTTAGAAAGCTTTGCTGCGGATTCTTTTGCATGAGTATCAATCCCTTTCCAAGCGGGAAGAATTAGAATACCTGGTTTGGTTTTGTTTCCTTTCTTTGGAGCAACTGACAATCCATTTAATTTTTGATTTCCATCCGTATATTTTACTGCTTTAAGCTGGGCAAACGCACCATTGGAGAACAATAATAATCCTAAAAAGATAAAAAGAGTATTTTTCATAATTGTTATTTTTATAGATACAAATTTCTTAATTAAGCAGTTATGAAAGTAAGACTTTAATTTTTTTATCTTATAACTGTATTTTGAATTCTTATAGTGAAGAACAAAATGTTTATTCGCCAGGATGATAGCTTCGCTCGGCATTTTTTTGTACCTCTTCCTTATAAAACAATACTTCTTTGAATTGTCCTTTTCGATACCGATCTGCTTGGTCGTAAAAATGTTTTGATTTTAGATCACCGCTATTTCCGCCTGCTAGTAATGATTTGGCTTTTATTTTTGGTCCAAATTCTACCGCACATACAAAACTATTCCCGTTAAATCCATAGCGTTTTTTGGTGTCTTGGTAGGAGCTTTTATAAGCAGGTAAGCTCCCCCAAATTGCTGGGCCATAAGCAATGGGCAGGCTTTCTAAAGCATCATTATAAATCAGATTAATTTCTCCTGAACTTCTTTGGAACCGATTCATTTCTCCCCAAGGAATCTGCCAAGTTCCAAATTTTATTTTCAATTCGTCGACAACCATTTTTAGTTGAGGAATCAATTGTTCAGGAAGTGCATTTTTTGCAAAAGTACGGGTGTTTTCTACTTGGTCCATTTCACCTTCGTTAATGTATACTTTTTGAACAATCTTATCCAATTTATAACCCCATTCGATGGCTAATGTGGTTGCAACAGAATTTTCTTTGGCATAATAATCCCAATTTTGTAACTGGCTGATCGGTTCAATTAATTCATTATATAGTGCATCTTCTGTACTAATATTTTTTTTAAAACTGGAGATTAACGAGGGGATTAGAACTTCGAACGCCGTTAGTTTAGTATCGTATCCGTCAGCAATTACTTTATCTAATGTATACTTAGTTCCTTTGCTTAATAATCGCACCGCATTTAATCCTCTAAAGCTTTCTCCGTCAGGCGCCATATAAGGAAGGTAATTTTCTTTTTTTGGACTATTGTCTCCAGCTACGGTGTAAGGGGTAGAGTTGCAGTTTTGTAACCAGCCGTTTATAGGATTATAAGAATGAACGGTTTCTGAAACGTCATGCAGTCCCTTCCATTGTGTTGCTGTTGTAGTGCCGTCCATCACTTTTGACCAGTTTAAATTTTTATCGCGAATGGGAATAAAATTGCCATGCCAGTAGGCAATGTTTCCCTCTTTGTCAGCATAAACGGTGTTGTTAGATGTATTGGCTTTTAAATCCATTGCCTTTTTATAGTCTTCAAAACTTTTTGCTTTGGTACGCACCCAACTTTGTTCTAGACTTTTCATGGAGCGGTTATTTGATTTTAAGCTAATCCATTTCCCATCTCTTTTGGACATAATTGGACCGTTATTGGTAGCATAAGTTTTGAATGTTTTTGGAATTAGTTTTCCGTTTTCTAGATATTTGATAGTGATCCATTTTTCGATTATGGGTAACAATTTTTTATCGTATTCGTAAAACAGTTTGTTGTTTTTAGTTGTAATCTTTTCTGCGTACATATCGGCTACATCTACATTTGATGAGGTGTGCATCCAGCCACAACTTTCATTAAATCCTTGGTAAATAAAGAATTGTCCCCAAGTTACAGCCCCATAAGCGTTTAATCCTTCTTCGCTGCTCATCTGGATTTCTGGTCTGAAATAAAAAGTAGTATGCGGATTAATGTATAAAATGGCATTTCCCGAAGCTGTTTTTGAAGGCGCTATTGCAAATCCGTTTGAGCCAGTTTGTACGTCTTTTTCACGTTCGATATAAGCGACTTTATCTGTATTTCCAGAATAAAATGCTTTTAATTCTCCAGTGGTTAGATCAGCGGTACTAATGGCACCAATGCTGCCGTCAGTCCAAAGTAATGGAAACCAAGGTTCGAAATGAGTCAATAAAGCGGGCTTTACTTCAGGATGATTATAGAGGTAAAAGTTAATGCCATCAGCATAACTGTCTAATAGTTTTTTAAGCCATGGAGCGGCTTTTATATAATCGGCTTTGGCTGCTTCGGTATCGATTAAAAGTTTAATTTCTAAATCATTGTACAAAACAGCTTGTCCTTTAATTTCGGAAAGGCGTCCTAATTTTTCGATGTAATTCATTTCGACACGTTTGAAATCATCTTCACATTGTGCATATAACATACCAAATACAGCATCAGCATCAGTTTTACCATATACATGAGCAATTCCCCAATTATCTCTAATAATGGTCACTTGTTGAGACCGATTTTTAAGTCGCGCTACTTCTTTAGTTGTTGCGTTTTGTGAAAATATTGGAAAACTAAAACAAAAAACTAAAACAAACAGCGGTAAATGATTCTTGAAATATTTCATTTTATTGGATTTTAAATTTTTGACCTTGATTATAAACAGCCATTTCTAGGCTTTTGATACTGACCAAATTGGACTTTTTGGACTTTGTTATTCCTTTTGGTTTTTTGACCACAATTACTTCGCTTTCACCAGCAATTTCGATTTCTTTATTACGTACAATTAACGCAGTGCTTTCATCAATACCAATTCCTATGTGATCTGGGAATTCAACTAAAGCAGAAAGTAAGCGATTGTACCGGCTCCTTTTTATGAAATGCTGGTCGATAATTACATTTTTGATCAGACCTAAACCTAAGGAAGTTTCTAGATTATCGTATCTGATGTTATCAAAAGTTGCGGAGTATTTAGTTTCTAATTTTTGGTTGCCTGTAATCATGTGCTCGCACATAACCGCAGCTCCAGCGCTGGTTCCCGCTATTGTACTTCCATTTTCATAAGCTCGGTGAATGGCGGTATATGTTGGCGTATTTTTGATTACATCCATAAAACGAGTTTGATCTCCTCCACTAATGAAAATTAGTTTTGCGTTTTGCAAAGAATCATTGAGTGCTTTATTAGTCGTAGATGTGGTATCAAAATTCAGCATAATAATTGGATTTGAGGTCAGTTTTTGGAATTGTTCCTTAAAATAAATGTAGGCACTATCCGGTTCTTCGCTTGACATGGGCAAAACAACCACATAATCTTTTTTCTTCAACTCAGAAATACTGATTAATTGCGTCATATGCGCATCTGATCGATGTCCGCCTCCAATGATGAATAGTTTCCCTTTTGTATTTTGAGCCTGAATTGTGAAGCAACACAAAAAAGCAAAAAAGCTACTTCGAACTTTAAGCGCGAGAACAGAATGTAAATGTTTTTTCATCTGTATTTTATTGGTTTAGTCGAAAGTTAAATAGATTCTTAGCTATAACGATACATTTCTTTTAAATGCGCAACCCAATTCAATTATAGAATCGGTTTTGGCAATGCCAGGAATAGTGTCTATTTTTTCATAAAGGACACTGCGCATGTGCTCGTGATCTTTAGCGATGATTTTCACATAAAGCGTAAAAGAGCCAGTAATATAATAACATTCTGTTATTTCTGGAATCTTTTTCAATTCCTCAATAATTCGATTTGAATCTTGATCCTTATTTAACGTGATTCCAGTAAACGAACCCCAATCATAGCCCACTTTTTTTTCATTTATTACTGGTTTTATACCAGTAATAATTCCTTGTTCTGTTAATCGATTGATGCGTTGGTGCACCATGGTGTTTGATATTTTTAAATGAGTCGCAATGGCTGAATAGGCCATTCTTCCATCTTTTTCTAGTTCTTTGATGATTTTGATATCGAATTCGTCTAATATATCCATGTTATTGTTACTATTAATGATGAAGGTTTTGTAGAGGTATAAATGTACTTATTTTTATTTATTTCGAAAATAGTTGTAAATCGAATTGCTTATTTAAAATAATGACTTATTTTAATGTAAATTAAAGAAATATTTTCAAATAACATCTTTTTAAAAGTCAAAACATTTATTTTTATTGCTAAATTAAAAAAAAGTAGTAGTTTTGTGCATTACTATCTTAAAATAAAAACATCATGACACATACAGAACAAAACCTTTCTTCAAAATCGGAATCGTTGATAGCAAAAGAGAATCAATATGGAGCTCATAATTACCATCCTTTACCAGTAGTTTTAGAACGAGGTGAAGGAGTTCATGTCTGGGATGTGGACGGGAAAAAATATTATGATTTTTTATCGGCATACTCTGCTGTAAATCAAGGGCATTGTCATCCTAAAATTGTAGGTGCTATGGTAAAACAAGCACAAACACTAACTTTGACTTCCCGTGCTTTTCATAACGATCAATTAGGACCCTTTGAAGAATATGTAACTAAGTACTTTAATTTTGATAAAGTATTGCCCATGAACACTGGTGCAGAAGCAGTGGAAACGGCATTAAAATTATGCAGAAAATGGGCGTATGAGGTAAAAGGAATTCCTGAAAATCAAGCGCAAATCATTGTATGTGAAAATAATTTTCATGGAAGGACAACAACCATTATTTCCTTTTCAAATGATGAAAGTGCCCGTAAAAACTTTGGTCCTTTTACTGCTGGATTTATCAAAATACCTTATGATGATGTTGAGGCTTTAGAGAACGTACTGCAATCTTCCAAAAATATTGCGGGGTTTTTAGTAGAGCCTATTCAAGGAGAAGCGGGTGTTTATGTTCCTACTGAAGGATACTTAGCTAAAGCAAAAGCGCTTTGTGAGCAACATAACGTTTTATTTATTGCAGATGAAGTACAAACCGGAATTGCTCGTACTGGAAGGTTATTAGCAACTTGTGGGAATTGTGATTGTAAAAATGGTTGTGAAGCAAGACCAGAGGTAAAACCAGATATTCTTATTTTAGGAAAAGCAATTTCAGGTGGTGTGTATCCGGTTTCAGCAGTTTTAGCTAATAATCACATCATGAATGTAATTAAACCAGGGCAACACGGTTCCACCTTTGGAGGAAATCCAGTTGCTGCCGCTGTCGCTATTGCTGCGCTTGAAGTAGTGAAAGAGGAGAATCTGGCGCAAAATGCTGCTCATTTAGGAGAAGTTTTAAGAACTGGGCTTAAAGAGATTGCTTCAAGGAATCCTATAATCACCTTGGTTCGTGGCAAAGGATTATTAAATGCTATTGTGATTAATAGTGGTGAGGAATCTGATTTAGCTTGGGATATTTGTATTAAATTTAGAGATTATGGTCTATTGGCTAAACCAACTCACGGAAATAAAATTCGATTTGCCCCACCGTTAGTCATTACTGAATCGCAGATACAGGAATGTTTGGCTATTATCGAAAAAGCCTTAAACGATTTTAGATAATTTATAAATCATGGGAAAAACGATAAAATTAATAAAGAATAGATCGGATATAGGTGCTGGTACACGAGGATCCGATTTAGGGATTGATGCTATCGAAATTGCAGCAATCAATCAGGATAGTGATTATTTTAATCAATTTGAGTTTGAAGACGTAAAGACACACAACGAATCCATATACGACAAAAATAGAAGCTCCTCTGCTAAACGAATTGAGCATGTTGTGGAGCAATGCACCAGAGTTTCTAATGCAGTAAAGAAAAACTTAGAAGGGAATTATTTTCCAATAGTTTTATCAGGAGATCATTCCTCGGCATTAGGAACTTTAAGCGGAATTAAAGCAGCGTTTCCAGAGCAAAATATAGGTGTGTTCTGGATTGATGCTCATGCTGATTTGCATTCGCCTTACACTTCGCCATCAGGAAATATTCATGGAATGCCCTTGTCTGCGGCTCTTGCTGATGATAATTTGAGTTGCCAGAATAATGATGTAGCTCCAGAAACGCAGCAGCATTGGGAGGATATGAAAAATATAGGATACAAGGGGCCTAAAGTTTTGGCTGAAAATCTAATTTATTTTGGTGTTCGTGATACCGAGGAGGAAGAGGATAAGCAAATTGAAAAACTGAACATTAAAAATTATAAGGTCGACGAAGTAAGGTTTAGAGGATTACAAAAATGTGTTACGGAGGCATTGACTAAAGTCGCTCATTGTGAAGTTTTATATATTTCTTTTGATGTGGATTCTATGGATTGCGATATGATTTCATACGGAACAGGAACGCCAGTTCCTAAAGGATTCGATCAGTTCGAAATCATTGCTATAATTAATCAAATTATTCAAACCAAAAAGGTAGTTTGTATCGAATTTGTAGAAATAAATCCGCTATTGGATACTAAAGGTAATAAAATGGCTGAAACTGCTTTTGAAGTATTAGAGGCTATTACATCAGAACTTAGTGTGCCAATAGAATAATTTTAAGAGCTATTAAACATAAAAGCCCGAAATCTTAATTGATTTCGGGCTTTTAATTTTTTATGATTTCTGGAAAATAGGCCAGGCGAATTGTGGTTTAATCCAAATAGGGCTAAACTCTATTAACTTCCGTAACCAGGATTTTGGGTGATTTTACTATTGGTATCCATTTCTCTTAGAGGAATTGGAAATACTAAAGTATTGTCATTGTAAGGAATTAATTTAGAACCATCGGCAAATACATCAATATGACGTTTTGTTCTTTTTAAATCATGAATTGCAAATCCTTCCATTGCTAATTCCAACTCGCGTTCTCTTAATATGGAAGCTAAGTTCACTGTTAATAAATTTGCAGCGTTTGCACGTGTTCTAAGTAAATTTATATCCGCCAATGGCGTGTTACCAAGGAGCGTACCTTCTATGAAATTTGCTTCAGCTCTAATCAAGTACATCTCAGCAAGACGCATTAATTGTACATCACCAAACTGATTTGTATATTTAGAAGTCAATCGTCTTCCGTTGTCCGGATTGATGTAATTGAAATTGCGTCTTTCGTCATTAATATCTGTAAATTTAGCCAAGTTAGGTAGATCTAATTTCGATATCACCACCACGGCCTCCATTATTTTCAGATGCATATAAATTAGTTACTTCATTTTCTCCCGTTTGTTTTGTGATTTGGATTGCAAAAATATCCTCACTTTGATTGACATCATGATTGAAAGCATTGGCATATTTAGTGGATAGCGTGCGACCACTATTTTCAATTACCTCATGAGCAGCATCTCTAGCAGCAGGATAATTTCCTTGTTGTAAATACACTCTGGCCAATAAAGCTTTGGCAGCATATTTATCAGCATAAAAACTATTGTCTTCCGGCAGATCAGTATAAGCAAGGTTTAAGCCTGTAATAATTAGCGCGTAAACTTCACTTACAGTGCTTCTTTCTTTTGCTAAATCAGTAGTAAAATCATAGATGGCGTTTGGTCTGATGACAACACCTAATTGACTATTGGCTTGGCCTGCTTCATAAGGTTTTGCGTAAAAACGAACCAGATCAAAATAAGCTAACGATTTCAAAAAAGTTGCTTCAGCTACCATGGTTGCTCGTTTAGCAGGATCCTGTACTTTATCTATGTTCTCGATAACGGTATTGGCAGCATTAATAATTTGGTAATTTCTAGTATAAATTTGCTGAACAAAACCATTGTTAACTAACATCGTTTTGGAATACATTTGTCTGCATTCTGCAAAAGTTCCTCTCCATCTAAAGTCGGTTGTTGCAGTGATTCCAGTCTGCGCTAATAAATCTGCTGAAGTCAAAATTCGACCGCCATAAACATCACCATCTGCAGCTGTAGCATAGGCACCTGTTAAGATATTCATAATGCCGGATTCAGTACTTAATGTTACTGTTGCATCCTCATTTTGTCTTGGATCAATTTCTAATTCACTATCACAACTTGCAAAAAAAGTAGCGAAAAGAATAATTAAGATTAATTTATTTGATTTCATTTTTTTATTTTTAAAAATTAATGTTCACTCCCAATGCAATTGTTCTCGCAGGTGGTGTAGAATAAAATTCTTCTCCAATACCCGTATCATCTCTTCTTGCTTCAGGATCATAACCAGAATAGTTTGTAAAAGTAAGTAAGTTAACACCTGTTGCATAAAGTCGTACGCTTGTCATTCCAAGTTCTTTTATAGCATTACCAGATAAAGAGTAGCCTAATGTTAAGTTTCTTAAACGAACAAAATCAGATTTATCTAAAAATCGTGTAGACGCTCCAGTTCCATTACTACCATACAATCGGGCTTGGGGAACATTAGTGATGTCTCCGGGATTTTGCCAGCGATCCAATTGATCAATTGTTTGATTGTCAAAATAATCTGCAGCTACAGACTGGTAAATACCAGCAGAATTATAGATACTAGCACCCCATTCACCTTGGAATGTAAAAGAAAAATCAATCCCTTTATAGTTGATCGTATTGGTTAAACCAGCCATTAAAGTAGGGAATGGATTTCCTGATATAACTCTTTTCGCTACAGCGTAATCATTGGTGGTTGATTTGTCTAAAGAGCCATCAGTATTAATCGTGTTTTTAACAAATAAAGCATCTCCATTAGCAGGATCTACTCCAGCATATTCTACTAGATAAAAAGATGAAATATTTTCTCCTACGCGGTTAATAGTGAAGGTTCCTACGATATCCTTATTGTTATTAGGCATAGATATTACTTCGGATTCATTAGTTGTAATGTTGAAACTTGTATTCCATTTAAGGTTATCAGAGTCAATGTTCTTTGTGTTTAATGTGAATTCCACTCCACTACTTTGTACTTCACCAATGTTTTGGTTGATTGAAGTTGCTCCAGAACTGATTGATAACGGTACACTAAACAATAATCCATCAGTATTTTTCTTGTAATAATCCGCTTCGATACTGATTTTATTCAATAAAGCAAATTCAACACCGAAATCAATTTGAGTTGATTTTTCCCAAGTAAGATTATCATTTCCAGCTTGAGCGAATGAAAGTCCTGATTTCAGGTTGTAAGGATTTGATCCAAACAATTGGCGAGAAGCAAAATTACCCAATTCAGCATTTCCTAATTTTCCCCAGCTTCCTTTAAGTTTTAAGAAAGTCAGCGTAGTATTATCTTTTAAGAAACTCTCTTCTGAAAGAATCCAACCAGCTGAAAATGCGGGAAAGGTACCAAATCTCTCATTTTTACCAAAACGGGAAGAACCATCACGACGGATACTGGCTTTGAAAATATACTTATCAGCAAAGGAGTACGTAAGTCTACCGAATTGAGAAACGAAGGTATAATCCGTTTCGTTTCCAGATCCTGCATTTACTTCTGCACCACCATCAACGGTTTGAAAGGAGTCATTTGGAAAGTAAATACTAGTAACACTTTGAAATCTTCGATTGAATTTATTAAATTCCATACCAGCTACTACATTAACATCATGCTTTTCGCCAAAGGTTTTATCAAAGGTCAAATAGTTACTGTAGATATAAGTTTCATTATTTACAGAAGTTGCAAAAACTTCTCCATCAGTTGCCATAAAAGGAGCATTTCTTCCTGACCAAGCATCTTCGGTTTGTGATAACAAGTCATAAGAAAAATCAGAATTGGCTTTTAAAGAAGGAAGGATTTTAAATTCTCCATATACTTTTCCAGTAACTCTTCGCATGAGTGTTTTCCAAAAGGAATTATCAATAGCTAACAAATAATTAGCATATAATGTATTTGGATTAGCAGTTCCGTCTGCTAAGCGAGCTGGCGACAACGGTGATTGTGCCACAGCTTGCAAAGGAGTTGTAAAGGAGTTGTCATCCTGCACTCGGTCAATTTGGGATCTTGAAAAACTTAAATTCATACCAGCTGTAAAACGGTCGGAAATTTTATGAGAAACATTGCTTCTCGCTGTTATTCTTTCTAATGCGTTACTATTGATAATACCCGTGGTATTGTTGTAAGCACCAGAAAAGAAATACCTTGTCTTAGCATCTCCTCCAGATACTGAAAAATCAGCATCGGTATTATATCCATCTTGAAAAGCAGTATCCTGCCAGTCTGTATCTACTTCTCGGTTTCTCCAGTCTGTTCCTTGAGCTAAAAACTCAAAAGTATCTTCAGCCTCAGCAGCATCACCAAGTCCATTGATAGATGCCTCAGTAAACAATTCAATGTACTGATCTGCATTCAGCCATTTTCTTTTATTAGTAGCTTGGCTAACCCCTTGCGAAAGGTTTATGGAGAATGTTCCTTTACCTTCTTTACCTCTTTTTGTGGTAATCAAAACCACGCCATTTGCTCCTCTAGCGCCGTAAATGGCTGCTGATGATGCATCTTTAAGGACATCAATAGATTCGATTTCGTTTGGGCTTAATGTAAGTAATGGATTGGTTGGTGCTCCATTACTAGATTCATTAGTAGTTACCAAAGGGATGCCATCCAAAACATACAGTGGTTGTGTACCTGCACTAATACTAGCTGCACCTCGTACCCGAATGTTTATTCCTCCATCTACTTTACCATTAGTTTGTGTAATTTGAACCCCTGCTAATTTACCAACTAAGGCATTTTGAACATTGGATACTGGAATTTGTTGGATGTCTTTTGCTGTTACACGAGCAATATTATCCGTCAATTTCTTTTTGCTTTGGGTTCCATACCCAACTACAACAACTGTTTCTAGTTGATTTGAAGCGTCATTGAGCTTTATCAGCATTGAGGTAGCTGCAGCAACTTCTACTGTTTTCATCCCTACAAAGCTCACTACTAAAATTTGTCCTCTATGCGCATTTATGGTAAATTCACCATCAAAATTTGTTTGTGCGCTAATGGTTGTTCCTTTAACAATAATGTTAGCTCCAGGAATTGGAAGACCGCCCATATCGGTAACTTTACCAGTTAGGGTACTTTCTTGAGCAAATATTAATTGCACAAAAAGTACAAATAAGACGCTCAAAAAATGTTTAAATTTAATTCTCATTTTCGGATTATTTAAGATTAGTTGGATCAAATGTCTAAATAAAATGTTAAATAAGGTGAATTATAGGTGTTAAAAATGTTTGTTTATCGTTTAATTAGCAATAATTTAATTTTTTTAACATAAAAAAACAGATATCGTAATAATAGACCTTTATCAAATTAAATTTGTGAATGCTGTAAGGATGGCTTTTCCTTGTTACTATTTTTTGTCCTATTTAAATTGAGTTTGGTTCACTTGAATGTTTTTTCTAATTTTAAGATGGAATGGGTTTACTTATTTCAAATCTATGAATGAAGCAGCTAAATTGTGTGACCAATTAGAAGATTAAAAGTGAAAGTTTTCAATTAGTTTAAAAAGGGTTATCTTGCTACTTTGGCGGTTAACAGCAAAGGTAAAATGGTGCCGCTGGAGATGCTATTCAATTAAGAAATAAACGAGGGAAATGAATAAAGTAGTAAATTTTATTGACTTACATAGCGGCGAAGAGAACAAGAAGAAAGTGTTGGATAATGTAAAATCAAACATCTCTTTTAGAGGCTCGAATCTATGGATTTTAGCTTGTGCCATTGTAGTTGCTTCAGTAGGTTTGAATGTAAATTCAACTGCAGTTATTATTGGTGCAATGCTTATTTCGCCTTTGATGGGACCAATCGTTGGCGCTGGTTTTGGTTTGGGAATTTATGATTTTAATTTGCTTAAAAGATCACTTAAAAACTTGCTTATCGCTACGGTGGTGAGTTTGGTGGTTTCCACTATTTACTTTTATTTAAGCCCTTTCAAAGATACGCAGTCGGAACTTTTAGCCAGAACATCACCTAATATTTACGATATTTTCATCGCTTTTTTTGGAGGATTAGTTGGAGTAATAGCCATCACAAGAGTAGAAAAAGGGAACCCTATTCCCGGAGTGGCTATTGCAACAGCCTTAATGCCACCGTTGTGTACCGCAGGTTATGGATTGGCATTAGGGAATTTTAAATTCTTTTTTGGAGCTATGTATTTGTACACTATTAATTGTGTTTTTATCTGTATAGCAACCTTTATAATCGTCAAATATTTAAAATATCCAATTGTTAAACAAACGGATGTAAAGATGGAAAAGAGAGTAAAATACATGATTTCATTGTTGACTTTAGCCTTGATTGTACCGAGTATCTTTTTTGCCTATCAACTTTTTCAAGAAAAAAAATACAAGCAAAAAGTAGAATTATTTTTAAAATTAGAGTTTTTGGATAAAGGATACACAGTGTTGTATAAAAAAACACAATTTACGTCAAATCCAAAAAAAATAGATATTGCTTTTTTAAGAAGAAGACTCGATAAGGATGAAATAAAAGAACTTAACGTAAAACTAAAAACCTACGAGTTAAATAATACCGTTTTAAATATTATTCAAGACACAACTGACTTGAAACAGGATATACTAAATGAAATTACTTTTAACAATAAAACCATGAGCGAAAAAGATTTGATTATTGCCAAGTTGCAAAGTCAAATTGTTTCTTTGAAATTTGATAACAATGCAATTTTAGGTGAAACTAGAATTTTGTTTCCTGAAATTGCCAATATTGCAATAGCAAATCATGTTTTTAATGAGAATAAAAAAGATAGAAAAGTGATTACTGTGGTGCTTTATGAAAGTAAAAATGATTTAGACACCATCGACAAAAAGAAATTGACTGCGTGGTTAAAAAATAAATTTAAAACTGACGCCGTAGAAATTTTTAAAAGGCAATAATTTAATTTAAAGCGCCGCTAATGCAGTGTTTATTAGAGAAATTAAATTATTGTTTGTGCAAATAGGCTAAAATTTCGCTACAAGATTGTTTGGCATTTCTATTTATTCCAATAAGTGTTGCCGAGGCATAACCAGTCCAGCTTCCATAACCCGCTAACCATAAGCCATCAATTTCTGTTGCTTTGCTATGTTCTGTTTTTACAATGCCTCGATTATCTGCTGAAACACTATTTTTTAGAAAAGAAGTGGCATAACCAAAACCTGTACACCAGATTATGGCATCAAAATCTTCTTTGGTTCCGTCAATCCAAATCACGCCCTCTTCATAAATACTTTTAATACCACCACTAGAGAGGAGAACACCTCTAGATCGAGCTTCTTTAAGCGGCGGTACCATCACAATAGTTCCCAAATCATAATTCGCTGCATTAAATGGTTTTCCTTCTTTTTCCGCATTGTATTTGGCAGTTGCTACGTTAAAAAGATAAAAACCATCTACTTCGTCTGGTAAATATTGAGGTGGTTTACTAGTAGACCACTTAACATTGGTAACTTTAGAAACTTCGGCTATAATTTGTGCGCCTGAATTGCCTTCGCCCACAACAAGTACTTTTAAATTTTTAAAGGATTCTGAATTTTTGTACTGTGCCGAATGGATTTGAGTTCCTTTGAAGGTATCTATTCCTGCAATTTCTGGTATAAAAGGATTGTTCCATGTGCCTGTTGCGGCAATAACGACTTTGGAAAAATACATTCCTTTATTGGTTTGTATTTTGAAAATTTTATTTTCTAAAAGAACGCTTTCTACAGTTACGGATCTTTCTATTGGCAAGTCATAACGTTTTTCATATTGGCATAAGTAATCAATCACTTCTTGTTTTAGAGGAAACAAATTTTTAGATTTTGGCATGAGCCATCCCGGTAAGGAACTGTGTTCAGCAGGAGAAAAAAGTGTTAAGCTATCCCAAGCATGAAGCCAAGCGCCACCACATTTTTCCTCTTTGTCCAAGAGAAGGAAGTTCACTTTATTGCGCCGGAGATAGTAACCGCAAGCTAATCCACTTTGTCCGCCGCCAACGACTATGACATCTAGAATTTTGTTCATTTTGTTTGAATCTGTTTAAATTGTATGTTATTTTGGTTTTTTCATGTCAGAGATGCTTCACTATTTACATCGTCCAATAGGAGAATCTGGGACACACTTTAAGTACTATAAACTGTTCATACAATTAGGGATTTTCAGTTTTTGAAACTAATGCTGTTTTTGTATAATATTTTTTTCTAAACCAAAAAGCGACATTCACTAATGCAATTAGTGCAGGAACTTCAACTAATGGCCCAATAACGCCGGCAAATGCTTGTCCGCTGTTGATTCCAAAAACACCGATTGCAACTGCAATAGCCAATTCAAAATTATTTCCGGTTGCCGTAAAAGCAATTGCGGTAGATTTAGAATAATCAGCACCAAAATATTTTCCAAGGAAAAAACTGATCACAAACATCAAGGTGAAATAAATGACTAAGGGAATCGCTATACGAACAACATCCATAGGGATTTGAACAATTAGCTCTCCCTTCAGGCTAAACATTAATATGATGGTAAATAACAACGCCAATAAAGTAATAGGAGAAATAAAAGGGATGTACTTAGTTTGAAACCAGGTTTCTCCTTTAAGTCTGATGAGGCCATAACGACTAATTATTCCCAGAGCAAAAGGAATTCCCAAATAAATCCCTACACTTTCGGCAATTTGGCCAATACTGATCGTTACATCAAAACCGGTATATCCAAAATATGGAGGCATAACGGTTATGAAAACATACGCATACACACTGTAGAGCAATACTTGAAAAATACTATTCAAAGCAATTAATCCAGCTGCATATTCTCTATTGCCATCAGCAAGATCATTCCAAACAACTACCATTGCAATGCATCGGGCTAATCCGATCAAGATGACTCCAATCATGTATTCAGGATACCCATTTAGGAAAAGTAGGGCTAAGGAAAACATTAGGATCGGGCCTACCACCCAATTCAGGAATAGTGATGCGCCTAACACCTTCGTGTTTTGGAATACTTCTCCCATCTTACTATAATTCACTTTCGCTAATGGTGGATACATCATCAAGATTAGACCAATAGCGAGCGGTATATTAGTAGTTCCACTTGAAAAAGAGTTGATGAAATTACCGCTGGAAGGGATGAAATTACCTATTGCAACTCCAAGTGCCATTGCGAGGAATATCCAAAGCGTTAAAAATCGATCTAGGAAACTTAATTTTTTTCTTTCTGCTGCGGGAGCGCAAGTAGTTGCTGACATATTTATAATTTTATTTGGGAGAATACATAGCACATTTCAGTTGCAATTTGTAAACTGCGCTCCTGATATTTTTCGGCTTGTTGTGAAGTGTTATCAAAAACTTTAGGGTCTTCAAATGTAATGGGAATCCTTTTTTCTGCACCGGCAATAAAAGGGCATCCGCCATCCGCTTGAGAGCAGGTTAATAATGCTGCAAATTCACTTTTTGGATTAAAATCATCATCATAAGTTTTAGAAAAACCAATAATTGGAGGTTCATTCTTTCCAAATTTTATGGTGTAAATTGGGTTATTTCCTTCAGAAATAGTATTAATTTGAAATCCTGATTGCTTTAATGTTGTGGCAACCATAGGGAATAATGCAGTAGATTCTGTACCACCGGAATAACAAAAAACATTTTTAATATTGAAATACCCCGCGGCAGTTTGCGCCCAAATTTGGGACAAATGACTTCTTCTGGAATTGTGCGTACAAATAAAGTTTAGCCTTATTTCTTGCTCTTTGGAAACTTTATTTTGGATAAAATCAACAAGAGGTTGCAAAATAATTTTGCGTTCTGAAGATATATTTTCGTAATCAAAATAACGGATTACTTCTTCAATTTCCGAGAAGAGAATGGTTTTAATTGGACTCATTTTATAGTTTTAATAATTAGCAACAACCTCCACCTGGAGTACAGCTATTGGTTTGAGTTGGGATTGCAGACAATTTACCTTTTTGTTTATCAGCAGGAATGCCACATTGGTCTTCGGCTAAACAAGCGGTTTGCTTGTTGATTAAAGTAAAGTCCGTTCCGTTGAAATCCAAGTCGTATTTACCAATTGTTTCTCCTTGAAATTCCACTTCAACTTCATGATCTTCAATTCCTAAAATCTTTTCAGATAATTCAATAATATCCAATAATTTTTTTGGTTTAAGTCGGTGATCAAAATCATTGGCATCCCACAACTGGAAATTCACAACGTTCTCTTTTCGAACTTTTCCACCGCAATCAATGAAGTTTCTGGTAATTAAGCCTACTTCCGTTACGTGAAAATGTTCTGGAACATAGGTTCCGTTTGGTAACATAAAAGCAACGTTTTCTAACACGTTCAACTCTTTTTTAATTTCTGATAGTTTCATTTTTTTATAATTTAAAAATTAGCAACATTGGTCTTTCCTGTTTTCTAAATAGGTATTGATAAGGGTAATAAAACTTTTTATTTTCTCAAATCCTTCTTCGTTCAGGCAATAACAAATTGAAGCTCCTTCGAAATTTCCTTTGATTAACCCGGCATTTTTTAGTTCCTTCAAATGTTGCGACACAGTAGGTTGTGCTAATGGCAATTCGTTTACAAGGTCTCCACAGATGCAACTGTCAACTTTTATAAGATGTTCAATTATGGCAATACGAGCAGGATGACCTAATGCTTTGGCAAGTACAGCCAGTTCGTTTTGCTCCTCTGTAAAATGTTGTGTTTTAGTTATACCCATCGTTTTATATTTATATTGCAATATTACGATTAATTAGGTAGTAACGATTATTTTTGGTGTTAAATTAGCATTAAGTTTTGAGGGTTTAATGGTTTAATTATTTTGTAATTATAAATCAAAAGTTACGCAAAGGAGAAGGAGTACGGAGAATCCCTCTCGATTGCATTACTTTTCATTTAGTTGATCTGGTATTGAAAAAATATTTTAATTGCTAGCCATCAGAAAATGATAGTGAGAAAAAAATATTTTAAATTCTTACTCGTTTTTACGGCTCAATAATTACTTTCATCGCTTTTTCTTTCCCTGCATTACCAAATACTTCATACGCTTCTAGGACCTCTTTCAATTTAAAATGATGAGTTATCAGTTTAGAAGGTTCTAATTTACCTGAGGAAACTGTTTTTAAAAGCATTGGAGTAGTATTGGTGTTTACTAATCCCATTGTTATCGTGCTGTTTTGAATCCAGAGATCCTGAATTTGCAGTTCTACTGGCTTTCCATGCACTCCTATATTGGCAATGTGTCCACCGGGACGAACAATTTTTTGGCATATTTCAAAGGTAGCTGGCGCTCCAACGGCTTCAATAGCTACATCTACACCATCTTTTGTTTCTGATTGAATTCTTTTTGTAACATCTTCTTTAGTAGAATTAATGGTATCTGTAGCTCCAAATTTTTTCGCCATTTCCAAACGATTTTCATCGATGTCGATCATATAAATTTTTGCCGGTGAGTAGAACTGAGCTGTGAGTAAGGCTGACATTCCTATAGGACCGGCTCCTATAATGGCAATGGTGTCTCCTGGTTTTACTCCGCCATTAATCACACCAATTTCATGTCCTGTAGGTAAAATGTCACTTAGCATTACCAGCGCTTCTTCATCAGATCCGTCTGGTATCAGATAGAGGCTGTTATCAGCATGTGGAATCCGAACGTATTCTGCCTGTGTACCATTTATAAGGTGCCCTAAAATCCAACCGCCGTCCTCACAATGAGCGTACATTTGTTTTTTACAGTATTCGCAACTGCCATCTGATGTGATACAGGATATTATGACATGGTCTCCTTTTTTAAAATTCCGGACCGAAGCACCAATTTCTTCAATTATACCGACTCCCTCATGACCTAATGTAGTTCCCGGTTTCACCGATGGAGTTTTTCCGTGTAATATACCTAAGTCTGTACCGCAAATAGTAGTTTTAAGTATTTTTACCATTGCATCAGTGCTTTTTTCAATTTTAGGAAATGGCACCTCTTTCAACTCAATCTTACCTGGTCCATCATATACAAGTGCTTTCATTGTTTTAGTCTGTTTCATTTTCATTTTTCATTAAAGGTTATAGTATTAAATCATTTTTATATTTTTCGTAAGGCTTTAAATTTTTAATTTGTTCACTATTAAAACTTATCGGGCAATTAATCGACAGTATGTGTAATTAGCTGTAAATCAATAACTGGTATGCTCAAAGGTCGCGTATTATTACCGTTTAATATATGATATTAGTCATTAAATGAAGATTAAAGCAAATTTTTCAAAATTATGAAGCCTTGTTCTTTTTTTTGAAATGATACACGAAAAGGCAACTAATTCGGTCGCCCATTGTTTTTTTGGAATTAATGTTAATTTAGTAAATCTAGGGAGGGTTTTGTCTCTTGTTTTTGGTAGGAATTGCTACTTTTAGAGTTAAATTAAATACACTTTTGTACAAAAATGAGTAACTTAGTATTCATTAATTAAATAAAAAGTCTAATGGAAAATCAAAATGATAAATCAGAGTCAAATGCAGCTAAGTCAGAAAAAATAGATAAAAACAAAGTGCCAGATTCCCTTTTGTATCCACCAAGTGAAGATATTTACAATAAGTTTCACAAGGAAAGCGATATTAATCCAGAGGATATTTCTAAAAAGAAGATACCTGTTGAAATTAATAATGTCACGGATTTTAATGAAAAAGATTTTGAAGATGATAAGTCTGGAGCCGACTTGGACATACCCGGTTCAGAATTAGATGATGATCAAGAGAAAATAGGGAGTGAGGATGAAGAAAATAACCATTACAGTATTGGGGGCGACAATCATAATGATTTAGAGGAGAATACAGGGGATAAGATTTAATCTTGTATTTTTAAACAAACTAGCATCCTAGTGCAATGACCTTAAATGAATACAATCAAAAGCGCAATTTTGTATCCACCGCTGAGCCAGAAGGTAAAATAAATAAATCAGTTGCGGAAATGATTTTTGTTGTTCAAAAACATGCTGCATCTCACTTGCATTACGATTTTAGGTTAGAAAGTGAAGGAGTTTTAAAAAGTTGGGCGATACCCAAAGGGCCATCTATGAATCCTGCCCATAAAAGACTAGCTATCCAGGTGGAAGATCATCCTTATGCTTATCGTAATTTTGAAGGAATTATTCCCGAAGGTAATTACGGTGCGGGAAACGTTATAGTTTGGGATAATGGAACTTTTATTCTAGTTGACGATGAAAATTATGGGAATTTAAATGCCAATTTGCAAAAAGGCCACCTCCGATTTATCATAAAGGGCAAAAAACTCAAAGGGGAATTCTTATTAGTGAAATGGAAAGCTAAAAAAGAGAATTCGTGGCTTCTGATAAAAGCAAATGATGAATATGCAACTGAGGAAGACGTTTTGTTGCAGGATAAATCCGTGATTTCTAATACTACAATAGACAGTTTAAAAAGTTAACTGGCAATAAAAACAAGTGACGTGTCTCCTTTTAAAAATAAGAAGTTAATTAGCAACGATTTCACTTTTATTTTAATTTGGGACTACCATTTTTTTCTTAAAAGTGAGAAGTAGTAAGCAGTCAATAAATTAGTAAAACAGGAAAGAAGAAAGGGGTGCATGGTAAACTAAAAATTATTAGGAGCGATAACAATGTTCATTTTGACAAAGCAGGCGCGTTTACAGAATAATAGTTTCATGCTGATAGGAACTAAATAGAGGGGTTTGTTGGAAATATAGGGGAAAGAAAGAAGTGCCAAAAAGTACTAATTTTGGCTTGGAATAAAAAATTAAAATCGTGTGTAAGGCTGAGGTAAATATGCCAATAATTTTTACAATTGGATTTATTATTAAAAATATGGTAAAATAGTAGTTTCTATTGATGCTTTCTTGGTTGTTTTTAGTATTTTGCGATTTAATTATTTTTAGATAATAAATTAGATTAATATGAAATATAGAGTAGCAACTTCGTCTTTAAATCTCAGGGATTTTCCGTCGGCGAATGATAATTCTAAAATTTTAACAAAAATCCCTTTTAGACATACTGTTAAATTAATTGAGAAAACGACCTCAGATTGGTGGAAAGTAAAGCTTTTGAATACTGATAAAGAAGGTTTTGTGTTTTCGCAAGATATTGAACATGTAGATGAGACGACTGATGAAATTGCAGATATCGAAGTGCCTAATTTTGAACCAGGTTCTAAAGGAAGTCTGGACAATAAATTAGAAACCTACAAGCCGCTTGGTGATCCAGCTATTCCTTTCAGAGATTTAACTAGTGTTGCGTCCAAGCTATCTTCCATTCGAAATATAATAGACACGCTTAATGTTTCAAAAAGTTTTAGATATGAAAAAGATGATTCTGATACCTACTGTAATATCTACACCTTTGATTATTGCTTTTTTGCCAAAGTGTACATCCCTAGACTTAGATGGACAGATAAAGCAATAGAAGCACTTGAAAATGGAAACGAAGTACCCTTAGTTTTTGGAGAAACAGTGAGGCCTTTTTATTCTAATTATATTTATGATTGGTTTTTGCAATCGGCTAGCGCCTTTGGCTGGGAAAGCGTCAGTGATGTTGATGCGCTACAAAAGAAAGTCAATGCTAATGGAGGTGTAGGTGTCATTTGTGCTAAACGATTCATATTACATAAGTCAGGGCACGTTGTAGTGGTCGTTCCAGAAACTGAAAATGAAAAGGCATTTCGGTTAGATGGCAAAGTCATTTATCCGTTGCAATCACAAGCGGGAATGGATAATTACAATTATTTTTCAGAAATTAGAAAGGATTGGTGGGATAGCAAAGATCCTGAAAAAGGATACTCATCTGCTATCTTTTACTATCATGATTAAATAGTAAATGCATTTTAAATAAAAAAGACTTCTGTACGCTAGTGGTATCGAAGTCTTTTCTGTCATATTTAATTCCTAATAAACTTTATACTGCTACGGCAATTTTAGTGATTAGCAAGGAACTACAAAAACCATTTTCATAATATCTATCATGTAAACTAGCATATATTTGACTATAGATTGCGATAGGGTCATTCGATTCTATTGTTATAGACAAGATGTTTTCTAAAAGGGAAATAAGGTTTGCTGGGACTGCCGTTTCTTTTCCATGAACAATAGATTCATAGACAAAGTTATTCCATTCTAAATCGCAAATTGGATTTTCGATTTCGTTTAATATGGCATGATCCATAATGAAAATCAGAAAATTTAAAACTTCCTTTAGGTGTTTTTCATTAAAATAATCAAATATTCGAAACTCAATACCGTGATTTTTGTGTTTGTGAAAATTTACATCAAGTCCAATTTTATCGATTTTCTCATAATCTGATATTTCAGAATAGCGATTCACCCACCACAACGGATTATCGTGCATTGGATGCGCATTGAAATCCATTTGGACTATTTTCCCCGTTTTCATAACATTAGTGTCATATGTTCCAATCCCTATGTACCTAGACATAGCGCATCGTTGTGATGCCTTGGTTAAGTTAACGCTACTGTCATTATGGGATAAAAAGTCAGAGGATCCAAATTTGATCATAAACAATGGACTCAACCATTGGAATAACCGAATCGTGCGCTGGTGTTTTTTGATGAAATCTACTTTGTCTTTAATTTCACCTTCCTTATTTAATTCTGTTGGAATCGTTAAATTAAAATGATAGGTCATGTTATTGAAAACAGAATAATTTTCATTATTGGAAACAAATATGGCAAAAGGATGATTTTCCGAGCAGATTTTTATGTTGCCAAATTGCGAAAATATATTTTCTTTCAGCAATAGTTGTTGCAAGTTTACTGTAAATTCTTGCTTTATGTTTGCTAGTTCAGCAATGACAGTATCGATATCTTTTTTATAAAAATCCTGCGTCACAAATTCAATAGTGTCACCATCAAAAATAAATTTTTTTTGATGTTCGTCTATAAAATAGGTATTGTGTTTTTGTAATATTTCAAAAATACTTTCCCCAAGGTATTCTGGGTTCGGTTCATTGTCTATGGGATCTAAAACTTTATGTTGATTGTTTACATCTGTTTTTGTAAACGAATGGGAGTTCATTAACACAGGGATTGCATACTCTTTGTCTGTTAGTATTTTAAGTAGCGAATTTTCGAATACGTTTTCTTTATAATTTTTAAAATGGTTGACGCTGTATTTTTCACGTATGCCATTTGTTAATAAGAAATTTTTGTCAACGATACGTTGATTATCAAATTCTAAATAACATTCATTTTCGATGCCTACTCCCCAGTAAAAATCATTGGATTGATACTGGTTCCTATATTCTTTATGCTTATCTAATACCTCAATTTCAAAACTAACTTCATTCATGTTTTGATCTGTCATAAACTTCTTCGTGTTTTTTAAAAATTTGTTAATATAGGGTAACTAATTTGTGCGGTAGTGATGCTTGAGGTAATGCATAAATCCGAAGATTTTTGTTTCTAACAAGAGCAAACCAGTATTGAATAGCTGCCAATTTTGCTTTATGAAAACTAAGCTTTTTATTACCAGGTTGAAACCTAAATTTAGATGCTCAATTTGATTGCAAAATTAGATAAAATTAATGGCATTATCAATAGGTCTATTTAATTTATTTTTCTTGTAAATTTAGTATTTTGGATCTGTTCTAAATTTTTAATTTATAGCGGTTTAGCACGTTCATTTTTAGGTAAAATGGGCGCTGAAGTTATTTGTTGAAATCGTTTTATCTCAATTAATTTTCGGCAGTTGTACCATCATTGTTTTGAAAGAAAAACAGTAAAGAAATAGGCAACCATTCAGCAGTTGCATCAGGAGTACCATTTTTTCGGTTTTTCAAGACCAGTTGTCCCGCAATTCGCTATATCTTTTGTGCCGAAAATTCGGCACAAAAGGATGCCGCTACTGTCGGGTCTAAATAACATTTCTTGTTTGTCAGCAGATTCCTAGCCTAAAAATTTAATAGGCCAAAATAAGTTTTTAAAATAAATTTAAGGGATAAGTAAATAGAAATAAATTTACTACTGGATTACGAGCAGTAGCATTAATTCTTAAATCAATTTATTATTTTAAAAGAGATCAGCAGAGTGAAATGTATAGCTGGTTTCATAAGAAGGAATCAAGATTGCATTATGATTCTAAAAATGCTTTCAAATCCTCATACGTGCTAACTTTTGTGCTGACTTTTTCTTTATGCATCACACTTTCAATTTGTGCAGGAATGGGTAGTTTTACCTTTAAAATAGGTTCAACCACATCAAAAAATTTAATTGGATGAGCAGTTTCTAAAAAAATTCCAATCGCATTGGGGTAGTTTTTCATTTCCTTCTTTAGCCCTAAATAGCCCACGGCTCCGTGCGGTTCAGCTATATAACTATCGATTTCGAAAATAGCTTTCATTGCTATTTTGGTTTCTTCATCAGTAAACGTATAAGATGAAAAATCATTTTTAAATTGCTCTAAATCATTTTGATACATTTCTTGAATGCGAATAAAGTTACTTGGATTTCCTACGTCCATCGCGTTAGAAATCGTAGCTATAGAAGGTTTCGGATCGTAAATACCGTTTTCTAAAAACCGTGGAACAGTATCATTTACATTAGTCGAAGCCACAAAATGTACAATTGGTAAGCCCAATTTTTTAGCAATAATCCCTGCGCAAATATTCCCAAAATTACCACTTGGACAAGAAAAAACCAATTCCTTGTTTTGTTTTTTTAATGCTTTGTAAGCAAAGAAAAAATAAAACATTTGTGGCAACCAACGCGCGATATTAATCGAATTTGCCGAAGTCAGGTTTTTGTGTTTCAGACTTTCGTCCAAGAACGCTTTTTTGACCATATCCTGACAATCATCAAAAACGCCATCGACTTCTAACGCTTTTATATTTTGGCCTAAAGTTGTTAACTGTTTTTCCTGAATGTCGCTTACTTTTCCTGAAGGATATAAAATTACCACCTCGACGCCTGCAACGCCTAAAAAGCCACTGGCAACAGCTCCTCCTGTATCTCCTGATGTCGCCACGAGAACGGTATTTTTACTGTCTTTTTTGTCTTTGTTAAAGTAGGCCAAACAACGAGACATGAATCTCGCACCTACGTCTTTGAAAGCCATTGTTGGTCCATGAAATAATTCAAGCGAATAGATTCCTTTTTCAACTTCTACCAAAGGGAAATCAAAACACAAGGTTTCGTCAATAATTTCTTTGAGAATGGCTGTAGGTATTTCATCGCCCACAAATTGTTGAATCGCATGAAAAGCAATTTCTTCGTTGCTTAAGTTCTCGATGTTGTCGAAAAAATCCTGTGGTAAAGGAGTAATTGTTTTAGGAAAATACAACCCTTTATCAGTTGCTAATCCTTGTATTACGGCTTCTTTAAAAGAAACTTTGGGTGCGTTATGGTTTAAACTGTAATATTTCATTTGTTTAGTAATTGTGGAACCCCACCCCAACCCTCACCAAGGGTAAGGGAGACGAAACTGGATTCAGAATGTGTTGTTGTAATTTTTAAATCAATAATTTATTCCTTGTATTCCCCTTTCGGAGTTTAGGTGGCTATTATTTTCATCCCTTCGTCATTCACTTTTGAAACGTGAATTTCATACGGTAAATTCATTTCATCATAAACAGCGCTCATGGCTTTTGCAATTTTGTCTGCGGTTTCTTTTCCTTTGCTTAAAGCAAAAATAGAAGGACCTGAACCCGAAATTCCAGAACCTAAAGCTCCGTTTTCTAGAGCAGTTTGCTTGATTAAATCGAAACCTGGAATCAATACACTGCGCAACGGTTCTACGATTTCATCATGAAGCGAGCGACCTATTAAATCGTAATCTTGTGTGTATAAACCGGCTATTAGTCCACCTACATTCCCCCATTGCGTAATCGCACTTTTCAAGGAAACGGTTTGCTTCAGCACCGAACGTGCATCTGATGTTTTCAACTCAATTTGAGGATGAACCACTGTAGCATACAATTCCGAAGGGCTTTCTATTTTGATAATATCTAACGGATTTGAGCTTCTCACCAACGTAAATCCACCCAAAAGGGCAGGAGCAACGTTATCGGCATGAGCGTTTCCACTGGCTAATTTTTCGCCTTGCATCGCGAATAAAACCAATTCTTTTCTCGTGAATGGTCTTCCCAGTAATTCGTTAATTCCAAAAACAGCTCCCGCTGAACTTGCAGCACTACTTCCAATTCCACTTCCGGCTTTGATGTGTTTGTAGATTTCGATTTCGAATCCAAATTCGGTTTCTACAGTTTCTAACATTGCCAAAGCAGATACTCCAGCCACATTTTTTTCGGTTTCCAAAGGCAAATCGGCACCCACAATTTTAGTGATGCGAATCCCTTTTGCAGTTGATTTCCGAATAATCATTTCATCGCCAGCAGTTTCTAAACACAATCCAAGAACATCAAATCCACAGGAAAGATTAGCAATCGTGGCGGGGCAAAATATTTTTATTTCGTTCATGTTGTTTTGTTTCAGGTTTAAAGTTTAAAGTTGTTGCTAGTTTTTGAACTTGAAACCTTAAACAAAGAAAACTTTAAACTATTTTTATATGTTTCCAATTCTAATTACATCAGCAAATATTCCAGAAGCTGTTACAGCAGCTCCGGCTCCGGCACCTTTTATCAATAATGGTTGATCTACGTATCGGTCTGTAAAAAATAATACTATATTATCTTTTCCTTCCAAATTATAAAATGGATGATCTTTAGGAATAAAACGCAACCCAACATTTGCTTTTCCATTTTCGAATTGAGCCACATATTTCAAGCGGGATTCTTTGCTCAATGCTTCTTTGTAGATAGCTTCAAAATGAGAAGCGTGCGCTTCTAAAGATTCGAAAAATGCTTCATTTGAAGTGGTATCCAAGCACTCTGCAGGCATAAACGATTCGTTTGTTATTTCGTCAATTTCCATTTTGTAACCACTTTCTCGAATCAAGATTAATATCTTTCTGGCTACATCAATTCCACTCAAATCTATTTTAGGATCTGGCTCTGTAAATCCCTGTACGCCAGCTTCTTTAACGACGTCATGAAAAGTGTTTTTTTCGTCGAAATTATTAAAGATAAAGTTTAGACTTCCTGATAGAACAGCTTGAATTTTATTGACTTTGTCGCCCGAAGCAACTAGATTTTTTACGGTATCAATAATTGGTAATCCCGCTCCCACATTCGTTTCAAAAAGAAAAGGAGCATTGAATTGTCTGGATAGTTTCTTTAGTTTTTTGTAATTGTCGTACTCGGAGGCACAAGCAATTTTGTTGCAGGTTACTACGGCAATATTTCTTTTTAAGAACTGTTCGTAGGTTTTAGATACGCTTTCATTTGCTGTTATATCCACAAAAATACTGTTGCGTAAATTGAGTTGTTTTACATTAGAAATAAACTGTTCTTTATCCGCAGGTTCTCCGGTTTCTAATAAAAATTGCCATTCCTTTAGAGAAATTCCATCTTCATCAAAATACATTTTTCGGGAATTGGACAATGCAATAACGCGCATATTTATTTTCAGACTTTCTTTGAGGAATTTCTTTTGCTGGTGAATTTGCTCGATGAATTTCTCTCCTACATTTCCAACGCCCATTACAAATAGGTTCAATTGTTTCGTGTTTTCTTCAAAAAAGTTTTCGTGTAGCGTATTTAGCGCTTTTTTCACATCTCTTTCATTGATTACAGCCGAAATATTTCTTTCGGAAGCTCCTTGTGCAATCGCTCGAATATTGACATTATTTTTACCTAAAGTGCTAAACATTCTTCCGCTTAACCCTTGATGATTTTTCATATTTTCTCCAACCAATGCAATGATGCAAAGGTTTTTTTCAACAATACACGGTTCTATTTTATTTTGAAAAATTTCTATTTCAAAGGCTTTGTTGATCGCCTCTTGGGCAATAGCAGCATCCGAATTTTGAATTCCGATACAAATTGAGTGCTCTGATGAAGCTTGAGTAATAAAAATTACATTAATATTTTTATGCGATAAAACTTCAAAAAGTCGTTTGGATGAGCCTGTTACTCCAATCATTCCAGAGCCTTCTAGTGTAATTAAAGTAATATTATCAATATGGCTGATTCCTTTTACAGGATTCGTTTGAGCCATTTCTTGACTTGAAATATAAGTTCCTTCTGCTTGAGGTTCAAAGGTGTTTTTAATTAGAATAGGAATATTCTTTGTCAAAACGGGTTGTATTGTTGGCGGATACAAAACTTTGGCACCAAAATGGGACAATTCCATCGCTTCCTGATAGGAGATGAAGGCAATAGGTTGTGCTTGTTTTACAATCTTTGGATTTGCTGTAAACATGCCGTTTACATCCGTCCAGATTTCTAAATCAGTTGCATGCAATGCACCGGCTACAATTGCCGCTGTGTAATCAGATCCACCGCGACCTAATGTAGTATTGATTCCGTCTAATGAGGCTGCAATAAATCCCGGCATCACCACTACCTGATTTTCATTGGAAGTAAAAAAATCAGCAATCAAGTGATTTGATACTTCAAAATTTACGTCTGCTTTCCCAAAATGATTGTTCGTTTTGATTAGTTCTCGGCTGTCCTTATAACTGCTATTTTTTATATTTTGTTTTAATGCTTCAGCTATAATATAGGAAGAAAGCAATTCTCCAAAACTCAAAATCGTATCTGAAGTTCGTGGTGATAATTCACCTAAAAGAAAGCAACCATCCAGTAAGGTTTCAAGATGATTAACAATCCTTTTGATGTGACTCAAAAGACTACTTTGTTCTGGTACTGGGATAAGTTCTTTTAAAGCATCTAAATGTTTTTTCTCAATATCGGTAAGAATCTCTTTAAAACTTTCGTCGCCAGCAGCAGCTTTTTTAGAAGCTAGCTGCAATAAATCAGTCACTTTGCTAAAGGCAGAAACGACCACGATTAATTTTTCGTCTTTTGCTTTGTGGCTAATAATATCTAAAACCAGTTTTATGTTTTGTGCATTGGCAACCGAAGTTCCGCCAAATTTTAATACTTTCATACGAAGTTTATATTTGTTTTTTAATATAAAAAGGTACCGTTATTTGTAAAATTAACTGACTATTGAGTTACGACGATACGAATTTGTGTGTGTTATGTCTTGAAAAATCCAACTGTTTAGTATGCGCCCCATACCTTTTTCTCTTCCGAAAAAAAAGATATAACAATAGGATTATATGTAGTTTGTTTACCCCAATGGGGTAGTTGTTGTAGTAAACGTAACAGCAGTTGCAACCCGAATTTGAGTTGTTATCGAAGCGTGATATGTAGGTCTGTTATTTGTCATTTTGTTATTCCAAAAGTACAATTTTTTATAAAAATCGATGTCTTTAATTGTGTTTTTGCGAATAATTGAAAATTCCAAGGTCTATTTGGCGATACTATATTTTTGGATGTGTAAAATCATTCCTAGCAGAGCTATTCGTATAAATTCCCTGATTTTATAACTCCTAAACTTTGTTTGAATAAATTATATGATGCCGATAAAGTATTCAATTCCGCCTTATTGGGATTGTAAATACTTAAAATTCTATTAGATTTAGGACGTGCTGGAGTATATTAGTAATGATACAATAAAATAGGAATAGTAATTAACGAACTAGTTAGATATAGAGGTGTAAAATTAGTATTTGGTTTTGTTTACCGATACTTTTTAAATTATCATCAATATATGTTGTGTATTTATAAAGATTTAGTCAATTTTACCATTTAAACCGGATCAAAATGGACAATACACATTATATTAGTACTGAATTACTTAGCCTCGAAATATTAAACGAAATTGTTTCGCATTATAAAGCTTTGGCTCTGTCTGATGAAGCAAAAATTAATATTCAAAAATGTAGGGACTATTTAGACAAAAAAATGGCATCCCATTCGGAACCTATTTATGGAATAAATACGGGTTTTGGATCACTTTGTAATGTCAAAATATCTAACGAAAACCTATCCAAACTCCAGGAAAACTTAGTGAAATCGCATGCTTGTGGAACGGGTGAGGAGGTACCATCTCAGATTGTAAAGCTGATGCTATTGCTTAAAATCCAATCATTAAGTTATGGTCACTCTGGAATACAATTGCAAACCGTCGAGCGGTTAATTGAATTTTATAATAATGATATATTACCTGTTATTTACACGCAAGGTTCGCTTGGTGCCTCTGGAGATTTAGCTCCTTTAGCGCATTTGTCACTGCCTTTATTGGGTGAAGGGGATGTGTATTATGAAGGGAAAAGGGTGCATTCCAGCGTCGTTATGAAACATTTTAATTGGGAACCGATTGTGCTACAATCGAAAGAAGGATTGGCTTTGCTAAACGGAACTCAATTTATGAGTGCTTATGGAGCGCATATTTTGATGAAAGTAAGTAAATTTTCATATTTGGCCGATTTGATAGGAACCATTTCCCTAGAAGCTTTTAATGGAAGAATTGAACCTTTTCATGAATTGATCCACTTTATCAGACCGCATAAAGGACAAATCGTAACCGCAAATCGTATAAAAGGTTTTCTAGATGGTAGTGAAATTATCGAACAGTTAAAAATGCACGTTCAAGATCCGTATTCTTTTAGATGCATGCCACAAGTTCACGGTGCTTCAAAAGATGCTTTTGAATATGTAAAAAAAGTTTTCAAAACTGAAATCAATTCGGTGACGGATAATCCTAATATCTTTATTGAAAGCGATCAAATCATATCTGGCGGCAATTTTCATGGACAACCTTTGGCTCTAGCCTTAGATTTTATGGCAATCGCTTTGGCAGAATTGGGTAGTATATCGGAACGTAGAACGTATCAACTGATATCAGGATCTAGAAATCTTCCCGCATTTTTGGTCGACAACCCGGGATTAAATTCGGGTTTAATGATTCCTCAATACACAGCAGCTAGTATTGCAAGTCAAAATAAGCAATTGGCTACTCCAGCGAGTATCGATAGTATTGTTTCTAGTAACGGACAGGAGGATCATGTAAGTATGGGTGCCAATGCAGCAACAAAAGCTTTGCGAGTTTTGGATAATGTGGAGCGGATTTTAGCAATTGAATTAATGAATGCTTCTCAAGCTTTTGAATATAGAAGGCCATTAAAATCTAGTGATTTTATTGAAATGTTTTTAAATGCCTATCGCGAAGAAGTTCCATTAATAAAAGAAGACCGAATTTTACACTACGATATCGAAAAGACGGTTTCATTTTTAAATACTTTTCAAATGGAAAATGATTTGTTAATGTTAGCTTAACATTAGCCGCTAATAATGAAGTAATTTTGCCAAACTAAATTTTAACGTAATGAACATAAATAATTTTTTCCAATTTTTGGTTCCTAAGGACAAAAAGTTTTTTCCACTTTTTGAAGAAGCATCTAGTAATCTAATAGAAATTGCTACAAATTTACACGAAGCGGTTAACCTTCCTTTAAAAGAGCGTGAAGTTCTTTTTCAAAAAATTGATGCCTTAGAACAAAAAGGCGAAGATATAACGCGTCAAACCAGTTTAGAATTAAGTAGAAATTTTATTACTCCTTTTGACAGAGAAGATATCCATTCGTTGATTACATCAATTGACAATGTAGCGGATAATCTTCATGGAGCCGCAAGTAGAATGAGGTTGTATCAAGTAGATAAAATTACAAAATCAATTAGAAAACTAACAGAAATCAATCTTGAGGCATGTCAAAATATTGATGTTGCGGTTAGAGAATTAAGAGATCTGAAAAAAATTAAAATTATCACGGACGCCTGCGTTAGAATCAACAAGTTAGAAAATAAATCAGATAATGTTTATGATAAAGCAGTGCTTGATTTGTTCGAAAATGAAACGGATGCCAAAAACATTATTAAGTATAAAGAAGTACTGTCAGTTTTAGAAACTGCGGCCGATAAATGCAAAAGTGTAGCAAGTGTTTTAGAATCAATTTCTGTAAAACATTCTTAATTCAATCCGTTTTATTCTGAAATTATAATTATGGAATTTACTCTACTGATAGTTATTATTGTGCTGGCTTTAATCTTTGATTACATCAATGGTTTTCATGATGCAGCCAATGCCATAGCAACGGTTGTTGCCACAAAAGTACTGACCCCTTTTCAAGCGGTAGTTTGGGCAGCTTTTTTTAACTTTTTAGCTTATTGGGTTTTTGGCTTTGGTGTAGCTGATACCGTTGCGAAAACAGCCAATACCATGGATATCAACTTGGTGGTTATCCTAGCCGGTGTTATTGCGGCAATTATTTGGAATTTATTTACATGGTGGCAAGGAATTCCATCGAGTTCTTCTCATACTTTAATTGGGGGTTTTGCAGGAGCTGCAATTGCTCATGCTGGGTTTGGAGTTGTTTCTTGGTATAAAGTAGGTAAGGATGGAGGAATGCCTTCTGGGGTTTTAATCATCGTTGCTTTTATCATATTGGCACCATTAATAGGGGCTTTAATATCTTATCTAATATCAATCTGGTTGTTGAATGCTTCTAAAAAAAGTATTTATCCCAAAATTTTCACCGCTTCTTTAATGATTTTGACAATATGGTTTGTAGAAAGTCAAATGATTTACTTTGACGAAATTGCAAAACCTCGATTTGATTCCCATTTTTGGAGTGTCGCTTTTGAAGCACACAATATCAAATGGTTTTTAGTGGCATTTATAGTACTTGCAATAAGCTCTTTTTGTTTGATATTTAGTAGTTTAAATTTAAATCAAGCTTCGTCGTGGTTGAAAAAAATGCAATTACTATCCTCTGCAGCGTTTAGTTTAGGACATGGTGGAAATGATTCACAAAAAGTGATGGGTATTATTGCAGCAGCGGTTGCTGTTTATATCAACACTAGTGGCGTTGCGCAAGCATCATTACCTGCTTGGTTAGATGTAGTTTTGCCCAATGATGAAGGTACATTTAGAATGCCCGCTTGGATTCCATTAGCTTGTTATTCTGCAATTGCAGCAGGAACTTTAAGCGGTGGTTGGAAAATTGTAAAAACGATGGGTTCTAAAATAACTAAAGTTACTTCTTTTGAAGGTGTTGCAGCAGAAACTGCTGGAGCATTGACATTGTATTTTACAGAGCATTTTAAAGTTCCTGTAAGTACAACACATACAATCACAGGATCAATCATTGGAGTGGGACTTACTAAAAGAGTCTCTGCGGTGCGTTGGGGTATGACGGTAAGTTTGCTGTGGGCTTGGGTTTTAACGATCCCTATATCAGCTATTTTAGCAGCTATCATCTATTATATTTTCAGTATTTTTATCTAATATAGAGTCAAATTAATATAAAAAAAACCATTCGGAGTTCCCGAATGGTTTTTTTATGCTAAAATTGTTTTTTTAATTTTGGTAAAGATTTAATTTATGTCCTTTCTATTTTAAGATGGTGCTTATTGCTATGGTATTACTCAAAATTTTATGTATCGGACATTTATTAGCAATGTTTAATAATCGTGCAATTTGGTCATTATCTAGATCGCCAAACAGTTGAATATCCCGTATTACTTTTGTTTTGTTTTCTATTGGGTCAGTATCAAGAGTAACTTCAACTTTGACATCAGTTAATTTCCATCCTTTTCGATTGGCATACATGCGTAAAGTGATGCATGTGCAGGCAGCTAAAGAAGAAGCGAGCAATTCATTTGGCGCAAAGCCTAAATCCATTCCATCAGCACTTTCAGGTTCATCGGAGATCATCGTATGCGTAGCCGAATTTATTTCTGTTTTGTAGAGATCAGCACCAATGTGCGCCGTTACTTTATCCATGATTTTTATTGTTTATTAAATTAACGATGGAAACTTTGAGCGTAATTGTATTAAAAAGAGTATTCTTTTATCTTTAGTAGAAGATTGCTTGAGTACACTAACAAAATAGTTTTGGAACAACTTAAATCTTAGGAGGATTATTTTCTAATATCAAGAATAGTTTTTAATAATTTTTTTTATAAAATTACCTTCGCTTTGTAATGGAACTAATTTACAACTTTAACAGTGCAGAATTAAATTCAATAGGAAGGTTTCTACAGTATTGGTTTATTAACTATTCAGCTTAAACTTTTGTGAATGTGTTTTCGCTTATGATACGTTTGTTTCAGATCTTGATTTCCGGAAATGATACTTATATTACCATCAATTTCTAGCATAGCCAACTTTACATCTTTAAAATATTCGATTCCATGTTCGCGCATGGCTTATTTTAATTCATCAGAAGTAATGTTTAATTTGCTTAAAGATTTAAAATCCAAATGGCCATCATGTATTAGAATTTCTGGCTTTTCTTGCATGAAATCGCTGAATTTTGGGAATTTATACATTAATTTTTTTAAAGTAAAATTAATGCTAAATAGAATGGAAGCTGCGGCTAAACCGCCTAATAAACTAGTATCGTTTCCAACCATTGCATTTTGGACGGAGTTGCTGATTAGCAAGATTAATATAACGTCGGCAGTATTGAGCTGTGATAATTCTTTCTTGCCAAAAAGTCTCAATGCAATAACCATAAAAAAATAAACGGTACTACTTCTAAGAATTATAGCAAGATACTCGTTCATTTTTTTTAGGTTTTGTGTATTTGTTCCAGTTGCTTTTGATGCTTAAATAGTTTTTAAGCAGTACCATGCGGAATTTTCTGTTATTTAAGATCTACTTTTTGCTTGAAATTTTTTTCAATAGCCTTGATCATTTCTCCAGCAATATCTTTGTTTGTCGCTCCTTCGATTCCTTCTAGTCCTGGTGACGAATTTACTTCTAATAATAATGGTCCTTTTGCGGAACGAATAATATCTACACCTGCTACTTTCAAGTCCATCGCTTTTGTTGCTTTGATGGCAATCCGTTTTTCTTCTGCGGTTACTTTTATTACGGATGCAGTTCCTCCTAAATGAATGTTAGCTCTGAACTCACCCGGCATCGCTTCCCGTTGAATGGCGGCTACCACTTTTCCATCTATTACAAAACAGCGAATGTCTTTTCCGTTCGCTTCCTTGATGAATTCCTGAACTAATATATTAGCATTTAGACTTTTGAAGGCGTTAATAACACTTTCTGCAGCTTTTTTTGTTTCGGCAAGAACTACTCCTTTACCTTGTGTTCCCTCCAGTAATTTTACAATTAAAGGAGAACCGCCTACCATTTTTATCAAATCATCAGTATCCAAAGGGGAATTAGCAAAACCAGTCGTTGGGATTTCTACTCCGTGGTTTAGCAATAATTGTAATGAATACAATTTATCTCGTGACTGTGTAATAGCGTTCGACGAATTCAAGCAATATACCTTTAAAGCCTCAAATTGTCGGGTTAGTGCGCAACCATAAAATGTTATACTGGGTCTGATTCTGGGAATAATGGCGTCAAATTGATTTAATATTTTACCGCCACGGTAATGAATTTCTGGTGTTTTTGCATCCAGTTTCATATAGCATTCTTTAATATTCAGAAAGTGCATTTCGTGTCCACGCATTTCACCAGCTTCCATAATACGCTTGTTGCTGTACAATTCAGGATTACTGGCTAAAAGTCCGATGCGCAAACCAGAGCTTGCTTTTTCAGAGTTTTTATAAAGTTCTTTAAGGCTGTCTGATGTAGGTTGACCCAATAGGTATTTTTGTTCTGGATCAACTAAAACTCTTCCACTCATGGCTTCCCGCCCTAGAAGCATTCTGAATCCCATGGAATCTCGATTGGTCAGCGTCATTTCGATAGGCCATTGTGAGGTTCCAATCTGTAGATTAGTCTGTATAACATAACGTTGCTCCCGAAAACCACTAGAACTTTTTACAATTCGTTTGTCAATTAATGGTGCTTCACAATGAATGACTGTTTTTAGATTATTTTGTATGGGATTGATGTCAAATTTTACCCAATTACTTTCATTTTTAATAAACGGAGCAATGTTTATAGCATGTAATGCTGATGTTTTTGCACCTGAATCCACACGAGCTTTTATAGTGGGAATTCCTAATTCTGGAAAAGAGCACCACTCTTCACTCCCTAAAATAACTTTATTATCTGACATAAATTAATTTTATTTGACCTATTTTATATAATCCAAATGTAAATATTTGTTTTCAAAAAACGGGTATTTACCATAAATAATAAACCCGTTAGGTTATATAAACGTAACGGGTTTAAAGGAATTGTTTTTAACTAAAGTTATAGATTAGTTGGTTCGCCAGCTTTGTGAACTTGTACGGTTAGTTCTTGTGCTCCTTCTTCAATATCCATAAAAATTTCATCTCCGGAACCAATTTTTGAAGTAATAATCTCTTCAGCAAGGGCGTCTTCTACATATTTTTGAATGGCTCTTTTTAATGGTCTGGCACCAAATTGTCTATCGAAACCTTTGTCGGCGATAAACGCTTTGGCTTTATCAGATAGATTTAATTGATATCCTAGTTCGGCTACGCGAGCATATAATTTTTTCAATTCAATTTCGATAATCAAATCAATATCATGTTTTTCCAAAGCATTAAATACGATTACATCATCAATTCTATTTAGGAATTCGGGTGCAAAAGTTTTTTTCAATGCGTTCTCAATGATACTTTTTGAATTGTCATCAGCCTGAGCTACTTTTGCAGCAGTTCCAAAACCAACACCTTGACCAAAATCTTTCAATTGTCTGGCTCCAACATTCGAAGTCATAATAATTATAGTATTTTTGAAATCAATTTTTCGGCCTAAACTATCTGTTAAATAACCATCATCCAGTACTTGTAGTAACATGTTAAACACATCAGGATGCGCTTTTTCTATCTCATCCAATAGTACTACACAATAAGGTTTTCTGCGAACTTTCTCTGTTAATTGTCCACCTTCCTCATATCCTACGTATCCCGGAGGCGCTCCAACTAAACGAGAGATTGCAAATTTTTCCATGTATTCACTCATGTCAATACGGATCAACGCATCTTCAGAATCGAATAATTCTTTGGCGAGTACTTTGGCTAATTGCGTTTTACCAACACCGGTTTGTCCCAAGAAAATAAATGAACCAATTGGTCGATTCGGATCTTTTAATCCCGCACGATTTCTTTGAATGGAGCGAGCAATTTTCATTACAGCTTCTCTTTGTCCAATTACTTTTCCTTCAATAAGTTCTGGTAATTTGGCAAGTTTGTTGCTTTCTGTTTGAGCAATGCGGTTAACGGGAATACCACTCATCATAGATACTACATCGGCAACATTGTCTTCGGTAACTTCAATTCGGTTATTTTTGGCATCTTCTTCCCATTGTTCTTGAGCAATTGCTAAGTCTTTTTCAATGCGTTTTTCATCATCTCGAAGTTTGGCAGCCTCTTCGTATTTTTGTTTTTTGACTACAACATTTTTCAATTCTCTTACCTCTTCTAATTGACTTTCCAGATCTAAAATTTGTTTAGGAACTTCAATATTGGTAATGTGCACTCTAGAACCCGCTTCATCCAAGGCATCAATAGCTTTGTCTGGTAAGAAACGATCTGACATGTACCTGTCTGTTAATTTTACGCACGCTTCTATTGCTTCTTCGGAATAAGTAACATTGTGGTGATCTTCGTATTTGTTTTTAATATTATGCAAAATAGTAATCGTTTCGGTAACAGATGTAGGTTCTACAATTATCTTTTGAAAACGTCGTTCTAAAGCGCCGTCTTTTTCGATATATTGACGGTATTCATCTAATGTTGTTGCACCAATACATTGAATCTCTCCGCGAGCTAATGCAGGTTTGAACATATTGGATGCGTCTAAAGATCCTGTTGCACCACCAGCGCCAACAATAGTGTGAATTTCATCTATAAAAAGAATGATATCGTCATTCTTTTCCAGTTCATTCATTACTGCTTTCATTCGTTCTTCAAATTGTCCACGGTATTTAGTTCCAGCTACAAGACTAGCGAGATCTAACGTAACGACACGTTTATTGAATAAAGTACGAGATACTTTCTTCTGAATAATTCGCAAAGCTAAACCTTCCGCAATGGCTGATTTTCCCACTCCAGGTTCCCCTATAAGTAAAGGATTATTTTTTTTGCGACGGCTCAAAATTTGAGAAACACGTTCAATTTCTTTTTCGCGTCCTACTACAGGATCTAGTTTTCCTTCTTCGGCCATTTCTGTTAAATCTCGGCCAAAATTATCCAAAACCGGAGTTTTAGATTTTTTGTTGGATTTGTTGGCTGGGTTGTTAAAAGTACCTTCTTTTAGACTGTCATCTTGTCCTGAATCGTCATTGTAAGATTCATTTCGTGGCAATTTTTCTATAAATTCTTCTTCGCTTGGAGTCATGTTTAAATATTGTTCTTTAGCTATGTCATAATCAATTTTGAGCTTATTCAATAGCTTGGTTGTTGGATCGTTTTCGTTTCTTAATATGCACAACAATAAGTGTGCGGTGCTGATAGAGCTACTTTGAAATACCTTTGCTTCCAGAAAAGTAGTTTTCAAGGCTCGTTCAGCTTGACGTGTCAAGTGCAGGTTTTTCTTTTCAACGTTTACCTCTACGCCTGGACTTGGTGGGCTTAGGATCTCTACTTTTCTACGTAAATGATCTAAATCAACGTCCAGATTATTCAATATTTGAATAGCTTTTCCGTTTCCGTCTCTTAAAATTCCTAGCATTAAGTGTTCTGTGCCTATAAAATCGTGACCCAGTCGTAAAGCTTCTTCTTTACTGTAGGTTATAACGTCTTTTACTCTTGGTGAAAAATTATCATCCATAATATATATTTGATATCGTAAATTTAGTGAATTAGTGATAGAAAAACAAAAACCATTCCTATAAGTAGTCGTGTCAGCTAAGAGACAAAAATTATACTAATGTAAGAGTTAAATTTCCCTTAAATTATTAACTAAAAGGGCAGTTTATTTTGTTGATAAATCATTGAAATAAGTGTTTTAAAATTGGTTTAAAAATTTCAAAAAAGCGTATATTGGCACGTTTTGAAACTAATATAATTATTTAATATAACAACTTATGTCTGAAGGAGAAAAGTTAATTCCCATTAACATTGAAGATGAAATGAAAACAGCCTACATCGATTATTCGATGTCGGTTATTGTGTCAAGAGCTCTTCCAGATGTTAGAGATGGCTTGAAACCAGTACATCGAAGAGTACTATTTGGAATGCATGATTTGGGTGTTAACTCAAGATCAGCTCATAAAAAGTCTGCAAGAATTGTCGGGGAAGTTTTGGGTAAATATCACCCACATGGTGATACTTCTGTTTATGATGCTATGGTTCGTATGGCTCAAGAATGGAGTATGCGTTATTTGTTGATCGATGGTCAAGGTAATTTTGGATCTGTAGATGGAGATAGTCCTGCAGCAATGCGTTATACTGAAGCAAGAATGCGTAAGATTTCTGAGGAGATTTTAGCTGACATTGACAAAGAAACGGTTGATTTTAAATTAAATTTCGATGATACGCTTGAAGAGCCAACGGTGATGCCAACACGTGTTCCTACCTTATTAATAAATGGGGCGACGGGAATTGCAGTTGGTATGGCCACGAATATGCCTCCTCATAACTTAACTGAAGTTATCAACGGTACATTAGCTTTCATGGATAATAATGATATCGAGATTGATGAGTTGATGACGCATATTAAAGCCCCGGATTTTCCTACTGGTGGAATTATATACGGATATGAAGGTGTGCGTGAGGCTTTCAAAACAGGTAGAGGTAGAATTGTAATGCGTGCCAAAGTTGGTTTTGAAGAAGTGGAAGGTCGGGAATGTATTATCGTTACCGAAATTCCTTATCAAGTCAATAAAGCGGATATGATTAAGCGTACAGCTGATTTGGTCAATGATAAAAAGATCGAAGGAATTGCCAACATACGCGATGAATCGGATAGAAATGGGATGCGTATCGTTTATATTTTAAAACGAGATGCCACGCCAAATGTGGTTTTAAACACACTTTACAAGTTTACACAATTACAGTCTTCTTTCAGTGTAAATAATATTGCAATTGTAAAAGGGCGTCCGCAAATGTTGAATCTGAAAGATTTGATTCACTATTTTATCGAGCACCGTCATGATGTGGTGACTCGCAGAACGCAATTTGAATTGAAAAAGGCGGAAGCAAGAGCGCATATATTAGAAGGTCTTATTATCGCGTCTGATAATATTGACGAAGTAATTGCTTTAATAAAAGCATCGAAAAGTACGGAGGAGGCAAGAGAGAAATTAATCGAAAGATTCAATTTGTCAGATATTCAATCTCGTGCAATAGTTGAAATGCGTTTGCGTCAATTGACAGGTCTAGAACAAGATAAGTTAAGAACGGAATACGATGAAATTATGAAGTTAATTGAGCATTTGAAAGCTTTATTAGCAGATGTAAACTTGAGAATTGCTTTAATCAAAGAAGAACTTACTGAAATTAGAGATAAATATGGAGACGCTCGTCGCTCTCAAATTGAATATTCTGGTGGAGACGTGAGTATCGAAGATTTAATAGCTGATGAGAATGTAGTCATTACTATATCTCATGCAGGATATATCAAACGTACAAACCTAACAGAATATAAAACTCAGAATAGAGGAGGAGTAGGGCAAAAAAGTGCTGGAACAAGAGATCAAGATTTCTTAGAGCACATGTTTGTTGCTACAAATCACCAGTATATGATGTTCTTTACTCAAAAAGGAAAATGTTTCTGGATGCGTGTTTATGAAATACCTGAAGGAAGTAAAACCGCTAAAGGTAGAGCAATTCAAAACTTAGTGAACATTGAAAGTGATGACAAAGTGAAAGCTTTTATTTGCACTCAAGATTTAAAAGATAAAGAATATATCAATAGTCATAATTTGATTATGGTGACCAAAAAAGGTCAGGTTAAGAAAACATCTTTAGAGAAATATTCTAAACCTAGAGTAAACGGTGTCGCTGCAATTACTATTAAAGAGGGCGATGAATTATTGGAAGCCAAATTAACGAATGGTGAAAGCCAAATTATATTGGCTGTAAAATCAGGTAAATTAGTTCGCTTTGAAGAAACTAAAACCCGTCCAATGGGAAGAACAGCTTCAGGAGTTCGTGGGATTACACTTAAGGATGATACGGATGAAGTTATTGGCATGGTTACTGTGAACGATATGAGCAGTGAAATATTAGTTGTAGCTGAAAACGGTTACGGTAAACGCTCTAGCCTTGATGAATATAGAATTACGAATCGTGGTGGTAAAGGAGTTAAAACCTTAAATATCACGGAGAAAACAGGAAAGCTAATTTCTATAAATTCAGTTACAGATGCAGATGATTTAATGATCATCAACAAATCTGGATTGACTATCAGAATGGCTGTTGAAGATTTGAGAGTTATGGGTCGTGCTACGCAAGGAGTGAAGTTGATGAACATTAAAGGAAATGATTCAATTGCAGCAGTTACAAAAGTCATGAAGGATGATGTGGCTGAAGTGGTTGTAGATGAGGAAGGCAATGTTGTTGAAACGGAAGCTATTGAAAGAGTTAAGCCAGTATTAGAAGTTCTTGAAGAGGACGGCTCTGAAGAGGATGAAGACGAAGACGACTCTGAAAATGAAGAAGAACTTGATTACGATAGTGACGAGGATGATTCAGATGATGAAGCATAAATTAAAATAGAAAAGTAAGAATAAGTATTAAATTAACACAGAATATTATGAAAAGTAAATATGTATTACTAGCATCAGCATTATTGATATCAGTAGCTACTTTTGCTCAAAAAGATCAAATTAAGGCAGCCGAAAAAGCGATGAAAGGCGGTAAATCTCAAGAGGCAGCAACCATTTTAACGGAAGCAGAACCCTTAATAGCTGCAGCAACAGATGCTGAAAAGGCACAGTTTTTCTTTGTAAAAGGAAATGCTTTATTGGATTTAGCCAACAAGAATGTTGATGCCAATACCAATCTTTCGCTAGCTGCAAAAGCGTATCAAGATTTAATTGGAGTGGAGAAAATTTCTGGAAAAGTAAAATACTCAACCCAAGCAGTAGCTTCAATTACGGATATTAAATTCAAATTGATAAATGGTGCAATTGCAGATTCAAAAATTGAGAAGCATTCAGACAGTGCAAAAAAATTATATGACGCTTACCTGTTAGATAAAAAAGACACAATCAATTTATATTATGCGGCTTCAACTTATGTAAATGCAAATGAATATGACAAAGCGCTTGAGTTATACGAGAACTTGAAAAACTTAAACTATTCTGGATTAGGGACTAGTTACTTTGCAGTGAATAAATTAACCAGCCAAGAAGATTTTTTTGCTACTGCTGCAGAAAGAGATAGAATGGTGAAGTTAGGAACACATGAAAAACCAAGAACTGAAGCTATTCCTTCTAAAAGAGGAGAAATTTATAAAAATATGGCTTTGATTTTAGTTGAAAAAGGAAAAACAGACGAGGCTAAAAAAGCAATTTCTGAAGCAAGAAAAGCAAATCCAGAAGATACTTCTTTGATTTTGACAGAGGCTAATCTTTACTTGGAAACTAAAGATTTTGAAATGTACAAAAAGCTTATTGCTGAAGTTTTAGAAAAAAATCCTAATGACGCTGATTTAGTTTTTAACTTAGGAGTGATAAGTGCAAATGCTAAAAATGTTCTTGAGGCGGAGAAGTATTACAAAAAAGTTATTGAAATCAATCCTCAATACATCAACGCCTATATTAATTTATCTGCTTTGAAATTAGAAAATGAAAAAGTCATTATTGATGAAATGAATAAACTTGGCACTTCTACTAAGGATATGAAACGATATGATGATTTGAAAAAGAAGAGAGAAGATTTGTTCAAAAGTGCTATTCCTTATCTTCAAAAAGCAGTAGAATTAGATCCTAAAAACTCAGATGTGTCCAGAACACTTTTAGGCGTATATAGTGCTCTTGAAATGACAGCAGAATACAAAGCCTTGAAAGCTAAGATTCAGTAAATCTCATATTGTATTATTCATAAAAAACCTATCTAGAGTATTTCTAGATAGGTTTTTTTATATAATCTTTTTAATAACTCGTAATTTATGGGTGTGTTTATTTGTCTCGGCATTAAAAATTCCCAAATGATCCAATCGATCCACGCGAACTTTACCACTGGCGTGAATGATGTAATTATCATCCATTATAATTCCTACGTGAATAATTTTGCCTTCCTCGTTATCAAAAAAAGCTAAGTCTCCGGGTTCACTTTCTTCAATAAAACTCAAAGCTTCTCCTTGAGTTGATTGTTGGGAAGCATCACGAAGTAATTTGTATCCATTCAATTTATAAACCATTTGAGTAAATCCTGAACAATCAATACCAAAAGGAGTTTTTCCTCCCCAAAGATAAGGAGCATTCAAATACATAAAGGCAGATTTAATAAAGTTCTCTTTGGTCTTTTCTCCACTAGTTTTAGTTCCCTCAAATTCAAAATTAGACGTATTGATTTCATGATTGTTAATAAACGATACGGAAGAACCGAGAGGAATTGGAATCAGTAAATTGTTTGGCGCAGTTATGTATTCTATTAAGTCAGCATTTAGAATAATAGCTTCTGTGGATAATTGAGTATAACTTGATTCAGCAATTAATTGATATTGTTTAGAGTCTACCCAACCTTCATAACCATCATATTGCATTTTGATAAAAGACCACTGTTTGAGTTGTTCTAAAATTTCGAAATGTTCTCCAAATAAAACTTGAGAAACAATTTCGCTTTTATCACTTGGTTCAAACCGAAGTGGTATCATCGCTAGATTACAAATTCCAAACATGTTTGTTAAGGTATGAGGTAAGAGTTGTGAGTTATACGTTTAGGTACGTATAACTCACAACTCATAATTAATTAAATTCTTTCAATAACAACTGCTGATGCACCACCACCACCATTGCAAATTGCAGCAGCACCGATACTTCCATTATTTTGTTCTAAAACGTTAAGCAATGTGACAATGATTCTCACTCCAGAACAACCTAGAGGATGACCTAGGGATACAGCACCTCCATTTACATTTACTTTGCTACTGTCTAATCCTAAAATTTTAGAGTTAGCTAAACCTACTACCGCAAAAGCTTCGTTAAATTCAAAATAATCAACATCGCCAATCGCTATTCCAGCTTTTGCTAAAGCTTTTGGAATTGCTTTTGAAGGGCTTGTAGTGAACCACTTCGGTTCTTGAGCCGCGTCTGCATATCCTTTGATGTAAGCCAAAGGCTTCAAACCTAATGCAAGTGCTTTTTCTTCGCTCATCAGTATTAATGCCGCAGCCCCATCGTTAATTGTGGAAGAATTAGCGGCTGTCACTGTTCCTTCTTTTGTAAATGCTGGATTTAAAGAAGGTATTTTATCAATTTTTACGTTTGTAAATTCTTCATCTGTAGAAACGATAATCGGATCTCCTTTTCTTTGAGGAACGGGAACGGGAACAACTTCATTATCAAATTTTCCTTCTTTCCATGCTTTAGCGCTACGCTCGTACGATTGAATTGCGGCCTTGTCTTGGTCTTCTCGGGTATAATTATATTCGGATGCACATAAGTCGGCACAAACACCCATAGCATTGTTGTCATAGGCATCAGACAATCCGTCTCTTTGCATTCCGTCAATCATGGTAGCTGGTCCAAACTTTGTTCCATTTCTCAAATGCATGTAATGTGGAATTAAACTCATGTTTTCCATTCCACCCGCTACTACAATTTCTGCATCACCGCATTGAATGGCTTGTGCGCCTAACATGACTGCTTTCATTCCTGAAGCACATACTTTGTTTATTGTGGTACAGGCCACGGTATTTGGTAAACCTGCAAATATAGCGGCTTGACGAGCAGGAGCTTGACCTACGCCAGCTTGAACTACGTTGCCCATAAATACTTCATCAACTAAATTAGGATCTAATTTTATTTTGTCCAAAGCGCCTTTAATAGCGATCGCGCCTAATCTAGGAGCAGTGACTGTAGATAATCCCCCCATAAAACTTCCGATAGGTGTTCTAACGGCAGAAACGATAACAACTCTTTTGTTCATGACTTTCATAATGTTGGTTTATGAAGCAAATTTAATCTTTTTTAAACAATTTCATATTTTGACAAGGACATTATCTTTTTTATATTTATTTCGCTTCTATTTGTTTGATTGTGAAGTGTTTTTGAAAATACGACAAAAAAGTTTAAAAAAAAGGCTTGAAATAGTTGTGAGAAGTCTAAAGATGTATTAAATTTGCAACCGCAAAACAGGACACGTTTCCTTGAGCTTGGAGGGGTGCCAGAGTGGTAATGGAGCAGTTTGCTAAACTGTCACCGAGCAATCGGTGCCAGGGTTCGAGTCCCTGTCCCTCCGCTTTACAATTTTTTTTTCGGGGTGTAGCGTAGCTCGGTTATCGCGCCTGCTTTGGGAGCAGGAGGCCGCAGGTTCGAATCCTGCCACCCCGACTAGTTTTTTACAGCAGCAATGGAGGCATAGCTCAGCTGGATAGAGCACCTGCCTTCTAAGCAGGCGGTCGAAGGTTCGAATCCTTCTGCCTTCACTTTAAACCGATACTTTCACTAGTATCGGTTTTTTTGTTTTTTTATTATTGAATTTTAGTTATTTACCTTATTTTAGTGCTATTATCTCATTTCTACATTTTTTGGATCTTTTTTCTGTAGATCAATTAATTTTTCGGTCTGTGTCACTTAATTAGTTGTAAATCAGATTTTTATTAGATAGTTTTTTTTCTTTTTTACTTCAATTGGTACGAATGTCCTTTTAGGGTAGGTAACAGAATTCGAACCATTTTTAAATAACTGATTTACAGTGTTTTGTTTTTTAATAAGATGCTATAAATAGTAAAAAGAGAGCGGATAAATCTGTGTTTTATAAAAAAATAATTTCAAAAGCATTTTTGCATCTAAAATTCGAACCAGTAAAGAGTAAGGAAAAATAGTTATTTAGTTTATTTTCTTATGCCTAACTTTTTTTTGGATTGTCATGTTTTGAATGAAATTTAAATTCCAAATAAAATTATTTTCTTAAGAAGATAGACAATTTCAGATTCAATTTTTGGTAAGATAGTCGAATCATCTGATCGGTACTGACTAATAATTTTTAAATATTTTTCTTCAGCCTGTGAAACTCTTAGGTCAATATTTTCTAAATCCGAATATTTAAGATTCGTCTTAATATTAAAAATGATTTTAAAGGAGTACAAAGTATACCTTCAAAATCTCCATCTCTATTTAAAATAATTTTAGAAGGGAATAGTTTTAATTTGGTACTAGGATAGATAGATGATCATTAAACCACCCATTTCTTCAATTGTCTCTGAATCCCTCTTTGTATTTGGTCAAAATCTGGAAGGTCTTTTATTTGGTCGCTCATGGATTTTTGCCATCTTGCTTTGTATTGCGGTAATTTTTGCTCCAACTTTTTATAAAAATCTGCTGGATCAAGTTCTTTACTTTCACATTTATTTTTGAATTCTGATGTATAAAAATCAATATCCATACCATGTACTTCGAGTAAATACCATATATCATAGTAATCTCTTGGTTGCATTCGTTGCATTACGCAGCGTAATTTTTCTACTAATAGTTCTTCTAAAGGGTAACACAATAGTTTATATTCTTCTTCGTCTGAATATTCAATTATTGCTTGTTTTATAACTGGTTCAAATTCTAATTTTTCACTTCTTGAAATATCAACTTTCACTTTCTTATTATTTCCAAATCCGCCAAGTGGCCCCACATAACTGATATAGAAATTTATCCCGCCATCTTCATGCTCGTTATCATCAATTATCTCTAATGGAATGTTTGCTTCTTCTTTTACATACTCAAAAGTTTCTTTGAACCATTCGAAAATTTGTTCATTTGTGATATTGTTGTCTAGCAACGTAAAATCTAAATCTTCAGAAAAGCGATAATCAGCAAAATAGATTTTCTTGAGTACGGTTCCGCCTTTGAACACAATGATTTTTGAAAGTTTTTTGTGTTCCGAAACACCTTTTAATATCCAAGACAATATATAATCCTTTTCGATTTGTTGGTCACGAACTTCAACTTCGCGTGCTTTTTTTTGTATTTCTCCTGGTTTAATCATGTGTAAATGGCTGACTTAATTGTTTCTGTTTCTAAATTTTGTTGAATACTCCATCGGCTTATCATTTTGCCAGATTTGGGTAATTCGGTATCCAATAATACATAGGAAGTTGTTTTTATATTTAATAGTTCTTGAATAATTTCGTTATCAATTTCCAAGATTTCCAGCAAAAACCCTAATCGTTTAATCACCGCTTGGGATTTGAATTTTATAGCGTACTCTAATAATTTATTGAAATCAATCTTATTTCGAATTTCGTGAATTGCTTTAGCTATTTCTACAATTCCACCTGCATAATCTGGTTTGAACAGACAGTCCACAATAGTTTTTTCTAAATCAGAACAAACGACCTTATTGAAATTATCAATCCACATTTTTTTCTCTCCAAAAAAATGATTTTCATTATGATAAATAAATTGGAAAGTAATATTCTTAACTTTAATTTCGGATGGCCTCATTTGTTTTGATACTACGATTTGTTCTTTTAGTGATGGTTGGGTTATAAGATTATGAATTTGTAAAGCCGAGTAATAACCAATATAATGTTTTGTATCTTTTACTAAATATTTGGCCATCAAATGCCAATCGGGCATAAAAGTTTCTGCATTTTCTTCATAAGGTATGATATAATAAACACCTTCTTTTAGCCTCATTAGCAGTCCTCTTTTTGTCATATCGCTAAGTAATTTACTAACCGTGTTTTCTTTCGACAAAGGCAAAACTTTTAAAGCTTCTTTATATTCAAAACAAATTATATTCTTTCCATTAAAGTAAGAAAGGATCTCGTTAGATTGAGTTGAAATATTTTTATGTTTCATAGTGTATATATGAGTTTAAAGCTCACTACAATGATACAAAATACAATTATAATGTTAATCATATTTTACATTTAATTTATGTATTATAGTTGTATGATGAGTTTTTAACTCATTAAATTGATATAAAAGATAATTTTTACAATCCGATTTTCATCAAAAAAGCCTTTCTTCAATCAGATCTTTCCAAATAATAAAACCTTTTCTATTGACTGAATAATCATGGAGTATTCTGCTAAAATTATCTGGTTGATTTTCTATAAAAGCTTGTCTACCATTATTTTTAATGGAATTTAGGTAGTTATCAATTTGTTTTAATTTATCAGGAATTGATTGTTTGTCATTGTCAAAATGCCAGATATAGGTTGCTTCTTCTGTGTTTAAGGTTTCTAAAACGATATGAAATCCTGTTTTTCCTGCTAAAAGAAAAACAAATGAAAATGGATTCAAAACAAATCTAATTTTAAGAATAGTTCTCTCGTGATGTTCGGCTAAATAGTGTAAATGCTTTTGGTGTTTGTAGTTTTGATTCTGCAAAAAATCAATCAATAATTCATCTCCAGAATCATATAATTTGACATTATTTTCATTTTGTAATTGATTTATATCGAATAAATTTTCTTTGCCAATTCCATTTGGTTTTCCCAAGAAAGTCTTTATTATAAACTTAAACTTTACGCTTTCAATCAATTCTCTGGTTATCTTTTTTAGATCATTGGAGAATGCAAATTGTGAAATTAGTTTTCCGTCTTCGAATTCAGCATAAATGGAAATTGAGATATTTTTAATTTTGAGTGTCTTGGAGAAATAAGCTTTCAAAACTTCAAATTCTGGTCTTATTTCAAAGTTTTCAATATCAAATTCAAGCTCGATTTTCATTTCTGAAACATCATAATTAAAAGAGATACTTCCGTAACGAAATTCAAGTTTTTCAAATTGAATCTTTACTTTTTTATCAATAATGAAAGTGTTATTTGAAACAATAATTTCTTCTTCAGGTTCATCAAATAAAGTCGCCTGTTTGTCAATTTTCCTGTAATAGACATTTCTTTTTAGAAACATCTTGTTCAAATAATCAATCTTACTATCACGATAATCATAAATAGTTGGCGTTATTTCCGACCGTTGCACTCTACCGATGTATTGAATTAGTTTTCCTTCAAAAGAAAACGGATAAACCAGAAAAAGACAATTGGCATTTTGTAAATCGGTTCCTTCTCCAAAGAATTGTCCAGTAGTAATTAGCACTTGATAGTTTCCTTCTTTAAGCAATTTCCATTTTGAATTTTTACTACTTTCAGAATCTTCTCCACTCAACGTAATTAATTCATAAGACTGTTTTAAATATTGATAAAGCGAGTCAATGTGTTCTTTTCGTTCGGTAATAATAATGGCTTTTTTATCCGATTTTAATTCATTGATGACATCTTCAAGAATTGCTTTGTTTCGAGTAGAATCGTGAACCAGGATTTTTGATACCGTTTCAAATTTGTCCGTTTTTGAATTGAATGGAACATCAAGTTCTGTGTTTCTAATAATGATTTTAGGTTTTTTAGTAGTGCTGATTTCATCTGACTTTATCTCGACAATAACTTCACCCAAATGAATAAAAATTAATTTGCTATCATTATATTTTCGGAATGGAGTTGCCGTCAATCCATATAAATAAAAGGTTTGCAATTTTGAAATTGTATTTCTGAATGTTTCCGCAGGAATATGATGGCATTCATCCAAAATAATAGTGCCAAAAGCATTTAAAAATTTTACTGTGTCATACTTTTCTAGTTCTTTTGACAAACTTTGAATCATAGCAACCGTTATTTGCTTACCGATTTTGGTTTTTCCTTGACCAATTTTTCCAATCTCATTTTTTGGAATTCCTAGAAAAGTTTCAAAACTTTCTATTCATTGGACTGCAATTTGTTTTCGATGTGTGATGATCAATGCACATTGCTTTTTCTCTGCAATAATTTTTAGACCAACGATAGTTTTTCCAAAACCTGGAGGAGCTACAATTACTCCTAAATCTTTCTTTGCAATCGTTTTAATCACTATTTGCTGGTGTTCTAGGATTTGTGCGTTGAATAAAAAAGAAACTTCTTTTAATTTTTTCCTTTCATCCTTGAAATCATATTCAATTTTATTTTCTCTACAAAAGCGAATTATTTTTCCAATAAAACCTCTTGGAATAATTACTTCATTTTCCGTTTCTTCAACCAGTTTGAAATATCGTTCTGTTTCAAAAATATTTTTGCACATCTTCTTTTTGACTAAAAATTCCACATTTAGAAAATTCAATTCTTCTTTTAGAAAATTGATTAGTGAAGTTGAAATAGCATTGCGATTAATTTTTACGTCATTTGCCAATCTTATTGTTAACTTTTCATTGTATAATTTTGGTACAATCGAAGCAGCAATATTTTGTTGTGTATTATGAATTTGGTATAATTCATCCAATTTTGTTGTCGAAATTTTTTGAATGTTCTTTATGAAATCCCATTGATTTGGAATTGGTTCTAGATTTTCTATATCGATAAAACAACTATTCCCTTGTTCAAATGTTTTCTTATGCAGCGGAAGTGCTATCAAATTTCCAAATCCTTTTCCAGAAAGAAAATCTTGATTGGGAAACATCCTGTCAAAACTAGAACTTTTGTCAAACAAAGAAAAAACGCCTGTTTGCTCTAAAATTGAAATAAATAGCTTCCTGCTTTTTATTGCTGGATAAGGTTGTTCAAAGAATATCCAAACGTGCCCACCTTTGCCTGAACGAGAGTGTTCCAAATAGGCAGAAATTCTTTTTTGATTACAAGCATTTATAAACTTTTTACAGTCATCAATCCAATCGACTTTATCAAAATCTGCAACAATAAACCACGAAGTGTTGTCTTTGAGTAAAGGATAAATTACAATATATTGTTCGCCGTTTAAGTGTTTTTCAATCTGTCTTTCTGTATATGGTAGGTATTCTTTATCTGTATAGGTTTGGAAAGTTCCACCATTCATTTTATGAGCTCGATACCGATATGGATCATAAAAGTAGGCTGGCATATAACCACTTTTGTTACCTTTTTCCCAGCGAACCGCAAACACATCTTCTCTTCCTGCAAAAATAGATTTGAATAGTTGGATGTTATTTATTGGGTTTGATATTTGCATAATCAGTTCTTTAAAGGAATTACAAATATATTAAAGTCAAAAGTTAGAATGGTTGGTTTATATTGGGAAATATGATTTAAATATATTGAAATCAATTTTTTAAAATCGGTGAGGAATTAAAATTTTAGTAACTTTATTCTTCAAAACAATCAGCTAACAATTTCAAATCTTCAAGTAAAAGGTTCGAATTTTGTACCATAAGGTTCACTTTAAACCGATACTTTCACTAGTATTGGTTTTTTTGTTTTTATAATTTTTTAAACTCCTTTATTTATGGTATTTTTATAAAAAATAGACTGCATGCTTTCTTACTTCAAACTTCTCGCCCCTTTTTGTGTCTTATTTTGTTTCGCTTCTTGTAAGTCGCAAGCCATTTTCTCTGATAAAATAGAATTAAATAGTTCAGCAAGCAATGACACCACATTTGTAAATTTGAAAGAGTACAATAGTGATTTTGTGTATGACATGAAGTACGCAACAGAAGATAATTTTCTAAAGACAAAAGTGTACGATTGTGCGGAATGTTTTTTAAGGTTAAAAACGGTGAAGGCTCTTATTGAAGCCAATAAAAAATTCATTGAAAAAGGATGTAAAATCAAAATTTTTGATTGTTACCGCCCTTTAGATATTCAGAAGAAAATGTGGGCTATAGTTTCGAATCCAAAATATGTAGCAAATCCTGCAAAGGGCTCTATTCATAATAGAGGAGGAGCGATAGATATTACTTTGGTAGATAGTAGCGGAACTGAGCTCGATATGGGTACCACATTCGATTTTTTTGGAATCGAAGCAAGTCATAACTATACGAATATTTCAGAAACAGTAAAACAAAATAGAATACTATTAAAGACCCTTATGACAAATAGTGGATTCAATTCTTTTGATTCCGAATGGTGGCATTACAATTTGAAGTCAGGTTTGAATGATAAAGTATCTAATGCTAAATGGGATTGCAAATAGAATCTTATTCTATACATTGTAGGTAATTAATGAAGTAGGTTTCCGGATTGTACACTTCATTTGTCAATTCTGATATAAACTCTTTTTTGAAGATATAGTCTTCTGTGTCGGTCAAATATTTAATACGCATCAGGGTAACGGGAGCTTTTTTTAATTCTTCAAAACTACCTTTCATAAACATGAAAACGCCAGAATTAATTCTGTTATCAAAACCTTTATCATCGCGTAATAGCGTTCCGCAATTTTCTTGATCCACATGCATTAATGTAATTATTTTTCCATTATTTAATTGTAAAAATAATTTAGAATTTTTATCAAAGCAATTTGCTTTGATAAAATCTTTGCTTTTTTGTAGTAGTTGTATGCTCAATGTTGGCATGCCATCTGTTAACGCAAGCGAACAAAAAATATAACTAGAATTTCCAGCAAATTTTTTTTCACTAATCATGTATTCCTTGGTTGATTTGTAGGTTCCAATGGAGTCAATAACGTTAGCGCTGTAATCACAAGGTTTTTGGGCAAATAGACTGCAGCTGAAAAGAAAGAAGGCTAGAAGGAGCAAGTGTTTCATTTTATATTATTTTGGTGCAAATTAAAACTATTTTATGGTTATTTGAATCAGTTGTGAAAAAACAGTAATTCTTTCCTCCATCTTTGATTTTCCATTTTTTCCGAATAGTTTCGACACTATCTGGAAAATTTCTTGTAGTTAGATTAGCTTGTTTCTTTTCTAAATAAACTTTCATCTCCGATTTATGGTATGGTATTGCGTGTAGAATTTCAAAAGTACGTCCTGGAAATGAAATGAAATTATCAGAAGTGTAAAGATGAGAGTGTTTTTGTATTTTATTTAAATTGTAAAATGTTCCAACTTCATCGAATCCACCTGATTTCATGATGGCGCTATTGGGTTCATATAAATACTTTTGTGGACTACTGTAATTTGGAATTTTAGAATTTTTGTTTAAAATAAAATCGAATAGTTCAATTTCATCCTTAACGATATTAGCAGTCTTGATCTCTGTAGTGCCACAATAATCTTTGTGTAATTCCCATAATAATTCTTTTACCTCATTTTCAATAGCAACAATATGGATTGTTTTTACATGTTGCAATTCAGATAATCCAGCTGAAATATCTAGAAGAGGTGCTGTTTTTATTAAAATCGCATTCGAATTTTTAAAATAAAAAGCTAGATTTTCTGGAACATTTGGCAAACAATCTTTGAGCATAAATACTTTTCCTTTTGAATCATTTCTTCTAGACGGATCAATATAAATCCAACCCCAGGTAGTTTTTAAAGCTTTTAAAGTGTCCATGCTGTCTGCGGAATGGCAAATGATGTTGGGAATATTTAATTGTTTAAAATTATGTTGAACGATAGCAGATAATGCTGGATTTATTTCGCAATGGGCTACTTTTTCTATCTTTTTTGCAAAATAATAATCGTCAACTCCAAAACCTCCAGTTAAATCAATTAGAGATTTTCCCGATACAATTGAGGCTTTATAGGAAGCGGTTGTTTCAGATGATGTTTGTTCTATCGAAATTTTACTTGGATAAATTATATTTTTGGTTGCAAACCAAGTTGGTAATTTGTTTTTTGCTTTTGTCTTTGCTTCTATTTGGCTCAAAACAGTAGTCCAATTGGACTCTGGAAATGGATTTTTTTGAAGTGCTAACTTTGATATGTTTACACCAATATTATCATCTATAAAAGCTTGTATTGCTGGATTTAATAGTGCTGTGTCCACAATTAAATACCTTTAGTCAACAACATGATTATTTTGTTTTCAGGGAAGAATTCTTTACCAATGACCTTTATTATTGTATAAAGAGGAACTGCTACCACCATTCCAAGAATTCCAAAAAGGAAACCTGCAATCAGAATTACTAGGAAAATTTCCAAAGGGTGTGAGCTTACACTTTTAGAAAAAATGATAGGTTGAGAAAAGTTGTTGTCAATTATTTGTACCATCCAAAAACCAATTAAAACGTATATTGTTGTTGGTAAAATTTCAGATTGAAAATCAGTGCCCAAATTACTTAGCATTGTCAAAATTGCGGCTAACACCGAAGCAATTAAAGGTCCGATATAGGGAATAATGTTTAACACAGCACAGAGAAAAGCAATAACAAGCGTATTAGGTACTCCAAAAATAAACAGGACAATCATATATAAAATAAATACGATGAACAATTGAAGCAATAAGCCAATAAAATAGCGCGACAACAAGTGGTTTATTTTATCTAAAGAATGTAAGATTTGGTCCTCATGGCTATTTGGAATTAATTTTTTGGCACCAACAATAAACATCAACCGGTCTTTTAGAAAGAAGAAGGTTATGAATAGAATCGATCCTAATGCTACTCCTAAGCTGCTAATGGTATTCAGGATTGTGTTTAAAAAATTAGGGATAAAATTAAAGTTTACCTTAGAGGTTACGTTAGCCTCCTTTAAAAGTTGTGCAGAATCAATCTGATGGCTTTCAAGGAACACACTTATTTGCTCCATTAATTGAACAATATCTTTTTCAATTTCTATTGTATTTAGTAAGGAAAGATTTTGTCCCTGTGATAAAACCAACGGAACAAACATCATTATAAAACCGAAGATAATTAATATAAAAATGAATAAAACTAGTATTGTAGCAAAGATATGATTGAATTTTAGCCGTCTTTTAAAAAAGTCTAAAATGGGATTTCCAATCAATGTCATTATAAACGATATTACCAGATATATTAAGACCGATTGAATTTGGTAAAAAAATAATAAAATTAAACCGCAGAAAGCTAAAGTCAATAGCGCTCTCAAAATACCGTTGGAAATCGTCTTTGATGTAATCATTTTATATTTTTAGTTGGTAAATATAAAAAAAAACTCGCTAACAAGTAGCGAGTTTTGAATTCTTAAAAAACTAAAAAACTACAATCTGAAACTTGCTCTTGATCCACCAGAAACAAAAACGGCAGCCATTCTTGATTTTTGACCGTTAGAGAACATATACATTCCTCTATCATCAGTATAATCCATATAGTTCATTGTCATTTCAACTGGGTTACCAGAACAAGTACTGTAATGTGGATATGCTGGAACTCCAGAATTTGCTGCATTGTGAGTAGGTGTATCAGATACTAAATCACTACCACAAGTTGCATCACCCCAAATATGGCGTAAGTTCATCCAGTGTCCTACTTCATGAGTTGCTGTTCTTCCTAAGTTAAAAGGGTAAACGGCTGTGCCAGTATTTCCTAAATATTTTGAATCAATTACAACACCATCAGTAGAAGAAGACCCACCAGGAAATTGAGCATAACCTAAGATTCCACCTCCAATAGTACAAGCCCAAAGGTTCATCCTAGTAGTTGGAGTTGTTGGAGCAATTCCGCCTTGAGAAGCAATTTTCATAGCGTCGTTAGTACCCCAAGAAGTTTTTGTAGTAGCTTTTCTATAAATAGCTTCTAGTACAAAAGAGATTTCTACGTTCGCTTTAACACCGGCAAATAAAGAAGGAACTTGATTAAAATCCGAATTTGCTGCGTTAAAATCTTTATTTAAAACATCAATCTGGGATTGAATTTGTGCTAAGGAAATATTTTCAGCAGTGGTTCTGTAAAGAACATTCACTACAACCGGGATTTCAATTTTTCCATTTACTAAACGACCAGTCAACATTGATTTTTGTGTGAATGCTTCAATTTCATTCATTCTTAACGCTAAAGAAGGATCTGCCTTCATTTGTGCTGCTAGGACTTCTTGAGATGCGCAACCACGTTTTGCAATAGCATCTGCTGATGGAGTAATTTCTGTTGTGTCATTTTGACAAGAAAAAAGCATTAATAATGCTACAGCAGATAAGAGAATTTTTTTCATAATAAGGTTGATATAAATTAATAGATTTGGTTAATTATTTAAAAAGAAATTTAGAAAATTTGTTACAATAGTGACTTTGTGATGCAAATTGTAATTACAACAGCTCAGGAATAAATAACTGCTGAACTGCCACTTAAATAAGATTTAAATAATTTGAGATACTTTGTAATTATGTAAAAACGAAAGGAGCTTATTTATTAATAAAAAGAGGTGACTATTGCTGCCACCTCTTTTTGTAATGTAGGAAAGAAAATTATATTCCGAAACCCGCTCTTGCGCCACCTGAAACAAAAATTGCATCCATCCTTGATTTTTGACCATTAGTAAACATATACATTCCTCTATCGTCAGTGTAATCCATATAGTTCATTGTCATCTCTACCGGAGTACCTGTACAAGTACTGTAGTGAGGGTAAGCTGGAACACCATAGTTAGCCGTGTTGTGTGTAGGAGTATCAGAAACTAGATCACTTCCACAAGTTGCATCACCCCAAATGTGACGTAAATTCATCCAGTGGCCCACCTCGTGCGTAGCCGTTCTTCCTAAGTTATAAACCCCTGAAACTGTACCAGTACGTCCAAATGCATTATTATCCATTACAACTCCATCAGTTGCAGATGATCCTCCAGGGAATTGAGCATAACCAAGAATACCACCTCCCAAATTACAAGACCACATGTTTAATACTGTACTAGGTGTAGTAGGTGCAATTCCTTTGCTAGCGCTTTTCATCGCATCATTAGTTGAAAATGAGGTTGTTCTTGTTGATTTTCTTACTACGTTTTGTAGTACAAATGTAATTCCAACATTGGCAGCAACTCCAGAGAATAAAGCAGGAGTACTAGTGAAATCAGAATTTGTTGCATTGAAATCTTCATTTAAAACGTCAATTTGAGATTGGATTTGATCTAAAGATATATTTTCGGCTGCTGTTCTGTACAATACGTTTACTACAACTGGAATTTCTACTTTACCATTTACTAAACGACCAGATAACATTGCTTTTTCAGTAAAAGCTTCAATTTTGCTCATTCTCAAAGCTAAGGTTGGATCTGCTTTCATTTGTGCTGCAAGAACTTCTTGTGACGCACAACCACGTTTTGCTACAGCACTGGTTTCTGTTGCTGTTTCTGTAGTGTCATTTTGACAAGAGAAAAGCAGTACTAGTGCCGCTGCAGATAAAAGAATTTTTTTCATAATAAATTTGTTATAAATTAATAGATTTGGTTAATTATTTCACAATTTTATAACAATTTTTTCATAAAAAAAATTAATGGTTGCTTTATTTTAAAAATAATTTTTAATCCTTTCATTTTACGGGTTTCCATAAAATTAAATATTTTTGTTTCAAAGTATTTTCTGATAGTTCATTTTGATTTTAATATAAACAAACTTCTATTTTTTAGTTTTATATGGAAGTAATTATACTTTTTTTTGTGAAATTATTTTAAAAAACACTAATTTTCACAACAAATTAAAACAGGAGCATTTAGTTAAATCCGCATTTTGTTAAACAAATTTAGCCATAGGGCTTGCGTTTGATGGGATTTTGGTACTTGATTTTTCTAATGATTCTTTGATTTTAATTAGATCAATAGTATTTTTTCATAAAATTTATTTTACAATACAATCCTCAAAATTTATGCTACAAGGAGTTTGTCTTTTAAAATCAGAAAAGTAAGTGCTGCAAACGAAATGAAGAATAGTGAAGTTAAAAAAACGCCTAAGTAGTAAAGAGATAACTAATAATATTGGCACCCATTTTTAAAGCTTTTTCGCGAATATCTTTTGGATCATTATTTACTTCAGGATCTTCCCAGCCATCTCCTAAGTCACATTCATAGGTGTAAAGTAAAACGAGTTTTTCTTTGATAAAAATGCCAAAAGCTTGTGGTCGTTTGCCATCATGCTCATGTATTTTTGGCAATCCATTTGGAAATGAATATGGTTTTTGAAAAATGATATGATTAGCAGGAATTTCTACTAGGTTGTTGTTTGGGAATATCTTTCTTATTTCTTTTTTAATAAATTGATCCATCCCGTAATTATCGTCAATATGTAAAAATCCACCCGCTAGCAAATAATTTTTTAGGTTACTCGTATCTGCATCGCTAAAAACAACATTTCCATGACCCGTCATGTGAACATAAGGATACGAAAATAAATCAGGGCTGCTAGGTTCGACAGTGGCCGGCTTTAATTTTATGCGGGTGTTAATATTGGCATTACAATATTTTATCAAGTTGGGGAGTGATGTTGGGTTGGCGTACCAATCACCACCGCCACTATATTTCACTAAAGCAATTTCTTGTGAAAAACAGGGTATATATAAGAGTAACAAGAGATAAAATATTTTTTTCATAGTGTGTAAGCCGTTATTCTTCGTTAATAAAGACCACGCTGTGGCAGGCAACGATGGCCGCGGTTTCCGTTCGTAATCTTGTATTGCCTAAAGAAACAGGAATAAACTCATTAGTAAGCGCTAATGCGATTTCTTTTTCTGAAAAATCGCCTTCAGGACCTATAATTATAGTTAGCTCTTGATTGCGTTTTAAAACTGATTTTAGGGATTTTTTATTTGTTTCCTCGCAGTGAGCAATCATTTTTAAACCTTCTTGTTTAAGATTAATAAATTCCTTGAATGTGACGGCATTATTTAATTTTGGAAGATACACTTCATTGGATTGCTTCATTGCTGCCAAAAGGATTTTGTCAAATCGTTCGATATTGATAACTTTTCGTTCGGAATGATCGCAAATGATTGGTGTAATTTCATGTATACCAATTTCAGTAGCTTTTTCTAAAAACCATTCAAATCGATCGTTCATTTTAGTGGGAGCAACCGCTAAATGCAATCTAAATTTTGATGGAGGAGCTTTTTCAAATGAAATAATTTTAACCGTGCATTTACTGTCTGAGGCTAAGGTGATTTCGGTTGTAAATAAATATCCTAAACCATTGGTAACATGCAGTATGTCAGTATCTTTTTTGCGCAGTACTTTTATGATGTGTTTGCTTTCTTCTTTGTCAAAAGAAAAAATTTCAGTAGCTTCAGTAATTGTAGGACTGTAAAATAATTGCATAATTATAGTTGTATTCTTGCTTTAGAAACCACAGCTGAAGTTTCAAATGTTTGAGTTAAAAATTTTTGATAACCAACAATTCCAATCATTGCAGCATTATCAGTGGTGTATTCGAATTTGGGAATAAAGGTTTTCCATCCGTATTTGTTCTCGGCTTCTTTTAAAGTTTTTCGGATTCCTGAGTTGGCAGAAACTCCTCCGCCAATAGCGATTTGAGTTATTCCTGTTTCTTTCACGGCCAATTTTAATTTGTCCATCAAAATTTCAATAATCGTATGTTGAATAGAGGCGCAAATATCATCTCGGTTTTCTTCGATAAAATTTGGATTTTCTGCTTTTTTTTTCTGTATAAAATATAAAATAGCGGTTTTTAAACCGGAAAAACTGAAGTCTAATCCAGGAACTTTAGGTTTTGTAAAAACGAAAGCTTTTGGATTTCCTTCTTGTGCATATTTATCAATTAAAGGACCTCCGGGATAGGGCAGACCTAAAATTTTGGCACTTTTATCAAACGCTTCACCTACGGCGTCATCAGTTGTCTCGCCTATAACAGTCATGTCAAAAAAGTGATCTACTTTAATAATTTGAGTATGTCCGCCGCTAATGGTCAGGGCTAGAAAGGGAAAGTCAGGTTTTTGATAGCCTTCTTCCTCTATAAAATGAGCTAAAACATGGGCTTGCATGTGGTTGACTGCAATCAGCGGGACTTGCAGTGCTAACGCCATTGATTTGGCAAAAGAGCTGCCTACTAAAAGGGATCCCATTAGCCCAGGACCTTGCGTGAAAGCAATTGCTGATAACTGTTCTTTTTGTATATTTGCTTTGCGAAGTGCTGCAGCAACTACTGGAACAATGTTTTGTTGATGTGCACGGGAGGCTAATTCAGGAACTACCCCACCATATTGAGTATGGATGAGTTGATTGGCCACAACATTTGACAGTACTTTATCGTTGTGTAAAACGGCAGCGGCAGTATCGTCGCAGGAACTTTCGATGGCAAGAATAAAAACCTCGGAATTTTGCATAAAAAGGCACAAATTTTGAATTACATTTGACGGGTCAATGATAAAAAATTAATTTTTTAAAGTACAAAATTAAAGAATTTTTATCAAAGGGCCCCGTTTCTAAAGGCAAAATACAGTAGTGAAAAATTTAAATTGTAAATAGGTATCAAAAAAGTTATAAAAATAGTACTTCGTTCCCTGCTTGGGCTAATCCTACTTTTGCTAGTTCTTGCTATCGCACTCACTTTGCCAGCTGTTCAAACTAGAATTGCGCACTATTTCACGAACAGCATTAATAAAGATTTTGGGACAAATATCGCTATTGATGGGGTTGCAATTTCTGTTTTTGGAGGAATAAAATTCAAAAAAGTATTGATTCGCGATCATCGTAAAGATACTTTAATTTATTCCGAAAGAATACAAACTACTATTTTGGAAGGAAAAAAATTATTGGATGGTGATTTGATTTTTGATGGTTTGGATTTACATGGGTTAATTTTTAACTTAAAAACGTATAAAAATCAAAAAGAATCAAACCTTGATAAATTCATTAAAGCATTTGAAACTGGAAAGCCGTCCAGCAGAAAATTTTTGCTTAAAGCGAACAAACTTCAAATCTTTTCTGGACATTTTATGCTGACTGATGAAAATCGGGAGATTCCAAAAGAGTTGGATTTTACAAAGCTGAATGCTTCTGTAGCGGATTTTAAAATATTTGGTCCTGATGTTACAACCAATATTAATAAGATGTCATTTCTAGATTTTAGAGGTTTGTATGTTAAAAATTTAAAATCAAAATTTACTTATTCGAAAAAAAATATAAAGCTCGAAAAGTTAGACTTATTAACGAAAGAATCCACCTTAGTAGGAACGGTTTTATTGAATTATAAAATAGAAGATTTCTCTAATTTTACAGATAAAGTTCTTTTTGATATCAAATTGAATTCGGCTTCTATAGCATCGAACGATATTCGTTATTTTTATAAAGAAATTGGTAAAAACCAACATTTTTACGTTAAAGCAAGTATTAAAGGAACACTTAACAATTTGAAATTTAAAGATCTGGAATTAGTAGATGATCGAAAGACCCAAATAATTGGAGCTATTAATTTTAATAATCTTTTTGCTAAAAAGGGACAAAAATTCTCCATGTATGCCAAATTTGATAAATTGACCTCCAGTTACGAAGATTTGATTGTAATTCTGCCTAATATTTTGGGGAATAAATTACCGACTTCCTTAAAAAAACTAGGAAGATTTTCCGCTTCAGGATCCTCCAATGTTTCCACTACCGCAGTACAAGCAGATTTTTCTATGAGCACTGCACTAGGGAAAATAACTTCAAAATTAGCCATTCAAAATATCAACGTAATAGATAAGGCTTCCTATTTAGGAAATGTAATTTTAGAAAATTTTGACATTGGAACTTTATTGGATCAAAAAGAAGTTGGTCGGGTAAGCTTAAATATTGATGTGGATGGTAAAGGATTTAAACAAGAATATTTGAATACGGCCATAAAGGGAGACATAAGTCAAATAGAGTATAAAACGTATAATTATACTAATATCGTTGTTAATGGAACGCTAGAAAGTCCCAATTATAAAGGTCAAATAGAAATTAATGACCCAAATCTGAAAATGATATTTGATGGTTTATTGGATTTAAGCAAAAAAGACAGTCGTTATGATTTTCATATTATCGTTGAAAATGCAGATTTGAACAAACTAAAATTAGTAAAAGACTCGGTTTCTGTATTCAAAGGTGACGTTGTGGTTCAGGCTTCAGGAAATAACATAGAGAATTTTCAAGGAAATGTTTATATCAACAAAACCTCTTATCAAAATGCGAAAGACACCTATAATTTTGATGATTTTGCGATAAATTCTATTTTTGATCAAAATAGAATCAGGACGATAACTGTAAATTCTCCAGATATTGTGCAAGGAGAAATTGTGGGTAAATATGAATTTAATCAACTGGAAAATTTAGTAAGAAATTCATTAGGGAGTCTTTATACCAATTTTAAGCCAAGCAAGGTTAAAAAAGGACAGTTCCTTAAATTTAATTTTTCCATCTATAATAAAATAATCGAAATATTTTATCCTGACATTTCAATAGGAGCTAATACCATTGTCAAAGGAAATATTAATTCAGATAATCAGGAATTTAAACTCAACTTTGATTCTCCTCAAATTAAAGCATCAAATACAACGTTTGACAATATTAGAGTTTCTGTTGATAACAAAAATCCTCTTTATAATGCCTTTATTGAGCTCGATAGTATCAAAACAAAATATTATAAAATACGTGATTTTAGTTTAATAAATGTTACCATGAAAGATACATTATTCTTTCGTTCTGAATTTAAAGGAGGTCCAAATGCAGAAGACTATTACAATCTGAATTTATACCATACGATAAATAAGGATAATAATAATGTTGTGGGCATTAGCAAATCAGAAATTAAATTCAAGGACTATTTGTGGTTTTTAAATGAAAATGAAACTCCAAATAATCAAATTGTTTTTGATAAGTCATTTAAAAATTTTAATATCGATAATATAATTCTATCCCATGAAGATCAGTCGATTTCTTTAGCGGGGGTTTTTAAGGATACAACCATAAAGGACTTGAAATTGAGTTTTAAAGATGTTAACTTAAATCAGATTACACCTACGAATAATAAGTTTGTTTTGCAAGGAAATATTAATGGAGAAGTTGATTTCAAACAGAATAACGATGTTTATCAACCTACGGCTTCGATAGTCATTGATAATTTAGATGTTAATAAAACCCCTCTAGGAACTTTAAATTTTGATATAGAAGGAGATGAGAATCTGAAAAAGTTTACTATCAATTCGAATTTAGAAAATGAAAATATTGAAGCATTTAATGCCAATGGGAGTTTTGAAATCGTGAATAAAGAGACAATCCTTGATTTAAAATTAAAATTCGAAAAATTTAATATTGCCACATTAAATTCGCTTGGTGGAGAAGTATTGTCTAATATTAGAGGGTCCATTTCAGGTAATTCTAGCATAGAAGGCAATCTCAAAAAACCGAATATCAATGGTCGCCTTTATTTAGATAATGCGGGTATAACCATTCCCTATTTGAATGTAGATTATGGATTAGGTAATAATACAATTATAGACTTAACAGATGAGCGATTCTTATTTAGAAATAATACCTTAACCGATACTAAATATGGAACTAAAGGTAGCTTAAATGGAAATATTGAGCACAATAATTTTACAGATTGGAAATTAGATTTGGCAATTAATTCCAAACGATTATTAGCCTTGGATACTAAAGATAGTGAAGATGCTGCCTATTATGGAACCGCCTTTATAGACGGTACTGCTACGATTAAAGGACCTACGAATTCTTTATTTATAAAAGTTGAGGCTAAATCAGAGAAAGGCACAGCTATAAAAATTCCTATTAATAATGCGGAGAGTGTAAGTGATAATATCTTTATCCATTTTGTAACAGCTAAAGAAAAATACAATTTAGAGAATGGCATTGTTGATAACACCAGGAACTACAACGGACTCGAACTTGAATTTGACTTTGATATTACCCCAGATGCAGAAGTAGAAGTGATTCTGGATCGCAATACCGGTCACGGAATGAAAGGGAAAGGATTTGGGTCGTTATTATTTAAAATCAATACATTAGGAAAATTTAACATGTGGGGAGATTTTCAGGCTTATGAGGGAACCTATAACTTTAAATACGGAGGACTTATTGATAAGAAATTCGAAGTAAAAAAGGGAGGGTCAATTACTTGGGAAGGTAATCCCATGAAAGCACAGTTAAACCTGGAGGCCATTTATAAAACATCAGCAAATCCAGCAGTTTTATTGGATAATGCATCCTTCAATACCAAAGTTCCAGTGCAAGTTGTCATAGGAGTTCGTGGAGATTTAACCAGTCCGGAACCCGATTTTAACATCGAATTTCCAACAGTGAGTAATGTATTGAAATCAGAGATTCAATACAAACTAAACGATAAAGATGTCAGACAAACACAAGCTTTGTATTTGCTATCCTCGGGTGGTTTCTTAAGCCCCGAGGGAGTTAACCAATCTGATTTTTCCGGTAGTTTATTTGAGACTGCCTCAAGTATTTTAGGCGGAATCATACAATCCGATGACGAAAAGTTTAAGGTTGGGTTAAATTTTATTGGTGCAGATCGAAGAATTGGAAAAGAAACTGATGGAAGATTCGTTGCCACAATTTCATCTAAAATTAATGAAAGAGTGACTATTAATGGTAAACTGGGAGTTCCTTTTGGAGGAATAAATGAGTCTGCAATTGTAGGTGATGTGGAAGTTCTATTTCGAGTTAACCAAGATGGAACGTTAAATCTAAGACTTTTTAATAAAGAAAATGATATTAATTATGTTGGTCAAGGGATTGGCTATACGCAAGGTTTAGGGGTTTCTTATGAGGTAGATTTTAATACTTTCAAAGAACTTGTAAATAAGATTTTTAAGAATCTAAAATTTGATAAAGTAACAACTCCTGCTTCCGAAGATCAAGATTCCAACTTATCACCAGACTACATTAATTTTGCAAAATCAAAGAAAACCAATACTACAAAAATTAAAAAAAATCAAGAAGGCTTAATCCCTGAAGAAAATTAAGCTTTAAAAGTAGCCTCTTGCTTGATTTAAAACAATAGCCTTTCATTCATTACTACTTTTAATATTCTATTAAAGAATTAGTAGGGATTTCAACTGGAACGGAAAAGTGCGTATACAACAATTTAATTTTCCTGTACCTTTTGGCACACAATTGTTAACTTGTCGTGAGGATTTGAAGCGATTAGTGGATGGTGTTTTTTTACTATATAAACTATTTGCTTTGGACTTCCAAGCCTTTAGGGTTTAGGTATATCTTTATTTTTCAGTACAGAGAAAATCAAATTACTCTTTTTACACTGTTGCTTTTTTCAATTGATAATTCCTCTAGATTATTTGGGACTTTGCAAGTGTTAGAATTTTTAAAAGAAGCCGTACAAAAAAAAGATAGTGACAGCAGTCTCATTAGCATCACTAATTCATATGCTCGCATTTTGTTAGGTTTATTGCTAGTTTTTAAGGCGTAAAGTACGGTTTGGAATAAATCTGGTTTGTAATAAAAGTCACAAGGTGTTAGTTTTAAAAAAATTAATATTGGTAATCATTGTTGTCCGATAAAAATAATCGGAACGTTATTTTTTCTTTGTTTTTCAAGGCTTGACGAGGTTTAAACCTAGTTCAGCTTGTTTTTGACTACTTTCCTGAGAATTCGATGTACTAAAAAATATAATTTTTGGTTTCTTCT
>NZ_FNDB01000007.1 GCF_900099915.1 Flavobacterium omnivorum
TAAAGAAAAGTTTGAAAAGACAATGGTCTTTTTCCAATTTAGTTAGTTTTTGTAGAATTCATTTATTCAATTATATTCATCTAACTAAATTTTTAGAAAGCCCTGAAAAAGACTGGGAATTAAATACCAAAAGCGATGGGCAATTGGGTTTGTTTGATGATTATTTAGCAACCGGATAAAATTCGATAGAAGAAACCAAAAATTATATTTTTTAGTACATCGAATTCTCAGGAAAGTAGTCAAAAACAAGCTGAACTAGGTTTAAACCTCGTCAAGCCTTGAAAAACAAAGAAAAAATAACGTTCCGATTATTTTTATCGGACAACAATGTTAAAAAATAAAGAATGAAAAATATATTAGCAGTATTGTTGCTGACATTTATTGGCTTTTCAATTCAGGCTCAGGAAGTGAAAAATAAAAACGCTAAAGTTGAATTTCATGTGAGCGGGAATTGTGAAATGTGTAAAAAGAGAATTGAAAAAGGTGCTCTAAGCGTTTCGGGGGTAAAATCTGCTGATTGGCATATGGACTGTGGCACTTTATATTTGATTGTTAATGAGCAGAAAACGGATGTTCTTACGATTCAAAAAGCGATTGCAAAAGCTGGTCACGATACCGATGAAGTCAAGGCTTTAAAGGAAGATTATGACAAACTTCACACTTGTTGCCAATATGAACGAAAATAATTTTAAAGAAAACCAAAGTGAAAGCTTTGGTTTTTTTAATGCCATATTTTTAATGTTTTTTTGAATAAAATGATAGCTGTTCACTATAAAAAATGATGTTTTTAAAGCGCTAGAATACCAAATAGCAAAAACAATATTTTGTTGTTGCCAATGCAAGGTTAATTCGGCTAATTTAAATAGTTAATAAAACTTTAAAATAGAATCATAAATTGTGGTTGAGATATATTATCCGTACTTTCACACACGAATAATTTTAGCATAAAACACCTTAGAATGAACGATTTTGATTGGAAGAATTTAATTGACCCACTTTTTTATATTCATTTTGATGTTAATGGAATTAAGTTGGGGATTTATATAGTTTTATTTATTGTATTTGCTGAAACAGGTCTTTTTGCGGGTTTCTTTTTACCGGGAGATAGTTTGTTGTTTTTAGCAGGAATTTATAGCCGTGAATTAATAGAAAATATTTTATTTATTAATAATGACTTTCTTAATGTTGTCCTTTTATCAACATTTGTAGCGTTGTCTGGAATTTTAGGGAACGTTGTTGGGTATTGGTTTGGTTCAAAAAGTGGATACTATTTGTACAATAAACAGGATAGTTTTTGGTTCAAGAGAAAGTACTTGGTTCAATCCAAAGATTTTTTCGAAAAATACGGTGGAAAAGCAATAATCTTTGCTCGTTTTCTTCCGATATTTAGAACTTTTGCGCCTATTGTAGCTGGGATTGTATCCATGGACAAACAAAAATTTATGTTTTATAATGTTCTGAGTTCATTCATCTGGTCTTTTACGTTAATTTTTGCCGGACATTATTTATATGGTTTTTTGCTTGATAATTATCAAATTGATTTGAAAGAGCATATTGAATTAATAGTATTAGCTTTAGTAGGAATTACTGTTTTACCCGTAATTTACAAGTTCAGTAAAAAATCGAAAGTTCAAGAATAAATCTAATTTAAAAATTGAAATGCCCCCAATCAGTGTAGAACTATTTGGGGGCATTTTTAATTGTTCTACTATTTACTTTAATTGAACTACCTTTTCTTCATGAAAAATTTGTCCGTCAGTATTCATGCCCTCAATGATAATTTTGCAGTTTTTTTTGTTATAATCTAGAATATCAAATGTGAAATTACCGTTTGAATCTGAAATTGTTTTTGTAAACCAACTAATTGTGCCAAAATTATTAAAACCGTTACTAGAAGCATTCTCGTATTCTAGATTTTGAAAAGTACTACTTTTTGAAAATGCATCTTTTACAAAAAACGAATTTGGATGTGGTTTTTTGGAGTAAGTATTTTGTTGTTTTTTGGTGTAAATTCTAATTATCCCAAGATTATTGTTAATGCTTGGCACTAAAGCTAGAGAGTTAATATAGATTTCATCAAGATCATCCATTTTTAAAAATTCAAGTTCATAATAATCAAAGTAGAGTTGCCTATCATCAATATAAACAATAGGTGTGGGTAGTTGTAATACACCAGGCAATCTACTATATATTTTTATCTTGCCAATGGTTCGTTCGACCTTGAACCCATTTCCTTCTATAAAATTTAAAATACTTGAAGAGTTGTTGGTCAAATCAATTTTATGACCACGAAGCATTCTGTTTGAAAGAATATTGCCATAGGTCAATTGTTTTTTTTTGTTTTTTGATACAACTTCTTTAAGTTGAATGGTTTTTTCCTTAAAGTGGGGTAAATCAAAATTTACGATTTTAATAGTATCATTTTCTGAATTACAGTTCTTTTCAATAAGACCAGTAAAAACTTTATTATATAGTTTTTTTCTATTGACAACTTGTAGCGCTAATTTTGCATCAACATATTCAAAATTTGGTTGTTTATGCAAGGATAAATTAACATAAGTAGAATCTGTTAAAAGCAGATTTTGGAATTCGAAAGTTCCATTTTCAGTAACATCAGCTGATGCCGTTATGAATTCTTTACTGCTTACTAGTTTTACTTTATGAAATGATTTGCTTTTAAGTGGGTTAGCAATTGTTCCTTTTAAATTAATTCCAATGTCAAAAGAATAATTTGCAGTAGGTGGTTGCAGTTTCATGTATTCCCAATCATATTTTAGGCTTTCTTGATTCAGTAGAGCCAAATCTAATTCGTAATATTTTAATCTATTTACATCATTTAAATAATAATTAGAATTTAAAAGAGATGTCTTTATATAAGGGTTGATAGTCAATCCTGCAATGATAGAATTGTTATCGTCGATACTTTTCGTTTCTACAGGCAAAACAGAAATACTAACCATATTATTAGTTAAATTGGAGAATGCAGCAAGTTTTATATTGTTTTCCTGTTGATTATTTTTTATAACATCATAATTTTTTTTCGAAATTGGACTAATGTATATTTGTCTTTCAGACCATTGTTTTAATTCATTATCAATTATTCTGATAGTATTAATTCCTGGATTTAAATCTGTATTATTGACAACAATTATTTGCTCTAAGTTATCAGGATTAATGTTTAAAGGTTCAACGATGTAATTTTGGTCTTTATGAATAACTAAATTTAATCCACGTAATTGTATACTATTGAAACTACTTTTATTTGTTTTTACTTTGATTGTAGTTTTCTCTAGCATGAAGGAACTTGCTTCGATAGCAACGCCTATTAAATTAGCAGGGGGCAAATTATTTTCGATAATTTTGTCTTCATATTTCACTACTACTTTTAGCACTTGTGTAGTTGGGATTGTGTAAAATTTCCCAAGCCAAAATTATTTAATTTGACGGTTTGCAAAGCCTCTCCTTTGCTATTTTGTATAGTTGCTTCAAGATCTGTAGGTGTGTTATTATTGCAATCTTTTACTTGTATCCCGATGGCATTTGAAACTCCGCTAATAAGATTTTTTCCTTCTGGATTCAGGTAAATTTTAAGTGTTTCTTTAACTATTTTTTTTGTTTCTCGAATGCCTTGGTCCGGATTGATTATGTTTACTTTTACCAAAGTAGATTCATTTTCTATAAAGTTATTCATCCAGTTAGTATACACTTGGATGTAATAGTTTCCGGAATCCAGATTGGGGTCAAGTTTAATTTGACCCGAAAAAACACCATTGTCAGCAAATACTAATTTTTCAGAGAGTTGTTTTCCATTTTCGTCTAACAATAGTACAAAAACATTGGAAGTGTAAAATGGTTTATCAGTCTTTCTATTAACTATGTATCCTTGATACCATATAGTCTCTTTGCTTAAAAATGTTGATTTATTTACATGGATATGGATTGCTTCTCTATCTAATTCAAAATAGTTTTCAAGCACAACACCAATCTTTGATTTGACGGTTTCTTCATTATTCTGGCTAAAAATAGCTGAAGAAACTAAAAAAGTAATGAGTAGAAAAAAATGCCTTGGTTTTATCATAATAAATAGGTTGGTTTTGGTTATTGATTTAGTAGGAAAATTAATAACAACAACTAAGCCAAATTTAATTGTACAGGCAAAAAAAAAATGAGCCCGAAGTACAATCGAGCTCATTTTCTTTAAAAAATTTAAATATTTTGAGTTTGTTTTAAATTTTAATCTAAAGGAAGTGCTATTACATCATTCCTGGCATACCGCCACCCATTGGGTTTCCACCACCATTATCTTCTTTGATATCAATCAATGCACATTCAGTGGTCAAGATCATTCCAGCAACCGAAGCAGCATTTTCTAATGCTACACGCGTTACTTTCTTAGGATCTATAATTCCTGCAGCAAGCATATCTACATATTCATCTGTTTTAGCGTTGTATCCAAAATCTCCTGAACCTTCAGCCACCTTTGCAACTACAACAGAACCCTCAAGACCTGCATTTTCAACAATAGTTCTCAATGGAGATTCAATGGCACGAGATACAATTTGAATTCCTGTTGCTTCGTCAGCATTGTCTGCTTTAATTGCGCTAAGTGCAAGTTTAGCTCTTAAAAGTGCAACACCACCACCAGCAACAATTCCTTCTTCTACAGCAGCGCGAGTGGCGTGAAGTGCATCGTCAACTCTGTCTTTTTTCTCTTTCATTTCCACTTCAGAAGCAGCACCAACATAAAGTACAGCAACTCCACCAGCTAATTTAGCCAAACGTTCTTGAAGCTTTTCTTTGTCATAATCAGAAGTAGTAGCTTCCATTTGACCTTTTATTTGGTTGACACGATTTTTGATCATATCCGCTTCACCAGCACCACTTACAATAGTTGTATTGTCTTTGTCGATAGTCACTTTTTTAGCTGTTCCTAACATCTCGATAGTTGTGTTCTCTAAAGTGTATCCTCTTTCTTCAGAAATTACAGTTCCTCCAGTTAAAATAGCGATATCTTCCAACATTGCTTTTCTTCTGTCTCCAAAACCAGGCGCTTTTACAGCTGCGATTTTCAAGGCTCCACGTAATTTGTTTACTACTAATGTAGACAATGCTTCACCATCAACATCCTCGGCAATAATCAATAATGGTTTTCCAGATTGAGCAACTGGTTCTAAAACGGGTAACAATTCTTTTAAAGAAGAAACTTTTTTGTCATACAAAAGGATATAAGGATTTTCCAATTCTACTTCCATTTTCTCTGAATTAGTAACAAAATAAGGAGAAAGATATCCTCTGTCAAATTGCATACCTTCAACAACATCAACATAAGTATCTGTTCCTTTAGCTTCTTCAACGGTGATTACTCCTTCTTTTCCTACTTTTGCGAAAGCAGTAGCAATTAGTTCCCCAATTACTTCGTCATTATTAGCTGAAATAGAGGCGATTTGTTTGATTTTTTCAGAATCACTTCCTACTACTTTAGCTTGTTTCGCTAAATCAGCAACAATAGCTTCAACTGCTTTATCTATACCGCGTTTCAAATCCATAGGATTCGCTCCAGCAGCAACGTTTTTCAAACCTTCTTTTACAATAGCTTGCGCCAAAACAGTTGCAGTTGTAGTTCCATCTCCAGCTAAATCATTGGTTTTAGAAGCAACTTCTTTTACCATTTGAGCACCCATATTTTCCAATGGATCCTTTAATTCTATTTCTTTTGCGACAGTAACACCATCTTTAGTAACCGTTGGTCCACCAAAAGCTTTTCCAATAATAACATTACGACCTTTTGGTCCAAGAGTTACTTTTACTGCATTTGCTAATGCATCTACACCGCGTTTTAATCCGTCACGTGCCTCAATATCAAATTTTATATCTTTTGCCATTTTTTTTGTCATTGCGAGGTACGAAGCAATCGCATCCTCATTATTAGTTTCGTGTTTTTGTGAAGGGACAAGTCGAGCTTATCCTCACTTTAATTTAGATAATTGCAAGAATATCGTCTTCACGCATGATCAAATAATCTTTTCCTTCTAGTTTCAATTCAGTTCCAGCATATTTTCCGTAAAGTACAGAATCTCCAATTTTCACTGTCATCGTATGTTCTTTTGTACCATTTCCAACTGCCACAACAGTTCCTTTTTGTGGTTTTTCTTTGGCTGTATCTGGAATAAAAATCCCTGAAGCAGTTTTTGTCTCAGCTGCGACTGGTTCGATAAGAACTCTGTCTGAAAGTGGTTTGATGTTTAAAGCCATGATTTTATGTTTTTAGTATTATTTAATATATTAAAAGAATAAGATTTCAGAAATTATGCCAGCTTATGATAACTGACACATTTTCTTATAAAAAATGCCAGCTTTGACAAGCTGGCATTTTTAAAATAGGAAATATATTTTTATTTTGCTGGATTTGTTGCATCTGGTGTGTTTTGAATTGGGGCTACCGGTGCGGTTGTAGTTGTATTGTCAATGATTTTAGAATCAGTATCACTCAAGGTTCCAGTAAAGCTTAAGCTTGAAAGAAGAATAAGCGCAATAAGTATAGTTGCTAATGTCCAAGTACTTTTGTCTAAAAAGTCAGTTGTTTTTTGTACGCCACCTAACATTTGAGAACCACCTATTGTAGAAGATAATCCACCACCTTTAGGGTTTTGAACCATGATAACTACGATTAATAGAAAACAAACGATAGTTATTAAAACTAAAAAAATTGAAAATGTGCTCATTGTTTAATTATTATTATGTTGTAAAATCTTAATATCCGATATGCGGTCCGCAAAGAAACTACTTTTTTCTGGATATTTCAAAATTAATATTTCATATGCTTGAATCGCTTTTTGATATTTTTTTTGTTCCAAGTAGACACGGGCTAAAGTCTCTGTCATCAAATAAGAATTATCAGCCGCATTTAGATCAAAAGTAACGGTAGAGGGCACGCCGTGCTTTACAGGTGAAATCTTCGGACTTGTTTCGATAAATTTATCTATTAATTCTATTTTTTTTCTTTTATCAGCATCTATAATAGGAGCTAGTTGATTTTTAGAGTTCTCAATTTCTCTATTGATAGGTTCCGTGCGAGAAAGTTGTAGCCATTCTTGAAAGGAATGTTGTTCCTTTTTCGAAAAGTCTAACGGTTTTCCAATAGCGAGTTTCTCTTCAACTAATTTTGAATAAACTTCAGTTTCAACTGGTGCAGCTTCTTTTATTGAAGTCAGAATAGAGTGTTCTAACGAGTTTATTTTTATTTCTGATTTTCCCTCCAGAATAAGAATTTCGCTATCCACCACTTGGATTTCTAGAATTTCTAGTGCTTTTTTATCGTATAAACTTTTATGTATAGAAGTAAAGGTATCCGAAGTGATGAAGTCAAATAATATAGATCTATCCGTGGTATGCGCTGCTGTTCTTTTTAAAGCAGTATTGTATCTATAACTGTTTTGATTGTACAATCCTTTTAATTGAATCGCTCTAGCACTTTGAAAATAAGGAAATTCATTTAATACTATTTCTAAAGCTTCCGTTTGCTTTTCATGGATTGCATCGGGTTTGTTAATCAAATAGGTATAATCGGTTACATTCATTGTTTTGTATTTAATAGCCGTATTGTTTAACTGTTTCTTTGAGTGAACAAAAAACATTTAACAAACGAACTTCAATTTACCATTTAGCTAATGATTCATTAAAAATATCTTGTGTTATTCGTTCAAAAATTTCTTTTAAAGCTGCATTTAATGTGGCTCCCGTTAATTGCTGTTCTGCTGGATAATCAAAGAAAAAGGTAAATGGTTTTTCAAAATCATCGGTTTCTTTTTTCTTATTGGTGAAACGTACGTTTATCCGAATCGTTAATCTATTTTGAGCGGCCCTTTGATCTGCCGTTGCTGTCATTGGACTAACTCTGTAATCTATGATTTCTCCCTCATAAGTTAAATCAGCAACGTTTTTGACTAAATTTAAATTAGTTTGATTCTGGATCAAATCTTGTAATTCTAATGTAAATGTTCGATCAATTCCAGGCTCAATTAACTCCGCATTATTTTGAAAAAATCCAACTTGAAAAGTCTCTGCGTCAATTTTTCCAGTTCCGGTAAAGTTATAAACCGAGCAACTATTGATGCTCAAAATAAGTATTGAAAGTAGAATTAGTTTTATATGTTTCATTTTCTAATTTAAAAATTGCTTGGTCAGTTCTAAAGGTTGGGTCAAATATATTCATTTTCAATCAAACCATTTCCCACTTCGTGTATTTGTAAAAAAGCTACAAATCAAATTGCTTGATTTTGCGATACAACGTTCTTTCTGAAATACCCAGTTCATCGGCGGCAGCTTTTCGTTTTCCTTTATTTTTTTCTAATGATTTTTTTATCATTTCAATTTCTTTTTGCTCTAAACGCAAGGTTTCTTCCTCCTCAATTGTTTCTGCAAAAAGATAATTATCGTCATTCTCTTGGTATGCGTCTTCCGTATTTTGGGAAGCGATTAAGGCTGATCTTGGCTCTTCTTCAAATTCAATTTCACTATCATTTTCTTTAGAACCGTATATTTTTTTTATCAAATTCTGATTGGTCTCTTGCACTTTTGAACTTCCGTTTTGAATCAGTTCCAGCGTTAGTTTTTTTAAATCATTCAAGTCACTTTTCATGTCAAAAAGAACTTTATATAAGATTTCCCTTTCTGTGCTAAAATCACTTTCACTCTTTTTGTCTTTAATTACAGAGGGTAAATTACTTCCTTGTACTGGTAAATAGGATTGCAAGGTTACTGAGGAGATGTCTCTATTGGTTTCTAAAACCGAAATCTGTTCTGCTACATTTCGTAATTGCCGAATGTTTCCGCTCCAACGAAATTTCTGAAGTAATTGAACCGCATTTTCATCCAGTTTTAAAGGAGGCATTTTATATTTGTGGGCAAAATCAGCGACAAATTTTCGGAATAATAGGTGAATGTCATCCTTGCGGTCTCTTAAAGGCGGTAAAGTAATGTCCACGGTGCTCAAACGATAATACAAATCCTCACGAAACTTTCCTTTTTCAATGGCATCGAATAAATTTACATTGGTAGCAGCCACAATTCGGACATCTGTTTTTTGAACCTGTGAAGAACCCACTTTTATAAATTCCCCATTTTCAAGAACACGTAACAAACGCACTTGCGTAGTAAGGGGAAGTTCGCCTACTTCATCTAGAAAAATAGTTCCGCCATCGGCTACTTCAAAATAGCCTTCGCGCGTATTTGTTGCGCCAGTAAAAGCCCCTTTTTCATGTCCAAAAAGTTCACTGTCAATCGTTCCTTCAGGAATGGCGCCGCAGTTTACGGCAATATATTTCCCGTGTTTTCTATGCGAAAGCGAATGAATAATTCTAGGAATATTCTCTTTTCCAACTCCACTTTCTCCCGCTACTAATACCGTAATGTCAGTAGGAGCAACCTGAATTGCTTTTTCTATTGCACGATTAAGTTTTGGGTCATTCCCGATAATCTCAAATCGTTGTTTTATGTTTTGAACTGATTCCATATTTTTTTTCTCAACCACAAATTACACAAATTATCGCAAATTTATAATTTTAGGTATTTATTAATCTTTTGTGAACTAACGATTTATTTTGAAAATTTGCTATTATTCCAATGGATGTGTCGGCTAATTTCATATAATTTAATGTTTGTGCAAGATGATCATTATTGACTTCTTTTATTGATTTTACTTCTGGTATAATATCGCTATAAACCACAAAGTCGGCATAAAATTTATGAGGCAAAATAATTCCTTTGTATTCCACATTGTACTCTTTTTCTCTTTCATATGGAATATTATGGTTTCTGAATTCTATTTCTAATGCATCTTTATAAACAATTTCAAGTAAACTAGGCCCAAGTATTTTGTGTACCTCCATACAAAGACCAACTATTTCGTAATTTTCATTTTTTTTTATAATAATACTCATTAGACTCAGTCATGTTATATATTTTAATTGAATGAATTTGCGAAATTTGTGGTAAAAAAATCAATTCATTTCACTTAAACCAACTGCTTCTCCTTTCAATGTTCCGCTGGTGCAAGAAGTGATTCTCACATTTACAAAATCACCAATTATGTAATTCTCTTTTGGAAAAACAACTGTGATACTCTGGGAATTTCTTCCTGAAAATTCTTCTGTCGATTTTTTGGAAACTTTCTCTACCAAAACTTCTACGGTTTGACCAATGAATTCCTCACTGCGGAACCAAGCGTGTTTTTGTTGTAAATCAACAATTTCCTGTAATCTTCTGGCTTTCGTTTCTTCGGGAACATCGTCTTCCATTTTTCGTCCTGCTAAAGTTCCTGGACGTTCCGAATACGAATACATATAACCAAAATTATACTTAACATAGTCCATCAAACTCAATGTGTCTTGATGATCTTCCTCTGTTTCTGTTGGAAAACCTGAAATCATATCTTGCGAAATCGAGCCGTTTGGGATAATTCTTCTTATTTTATCAATCAAAGTCATGTATTCTTCACGGGAGTGCAAACGATTCATCTCCTTCAGAATTCTGTTACTACCAGATTGTACTGGTAAATGAATGTGTTTGCAAATATTGGGATATTTGGCAATCACATGCAAAACACTTTCGTGCATGTCCTGCGGATTAGAGGTTGAAAATCGAATTCTCATTTTAGGAAAACCAACGGCTACCATTTCGAGTAATTGGTCAAAATCTACTGCTGTAGCTTTTTGCATTTCTGATGCTGTTGCAAAATCTTTTTTCAAACCGCCCCCATACCAAAGGAAACTATCTACGTTTTGTCCCAAAAGCGTAATTTCTTTAAAACCTTTGTTCCATAAATCTTGAATTTCGGTCATGATACTTTGCGGTTCACGGCTGCGCTCACGTCCGCGAGTAAAAGGCACCACGCAAAAAGTACACATATTATCACAACCACGCGTGATAGAAACCAAAGCCGTAATTCCGTTGCTCATCAATCGAACCGGCGAAATATCCCCGTAGGTTTCGTCTTTTGATAAAATTACGTTTATTGCATCACGTCCTTCCTCGACTTCAGCGAGTAAATTTGGTAAATCTTTATACGCATCTGGCCCCACAACGAGATCCACTATTTTTTCTTCTTCTAGGAATTTGTCTTTCAAGCGTTCTGCCATACAACCCAAAACGCCCACTTTCATCTTTGGGTTAATGCGTTTTACGGCATTGTATTTCTCCAAACGTTTCCGAATAGTTTGCTCTGCCTTGTCCCGAATAGAACAGGTATTGACCAAAACTAAATCGGCCTCTTCTAGAATTTGTGTTGTATTGTATCCGTTCCCTGATAAAATAGAAGCTACAATTTCACTATCCGAAAAATTCATCGCACAGCCATAACTTTCTATAAAAAGTTTTTTAGTATTCTCGGGTTTATTCTCTAAAACTAAGCTTTCGCCTTGTTTACTTTCTTCAATAATCTTCTCCATGGGGTAATTTAAAGTGCAAAGATAAGTGAATTCCAATAAATATGACAAGATGTCAGACTAAGAATTAACATTGTTTTGTGTTTTAGTTTTGGAATAAAAAAAACGTTCCTTTATTTCTAAAACAACGTTTTTACTAGCAAATAAGATGTCGTTGTGTTTGTGATCAGAACAATACCACACCCAATTGAATTCGGGCAATTTTAAGGGCTGGATTCCACATTGCAACTGCGGAAACAGGAAGTTTGTAATTTAAAATGTGAATGTTTTTGTACGCTTTGATTCCAGTATTTACAATATCAAAATTACTGTTAGGATCATCTGTATATAAATGGGAGGCTCCGTTTAGTGCAAATCCGGCACCTAAATAGGCCTGTAAAGTGATTTTTTGACTTTTCAAGAACGGATATCCTAATTCTACATAGGTTGAATACCTGTTTTTATAATCGAGATTATTCATCAATTCGCGGTCATTGCCGTATAGCAGAAAATCAGCTTCAATCCGCAAAGGAAATCGATCAGGAAATTGATAGGATGTTCTCAAGTCAATAATATGTGTGCTTGTTTTTCGATCATAATTAAAAACGGCAGGATTCTCAATATTTGTGGTATTGAATAGATCCCACACGGCAATTGAAAAACCATTGTTTTGGTATTGAATGTAATAATCAATTTCTTTGTAGTCTCCGTCAAACCCGTTTCCGCCCCAAAGGCCAACGGTCAGATTTTGTTTTTTGTCCAAAGCATAATAAATGTTTCCCATAGCAGTCATGGTCCCACTGATGACCAGTCCCCTCCAGAGGTGGCTCGTTTTTAATTCTACATCAAAATCCAGTCGGTTTGGTTTTGTGTTTGCTACAGCTACCGGAATGGTGTCGGAAACAGGCGTTTTTTGGGCGTATCCAGCTAGCGCTATAATAGTGATTATAGAGGTGAAAAATAATTTTCGCATGATTTTACTTTAAAAAGAGAAGGTTAGAGAAGTAACATATACAAGATTGCGGCCAAACAAGAACCTATTACAGGACCAACAATAGGAACCCACGCATACCCCCAATCGCTACCGCCTTTTATGGGTAAAATGGCATGCATCATGCGCGGTCCAAGATCTCTGGCCGGATTTATGGCATACCCTGTGGTGCCTCCTAAGGACAATCCGATAACCCAAACTAAAATAGCGACCGGCAAAGCTCCTACAGTTCCAAGCCCAATTGCAGCGCCAGTATCAGAAGTCATTATCAGTTCTGGGCCTGCGATATAAAAGATTACAAAAATCAACACGAAAGTGGCGATGATTTCACTCATCAAATTGGATGAGTAATTCCGAATCGCGGGTCCCGTGCAAAAACAAGCAAGTTTTCCGCCCTCATCTTCTGTAGCGGCAAAATGATCTTTATGGGAGAGCCAAACTAAAAAGGCTCCCAGCATGGCTCCAATGAATTGAGCTAAGATATAGGAAGCAACCTGAGACCAAGCGAATTTTCCTATCAGAGCTAGGCCTAATGTGACAATTGGATTTAAATGTGCACCGCTAATAGGACCGGCAACGGCAACACCAACAAATACAGCAAAGCCCCATGCCGTGCTGATGACAATCCAACCCGAATTATTTCCTTTGGTTCCTTTAAGAACGACATTGGCAACTACGCCATTACCTAGTAAAATCATAAGCATGGTACCGAGAATTTCTGCTATAAATGGAGTCATAATATAAGGTTTTAGTGATTAATCTTCTATCCAGTTTCCAGCTCGGCCCACCGCTTTACCCCAGTTTTTTACCAATTCTGTTACAGTATCTCTGGGCATTTCGGGAGAAAATTCACGGTCTATTGTCCATTGTTTTTGTAATTCATCTACACTGTCCCAATATCCAATAGCCAAACCGGCTAAATAAGCGGCTCCTAAGGCCGTTGTTTCTAATGTCTTTGGACGAATCACTTTAAAATTAAAAAGATCTGATTGGAATTGCATCAGTAAATTATTAGCAACTGCTCCGCCATCCACTCTTAGTTCAATTCCCTTTTTTTCAAAATCGGCTTCCATTGCTTTTGCTAAATCATATACTTGATAGGCGATTCCTTCAAGAGTAGCTCTGGCAATGTGCGCGTTTGTGGTCCCTCGAGTTATCCCAACAATGGCTCCTCGAGCGTATTGGTCCCAATATGGCGCTCCCAAGCCTGTTAGTGCAGGGACAAAATATACGCCCCCGTTGTCTGGAACACTGGCTGCTAATTCTTCAATTTCATGGGCAGCATCAATCATTTTAGCGCCATCTCTCAGCCATTGTACGGCCGCACCGCCAACAAAAACGCTGCCTTCTAAGGCGTAAGTTGTTTTTCCATTCATTTTCCATGCCACGGTGGTTAATAAGTTGTTTTTAGAATAAACGGGCTTTTTACCAGTATTCATAAGCATAAAACAGCCTGTTCCATAGGTGTTTTTTACCATTCCGGGATTGATGCACAGCTGTCCAAAAAGAGCTGCTTGCTGATCTCCGGCAACTCCGGCTATTGGAATTTTTGTTGAGAATAGAGTGGTTGAGGTTACTCCATAGACCTCGCTGCTTTGTTTTATTTCTGGCAATATCGATTGCGGGATATCAAATAAATTTAATAATTCTTGGTCCCATTCCATTGTGTGGATATTCAATAACATCGTTCTGCTGGCATTGGAAACATCAGTCATGAACATTTTACCTCGGGTCAATTTCCAAATTAACCAGGTGTCGACGGTTCCAAAACACAACTTTCCTTGTTCTGCTTTTTCACGAGCTCCTTTTACATTATCTAGTATCCATTTTAATTTTGTGGCAGAAAAATAGGCGTCTAAAACAAGTCCTGTTTTTTCCTTGATCATATCTCCATGACCTTCAGCTTTCAATGCGTCACAATATTTGGATGTTCTTCTGTCTTGCCAAACAATTGCGTTGTAAATTGGTTTACTGGTTTCTCTGTCCCAAACTATCGTGGTTTCTCTTTGATTAGTGATACCAATAGCGGCGATTTCTTTTCCTGAGATTCCTACTTTTGCAATAACTTCAGCAGTAACACTCATTTGTGAGGACCAAATTTCGTTTGGATCGTGTTCTACCCATCCTGGTTTTGGAAAAATTTGTTCAAAGGATTTTTGAGACACGTTGACAATTTCTCCATCATGATTGAAGACAATTGCCCTAGAAGATGTGGTCCCTTGGTCAAGGGCAAGAATTAGTTTGTTTTTCATTTTTGGCGTTTTTTATGTTAATAGGGTTATAGATTATTTTACTTGAAATTCTGTTAAAAGGAAACCGTTGGCGAGAGTTCTAAATTCAGCTGCTTGAGCTTGAGCCCAAGTAGTGTCATGGACTAATTCTTTGGCTAATAATTGAGCAACTTTTTCAGAAGAATCAATTGCTGCTCTGGCGTCTAAAAATAAAAGTCGTACACGTCTAGCCAGTACATCCTCAATGGTTCTGGCCATTTCGAAACGAATGGCCCAAGCCACTTCGGCCATGGTGTAATCATAGTCAGGATGTAGTTTCTCTTTCAATATAGGCTCGTCTTCCTGTAATTTTAGTATTTTAGGAATGTCAGTTCCATAAATGTATAAATGATTTTCCCGGTCTGTTACTGAGGTTGCTTTATTTCCGTGGATAGCGATGTGTTCCGTTTTACATCCGTTTTTAGGTAAATTATGTACTTTGATTGCTTTGCCAATAACGTCTTCGGCGATTTTTCTGTATGTAGTCCATTTTCCTCCGGTGATGGTAATTAATCCGGTATCCGAAACAATTATTTTATGGCTTCTTGAAACTTCTTTGGTACTTTGGCCTTTCTTTTCAGGTGCTGCTAAAGGTCTTAATCCTGCAAAAACAGATAAAACATCACCTCTTGTTGGTTTTTTCTCTAGAAATCTTTGGGCAGTTTCTAAAACAAAATCAATTTCTTCCTCCAAGGCAATTGGTTCCAGACTCGATTTTTTAACCAAGGTATCGGTGGTTCCTACCACAATTTTATCATGCCATGGCACGGCAAATAAAACACGTCCGTCACTTGTTTTTGGAATCATTAAGGCGTGCTGACTTGGCAAGAATGATTTGTCAAAAACCAAGTGAATTCCTTGGCTTGGAACGATATATTTTTTGTATTCCAAATCATTCATTTTCATGATTGAATTGGTAAAAACTCCCGTAGCATTAATAACCGCAGTTCCATTTAGTTCATATTTAGTGCCGGTTTCTTTATCTTCAAATTCTACTCCTATAACTTGGTTCTTATCATCTTTCAATAAGTTAGTTACTTTTGAATAATTCAATAGCGTAGCTCCATTTTCAACTGCAGTTTGCGCAATGTTGATCGCTAAACGGGAATCATCAAACTGTCCGTCTTGATATACTACGCCGCTTACCAATCCTTTTTGTGTAATGGTCGGAAGTAATTCGATTGTTTTTTTTCTGGAAACATATTTAGAAGCGCCTAAACTTAATCGTCCTGCTAACATGTCATATAAAGTAAGCCCAACGGTATAGAAATAACCACCCCACCAATTGTAATTTGGAATCACGAAGGATTGATTTTTTACCAAGTGGCCGGCGTTTTGAGCCATTAAACCTCTTTCTTTTAGAGCTTCACGTACCAAAGCAATATCTCCTTGTTCTAAATACCGAACCCCACCATGAACTAACTTTGTGCTTCGGCTGGAGGTTCCTTTGGCAAAATCAATAGATTCCAACAAGATGGTTTTGAAACCTCTGCTGGCTGCATCTAATGCAATGCCTAATCCGTTAGCACCTCCACCAATAATGATTACATCCCAATTTTTGGTTTGTGCAAGTTGAGTTAATTGTTCTGATCTTTTCATTTTATTATTTTTATATCGTAACCTAATGTTTTCGTTTTACAAACATAACGAAATAAATCGAAACAAAGTGAAACTATTCGAAATAACTGATTTTATTTTTTATTTCTAAAAGAATACCTATCTTTATTTTAATATTTAAACAGTACTATGGCTATAATCAATATCAGACAGGAACTTATTTTGGAGGAGTTAAATCAAAAAGGATATGTCAATGTGGTGGAAATGTGTGAAGCGCATAAAGTTTCATCGGTAACGATAAGAAAGGATTTAAGTTTCTTAGAAAATAAAAATCTGTTGCACCGTACCCATGGAGGCGCGAGCAAACAGCCCATTTATGCTTTCGAAAGAAACGTAAGTGATAAGGAATTACTTCAGGTTGAACAAAAGAAGCTTATTGCAAAAGCAGCTTTGGATTATATCAAAGAAAATGATTACATTATTATGGGTTCTGGAACAACAATTCATAATTTATCTAAAATGATGGGCGGGTTTCAGAAATTGACCGTTCTAACTCCTTCGCTTAAAGTTTCTTTAGAACTTTGCAAACATTCGGAAATTGACACCATACAGTTAGGAGGGGATATTAGAAAAGCATCGACGTCAGTTGTAGGCGCTATTGCGGAAGGTATTTTGAGTCAGTTTTCGTGTAATAAATTATTCATTGGTACTGATGGTCTCCATTTGGAGTTTGGTTTAAGTACGTCAAATGCAATGGAAGCGCATTTGAATCAGGCGATGATTGATGTTGCTGAGAAGGTTATCGTTTTAGCAGATTCGACTAAGATGAATGTCAGAGGTTTTGGAAAAATTTGTAATGTCGAAAAAATTGATGTTTTAATCACGGACTCTGGTATCGATATCGAAACTAAAACGAAACTGGAGGACCTAGGTTTAAATGTGGTGGTTGTGTAGAGAATTTAGCTTAAAAAAAGGATTTATGTTAATGTTTATAATTGCATCCGACTTTAGGTAACAAACCACAAAAATGATAAATTGTTAATTAAACAGGATTAATTTTTTTGTTTTTAAAATTTGGAATTCAAATCATTCAAAACCTGTAATTCAACGATTATAATGACTTTTAAAATTTAAAAAACTTAAAATTTAAAAAAATCATATACTTTTGCCGACATAAACAATCGGGATATGGCAAAGAATTTAGTTATAGTGGAGTCACCTGCAAAGGCGAAAACAATCGAAAAATTTTTAGGAAGTGATTTTCAGGTAGAGTCGAGTTATGGACATATTGCCGATTTACCATCCAAAGAAATTGGAGTAGATGTCGAAAATGGTTTCAAACCTAAATACGAAGTTTCTGCTGATAAAAAAGCGTTGGTTACTAAATTAAAAGGACTAGCTAAAAAAGCTGAAATGGTTTGGTTAGCAAGTGATGAGGATCGCGAGGGTGAGGCTATTTCTTGGCATTTAGCCGAAGAATTAAAATTAGACAAAACCAAAACAAAGCGTATTGTTTTTCACGAAATTACCAAAACCGCAATCCTAAAAGCGATTGATAATCCACGAGAAATCGATTATAATTTAGTTAATGCGCAACAAGCCCGTCGGGTTTTAGACCGATTAGTAGGTTATGAATTATCGCCTGTACTGTGGAGAAAAATAAAAGGAGGGCTTTCTGCGGGTCGCGTGCAATCCGTTTCTGTTCGTTTAATCGTAGAGCGTGAAAGAGAGATTCAAAATTTCAAAGCCATTGCGACTTATTCTGTTGTAGCTGAGTTTACTAACGAAGCTGGAAAGTCATTTAAAGCTAAACTGCCTAAAAATCTCAACACCAAAAAAGAAGCGGAAGACTTTTTAAAGAAAAATATAGGTTCTACATATAAGGTAGCTGACTTAGAAACAAAGCCTACCAAAAAAACACCAACAGGTCCATTTACGACTTCGACTTTACAACAAGAAGCGGCCAGAAAATTGTATCTGCCAGTTGGAATTACTATGCAATTAGCACAACGTTTGTATGAAGCTGGACTCATTACATATATGAGAACGGATAGTGTGAATTTATCTAAAGATGCGATGGAAGCTGCTCAGGCTGAAATTATCAAATCCTACGGAAAAGAATTTTCTAAGCCTCGAACTTTTGTGAATAAAAGTAAAGGAGCTCAAGAAGCACACGAGGCAATTCGTCCAACGGATATGTCCCGTCATACCGTGGATATCGATAGAGATCAAGCGCGTTTGTATGATTTGATATGGAAAAGAACCTTGGCTTCGCAAATGAGCGATGCACAGTTAGAACGTACTAACGTGAAAATTGAAGCAAATAATCACGGTGAAATATTCACGGCATCTGGAGAAGTTTTACTTTTTGAAGGATTTTTAAAAGTATACTTGGAAGGGCATGATGACGATGAAGAAGAGCAAGAAGGCATGTTGCCAGCCATGAAAGTCAATGAAAAATTACAGAATAATTACATCACAGCTACGGAGCGATATTCTCGAGCTGCAGCAAGATATACTGAAGCTTCTTTGGTAAAAAAACTTGAGGAATTAGGAATTGGCCGTCCTTCTACCTATGCTCCAACGATTTCTACCATTATAAACAGAAATTATGTGGAGAAAGGAAATCTTGATGGACAAGAAAGAAATTATACACAACTGACATTTCAGTCAGGTAAAGTAGGCGAAAAGCTGCTTAAAGAAAATACTGGTTCAGATAAAGGAAAATTAGTTCCAACAGATATTGGAACCATCGTAACAGATTTCTTGGTTAAAAATTTTGGAAACATTTTGGACTATAATTTCACTGCCAAAGTGGAGCAGGATTTTGATGAAATTGCCGATGGAAATATCGTTTGGACAACAATGATGAAGGAATTCTATGATAAATTTCATCCAAATGTAAAAGACGTAGAGGCTAATGCAGAGCGAGAAAGTGGAGAGAGAATTTTAGGAACCGATCCAAAAACAGGAAAGCCGGTTTCAGTACGTTTAGGGAAATTTGGACCAATGGCTCAAATTGGAGCTCCAGATGATGAAGAGAAAAAATTTGCCAGTTTAATGAGTGATCAAAATATTGGGAATATTACTTTGGAGGAAACGCTGAATTTATTTTTGTTGCCAAAAAATCTTGGAAACTATCAAGAAGAAGAAGTAGAGGTAAGCAATGGCCGTTATGGTCCTTACATTCGTCATGGTGCAGCTTTTGTTTCCTTGCCTAAGGGAGAAAATCCCTTAGACGTAGATTTTGATAGAGCCAAACAATTAATTGATGAAAAAGCACTTGCTGACGCTCCAATAGCGGTTTACAAAGGCGAAGGAGTTCAAAAAGGAGTAGGTCGTTTTGGTCCTTTTATCAAATGGGACGGTTTGTTTATCAATGTGAGTAAAAAATATGATTTTGATAATTTGTCGCAGCAGGATATTGAAGCTTTGATTGAAGACAAATTGCAGAAAAATATTGATAAGGTTTTACATAATTGGGAGGAAGAAGGAATTTTGGTGGAAAAAGCGCGTTGGGGACGCTCTGTCATTACCAAAGGCAAAATCAAAATTGAATTGAGTAAAGAGGTAGATGCAACAAAGTTGACCTTAGCCGAAGTTCAGGAAATGATTGCTAAGAAAACTCCAGCTAAAAAAGTGGTGGCAAAAAAAGCTCCAGTTAAGAAAGCAGTTGCTAAGAAAGCAGTCGTAAAGAAAGCAGTTGCAAAAAAGAAATAGCGCACGCTTAATTCATAACACCTTGACTGCTTAAATTTTGCAATATCCCGAAATTTGAGCAGGAGAGAGGAAAAAAAATAATACAATGGAATTTGATTTTCTAAAACCGATAGCGAATGAAGTCTTAGAATATCTAGACGGATTAACTTCTCAGCAATTAGGAAGTAAAATAGTTTTGCATACTACGGAACAATTCCCAGATTTAAACAAAATTAAAATTGCAATAATTGGCGTTTTGGAAAATCGAGGTTCGAATAACGCTATTTCCGATAGTGATTTGACGCCGGTGCGAAAGGAATTATACGGACTTTTTCCAGGAAATTGGAATGCGTCCATTGCCGATTTAGGGGACATTCTGCCTGGCAATTCCGTTGAAGACACTTATTTTGCTCTAAAAAAAGTAGTTGCGAGCTTGATCAAAAAGAAAATTACTCCCATAGTAATTGGAGGTTCTCAGGATTTGACCTACGCCATTTATAGAGGATATGATGATCTTGAACAGATGGTTAACCTAGTTTCCATCGATTCTAAATTTGATTTTGGGAAAGAAAATGAAGATGTTTCAGCTTCTTCTTATTTGACTAAAATAATCATTGACGAGCCTAACAATCTTTTTAACTATTGCAATGTAGGATATCAAACGTATTTTAATTCACAGGAGGAAATTGATTTAATAGAGAAATTGTTTTTTGACGCCTACAGGTTAGGGGAAGTGTCAAATAACATCTCTATTTCGGAGCCTGTGTTTAGAGATGCAGATGTAGTAAGTATAGATTTACATTCCATTAAATCAGCTGATTCTGGTAATTTCATTTCGTTTCAGCCTAATGGTTTTAACGGAAAAGAAATTTGTTCATTGGCCCGTTATGCAGGAATAAGCGACAAGGTTTCTTCGTTTGGGATTTTCAACCATAATAATTCGGCACAAGAATCGGTCATTATTGCACAGATTATTTGGTACTTTATAGAAGGATTTCATTATCGTTCGAATGAGTATCCATTTGGAAGCAAAGAAAATTATATAAAGTACAATGTACCGCTAGAAGAACAAGAACTTGTTTTTTATAAAAGTGATAAAACAGATCGCTGGTGGATAGAAATTCCATTTATTTCAAATGTTAATAATAAATTAAAAAGAAACACGTTATTACCCTGTTCTTATGATGAATATTTGTTGGCTTGCAATCAAGAATTACCTGAAAGATGGTGGAAAGCCCAAAGAAAAAACATCGTTTAGAATCTATTTTTACTTATTTATGATTTTTTTATAAAAAACAGTTTGTTTAGTGTAAAAAAATTGTTTTTCTAAAAAATAATAAATAGGTTTACACACTTAAAAATAATGAATAGATAACCAAATTTATATGAAGAAGTTCATAGCTTTTACGACAATTTTGACCCTTTTAATTGGCTGTGGTAAATCAAGCGACAAAGGAGAATTAGTTGGTATTAATGGAGGAAAATGGCATCCTGAGAAGCCGTATGGAATGGCATTAATTCCAGGCGGTGCTTTTATCATGGGTAAATCAGATGCTGATTTAGCTAATGTTGAAGATGCTCCTACAAAAACGGTTACCGTTCGTTCATTCTATATGGATGAAACGGAAATTACCAACAGTGAATACCGTCAATTTGTAGAATGGGTAAAAGACTCTACCATGAGAGTTCGTTTGGCAATTATGGCAGATATGAGCGGTCAAACAGCTGATGCAGGAGCCGCTAAAGGTAAAAATGTTGGAAGTATTGGTGATTTTGCTTTCAATGATTCTGATTCTGAGAAAATGACGGCGTATGATAAATACATGTATGATAATTATTATAGTGTAGGAACTGCTGATGACCCTTATGCGGGAAGAAAATTGAACAAAAAAGTAAAATTAATTAAAGATACTAAATTGTATCCAGATGCAGAATATGCTGAAGTTATGGATTCAATGTACCTTCCAATAGAGGAATCGTACAATGGTTTAAGAACTATCGATGTTAATAAATTAAAATTCCGCTACTCTTGGATGGATATTCAGGCTGCTGCCAAAGCAAAAGTAGGACGAAGAAAAGATTTTATCAAAACAGAAGAAGTTAATGTTTATCCAGATACAACTGTTTGGATTAAGGATTTCGCCTACTCTTATAATGAGCCAATGCACAATGATTATTTTTGGCACAAAGCGTATGGTGATTATCCAGTGGTTGGAGTGAAATGGACTCAAGCAAAAGCATTTTGCGCTTGGAGAACATTAAATAAAAATAGTTATGTTAAATCAAAAAAGAAAGGTCAAGATTTGATTAATTCTTTCCGATTGCCAACTGAAGCAGAATGGGAATATTCTGCAAGAGGGGGTCTCGAGTCTGCGACTTATCCTTGGGGTGGTCCTTACACAAAAAATGATAGAGGTTGTTTTTTAGCTAATTTTAAACCAAATAGAGGTGATTATGCTGCTGATGAAGCGTTGTATACTGTTGAAGCTAAATCTTACGAGCCAAATGGATATAATCTTTATAACATGGCAGGTAATGTATCGGAGTGGACGGATTCTTCTTATGATCCAAATGCTTATGAATATGTTTCCTCGATGAATCCAAATGTACTTGATGCTTCTAATAAACGCAAGGTACTTCGTGGTGGTTCTTGGAAAGACGTTGCTTATTTCCTACAAGTAAGTACTAGAGATTATGAATATGCTGATTCAGCCAGAAGTTACATTGGTTTTAGAACCGTTCAAGATTACATGGGAATTCAAACCACCGGCAACGGGAAAAAGAAAAAATAAACAAAAAAACCAAATCTATTAAATTTTAAATTACATTATTATGGCATTATTAGGCAAAAAAGCGATGAATTTCGCGTACGGTATGGGAGCGGCGGTTGTAATCATTGGCGCATTATTCAAAATTACCCATATTGAATTTGGTCCAATTACGGGTAATCTTATGCTTACTATTGGTCTTATTGTAGAGGCCGCTATTTTTGCACTTTCTGCTTTTGAGCCAGTTGATGACGAATATAAATGGGAAATGGTTTACCCACAACTTAAAGATAAGAATGCTGTTGCTATCGCTAAACCAGTAGTAGCTGAACACGATGCACAAGGAATGTTATCTCAAAAATTAGACGCCATGTTAAAAGACGCTAAAATTGATGGGGAATTAATGGCTAGTTTAGGAAGTAGTATTAAAAATTTCGAATCAGCGGCTAAGGGAATTGCTCCAACTGTGGATTCTATTAATTCTACCAAAAAATACAGCGAAGAATTAACTTTGGCTGCAGCCCAAATGGAATCTTTAAATAGTTTATATAAAATACAGTTGCAAAGTGCTTCTAGAAACGCCCAAATAAATGAAGAAGTTGCTGAAAATAACTTAAAATTAAAAGATCAAATGCAATCATTGACTTCTAATCTTTCGTCTTTAAACAACGTATATGGAGGAATGCTTTCTGCAATGAGTAACAAAGGATAATTAGTTTCGAACTATACAAAAACAATAAACTAATTATTTAGAAAATATGGCAGGAGGAAAACTAACCCCTAGACAGAAGATGATTAACCTAATGTACCTGGTTTTTATCGCAATGTTAGCATTAAATATGTCCAAAGAAGTATTATCCGCTTTTGGATTAATGAACGAAAAATTTGAAGGCTCTAACTCTTCCGCTGTGCAGTCAAATGCTCAAATGTTAGCGGGATTAGATGCAAAAGCTGCCGAAGCAGGTGGGGAATTTACGTCAGCGGCCGTAACAGCTCATAAAGTAGAAGTGATAACAAAAAATTTTTACGATTATATTGGACAAATAAAAGCGGAAGTTTTAGTAGGAACTGAAGTGGATCTTGAAACAGGCAAATTGCCTTATGAAGAGATGGACAAAGGAGATAATATTGATAACCTTTGGTTCAGTCCAGCTGGTTACTCTGCTAAAGGAAAAGAAGTTATTGCAACATTCGAAAAGTATAAGGCAGACATGAAGTTGGCTTTAGGTGATAATAAGAAATTAGCACCAATTTTATCTGAAGTGGAAGCCAAGTTTAGTTTGTCAGACGTTAAAAATAAAGACGGTAGACCGGTTCCTTATTTAGATTATCATTTCAAAGGTTTCCCAGCAGTTGCCTCTTTAGCTAAACTATCTGCTTGGCAGAATGATGTTAAAAAATTAGAATCAGATGTTTACAGTACTGCATTAGGTAAGGCAGCTGTTGCCGCTGCTTCGTATAATAACTATGAAGCTATTGTAGTATTAGATAAAAATGCTTATTTTCAAGGGGAGCAAGTTACAGGAAAAGTAGTATTGGGTCGTTATGACGAGAATACTAAACCTTCTAGTGTTACTGGTGCAAGATTGGATCCAGCTACAGGCCAAGCTAAAATAGCTTTAACCGCAGGAGGAGTAGGTGAGCAAAACATTTCGGGACAATTTACTTTTGTTGAGGATGGTAAAACAATTCCTTTAAAATTCGCTGGAAAATATGTTGTTGTGCCAAGACCTAATTCTGCTACAATTTCAGCTGATAAGATGAATGTAGTTTATAGAGGTGTATCTAATCCAATGACGATTTCATTTGCTGGTATTCCGGATAATGCTGTTAATGCTTCTGCTCCAGGCTTATCAAAGGTGGGTAATGGCAAATACGTTATGAATCCAGGTGGAGGTAATGAAGTTGTAGTAAGCGTTTCAGGTAAAATGTCTGACGGAAAAGTTGCAAATGATAAAAAAGTATTTAGAATCAAAGGAATTCCAGGTCCAACAGGAACAATTAGAGGAGAAACAGGTGTGGTAAAAGGACCTAAATCTAATCTTGAAATTGCTACAATTGGAGCAAAATTAGAGGATTTTGATTTTGAAGTTGGTTTAAATGTTGTTGGATTTAATTTAAAAGTAACTGGTCAACCTACAGTTGTTGTTCAAGGAAATAGATTGAATGCACAATGTAAAGCGGTTCTTTCCAAAGCAGGAAGAGGAGATCAGGTAACAATCTCTGAAATTAAAACTAAACTTGTCGGAGCAGGTAGTTATTTATTGCCAAGAACTGCTCCAGTAATTTTTGAAATACAATAATAAGTAGGTTTTGGTAACCTATTTCAATATCTTATAAGGATAACATGATGAATGTAAGAAATTTTTTAATCGCCATTATCTCTATTTCCGGAAGTTTTGCGTCAGTAGCGCAATCCAATCTGCTTAATGCAAAAATTCCAGAAGAAATAGGGCTGAAAACTGCTGCTCAACTTGATTCAGATAACGATAAGCCTTTAGCTTACGGTTATGTGCACGATAGAGATGTTTTGATGGGAAAGACTACTTGGGAAATTATAGACTTGAGCGAAAAAATTAATTTTGCCTTGTACTTTCCAATTGATACCGCAAACATTGGGTCAGACAGAAGGTCTCTTTATGATGTGTTGACCAAAGCAATGAAAAATGGTGAAATAACGGAAGTGTATACTGATAGTTATTTTAACACTAAGAAATCGTTGCAAGATATTCAGGGTTCGTTAACAAGAATTGATACGACGGATGCGGGTAGAGAACAAATTAACGCTGGAAATCAAATTTCTGATGAATATATTTTGAGAACAGATTTAGCAGCGCAAGATGTAACACAATATAAAATTAAAGGATATTGGTATTTTGACAAGCGTCAAAGTGAATTGAAATATCGTTTGTTAGGATTGTGTCCTGTTACTCCAGATGTTTACACAGTCAACAGTGATGAAAAAGATTATATTGAACTATTTTGGATCTTTTTTCCTGCTGCTAGAGAGGTTTTGCATGAAGCAAAAGCTTTCAATGATAAAAATTCAGCAATGCCCGTTTCATTTGACCAAATATTAAATTCAAGACGTTTTAACGCGGTTATTTATAAAGAAGAAAATGTATATGGAGATAGATCTATTGAAGAATACATGAAAGATAATGCACAAAATCAGCTTTTGGAATCCGAGAGAGTGAAGGATAAAATTCGGAATTTTGAATCAGACATGTGGAACTATTGATTTTTTTTAAAAAAATATTTAAAAACTCTTACTGTAATGGTAAGAGTTTTTTGTTTTAAAGGGTTTTCTTTGTAATTCGGTTTTTAAAGAACTTTTTATATGATTGATTATTTAATTATAGGTAGTGGATTAGCAGGGATTTCTTTTGCAGAAAAGGCATTGCAAAATGGCAAATCTATTTTTGTCATGGATAATAATTCCCAAAATTCCTCTCAAATTGCTGGTGGGCTATACAATCCAGTTATTTTAAAGCGCTTTAGTGAAGTTTGGAAAGCGAAGGAACAATTAGAATTAATGGAACAGTTTTATGCTGTTTTAGAGGAAAAATTAAAATGCACCGTTGATTTCAAAAGGCCCATCTTACGGAAATTCTTTTCTGTTGAAGAACAGAATAATTGGTTTGTGGCTTCTGATAAGCTAGCACTAGCTCCTTTTTTATCTACTCAATTAATTTCTAAAAAATATCCTGGAATTGATTCTCCTTATGGATATGGTGAAGTTTTACAGACCGGCTATGTGGATACCGCTTTGTTAATAGAAAAATATAGAGCCTACCTGATCGAACATTCGCTTTTTCAAGAAGAATCTTTTGTTTATGACGCTTTACAGCTTGAAACAAGAGGTATTCGTTATAAAGACATTCAGGCGAAGCATATTATTTTTGCTGAGGGTTTTGGTATGCATGCAAATCCTTATTTTAAGGATTTACCATTAGACGGTACAAAAGGCGAGCTTTTTATAATCAAAGCACCCAAATTAGATTTAGATGTAATTGTTAATACGAGTGTCTTTATTTTACCCCTTGGCAATGATTTATTCAAGGTGGGTGCAACTTATAATTGGAAAGATAAAACAAATTTGCCTTCAGAAGAAGGTAAAACCGAATTGGTAGAAAGAATACAAGAAATAATAACCTGTGATTTTGAGATTATAGCCCATTTTGCAGGAGTTCGCCCTACGGTAAAAGACAGGCGGCCGTTAGTAGGAACGCTACAAAATCACCAAACTATTCATATTTTGAACGGCTTGGGTACAAGAGGTGTGATGCTGGGACCGGCAATGGCAAAAGAACTGTTTGACTCTATTGAATATCAAGTCCCTTTAGATGCTGCTATTGATATTAGACGATTTAAAACTAAAGAAAAGAAGTAAAACTATTTCAGTTTATTCTTTGGGTCGTAGGAAACAAACATGTTAATATAGATGTTCCTAGCCCAACGTAAAACAAATGGGAATGATATAAGAAGTGAAGCGATAATTACTATAAAAGCTACTTTAAGGCTAGCCCCTAAAAACAAAAATGAGATAATGAAGGCTGCAATTCCTATGCCAACATTTAACCCGTAACTAACGTACATCGCACCATAAAAAAAGGAAGGCTCAATTTGATAATGTAAGCCGCAATGACTACAATTTTCATGCATTTTTAATATTTTATTTAAATGAAGTGGATTTTTATCTAAATACATACTCTCATTCTGACATTTAGGACAAGTTCCTGTTAAAATGCTATATAATTTGGATCCTTTTTTTAACATTTGCAAAAAATTTAATTTTTCCTTTTTTGGAGTTACAAATTTACGCATTCGAAAAGGAATAAAATCACAATACATGCTTAATATACACAATTTATCTGTTTCTTTTGGTGGTACTTATTTGTTTGAAGAAGTTACCTTTCGATTGGGTGCCGGAGACAGAGTTGGTCTTGTTGGGAAAAATGGAGCCGGAAAATCTACTATGCTTAAAATGTTGGCTAGAGATTTTGCTCCTGATTCAGGGGTTATTTCTCAAGAGAAAGATATCCGTATGGGATTTCTGCGTCAGGACATTGATTTTGAACAAGGTAGGACAGTTCTTGAAGAAGCCTATGAAGCTTTTACGGAAATAAAAATTGTAGAAAAAAAGCTGGAGGAGATTAATCATTTGTTAGTAACCCGCACTGATTATGAAAGTGATGAATACAGTCAAATTATAGAGGATTTATCAGATTATACCCATCGATTTGAGTTATTGGGAGGGTATAATTATGTAGGTGATACGGAGAAAATTCTTCTGGGATTGGGTTTTAAAAGAGAAGTGTTTGACAATCAAACGGAAACATTTTCTGGTGGTTGGAGAATGCGGATCGAATTAGCCAAATTATTGTTGCAAGCCAATGATGTTTTATTACTGGATGAGCCAACGAATCACTTGGATATAGAAAGTATTATATGGTTAGAAAGTTTTTTGCGTATTTATCCAGGTGTGGTGGTTATCGTATCTCACGATAAAATGTTTTTGGATAATGTAACCAACAGGACCATTGAAATTTCGCTGGGAAAAGCCTATGATTTTAATAAACCCTATTCTCAATATCTAGAATTACGTCATGAAATCCGTGAAAAACAATTGGCAACGCAAAAAAATCAAGCCAAAAAAATTGAAGAGACGGAGAAATTAATTGAAAAATTTCGTGCCAAAGCTTCTAAAGCTTCGATGGCTCAATCTTTAATTAAAAAACTAGATAAAGTAGAACGTATCGAAGTCGATGAAGATGATAACTCAGTGATGAATATTTCTTTTCCTGTTTCTAAAGAGCCGGGAAGAGTTGTTATTGAAGCGGAGCATGTAACTAAAAGCTACGGTGCTGTTACGATTTTGAAAGATATTAACTTGTTAGTAGAGCGAGGCAGCAAGATTGCATTTGTTGGACAAAACGGACAAGGAAAATCTACCTTTATTAAAGCTATAGTTGATGAATTTGAGTATCAAGGAAACATTAAATTAGGTCACAATGTACAACTAGGCTATTTTGCTCAGAATCAAGCCGAATATTTGGATGGTGAAATTACTTTATTACAAACTATGGAGGACGCGGCAGCAGATACAAACCGAATGAAGGTACGTGATATGCTGGGTTCTTTTTTGTTTAGAGGGGATGATGTAGATAAAAAAGTAAAAGTGCTTTCAGGAGGCGAAAGAAATCGCTTAGCGTTGTGTAAATTATTATTACAACCTATTAACGTGTTGTTGATGGATGAGCCTACAAATCACTTAGACATTAAATCAAAAAATGTTTTGAAAGCGGCACTACAAAAATTTGGTGGGACTTTATTGCTGGTTTCACATGATAGGGATTTCTTGCAAGGAATGTCAAATTTGGTATATGAATTTAAAGACCAAAAAATCAAAGAATATTTAGGCGATATCAACTATTTCTTAGAACAACGCAATATGGAAAACATGCGCGAAGTGGAGAAGAAAGATGCTGAAAAAGCTGCCGCACCTAAAGAAAGTAATAAGGCTTCCTATGAAGATCAGAAAAAAGGCAAAGCATTGCAAAACAAACTAAGCAAAGTGGAGAGCCAAATTAAGCAATTAGAAAAAGACATACAGCAGGACGATAAAATGTTGGCTTCAAATTATGACAAGCATGTTGAAGACGCAAAATTTTTTACAGCCTACAATAAGAAAAAAGCAGAATTAGACAAACTCCTGCTGGATTGGGAGCTTGTTCAAGAAGAAATCGATCATTTATAATAACAAAGAGTTCCGTAATGGAGCTCTTTTTTTATGTAATAATTCCTATTGATTGGGAATGTGCGATGGCCTCACTACTATTTTTAAAATAACAAATTGAAACATTTAATGTCTCTAAATTTTTCATAACAGTCATTATTTTTTCTTTTTTAGTGGAGCCAGTTTGCCGTATGTAAACCGCTTTTACTGTTACGGGGAAAATCTTGCAAATTGCTTCATATAGAAAAGGATCATGTTGCGAATCATCCCCAAGAAGTACATATTCTAGATTGGGGTAAAATTCTAAAATATGTTTTATTTTATCAAATTTATGATTGTGGTTTCCTCTGCCAGTCATGAAGAAATCGGTTAGACTCGTTTTAATATCTTTTAGCAATAAAACAGCTTTTGGAAGTTTATGAATTTCGGTGAATTTTGTAATAAAACGATATAAATTCCATTCACTGCTGGAAACATAAAAAAAAGCATTAAACTCCTCTTTATTGTCTCTTCCTGCGGTACTTAGAGCTTGATAATGGGTGACAACGTCTTCATAGATTTTTCTCTTATTTACATTTTTAAACAACAGCACATATAATTTTTTTAATGGATTTAGCGTATGTGACACTAAAAAAGTATCATCTATATCAGATATAATTCCTAAATTTCCTTTGTGTGGCCTAATGTAACTATCCTTCGTAGTAATGGTTCCATTTTTATAAACAATACTAACTTCATAATCAATCCAGCCGTAGTTTTTGTCTTGATCTAAAGGCACACAAAATTTGAAATAACCATCCGCTAATGTTTTGGTATGAATTTTGGAATTGTTGTGTTTTAGATAGACATCAGCATTAGCTTGAGTTTTTATTTGGAACATTTTGATAACAGAAGTAGCGTTTTTTAGATTCTTTTTTTGAAAATTATACTCCTCAATCGATGTGGGCTTGAACACATGTCCCATGACAATTAATTCTTGTTCATTAGCATAACCTCGATATAATTTTAAAATTGGTTTCATATATTGTAGTACTTTTGATAAAAGATGAATTTAACGGTTTTAAATCAATAAAACAGAATAAAATTTGAAAAATAACGTAATCCTAGTTGTTAATCCCATTTCGGGAGACGTTGATAAGTCTGATCTTATCGATGAGGTCGCTTTTTTTGCGGAAAAGGAAAATTTGAATCTAGTGATTTATAATACATCCGGAGTTTCAGACAGTGATAATATAAAAGCGCTTTATGCAACCTACGCGCCAAAGCGAATTATTGTTGCGGGAGGTGACGGCACAATAAAAATGGTGGCGGAAGCCATGGAAACTCTTGATGTGATCATTGGTATTTTGCCAGCCGGTTCCGCCAATGGTTTAGCTGTAGATTTAAATTTGCCCTCTGGGATTTCAGAAAATTTGGGAATTGCTTTTCAAAATGATTATATGGAAATTGACATGGTTTCCATTAACGGAAAAAAAAGCATTCATTTAAGCGATTTGGGAATCAATGCAGAAATGATTAAGAACTATGAAAACAGCAGTATTCGTGGAAAATGGGGGTACGCATTGCAAACAGTAAATACTTTGATTGATTTAGAAGATCCATTTATCGCGACCATTACTGGTGATTTTCCTACGATAGAATGTGAGGCGAGAATGATTGTAATCGCTAATTCTCAAAAATATGGCACTGGGGTTTCCATAAATCCAAATGGTATAATGGATGATGGAAAATTTGAATTGGTTATTTTGAAAAATATGGATTTGGTGGTACTAGGCAAAATCATAACCGGTAATATGCCAATCGATGTAAATGATGTAGAGATTATTTCGACTGATAAAGCCTTTATAACAACAAACATTCCGGTTAGTTTTCAGATCGATGGAGAATATTGCGGAACAGAAACCAAGCTAGTTATTGAAATTCTACCCAAACAAATGAAAGTGGCGATTCCTAATCCTCCAATTCAAATTATTTAAACGGATTTCGTTCTTGCCAAATACTTTCGGGTTCTAGATAATTGAATATTTTTGACATGTAAGGATTTACCAATCTATTGTTGTGCGCTATAAGTCCGAACATTTTTAGGGGTTTAGCACCAACAGAACTTTTTATTTCCAAAGCTGTTCTAGCAAAAACTATTTCCTTGAAGCCTTTGTTTATGGAGTAAGCAATCATATCATATAACATGTTTAAATAAAGCATCTTTTCTCGCTGAATGCTGTCGTCATAGCCAAGAAAATACGTATCCATGATTGCTCCATTTTTTATTAAAGTATTGAAGCCAATTAGTTTTTCGCCAATGAAATAACCATAAAAAAGGAATTTGTCTTTAAAAATTTCTTTAAAAATTCTAAAATGGTTTTTTGGCAGAAAAAAAGTATTAAAAGGTGCATTTTTAGCAACATGAAAATACAGTTCATAAATGGTGTCTTCCAGTGAAATAATGTCTTCAAGATTTAATTTTCGTTTCTGTATGTCAGTTGCCCTTTTACGCGCTCTTTTATACTGATCTCTGTATTTTTTTGAAAGAGAATCAGTGTAATCATGCTCTGATTTCCAATTTTCATTTATGGAAAAAATCATGTTGGGTTGTGTCGAAAATTGATAATCATTTTCGAATTCTGGAATGGTGAAGTTTTTGATTTCTTCCTCACTAAAATCTTTGTAGGTCGTAATATGAATAGTTACACCTTTAGATTTAAATATTTTTTTTAATTCCGTTGTAGCTAAATATAAGGCTTTCATCGCTTTTTTCTTATCTATAGAATCGGATAAAGCATAGCAATTTTGTCCTGTTAGCATGTTGTTTCCAAGGACCAAAACTTGTGATCCGAAATTTCTAAAAACAATATTGCGGACGGCAGTTTTTATACATTGGTCTCTTTCTCCAAAAGATGCTAATTTATTCAAATTTAGAAATTGAGAAAGGGAAATGCCAACTAAAGTATCATTTTCAAAAATGCCAATAAAATGACAAATCATGTTTTCGGGAGACGAATTTTCTAAAACCTCTAAGTATTTTTTGGATAAAAATATAGTTGAAATTGCTACATCATCCCAATTTAAAGGAAGTTGCGCAGTTGAAGTATAAATTTTAAAGGAATAATCGGTGTTCAAATTGAGTAGAAATGTTTTTCCAAAATTAGTTAATAAAGTTAAAGTATCATTGATTGTCTAGAAATTAAGTAACTTTATGTGATAAAATAAGTAAATTATGAAAACCTATTCAGAGGAATCCATTCAAACCCATTTGGAAGAGCTAAAAGGCTGGACATTTAACAATAGCGGAATTGAGAAAAAATTTAAATTTGCTGATTTTACTCAAGCTTTGGGTTTCATCGTGCAAGTAGGAGTGATGGCAGAGAAAAGAAGCCACCATCCGGAATTATTTAATGTCTATAATAAGGTGACTATTCGATTGACCACTCATGATGCTGGTGGAGTCACGGATAAGGATATTGATTTGGCGCAGGCTATAGAAAAGATTTAAATAAAAATAAATTTCGCCTTTTGAATTTGAAGGCGAAATTTAATTTAAAAGTTAAGATAATTTCCATCCACAAATAATTCCTCCCATAATTGTAAGGCAAATAATCCAAAATCCACCAGTTACAAGGGTATATTTGAAACTTCTTCTTTCGTATAGAGCATTCGTTCCTATAATTGGTAGAGCAAAAAAGAGTCCAGTCATAAAGCCGTGTAAAGCTCCATGCTTAAATGTTCTGAAAGCATTTCCATAGTCAGTCATGAAAGCTTCATAAGAAGGTTTTGCAATAGTGGGATCTCCGCCAATCATACCTATTGCTCCAAATTGATGTATGGTGACCATTTGAAGTACGAAGCTGATGAAAAAAGCATATAGCAATGAAGTTCCAAATATTAAAAGCATATTTCCTCCTTTTAGTTTTTCTTCTGTCAGTCCAGATTCTTTCATCCAAATTGTTCCAAAAACTTTTGGGTGGTACCAAACAAATCCAATACCAAGAGTAGATAACGCCGCAACAAATAGTGCTAAGAAATTGATTTCCATAAATTTGAGATTAAGGTTAGTATACCAAATTTAATGAAATATTACTTACCATCAAAAAGAGATTAATTGTAAGTTATTACTGATTACAAAAAATAATATTATGTAGTTCATCGATTTTATTTGCTGATTAGCTATAATGTGTGTAGTTTTAGTTGTGTAAAAGAAAAATACCTTGTTATGAAAAAAATATCTAATCTATTTTTAACGCTTTTGTTTTCATTTTCAATGCTTGCAAATGTATCTCAATCAGAGAAAGATGCGTTGGTGAAATTATATCAGTCAACAAATGGTAAACAATGGAAAGTGCGGTGGGATTTATCAGCTCCGGTTTCTACTTGGCATGGTATTAAAGTACAAGATGAAAAAGTAATAGCAGTGCATTTAGCCGATAATAATCTAGTAGGAGAGATTCCAACTGATATTGTTAACTTGGTTAGTCTTCAAGAATTGGATTTACACAAAAATCAAATATCAGGAACAATACCATCTGCTATTGGAAAACTAAAAGATATGAAAGTATTGAATCTTTCGTTTAATAAATTAACAGGTTCAATTCCTTCTTCTGTTTGCGAAATGTCAAATTTGAAAGATTTAGAATTGTATATGAATGCACTTTCAGGCGAATTACCAGTACAAATTGGAGCGTTAAGCCAATTGGAAATATTATCATTATTCAATAATGAAATTGTGGGTGAAATTCCAAATTCTCTTTATGATATTAAAACAATAAAAACGTTATTATTAAATAGTAACAAACTTGTAGGTGAATTAAGCAGAGATGTAGAGAATATGACGGCTCTTGAAAATCTTAGTTTGTTTGACAATAAAATGATTGGTCAGGTTCCATTTGAATTAGAAAACTTGGACAACCTAAAAGAAATGAATATTTCCTATAATAATTTCAATGGTTCGGTTTCTAAAGACTTAGCTGTTTTAGATACGTTAAATATGACTATGCTTAATGAGCAAGGACTTACAGTTTTGTTAGATGTAACAACTAATAGAAATTCAGCTATTGTTTCAGAGGATTAATTTAGAATTACATTAGATACTATTTTTCAAATAAAGATTTTAGTTGGTTTCGGATATTTAATTATAATAAACTTAGTTGGTTAAAAACCTGTATGACTTGTCGTATAGGTTTTTTTTATTTTTAAAAGAATACTAATGAATAATAGCTTTTTTTATTTCTTTAGCTATCAGGAAGTTTTTCAACTGTTTTACCATCTCATGATTCTTAGTTGAATTTGAAAGGTTTTCCAATTCAATGCATATTTTTTTATTGTTCTTTAGATAAATTTTGAGTCAGTCGATACCTTTTCCTTCTTGATGTATCCAATGATTAACATCATTCAAATTAATCGTTTGAGACTTAATCGAACTATAAATAGGTTTCTTTATCCAGTCCATTTTTATTGTCTCATTCCGAAGTTCTAGAAGTAGTGTGCCGGAAAACAATCTAAATAAAATAATTGCAGAAAGCATAGAAATTGTAAAAGCTAGAATATAAATCAGAAGGTTATTTCGAATTCCATTATGTGCTAAAAGAATTCCTAATAGTTGCCAAGAGATCGTAGACATAATTCCAAAAGGTAGTATTGATAACGTTTTGGCTTTTAAATGTAAAACGTTTTCTTCATTATTTGAGTTTAAAAGATTTTACAAATTCTAAAAAAAAACAAATTTATCGAAGGTTTTAAATGAAAAAAGCTCCAGATTTCTCTGAAGCTTTTTAGTAGCGGGAACAGGACTCGAACCTGTGACCTTCGGGTTATGAGCCCGACGAGCTGCCTACTGCTCTATCCCGCGATGTGCGTTTTGTAATCTCAATAAGGCTACCTTAGTAGCGGGAACAGGACTCGAACCTGTGACCTTCGGGTTATGAGCCCGACGAGCTGCCTACTGCTCTATCCCGCGTTGTTTCGGGTGCAAATGTACAACGAATTTCCGTATTTCCAATAAAAATTTTAAAAAATGTTTTATTTCATCTATTGACTTGATATGTCTACCTTTGCAAAATAAATTATAATAGAAATGTCACATAAAGCAGGTTTTGTAAACATCATCGGAAATCCGAACGTTGGGAAATCAACATTAATGAATGCCTTTGTTGGAGAAAGATTATCAATAATCACATCAAAAGCACAAACAACACGTCATAGAATTCTAGGAATTGTAAATGGGGAAGATTTTCAATTGATCTTATCGGATACACCCGGAATCATTAAGCCAGCCTACGAAATGCAGGCATCGATGATGAATTTTGTAAAGTCGGCTTTTGAAGATGCTGACATCTTAATTTATATGGTAGAAATTGGTGAACAAGATTTGAAAGACGAAGCATTTTTTAATAAAATCATTCACGCTACAATTCCAGTTCTTCTTTTATTGAATAAAATAGATAATTCTAACCAAGAACAGCTCGAAGAGCAAGTGGCTTTTTGGACTGCGAAAGTTCCCAATGCCGAAATTTTTCCAATATCAGCTTTACAAAATTTTAATGTGCCGGAAGTTTTTGGACGAATAATTGAATTGTTGCCGGAATCTCCTGCGTATTATCCAAAAGATCAATTGACAGACAAACCGGAACGTTTCTTTGTAAATGAAACTATCCGCGAGAAAATATTGTTGAATTACAGCAAAGAAATCCCATACGCAGTAGAAATTGTAACCGAAGAGTTTTTTGAAGATGAAAATATCATTAGAATCCGTTCTTTGATTATGGTGGAACGCGAAACTCAAAAAGGAATTATAATAGGGCATAAAGGTGCTGCTTTGAAAAAAGTAGGAATGGAAGCCCGTGTCGATTTAGAGAAGTTTTTTGGAAAACAAATTCATATCGAATTGGTAGTGAAAGTAAATAAAAATTGGCGAAGTAACGTTAATATGTTAAAGCGTTTTGGATACAATCAGTAATTTTTTCGGATCTTTTTTTTTAAATCAATATTAGAATTCAATTTCTGATATTGATTTTTTTTTTTAGCCCAGATAGCAGCGGCATCCTTTTGTTCAGTCCCGAAACTTCGGGACTGAACAAAAGATATAGCGGAGAGCTGGAATTGCTCCAAATAAAAACTAAGATGCTATAATCTCCAAAAATAAACTTTCCAAATCATTCATTTGGTTGTGACCGTTACTTCTGATTTGTTTGGCTACAATATAGAGCAAAAACCACGCGAAAACCATTAATCTCATAACGACTGGTTCGAATGATACGGGATTTTTCAAGATATAATCAGAATAAGCAATTCCCGAAAAAATCAAAAATATTCCTGCAATAATAAAATGGAAGAGCATAAAAAGTGTCCATAAGGTTGGATCAGGTCCAAATAGTGCTCTAATGTGCGTTTCATTTTGGCTTTTGATTCCATTTCTATGTGCAAATGAGGCAACCAATACGCTTTTTTAGGTCCTTTTATGTTTAACCAAATGTGATAACCACGAATTTTAACGAAGTAATCCTTGGACTTGATTTGCGTGTAATTGGCAAATTTAACACGCAAAGCATCTATGTTTTGCGGAACATCTTTGTAAAATCGTAAGCGAAGTCTGAGCTCATTATTAGCATCCATAGTAGTAAACTTGTTAGTATTAAAAAGATAAGGTCTTGCTAATATATCAAAAAAATTGATAATCATGGTTTTAAACACTACCTTTGCAAAATATTTGAATTTATATTATGAATAACATTGTTGCGATAGTAGGAAGACCTAATGTAGGGAAATCAACCCTTTTTAATAGGCTGATACAAAGAAGAGAAGCTATTGTAGATTCAGTATCGGGGGTGACCCGTGATAGAAACTATGGTAAAAGCGAGTGGAACGGAAAAGAGTTTTCTGTAATTGATACCGGCGGATATGTGCGTGGTTCTGATGATGTTTTTGAAGCAGAAATTCGAAAACAAGTAGAACTGGCCATTGATGAAGCTGATGTAATTATTTTTGTGGTTGATGTAGAAGAGGGGATTACTCCAATGGATGATGCCGTTGCGAGATTGTTGCGTAAAGTGACAAAGCCAGTTTTACTTGCTGTAAATAAGGTGGATAATGCGATGCGTGAGAAAGATGCAATTGAGTTTTACAACCTTGGTTTAGGAGAATATTATACTTTTGCCAGTATTTCTGGAAGTGGAACAGGTGATTTATTGGATGCATTGATTGATGCTTTCCCTATAAAACCAGAGCCAACGCAGGAAGAAGTGGTATTGCCTCGTTTTGCAGTGGTTGGTCGTCCTAATGCTGGAAAATCAAGTTTTATCAATGCTTTAATTGGTAAAGACAGATATATAGTTACTGATATTGCGGGAACAACTCGTGATTCTATAGATACAAAATTTGACCGTTTTGGTTTCGAATTCAACTTAGTGGATACTGCGGGAATCCGTCGTAAAGCAAAAGTGAAGGAAGATTTAGAGTTTTACTCGGTAATGCGTTCCGTTCGTGCCATTGAACATGCTGATATTTGTATCTTGATTATTGATGCCACACGTGGATTTGAAGGCCAGGATCAAAGTATTTTTTGGTTGGCTGAGAAAAACCGTAAAGGAGTTGTAATCTTAGTAAACAAATGGGATTTAGTCGAAAAAGAAACGATGTCAACCCGTGATTATGAGGAGAAAATTAGAGAAGAATTAATGCCATTTATGGATGTGCCTATTCTTTTTGTTTCTGCTTTAACAAAACAACGTTTGTTGAAAGCATTAGAAGCAACGGTAAAAGTTTTTGAAAACAGACAACAACGCATTGCGACTTCAAAATTCAATGAGTTTATGTTGAAAGTGATTGAAGCTTATCCGCCGCCAGCAACAAAGGGGAAGTATGTGAAAATTAAATATTGCATGCAGTTGCCAACTCCAACACCACAATTTGTGTTTTTTGCTAATATGCCACAATATGTAAAAGAACCTTACAAACGTTATCTGGAAAATAAAATTAGAGAAAACTGGGACTTTTCAGGAGTGCCAATTGATATTTATATCAGAGAGAAATAGTCTTTATTTCTATAATTATACTAGAAAGTTTATTGAGTTTGTAAAAGCTCGGTAAACTTTTTTTATTTTTAGGAAAAAATATGAATGCAATAAATGGCAAAGTAGTTTGGATTACAGGCGCTTCCAGCGGAATAGGAGAGGCTCTGGCCTATGAATTAGCCGCTAAAAATTGTAAATTGATTCTTTCGGCTCGAAATGCGGAAGCTTTAGAAACTGTAAAATCGAAGTGTTCAAACACAGAAGTTGTGATTTTGCCTTTTGATCTGGTTGATTTTGACAACGCTAAAAATAATGCAGAAAAAGCTATTGCTGCCTTTGGAAAAGTGGATGTGCTTATCAATAATGGAGGCGTTAGCCAACGCTCACTGATTGTGGAAACCGATTTTGAGGTGGATAAAAAACTCATGGAGGTAGATTATCTTGGTACGGTTGCATTGACAAAAGCTTTATTGCCTCATTTTATCAAAAATAAGGAAGGACATTTTGTTACTGTAACCAGTCTGATGGGGAAATTTGGGTCGCCATACCGTTCTGGATATTGCGGGGCAAAACATGCCTTACATGGTTTTTTTGATGTTTTAAGAATGGAACATCAAAAAGACAATATAAGTGTGACGCTTGTCTGTCCTGGATTTATTCAAACGAATGTGGCTAAAAATGCCTTGACGGCAGATGGATCTAAACAAAATATAGATGACACGGCAACTCAAAATGGAATGCCAACAAGTGTTTTTACCAAAAAATTTGTGAAAGCAGTTGAGTCTGAAAAATTTGAAGTCTATATTGGCGGTAAAGAAGTTCTAGGCGCTTATTTGAAACGATTTTTTCCAAAATGGCTGCATCATTTTGTTTTAAAAAGCAAAGTAAGATAAATTTCAATAGTAGCTGATGAAAATTTAAATCAGAAATTTATATAAATAGAAAATCCCGAGCAATCGGGATTTTTTGAGTTAAAATAGATTCGAATGATTAGCTTTCTTCTCTTTCTTCTTCCAATGTTTCCATTGGATGGTCGCCGTACCAATCTTTAAATGTTTTTGTAGTTGTATAATCATCAGTTAGCACGGCGTAAACCATAAAGAGGATTAATGGTATGCCAACACAATATAGCGTCATTATTACCGGTAAAGCAACATTAGTTTGACATAAACCGGCAAAAACAAAAACATAAATGGTAGTGAACCACACGAGTTTAATTGCAAAATTTTTCATGGCTATATCTTTTTATTAAAGTTACGCCAGAAATTGCAAATATTAAGTTAATGTATTGATAATCAATATTTAAAATAGTTGTCGGTTGTAATTATAAATGCTCTTTATATCTTTTTTGAGATTTTAATTTTATGAAAAATGCTGAAGCGGATAATGTCTCTATTGAAATAATCAATTCCATTGCTTCTTCTTTGGAAACTGTTTAGGTACCCGAGTTCAAATGCTACATTACTATTGAGGCCATAATGTATGGCAGCGTAAATTCTATTTTGATCAAATGTATTTTTAATTATATTTTTTCCAAAATTGAACATTATCTCATCGGATAGTACGGCTTTTAATAACTGTTTTTCTTTTTTCCAAAAAGTATATTCTGTTTGAAAGCGGTACCTGAAGCGCCATGAAAATATGGTTCCTGGCAGTAGTATTTCTTTGTTTGCATTATGAATGAATCGCTCCTCTAATTGAAAACGCTGGTTAATCCCAAATTTCCCAAAAGTTTCTTTCCACGTAAGATCCTGTTGTCCTCTATATTCTGGTGTATTGAAATCAGGATTGATTTCAGGGATTTGTGTATCAACAGAGAAATAAGCAAAGCCAGCGCCTGTCTCTAAATGTGCATTGATTTTATAGCGACCTTGAATTCGGATGACATATAAGTTTTCTTGCACTGGTTTTAGAAAAAGTCGGTTGTCAAATTCAGAATGCAAAGACCATTTTTCGCTTAGTAACAATTGATTGTAATAGCGCGTCCAAAGAATGCTTTGATGATCTATCTTTTTCTCTGATTGAGCAATTGCTGTTCCATTTGTCAATAGAATCAATGGGAGCAAATAATATAACTTCATTTTTTTTAATTTTCACCAAATATAAAAAAAATACCCTATCGTTTTGATAGGGTATTAATATTTTTAAAATCAATTTGTTACCAGCCTCCGCTAGATCCGCCACCAGAGAAACCTCCGCCTCCAAATCCACCGCCGAAACCGCCTCCACCACCAGAGGAACCGCCACCGAATCCACCGCCACCGCTGTTTCTTCCAAGGCTGCTGAGTATAATAACATCCAATAAACTAGGCCCAATGCCACCGCCTCTGTTTCCAGAATTGCCTCCACCGCCTTTGTTTCTTGAAATAAGTACCAGTATAATGATTACAATAACGATTAAGGGTAAAAATGGGAATCCTGTATCTTTGGTTTTTTTAACACGTTCTCCTTTGTATTTCCCTTTAAAAACATCAATAAGTGCGTCTGTTCCTTTATCTAATCCGTTGTAAAAACTTCCGGCTTTAAATTCAGGAATAATAATATTGCGAATTATTTCTCCGCCAATTCCAGCAGTTAGTCGATCTTCTAATCCATAACCGGGATTGATTGCTATTTTTTTTTCAGATTTAGCCAATAAAACAATAACACCATTATCGTCTTTCTCCGTCCCGCCAATTCCCCACGTTTGTCCCCATTTGGTTGCCAGTTGACTCACATCTTCGTTTTGAAGGCTTTCAATCGTAATGACTACAATTTGAGTAGTGGTAGAATCAGAATATTTAATCAGTTTTTCTTCTAATTGTGCTTTTTCTGTTGCGCTGAGCACATTCGCATAATCATAAACTGAAGTTTGAAGAGTTGGTTTTTCAGGAATGGTAAATTGCGCAAAGCCAATTTGTGTGAATAATAAACAGACAAAAAGCTTTAGTGCAATTAGAGTACTCTTTTTTTGTAATAGCATTATCCTTTAGATATTTCGTTTGATAATTCGTTTGTGTCGCCTTCTAGCCAAGGAAAATAGTGTTGCAATTGTTCCCCTGCTCTGGCAATTCCATCAATAAGACCTTGCTTGAAATCACCTTTTTTGAACTCCGCCACCATAATGTCTCGGGTGCAATTCCAAAAATCATTTGGTACAACATCATTAATTCCTTTGTCTCCGCAAATTACAAAATGGTGATCTTCGACTGCTAGATAGATCAAGACACCATTTTGCAGCTCGGTTTCATCCATTTTCAATTCATGAAAAACTTCCAAAGCGCGATCATACGCATCCATGGAAGTTGTTTTCTCTATGTGAACTCTAATCTCGCCAGAAGTGTTTTTTTCAGCCATGCGAATAGCTTCAACAATTTCTTGTTCATCTTCTTTGGTTAACAAATCTTCTACTTTTGACATGGGATAAATTTTTGAGTTAAGATTAACGATTTTTGATTTCAGAATTATTAAATCTGCAATCAAAAATCGTTAATTTTTAAAGATTGTTTCCTCAATTTAAATTTGATTTAACTTCTAAAAATCTAAGAAGTCTAATAATCTAACTTTAGAATTTTACTTCAACTGGTTTATCTGCACCTTCAACAGCATTGAAATATGCTTTCTCTTTGAATCCGAATAATCCAGCAAATAAGCTGTTTGGAAACGTTTTGATATGAGAGTTATATGGTTTTACCGCTTCGTTGAAACGCGTTCTAGCCGTTAGAATTTGATTTTCTGTACTTGCCAATTCATCTTGTAATTTCAAGAAGTTTTGGTTGGCTTTTAATTCAGGATACGCTTCAACGGTCACTAACAATCGAGACAATGAACTGCTCACGCCACTTTGTGCTTTGTTGAATTCAGCTAATTGTTCCGGAGTAATATTTGCAGGATCAATTTTTACAGAAGTAGCTTTAGAACGCGCTTCGATAACAGCTGTCAACGTGCTTTTTTCAAAATCCGCCGCACCTTTTACTGTGTTTACCAAATTCCCAATAAGGTCATTTCTTCTTTGATACGCCGTTTGAACATCACCCCAAGATTGTTCTACATTTTGGTTTAACGTTACAGCAGTATTGTTAATTCCTTTAACCCAGCTGTAAATTACAAAAATTACAACTGCTCCGATAATCCAAGGCAAAAATCTTCTCATGTTTACTTAATTTAATGTTTAGTGTTTAATTGTTTAAAATTTTTTAATTGGGAAGTAGTCGTGCTGACTACAGTTCGTTTTTAATAGTTGTTAATTGTGTGCGTATTGTTTCTAATTTTCGAATAATATCAAACTTATCCAAGGTTTTCTTTTGTCCTTCTTTCAAATGGATTTTGGCACCTTCTAGCGTAAAACCTCTTTCTTTGACTAAGTGATAAATCAATTGTAAATTAGTGATATCCTCGGGAGTAAACATTCGATTGCCTTTCGCATTCTTTTTTGGTTTTAGGATATCAAATTCATTATCCCAAAAACGAATCAGCGATGCATTTACGTCAAATGCTTTGGCTACTTCGCCAATGCTGTAATATCTTTTATCTTTAGAAAGTTCAATGTGCATATTTTATGTGTTGTTCTAACTATTGTTTTTTTATTTTGATATTTAATTGATAGCAAGTATTTGTCTTTTTAACCCACTAACTTCTCAATTCTCACAAACTTAATCCAGTGATTGATTCTCCTTATTTGCCAGTTGCGCGATAACAACATATTCCACTGCCGAAATATTTCCGTAATAAAAATTAAGTGGATTTACCACTCTTTTATCCTTATGAACTTCATAATGCAAATGCGGAGCTTCTGATCTTCCTGTGCTTCCTACATAACCAATAACATCACCTCGTTTTACTCGTTGTCCTGCTCGTGCTTTATATTTGCTCAAATGTGCGTATAAAGTTTCATATCCAAATCCATGCCGAATCACAATATGATTTCCATATCCGGAAGCCGTATTGTCTGCTTTTGCTACCACTCCGTCACCCGTAGCGTAAATGGGCGTTCCTGTTTTTGCCGTAAAATCCATGCCTTCATGCATTTTCCTTGCTTTTGTAAAAGGATCCGTTCGGTATCCAAAACCAGATGCCATTTGTTTTAAATTTTCATTTTGTACTGGCTGAATGGCAGGGATGGCTGACAAAAAATCACTTTTAGCTTCTGCCAATTTCAAAATCACATCCAATGATTTGGACTGAACCGCTAATTCCTTACCAAGGACATCAATCCTTTTTGTGGTATTGATTACCAACTGTGAATTGTCATATCCTTCTAATAATTGATACCTGTTTTTGCCTGGTAATCCTGCTTTCCGAATAGAATCTGGAATTGCTGATTTGTTAAAATACACGCGATACAAATTATTATCCCTATCCTCAATAGCTTCTATAACCCCATTTACCTGATCCATTTTTTTGTTCAGCAGCGCATAGTTCAATTTCAAATTCTCAATTTCACGCGCTTGCAAACGGTCTTTTGGCGTTTCAAAATAAGGAGTATTTAGTAAAACTACAAAACTCAAAAAACCAAACAACGCTGATGCCAATAAAAACAAGATAATAACACCAAATTTTATTCTTTTTCGTGTTTTTATTTTTCTATAGGCTAGATTTTCGGAATCGTAATAATATTTTACTTTCGACATATTTTAAAATACCCTATTTTTGCACACTGTAAAAAGGTTAGACGAACAAATTTAAGAAATGTTTCATTTGTTACACCCTTTTTTCAGGAATAAATAAAATAATGTGCCTATTCCAGCTATTCGTTACAAGTTCTCGTTTATCAATCTTTTTTTCTAATGAGCCAGCAGGAGCTTCCTCTAGTCGCTCTGCCACCTCAAGAAAAAATAGATGTATAAATCTCGAAGCTTTTCACTGCTATCTGGGGCAAAAGAAATTAAAAGATTTAATGATTAAAAGATTGAAAAATTCAATTCTAAATAATCTTTAAATTTTTTAATCTTTAAATATTTAAATTAAATCAATGACATCACAAGACGTACGCAAGCAATTTCTGGAATTTTTCGCATCAAAAGGACACTTAATCGTTCCTTCAGCTCCCATCGTTCTTAAGGACGATCCAACCTTGATGTTCAACAATTCGGGAATGGCTCAGTTTAAAGAATATTTTCTAGGGAACGGAACGCCAAAAAGCAATAGAATAGCCGATACGCAAAAATGTCTTCGTGTTTCCGGTAAACATAACGATCTGGAAGATGTAGGTTTTGATACCTATCATCACACCATGTTTGAAATGTTGGGGAATTGGTCTTTTGGAGATTATTTCAAGAAAGAAGCTATCAACTGGGCATGGGAACTTTTGACAGAAGTCTATAAAATTCCGAAAGAAAACTTATACGTTTCTGTATTTGAAGGAAATCCCGCTGAAAACGTACCATTTGATCAGGAAGCTTGGGATATTTGGGCAGCATTAATTGATGAAGATCGCATCATTCTTGGAAACAAGAAAGATAATTTCTGGGAAATGGGAGATCAAGGACCTTGCGGACCTTGTTCAGAAATTCACGTTGACATTCGTTCTGCAGAAGAAAAAGCTTTAGTTTCAGGAAAAAGTTTGGTAAACAATGACCATCCGCAAGTAGTCGAAATTTGGAACAATGTATTTATGGAATTCAACCGTAAAGCTGATGGTTCTCTAGAAAAATTACCTGCAAAACACGTTGATACCGGAATGGGATTTGAACGTTTGTGCATGGCATTACAAGGAAAAACCTCAAATTACGATACTGATGTTTTTACACCACTTATTGAAAAAGTAGAACAAATTACAGGATTTAAATATGTAGACAATGCTGTCACTCCGAGCGCAGTCGAGGAGAAAACTAATATCGCTATTCGTGTAGTGGTTGATCACGTTCGTGCCGTAGCTTTTGCTATTGCCGATGGACAATTGCCATCAAACACAGGCGCTGGTTATGTAATTCGTAGAATTTTGCGTCGTGCAATTCGTTACGGATTTACATTCTTGAACACCAAAGAACCTTTTATCAATCAATTGGTTAGCGTTTTAGCAAATCAAATGGGCGAGTTTTTTCCAGAAATCAAATCGCAACAGCAATTGGTTACCAATGTGATTCGTGAAGAAGAAGCCTCTTTCCTGAGAACACTAGACCAAGGATTGCAATTACTAGATAAAGTGATTGAAGAGGAGAAAGGAACAATAATAGCAGGAGCAAAAGCATTCGAGCTGTACGATACTTTTGGGTTTCCAATTGACTTGACCGCATTAATTCTGAGAGAAAAAGGATTTGAACTAGATGAAGCTGGTTTTAACGCTGCGATGCAAGAACAAAAAAATCGTTCCCGCGCCGCATCAGAAGTTTCAACAGAAGACTGGTCTGTGTTGATTCCTGGAAATGTAGAATCATTTGTAGGCTACGATCAATCAGAAAGTGACGTAAAAATCACCCGCATCCGTAAAGTAGATAGTAAAAAAGATGGGATTTTATACCAAATCGTTTTAGACAATACACCATTCTATCCAGAAGGTGGAGGACAAGTAGGCGATAAAGGAACATTGGTTTCTGCAAATGAAACCATCGAAATCATCGATACTAAAAAAGAGAATAACCTGATTTTACATTTTGCAAAACAATTGCCAGAGAATGTTAACGCTGGTTTTGTGGCTAAAGTGAATTCCGATTTGAGAAGTTTATCTTCCAGAAATCACTCGGCTACGCACTTGATGCACCAAGCATTGAGAAGTATTTTGGGAACTCACGTAGAACAAAAAGGTTCCTTGGTAAATCCAAACTATTTGCGTTTTGACTTTTCGCATTTTGCTAAAATGACGGAAACCGAATTGCAACAAGTGGAGGACTTTGTAAATGCAAGAATCCAGCAGCAATTGCCATTAATCGAAAGAAGAAATATTCCTTTTGCGCAAGCAGTTCAAGAAGGAGCGATGGCGTTGTTTGGAGAGAAATATGGTGATGAAGTTCGTGCGATTAAATTTGGCGAAAGCATGGAATTATGTGGTGGAATCCACGTGAAAAACACGGCTGAAATCTGGCATTTCAAAATCGTTTCTGAAGGTGCAGTTGCTGCGGGGATCCGTCGTATTGAAGCAATTACAAGTGATGCGGTAAAAGCACATTTTGCTTCGTATGAAAACACATTAAATGAAGTAAAATTAGCCTTGAAAAATCCTCAGGATATTCTGAAAGCTGTTCATTCGATGCAAGAAGAAAATGCCAAGTTAAAAAAACAAATGGAGCAATTGTTAAAGGAAAAAATCGATGGATTAAAAAATAAATTGCTTTTAGAATTTTATGAAATTAACGGCGTTAATGTTTTAGACAGACGTGTTGATTTATCTATGAGTGCAACCAAAGATTTAACACAAGCATTGGGAAACGCAAAACCAAATTCATTTGTTGTTTTAGCTTCTGTTGAAGATGGTTTACCAAATATTCATTGTTATATTGCTAAAGAATTGGTTGAGAAAAAAGGTTTAAATGCAAATAAAGTAATCAAAGAATTAGGACAATATATTGATGGAAATGGTGGAGGACAGCCCTTTTTCGCTTCTGGAAAAGGAAAAAATGTAGCTGGAATTACTGAAGCATTAAATAATGTTGCTAGCATTTTGATTCGGAATTAATAATTTTTCATATCTGATTTTAGGAAAAAATTTATTAGATCCACGATGTGGCGGCTGACAACCGTTTTTTGCAACAGCAGGCGGGAAGAATGTCGCAGGAACTCAGCAAGCTTTAGAAAAAGCAGTTGAGTTTGTAAAGTAGAACAAATTTATTTTTTATAATAGAAACCCTTTTAGGACATAAGTTCTGAAAGGATTTTTTTTGCCAAAAACCTTGTCTTTGTATGTTTATCTTGCATTGAAATTTGCTTCAAAAGGAGTAGTTCAACCGAAATATAAGGATTATAACGATGAATTTTTCAGTAAAAATTCTATTTGGCTAAGTTTGCAGACTTTTGTACCAAAATTAAATGGTAGAAGCGATTGATTTATTATGAAAAATAAAATAGTTCTACTTTTATTCTTTTCGTTTTTTGTGTTTACACTTACCTCGTGTACAAATGATACAGACGAGAGTTTCAAATTAATTACAAAAGTTGTGGAAACAACCAATAAAGGCACTTTACAAACTTATTTATATGCGTATAATGGGAACCAGATAGTGAGTATTGATGGAAGTAAAGACCGTATGGATTTCACATACACTGATGGTTTGATTTCTAAAATGGTAATGCTAAATAAAACAAATCAGCTTCGTGAAACTACTGAATACAGTTATCTTAAAGGTAAATTAGTGAGTGTTATTTCTTTAGGGAATTATAAAATAAACTATATTCATAATTCAGACAAAATAGTTTCTTACGAGAGATTCACATTAGGTTCAGGGAATGAGGAAATTAAAGAATATCACGGAATATTATACTTCGACAATGAAAATTTGATAAAAGAAGAAGGAATCTACGACAATACACTTGTTGGTGTTGACTCAAAATACAGCATTAGTTTTGATTATGACGCTAAGAAAAATCCATTGTTTAACATTTTGGGATTCAGAAAATTATTAAATCAAAACGATAAAATTTCAATAAATAATACTGTAATCAGTACTGTAATTACAAGTGTTTCCAAAGACGACCAAATAACATCATCGGCTTATTTATACAAAAACTCATTTACATACGATTTAGATAATTACCCAACGGAGCGGGTTTCCGAAAATACTGTTGCTACTAATGGAGATATTGGTTTTTTAAAGACAGAGTATTTCTATTAGGGTAACAAATGTTTACTTATAAAACAAGAAGTAAATCAAAACTCAAATATCTTAGGAACGGGATATTTGAGTTTTTTTATGCAATTAATAGTGTTAAATTGTTTTTTTATCCATTAATTTATTAAAAATTATAACATGAAAAAAATAAATTTACTTTTAGGGGTTTTGATGTTAGTTTTATCATCTTGTTCAAGTGATAGTGGTGAAACTGATATACCTGCAACTGCATCAACTGTATTCGTTAAGAAAATTGTTGAATTAGGTAAGGATGGAAAAGAAATCAGCACGACTGATTTTGTTTATAATGGAAATAAAATTGTTAGTGAAGTTACTGCAAAAAAAGATTTTTCGGTAGTCGGAAATATAGGCTTTTTGTATCAATACAAAACCGAATACACCTACAGTGGTAATTTAATTACTAGTATCAAAGTAAAAAACATTTTTGGTAATCAAGATAAGCTTGTTCTTAAAACAGATTTTTTGTACAACAGTAGCCAAGAACTAATTTCTTCGACCAGAGAACAATATTTTGATACGTTTAAAGGTGTTTTGAGATTGGTTTATAATAAATTAGATGCTAATACGGTTAGTTGTAAAATGTATTCCAGTGATTCTAGAGATAATATAGAAACTCAAATATGGGAAGGTAAATTTTCTTTTGATACAAATAAAAATCTTGTTAAATCAGAGTCTTTGGATGCTAGTTTTCTTTTTGGCAGTTTTGAATATGATATGAAATCGAACCCCAAGAAAGATGTTTTAGGTTTAAATAAAATTATGTTTCAAGAGATTGCTCCTCTTTATAATGCTTCCACATTACGATACCATTTGAATAGGTTTAATAACATTCTGAAATCTAATATTTCAGGCTCTTTTCCTAGATACAATCAATATACTTATAGTGCTAATGGTTATCCAAGTGAGATGAAAGAGTTTTATATTTATAATGGAAATAATATCCATGATGTAACTTTTCAATACTTTTACGAATAAGGATTTAAGATTATAGGTTTAAGAAACCCTTTCAGTGTTTAAACTCTGAAAGGGTTTTTTTATACCAATGAAAAAAGAACTAAACCTCATTTAATTCGGTAAAATTATTGAAATTTGCAGTAAACATAAAGGCAATGCAATTCAGAACTTTAATTCCCATTCTTAAAACTAATTGTCCAATAGACTACAATTCGAAAATTATGTCTTTAGGCTCTTGTTTTGCAGTAAATATGGCGGAGAAGCTGGACTATTTTAAATTTCAAAATAGTTGTAATCCATTTGGTATTTTATTCCATCCTTTGGCAATTGAAAAACTGATAAATTTCGCTGTTTCCAAAAAGCAATTTACAGAAAAAGACATTTTTTTTCACAATGAACGCTGGCATTGTTTTGACGTGCATTCTGATTTGAGTAATTCAAATAAAGAAGATTTACTAGCATCTTTAAATACACTAATCAGATCAACTAACCAGCAACTAGCCCAATCAACACATATCATCATAACGTATGGCACTTCATGGATTTATCGAAATATAGAAAGCGATTCTATTGTGGCCAATTGTCATAAAGTGCCACAAAAGCAGTTCAAGAAAGAATTGCTTTCTGTTGAAGAAATAGAAAAAAGTGTTGCAAACACAATCAAATTAATTCATGCTGTAAATCCTAATTGCACTATTGTTTTCACGGTTTCGCCGGTACGTCACATCAAAGACGGTTTTGTCGAAAATCAAGTAAGTAAATCAAATTTGATTTCTGCTTTGTATAGTGTTTTGAACCTTCCTCCTTCAGAGATGAAGGCTGTTTATTTCCCGAGCTACGAAATCATCATGGATGAACTTCGGGATTATCGTTTTTATACTGAAGACATGCTGCATCCCAACCAAGTGGCAATCGATTATATCTGGAAAGTTTTCAAGGAAACTACTATTTCTGAAACTGCTTTTGATGTGATGGAAGAAGTAGAAAGTATCCAAAAAAGTCTTTCACACAAGCCTTTTAACCCAAATTCTGAAAGTCATTTAAAGTTTCAGTCCAAAGTCAGAGAAAAAATCACTAAATTGGAAAATCAATATTCATTTATGAAATTTTAATTATGCTTAGAAGAATACTTATTGGAATAGCAGTTATCGGTGGAATATTTTTATTGTTCAAATATTGTGATTTTAAGAAAAATGACGAACAAGATATCACGTACAATACGAATCTCATTCAGCAGCAAATCCTAAACGTAGGGAAACTCGTTGTTACTGAGGGACATTTCTCTGAGGTAATTACTTATAAAAACCAACAAAAATATTTGATGGATATGCTTTCTTTCGAGAAAAAAGCGTTGGTTGTTGTAAATGCTGACGTTACGGTGGCTTATGATTTGCATCTCATGAAATACGATATTGATTCGATCAATAAAACAATCACGATTGTGAGTATTCCAAAAGAGGAAATTAAAATTAGTCCTGATATTCAGTTTTATGATGTCGAACAAAGTAAATTGAATCCGTTTACGGGAGATGATTACAATAAAATCAATAAATCAGTGAAGGCAAATTTGGCTAAGAAAATTGAGAAATCATCTTTGAAAACCAATGCGCAAAATAGATTAATTAGTGAGTTATCCAAGCTTTTAATTACTACCAGTCAGTTGGGTTGGACCTTAAAATACGAAGGAAAAGTGATTGAAACCGAGAAGGATTTTGGTAAGCAAATAAAATTATAAAGACTTCTTTGTCAGGTTGAGCGCAGTCGAAACCATCTTTAGGGGTCTTTATTTATAGACCTAATAATCTCGACTGCGCTCGATTTGACAAAAATAAGATTTAAGCTTTCTCTTTGTCAAAAATTAAGTCTAAACCTCCAGCAATCAAATGCGCTACTTCAGGTCTTTTGTTTTTTAATTGATCCAGATAAACCATTATTTCTTGCAACAATTGTGGCTCGGTTCTACCGTTTAAAAGTTCCACAACTTCAACTGCTAGCAACCAATCTTGAGGGTGATTTGTTTTTAGTTTTTCAAATAGTGGCGCCAAAGAAGTTTCCGTATCCTTGGTTTCTCTTATTTTTCGAACCGTTTGGTACAAAATTTCTAAATCATCACGCTCAGCTGAATGCTTCGCTTTAATCGTTTTGCTGGACGGAAGGTGCGAAATCAAGTCAAAACTATTCACGTCAGCAGGACCTGAAAAAGCCGAAATCACTTTCTTGCCCACAGCCATATCGTAAATTCCCCATTCCGGCTGAAATAAAACAGTTTTGCCATGCATAATCGTACAGTTTTTAAAGCGAATCAGCGTAATTTCTCCTTGTAAATTTCTGGAACCGGTAACAATTTCACCCTCAACAGTTATTCCGCCTTCAAATTCCAGTTTAACGGTTTTTGATTCTAAAATGTCGTAGGCATTCAAGTCTTTTGGACTCATGTCTTCTATGGCTAAATTGATGCCTTCTAGCTTTCCTATTGGACTTCCAAAGCCTTCTGGGTGTGTCAAAGTGCCATGTCCTACTAATTCTTTTTCTCTGTAAGCCAAAGCTGTTTTACCAGTAGTTTGTATGTAAATAGGTTTGCCATCCTGCTCGATAACCGAACTGAAAATACCTGAAATTTGTAAACCGGTACTCAATTCAATAGTTCCTAAAGCATTCGAGTCGATCAATTTGTTAATTCCGGATAAACCTCCGGTGCGCAGCGCCATTTTATTGGCAAATTCCTCTAAAACCAAATTCAAATACGCAAACGTAGGCGTAACATACAACTGCGGTTGGAGTTTAGTAATATCAAAATTTTGAGTAGCAGCTGATATATCATAAGGGATTTTCTTCACTTCAGGTGTCATACAATGCGCACTTTCACCAATAGAAGACAGTAAACCCGCACCGTAAATTTTTGGATTCTCCACTGTTCCAATCAAACCGTATTCCACAGTCCACCAGTGTAGGTTTCGTATTTGTGCCATTTCGGATAATTCACCCATATTATTCTGTAAATCTTCCACCGCTTTTTCAGCAGCTTCAATCGTAGCTTGTGGTGTGTCTTCGGCTTCTTTCACAATCGAAAGCAGTCGGATTGCTTCGTACATTTCGTAATCTTTGTGCGAAGAAATCGCTTTGCAACCGATCTCTCCAAAACGACGCAAATATTCTGCATATTCCGGATTCGCAATAATAGGCGCATGACCAGCACCTTCGTGAATGATATCTGGTGCAGGCGTGTATTCTATATGCTCTAGTTGGCGAATGTCTGATGCAATCACAAGAACATTATAGGCTTGGAATTCCATAAACGCATTGGGTGGAATAAATCCATCCACGGCAACAGCAGCCCAACCTATTTCGGTTAAAATCCGATTCATACCGTACATACTCGGGATCTTGTCAATCTCAATTCCTGTTTTCTTCAAACCTTCCAAGTAGGAACTATGTGCCACTTTTGATAAATACGCCACATTTTTGCGCATCACATAACGCCAAACTGCTTGGTTTATAGGCGTGTAGTCGCTATAATCCTGAGGCTTAATAAATTGTCGTAAGTGCTTTGGCAATCGGTCTAATAACGGATTGCTTTCTATAGTTGAGTTCATATCGAAAACGTTGTAGTTCTGCTGCAAAAGTACGAATTTCAGGAGCGATTTCCCGCTTTTCATTGCAAGTTTTTGCAAACCCGTTGGTTTTTCTAAAGTTTATAAAAGAGCTTCCTTTAGTCGCTTTTTATAAACAAGAAAAATCAAAACGGCTTTCGCAAAAAGCTTTTCATTGCAATCTGGGCTAGGGGAGTTGGGATTCATGAACTATGATTCTTCAAATTTATAAGTTTTCTATAAGGGTTTAGTATCGTTATTTCTTAGGATTCATAATTCCTGTTAAAAGGAATCTCTGTTCAGCTGTGCGTTAAAAAATTGTATCTTTACTCTATTAAACGAAAGTGTTATGAATATCGAGGCATATAAAAATCAGATAATCAAAAAACTAATAGCTGTTCAAGATCTAAAGTAATTAGAGCAAATAGAAGCTGTTTTAAACGAAAATCCTATTGTTGCCTATACTCCTAAAGGTAAATCTTTGACTAAATCCCAGTATATAGAGCACATAGAGTCCATTAGTCAATCTGTCGAAGATGGGGAAAAAACGTATACTTCAGAACAAGTTCGTAGTTATATTTTGGCTCAATAGTAATTCACTACTTCACCAACTCAAACACCAAAACCTGTGTTTTTTGTTTATCAGAAAAATTATTATCAGATACAAAAATGAGAGATGGATTGCCATTTACCAATTTTGGTCCAAAAGTTAGCCCTTCGATATTATCAATAAAAATTCCCAAATCATCCATGTTTAGAACTAGTTTTTTAGATGCCAACTCAAAATTTTGGTTTTGTAGGGAAGGATGATTTTTTACATCAGTAGCTTTTTTCAAGTCACATAAAAATACTTTTACCGTGCAGGCTTGCGTTCCTGTCGAGTAGGAGCGCTCTACTACCAATAACTGATTTTTACCATAATACTGAATCGCTGAAACGCCATTGACCGCAAAACTTCCTTTTGGATTGGGCTCACGAGCAATAGCTTCCAATTGATAACCGTACTGAGCAGTATTCTCTTTTGTTTTGGCATCAAATTGATAGATTCGGATGAATCCGCCTTTGCGGGTATTGGCTTGGTCTCCATCTTCAAAAAGTGGCTCTTCAATGTTGGTGTAAATATTTTTATACTTTTTGTCAAAAGTGATTCCTTCTAAAGTGCCGTTATTTCTGGGTCCGTTTTCCAATTGTTGCATTTTCAAATTTTCCGGCAAGGTGACATTTCCAAGAAAATTACCTTTTAAATCCATGAAATTCAAGGAAGGATCTTGCAACACTTGTTTGTCTCCAGTAATCACTCGCGCGCCTTCGCTGCCCCAAATCAAAGTGTTTGTTTTTGGGTTGTATCGAATATCTTCAGGATCTGTTGAAGTAGTTGGTGTGGTATTCCAGTTACCATAAACTTCTCCACTTTCGTTTTTTAAACTGCTAACACTTTGGAAATCGATACCTTCTAATTTATTTTCGAACAAACGAATTTTTGCAGTATAAAAACGAGCCTCGTTAAACACTGATCGATCATCACATATTAGGTAATACAAATCATTTTTTGCATCATAATCGATTCCGGATAAGCCGCCCACTTTTGTATTCTGAAATGTTTTCTCAAATGGAATTTCAATCGAGCTGATTAACTTTAAACTTGGAGTTGGTTTGTTTTCAGCGGTTTGTTTTAAATTGGAACAAGAAAATAGAAAAGCGGGTAAAACGACAAGAAATAATAATTTACGCATATAGTAATGTGTTGGTGTTTGCGAAAAAGACGAGTTTTAGATTAAAAAACTACTTTTAAAACTACGAATTGTTTGTTTGGTTTTTTTCAAGATTGCGGAAATAGTCAATTTTGTAATGGAACATTTCAGCCATATTTTTAGCGCGTAGCTTCGCTTCTTCGGCTAAAGGACCTACAAATAAACTATCCGTAGTTTGTGTGAAAATTTCCATCCAGCGATCAAAATGTTCTTTGGCAACCGGCAGTTGTTTGTGGGGAGGAAATGGACTTCCGGAATAGGAATGTACTTCGAGTAAAATAGTTTGCCAAAAGCGGTACATTTTTTCCAGATGTTCCGGCCAGCGATCGCCTATTTTTTCGTTGAATATAGGTCCAATAAATTCGTCTTTTTGAACTTTAGAGTAAAAAGTATCTACTAGTAATTTGATATCTTCAAGTGTAGTAATGTCGGTTTGTGGTGTCATAATTGGGTATAAAAAAAGCCTAGGCAAAGGTAGGCTTTAAGTTTGATTTTAGTCGAAATCTATTTTGCTTTTGGTGGAAACTGCTCTAAAATTTTAGCAACAAATTCGTTGATTCGTTTTTCTTTATCTTTTCTATTTTCTGTCAGATATCCAATGCCTTCGCCCTGCCATACCAATTCTTTTTTCTTACCGTCAATTAAATCTATAAATAAAGTTCCTTCCGTTGAGGATGAAGCCACAGTGTTTTGTCCTCCCCACATGAAAGGATTCCATCCCCAACCCCAACCGTATCCCCAACCCATGTTGAATTGATTGACATCTATTTTCTCTCTTTCTTTAGTGAGAATGTTGATTAGTAAATCAGGATTTTCACTTTTGGTCATTCCTTTTTTGCTTAATTCCCGATCTATGGCATTTAGTATTCTTTTTTTATCTAATTCTGAAATTTCAACTTTATCAATTCCTTTTTTGTGAAAAGCGTAGGTTTTATATTGGCTAAAATCTACTTTATTATCAAAATCAGAATATACTCTTACGGAACCGCAAGATGCAACTATGAAAAGTAAAAGTACTGGCAAAAGTTTAATTGCTTTCATGGCTTGATTATTAGATTACTAAATGTTATTAAAGATACGTTCAAATTTTTAAAAATCCAACAAATTGTCGGCAACTATATTAGGGATGGTTACTTTCAATAAAGGTTGCGTCTCCATCGCTCTTTTTATAGCAAATAGTGCCCCTTCATTTCTCGCCCAACCTCTTCTAGAAATCCCATTATTGACATCCCAGAAAAGTATTGATGCTAAACGCTTTGAAGCCTCTGTAGATCCATCAAGAACCATACCAAAACCACCGTTAATTACCTCGCCCCAGCCCACGCCACCACCATTGTGAATAGATACCCAGGTAGCGCCTCGAAAGCTGTCTCCAATGACATTTTGTATAGCCATATCTGCTGTAAAACGGGAGCCGTCATAAATATTAGAGGTTTCTCTGTAAGGCGAATCGGTGCCAGAAACATCGTGGTGATCCCGACCTAAAACGATAATTCCTATTTCGCCTTTGGCTATAGCCTGATTAAAAGCTTCGGCAATTTTTACACGACCTTCAGCATCAGCATAAAGAATGCGGGCTTGTGAACCTACAACAAGCTTATTTTCCTGAGCGCCTTTTATCCAGTGAATGTTATCCTGCATTTGTTGCTGAATTTCTTCAGGAGCAGTTTTTGCCATTTCTTCCAGAACTTGACAAGCAATTACATCTGTTTTGGCTAAATCTTCCGGTTTTCCCGAAGCACAAACCCATCGAAAAGGACCAAAACCATAATCAAAACACATAGGGCCCATTATATCCTGAACGTAACTTGGGTACCTGAAATCGATCTGGTTTTCTGCCATTACATCAGCGCCGGCGCGGGAAGCTTCTAGTAAGAAAGCATTTCCATAATCAAAGAAATAGGTTCCTTTGGCAGTGTGCTTATTGATTGCTGTGGTGTGACGGCGCAATGTTTGTTGAACTTTTATTTTAAATAAATCAGGTTTTTCAGCCATCATTACATTGGCCTCTTCAAAGGAAATGTCAGCTGGATAATACCCACCCGCCCACGGATTATGTAGAGAAGTCTGATCAGAACCTAAATCGATACGAATGTTTTCTTGGTCAAATTTTTCCCAAACATCAACCACGTTTCCTAGATAACCGATAGAAACAATTTCATTATTGGCTTGCGCCAAAGCTACTCTTTTCACTAATTCATCCACATTTTCAATGACTTCATTGATCCATCCCTGACTGTGGCGAATGTGTGTTATTTTTGGGTTTACTTCGGCACACACGGTAATACAACCCGCAATATTTCCTGCTTTAGGTTGTGCGCCACTCATTCCGCCTAAACCAGAAGTGACGAATAAGCCGCCTTTTGGGCTGCGTTTTATTTTGCGGAAACCATTCAAAACCGTAATAGTAGTTCCGTGTACAATTCCTTGCGGACCAATATACATGTAACTTCCTGCGGTCATTTGTCCGTATTGCGAAACGCCTAATGCATTCATTTTTTCCCAATCGTCCGGTTTAGAATAATTAGGAATTACCATTCCATTGGTCACGACAACTCTGGGCGCTTCTTTGTGGGAAGGAAATAATCCCATAGGATGTCCGGAATACATGGTCAAGGTTTGTTCCTCGGTCATTTCAGATAAGTATTGCATCGTCAATAAATACTGTGCCCAGTTTTGAAAAACAGCTCCGTTACCTCCATAGGTAATCAATTCATGCGGATGTTGTGCCACAGCATAATCCAAATTGTTTTGAATCATCAGCATAATGGCTTTGGCCTGTTCGCTTTTTCCAGGATATTCTCCTATTGGTCTCGCAAACATTTTGTAATCTGGTCGAAAACGGTACATATAAATACGGCCGTATTTTTCTAGTTCTGCTGAGAATTCTCCAACTAATTCTGCGTGATGTTGCGCCTCAAAATAACGTAAAGCATTGCGTAACGCTAATTTTTTTTCTGCTGTTGATAGGATATCTTTGCGCTTTGGTGCGTGATTGATTTCTAATTCATATGGTTTTGATTTGGGTAAAACCGAAGGAATTCCTTGTTGTATTTGTTCTTGAAAAGTCATTTTTAGCTCTTGATTCGTTATTTTTTATGTTGATTTGTTAAAGAAGCTTTTACTTCTTAAAAAATGTAACAACTAAGGATAACGAATATCCGACCTGTGGTAGGATTTGTGAATTTTGATTCGGTATTTCTGGGAACAAATATCCATTTTTGTTGATTTGTTTAGTAAGGATGCTTACTTTTTATTGGTTCCTGTTTTTTTATCAAAACCATAAGGACAATGGCGACAACCACTTTTACAGCAATAACCACGTTTTAAATGGTGTTTTTCAGTAAAACATTTGTATCCTTCCGGAGTGTAATAGAAATCTTCCCCTTCTGTCATTTTATTTTCCTTACTTTGTTCAATCATAATTGGGATTGTTCTGTGGTGTGCGTAGTACCTACTTTTTCAATTAACCGAATCTCTTAAACGATTGCGTTTTTTAGTAAAGGATACGCCTATATCAATACAAATTTATAAATTTTATAGCGAATGTTTCTAATTGTTGCTAAATATTTAATTCCGAAAGGATATCGTGGTGTCACTCTATTTCCGTTTGTATTGTTAAAATATCGGGAGGATTTAAAAGATACTATTCTGATTAATCATGAAAAAATCCATCTTCGTCAGCAAGTAGAACTTTTAATCGTGCCGTTCTTTATTTGGTATCTATTAGAATATATTTTTCGTTTGTTCCAATATAAAAGTGCTGATCTCGCCTACAGAAACATTAGTTTTGAAAGAGAAGCTTATGCTAACGAAAAGAATAATCAATATCTAGTTAGAAGATCTTTCTTTCGGTTTTTAGATTATGTGGTGCTGAAAAAAAATAGCTGTAATACTATTTTTATACTTTTGGTACCTCTTTTCTAAAGTGCACTCTATTTAAAGCTCTCCCTATTTAAAGTTTTGTTTTTAGTGGTTTTTGATCATTTTTTTTCGAGTCTGCATTTGGACAATTTCCGATTTTTATTCAAATTAATTTTATAAGAAAATAATTATTTAAAATTAAAAAACATGTACTTAAACGATTGTTTATACTTTTTATCGGTATTAATGACGTTTGCTATTGTCTTTTTATTGTAATTTTATATAAAAATACGAGGTTTTGTATTTGTAATATCAAAAACAAAACGGTTACTTGGATTACCACATTTATTTTTAGGCCTACCGGATTCATTTTTAGAATTTAAAGCGGTCCTGTTCTTATTAGGAATATCCTATTTAAAATAAAAAATCAGCATTAACGCTATTAATTTACACGATTATGGAAAGAGAACTACTTAAAAAAATAATGGTATTAGCAACTGTACTTTTAATTCAAAACTCCATTGAAGCCCAAATGTATGTTAGCGCTAATAGTTCCGTTTTTGCCAGGAATGAGGTGGTTTTTATTGGACAAGATTTAGCGTTAAATGCCGCTACTAGTACTTTTTATTTGAGGGAAAACGCACAGCTTTTGCAAGGTTCAACAAGTTTTGGAGCAAATAATGGAGTCGGTAGTTTGTCTGTTTTTCAAAAAGGATCAACAAATAATTTTCAATATAACTATTGGTGTTCGCCTGTAGGAGGCAGTATTGCAACTGCCGGAAATTCGCCATTTGGAGTGACGCAACTTAAGGACATTGACGGTTTGATCACTTTCAAAGAGTCTTCTTTGTTGCCTATGAACAACTATGATGGAACTGCTAGTCCGTTAGCCATAGCTCCTTTTTGGATCAATAAATTAACAGCTTCATCAGAATATTCTAATTGGATTCAGGTGGGATATAGTTCTAGTCTGAATGCTGGAGAAGGATTCACAATGAAAGGAACGTCAGGGACTAATGTATTTACAGTTAATGGAGTTCAAAATAATCCGGGAAGTAAACAGCGTTACGATTTTAGAGGGAAGCCAAACAATGGTAATATTTCGATACCAGTGGCAACTGCACAATTTACTTTGACGGGCAATCCGTATCCTTCTGCAATTGATCTCTCTGCTTTTCTATCGGCTGAAACAAATTGTACTGGTATTGCTTATTTTTGGGAGCAAGATCCTACTGTGAATTCGCACTTTATTGCAGACTATAAAGGGGGTTATGGAACGTTCGCTCCGGGAAATTTAGGAACTACTGGAATTTATGTTCCAGCGACATTTTATTCTTATGACGGTTCTGGAAATGAAGGAACGGCTGGTGTAAATGGGGCTAATTACGAAAGACGTTTTTCGCCAATAGGGCAAGGGTTTTTAATTGATGGTGCTGCAAATGGAGTGGTACAAATGAAAAATGTATACCGAGTGTTTGTTAGAGAAACGCCACCTGTTGCGTCTCCAAGTAAAATGATGAGTACTGTAAAAACAAAAAGTGCTACGGGTTTTATGACTGCAATACAAGCAGTGTCCGGATTCGATTATGCGACGGTAAGCATGGCTCCAACACCGCAAATAAGATTCAATACTTTGATGAATAATCAAGGTGTGCGTCAATTGGCTTTGGCATTAATTCCTGAAGCAACTGATGGTATCGACCGTGCCATGGATGCGATGTCCTCTGGAGATAATATCCAGTCAGATGTTTACTTTGTCATTGAAGGCTCAGAGTTTATTATTAATGCTGTAAATTTTGATATGGATAAAAAAATTGCAATTGGTTTTAGGAACGACAAACCAGCTAATTACAAAATTACAGTAAAAGAAATGGTCAACTTTACAGGCGCAAATACGGTTTATTTGCATGACAAAGTGAAAGATACCTATTATGATATTGTAAATGATTTTCATGAATTAGATTTGCCAGCGGGAGAGAATAATACTCAGTTTGAAATTACTTTTAAAACGAACAGTACTTTGGGTATCGATGAAGCAGCAAAAGAAAATTTTGTAATTTTTCAAAATAATCCAACTAAAAATGTAATGATTAGTAACCCTTTACTTATGGATCTTGATACTTTTGGTCTGTATGACGTAGCTGGTAAATTGATTTTTGTCAAAAAAGATTTAGGAGTTAATGCCTCGTATCAATTTTCTACTTCTGGATTAGCAGATGGGATTTACATTGCTAAGTTGGCTTCCAAAGATAAAGGAGTGGTTGGCAAAAAAGTGATCATTAAAAACTAAAACGAATTAAAATAATTCAAAAATGCAATCTGAACTGGTTGCATTTTTTTATATTTAAACTTTACCTTTGTACCAAAAGCAATTCCTTTGAATCAAAAGTTGAAAACATTATTTCCGAACTCTATTTCAGTACAAATCAAAAGAGAAGATTTGATTCATCCCTTTGTTTCTGGAAATAAGTTTAGAAAGCTCAAATACAATTTACTTCAAGCCAAGGCAGAGAATCAAAAAACCTTGCTTACTTTTGGAGGTGCTTTTTCCAATCATATTGCTGCAGTAGCTTTTGCAGGCAAAGAACGAGGATTCAAAACTATTGGTATCATTAGGGGAGAAGAATTAGCACAGAAAGTCAATGAAAATCCCACTTTGTTATTTGCCCAAAAATGTGGCATGCAATTGGAATTTATTTCTCGGGAAGAATACCGATTGAAGAGTGAATTGTCTTTTATCGAAAATTTGAAACATAAATTCGGCAATTTTTATCTAATTCCAGAAGGCGGAACAAATGCGCTAGCGATCAAAGGCTGCGAGGAAATAATTACGCACGAAGATGCTGATTTTGATTATATTTGTTGTTCCATAGGGACTGGCGGAACCATTTCAGGATTAATTAATAGTGCTTTGCCTCATCAAAAAGTTTTAGGTTTTCCTGCATTAAAAGGAGATTTTTTAAAAGAGGAAATTCGTAATTTTGCTCAAAATGAGAATTGGGAGCTAATATCGGACTATCATTTTGGTGGATATGGAAAAATAAATGCAGAACTAGTGCTATTTATAAATCACTTTTATGCTGAAAACCAAATTCCTTTAGATCCTATTTATACTGGAAAGATGGTTTTTGGCGTTATAGATTTGATACAAAAAAATTATTTCCCTGCAGAATCAAAAATTTTAATGATCCACACTGGAGGAATTCAGGGAATTCAAGGAATGAATATTAAATTAAAAAACAAGCAGTTACCAACAATTGATATCTATGTTTAAAAAAATCCTACTCATTTTTACCCTACTTTCTTTAATAGGCTGTACTGCCACTAAACCAGTTATTGTAACCACAAAAAAAGCACCTTTAAAATCAAAAAAGGAGATCGTCAAAACGGTCAGAAAGACAAACACAATTAACTCAAATAGAACAAAAAGCAGCGCCTCAATTCCAATAAAGACGGAATCCAAAGGAAATGATACAGAAACAATTGTTTCTACTTCAAGAACCGTAGTCACAAACGATATTGTTCGCGTTTATATTTCTCAATATAAAGACGTGGCGATGGGAAATATGCGAAATTACGGAATCCCAGCAAGTATTATATTGGCACAAGGAATTTTAGAATCGGGTGCAGGAAGAGGCGATTTAGCGATGAATGCCAACAATCATTTTGGTATAAAGTGTCATGTAGGTTGGATCGGAGATAGTGTCAAACATGATGATGATGCAGCACAAGAGTGTTTTAGAAAATATGATAATCCATCGGAATCGTTTAAGGATCATGCTGTGTTTTTAACCGGAAGAAGCAGGTATGCAAAACTTTTTGGATTTTCAAAAGACGATTATAAAGCATGGGCCAGAGGACTTCGAACCGCGGGATACGCAACAGACCCCAAATATCCAGATAAATTAATCTCCTACATTGAGCGGTACAATTTATATCAATATGACAATCAGGTTTTGGATGTTAATTATGTTTCTAATGAAAAACAGCTGGTAGAGGAACTCACCATCGAAGCCAGAAATCCTGTCAAGACTAGTTTGGCTTCCTACGTAGTTCAAAAAGGAGATACGCTCTATTCGCTTTCTAAAAAATTTGAAGTACGCGTAGAAGATTTAAAACAAAAAAACAATCTCTCTGACAATACACTTTCTATTGGACAGAAATTGGTAGTAAAATAACTTAAAAAATAACGATAATTCATAATTCATAAATGTTATATAAAAGAAGTAGTCAGCTTTTTGCTGAAGCAGAAAAAGTAATACCAGGAGGTGTAAATTCACCAGTAAGAGCTTTTAAAGCAGTGGGTGGAACTCCTATTTTTGTCAAAAGTGCCAAAGGAGCCTATTTGTACGATGAAGACGGAAACCGTTTGATTGATTATATTAATTCTTGGGGACCAATGATTTTAGGACATGCTTACGAACCAGTTGTACAAGCCGTGATTGAGAAAGCAAAGCTAGGAACCTCATTTGGAATGCCAACAGAATTGGAAACCCAAATTGCAGCTTTAGCCGTTTCGATGGTTCCAAATATCGATAAAATTAGATTTGTAAATTCCGGTACCGAAGCCTGTATGAGCGCAGTTAGGCTTGCTCGTGGATTTGCCAAAAAAGATAAAATAATCAAGTTTGCAGGTTGTTATCACGGTCATTCAGATTCTTTTTTAATCCAAGCGGGAAGTGGAGCAATCACTTTTGGTTCGCCAAATAGTCCGGGAGTTACTGCAGGAACGGCCAAAGATACTTTGCTGGCAACATACAACGATTTAGAAAATGTAGCGGCTTTAATCGCAGCTAATAAAAATGAAATTGCTTGTATCATTGTGGAACCAGTTGCTGGAAACATGGGTTGTATTCCACCAGTTGCAGGTTTTTTAGAAGGCTTACGCCAATTGTGTACCGATAATGATATTCTATTAATCTTTGATGAGGTTATGACAGGATTCAGGTTAGCTGCAGGTGGAGTTCAAGAATTACTAAATGTAAATGCTGATATCGTTTGCTTCGGAAAAGTAATAGGCGGTGGTTTACCCGTAGGTGCTTTTGCGGCTCGTGCCGAAATTATGAATTATCTAGCTCCGTTAGGTCCTGTTTATCAGGCAGGAACACTATCTGGAAATCCATTAGCTATGGCCGCAGGATTGACAATGTTACAATCCTTAAATAATGACCATTCTGTATTTAAAAGCTTAGAGGAAAAAACAGCTTATTTACATGCAGGAATGGACAAAGTTTTGCGAGCAAATGACGTAGACTTTACAATCAACAGAATTGGATCTATGATTTCAGTTCATTTTGATTCAAATCCGGTAACCGATTTTAAATCGGCTGCTAAAGGAGATAATGAAAACTTTAAAAAATTCTTTCATGGTTTATTAAATGAGGGAATTTATATTGCACCATCTGCTTATGAGAGTTGGTTTCTTACAGATGCACTAACCTATGAGGATTTGGATTTTACCATCCGAGCGGTAGACAAAGTATCGAAAACATTTTAAATAAAAAAAGACCCAATTTGGGTCTTTTTTTATGAATTAAGATGAAACATTCATGTGAATTAATTATTTTTTGTCAACCCTATTTGCTGCTTTTCTGCCGTTATGATGCGCCATTTTTTGATTCATTCGGTGGTGGTTTTTTCCTTTCAATTCATCCCATTTTTTATATTGGTCTGCTGAAAGAATTTTTTTCATTTTATTTTTCATCACAATCTGATCGTCTAACATTTGGCTTTTTTTAGCAAAACGTTCGTCAGCTGTAAGTTGTTTTTTAGCTGAATCTTTGTTTGCTTTTCGTTCTGCCATTCGGGCTTCTCTTTTAGTGCTTTGTTCTGCAACTATTTTACTCATTTCTTTTTGTTGAGAAGCATTCAAGTCTAATTCCAAAGTCATCTTTTTCAAGTGCAATTGGTTTCTTTGCTCCGGAGTCATTTGCTCTATTTTGGCTCTCTCAGGTCTTGCTTTTCTTTCTTGTGCAAAGCTTGTCATTCCGACAACTACCAATGCAACGATAAATAATTTTTTCATGTGTATTGTTTTAAGTTTTATAGCTATAAGATAGGAATAGAACTAAAAAGTTTAATCGTTAACAAAAGTTTATCGTTTTGGTTTTAGGATTGGAGTTGAAGTTGAAGTTGTTTTTTTTCTGTAAAATGCACTTAAATAAGTCTTGATTCTAGTTTTGAAAGCATGATATTTATCAGTTTTTATACGGTTTAGTTTCCCGAATTTTGTGGTTTATTTATTAAATCATTTTTAACATGACAGAAAATAATCCCCTTCATACGTTCCATATTCCCGTGATGGGACTTGCTTATACTATTGATAGTCCGATACGTGTAGCTAAATATGGAATATCGTCCGTTATTTCAATTATGGATGACGAGCTTATAGAAAAAATGAATGCTTTTTACAGCAAGAAATTCGATTTACCATATCAGGAAATTACCCAAAAAATACATGATTACCGCGCAGAACGCATTACTTCTTATTTGAATTTGGTAGACAAAATCGTTAAGGAAAAATTTGAAAACTTCAAAACGGAATTATCCGAAAGTAAATCCGCTTTGGAAAATTACATCGCCATGCTACCCAACAAATCTGCGATTAAAGCAGGTTTGCAAAACGTAATGGAAGACGGTTTTGCTTTCAAAGAAAATATCAAAAATTATCTGGAAAAAAATCTTTATCCGGGCGATATTGATGTCAATATTATGACCAAATTGGATAAGGATAATTTCATCAAAGACGAACAATTACCCATTATTTTTAATGACGCACATGCTGCGCTTCGCGGGTTTGTTAATAGTACATTAGAATCTTCGGTTGTTTTATCGGCGGGGATGAATCCAAGATTATACAGCTATTTCGAAAGTTTTTCGGCCTTCTTTCCGGATGCGAATAATGCATTGAAAAAGAAAATCACTCTGAAAGTAAGTGACTTTCGTTCGGCGATGATTCAAGGAAATTTTTTAGCTAAAAAAGGACTTTGGGTTTCTGAATATCGAATCGAATCCGGACTGAATTGTGGCGGACATGCTTTTGCAACCGAAGGCTATTTGTTGGGACCAATTCTGGAAGAATTCAAACAGAAAAAAGAGCAATTGGTTCAATCCGCTAATGAGTTGATGGTGAAAGCATTGAGGCAAAAAGAAATGCATGTTCCAGAACAGCCTTTAGAGTTAAAAATCACCGTTCAGGGCGGTGTAGGAACTGCTGAAGAACACGATTTTTTATTGGAGGAATACAACGTTAACTCGGTAGGTTGGGGGTCACCGTTTTTATTGGTTCCGGAAGCTACTTCGGTTGATAAGCACACCAGAGATTTATTGGCTGGAGCCAAAGAAGATGATCTATATTTAAGTCATATTTCGCCGTTGGGAATTCCTTTCAATACGTTGCGAGGAACGACAAATGAAAAATTGAAATTGAAACGAATTGAGGAAAACAAAGCAGGAAGTTCATGTCCAAAACGATTTTTGGCGTTAAGCAAAGAATACGATGCGCAAGGAATTTGTACCTCTTCCAAGAAATACCAAGACTTGAAACTGGAAGAATTGCTGCTTGAAAAAGATATTTTAACTGCTGAAATTTTCGAAAAAAAGAAAAATAGTATTACGGAGAAAGCCTGTCTTTGCGTGGGTTTAGCCAATGCTTCGTATCTTGAAAATGACATTAAGATAAAAGGGCAGGCACAAGGCGTAATCATTTGTCCAGGACCTAATATGGCGTATTTTGATCAAGAAGTTTCACTTTCTAAAATGGTGCAGCACATTTATGGAAACGCATCTGTATTGACGGTTACTGATCGACCAAATCTATTTGTGAAGGAGTTAAAAATGTATTTGGATTATCTGAAAAATGAAATTTCAGTGGTTACGGAAGAAATAACTTTGGGACAAATAAAAAAATGGAATTCGTTCAAAAATAATTTGCTCTCAGGAATCGGATATTATGAAGATTTATTTTCAACAACTCCATTTTTCGAAAACACTAAAAATGAGATTTTCAGTCAATTTTATTGCTATAAACTTGAATTATTAGGGATTGAAATCCCCGAATTAAAATTGGCGTAAAGCATTCAAGTATTTGGTTTTGAATAGAGTGATTTTATTTAAGATTATTCTATTCAAAACTATTTTTTATCAAACAATCATTTAGTAATTTTGCACGGTGAAAAAAATCATATTTATAATTGTATTGATCATGCTTGTAAAACCCGTTCTTCCGGTTTTAGAGTATGTCGTCAATTATGAATACATTTCAAAAGTGCTGTGCATCAATAGGGATAAACCTAAAATGCAATGCAACGGAAAATGTCATTTGATGAAAGAATTGGCCAAAGCTTCTGAGGCTGAAAAGCCTCTTTCTTCCGATAAAAAAGGAAATGCTCCTGTACTGGATGTGATCATTTTTGAGGAAATCAAATCTTTCGAAATGGCAACAGTTTTTTTTGGCACCAAAGAAAAAATAAACCCACACTATTCTAATTTATATACTCACTTGAATAGTGCTTTTGTTTTTCACCCACCCACTTTTATTTCTTAAATTTTTAGGCGCGTAGTGTGCTTTTAGTAATCCGTTTTAAACAACGGATGAAAATTTGTTTGCTTTTTTTGGAAATAATAATCCAAAAATGGTATGCGAAACAGTACTTATATTCAAAATAAAAACTTTAAGAAATGAAATTTCAATTAAAAAATATACTAGCTGTAATGGCTATCTCAGTTACCTTGTTTTCTTGCTCGAATGACGATGATAATGAAATGATTACCGGAAACGGAAACCTTAAATTAGAATTTGACAACATATACAAATCGGCTAATTTTACTTTCAATACGAACTACACCAATTCGAATGCTGAGGTTGTCGCGGTTTCAAAAGTGAAGTACATTGTGAGTAATATTGTCTTGACAAAAGAAGATGGAACTACTTTTACCTACCCAAAAAGTCAAAGCTATTTTATTGTAGATGAAGCGACGCCTGCAACATTACTATTGAATCTTTCAAATATTCCGGCCGGAAATTACACTAAAGTAAAATACGGAATTGGAGTCGATAAAACGCAGTGGGAAGCAGGAGCAACGGGTCAAGGAGATTTCTTGGCAACAGCCCAAACTGCCGGAATGATTTGGTCTTGGAGTGCAGGTTATAAGTTTGTTGCCTTCGAAGGTACTTTTACAGCTCCTACGGTAACAACGGCAAAAGAATTTAAAGTGCATACCGGACAAACTGGAACCGATTATAATTACACAGAAGTTACTTTGAGTTTCCCTGAAAATGCTCTGGTACGAACTACAATTACACCTCAGGTTCACATCATGACTGATTTGTCTCAAGTTATAGATGGAGCTAATAAAATCAATCTTACGGAAGCGGCAACCGTTATGGGTGGTGCTAAACTGGCTTTGGTTACTACTAACATTTCTTCTATGTTCAAAATAGATCACGTTCACAACGATCAATTTTTTAATCAAAAAGCGGTTAGAAATTAAATCTCCGATCGCTTTTTTAAAAAATATAAAATGAAAGCAAAATATATCATATTGCTCATTTTTCCGTTGCTGTGGTCTTGTTCTACTGATGAAAGCAAATACTATCAGGACGTTCCTCTGAACTTTCAAGTTCCGGCAAATTTTCCGCCTTTGGCATACGATCTGGCGAATAATCCACCCACCGAAAAGGGATTTGAACTTGGGAAAAAGCTTTTCTACGACGGCCGATTGGCTTCGGACGGGATTGTTTCCTGCGGATTTTGTCACATTCAGGAAGATGCATTTACGCATCACGGACATACCTTGAGTCACGGAGTAGATGATGCCATAGGAACGCGAAACACGCCGCCAATCCAGAATTTGGCCTATCAAACCACTTTTATGTATGATGGAGCAGCATCACATTTGGATTTACAGCCTATCATTCCGTTCACAAGTCCTATAGAAATGAATGGCGATTTTGCTCAAGCGATTGCTATGATGAAAGGCGATCCGGTGTATCAGAAATTATTCAAAGTTGCTTTTACGGATGGACAAATCAATTCCGAAAATATGCTCAAAGCCTTAGGACAATTTATGGTCATGGTGACGTCCTCGAATTCCCGTTTTGACAAGTACCGCCGCAATGAATCTGGCGGAACGCTCACGCAAGACGAGAAGGACGGTTATGCCATTTTTAACCAAAAATGTTCCAGTTGTCACGCCACGGATTTGTTTACGGACAATTCTTTTAGAAACAACGGTTTGCCTATTGATCCCGCGTACAATGATATCGGGCGTTTTCGCGTGACGGAGTTGCCTCAGGATAAGTATAAATTCAAAGTGCCAAGTCTAAGAAATATAGAAAAAACAGCGCCTTACATGCACGATGGACGCTTATTCACATTAGAAGCCGTTATGGATCATTACAATTCCGGTATAGTGAATTCAGCTACTTTAGACCCCATTTTGAGTAAAAACGGATCACTCGGAATTCCTTTAACAGTGACAGACAAATCAAAAATTATTGCTTTTCTAAAAACATTGACAGACACGCAATACCTAACAGACAAGCGCTTTTCTGAATATTAATTTCAGAAGCTATTTCCTGCTGTACACTGCAAGTCCTCGCTACAAAAGCCGTTTTTCTATGTCCTGAAAAGAGCTTCCTCCGGTCGCTTTTTCAGGACAAGAAAAACAAGCTTTTACCGCTGTGGGCTTTCCGTTTCCATCAGGGCTAAAACAACAAACATGAAAAAATACACATTGCTTTTAGTACTTTTTTTTCAATTGGCAAACGCCGCCGAAAAAGACAGTTTAAATACCGTAAATCCATTTACAAAATACCATTCCTTCCTTGAAGAAGAGGATTTTTGCGATACCTGTGGTTGCTCAGCCAGCGGCGGAAGCATGGGATTCGCCTCGATGTTGAATACTAATTTCGTTGGGATTCGGTATTTCAATCAACAATACAAATCCATGGATGGCTTGTATAGCAATTCACCTTGGTACAAAGAAAATTTCAATACCGTTCAGGTTTGGGGCCGAATCCCGGTTAGCGAAAAGGTTCAGGTTTCGGCATTATTGCCCTTTCATTTTCATGAAAGAGAAACGGCAACAGGAGATAAAAGCATTAATGGAATTGGCGACATCACTGTTTTGGCAATGTATCGTTTGTATCAGACGAATAAAGACAGCACGTTTTTAGTACATACCTTGCAATTGGGAGGTGGAATAAAAGCGCCAACCGGAAAGTTTAATGAGGCGAATTCAGGGAGTATTAATCCAAGTTTTCAGGTAGGAACGGGAAGTTGGGATTATCTTTTGGCTACCGAATATGTGGTTAAAAGAAAACAATTTGGTTTAAACTCTATGCTAAATTATGTGATTAAAACCGAGAATCAAAAGAGTTACCGTTTTGGAAATCAACTCAATTATGCCGGAACTTTTTTCTATTTATACGAAAAAAATAGTTTTTCTATTGTTCCGCAACTTGGTTTTGCCGGTGAAGTCTATGAAAGCAATTACCAGCACAATCAAAAATTAAGAAATACAAACGGTGATATTTTTTTTGGGAAAGTTGGTTTTGAGGTCGGGAAAGACAGACTTTCTTTTGGAGCTAATGCCATGCTGCCCATCAATCAAAATCTTACTGGCGGTAATGTTGAAGCAAATTACAGATGGAGCGTGAACCTAAATTATAGTTTGTAGTTGTCGAGCCTCTTTTGCGTTGGAGATGCTATTTGATACCGTTTCAATTCCTTACTTTTACCGTTCAAATAAAAAAAAGTATATGTTTCAAAATAAGAATTTTTGTTTTTCGTTTTGCTTCTTAATAATTAGCGCTCTCAGTTTTGCACAGGCAAAAGAATATGTTTTGCAATTTAAAACACCATCAGAATTACATCGTTTTTTAAAATATTCGAACAAAAGTATCCCCTTGATAAGTGCGCATAGAGGAGGTCCAACGACTGGATTTCCAGAAAATTGTACGGCAACATTTGCAAATTCTATTCGATACAACCCTACAATTATAGAAACTGATATTGCGCTGAGTAAAGATTCTGTCTTGGTTATGATGCATGATAACAAGCTGGATAGAACAACGACGGGTACCGGTAAGATAGAAAATTATACTTACAAAGAACTGCAACAATTATTTCTGGAGGATAATGAAGGCAATCAAACCCTTTATAAAATAGAAACTTTAGATCAGGTTTTGCAATGGGGAAAAGGCAAAGTAATTTATAACCTTGATGTCAAAAAAGGGGTTCCAATGAAAATGATTGTAGATGCAGTGCGCAGGAATAAGGCGGAAGCCTACTCAGTTATTATAACATACAACGCAACTCAAGCCGCCGAAGTAGCTCAACTGGCTCCCGATTTAATGATTTCAGTTTCGGCAAGAGGAAGAGAAGACGTGGAGCGTATGGAAAATCTTGGTGTCAAAGTAGATAAAATGATTGCGTTTGTGGGTACGGCAGAACCAAAAGCAGAAGTGTATCAGTATTTACACAGCCGAGGAATAGCTTGTACTTTAGGTACTATGGGCAATATTGATAAAAGCGCTGCCGCAAATGGAGATGCTTTATATTATAAATTAATTGAAAATGGCGCAACTATCCTTTCGTCTGATCGGCCTGTTCAAGCAGGAAAACAATTAGCAAAATTCACTAACGACAAAAAGCTAAAATCAAGGCATATCAAAATTATAAAAAGATAAATGTAAAAGGAGCTTCGATTGAAGCTCCTTTTTTTATAAATGTAATTATCGAATAAACTTACTCTTTCAATCTACACGCTTTAGTATCGCCATTTACAACTACTTCAGTCATGCCTAAAGAAGATAAGTTTTTCATGGCTTTGTCCCATTTTTTTCCACTCAATTCTGATTTGATTTTTAGTAAACCAAAATCCATTTGGTTGTCATTGGTTTTCAATAGCGCAACAATCAGTTTTTCATCGTCTTCCAACTCGATTTGAACTTGTTTTTTCTCTTGTCGCATTTGTGGAAACAACAACACTTCTTGAATCGAAGCATTATTGGTCAAATACATAATCAATCGATCCATTCCTATTCCCATTCCAGAGGTTGGAGGCATTCCGTATTCAAGTGCTCTCAAGAAATCTTCATCTATAATTCCGGTAGCCTCATCATCTCCTTTTTCAGCCAAACGCATTTGGTCTTCAAAACGGGCTCTTTGGTCAATTGGATCATTCAATTCTGAATACGCATTGGCCACTTCTTTACCACAAACCATCAATTCAAAACGCTCTGTCAATTCTGGATTGTCACGGTGTTGCTTACATAAGGGTGACATCTCTTTAGGATAATCCGTGATGTAAGTAGGTTGAATATAATTTCCTTCACATTTGGCACCAAAAATCTCATCGATCAATTTTCCTTTTCCCATTGTAGCATCCACGTCTATTCCCATGCCTCTTGCAGCATCAAAAAGTTCCGTTTCACTTTTTCCAGAAATATCAAAACTAGTAAAATGTTTGATCGAATCCGTCATTGTAATTCGAGCATAAGGTGCTTTAAAGCTAATTTTGTGCTCTCCAAAAGTAACGTCACTCGTTCCATTCACGGCAATGGCACAATATTCCAAAAGGTCTTCGGCAAATTTCATCATCCAGTTGTAGTCTTTATAGGCTACATATATTTCCATAGCGGTAAATTCTGGATTGTGTGTGCGATCCATTCCTTCATTTCGGAAGTTTTTAGAAAACTCATACACTCCTTCAAAACCGCCAACAATCAATCTTTTTAAATACAACTCATTCGCAATACGCATGTATAATGGCATGTCAAGGGAATTATGGTGCGTAATAAAAGGACGCGCTGCAGCACCACCAGGAATCGGTTGTAAAACAGGTGTTTCTACCTCCAAATAGCCTTTGTCATTAAAGAACGTACGCATTGCATTAAACAATTTAGTTCTCTTGATAAATGTTTCTTTCACATGGTCGTTCACCGTTAAATCCACATAACGACGACGGTATCTTTGTTCTGGATCTGCAAAAGCATCGTGCGTTTTTCCGTCCGCATCTGTTTTTACCACCGGAAGTGGTTTCAAGGCTTTCGCCAAAACAGTTAATCCATAAACATGAACAGAGATTTCGCCTACTTGAGTTTTAAAAACAGTCCCGCGAACCCCAATAAAATCTCCAATATCCAATAGCTTTTTGAAAACTACATTGTACATCGTTTTCTCTTCATCCGTCGAAATATCATCTCGCGATACATAAATTTGAATACGTCCTTCAGCATCTTTCAATTCCGCAAAGGAAGCTTTCCCCATGATGCGTTTTCCCATCAAACGACCGGCCAAAACTACTTCCTTACCATCGTACTTCTCGAAATCAGCAAGGATTTCGCTAGAATAGGCGGTGGTGATAAATTCGGCGGCAGGATAAGGTTCAATGCCTAAATTGCGTAAATCGGTAAGTGCTTCTCTGCGTAATATTTCTTGTTCGGATAATGCCATTTTGTGCTGATTTTAAGAGCGCAAAGATACTGTATAAGTACCAAAGTAGCAAAGTGCTAACCGTTTTTTGGAGCTATTTCCAGCTTTCCGTTGTAAATAAATTCACTGAACACCAAAAAAGATAGAAGTATGGTGAAGTAATCTTTTTATTTTTAAAGAAAAAATAAAAAGGATTTTCACTTTAATCTGGGCTAGGAATTGTAGTTATTAATTTACATTTGTGAAAAATAACAATTCAAAATCATAACAATTGAAAAATAAAATTTATGTCTTACTGCTTTTAGTATTTTTTATAACAAGCTGCCAAGTCACAGAAACCATTCATTTAAATGAAGATGGAACCGGAAAAATTGAAATAAATGAGTTGCGAGACGAGCAAAGTTACATGCAATTGATGGGTGAAAACTACTCCAAAGAAGAAGTGTTCAAGGATACCACTTATATTTTCAAGGATTTAATAGCGCAGCATGCAGAAACATTTTCCAGACTACCAGCCTTTGAAAAAGCTATTTTCGAAAAATTTAATTCGGTAGAAGTACACAGTAAGAAAAGCTCTTTCGAGAAAGAATTTCGTACCACAATCCGTCAAAAGTTTACTAAAATAGAAGAAGTGGCCGACTTGTACAAAACCGAAGAGTATGTCGACGATATAGAAAATAATTACGCCTTGGTTGCCGAAGAGCATTACTACAGTGTGAATTTTATTTTTGATGGGAAAATTTTCAAACGAATAGTCAAAATCACGGATGCTGTCGAACTAAAAAAACAGCAAGATAAAATTACAGAATTGAAAACCCGAGTAGTTCATCTTAAAATCAGCCAACCTTTTGTTTTAAAATATTATTTTCCTCGAAAAATAAAATCAGTTTCCAATCTCAATGCAAAAATTAGTGATGACAAAAAAGCATTGGAATTACAATTTCTTATAACAGATTGTTTAATGAATCCCGAGAGTACGAATCTGGAAGTAGTTTTAGAGTAATTAAAAATTCCCATTAAGTTTTTAAATATGATTGGAGAGGTCAAAATGCATATAATTTTTTTAACCATTTGAAAATGAATTAATTGAAAATACAATCATAACTTTAAGTTTTTAAAATTTATTTTCGATTATAAAGAATTATCTCAGATTCAAACTAATAAAATCTGTTTCAAATCCAAAAGCAAAAATTGGCGAAGACCGAATATTAATGCAGCTACATTTTTTGGCACCAAATTATTTGGTAAATCCTGACAGCACGAATCTGGATCTGATACCAGTGGAAAAAATTTAGACCAACTAAAACTACAGTACACAACTACATGAAATCTATCGCCATTACATCCACTCACCTTGGAGTCCAGATTCGTAATAAATTGGTTTAGTGACAATTATGTAAAAATAATTAATAATTCTATAAAAACGATGGCAAATATATAGGCTACATTTGATAGAAAGGAAATTTACAAACCGTAATTCTTCAAATCTGATTGTTAATTTAAATAATGATAGTATGAAAGCACTTGTTTATTTCGGTCCCCGAGATGTGAGGGTCGTAGAAATGCCGGATGCCAAAATTGAGCAGTCGACAGATGTATTGGTTAAAATAACCACAACTAATATTTGCGGATCCGATCTTCACATGTATGAAGGTAGAACTGATATGGAATCTGGAAAGATTTTAGGCCATGAAAATATGGGTAGAGTTGTGGAAGTGGGCAAAGCCGTAGCACAAATTAAAGTGGGAGATATGGTGTGTCTTCCATTTAATATTGGTTGTGGTCATTGTCAAAACTGTGAAAGCGGCTTAACGGGTTTTTGTCTTACACTGAATCCTGGATTTGCAGGTGCTGCCTATGGTTTTGCCGGAATGGGTCCTTTTAGTGGCGGCCAGGCCGAATATTTGCGCGTTCCTCATGGTGATTTTAACTGCCTAAAATTACCAGAAGATGCGATAGAAAAGGAGAATGATTATGTAATGTTATCTGATATTTTTCCTACAGGATATCATGCAACGGAATTGGCTGGCGTAAAACCTGGTGACTCCGTGGTGATTTATGGCGCAGGTCCAGTTGGACTGATGGCAGCACATTCGGCAAGTATAAAAGGTGCCAGTAAGATCATGGTTGTTGATAATCATCCAGACCGATTGAAGCTTGCTGAAGAATTCGGTGCTATTCCAATTGATTTTTCAAAAGGTTCTGCTGTAGAACAGGTCCTAGAGCTTACAAATGGCAAGGGTGCTGATAAAGGTTGCGAATGTGTAGGGTACCAGTGTTGCGATAAACATGGTAAGGAACATTCCAATATAACAATGAACGAACTAGTGCAGGCCGTAAAAGCAACGGGTTCTATAGGGGTTGTAGGGGTTTTTGTTCCTAAAGATCCTAAATCAAAAGAGGAATTGCAAAAAGAAGGGCACATGGATTTTGATTTTGGTCAATTCTGGATGAAAGGACAGCGAATAGCAACGGGACAGGCAAATGTAAAAGCGTATAACCGTCAGCTTTCTACTTTGATTTCTGTGGGTAAAGCAAGACCTTCATTAATTGTCTCGCATGAACTTTCATTAGACGAGGCTCCAAATGCCTACAAGCATTTTGATGCCCGCGATAAAGGATGGACGAAAGTGCTGCTGAAACCAGAGATGATTACAGCTAAAAAATAAACTTTAAATGAGTTGAGGATTTTTCACATCGCAACTGTCAGTTGAAGTGGTTATTTTGTGCACTTTTGGTCAACAATCAAATGGATAATAATAATTCTATACCGGTAAATTATTATTATCCATTTTTTATTCTCGCCAGATATCATTATTGGTTTAATTTTATTTATTTCAAAATTCCAAATTCATTATTCAGCATTCATATTTTAAACCTTTGTACCTTTGTCATTCAAAAATAAGGGAATGAAATACGATTGCTTCGTTCCTCTCAATGACACATGAATAAAACCATCCAACTTCAAGATTTAGGAAATAAAGATTACAAAGCGACTTGGGAATACCAAGAAGAATTGTTTAAGGGAATCGTCGATTTAAAAATTAGAAATCGAAGAGAAGAACTTGATTTAGCAACGCCAAATTATTTTTTGTTTGTCGAGCATCCACACGTTTACACCTTAGGGAAAAGCGGTGATCTATCTAATTTATTATTGTCCGAAAAACAACTCGAAGCCAAAGGAGCTACTTTCTACAAAATCAATCGTGGAGGCGATATTACCTATCACGGACCGGGGCAAATTGTAGGGTATCCTATTTTGGACTTAGAAAATTTCTTTACGGATATCCATAAATACCTGCGTTTTCTGGAGGAAGCCATTATTCTCACGTTGGCTGAATACGGAATTCAATCGGGTAGGAGTGTTGGTGAAACAGGAGTTTGGTTAGGCGCAGGAACACCATTTGCCAGAAAAATTTGTGCCATGGGCGTTCGTGCTTCCCGTTGGGTGACCATGCATGGATTCGCTTTAAACGTAAATGCCGATTTAGGGTATTTTGACAATATTATTCCTTGTGGCATTCGCGGTAAAGCCGTTACATCATTAAACGTGGAACTCGGTGTTGAAAAAGTAAATGAAGAAGAAGTAAAAGAAAAAATCCTGCAACATTTTACGAAGTTATTTGTTTGTGAATTTCAATAGCAAAAAGCACTTGCCGTAGCAAATACAAATCGCAGTGCTGAATAGCTTTATTAAAATAGAGCACTATTCGTAATCCGAACCAACACTGTATGTTGCCAGTGATGCACAGATTCACTTTGATTAAAGAAAAAGTGAAGTAGATTGATGGGTTAACTCCGTGAAAATCCTTTAAATGTGCAGTAAAAAAATCAATTCTCGTTTCCATATCTAAGCCCACCTCTGCACTCAAAAATCATTAATCTACAATCAAAAATCAATTCTCATTTTCACATCTAAACCCACCTCTGCAATCAAAAATCGTTAATCTACAATCAAAAATCAATTCTCGTTTCCATATCTAAGCCCACATATGCTATCAAAAATCGTTAATCAAAAATCAAAAATCAATTCTCGTTTCCACATCTAAACCCACCTCTGCAATCAAAAATCGTTAATCAAAAATCACAAATCAATTCTCGTTTCCATCACTAATTTTTCATTTTTACTAGTCTCAAATTAATTTGAAACACCGGTACGTTCTATCATTTTGCGGTAGCTGTTTTTTTGTTCACATCGAAGATTATCTCAACTGTTCAAACTTGGCGTTCAGGTTGCAGCTGGATAATTTTTAAAAATGGAGAAGCTATTGTAAAAAAATTAATTTCCAACCGTGTAGAATGTCAGCGGGCTAAACCAAATCAATTGTCTTCGGGTCCCTAATGCGTTGATTATCCTTAGGCAAGTTATGGGATTAACCGAAACGTTAATCGGTGGTATTTTGTGACGCCGTATTTCTTAATCGCTTCCCGATGTTCTTTGGTCGGATAGCCTTTATTCTGTTTCCAATTGTACATGGGGAATTCATCATGAATCCGATTCATGTATTCATCGCGGTACGTTTTTGCCAAAACAGACGCAGCAGCAATACTCGTAAATTTAGAGTCTCCTTTAACAATGCAGCTAAAAGGAATGTCGTTAAATGTATTGCAATCCTTTTCAGAAAATCGTTTCACCGTATTTTTGACTAGGACTTCGCCTATGAAAAGGGATGGAGTTAAGGCAATCGAACTGTTGCCATCCACAATAATAAATTTGGGTTGAGGATGCAGCTTCAAAATGGAGTTTTGCATCGCTTTTATAGACGCATTCAAGATATTGATTTGGTCTATTTCCAGCGGTTCTAGGTGTGTCACCGCATACGAAATACTTTCCTGTTCAATAATGGGACGCAAAGTTTCTCTAACTTTTTCTGATAGTTTTTTGCTGTCGTTTAAGAGGTTATTTGCAAAATCAAAAGGCAAAATAACTGCTGCTGCCGTAACAGGTCCAGCGAGACAACCCCGACCAGCTTCATCGGTTCCGGTTTCTAAATGTGGTAAAGAAAAATAGGGACGTAGCATAGTTGTATTTTGATACAAAGAAAGTACTTTAACTTGTTTGGTGCAATTATTCAAAGCGTCTGTTCGAGTTTTTTTTATGAAGTAAAACGGAACAAAAAGTCTCGATCCGCTCTGCTACTCGAAGTGAGGTGTATCGAGAACCGTTTTAATGAAATTTTTCTTTATGCTGAGTTTTTATCGAAGGGCTCGATACATTTTTCTTCCCGAAGTTTTGGGATAAAAATACTCGAACTGACGAAAAATTACCATCATAAACTACTTACACCAGCGGGTTAGTGTATAATGGATGGGTCTAAAGCCTGTATCACAATTCAAGTTGGTGTGATAAAAAATCAAAATTAATATTTGTGCTAAAATCAATGTTTTATAGCTTTTATTGAGTATTAATATCCTTTTTAACAAGTACGACAGTATCATATCGTAATAATTATGGTAATCATAAAAAAAATTTATGCCTCTAAGTGCTATTTTTTAACATTTTATTATCATTTTTGCAGGATAACTAATTTAACTAATTTAATATGAGATTAAAATTAAAATGGGTTTTTTCGCTACTATTAGCGATATCTATGCAGTTTTCTTTTGCACAAGAGACCACTGTTTCGGGAGTTGTTTCAGATGCCTCTGGGCCAATTCCAGGAGCCAATGTTGTTGTTAAAGGGAGTAAAAACGGAGTTCAGACTGATTTTGATGGAAAGTACTCCATTAAAGCAAAAGTGGGTGATGTATTAGTAGCTTCTTTTGTAGGAATGCAAGACGTTACTGTTAAAGTTGGAACGTCTAATACGGTTAATTTTAAATTACAAGATGGCAGTGTTCTGGAAGAAGTAGTAGTTGTTGGTTATGGTACTCAAAAGAGGAGAGACGTCAACGGTGCTATTGCCAAAATTGATGGGAGTCGAATTAAAGACATTCCAGTTCAAAGTTTTGACCAAGCGCTTTCAGGAGCAGCATCTGGTGTAAATGTATCGCAACCTAATGGTGTTTTGGGAAATCAAGCAGTAATTAGAATTAGAGGTGTTAACTCTATTAATTTAAGTTCATATCCTCTAATTGTGATTGACGGTGTTCCTTCTTGGAACGGAGATAACCTAAACCAAAGTAATGCGGTCAATAATCCTTTAGCGAACATTAATCAAGCTGATATTGAAAGTATTGAGGTATTGAAGGACGCTTCTTCTGCAGCGATTTACGGTTCTCGTGCAGCTGCGGGTGTAATTTTGATAACTACAAAGAAAGGTAAAGCAGGTAAGTTTTCTGTGAATTTTGATTCTTCGTTGAGTTTTACAAGTCCTTTTAATTTAATACCGCTATTAAATGCACAACAATTTACGGATATTAAAAATGAAGGATTAAAGAATGCAGGTACACCAGCGAATGGTACTACAAGAGGTTTTTATACGATGAACGATGCTAATGGTAACCTAGTTGATACAAATTGGAATGATATTATCTACAGAACAGGTGCGGCAACAAACCACAGCCTTAGTATTTCTGGTGGAAATGAGAACACAAAATACTTTCTTTCTGCAGGACAACTAGAGCAAGAGGGGATGTTTGTAAATAATTCCTTCAGAAGACAAACTGGTCGTTTTACTTTAGATCAAAAAGTAAATAAGTGGTTGACTTTAGGGGGAACCTTTAATTATACCAATTCAAGAAATAACGGACTGAGTACAGGATCAACAGCTGGAAATAATTTTGCCTCCTCTGGTGCGGCAAGATTGGCTTTTGCTCAAGCGCCAAACGTTGGGCCTTATAATAATGATGGTACTTACAATTTGGCTCCTACTCAAATCGGTCAAGGAAACAACCTTTCACCGCTACAATGGGTAAATCCACAGTATATATTGGATACTAATACTTTTTTATCTAAAAATGATCATTTTATTTCTAATTTTTATATTGGAGTTAAACTGGCTAAAGGGCTTAATTTTAAATCTTTATACGGTATTGATAACCTTTTGGTTGAAAATATTGATTTCTTAGGACCTTTAAATGGTGACGGTCAGCAGTTCTCTGGATCAGCTACTAATACAATGAACCGCTACTCTAGAAAGTCAATTCAGAATATTTTAGATTATAGTGTAAGACTATCAGACAAACATGATTTAAGTGCTTTATTAGGATCGGAGAGACAATATACTAAAATAGAATCTTGGGGAGCTTCAAGAAGGGGTGTATCTGATCCTTTCTTTAACGAGTACCAAGGTAATTTTAGCGCAATAGTAGCTTCTGGTAATTTACTGACTGAAAATTATTTAGAATCTTATTTTGGACGTGTAAACTACGATTATAACAAAAAATATTTTGCATCGATCAATGCCAGAAGAGATGGTTTTTCAGCTTTTGCTCCTGATAATAAATGGGGTAACTTCTGGGGAGGTTCTCTAGGATGGGCACTAACAGAAGAGAATTTCTTTAGAAATCTAGTTAGTTCTGATATTGTAAACCAATTGAGGTTGCGTGCAAGTTATGGAGTAGTGGGTAATAACCAAGGATTGAATGATTTTGCAGCAAGCAGCTTTTATGATGCAGGTGTAAATGGTACAAGTGGTTCCCTGTTTTTTAACAGAGCAGGAAATCAGAACCTAACATGGGAAACGAGTAACAAAACGGATTTCGGTATAAATTTTGGTTTGTTTAATGACCGCCTTACAGGAGAGTTAGGGTACTATAAAAATGATATCGATGGGTTAATTTTGAGTGTACCACAATCGGCTTCTGCGGGTATTCCTGGAAATTCAATTTTAGCTAATGTTGGAAGTATGAGAAATACGGGGTATGAAGTTACCTTAAATGCTAAAATTATTGACAAAGGCAATTTTAAGTGGAACGCTAGTGTAAACGTTACAACTCAAAAGAACGTGGTAACATCATTGGATGCTAATAATTCTGATATTATTGTGGCAACTCAACTAGAGAATACAAATATAATTAGAGTAGGAGAGTCTATTGGTAATTTTTATATTGTTCAAACGGGTGGTGTTAATCCGGCTAATGGTAGAAGAATTTTCTATTACAGAGATGGAACGGCTGTTCAGTATGATCATTCTAATCCTGTTACCGCTTCCAGATGGACAAAAGTTAGTGACGGTACCGTAACGCGCGCTGCCAATCAAGCTTTAGATGCTAAAGTGATGGGGCCAGCTTTGCCAACTTATTTTGGTGGATTGGATAATACGTTTACATACAAAGGATTTAGTTTGAATTTTTCTTTATATTTCTCTGGTGGAAATTATGTTTACAATGGAACACAAGCAGGTTTGCGTGATCAAAGAGTATGGAACAATTCTGCTGAAGTGCTAACGCGCTGGCAGAATCCTGGTGATATAACGGCAATTCCAAGAATTGTTTTTGGGGATAATGTTTCTAACGGTTCTTCTATGCCTATTTCGGATAATTTAGAAAAAGGAGATTTTATGAAAGTGAGAAATATTGCATTTGGTTATAGTTTGCCACAAAGTTTATTAAGTAAACTGAAATTGACCAGTTTTAGATTTTATGTAAGTGCTCAAAACGTATTTACCTTTACTAATTATTCTGGATTTGATCCGGAAATCTCAAGTAATGGAAATGCAAATGGTTCACCAAGTGTAGACAGAAACTCTGCTCCAATGGCTAGAACAATTTCAATGGGTTTTAACTTAGGTTTATAATTTTAAAAAAATAGTATGAAAAATTTATATTTAATGTTGATTGCCGCGCTGGTTATTGTTTCCTGTAGTGATACGGATTCCTTAAATCCAGTCAATCAAACAAGGATTAGTGATGCAACGGCATTTGCTACACCTCAAAGAGTTGGACAGTTAGTTCTGGGAATGTACAGTGGTGTTAAAGTGGGGAACTTCTATGGAGGTCGCTTTTTAAATTATCAAGACGTTCGTGGACCTGAATTCAATAATGAGCGTAACAATGGTGTTACCAATTTATTCACTTGGAATTTTGGTGTTCAATCTAGTACTAATGAGGTGCAGAACTTTTGGTCAGCAGCTTATACAGCCATTAACAGATGCAATGTGGTAATAGGAGGTCTAGAAACATCACCTATAACGCCGGAATTAAAAACTACTTTTACTGCCGAAGCAAGATTCCTGAGAGCGCTTTCTTATTATTCGCTATTGACCTTGTATGCTAAACCATATACGCAAGATAACGGCGCATCACTGGGAGTTCCTTTGCGTTTAGTTGCTGAAACCAGTGGCGGTAATAATGATCTAGTACGTTCTTCTGTAGCCGATGTGTATAAGCAAGTTATTGACGATTTAAATTTTGCGGAATTGAATCTTCCTTTAACCAATACAACTGCTTTCAACAACACGACTAGAGCACATAGAAATACAGCTATTGCATTAAAAACGAGAGTGTATTTGAGCATGGGTAAATACCCTGAAGTGATTACCGAAGCCAATAAAATTGTTTCAAGCACAGCTCCTTTCACAGCTACAAGTGGTGTATCTAATGCTATGGTACCGACTATCCAAGCTGCATTTGCATCGGCTGCAGTTACTGTTGAAAATGTGTTTTCATTTCCTTACGGTCCTAATGATCTTCAAGGAACACAAAATGGTTTAGTTCATTATTATAATGCTTCATCTGTTGGTGGTAGTGAATACTCATTAGCCCCTACAAGTATTACAGCTAACACAGGCTGGAAAACTTCGGATTCCAGAAGAAATTTTAATGTGGTGCTTTTAGGTAAGACATGGTTACACAAATGGACTAAAAGTCAAAGTGATCCTGATTTTGTTCCTGTTATTCGCTACTCAGAAATACTTTTGAATCTTTCAGAAGCATTAACCAGAAGTTCAAATTCTCTTGATGCAAGAGCCATTCAATTGTTAAATGCAGTTCGAGGAAGATCAGATGCTACGACAGTTTTTACAAGTGCGTCTTTTACGAATGTTCAAGCATTATTGGACCAAATTGCAATTGAAAGAAGAATTGAGTTATTAGGTGAAGGGTTTAGTTCTCCTGATATTATGAGGTTAAAACAAAACTTCCCTGCTAAAGGACTTGCTCCATCAGTAAGTACGACTGATACGCAGTATTTATGGCCAATACCATTAAATGAATTGTTGTATAATAAATTAGCGGTTCAAAATCCTGGACATTAATTAGTACCTATAACACTATTGAAAACCTTCTGTGATGCGTCACAGAAGGTTTTTTTTTGCAGTAATAGTACATAAGCGCATTGCCGGTTCCCTCTTATTTGCTCTAACAGTATTTTTTAATAAGAGTAATGGTAGCTTTACCAGTGCAGCAACATTTTTAACTGCCTGTAGCGTGAGGACATCCTAACTGTAGCGCTTTAGGAACAAACTCGGTACAGCAACATATAATGAAGTGTTTGTGCCAATCCCACAAGTAGAATTGGATTTCAATCCAACACTAAGAATACAACAAAACCCAGTTTGATCAAGGATGTGCTAGACTTTATAGTAGCACCAAAGAATACGGTGTCAGATAGCACTCTTATAGAATGGGAAGTCCAATGTTTCAATCCTATACAGCTGCAAGAGTGTTCTTGAAGCTTTTTTTTTGCGCTAAACAAGTTGGTGGGATCCGATTGTGATTTTTTTCCACGCCCTCAAAGGAAATAGCAAAAAAGAAATGCGCTAACCCTTCGTTTTTAATGGGATACTTAGTCCAAATGATTTATATTTGCCTCGTAACGACTGCCTTTAGCCCACAAAACGGAATACGTCTCGACTGAGTTAAGTAGCAGGAAAGAATCAATACGACATTAGCATTAATCAATGAACCATTCAGAACATACAAATACCACTTGGCTGTTTGAAATAACACCCAAAAATAAATTTTTCACACTCAATCTAAAGGAAGTGTGGCAATACCGTGATTTGCTGCTGCTTTTTGTGAAAAGGGATGTGGTTACGGTGTATAAGCAAACCGTTTTAGGACCGCTTTGGTATTTGATTCAACCGCTTTTCACTTCGATTACCTTTACTATTATATTTAATAATGTTGCCGGAATAGATACTGGTACCGTGCCTCCATTTTTATTTAATTTGGCCGGAATCACAGTTTGGAATTATTTTACGGCTTGTCTAACCGGAACTTCGAATACGTTTGGAGCCAATGCAGGGATATTTGGGAAAGTATATTTCCCCCGTATAATCGTACCGCTTTCAATTGTTGTTTCCAACTTATTGAAGTTTGGAATCCAGTTTTTTATATTCATTTGCTTTTACGGATATTACTATTTTCAAGGAGCTGCAATAGGCATGAATGTAACCACTTTATTCTTTCCATTACTAATTGTTATGATGGGTGTTTTAGGATTGGGGTTGGGTATGTTTATCTCCTCCTTAGTTACTAAATACCGTGATTTTAGTAACTTGATTGGTTTTGGTGTACAATTGTTGATGTATTTATCGGCAGTGATGTACCCGATGGCTTTGATCAAAGAAAAATTACCTACTTACGGCTGGTTAGTCGAATACAATCCGTTAGCATACGTGATTGAAACGACGCGATATATGTTGCTGGATGTTGGGCAACTCTCTATTTACGGATTGGGTTTTACGTTTTTAGTAACCATTTTCGTTTTTTTAGTAGGAGTTTTGATATTTAATAGGACGGAAAAGAGTTTTATAGATACGGTTTAAGAGTGAGAAGTGAAGAGTTAGAAGTGAAGAGTTAGAAGTGAAGAGTTAGAAGTGAAGAGTTAGAAGTGAAGAGTTAGAAGTGAAGAGTAAAGAGTGAAGAGTGAAGAGTGAAGAGTGAAGAGTGAAGAGTGAAGAGTGAAGAGTGAAGAGAAAAAAGTGAATAGTTAGTTGCTACTCACGACTCACGATTCACTACTCACTAAATAAAAAAGATATGGATCATAAAGATTTGGAGGTTTGGAAGAAGAGCATGGATTTGGTAGTTACAGTTTACCAAATTACACAAATGTTTCCAGATACTGAGAAGTATGGTTTGACGAGTCAAATGAGAAGAGCAGCTGTTTCTATTCCATCTAACATAGCGGAAGGAGCTGCACGTAAAGGAGATAAAGAATTGATGCATTTTCTCTATATTTCTATAGGGTCACTCTCAGAATTAGAAACGCAATATTTAATTGCGACACGATTAGGATTTGTTACAAATGAGGATGCTTTTGGACAACAACTTATTGAGGTTAAAAAGCTTTTGATTGGATTTAAGAATTATATAAATAAGAAGTGAGAGAAGTGAGAGAAGTGAGTGAAGTGAGAGAAGTGAAGTGAGAGAAGTGAAGTGAGAAAAGTGAAGGGTGAAAAGTGAATTGTGAGTGGTGAAAGGTGAAAAGTGAGAAGAGAATCGTGGAATGTGATAAAGAATCTTACGTAAAAATTAAAAAAAGAAAATAGTATATAGCTAAAAAACGAGTAAAATGAAACGGAATTGTGAATAGTAAGAAGTTGTTTTCTATTCACCATTTACTTTTCACTTCTCCCGAATTATGAAAGACATTATATTAAAAGCCGAAAACATTTCTAAGCAATACCGCTTGGGTCAAGTGGGTACTGGTACTATGGCGCACGATTTGAACCGATGGTGGCATCAGGTGCGCGGGAAGGAAGATCCTTATTTAAAAATTGGCGATACCAATGACCGAAGTACCAAAGGCACCAGCGATTATGTCTGGGCACTGCAGAATATTAATTTTGAGGTGGAACGTGGTGAGATTTTGGGGATTATAGGAAAAAATGGTGCGGGAAAATCAACTTTATTAAAGATATTATCTCGAGTGACCGCTCCCACTACTGGAAGTATTAAGTTTGGAGGTCGCGTGGCTTCTTTGCTTGAAGTAGGAACCGGATTTAATGGCGAAATGACTGGCAGGGAAAATATTTACCTCAATGGAGCTATTTTAGGGATGACCAAAAAAGAAATCAAATCGAAGATTGACGAAATTATTGAATTCTCCGGATGTGAACGCTACATTGATACCCCTGTAAAACGATACAGCAGCGGGATGTATGTACGACTGGCTTTTGCCGTAGCCGCATTTCTGGAGCCTGAAATTTTGATTGTGGATGAGGTTTTGGCCGTGGGCGATGCAGAGTTCCAGAAGAAAGCCATTGGCAAGATGAAGGATATTTCCAATCAAGGAGGGAGAACGGTTTTGTTTGTAAGTCATAATATGGCGGCGGTGAAACAATTGTGCACGAGAGGAATTGTTTTGGAGAATGGGAAGGTTGTTTTTGAGGGAGGAATAACGGAGGCTGTTGATTCATATATTAATTCAAATCAAATTTTTGAGTCAATCTGGAATAAATTAACTCCTAATAATTCTATTGCTTACTTTACACATGCTTCAATAATAAATTCTGAGAATAAATATGTTCAAGTAGTTAGCAATAGGAAACAATGTTTTTTAAAGTTAAAAGTTGTTGTAGAGGCAAAAGTTTTTGATGGCACATTTGCGTTTGAAATTGTTAACCAAATGGATCAATCGATTTTTGTTAGTCATGATTTTGATATGTCGGATTCTATTCGTGAAGCAGGATGCTTTGAGATTCTTATTCCATTACCAAAGTTTTTACGTGCGGGCAATTACTTTGTTAATTTGGGCTCAAATATAAGGGGTTTTACAACTTTAGAGTATTTTCCAAATGTATTAGGCTTTGAATATATTGATGAGTTATATGGAGGGCAAACCCAGAGTAGGCCAGGTACAGTATTCATTCCATTGAAGTGGGAAATTAATAAGATTTAATGAGTTTTCTTGTGAAAAAAATAATAAAATTTTTTTTAAGAAGTTATTCCAAGTTGAAATTTGAATATAAAATTAATATTCAAAAAGACGAGTGGTTTTTTATATTTCCGTATGGTATTGGCGATTTTTATTTATTTCTGTCTTTATTAACTGCGTTCCAAAAGAAAAACGGGGTAAATAGTGTTTCTGTTGGCTTGGTAAAACCCTATCAAGCTCAGTTATTAGATATTTTTGAGATAAAGGTGAAGAAAATAGTTTTCATTGATAAAAAAGAATTACAATTTTGTCATTGTAATAATTTAAATCAAGGAATTCCCATTATTTTGCACCCTGAATACTTTTTAAAAGAATCACTTTATAGTCTCATAGGTTATAATGGGTTGACATTAGGTGATGTGTATAAAATAATGCTGACTTTGCCAATTAAAACTAGATACAATAAACCTATCATTAACCAGATTGTTAGAAATGCTGCATTTGAAAAGTTTAATAAATACAATCTAACTGATTGTAAAAATGTTCTTTTAGCCCCACATGCTAATTCCTTCGATGAAGATATTATTCCTTTCGATTTTTGGGAGATACTTAACTATGAATTACAAGCATTAGGCTATAAAGTGCTAATTAATAGTTCTAACAAAAAATATGTTGATTTAAAAAATGTAATTGCTGTTGATTTCTCTTTAAGTCAAGCGATTCCTTTTGTTGAAATGTGTAAAATTTTCGTGGGGGTTAGAAGTGGATTTTGTGATTTAATATCTTCCTCTAAATCGCAAAAATATATTATATATCCAAAAATTGATTGGTATGCAGGGACATTTTTATCTGGAAGTAGTTTGATATCTATGGGTCTAACTAGTGATGAAATAATTGAGTTTGAAATAGATTCTGATTCAATACGACAAATCATAAACAGTATTATACACGAAATTGTAAAAAAAAATAAATATGAAGGACGTTAATTATTTTGTAAAATTATCTACTTACGCAAAAAGTTTATTGGATACCTTACCAATTGAAAAAGAACCACAACCACTTCAATATGCTGTTGAGAAATTATATGGTAAATTAAAACAAATAAAGGAAGATGAAGTTGAAAAATTGAAAATTTTATGGGTAAAAAAAAATTTTATTCAAGAATTACCGAAAAAAAAAGATTCTATTGGTTTAAACACTATTGGCTCATTAACGGATAGATTTACTATCCTTATTATCAAAGAATGGTGTCTTCGAAATAAATCAAACAATGTGCAAAATGCCAATAACTTATTTGAAAATCAAACAAAAGATATTATTAGATGTTTAGCTAATTCAGTGCCTGGTAATTCAGCGATTAATTCGAAAATTACAAATATTAAAACAGATGTAATTGCACAAGATTGGGAAGAGGCCTTTTTTGGATTGTTAGCAGTAAATTTAGTGCTTTGGGAGTCTCAGGAAGTTTTATATATAAAAGATATTTCACTATTACCAGCTGAAGAACTTCGCGCTTATATTCATTGGTTTGCTCATGGAAATATGGAAAGGAATGTATTGATGGAGCTTTGTGAAAGCCGATATTGGGAAAAGATAAACTCGTTAAAAAATGAAAAATAATATTGCGATTATTGGTGCTGGTATTTCAGGTCTGTCTGTTGCTCGTATGCTAAAAGATAAAGGTCACAATGTTGTTGTATATGAAAAAAGTACTCAAATAGGAGGACTTGTTAAATGTACAGAAGAAAAAGGTGTTTTATTTCATCGTGTTGGTGGTCATGTTTTCAATACAAAAATCAAGAAGGTTGAAGACTGGTTTTGGAAACAATTTGATAAGGATGAGACTTTTATTTTAGCAAAAAGGAATGCAAAAATATGGATAGAGAATAGAATTATTGGTTATCCTATAGAAAATCACCTCCATCAATTTGAGCAATCACTTGTCGAGCAAATTTTTTCCGAATTATTATCGAATAATTTTAATGAAAAAATTGCAGCAAATAATTTTGATGATTTTTTGAAAATAAATTTTGGTAATACATTATATGAATTGTATTTTAAAACATATAATTATAAAATATGGAATACCGACTTAGCGAAGGTTCCTTTACCGTGGTTGGAAGGAAAACTTCCAATGCCAAATTTACTGAATATTATCACCAACAATATCTATAAAGTAGATGAAAAGACTATGGTTCATAGTAGTTTCTTTTATCCCAAAAAAGGCGGTTCATCATTTATTGCTGAAAATTTTGCTAGAGATGTCGATATTAAAACTGGCGTCGATGTATCTTCAATCAGAAATATTAATAAAAAATGGGAGCTAAATGGTGAACTGTTTGATTCAGTAATTTTCACCGGAGACGTTAGAAGGTTGTATAATTTAATTCAAATTGATAATACAGATATAATAAACAATTGTTCAGCTGTTCGATCACTTATTAGTAACGGTACATCTAATGTGTTGTGCTATACTGATGATTCAGATCTTTCCTGGTTATATTTACCAGATTCTAATATCAAACCACACAGAATTATTTTTACGGGTAATTTTAGTCCCAACAATAATATTGCAAATAGGAGAAAAACTTGTACTGTGGAGTTTTCAGGAATTCTCTCTGACAAAGAAATGATAAAAGAGTTGGCAAAACTTCCAGGTAATTTAGAACCTATAGCTTTCAATAAAGAACCAAATAGTTATGTAATTCAACAACAAGATACCAGAACTTTGATTTGTAATTTAAAAGAAAGCTTAGAGCCTGAGCATTTTTATTTACTTGGTCGTTTTGCTGAATGGGAGTACTACAATATGGATAAAGCAATTGAAGCAGCAATGGATTTAGTTGAAGACAAATTTTAATATGAATAAATTCTCCATCATCACCATCAACTACAACAACCTCGAAGGACTTCAACGAACCGTCGAGAGTGTCGTGAATCAAACTTGGCAAGAGTTTGAGTATATCGTTATTGATGGAGGTTCCACCGATGGCAGTGCCGAATATATCGAAAGTCAAAGTGAACACATCGAATATTGGGTTAGTGAACCGGACAAAGGGATTTACAATGCTATGAATAAGGGTATTGCCAAGGCCAGCGGGGAATATTTGTTGTTTTTGAACAGTGGGGATCATTTGTATGATTTGAAGGTTTTGGAACAGAATTATAATAAAATAACTGAGCAAGATATTATTTATTACAATCTTAATGTTGTTGATGGCAATAATGCATCTATAAAGGAATATCCACATAAATTGCCTTTTTCTTATTTAATCAATGATACATTACCGCATCCAGCAACTTTTATAAAATCATCTTTATTTTGTATAATTGGTATGTATGATGAAAATCTTAAAATTGTTTCTGATTGGAAATTTTTTATAGAAAGTATATGTAAATACAATTCTACTTATTTAAAGATTGATATGACTTTGTCTACTTTTTATTTGGATGGCTTGAGTTCAAATTTTCAAAATAAAGAAATAATTTTTAGGGAAAAACAAGAGGTTTTGAGGTTAAATTTTTCATCTTATTTGGTTGATATTTCTCAATTGAATGAGTCAAAAAACACACTTTCAAATCTAAGAAAATCAAGAAAAATAAATTTATTGGTTAAACTAGGATTAATAAAGAAATTTTAGAATGAATGAATTAGTTTCCATAATTGTTCCCTGTTACAACCAAGCGCAATACCTCGATGAAGCGTTACAGTCCGTGTTGGATCAAGCCTATACAAATTGGGAGTGTATTATTATAAATGATGGTAGTCCGGACAATACCGCGTCTGTAGCAAGAGAGTGGATTGTCAAGGACTCTCGATTTAAATATTTTTTTCAGGAAAATAGAGGAGTAAGTAGCGCTAGGAATACAGCAATCAAACAAGCAACAGGCGAATTTATTTTGCCATTGGATGCGGATGATAAAATTTCATTTAATTATATTAAAGCAGCAGTAGAATCTTTTCAAGAAGATGCATCTTTGAAAGTGGTTTATTGTAAAGCTGAAAAATTTGGTGATGAATTTGGGTTATGGGATTTAAAGCCATTTTCTCTTCATAGTTTAAGTCAAAAAAATATGATTTTTTGTTCTGCCTTATTTAAAAAGACAGATTGGGAAAGGGTTGGTGGTTATGATGTAAATATGATTCATGGAATAGAAGATTGGGAGTTTTGGATTGCAATATTAAAAGAGGGTGGAAAAGTAAAGTGTATAGATATTTGTGGGTTTTATTATAGAATTAAAAGTGTTTCACGACATAAACAATATAGTGAAGATCATGAAAAGCAGTTATTGGAATATATGAGCATTAAGCATGTTGATTTTTTTGTTAAACAATTAGGCTCATTCACACAATTAAATAGTATTGTAAAACAAACTAAAGAAGAAAAGGAAAAAAATCTGAATAAATTGAAAAACAAGAAGTTTGTTATTGATATTTTTTGTAATACTTTTTTTAAATTTACGATTTTTAATAATTTTTAAAAAATCTCAATGAATCACAAAGCAGCGTTGAGTTCAGTCAAATTAATTAAAATTAAGTATTCATAAAAACTATCTAGTGATAATTAAATATATAAATAAATCTATGAATATAGCTTTTACTATTTGTTCTAACAATTATTTAGCACAGGCAAAAACTTTAGGAGATTCTTTTTTAGAACACCATCCTAATTGGAAATTTATTATTGGATTGGTAGATGAGTTTGACTCATCATTTGATTATAGTCAATTTAATAATTTTGAAATAGTAAAAGTAAAAGATATTAATGTTCCAGAATTTGAGTCTTTAGTTATAAAGTATAATATTATTGAATTAAACACAGCAGTTAAGCCTACATTTATAGAACATATTTTTATAAATTATAATGCTGATAAATTGATTTATCTTGATCCAGATATATTGGTGTTAAGTTATTTTGAGGAAGTTATAACAATGTTAGATTCTGTAGATATAATAATAACACCTCATATTTGTTCACCTATAGATGATGATTATGCTCCTACAGATTATCATACTCTAAGGGGAGGAGTTTATAATCTTGGTTTTATTGCTTTGGCAAGATTTAATAGGGTAAATGGTTTTATAAAATGGTGGGGTGATAGGGTTTTAAAATATGGTTTTTGCGATTTTAGCAGAAATATGTTTTATGACCAAATGTGGATTAATTATTTACCATCTCTGTTCGATAATTATCACATAATTAAACACTTAGGTTATAACATGGCTAACTGGAATTTGCATGAAAGAAAATTAACAAACTTAGCTAATGAAAACTTTTGTATTAATCATCAACAACCTTTGCGTTTCTTTCATTTTAGTGGTTACAAATACAATTATCCAAATAAAATAGCGTCATATTTAACGCGCTATAATTTTGAAACTAGAACAGATTTGAAGGACTTATTTTCGTTGTATCAAAAATATTTATTAGATAATGATATTGAAAATACAAGTCAACTAAAAGTTTTTTATCGATTAATACATGAAAATGCTAAAGCAAATTTGACTAAGAAGACCTTGATTGAAAAAATCATGAATAGATTGAAGGTTACTATTAATGTATTTTTCACTGGAAAAAAATAACATATTTTCAAAAGGTTACAAATAATAGTATTTATAACCTTAATATTTTTTATGACTACTATTTACTTCTGATATAACAATTGATAATCTTGAGTTGATTTAGAAAACTAAAGCCAAAATTTTAAAGCATGAAAAATCCTAGTCTTTCAATCATCATAACTTGTTACAATCTGGGAGAATATCTTGAGGAGGCTATTGCTAGTATAAAAGAATATTCAATGAATGAAGATTATGAGGTCATTTTAGTTAATGATGGATCAACTAATGCAACTACTAATGCTATTTTAGAGGAAGTTGTAAAAAGTGATAAGGCTATAATTTATATTAATCAATCCAATTTAGGCTTGGCAAAAGCAAGGAATAATGGAATTAAACAGGCCAAAGGGAAGTATATTATTCCACTAGATGCGGATAATAAATTGAGACCTGAATTTATAGAACAAACAATAAGTATTTTAAACAATAATCTGGAAATTGATGTTGTTCATGGTAATGCTCAAAATTTTGGAAATAAAGTTAGCATTTGGAAATCCAAACCTTTTAATTTTCCGGAGATGCTACTCAATAATTATATAGATGCTTGTGCCGGCTTTAGAAAATCTACTTGGGAAAAGTTGGGTGGATATGATGAAACAATGCCGGTCATGGGTTTCGAAGATTGGGATTTATGGCTTCGAATGGGTAATGCCGGTTGTAGGTTTGAATATGTAGACGAACTTTTTTTTGACTATAGGGTTAGAGATAATTCTATGCTGTCAGAGGCTTGGCAAAAAAGATCAAAGTTGCTAGATTATATTTTTAATAAAAAAGAATTAAAACATTTAGCACTATTTAGAGAAAGTGTTATCGAAAATAAAAAACTTAAAGAGGAACCATCTTTTAATCTTTTAATAACAACGATCCTTAAAAAAGTAAAACGAAAATTGCCTTTCTAAATGAATAATTCTAAAAAAATACTGTTTACTACCGAAAATGTATCGTGGGGTGGAAGCGAGTTGCTGTGGTCTAGAACTGTTGCAGAATTATCTCAATTTAGTTTTTCTATAGCTGTTTGCGTTCATGAAAAACTAAAACTTCCTCAAGAGTTACTTTCGCTCGAAAAAGATAGTAAAATACAAATTTTTATACATTCAAATTCTATCTCGTCATTATGGAAACGAACGCTGAATCGTTTTTTGCCTTACCGTAAACGGTTTAAATCCGCTAATTTAAGGCATAAATTGATTCTTGATTTTAACCCGGATTTAATAGTAATGAATCAAGGCTTTAATTTCAACGCTGTAGAATTAATGTTGTTTGCGCGAAAAAATAAGTTGTGTTATATCACTATTTCGCATGCCGTAAATGAAGGATTGTGGCCTAATTTAGTTTTAAGACAGAAGATGGAATTGGCATTTGTAAGCAGTATGAAAAATTATTTTGTCAGTCAAGATAATCTTTTAGTAACTCAAAATCAGTTGGGAATCATATTAGATAATGCTGTTGTCACTCGTAACCCTTTTAATGTGCCTTTTGCAATTGATTTAGATTTTCCAAAACTAGAAGCTTTTCATTTGGCTTTTGTTGGAAGATATGATTTCTGTGCAAAAGGTCAGGATGTTTTACTTCAGGTTCTAGCTGAAGCGAAGTGGAAAAGCAGAGACTTACATGTTAATTTTTATGGAGAAGGGAATGATATAGAAAATTTGAAGGCTTTGGTCGAAATGTATCAATTAAACAATGTAATTATACATTCTCATACTTCAACAGAAGAAATATGGAAAATGAATCATGGTCTGATTTTAACTTCAAGATTTGAAGGCTTACCTATTGTAATTGTAGAGGCAATGCTTTGCAAGCGATTAGTAATTGTCACTAATGTAAGCGGAAACGCCGAATTTATTCGGGATAATGAGTCTGGTTTTATTGCTGCTGCGCCAAGGCCAGAGTATGTGGATGAAGCCTTGGAGCGTGCTTGGCAACAAAGAATTAATTGGGAAGCAATAGGAACTAAGGCGCGACAAGAAATTACAACTTTAATTCCCGAAAAACCAGCGCTTGAATTTGCAAATGAGTTAAGTTATCTTTTAAGTAATTTATAATGCATACAAAAGTCTACTGTATTTTAGCACATAAGAATCCAAGCCAAATTCAGGATTTGATAGCATTGCTAGATGATAATAAATCTTTGTTTTTTATTCATTTAGATAAAAAAGTAAATCAAAAGGAATATGAAAATTTAATTAAAAATTCATTCAGTCATTTTGTAAAAAATAGAGTTCGGTGTAGCTGGGGGACTTATAGTTTAGTACAAGCTACTTTGAACACGATGAAAGAAGTGCAAAGTTTTATGATCGAGCATTATACGTATTCAAAATATCATTTTATAATGCTTTCCAGCGAGGATTTACCTTTAAAAAGAAATGAAGTTATTCATGGATTTTTAGAAAGCAATATAAATACTTCATTTTTACATTATTGGAAATTACCCTATAATAAATGGTGGGGAGGAGGTTTGTTTCGATTAGAAAACTTTTATTTTTTTCAATATAAAAAATATCCTAAACTGAACTGCTGGACGAACAGAGTTATAAAAAAAATGCATTTCAGTTTCTTGTTTCCATTAAATCGATTTGAGAATCGATTTCCAAATTTCCAAATTTATGGAAGCAGTCAATGGATGATTTTGACGAAAGATTTATTAGAATTTATTCTTGAAAAAAGTAATAAAAACATACAGTTCAACTCTGTATTTAAATATGTTTTAGCACCAGATGAATTGTATTTTGCAACTTTGATTTTAAATTACAATTTGCAAAAGCAATTTGTGGTATTTAATAAAAAAACTCATTTAGTTTGTTTTAAAGGAGCAGAGGCCAGTCCGCGATATCTGGAAGATGGAGATTTATATAGTATTGAAGAAAGTCTATTATTTGCAAGAAAATTTGATCCTGAATATAATTCAAAAACTATTGATACTCTAAAAAAAATGATTAACCAATGAAAAAGTTAGCAGTTTTAATGCCTACCTATAATTGCGCTAAATATTTGAAGGAAAGTATAGATTCTATATTAAATCAAACGTATTCCGATTTTGATTTTTATATTTTCGATGATTGTTCTACAGATGATACAAATCAAATTATATCAGGCTATAATGATAAGAGAGTTATCTATATAAAAAATTCAGAGAACTTGGGTATTGCCAAAACCTTAAATTTTGGTTTAGAAAAATTATTACCTCTTTATCAATATATTGCCAGAATGGATGCTGACGATTGGGCATTTCCAGAACGATTTCAGCGACAGATCGATTTTATGGATGAAAATGCTTATATCGCTATGTGTGGAACCCAGGCTTTTTGGTTAAAAGAAATGAGTCAAATTAAATCTGTAAATTGGTTGCAACCTGAAAATTATAGTTACATAAAGTTATATTTGTTATTTGGAGCTTCTTTTGGCCATCAAACAATTGTTTTTAGATCCGAAGTAATAAAATCCAATAATTTTAAATATGATGAAGATATCAGGACTTGCGAAGATTGGGGTCTGTGGACTAATATTGTTCAACAACATATAATCGTCAATTTGCCGGAATTTTTAGTTAAAAACAGAATAGTTGAAACAAGTAATCATCGTTCATCAGAAAATAAAATAGTGCATCTCAAAGAGCGCTCTATTATTATTTCAAATTATTGGAAAACTTTTAATATAAATTTGTCTCCTCAACAGGTGTTTGAATATTATTATGATTCGAATGCAAAAAGTATGCAGCATTTTCAGTCTAAACTAAAGGTGCTAATAGATTGTTTTAATCGACTTTTTTTGAATAACGCCAATAACTTAGAAAGCGAAGACAAAAGAAAATTTAGTTATTTATTAGCTCGAAAAATCCTTGATTTCTGGAAACGATCTAGTATTAGTAGGTACAATCCTGTTATTTGGTATATAATAGTAACCAATGTGAAATTCATCGGTTTAACTCGACTGATTAAGAGTCAACTTAAATAAAAAAGTATTTAAAATACGACTTTTCTTATACTTATCACAACTAAAAATTGCTAAATTATTTTTTTATGATATTAAATTTTTTTAGATAATCTATTTATATGCAAGCTTCAATTCTAATTGTTTCAAAAAATCGTAAAGCAGAGTTACTAAAAACACTAATTATTTTAGAATTACTCATCAATAAAACAGATGTAGAGGTTTTAGTTTTTCTGGACGGCTGTACAGATGAATCAACTTTGTTGATAGATCAATTTAATTGGGTTATGTGGTTTTCTTGCGAAAAAAGTATAGGTGCTTCAAGAGCAAGGCATGGACTTTATCAAAAAGCAAAAGGACAAATTTTTATCGGTTTAGATGATGATGCGCATCCTTTATATTCTGATTTTGTAAGTCGAATTAATTCAATTTTTAAGCAATATCCTAATGTAGGAATTATAGCCTTTCAAGAAATAAAAGGAATATATGATTCTGATTCACAAGCTTTGAACACCGTAGCCTTAAGTAATGAGGAATATTTAACCAATGAATTTATTGGCTGTGGGTTTGCTATCCGTAAAGATGTTTATGAAGCTACCAATGGCTTTCCGGTTTGGATTGATATTTATGGAGAAGAATCGTGTGTTTCGATTGAAGTGTTAGCGGCGGGGCACGATATTTTATATTCCAATAAAATTAAGGTGAATCATCGTGTGAATTTGATCGAAAGAAAGAAAGCTGGACAGAATTATTTTAGGTTTGGTAAACAATTGAAAAATTCTACCTATTATTTTTTAGTGTATTATCCCTTTCCTTTAGGTAATATTTTTAAGCTGTATTGGCATAATTTCAGGAAGTATGCATTAAGAGATTTTAATTGTTTTAAGATTTTTTTTAACGTTAGTATTGAAGTTCTTTGGGGTATTCCTAAAGTACTTTCTTATAGAAAACCAGTTAATGTAAAAGTATTAGATAAAATGAGAAAAGCAAAAGGATTGCGATTTTGAAACGCTTCTAGTTTATTTTCTCGATAGTGAGAGTTTTTTTTCAGTACGAATATGTTATTAATTCTGACGTTTCACTCAGGATTATGGAGGGAAATACCAAAAGCGTTTATATGAAAAATAATTTTTGGCGTAATCTAATAATTTGTAGAAGCAGATGGATGCTAAAAGTAGCGGTGAATCGATATTCTTTACAGCTATATTTATCAAAAAACACTACAACATATTGAAACATTTCACTACTTTTGATTTATAATTCGACGAATAACTGGAATTATTCGAGGTCTTACACTAATTAATTTGCTCAAAAAAACGGGGTTCTAGCCGGTATTTTTGAGTTTTTTTTATGTGAAAAAAGCACTAAAGGAGATTTCTAGGACCAGAGAAACTACTTTTTTGAATTAAAAAAATCGAATTTTTTAGCTTTTATGGCGGTATGAAGAGATAGTTTTTAGGGAAATTATTTTAAATCGAATGTAATTTGTTCTTCAAGAAGTTATTTATATCTTGACCTGATGTTGTTTTTGCAACGTCTTGACGAAACAAAAATCCAGTCAAGACGAAATAAACCGTGTTTTTGATTTAAATAAACCAAAAAAAACCTCGAGTACTGGAATACTCGAGGTCTTACAATAATCAGATGCTACTGATTACGGGGTTCTAGCCGGCTTTTCTAAATGATAACTCATTCAGCATGCTGCGTAATTTTTTTCCGGGACGGAAAAGAATCCGACTTTTTTTAATAGCGCTTGAGGAAACATCAGCGGCTGTTTCTTTTCCTTCAGAGCTTATTCCTACTTGGAAATTGCCCAGTCTGCCCAGTTTAACAATTCGGCCTTGCCCTAATTCTCCGATGATGTTGTGTTCTAAAGACAACAGAACGGCATAGCAGTCTGAGGCCGTAACCGTACATTGGTAAGAGATCAACTCCGCGAGTCGGTCTAAATCTACATCGCCATCTGCAAGTGCAGCAGCATAAAATTTTTCAGGAGCCATTAGGTCCCGTGGGTTCTTTCTTGGAAGAACTTTGTATTTAATAGCCATTGTGTATTGGTATTAAATGAATAAAAATATTTGGTCTTAGTATACTTGTTAAAAGTATCTAACTGACATTTCAAAGATACAATGGTTTTGTATATAAGTAGCATTTTAGTAGTATCTAAGTTATTGACAATCAGTTACAGTTTTTAACAAATAGAAAAAATAATGAAGTTTATTTTTATTAAATTATTTGCATAATTATTTGATAATAAGCGCGCTGTGTTTTTTTAATGCAAAGCTAAATGTCATAAAATATAGGATTTTTATAAATAAAAAAAATAAAAAATTGCAGTGAATATTTAATGTTTATGTGATCTTTAGATTTTAGCTGAGGTAGCGGTATTATAGCGTTTTTTACCATTATCAATCCAATTTGAAATACAATTTTATAAGATTTACAGGGCAATATACCTTTCTGGGAGTGTTGAGTATTGAATTTTACATTGTGGAATAGGAAAAATATATTCTTAACCCAAATAGTAGTGACTCTGCAGAGGGGAGCTAAGACATGGAATTTCGTGCTTATCAGTTTTATTCGTCAACTGAAATATCCCATTTGTCATAATTGGCAGTGATGTTTGTTAATTCCCTTATTAGAAATGAGAGTAGAATTGTATTTTCCTTTACAAAAGGCTTGTTCCATTTTTAGAACTAGAGCTTAGGGCTGTATTTTTATTTTTAACGCAAAAAGCAAATTGTTAAATCATTAAGTAGCAAGAAATATATATTGTCATAATTATTAAAAAAAGTTTTGCCACAGATTAGAAGGATTAAAAGATTGTTACAGATAGTGGACAAATTAATCTATTCTACTATGTGAAATCTGAGGGAAAGAAATTACTAATTTATTAAAATAGGACATTAAATTAGAGCCATTACTTAATTCTAAAGTAGTATTAAAATCTCAGAGAGCATTTGAAATTCGAAAAAATAAGTATTTTTACAGCAATATAATTTTATACATGAAAACTATTGCCATTATTCCTGCCCGTGGTAACTCCAAACGTTTGCCAAATAAAAATTTGTTACTTTTAGGAGGTATTCCTTTATTGGTTCACAGTATTCTATTTGCACAAAGAAGCCCGTCTATCATTGATGAAATCTATGTAACGACCGATAATGCAGCAATAAAAAAAATTGCTTTACAGTATGGCGCTAGGGTAATTGACAGACCAGCCGCTATTTCAGGAGATTTTGAGCCTACCGTAACGGCAATACAGCATGCTTTAGATAGTATTGCTGAAGCTGTAGAATCTGTTGTGGTCTTACAACCAACTAATCCGTTACGCCCAGAGAAACTGTTAAAAGAAGCTTTTGAAATGTTTCGAATGAATGATGCTGAAAGTTTATTCACTGTCACGAGGAACCATCAAAAATTAGGTAAAATATCAAACAATTATTTTGAACCTTATAATTACAAAATAGGTCAACGTAGTCAGGATTTAGAACCACTCTATTTTGAAAATGGCTTGTTGTATATTGCTCAAGCAAAATTGATTCGAGAAGGTAAAATATTTTCTGAAAATAGCCTTCCTTATGAAGTAAATCATATTTTTGCAAGAGTTGATATTGATATACAAGAGGATCTGGATTATGCCAATTTTTTAATTTATAATAAATGAAATACAAAGATTTAGTTGAACAAAATTATAAAATGTTTTGTGGTTTTGAAGGCAGTGATTACATTGCAAGTGAGTTTGCATTAGAAACGATCCTTAAAATAATAATTAAATATAAAATTGAAAATATATTAGAGTTAGGTTTAGGAATAGGATCAATTTCTGATACGGTGTTAAAGTTTTCTGAGAAAGAAAATAGAAAATTGAATTACGTAGGTACCGAAAGCAACAAATTCTGTTTAAACGCTCTAAAAAGTAATGTAAAGTATTTCGATAAATTAAAATTATATCCTCAACTTGAGCTTGTTGAAGATAATAAATTTGATCTGATAATAATTGACGGATATGATGAGACTTTGACCAAAGTTGTATCTTTCTGTAAAATGCACACAATAATATTTATTGAGGGTGACAGGAAAGGGCAAACAGAATTAATTCAACAAATTTTTCCAAAATCAAAACATGTAAATATCATTACTCTTAATAAAAATAAGCCATACGCTCATGGCTATTGCCCAACGTCGAGCTATGTTGGTGGGGGACAGTTACTATTTATAAATCCAACATTAGGAATGAAGGTCTTTTGGTTTCAACAAAAAATTAGAACTTTTATGATCAATAGAATAAGAAACCTAAATAAATGAACCCATATATTGAAATCGCAGGAAGAAAAATAGGTCCTGACTATCCGCCGCTAGTGATTGCTGAAATAGGTATTAATCACGAAGGTTCTTTGCAGGTAGCCAAAGAAATGGTTGATGCTGCTCACAGAGCAGGCGTTGAGGTAGTCAAACACCAAACCCATATTGTGGATGATGAAATGAGTGGCGCAGCCAAAAAAGTAATTCCAGGCAATGCTACAATTTCAATATACGAAATTATGGAACGCTGTTCGCTGAACGAAGCAGATGAGCTGGAACTGAAAAATTATGTAGAAAGTAAAGGAATGATTTTCATTTCTACCCCTTTTTCAAGAGCTGCCGCTGATCGGTTGGAGAAATTCAAAGTATCCGCCTATAAAATAGGATCTGGAGAATGTAATAATTATCCTTTGCTGGAGCATATTGCAGCCTTTGGCAAGCCGGTGATTTTAAGTACCGGTATGAATACCCTTGAAAGTATTACAAAAGCTGTCGCTATTTTTTACAAGTACAACGTACCTGTAGCGCTGTTACACACCACTAATTTATATCCAACGCCCATTCATTTGGTCCGTTTAGGGGCTATGGTGGAAATGCATGATGCTTTTCCGGATAAAGTTTTTGGCTTGTCTGATCATACTTTAAATAATAATGCCTGTTTGGGTGCTGTTGCGCTAGGCGCTAGTATATTAGAACGTCATTTTACCGACCATATGCAACGTACAGGTCCAGATATTGTGTGTAGTATGGATGAGCAGGCTTGTGGAGAGTTGATTAAAAGTTCCAATGAAATTTGGCAAATGCGTGGTGGAACAAAAAAGCCCGCTTTGGAGGAACAAGTGACTATTGATTTTGCTTTTGCAACGGTTTGTACCATTGCTGCAATTAAAAAAGGAGATTTATTTACAAAAAAAAATATCTGGGTAAAGCGTCCTGGAACCGGAGCAATTTTGGCCGAATATTTTAATGATTTGATAGGGAAAATTGCGGTTCGCGATATTGATCTTGATGAACAATTAGCGTATTCCGATTTTGAATGATGACAAGTTTAGCATCTTTTGTTTGATTATAAAAATAACTAATACGGAGTACTAAAACAATAGTGCCCTCAAGGGCAATCGAACGGTATTTGAGATTTAAATGTGTCTCGACTGCGCTCGACATGACAGAAAAATAAATGAAAAAAATCCTTTTCCTGACAGGAACCCGAGCTGATTTTGGAAAAATAAAATCATTGATTTCAATTCTTGAACAACGAGAAGGATTTGAAGTATTTGTTTTTGTTACCGGAATGCACATGTTAGAGCAGTATGGGTATACGGTATTGGAGATTGAACGCTGTGGCTTCAAAAATATTCATACTTTTATCAATCATACTCATGAAACTACGATGGATTTGACTTTGGCCAAGACCATTGAAGGGCTATCTGCTTTTATCAAGACCGTTCCTCCCGATATGATTATAGTTCACGGGGATCGCGCAGAAACACTTGCCGGCGCTATAGTTGGCTCGCTCAATAATATTTTAGTGGCTCACATTGAGGGGGGAGAATTATCCGGTACAGTAGATGAGCTAATTCGGCACAGCGTCAGTAAATTAAGCCACATCCATTTTGTTTCTAATGCTGATGCGGCCAGACGATTGATTCAAATGGGTGAAAAGAAATCTTCTATATTTACCATTGGCTCTCCTGATATTGATGTTATGTTTTCGGATGCGTTACCGAATTTGAGCGTTGCCCAATCCTATTATCAGATTCCTTTTGATACGTATGCCATTGCCATGTTTCATCCCGTTACCACAGAAGCTGCCGAAATGCAGCATCATGCGGATCATTTTGTTGCTGCTTTGCTGGAAGATACCCATAATTATGTTGTTGTTTTTCCTAATAATGATTTGGGAACTAACGCTATTTTGGAAGCCTATAAAAAATTAGAGAGCAATACCCGTTTTCGAATATTTCCTTCTTTGCGATTTGAATATTTTCTAACTCTGCTCAAAAACGCACAATATATTATAGGGAACAGTAGTGCCGGAATTCGGGAAGCCCCTTATTATGGGATTCCTATTATTAATATTGGAACGCGACAACAAAACAGAGCTGTTCATGCTGCTATTATCAATGTAGATTATGATACAAAAAATATTGCAGCTGCATTAGCGCTAATAGACGATCATGAAGTAGCTCCTTCGGATACTGATTTTGGTCAAGGAAACAGTGCGAACCTTTTTCTGGAGTCGATAGAAACTAATGCGATATGGGCAATCAATCATCAAAAACAATTTAGAGATATATAATGAAAAAACTAAGTGTAGTCATCACAGATGGTGTTGGATTCCGGAATTTTGTAATGAGTGATTTCCTAACAGAAGCAAGCCTGCAATTTGATACTATTATTATTTATTCGGGGCTGCCTATTAGTGCTTATCCTGCTGTTTTGCCTTCGAGGGTTATTATAAAGGAATTGGATGTTTTTGTAGAGGGCAAATGGACGTGGTTTTTTAGGAAATGGAAAGAACTGGCCCATTTACAAAAGCATAGATCTTTTTATGGAATGAAAGACAACTTGCATTCAGGGTATCCTAAAACTAACTCTGCCCGATCCCTTTTAGTCAAAATAATTTACTTTTTTACTCAAACCGTTCACTCTTCTTCCAGTATTTTGTTTGCGGAAAAGCTGCAGTTTTTGTCTTTTGCTAAACATAAAATTACGAGAGGCTATATTCAAATGTTGCGAGAAGATCAACCGACCCATATTTTTTTTACGCATCAAAGGCCTCCTTATTTAGCTCCCTTTTTATATGCTGCGATTGAATCTAAAATACCGGTCAGCAGTTTTATTTTCAGTTGGGATAATTTGGCCTCCAAAGGCAGGATGTTAGGGACTTTTGATTATTTTTTGGTATGGAGTGATTTAATGAAAAAGGAGTTGTTGTATTTTTATCCTAATGTAAAAGAGGAACACGTAAGTGTAGTGGGAACACCTCAATTTGAGCCTTATGTGATGGATAAATACAAAACAGAAAAACAGGATTTTTATGCTAAGTTTACTTTACAAGACAGTAAAAAAATAATTTGTTTCAGTTGTGCTGATGCCAGTATTGGAGCGAATGATCCTGTTGTGATTCGGACTATTGCCAATGCCATACGAGAAGATAAAAATGGAATTCCTTGCCAACTTGTCGTACGTACTTCTCCAGCAGAAGGACCAGAACGATTTGCTGTTATACAAAAAGATTTTCCCGAAATTATATGGAATACCCCCAAATGGATTTTGACTCGGGAGAATCATGCTGAAAGCTGGTCGCAACGCATTCCTAGTGAGGAGGATATCAGGGATTTACGTTCGTTATTGGAATATGTTGATTTGAATATTAACATGTGCTCTACAATGAGTTTGGATTTTATGTTATTTGACAAACCAGTAATTAATACCGTTTTTGGAAATCCTGAAAATGGTTTGTATGATGACCAACGGTTCTTAGGATACGATCATTTCAAAAAAGTAGTTGATAGCCAATCTGTGAGTATTGCCAAGAATCCAATGGAGTTGATCGATCAAATTAAGGAGGCTTTAGCCAATCCTTCGTCTCGAACAAAAGAAAGAAAGGCCATGATTGACTTACAAATAAGTAAAAAATTAAATGGAACCAGTGCGCGCATTGCTGCTACTTTATCACAATATAATGACAGAACCTAAAAAAATAGCGGTACTTTGTAATTATGAACTGTTATCCGAAAGAGTTGGTGGAATGGATTACTTTTTTTGGCAGTTTGACAGCAAATGCAAAACCAATGACATTCAGGTGGATTGGTTTTTTCCGAATCAATCGGATCATGGGGAATATGTCGCTTTAACTATTTTTGACAGCGGGCACCAATCGGTAGAAAATTATTTTCTTAGTTTGTGCAAAACCAAAAAAAGTGAATATACGCATATCATTACCCACTTTATCGAATTATGCACCCCTTTTTTTTATAAAATAAAGCAGTTCAGCGCTGCTAAAATAATTACCATAGACCACAATCCAAGACCACTTCGCGGCTATCCTTTAAAAAAGCGAATAGAGAAAAGAATCAAAGGGATTTTGTTTTCTAGATATATTGCAGTTTTTGTAGGCGTTTCTGATTATACTAAATCGGAAATTATACGTGACTTTGGTTCTGTTGTAAAAAAGAAGACGCTCACGATTTATAATGGAGTTATAATTGAGGATATTTTACAACGAACGAATCGGAATATTATACATCCCAGTTTTTTGACGGCATCGCATTTGCGGGAATCTAAAGGGATTCAGGATTTAATTGATGCTGTCGCACTACTTCCGGACGAAATAAAGAAGGCTGTCAAAATTGATCTTTACGGGGAGGGGCCCTACAAAAGTGTTTTGGTTGCAAAGATGAAACACCATAATGTAACGCATTGTTTCACTTTTATGGGCAGTAGTCCTCACCTGAAAACCTTATTTTCGAATTATGATTATATGCTACAACCTACCCATATGGAATGTTTCAGTTTGTCGATATTAGAGAGTTTAGCGGCTGATGTTCCAGTAATAACCACTAATGTTGGGGGGAATGAGGAGGTTGTTGTTTCTGGTGAAAATGGATATATTTATAAAGCAAAAGACGTTCTTGCTCTAAAGGATATTCTGGAAGCCGTGTATTTGGGGCAAAAGAAAATTGAAACAAATACCAGAACGCTTATTGAAGAATGTTTTTCACTGACTACTATGGTTGATCATCATTTTGCACTGGTATTACAGAATAAATCTTAATTTTACACCGTCAAATAGTTCCTATCCTTATGTTTTTTAATTCGTTTTCCTTTGCCATTTTCCTTCCTATTGTATTTGTGTTGTATTGGTTTGTTTTTAATAAAACCAAAAGCACTCAAAATGCAGTGCTCATTATTGCGAGCTATTATTTTTATTCCTGTTGGGATTGGCGTTTTTTGTTCTTACTGGTTTTCTCTACTTTTTTAGATTATTACACCGGTATTCGGATAGAAAAGGCCAAAACGGAACTGGGACGAAAATTTTGGTTTTGGTTGAGCATCAGTGTGAATCTGGGTTTCTTGGGAATCTTTAAATATTATAATTTTTTTGCTGATTCTTTTTCTCAATTATTGAATGGATTCGGGCTTCAAACAAGTCCTTTATTGCTTAACGTGATTCTGCCGGTGGGTATTTCTTTCTATACGTTTCATGGGTTATCGTATGTAATTGATATTTATTTAAAACGTATAAAAGCAGAATATAACTTTGCCGATTACTCTTTGTTTGTCAGTTATTTTCCGTTGCTGGTGGCGGGTCCTATTGAAAGAGCGACACATTTATTGCCACAAGTAAAAGTGAAGCGCAGTTTTGACTATCAAAAAGCCAAAGAAGGAATCTTTCAGTTTATTTGGGGATTAGTCAAGAAAGTGGTGATCGCAGATACCTGTGCGACCTATGCCAATGCTATTTTTGATAATTATGAATCAATGAACTCCTTGTCACTAATGCTAGGAGCAGTATATTTTGCTTTTCAAATTTATGGAGATTTCTCCGGTTATTCAGATATGGCATTGGGAATGTCCAAACTGTTTGGAATCGATTTACTGCGTAACTTTAATTACCCGTACTTCTCCCGTGACATTGCCGAGTTTTGGCGTCGTTGGCACATTTCCCTGTCGTCCTGGTTTAAGGATTATTTGTATATTCCGTTGGGAGGGAGCAGTGGTGGTACGGCAATGAAAGTCCGCAATACGTTTATCATTTTTTTAGTGAGTGGTTTTTGGCATGGCGCCAATTGGACTTTTATTGCCTGGGGTTTTATTAACGCTTTGTACTTTTTACCGTTATTGCTGTTGAAGCGGAATCGATCTAATATGGAAACAGTATCCTTGTATTGGGATTTGAACTCCGTTAAAGTTTTCTTTAGTATTATCAGCACGTTTGCAATTACCTGTTTGGCCTGGATTTTCTTCCGAGTGAAATCCATAGCAGAGGCTTTTGAATATATTGGTCGTATTTTTACCAATAGAATTTTTGAATCACAGTATTTGGAAAACGAGCGTTACAATTACGAAATCATTATTTTGATACTTGCTTTTATTATTGTGGAATGGAACAGCCGCACGAAAGTAGAACCCATTTCCGGGAGATATAGTTATTTGAAATTAACGTTATGCCTTGCCGCCATTGTAGCACTGGGAACGTATTCTGATTATAAAGAATTTATTTATTTTCAGTTTTGATATCAGTAGGGGAATCGATTAAGGCTTAATTGAGTCCTTCGTCTACGCTCAGGAAAGGCTGTAGTGGAGTTGTCAAATCGAGTCCTTCGTCTACGCTCAGGACAGGCTGTAGTCGAGTTGTCAAATCAAGCGCAGTCGAGATTAGTTTTGGAATATAAGGCGTCTCGACTGCGCTCGACGTGACAAAAGATCTCGAGTTATCAAATCGAGTCCTTCGTCTACGCTCAGGACAGGCTATAGTCGAGTTGTCAAATCGAGCGCAGTCGAGATTCGTTTAACTTAAAATAAAACAGTATATGAAATTCTATTATGTATATATTCTTCTTTGTAACGATGATTCGCTTTATGTAGGAGTAACTTCTGATATTGACAGGAGAGTTATCGAGCACAATGCCGGTAAATATCCAGACGCCTATACACATAGTAGAAGACCTGTGACGTTACTTTTTTATCAGGATTTTACAGATCCGAATCAGGCTATTGGGTTTGAAAAAAAATTAAAAAAATGGAGCAGGGTTAAAAAACAGGCATTAATTGATGGGAATTTTGATAAATTACAAGATTTATCAGAATGTAGAAATGCAACGAATCATAAATACAAATCGGATTTTGAAGATATAGAAGAATAGTTTGACTAAGCGTCTCGACTGTACTTCGACTCCGCTCAGTATAAACTTTCGACGTGACATAGTGAGTAGTTTAATTATCAAATCGAGTCCTCCGTCTACGCTCAGGACAGGCTTTAGTCGAGATTCATTAAGACATATAAGCGTCTCGACTGCGCTCGACGTGACAAAGAGTAGTTTAATTGTCAAATCGAGCTGTTAAATACAATACATTAAAATACTAGAATAATAATACAGAATAAAACAACAATGAAGCAGTTTTTAATTTTTACCGTCAAAACCCTAGTGCTACTATTTTTACTGTTAGTGGTATTGGATTTTTTGTACACCACTGTTTATTTACAGTCTTCGAATAGAGGGAAAATTGATTATGTTTACAACTCAGCAGCACGCGATTATGATGTAGTTATTTTAGGATCCTCCAGAGCCAATAATCATTTTGTAGCTCCTATATTTGCCGAAAAAGGATTGAAAACGTTTAATTATGGAATGAGCGGTGGCCATTTATTTGAAGCTTCATTGCTCTTAAAACTTATGGTGGAACGAAAGTATAAGATAAAAAATGTGATACTGGAGACCGATTTGAATTTGTCGAATGAGAAACGAGATGATGGTGTTTCTTCCCGTTTTCTTCCCTTTATTCATGATTCTAAAACTATTTGCGATCATTTTTCTAAAGAAACAGATTTTAATGAATTGTACTATGTGCCTTTTTATCGGTATGTTGCCTTTGATTCCAAGATTGGGTTTAGGGAACTTTACAAATCAGCAAGGAGAGAGACTACCATTTATTTAGCTCATTTGGGGTATTATCCTTTAGGTAATAAAAAGGGTAACATGAAAAATAACATTAGCAATTTAAAACCGTTGCGTAACAAATATTATGAAGGAATTAAACAACTTTGTGAGGAAAATAACATCAATTTGGTTGCAGTAATGACACCGATGTGCAGCAATACCAAAGGTTTGAATTATTTTGAAAAAGTGCAAAATCTCTATCCTGAAATTCATAATTATGAAAAAGTAGTAGAGGGAGATCAGTATTTTTCTTCCTGCGGGCATTTGAATGATACTGGAGCACGACTGTTTACCAGTATAATTATCAAAGATTTTTTTAATAAATAACCATGAAAATAGCTTTTTTAACGCCGGAATATCCACATCCAAAAACAGGAAGTTCGGGAGGAATTGGTACCAGTATAAAAAATCTGGCGATGGGACTTTTGGCGGAAGGGTGTTCGGTTCGTGTTTTAGTGTATGCCCAAAAAGAAGAAGGTATTTTTTATGATAACGGTATTTGTATTCAACAAATCAGAAATGTAAAACTTAAGGGATTGTCATGGTTTCTTACCCGAAAAAAACTGGAGAATATTATTACTGCTTTATACGACAATGAAGAAATTGATTTGGTCGAAGCGCCGGATTGGACGGGTATTACGTCCTTTATATCTCCCAAAAATTGTCCAGTTGTGATACGATTAAATGGCTCAGACACTTATTTTTGTCATTTGGATCAGCGCCCCGTAAAATGGGTCAATCGATTTCATGAAAAAAGAGCATTGAAAAATGCTGATGGGTTGCTTTCTGTGAGTCAGTTTACCGCTGATACCACAAATGAGGTATTTCATTTGGATAAAAAGTTCTCTATTATTCCGAATTGTATTGATATGGATGTCTTTAGTGATAAAAATAGCAATGGTAATGATAATGACAAAAATAATAATAAAAATACCATACTGTATTTTGGGAGCTTAATCCGTAAGAAAGGATTATTAGAACTGCCATTTATTTTTAATGCGGTGGTCGCTAAAAAACCAGAGGCGAAATTAATTCTGGTAGGAAAAGATGTTCCAGATATTATTTCAGGAAATTCATCCACTTGGCAGATGATGCAAGGCCTATTTTCTCCAGCTGCGCTGCTGAATGTAACTTATTTAGGCGCTGTGCCGTATGATGAAATAAAAAATCAAATTAGCAGCGCGACGGTTTGTGTATTTCCTACTTTTGCGGAAGCCTTACCCGTTTCCTGGATTGAAGCCATGGCATTGGAAAAACCTATTGTAGCCTCGAATGTAGGATGGGCTCCGGAAGTGATTGATGATGGAGTCAATGGGTTTTTAGTACATCCAAAAGAGCATTTACACTATGCGGCTAAAATTATTCAGTTGATGGAAGATGGTGATTTACAAAAAGAATTTGGATTAGCGGCAAAAAAGAAAGTTAGCGAAAAATTCAGTATCCAAAAAGTGGCACAACAGAGTTTAGTTTTTTATAAAAAATTTTACAATAAATAGATTTTGTTATGCTCTTAAAAAAGTCGTAAACTGTGATTCGTCAAACAGAAACTGCTACTGCAGTAGAAGTTGTAATGAGCAGATTGAATAATACAAGTCATATAAAAATAAAGAGTTAGGGTATAAATACAAATGGACAATTTACAATTAAAAGAATTTACTACTGCATCAGGTGAAATCCTATTGTACGCTGGTACTCCAGATTTTATCCAATTAGAGGTTTTGTCCAAAGGAGCGGGCGATATTTGGCATAGTTCTTTTGAACAGGGCTATAAAAATGCATTCCCTGAATTGGTCTATCAAACTGCAGTATTTTTTTGGTATTTAAATGATTTTGACGGCTTGGATCAATGTGTCAGCTGGAGGGTTAATCCTAATGCTTTTGCGGTTCGTAAATCAGTATGGGACCTCACAAAAGGTTTTGATAGCGATTATGAAAATCCTCAAATGCAGGCTTTGGATTTTGGTTTCAGATGCATCCGTTTTTTAGGAGGAGTTCCATTGTATGTTAAAAATTTATTTCCAGCTGCACAAAAAGAAGTTGTTGGTATTTCGCAAAAAGACCGTCATCTTTTTTTTAGGAAAAATTATAAAATAAGCCATGCTCTTTTCATGATTTACAGATTGGGGTTTTGGAAAATTTCGGAATGGAGTACCTTTTTTAGTATTAAGCGCGCCTATCAAAAAAGGAATGATACTTCCAAACTTCCATCGAGAGCTCTTCTTTCTATTCAAGATCACCCTAGTGTCAGTTATATTGTACCTACAATGTTCCGTCAAGAATATACGTTGCAATTGTTAGACGATTTGTCTAATCAAAATTATAAACCTACACAAGTCATTGTGGTAGATGCTACTCCGTCCTGCGAGAGAGATGAAGCAGCCTACGAACAAAAGAAGTATCCCTTTGAATTAAAAGTAATCTGGCAACAGTCTAAGGGGAGCTGCAAAGCTAGGAATGAAGCGATTGCTTTGTGCATGGGTGATTATATTGTTTTTGGCGATGATGATATTCGCATTCCTGCGGATTTTATCCAAAATCATATTCGGTTCTTACAAACGTATTCCGTTGGCGCCTGTAACGGGTTGGATATCCGTGCGGATCACCACAAACAGAATTTAGAGGATTTGGCCCATAAGTTAGAACAATTACGTCGCCCTCCATTTGTTGCGGGTTGTACCCAAATGTTTAGTAATGCCAATTCATGTGTCAAGCGAGAATTTGTAAATCAGTTGGTTGGGAATGACGTTAATTTTGATGGCGGTTACGGCGAGGATAGCGATTTTGGAATGTCGTTAAGTAAAATCGGAGTAACTGTTTTATCTAATCCATTTGCTGTTAATTTACATTTAAAACCCCCTAGCGGAGGGTATCGTTTTTGGGGAACTCAGGCTAAATTGCTTGGTAAAAAAAGAAAATCTCAGCCTTGGGAATTGGATACCCCTGTAAAAAATATTACCCCTATACCCAGTCCTACGGTGATGTATGGTATTCTGAAACATTACACGCCTAAGCAGTTGACAGAATATAAGTATAAGCATTTTACATATTATTTGTTAAGTGGGTCTAAGCTTGCTTTTTTATATCGTTTGCTGCGTCTGCCTTATAAGAATCTTCAGTTTAAGAAATCTGTTTTTTATGCCCAAAAATTACGGAATTTAGGAACCCGACACGACTAAAATATGAAATTATCCTTGATTATTTGTACCTATATGCGTCCCCAATCGTTGCAGCAATTGTTGCAATCTGTTCAGTTGCAAACGGTGTTTCCTCATGAAATATTAATTATCGATGGATCTGTTAACCAGGAAACGGAACGGATGATTGCTCAAAAGAACATGGCGAATCTTCGTTATTTTTTAGTTTCAGAAGCCTTTCGTGGGTTGACTAAACAAAGAAATTTTGGATTAGATCAAGTGGCTTCCACTAGTGATATTGTTGCTTTTTTAGATGATGATACTGAATTGTCTCCCACTTATTTTGAGGAATTGATCAATGCCTTTGTAAATGATCCAAGAGTCTCGGGTGTTGGAGGTATTGCGGTGAATGAGAATGGTTGGAGTTTAACTGTCCCTGATAAAAAATATGATGCGTATCGTTATTTTCAGTTTGAGGGATTTGTTTATAAAGAGGGACAGCGCAATGTAGTGCGTAATTATTTAGGACTGCATTCCAATGTTGGTCCTGGAAGAATGCCGGAGTATTCCCATGGTAAAACTTGTGGTTTTCCTTTGACAGGTCGAATTTATGAAGTGGATTTGTTGATTGGTATGTCCTTCTCCTTTCGAAAAAGAGTGTTTGATTCCCTTCGATTTTCCACTTATTTTGAAGGGTATGGCTTGTATGAAGATGCGGACTTCAGTATCCGTGCTTTACAGTTTGGCAAAAATGTCATCAATACAAAGGTGCAGTTGAAACACTATCATCATCCATCCGGAAGACCCAATCCCTATAAATATGGAAGGATGGTGGTTCGAAACGGATGGTATGTGTGGCGAACGAAAAACCCTAGACCAACATTTAAACATCAATTAAAATGGCATGCTATTACTTTGCTGTTGACCGGTATTAGGTTTAGTAATACGTTAACCGGGAGTAGTAAAAAAGAAGCTTTTACGGAGGCAGTAGGTAGGATAGTTGGTTGGTGGAGTTTATGGTTCAATAGACCAAAGTGATTTTTTTTATTAAAATGTATATCGTAAATGTTCTGTTTTTAAAGGGTGAAAGGTGAAATTATGAAAACAATACAATTATTGAATATCCCTAATTTTTATACTTCCTACTATTTGTTGGGATTAGACCAAATCTATGGTGTCAAGTTCAAAATGGACGCTAATTTTAAAAGGTTCAACAATAAGCCGATACTTGTTTTTAAAATCAACGGTGCGATTGCCATTATTGACAATGATGATCCTTCTGTGATAAATCAAGAATTATATGAAATGGCAAGTGTTTACTTTGTGACTAATAAGCTTATTGATCATGAATCATATGAGCAGCCCAAGGTTAAACCCCTTTATCCTCATTATCCCGTTAATATAGCATTGCTTTATTGTCGTATTTTTGGATGGAATTTGTTTCGCTATTTAAAATTTAAAGATGTCTTTCAACAAGTTTATATTCTTTTGAGAAGGCCATCATATCAACAATTTAAAAGAAGTTTTAAAAAAGATAATTTCATATTCTTCTCCTCTAATATTTGGAAAAAAGAACCAGTAACCAATCAAATTCGTGCAGCGTTTATTCGTTTTTGTAAGGCAGATAAAAGAATAGTTTTTAAAGGTGGATTTATACCTCGCTCAGATGGAAATAATTATGGATTTGATACTGAACTTAATAATGAAAAATATTCTCCTAAATTATTTTCAAAGTTTAGTGCTAAATCTAAAATTGTTTTAAATAACCCTGCAGTTTGTGGTGCTGTTAGTTGGAGATTGGCGGAATATTTAAATCAGGGTCTGTTTATATTGTCTTTTCCTTTTAAAATTGAATTTCCTCAAAATTTCAAACAAGATACAGAAATGCATTTTATTGATCAAACCATGGAATATAAAGCCGTCTTCGATAAAGTAATAGATAATCCAGCCTACCATGAAGCATTAGCTACAAACGGTAAAAATTATTTTGACACCTTTTGCACTCCTCAAGCACAAGCAAAATACGTGGTTGAATCAGTATTAATTAACAGGAATGATGTAGCTGCTGTTTTAAAAAAATAATAGTCAAAATGAAGTTTGTCCTATTCACCCATGTTCCCCATTCAAAAGCGGATAATCTGTATTTTGCTTACGCACCCTATGTTCTTGAAATGAATATATGGGGTAAACAAGTTAATGAAATGCTCATTGTAGCTCCTTTTTTTTCAGGTAAAGTAACTGCCATCGATATTCCTTATGAACATCAGAATCTACAATTTATCCCCGTTCCAAGTTTTGATTTATTATCGTTAAAAGCTGTTTTGAGCACTTTATTTAAACTTCCCGGTTTACTTTGGATTATTTTTATTGCTATGAAAAACGCCGATCACATTCATTTGCGTTGTCCCGGAAACATTGGGTTGCTGGGATGTTTTGTACAGATTTTATTTCCATCTACTCCCAAAACTGCTAAATATGCCGGGAATTGGGATCCTAAAGCGAAGCAACCGTGGACGTATCGACTCCAGAAATGGATATTGAGTAATTCCTTTTTGACACGAAATATGCAGGTTTTAGTGTATGGAGCATGGGAGGGAAGTTCGCTGAATATCAAACCTTTTTTTACCGCTACGTATTCGGAAAATGAAAAAAAGGCACTAACACCAAAAGTGGTTGAAGACCTAATTGATTTTGTCTTCGTGGGTACTTTAGTCAAAGGAAAACAGCCATTGTATGCCATTCAGTTGATTGAAAGATTGCATCAGAAAGGATATGCCGTACGTTTGCGTCTGTATGGTGAAGGAGTAGAACGGGAAGTTTTGGAGGAATATGTCGCAGTGCATCAGCTTGAATCCATTATTACTTTAGAAGGTAATCAATCCAAAGTTACCGTGCAGAAAGCCTATCAAGACAGTCATTTTGTGGTATTGCCCTCCGATAGTGAAGGGTGGCCAAAAGTGATTGCCGAGGGGATGTTTTGGGGTTGTGTTCCTATTGCTACTTCAGTTTCGTGTGTCCCTTTTATGCTGGATTATGGGAGTAGAGGGGTTTTGCTGGAAATGAATTTAGAGGATGATAGTCGGCAAATAGAGGCGGTATTACAGAATCAAGCGGATTTTGACAGTAAACGAAATAAGGCTGCGGACTGGTCGAGGAGTTATACGCTAGAGGTTTTTGAGCAGGCGATTTTTAAAAGTTTAAAGTTTAAAGTTTAATTGTTTAAGGTTTAAAGGTTGAAGGGTTAGAATTGCGCGCGATGGAAGTGGCAAAATATAAGACGCCTGATTAACGAAATAGTAAGTATGAAGAAAGAAACAAGAGGCAAGAAGAAAAATGCAACATGACAATCATAAAATAAGGATCATTCAAATTATCGATTCACTGGAGGCAGGAGGTGCAGAGCGGATGGCGGTCAGTTATGCCAATGCATTAGCTGAAACCATTGAGTTTTCCGGATTGGTGGTTACCCGTAAGGAAGGACCTTTGAAAGTAGAGGTAAGCAACTCTGTTTCCTATTTGTTTTTGAATAAAAAAAGAGCGGTTGACTTTGCTGCGGTTTACAGGCTGAGAAAGTTTGTGAAAAGGCATCAGGTAACTGTTATTCATGCGCATAGTACCTCTTTTTTTATATCTTTTTTATTAAAGTTAAGTTGTTCGAATTTAAACTTAGTTTGGCACGATCATTATGGTGACAGTGAGTTTTTAGCCAATAGGCCAATAGGTGCTTTACAAATGGCGGCTCCCTTTTTTAGTGGGATTATAGCTGTGAATCAAATATTGAAAGATTGGGCGGAGCAAAAATTAAATTTTAAGAATACCATTTACTTGCCCAATTTTCCATCGGAAGAAAATAACAGTACAGCAGCGACTATTTTGAAGGGAATTCTCGGAAAGCGGATTGTATGTTTGGCTAATTTGAGGCTACAAAAAGATCATTTTTTATTATTGGATGTCGCTTGTAAATTAAAATTATGCCATCCCGAATGGACCTTTCACTTGGTTGGGAAAGATTTTGAAGATGATTATTCCCAAAAAATTAAGGATTTAATTGTAGCATATGATTTGGAAAAAAATGTGTTTCTTTACGGCACCAAAAATGATATACCCTTTATACTACGGCAATCGACTATTGGTATTCTCACCTCACAATCAGAGGGGCTTCCCGTGGCACTTTTGGAATATGGATGGTATCAAAAACCGGTCGTGGTCACTGCAGTAGGAGAAATTCCTTTTTTAGTTGAACACGGTAAAAACGGTTTTCTTATCGCGGCAAAACAGGAGTCTTTATTTTATGAAGCTTTGGTGACACTAATCGAAAATGAATTGCTGCAATTGGAGTTTGGTCAATCCCTTTATCGTACGGTAAGGGAGCATCATTCAGAAACAGCGGTTATCACACAGTATTTAAATTGGTTGCAAAATAGTTACAAATGAAAAACGAGGATCAATCCTATCTTTATTTAATTCTTTTCCATGTGGTCTTGGGTGCAATGGGCTTTTTACTGCCTTTTACAGCAAAGATTTATGGATACTCCATTTTTATTTTCGGGGTTTATTACATCATCAAAAAACAAAATAGAAATAACGAAGCATTAATTGCCGCGGCATACGTAGTAGGGAGTGAAGTTTTTTTGAGAATGACCGGCGGAAATCCACTTTATGAGATTTCTAAGTACGGCGTCATGGTCTTTATTTTGATTGGAATGTATTATAGCGGTTTCTCTAAAGGAGCAGTGCCGTATTGGATCTTTTTATTGTTACTCGTTCCTAGTGTTGTGATCAGCGCCTTTGTGTTGAATTTTGATACGGATATTCGGAAAGCAATCGCCTTTAATATCTCAGGCCCCCTTTGTCTCGGATTAGCTTCCCTTTACACGTTTCGGCGCAAAATTGCCTTAGAAGAGATAAATAGGATATTGCTCAGTATGGGATTACCTATTATTACGTGTATGGTCTATTTAACTTTTTATACGCCCAATGTTCAGGAGGTGATTACGGGTACAGAATCTAATTTTCAAACTTCCGGCGGTTATGGTCCCAATCAGGTGGCAACCGTTTTAGGTTTAGGGATGTTTATCTTTTTCTCACGAGTAATTTTGGATTCTAAGACAAAATTCCAAATTATCCTTAATCTGATTATTGCATTAAATATCACCTACCGAGGGATGTTGACCTTTTCCAGAGGTGGAATGATAACGGGATTCCTAATGATCGTTTTGTTGCTGGTGTTCCTATATTTTAAATCTAATTTTGGAGGAAGGGTAAAATTGAATTATATCATTGTGCTCCTAGTATTTGCACTTTTTACCACTTGGACCTACACTTCATTTCAAACCGGAGGTCTGATCAATAAAAGATACTCCAATCAAGATGCTGCCGGAAGAGTCAAACAAAGCCAGTTTACTGGTAGGGAAGACGTAGCCCAAAATGAGATCAATACCTTCTTGAAGAATCCTATTTTTGGTGTTGGGGTCGGCAAAGGTGCCGAAGTTCGAGAGGATGAAACTGGGATCAAAGTTTTATCGCATGATGAAATAACGAGGATGCTGGCGGAACACGGTTCATTAGGAATAGTAGCGTTACTGATTTTATTTTTTACGCCCTTGGTGTTGTATTTAGAAAACAAATTCAACATGTTTCTCGTGTGTTTTGTGGCCTTTTGGTTTTTAACGATCAATCACGCCGCCATGCGTACCGCAGCTCCCGCTTTCGTTTACTCGCTATCATTACTAAATGTGCAGTTGGGATTTCCGAGGAAAAAGCGTGTGGGAGAAGAGGAAAGAATATAGAGAAGAGAATAAAGAGGGAAGAATAAAGAGGGGAGAATAAAGAGAAGGGAATAAAGAGAAGGAAATAAAGAGAAGAGATTAAAGAGGTAAGAAATAATTACCGTAAATTTTCGTTTTACTCTAGCCCTAAGGGAACCGAAAATTAGTACGATTGTTGATTGTTTTCGTTTTAGCTGAATCTTCCTGCATGGTAAAATTCAGAATGTTCTTAAATTAGGATATCGTAGTGTTTTCTTTTTCCTTCCCTTTAGGGACGGGGAAGGAAAAAGAAAAGAAGGTAAGGTGTCTTCCTTTTTACTGTTTTATGTATAAGATTTTATTGGGAAGCGCAGCTATTAGAAAAATCACTTCATTAAAAATGAATTTTGTTGAAAAAGATGTGCTACTATAAATTTTCTTCGGGACAAAAACATTAAATTGCAACCATATTAGTAAAGACCTGCCATGTTTTCAGTTGACAAAATGCATTTTGAAATATCAGAGCGAAAGATGATCCTTCGACTTTTTGATGTTCTGTTCGTTTTGACGGCTTTATATGTTACTGGAAATTTATTTGCGTTTGACTATTTTGCGATTTCTGCCACTAATTATTACTGGACTATCGTTTTGGCGATCTACATTAATATATTTGGTACTATTTTCGAAATGTACAATCTTCAAGTGGCCAGCAACCAGTTTCAAGTATTAAAAAGTACCCTTATTACTGTTTCTACAACCGTTTTAGTATATTTATTAACACCGTTTTTTTCGCCACAGTTGCCTTCCAACCGTCTTCAAATCTTATTGTTTTTTCTCGTCATCTTTTTTGCTGTATTTACGTGGCGCATGCTGTATGTTACCTTTTTGGCATCGCATCGATTTTTCCAAAAAGCTATATTAATTTGTGATCAGGAACAAGTGCAGGAGTTAATTTTAGGCTTGGAAAATATCGATCCCCATTACAAGATAATTGGCTTTGTTAATACCGATGCCAGCGAAGAAGATATCGAAGCATATCATTATGTACAACACATCAAACGAGAGGATTTGTTTTCTTTTGTAAAAGAAAATGGGATTTCTGAAATTGTGATTGCCTCACAAAAAACAGAGGGAATTACACCTGATTTATACCAACAATTATTGCATTTGCTAGAGTCGGGGAATATCATTCGGGAATATACCCAAGTGTATGAGAGCATGACCCAGCGCATCCCCGTACAATGCATGTCTCGGGATTTTTATCGTTTTTTTCCATTTAGCCGAAGCAATCAAAATAAATTATACTTGCTTACTGCGCGCCTTTTTGAGATTACCGTTTCAATGACAGGTCTGGTGGTAGGCCTGTTCCTCTTTCCGCTTATTTTGCTGGGCAATGCCTTAGGAAATAGAGGGGGTTTATTTTATACACAGCAACGAGTTGGTAAAGATGGAGTTGTTTTTGAAATCTTGAAATTTCGTACGATGGTGAAAAATGCCGAAAGAAACGGAGCTGTTTTTACCGTTACTAATGATTCCCGAGTAACTGTTTTTGGACGGTTTTTACGTAAAACCCGAATAGATGAGTTTCCTCAATTCATTAATATATTGAAAGGAGATATGGCCGTCATAGGACCGCGTCCTGAACGTCCCTTTTTTGTAAAAGAAATTGCTGAAATAATGCCTTTTTATGAAACGCGGCACATTATTAAACCAGGACTTACTGGTTGGGCACAAGTCAATTATTCGTATGGAGAAACAATCAACGATAGTCTGATTAAACTACAATACGACCTGTATTATATCAAGCACCGTAGTATTTATTTGGATTTAAATATTGCTTTTAAAACCATAACCACGGTTTTGTTTTATAGGGGACAGTAAGAATTGCAACGCCATAAAGTGATTCTTTTTGCCTCAGGGTTATCTTGATTTAACGCATAAATTAAATGGATCGGGTAAAGTGTACAATCTGAAACAATTTCTAGCAGAGGTCGTTCGGGGAAAATAGCAAAACAGTATGGACCAGTCTCCCATAGCGTTTATAACTAGGTACTTAAAGTGGCTCTCGCTTCACTTACAATGAAAAATGCTTGCAGTTTATAGCATTCAAAATCATTGCTAATCGGTAAATCAGATACAAATTGTACTGATGGATCGGAATCCAACTTCTTAAAATTGTAGTCTATTCTCTCAATCTATACACTTTCAGACCACCCTTAGTTTAGCTTAAAAGGAACTTATTACTGTTTAAAAAGCAGCCTCACTTTAGCACAAGGCTAATCATCCGAATGTGTTCTTAAATTATAATGGGAATGCGTTTTTTATTTAGAATCGCCAGTCTGACTAAAAGTATACCGCTTGTAACGACCAATGGTAAAACCAAAATCAGATGAGCTTTATTAATGATCAAAAAGAAATAGACTACTAACGATAGCAAATTAAACAAAGCTAATCGATATATACCTTTTTTATTTTTTGTCCAATAAAAATAAAGAAGGCCTAATAGAGTAGGATTAAACAATAAGATATTGTAGTTGTAACCTAATTCGAGATGGGAAGAATAGAACCCTACAAAAGTAAAGAAACCCCCTATTACCGCTATAAAGCTGAGGTAGAACAAGGTGACGCTTTTCTTTTTTATAAAAATAATAAACAAAAGTAGTACGATGTAAGTATAAGGATTGTTCCACCAAGAAAAGGGAGGCTCATTGTTATATTCAATAATTGTTTTACTTTCTTGGGCCAACGGATGGCTCTCAAAAGAAGCTTTTTTTAGGCTTTTTTGCAGTTCAAAAGGCAAGAATAGCTGCGTTCCCAATTGATCTACTTTTTTGCCAAAGATGATACTGGTTCCTAATTTTTCATAAAAATGTCCGTAAAAATACGGATACAATATGGTTCTGTACGTAATGTCAGTATCTGCATTTTTTACAATAGCTGCAGTTCCAAGTGTTTTATTGATGATGTCAACGACCATCGAAGTACAGTTTTTGTCAATAAACTTGTAGGTATAGTGACTCTCTCCCGAAGCTAAAGAGGTATTTAAATTGTCAAACAGCTTTTGTTTTAATGGAGTCGCAATGTTGAGTTCCTGTTCATAAACGGATCTTTGTTCATGCTGATACTGATTGATGAAATCAGGATAGGAATGCGCTACAGCAAAATATTGCAAGTCTCCTTTTATGAATTTCATCACAAAATTAGGGGTATTAAAATCAAACGCGCCATAATTATAAACCACATCAACGGAACTGATTGTATCCTGAACTCGAATTGCAGTATGTCCAAAAAGAGAGTATGATTCGTTGCCGGTTCCACAAGTAATGACACTGACTTTTGCGTTTTTTGACAATTGGATGTTTTGTCCGAAACTATAATTTATAATGAAAAAAAGGAGTACTAGTGTTGTAATTTTTTTTAATAAAGAAGCGTTCATTCGTAGATAGTTAAAAGGGTAAAAGTCGGTGGTTATTATTATGAAATCAAAATGGCCACTATTCTACCGGTGTGTTTTTTTATGCAAAGATACTCAAAGAAAGAAAATTCACAGACAAAGTTTTCAAGTTATACAGTAAACCGATGGTATCGCAAAAGTTTTAAATCAAGGGACTGTAAATAAGCAGTTGGACCTATTTAATGTCATACTATAAAATGAGTGAAATAATATTTAACATAGGAGTCATAAAAGCATTAAACCTTAAATGACCTTATTGTTGTTTAAGGTATATAAGCCTAACAAATGAAACTTAAATGACTTATATGGTAAAAAAAATGCACCATTATTTTATTCTTATTGCTTAGGAGAAGATTTAGCATCGGTTTTTACTTCCAAAGGTGTTTATAAATTAGTTTCTAAACATTCCTAAATCAACTTTTATGGAAAAAATATTAGAGTACAAGGCTGCACTTTGATTGCCTAAATCGGTCAAAGCATAATCTATTTGGATGCCTTTGTATTTAAAACCCAAACCAATATTGGGTTGGAAACCTACCTTTTGAGTGCTGTCTAATTGCTGTATGTTTTGGAAATTTCCAACGCCCGCTCGAACGAAAACCAAATCAGTATATCCAAATTCCAATCCCAAAGCAGGATCGATACTAATAAAATCATTAGCAATAAGATCATTAGTTCTAGTAAAACGCATATTCATATTGGCTGCAGCCAAAATACTATAATCGTACCGAATGATGAATTTCTTAGCGATTCCTAATTGCGCTTTTGGAGCCGTAATCTCCGTGCTTTCTGGTAATTCCTGATTTTCTCCGGGAATGGCATTCGCAATTTTCCCATATTCGTCTTCATCTATATTCCAAACATTATACGTTGTTGTGATATCGCGAAGCATCAAACCAAATTGCCAATTGTTTTTTTCGAATTGTAGTCCAAAATCAAAACCAAATCCCCAAGAATTAGCGAAGTTTCCAATAATCCGCCGAATCACTTTGGCATTGACGCCATATTGAAATCCAGGAACAGGCAGCTTTCGCGCATAAGAAAAAGTAAATCCATAATCAGCCGTTGAAAACAGACTAATGCGATTATAATCGATATTGCCTTGACTGTCTATTAATTCGGTGGTATTTAAAATATCATCTACCCCAAACCGAATTAACGAAATTCCCCATGCACTGCGATCATCAATTGGGCTGGCATAAGCCAAATAATCATATTGGGCAATGTTAGCAAAATAATTAGCGTGCATTACGGCTACCTGATGGTCTTCCATGTGGATGAGGCCAGCGGGATTCCAATAGCCAGAATTGACATCTTTTGTAGCCGCCACAACGGTATTGGACATAGCCAATGCAGCGGCATCAACGCCGATATTCATAAACTCATTTGAGTATTTCCTGACGGCTTGACTGTACGTTACGGCACTGACCAAAAGTAGCGCTAGGAGTAAGCTTTTTTTCAAGGGTATCATTTTACAAATGGAGAGGCTGTTTAATTTTTATCAAAAATATAATTTTTTACTGAGGTTATTTATTCCTTTTATCAAATAAATCGACAATGGATTAACAATCATCAAATAAAGGGGTTGAAAACACTTTTTATAAGTGCATACTCCTTTTGGTAACTGGATTTATAATTCTTAAAACCGTAAGCCGTTTCATTTCAAAATCAAGAATCACGATGGGGTGAAGCATGTATAAAACTTTTTAAAATCTCAATTTCCAGGCGACTAGGATTTAAAATAAGTAGGTTTGCACTGTAAAACCAAGGTATTTCACTTACTTTTTATCTTTTTTGAAAAAGACTTTTTTTGTTTTTTTATTCCTTTTAAAGGGTTGTGTCGTGCGTTCGGGTTAAAATCTCCAGTAAAAAACGTTCTTTTGCGCTACTTATTATATTAAATTTGCAACTTTGGTTCCTTAAACTACTTTATGATGAATATTAAAAAGCATATCCCGAATACAATTACTTTGCTTAATCTTTTTTGTGGCTGTATCGCCTTGGTGTTTGCTTTTAACGAAGAATTTGAGATGGCTTTTTATTTCGTTTGTCTGGGTATATTTTTGGACTTTTTTGATGGCTTTTTTGCTCGGTTATTCCACGTTTCTAGTCCGTTAGGATTGCAGTTGGATTCTTTAGCTGACATGGTAACCAGTGGCGTGGTTCCAGGTTTGGTGATGTTCGAAATGATGGTCAGTAACGCAACAACTGCGCCCGAAAGTCAGTTGCAGTTTTTTCCTTATTTGGGATTTATAATTGCATTGGGCTCTTGCTACCGTCTCGCTAATTTTAATATTGATACTCGTCAAACAGATTCTTTTATTGGCTTGCCTACTCCGGCTAATGCGCTTTTTATTTTAAGCCTGCCTTTAGTTTTAAAATATACCGACTCCCTAATTATAGTGGAGCTTTTGACGAATCCATGGTTTTTGTTGGTACTTACCCTTTTAAGTGCTTACATGTTGAATGCTGAAATCCCCTTGTTTTCTTTGAAAATCAAGAAATTTAGTTTCAAAGAAAATGCGCTTCAATTTGCCTTTTTAATGGTGTCTCTTTTATTGTTAGTTTTCTTTCAATACTTAGGAATTCCTTTATTAATTCTTTTTTATGTTTGTTTGTCCGTGTTAAATAACAAAGTACTCAAAAAGTAGTTTTTTAAATGAGAAAACAAACAGTCCGAAGAAAAACTTCAGTGGTTCGCAAGCCCAAAAAGAAAGCAACCATTTTCTCTGGGAAGCTTTTACGCTATTCGATTGTTGTTTTTCTGATTGCTTTGCTAATCGGTATTGGTTATCATTATCGAAATGGTTTAGCCTACTATTTAGGGTTTAAATCAGACAAGACGATCAGAGCGGAGCGTGCTGCTAAACACATTTCTGATGTCCGCAATTTTCAGGTTCTTGAAAAACATGAGGGTAAAGGTATTGGGATAGATGTATCAGAGTATCAAGGAAAAATAAGCTGGTCTTATGTAGATACTATAGAAAAAAAGTATCCATTACATTTTGTGTTTATTCGTGCTACGGTAGGTAAAGACCGCAAAGACCGTCAGTTTGATACGAACTGGCTTGGCGCCAAAGAAAATAAAATGATTCGGGGTGCCTATCATTATTACCGTCCCAACGAGAATTCATTGGAACAAGCCGAACTCTTCATAACTACTGTTCGTCTTCAAAAAGGGGATTTGCCACCTGTTTTAGATATTGAAAAATTACCTAAAAACCAATCGATTGCTAATCTGAAATTAGGACTGAAACGCTGGTTGAAAGCCGTGGAAGCACACTACGGTGTAAAGCCTATTATTTACACGGGAGAGCGCTATTATGATGATTTTTTAAAAGAAGAATTCAGCAATTACCTTTTTTGGATTGCCAATTATAATTTTTACCGAGAAGAAATTGGTGAAGATTGGTTGTTTTGGCAATTCACGGAGAAAGCATCAATTCCTGGGATCAAAGGTAATGTTGATGTCAATATTTATAATGGTGATGTACAGCAATTGCAGTTTATTACTTTGGAATAGTACTCTAATCTACCTTTTGAGCAATAAGAATTAAACAATGCCGCATTTTTTTTACCATATAAGTCACATAAGTTTTATTTGTGTTAGGCTTATATAACTTAGGCAATAATGATGTCATTTAAGGTTTAATGCATATGTGCCTTATTTGTTAAATATATTTTTACTCATTTTATAGTACGACATTACATAGCCAACTACTTATTCGAAATAAAAAAGACTATCATTGCAAAAAAAGCCAAAGAAGCTAAAAAACTCAAAATTGATTTTGGATTTGCAAAGTTGTTGGTAAAACTCATTTCCTCTTCTTTCTTAAGTGGGAAAATGCGTGAATCTTCTTTTTTATAATAGAAAATTCCCAAAACCCAATTGTTGGGATTATTTTTCCATCGGTGTGAGGTTTTTTTTGAAGGTTCTTGGTGTTGACATCTTGCTATATTATTTGGATACTAAAAATTAAGATCCAAACAGTCAAGACTACTAAATTAAAATTCCAATTTCTTCTTTCTCAACTCGAAATTTTGGCCTAGATAAACGCGACGCACCATTTCGTCCTCTACTAATTCTTCAGGAATCCCTGCTTTTAAGATTCCACCTTCAAACATTAGGTAGGTTTTGTCGGTGATAGCCAAAGTTTCCTGTACGTTGTGATCGGTAATTAGAATACCGATATTTTTATTTTTCAGCTGTGCTACAATTCTCTGTATATCTTCTACGGCAACAGGATCGACACCTGCGAAAGGTTCATCCAGCAATATGAATTTTGGATCAGTGGCTAGACACCGGGCAATTTCAGTTCGGCGGCGTTCTCCTCCAGACAATAAATCTCCACGGTTAGTCCGAATGTGTTCCAAGCTAAACTCATCAATCAAGCTTTCCATTTTTGCTTCTTGTTCCGCCTTGGAAAGTTTGGTCAATTGCAAAACGCTCAATATATTGTCTTCAATACTCAACTTTCTGAAAACAGAGGCTTCTTGTGCCAAATATCCAATTCCCTGTTGCGCTCTTTTGTACATAGGATAATCTGTGATGTTCAAGTCATCCAGAAAAATATTGCCTGAATTTGGTTTTACCAATCCCACAATCATATAAAAAGAAGTTGTTTTTCCGGCACCATTTGGACCTAAAAGTCCTACAATTTCACCTTGATTCACCTCTACCGAAATGCCTTTCACAACACTGCGTCCTTTATAGGTTTTGATCAGATTTTCGGCTCTTAATTTCATGTTCTTTGGTTTAATCGTTTAACAATTCAATCGGTTATTTGTCAAATAAACAAATAACCGACTAAACTATTTAGTTTCTTAACAAATTATTTGGTTGCGTTTTCTTCCAATGCTTCCCAAAATTCATACGCTCTTCGCAAATGAGGTACCACAATAGTTCCGCCAACAAGTGTTGCAATTCCCATAGCTTCCATCATTTCCTCTTTGGTAACGCCTTCTTTATGGCTGGTTTCCAAATGGTATTTTACACAGTCATCGCATCTTAAAACTGCCGATGCGACTAATCCTAGCAACTCTTTAGTTTTTACATCTAGTGCGCCAGCAGCGTATGCATTGGTATCCAAATTAAAAATTCGTTTTACAATTTTATTGTTGTCTGCTAGTAATTTTTCGTTCATTTTAGAACGATATTCATTGAATTCTTCGATTATATCAGCCATTTATTTTTTTTTGGTTTTTTACTACTATTTTTGAAATTAAGATACTTGCTTCATAGATTAATAACATCGGAATTGTTACAATAATTTGACTTACAACATCCGGAGGAGTTACAATTGCAGCAACTATCAGAATGATAATTACGGCATATTTCCAATATTTCCTCAAGAAAACGGGTGTTACCAGCCCAAGTTTAGTCAAGAAATAGATGATTATAGGTAATTCGAAAAACAACCCACAAGCGATAACACTTGTTTTTACGAGTCCAATGTAAGAATCGATACTAAACTGGTTCTTCACAACATCACTGATGGTGAATGTTGCAAAAAAGTTGACCGACATAGGTACAATTACATAGTACCCAAATAAGACGCCGAGAAAGAAAAGTAACGAAGACGAAAAAATGAAAAGTTTCGCATGTTTTTTCTCTGAATCGTACAATGCAGGGCTTATGAATTTCCAAACTTCCCAAAGTATAAACGGAAATCCAAGAATGAATCCAGCGGTTATACAGGTCCAAATCAAAACGTTGATTTGCCCTTCCATATTGGTGTTTTGAATAATAAAAGGCATATCTGTCACGCAAATGCTCTCAGCAAAACCCAATTGATTTGAAAGGTCGCAAAAAAAGCGGTAGGTAATAAAATTAGCATTTGTGGGCCCAAAAATGACCACATCAAAAATGTAATCACTCACAAAAAAAGTGAATGTAGCCAAAATTAATATTGCAGCTGTACTTCGAACCAATAACCATCTTAATTCTTCAAGATGATCTAAAAACGACATTTCGTTTAAGTTTTTTTTTGCCATTATACTATTCCTTCTTTTAATATATCGTGTAAATGCAGTATGCCTTTGTAGTGCGTATCATCAACAACTACTAATTGGGTAATGGAAAAATCTTCCATTATATTTAATGCTTCTACTACCATTGTATTGGAGGAAGTCATTTTTGGGTTTTTGGTCATAATATCTCGAGCTGTCAAATCAGCAAAAGTATCGCTCTCGTTTAGCATTCTTCGAATGTCACCATCAGTAATAATACCAATTACTATGTCATTTTCGACTACGGCAGTTACGCCAAGACGTTTTTCCGAAATTTCAAAAATCACTTTTTTTATGGAGGCTTCCGGAGCAACCATAGGTTTTAGGCTGTGCTCCAACATGTCTTTTACACGAAGCAATAATTTTTTGCCTAATGCACCACCGGGATGATACACCGCAAAATCTTCCGGTTTAAAATCTCGCATTTCCATTAGGCATACCGCAATAGCATCACCCATGACTAATTGTGCCGTAGTGCTATTGGTGGGCGCTAGGTTGTTCGGGCAAGATTCCGCATCGATAGTTGTATTTAAAATATAGTCGGAACCTTTAGCCAAAAAAGAGGTCATGTTGCCTGTTATTGCTATCAGCGTGTTTCCAAAACGTTTTAAAAGCGGAACCAAGACTTTTATTTCTGGACTGTTGCCGCTTTTTGAAATACAAATAATAACATCCTCGCTTAGAATCATGCCTAAATCTCCGTGAATGGCCTCAGAAGCATGCAGAAAAAGAGAGGGCGTCCCAGTAGAATTGAAGGAAGCGACCATTTTTTGAGCGATGATAGCGCTTTTTCCTATTCCTGTTACAACTAATCTCCCCTTTGAATTATAGATTTTTTGCGTGGCTTCAATGAAGTTATTGTCAAGTAAATCAATTAGTTTAGCTATAGATTGGCTTTCCGATAAGATAGTTTTTTTGGCACTGGCCAATATATTTTCTTTGGTGATCAAAACAGAATAATTAAAATTTGTATGTGTTAAAGAAATTTGTACCTTTAGGTATCGCAAATTTATACAAATTACCACATAATAAAGAATGAATCCAAACGAAATTGACATACACAAAGAATTAAAAAAGTATTTTGGCTTTAGCCAATTTAAAGGATTGCAGGAACAAGTCATAAAAAGTATACTGAATCAACAGAATACATTTGTGATTATGCCTACAGGAGGAGGAAAATCACTTTGTTATCAATTGCCTGCTTTAATTCAGGAAGGAACGGCTATAGTTGTTTCCCCCCTAATTGCTTTGATGAAAAATCAGGTGGATGCCATTAGGAGTTTGTCCTCTGAAAACGGAGTTGCTCATGTTTTAAACTCTTCCCTTACTAAAACTGAAATTACACAAGTAAAAAAAGACATCACGTCTGGATTAACCAAGTTGCTTTATGTAGCTCCTGAGTCTTTGACTAAAGAGGAGTATGTTAATTTTCTTAAAAATGTTACTATTTCTTTCGTGGCAATTGATGAAGCCCATTGTATTTCAGAGTGGGGACATGATTTTAGACCAGAATATCGAAATTTAAAACACATTATCAAGCAATTGGGTGATGTGGCCATTATCGGGTTGACCGCTACGGCCACACCAAAAGTGCAAGAAGATATTCTGAAAAACTTAGATATGACTGATGCGACAACTTTTAAAGCCTCTTTCAATCGACCCAATTTATATTACGAAGTACGCACAAAAACAAAAAATATTGAATCGGATATTATTCGATTTATAAAACAACACAAAGGAAAATCAGGAATTATTTATTGCCTAAGCCGTAAAAAAGTAGAAGCTATTGCCGAAGTTTTGCAGGTAAACGGAATTAGTGCCGTGCCGTATCATGCGGGATTAGATGCTAAAACCAGAGCCAGACACCAAGATATGTTTTTGATGGAAGATGTAGATGTGGTGGTGGCAACTATCGCTTTTGGGATGGGAATTGATAAACCCGATGTGCGTTTTGTCATTCATCATGACATTCCAAAATCATTGGAAAGTTATTACCAAGAAACGGGTCGTGCCGGTCGCGATGGTGGCGAAGGACATTGTTTAGCCTATTACTCCTATAAAGATGTGGAAAAATTAGAAAAATTCATGTCCGGTAAACCAGTTGCTGAGCAGGAAATTGGATTTGCTTTATTGCAGGAGGTAGTGGCTTATGCCGAGACTTCGATGTCCAGAAGAAAGTTTTTGTTGCATTATTTCGGTGAAGAATTTGATGACGTTACGGGTGAAGGAGCCGACATGGATGACAATGTTCGCAATCCAAAAGCGAAAGTCGAGGCCAAAGCACAAGTTGTAAAACTGTTAGAAGTGGTGCGGGATACCAAACATTTATACAAATCTAAAGAGGTTGTTTTCACTTTAATTGGTCGCGTAAATGCAGTGATTAAAGCACATAGAACAGATGCGCAATCCTTTTTTGGCTGTGGTGTAGGTCATGATGAAAAATATTGGATGGCCTTACTTCGGCAAGTTTTAGTCGCAGGGTTTTTATCTAAAGATATTGAGACCTATGGCATTGTAAAAATCACAAATAAAGGATTGGATTTTATTAAAGAGCCACAATCTTTTATGATGTCCGAAGATCATGAATACAATGAATCAGTAGACGAAGCGATAGTCACGGCTTCAAAATCAACTGCAGTTGCCGATGAAGTTCTTATGGGAATGTTGCGTGATTTGCGAAAAAAAGTAGCTAAGAAAGTAGGTGTTCCTCCATTTGTGGTTTTTCAAGATCCTTCACTGGAAGATATGGCACTGAAATATCCTATTTCCCAAGAAGAACTGATTAATATTCATGGAGTTGGAGAAGGAAAAGCTAAAAAATACGGAAAGGAATTTTTAGAATTAATTAGTCGGTATGTTAGCGAAAATGACATTACCCGTCCAGAAGATTTAGTTGTGAAATCGACCGGAGTTAATTCTGTAAATAAACTTTATATCATTCAAAACATTGACAGAAAATTGTCTTTGGATGATATCGCTTCTGCCAAAGGAATCAACATGGATGCTTTGATCAAAGAAATGGAGCAAATTGTTTATTCTGGAACCAAACTGAATATCAAATACTGGATTGATGATATGTTGGACGATGATCAGCAGGAAGAAATTCATGATTATTTTATGGAATCGGAATCTGACAATATTGAATCTGCTTTAAAAGAATTTGATGGAGATTATGATCTCGACGAGTTGCGTCTGATGCGTATTAAATTCATCAGCGAGGTGGCTAATTAAGATAGTTTTATGAAGTTTTTAAAAGTGTTTTTTGCTTTTATTTTTTTAGTGTCATTTAAATCATTTGCAACCAGTCAGGTTTCAGATTATTTAATTATCAAAGAAGATACTTTAGCCATACAATCAAATCCGTTAGAAGGTTATTTTAAAGACCATCCAATTCCAGGAAAATTCATAACTAGTATTTCCAGTGCCAATTGGAGAGGTTATATCGCTTATTTTAAATTTTTAGATGGAAAACTTGTTGTTGAAAATATTTACAGAGAAATTTATAAAGAAAACAGCAACGGCAAGGCTGATTATTTATTAACCTCTATTTATGAAGATGTTTTTGGAACGAACTCTAATTTCGAATGCAATTATTATTCGGGTTTATTAATATGTCCCTCAGGTAAAATATTACAATATGTTCCTATGGGTTACAGTTCTATTTATGAAAGCTACAACCTTATGGAAATAAAAAATGGAGTCAATCTTAAATCCAAAAAATTCAATGCAGAAGAGTTTCACAAATTTAAAAGAGATTATTTTAAATATTTTAAGCGTACCGAAGAATATAAAAGAAAGGCTAAAGATTTTAAAGAGACGATTCAGTCAGATCTTTCTAACGGCTTATATCTTTCGGAAAATCCAGGTATAGGAAGAAAAAACGAATCGCTGAAGGCAAAAGAAGCAGAGTTTAAAGCGGATAAGCAAGTCGATTCTTTTATGTTTGCTTTTTTAAATGATTATATGAAAACAATAGAAATCCCAACGAATTAATTTATGAAAAAATTACCTCTATTTTTTAGAACAGTTGCTTTGGCAGTATTTTCACTTTTAGTTTTTAGTTTTACAATAGATAAAAAAGAGCAAGACGATAAGTTGATCGGTATTTGGAAAGGTTTTGAAAAAGATCGACAGATAGAAGGAGTTGAGAAGCATTGGATACAGCAAAGATTTGGAGATGGTACTTATGTGATAATGTTTACCACAAAAGAAGACTGTGAAGTCGAGACATTTACTGAAAAAGGGAAATGGTGGACTGAAGATGGTAAATTTTACGAATCGTCAGAAAGCACTAAAGATATTGATATTTATAATTATGAAGTTAAAAATGATGAAGTCGTTGATTTTAATAGTATAAGGCTATCTGGGGAAAACAACGAGACCTATATATTTAGTGATTATAAACTTGATTTAAAGTGAATCAAGTTTGAAATATGCTACTTAATTCCACTAATTCCCAATATTTTGGAGATTTTATTTTAGTTTTTTAAGATATTGGGATTTCAAAGTTTTACTCAGTATATATTTCTCCTCTATGCGGCTTCAAAGCATCGCGTACCTGAATCATGTTTTCATCGGTTACCACCATAAAAGCAATGGCTTGCATTTCGCCTTGGATTTCAAAACCGGTAATGTTTAAAGCAAGTTTTTCAATTGCGATGTATTCCTTCAAATGAATTTCGTGATGTTCTGCCGTTTTTGCGGAAGCTGGTCCACGAAAATCCCAAATCAATTTTATTTTTCTAGACATTTTTTCTATGATTAATCGGTTAGCGGTTTAACTGTTGCGAAGAGGCAAAGTTACAAAGTCTAACTCGAAAAGAGGTCAATTTTAAAAAATTGAGAACGGATTATTCTTTCAGTAAGAAGAAGTCAGTTCAAAATACTACTTTTGTATCAGAATTATGTATGACACTTTTAAACGTCTGATAATCTAAAAATCGAACAATCCAAGACAATGCCTCAAGAACTTTTATTACAGGTTACTCCAGAAATAGCTACAAACGAATTGTTGCTGAAAGACTATTTGTCGAAACAAATCAAAGTTTCGGTAGCCGAGATCCAGCATATTTCAATTTTAAAACGCTCCATTGATGCGCGGCAGAAAGCGATTAAAATCAATTTAAAAGTTACAATATATTTAGGAGGAGAGCCTTTTCAGGAAACCAAAATCCAACTACCTGATTACAAAAATGTGGCAAGCGCACAAGAAGTAATCGTAATAGGGGCAGGGCCAGCAGGTCTTTTTGCTGCATTGCAGTTGATAGAGTTGGGATTGAAACCCATAGTGATTGAACGCGGAAAAGAGGTTCGTGGCCGTCGTCGTGATTTGAAAGCCATTAATGTCGATCATCTTGTGAATGAAGATTCTAATTATTGTTTTGGTGAAGGGGGTGCAGGAACCTATTCTGATGGGAAATTGTACACGCGGTCTAAAAAGCGTGGTGATGTTACTCGAATTCTCGAATTATTTGTCGCTTTTGGAGCTTCAGAAGATATAATGATCGAAGCACATCCTCATATTGGGACTAACAAATTACCGCAAATCATTCAGGATATCAGAGAGAAAATTATCGAATGTGGTGGACAAGTTTCGTTTGAAACTCGATTGACTGATATTTTAATAAAAAATAATGAAGTTGAGGGAATCGTTACTCAAAAAGGAGATACGATTCTTGCCAGTAAAATAATTTTAGCAACGGGTCATTCTGCCCGTGATATCTTTGAATTATTGGATAGAAAGAAAGTTTTTATAGAAGCTAAGCCTTTTGCCTTGGGCGTTAGAGCGGAGCACCCACAATCTTTGATTGATAGCATTCAGTACAGTTGCGATTATCGTGGTGAACATTTACCTCCAGCACCTTATTCTATTGTGAAGCAGGTCAATGGTCGCGGAATGTACTCGTTTTGTATGTGTCCTGGTGGCGTTATAGCGCCTTGCGCTACGAGTCCTGGTGAAGTAGTGACGAACGGTTGGTCACCATCAAAGCGGGATCAGGCTACCGCCAATTCTGGAATTGTAATTGAATTGAAACTAGAAGATTTTAAGCCGTTTGCTAAATTTGGAGCTTTGGCCGGAATGGAATTCCAAAAAAGTATCGAGCAGCGCGCTTGGCATTTAGCTGGAGAAACTCAAAAAGTGCCAGCACAGCGGATGATTGATTTTACTCAAAACAAAGTATCATTGGATATTCCTAAAACCTCTTATGTTCCAGGAACTACTTCGGTAGAAATGGGGCAGGTTTTTCCTGGTTATTTAAGTCAGATTTTACGAGAAGGGTTTACCGAATTTGGGAAATCCATGCGAGGTTATTTAACTAACGAAGCTATTCTTCATGCTCCTGAATCCAGAACCTCTTCACCTGTGCGTATTCCAAGAGATCCCTTGACTTACGAACATGTTCAAATAAAAGGATTGTATCCATGTGGAGAAGGAGCAGGTTATGCGGGCGGAATTATATCTGCTGCCATAGATGGAGAAAAATGCGCTTTGATGATTGGTGCGATCTTGAATAAATAAAAAAACTCTAATTTTTTTAAATCTTTTTAACCATTTTTTATTGTTTTTACAATTACATAAAGAGCTGTGCTCCTAAAGCATTCCTGCTCTTTATTTTATTAAAATGGTAGTACCTGCGATTTTTGTTATTTATTTTAGAAAAGAAGTTACTTTACACCTAATCTATTAGTAGTCCATTTCTCAAAAGGGGATTGTGTTTTTTATTGTCGTAAACTTTCGCGGTAATCTCACTCAAGTGCGAAAAGATCTCGTTTCATTATTTACCATTTTTATTGATTTTAATGTTTTCCTAATTATTGTTTTAAGTTTTCTTTATTTATAGTTAATATAATCTAGAACTTTAGCTTGAAAAAAACAATCATCTTGTGAATTTTTTTTTACTTTTAACACAATATTTAAAAATATTTTAAAAAAACTATAAAAATCATAAATATGTTTCAAAAATTTAAAAAATCTGAAATTTTAATTTTACTACTTGTGGTAGCGCTAATTTTTACTTCCGAATATTTTTATATTGTATTAAAAGATCCTCAACGAGCTATTTTTATTGGTTTATGGCCTCCAACAATTTTAGGTTTTTTAATATTTTTAAATCTTAAACTCAAAAAATAAAATGGAAAATATAGAATTAATTATCCTGACAATAGTGGTGATTTTATGCTTTGTTACTTTCTTTATTTCTACTTTTAACGAATTTGAAAAAGTGGAAAAAAAAAATTTAACAAGTGAAAATAGTAGGGGTATACTATCTAGATTCCTCGCTTATCTAGAAAGTTTAGTAGCGGATTAGTTTGTTTGTAGTTGAAGAGTAGACGTTTATTTTTTAACTGCAACGGCAATTTTGGAATCGGCTGTTCCATAATACAAAAACCATTTCTTTTTAAAATAAACCAAGCCTTCAACGAAGCATACTTCATTTACCTCGCCTGTTTTTTCATACGGTTTGTCTGGATGAATAAAGTAATCGTCCATTCGGTCAATTAACTTATAAGGATGTTCTTTGTCAAAAAGGGCTTGGCTTGCGGCATAAGTGAATTTAGGCAAATTCGAATCATTATAATTAGCCGCATTGCTGCCATTATAAATTAGTACAATACCTTCTTTCTGTACCAAAGCAAAAGGGCCTGGTTCTACTAAACGGCTGTCAAAATACCCCATGCGTGGATGTAAAACGGTAATCATTTTTTTGTTTTCATCATTTTCGGCTACGTTCCAATGAATGAGATCTACGGAAGTTGCCACATACAAATCAGTATCTCCAAAATACATCCAATATTTGCCTTGTATTTTTGTAGCGATTATCTTGTCGCCGGATAATTTACAAACGATAGCACCAGATTTAGACCACATATCTTTGTATTTCTCTTCCTTTAGAACTAAACCATGTTTGGTCCAAGTGAGTAAATCTTTTGAGCTGGCTAAACAAAGTCGGGCCGTTTTACCATCGTAAGAAGTGTAGGTCATGATGAATGTGCCATTCTCACTTTCTATAATTCTTGGATCCTCAACACCACCTTTCCACTCGTACTGTTTCATAGTATCGTTGTCTGGGTAGAATATAGGCGCTGGTTGTTTTTTAAAATGAAGTCCGTCATCGCTTATGGCTAGTCCCAGTCTTGATGTCATGTCTTTGTCTTGTGCTCTATAAATGAGATATACCTTTCCGTCTTTTACAATTGCAGAGGGATTCAGTACATTTCGTTCTTCCCAGTGTACTTGTTTGTTGCTTATTGGTGATTGAAAAACTTGATGAAATTCAGGTTCCAAAATAGGGTTGAGGCTGTCTACTTTTACAAAGTGAAGCATCGCCCAATCCTTTGTTTTACTTTCGGAGTGGTATTCGGAGGTACTGCCGCAACCGATTAAAATAAATAAGAATAGTAGTGTAAAAATTTGTTTCATAATGTTTGTCAAGTTAAATAAGGAGGCACCGCCTGATTCCCGCAGTTGTTATTGTTTTGTAGTCTCCAATAGTTATAAAAGAGTGTGATAGGGTAAAGTCCCATTTATTTTATTGAATAACAAGTCGCTTTTTAAAAGTATTAGTTTTTTGATTGCTACTAGTTGTTTTGTTTCCCTTGAAATTGTCTTTTTGGATTTAATAGCTTTTTTTAAAAGAGCAATAACTACTATGCAATCATGCCATTCTCCAAGCATGTCAGATAGCGTTATCTTTTCAGGAACTTGTTTGCTTTGTTGATTTAAATCAAAGATTTTTGTGTTGTATTGATGTACTTTTATTCTTTTCCGAAAGGCATGAATTTGTTGCTTTTTAAAAGCATTCTTACTAATTATTTTTTTTTTCTCCTTTGTGATTTTGTTCAAATATCGATTCGCTTTCTTTGCCCTTGTTTTTTTAAGGAAACGAATGATAATTGGATACTTTTGCTGTAGCTTTTTGATGAAGCGCTTGTTGGTAATTGAAAAAAAATCTTTCCGTTCTTTCGCCTCACGTTTCTTTAAGCGACAAGAATAGCTTTGGATTAAATGAAAATTGGGTTGCTGCTCAAGAATAGCTTGATCGACTTGAATTTCTCTAACAATCCCTGCTTTTTTAAAAATAATTTTAAATAGTGCAAAGTTTTTTTTAAGTTTAAATGTCTTTGAGCAAAAGGCAACCATTTCATATAATGCCTTAATTTTCTTAAGTTCGACCCGTAGTTCATGGAAAGTTTCGACAGTATAAAACCCAGGTGCTGTCTCCAATATGCGGTTTACAGCACTTTTACGGTTATTAAAATAAGTTTCAAGCACTTTCATTTTTTGGAACTTGAGTTGCTAATTTGACGAATTCGTGAGCCTATCCTTAGAATTTCTCTAAGGAAAATTGAGCTGAAAATAGTGAAGTAAATTTACTAAAAAACCACATAATAAAATGGTTATGTCTTTTAAAATCAAATTATTATTGTAATTAAAAATAGAATATGAATAGATTCGAAAAAGAGTAAATTTCTTTGCAGTTGCTGTGCTAATTTATTTATTATTGCTACTACATTTGGGTCTTTATTGAAGTAATCGCAGTCGTATTTTGAACTTTTTTAATTTTGGTCAGGCAATGGTAATCCTCCTGATTTTGGACAAGCGGCGAACACTTTTATAGCCTAAAGAAGACGTACTACTTTTTACTAAAGAAGGTAAATCAATTACTTGCAGTAACAAAATTTGACCTAGTGAGTCCAATTCCCAATGGGTATTAGTTGCTTTTAATACTATTCATTTCCATATAGTCGACTGTTAAGTCAGACAAGGCCTTCATTCCTAGTACAAAACCACTTTCATCGATATAGAAGTCAGGCGTATGATGAGGAGCAGTTTCTGAAATAGGCTTGCCTTTAGGAGCGCCACCTAGAAAAAAGTACAGACCGGGAATCTTCTCCTGAAAATAAGAAAAATCTTCTGCTCCAGTTACAGCAGGTGTAATAGAAACATTCGCTTTACCAGCAGTTCCTTCTAGTGTGGGAACCATTTTTTCTGTCAATAAAGGATCATTGTAAGTAATAAGAGTTTGGTTAGTTATATTTATATCAGCTGTAGTTCCGGCACTTTCAGCAATTGAATTTACAACTTGTTTTAGTCGGGAGTGCAACAGGTCCTGCACTGTACGGTCTAACGAACGAATGGTACCGGTCATAATTAGTTCCTCTGGAATGACATTACTTCTTACTCCGGCGTTGATTTGGCCCACACTAATAACTGCGGCAGACTCAGTTATGTTAACATTTCGGCTCACAATCGTTTGGATTCCCATTACAATTTGAGCTGCAGTAACTATTGGATCAACACCCAGCCATGGATAAGCGCCGTGAGTTTGTTTGCCTTTTATTTTAATCGTGAACCAATCTGACGCTGCCATGGTTCCCATCGGACGATATTTTATTTTCCCCACTTCTGTTTGGGCATTGATGTGTAGGCCAAAAATAACATCAACTTTAGGATTTTCTAAAACGCCCTCTTTTACCATCAATTTTGCTCCTCCTTCTTCTCCCTCAGGCGGACCTTCCTCAGCGGGTTGAAAAATAAATTTAACAGTCCCTTTTAAGTCGCTTTTTATAGAAGCTAAAATTTCGGCAGTTCCCATCAAAATAGCGATATGGGTGTCATGTCCACAAGCATGCATCACTGGCACTACTTTTTGATTGTATTCTCCTTCCGCTTTTGAAGCAAATGGGATAGCTACTCGCTCCTTTATTGGTAAGGCGTCTATATCTGCTCTTAGGGCAACAACCGGTCCAGGTTTTCCTCCTTTTAAAATGCCTACAATTCCAGTTTTAGCGACTCCGGTTTGTACTTCGATACCTAAAGCGCGCAAATGTGTCGCTATTTTTTCTGCGGTTTTAAATTCTCTATTCCCTAATTCTGGATTTTGGTGAAAGTCCCTACGCCATGCGATAACTTTGGATTCTAGAGACTCTGCTTTCGTGCTAATCTTAGTTTTTAGGGCGGAATTTTGTGCTGAAGTTGATCAGGCAAAAGAAAATAGAACTGCAGTAATGAATAATTTTTTCATAAATGGTATAGTAAAAGCTGATAGTCTTAAAAATGCATTTTCAATTGGATTTTTTGGAAAAAACCTAAATATTGTTAAAAACAAATATATAAATTCATTGTTGTCCGATAAAAAAGAAGCCAAATTAATGGCTTCTTAAAATAATCGTAATTTAGAGTTGCAAAATTCAAATAACGATGGGTAAAAATAAGTATTTTTCGACTAAGTCTGTTTTCGGACAGCTGATTTCTTTAATAGATGATTCAATGGTTCAGAAAGCTGTTGAGAAATATGATTCAGACAGATATGTGAAAAGTTTTAAAAGTCAAGATCATTTATT
>NZ_FNDB01000022.1 GCF_900099915.1 Flavobacterium omnivorum
ACAAAACTCTGACCCATATGAAAATGCAGTAGCAGAAAGAATAAATGGAATATTAAAACAGGAATTCATGATTGATAAATACAACCTAGATTTAAAAATCATGAAACAAATTGTAAAAGAATCAATCAGTATATACAATGAATTAAGACCTCATTATTCTAATTTCATGCTGACTCCAAACAAAATGCATATACAAAGTCAAATTAAAATGAGGACATATAAAACAAAAAACACTTGCAAAAACGTTTTTGCAAGTGTTTAATTAAATATTTTTATCTAATAATCTGTATCGGTTATTCAGGACAAGACATTAACAAAAAAGCTTTATAATTTTACTAATAATTTATGAGATGGTGCAAACTGAGTTAAATTGATTCCTTTCACTGCAGCTTTATATTCCTCAAGAGTTGGAGTTCTACCTAAAATTGTAGACAATACCACAACTGGTGTAGATGAAAGCAAAGATTCTCCTTTTTTACCTTCTGTATCCTCAACAACTCTTCCTTGGAAAAGACGAGTTGATGTTGCCATAACTGTATCTCCTTTGCCTGCTTTTTCTTGGTTACCCATACATAAGTTACAACCAGGACGCTCTAGGTATAGAATGTTTTCATATCCAATACGCGCTATGCCTTTAGGAGCATTATCATCAAATTCGAATCCAGAATATTTTTGTAAAACTTCCCAGTCTCCTTCTGCTTTTAGTTCATCAACAATGTTGTATGTTGGTGGCGCTACTACAAGTGGCGCTTTGAACTCCACTTTTCCATATTGTTCGTCGATGTTTTTTAGCATTTGAGAAAGAATCTTCAAATCGCCTTTATGCACCATACAAGAACCTACAAAACCAAGATCTACTTTTTTCACACCTCCATAAAAAGAAAGTGGTCTAATGGTATCGTGTGTGTAACGCTTAGAAACATCCGCGTTATTCACGTCTGGATCGGCAATCATTGGCTCTATAACAATATCTAAATCAATAACCACTTCCGCATAATATTTTGCATTAGCATCTGGAGTCAAGGCAGGTTTCTCCCCTGATTCAATAGCTGCAATTCTATTATCAGCAATAGCAATCAATCCTTTTAGCACTTGCTTTTCGTTGTCCATTCCTTTATCAATCATGATCTGGATTCTACCTTTGGCAATTTCTAATGATTCAATCAAAGTGTCGTCCTCAGAAATACAAATAGAAGCTTTTGCTTTCATTTCTGCCGTCCAATCTGTAAAAGTAAAGGCTTGATCCGCAGTAAGGGTTCCTAAATGCACCTCAATAATACGTCCTTGAAATACATTTTCGCCACCAAATTGCTTTAACATTTGAGACTGCGTAGCATGAACTACATCACGAAAATCCATGTAATTTTTCATGTCGCCTTTGAAGGTCACTTTTACTGATTCTGGAATTGGCATAGATGCCTCTCCGGTAGCCAAAGCAAGCGCAACGGTACCTGAATCAGCACCAAAAGCAACTCCTTTTGACATTCTGGTGTGTGAGTCACCACCAATAATTATAGCCCATTCATCAACAGTAATGTCATTTAACACCTTGTGAATCACATCCGTCATAGCGTGATAAACGCCTTTAGGATCACGAGCAGTGATCAATCCAAAATCATTCATGAATTGCATCAATCTTGGAATGTTTGCCTTTGATTTATTATCCCAAACCGATGCTGTATGACAACCCGATTGATAAGCACCATCTACAATTGGTGAAATCACAGTTGCAGCCATAGACTCTAATTCTTGAGAAGTCATCAAACCTGTCGTATCTTGTGAGCCAACAATGTTTACGGTAACACGCACATCAGATCCAGCGTGCAAGACTTTCCCTGGCGTTGAACCAACAGCATTTTTATTAAATATTTTTTCAACGGCCGTAAGACCTTGTCCATCTATAGAAATTTCTTTGGATGGAGCAAAAACGGGAACAATCGCAATTCCTAAAGTTTTTGAAGCAAACGTTTGTAGTTTTTTTCCAAAAACAATCGCGTAAGACCCACCAGCTTTGATAAATTCCATTTTCTGAGGTGTAAATGCCTTAGAAACATCGATCAATTCTGTATCGCCATTGTATAATTTCTTTGTTTTAGTATTGATAGTTAGCACCGTTCCAGTAGCGACAGAATACGCTTCCTCTAGCACCACATCACCACTTTCGTTGCGAATTGGATCTCCATTTTCATCTAATTTCTTTACCCAGTTTTTAAGGTCAAGACCAATACCACCGGTTACATCAACAGTAGTTAGGAAAATTGGAGAAATTCCGTTTGTTCCTGCTACAATTGGTGCACTATTTATAAATGGAACGTAAGGACTTGCTTTTTTACCGGTCCAAAGCGCCACATTGTTCACACCTGACATTCTTGAGGAACCCACACCCATTGTTCCTTTTTCAGCAATCAACATGACGCTTTTATCAGGATGTTGCGCTTTTAAAGCCTGAATTTCATCCTGAGCTGCAGGAGAAATCAAACATTTACCATGAAGCTCACGATCAGATCTAGAATGCGCTTGGTTCCCAGGCGACAATAAATCAGTTGAAATATCGCCTTCTCCAGCAATGTAAGTAACTACTTTTATTTCTTCTACTACTTCAGGAAGCTTTGTGAAAAACTCCGCTTTAGCATAACTTTCTAAAATTTCTTTAGCAATATCGTTACCACTTTTGAATGCCGCTTCTAAGCGATTGGTATCCGCCTCATAAAGGAAAAATTGTATTTTAAGAACCTCAGCTGCTTCTTTTGCAATAGCAACATTTGTATCTAAAGCTAGGTCAAGCAGTACCTTTATCGAAGGACCTCCTTTCATGTGAGACAATAGTTCAAACGCAAAAGCAGGAGTAATTTCTTTTATAACCGCTGAGCCAAGTATAATCTCCTTTAAAAATGAAGCTTTTTTGCCAGCAGCAGGAGTGGTTCCAGGAACCGTATTGTAAATAAAGAATGTAAGAGAGTCTTCGCGATCTGCGTTATCTAAATCTTTAATTTGTGTGATGATTTCGCCTAATAATTCAGCTCCATCAATTGGCTTTGGGTGCAGTCCCTGCCCTTTTCTTTCTTCGATTTCCTTTAGATAATCGTTATAAATGTTCATCATACAATTGTTTTCAATGTTAAAGGCTGCTTCTTTTGATCCTCTCAAAATTAAAAGCCATAATATCTAGTTTTTTATTTATGACGCAAATTTAGCTCTTTAAGATGAAATTTAAAAAAATTTAATGAACGCCATGTTTTCAAAAGATATTATTACCTAATACTGATTTTTACTGTTTAAAAATGATAAATTTTAAAAAATTTAACACAAAACTGGTTAATCCATAACTAATCAATTGTATTCGTATCGTTTCTAAAAGACAAATAATTGAATAACTAAGAAAACGTTATAGTTCAAACAAAAAATAAAGCTCAAAGCAACAAAAAAAGCGTTTAGAACAACGTTGTAATTATCATTTCTTCGGTGACACCTTCAGCATCTGCTTTGTAGTTTTTGATTATTCTATGACGAAGTATTCCTATTGCTACCGCTTTGACATCTTCTATGTCTGGAGAAAATTTTCCGTTGAAAGCAGCATTGGCTTTTGCAGCCAAAATTAAATTTTGTGACGCTCGTGGTCCCGCTCCCCAATCTAAATAATTTTTTACAAATTCAGTAGAAAGTGGATTGTCAGGACGCGTTTTACTAACGAGAGTTACAGCATATTCAATAACATTATCCGCTACGGGAATTCTGCGGATTAAAGCCTGAAAATCAATAATTTGTTGTGCCGTAAACAATGGATTTACAGTGTTTTTTATGTCGGAAGTCGTACGTTTTACAACTTGAACTTCCTCTGCAAAAGAGGGATATTCTAGTTTTATAGCAAACATGAACCGGTCTAATTGCGCTTCAGGCAAAGGATAAGTTCCCTCTTGCTCAATTGGATTTTGGGTAGCCAAAACAAAATAAGGTAAATTTAACTTGTAATTTTCACCTGCAATAGTAACGGAACGCTCCTGCATGGCCTCTAACAAAGCAGCCTGAGTTTTTGGCGGTGTTCTATTGATTTCATCGGCTAACACAATATTAGAAAAAATAGGTCCTTTTATAAATTTAAAATGTCTGTTTTCATCTAATATCTCACTTCCTAATATATCCGAAGGCATTAAATCAGGAGTAAACTGAATTCTTTTAAAATCAAGACCTAGAGCTTGCGCAAGCGTATTTACCATCAAGGTTTTTGCTAATCCAGGAACTCCTACTAATAAGGCGTGTCCACCAGAGAAAATACAAAGTAAAATTTGATCTACCACAGCATCTTGCCCAACAATAATTTTTGCTATTTCGCTTTTTAACTCTTGTCGTTTTTGAACTAAATTCTGTATTGCTACTACGTCTGACATGTATAAGGTCTTTAAAATTAAAAAAGAGTTAGCGTTATGAGACCATAAAACTAACTCTTTTTATTTATTAAAAGGAAAATTTTTTAGTACTGAGCGTACCTAAACTTTGAAAAATAGTACTATTTCTTAAGCCAATTATTTGCAAAATCACAGTCTCTATATTCTCCAATGATTTTGATATAAGTTTCTTTTATTTTTTCATTAAACCATTTTCCTATAGCCTTAATCTGCTTGTTCTTTAAAGCCAATTCTTTAATTTTGATATAATCCTTAGCATAATCAGCCGTATGTTCATCAATTCTATTAGTGACAGTGATCAGCTTGAATTTCTTCTTTCCTTCTTCTCCTTGATCTAATATAGGAACAGAAACTTGATTTGCTTTCAAATTAGACACTTGACTGTAAAAAGTAGGATCCATTTTTGTCAACTCGAAACGAGTATCCTGTGTTTGCGGATTGATTAATACACCTCCATTGGCTCTTGTTTCTTTTTCATCAGACAATGTTCTGGCTGCTTCCGCAAAAGTAATTTCTTTGTCCTCGATCCTTTTTTTGATTAAAGTAATTTTTTCTTTCGCTTCATCCAGCGCCTTTTCAGTAATCGTTGGCGATAATAAAATATGACGCAATTCTATTTCCTGTCCTTTAATTTTTTCTACATAAATAATATGATATCCAAAATCTGTTTCAAAAGGAGCTGATATTTCACCTTCCGCTAAACTAAAAGCAACCTCTTTAAATTCCTTTACAAAAGGTGTTTTGCGATTCATTTTGTAATATCCACCATTCGATCTAGATCCGGGATCTTGAGAATATAAAACTGCTTTAGTAGAAAAACTAGAACCTTCTTGAATTTCTTTCTTGAATTCATTCAATCGATCAATAACTTTTTGTTTATCCTCCGCTGAGACTTTAGGGGTAACAACAATTTGAGCAACTTCTAGTTCTACTCCAAAAGTAGGCAAATCACTTTTAGGAATAGTTTTGAAATAATTACGAACTTCTTCAGGAGTAATTTCAACTGCTTCAACGATCTTATTCCGCATTTCAGAGCTTAACTTCCCCTCTTTTAAAATATCTGAGAAATAGGTTCTAAATTCTTCTTCAGAATCCTTTTTATAATATTGAACTACTTTTTCTAAAGAACCAATTTTTTCAATCATATAATTCAATCGGTCTTCCATCATTCCTTTTACCTCTGAATCTGTTACTACGATACTATCCTGAATTGCTTGATGCGCATACAATTTGTCTTCTAATAATTTTCCTAGCATTTGACATCTTGAAATATCACTCACAGAACCTCCTTGCGTAGAAATTTCAAGAAAAGACTTGTCAATATCTGAATCCAAAATAATATAGTCTCCAACGGTTGCTATTACTCCGTCAATTTTAAGTTTTCCGGTCGATTTTATCTTTTTAACAGGCGCGATAACGGAGTCCTTAATAATTTCTTGAGCACTTGTTATAACACTTGTAAAAAGCAAAAGAAAAAAAGTCAGTGCAATTCTATTATTAATAGATTTCATTTGTATTTTATTTATTGGTATTATTATAATTTGTATTTATCGTAAAAATATACTTATTCAATTGTTATTAAACCTTTTAATAGGTGCCAGAATAATTTTGGCAAATATACACTTTAAGAATCAAGTATTGAACTGCTTTACAGAATACAATCCCGTACTTATCCTAAAATTTATAACGAACAAAAATAACAATTCAATTAGATAATACAAGTTTCCCTACTAGTATTAACAAAATATTATAAAGACATTTTTTAATTAGCTTAATAAACTACTATACCAGAAATAACCTGATTGTAAGAAGCCAATTCAGAATCTACTTTCTAGAATGTGACCTTAATCATTTACACAAAATTTTCCTTTGCGCTGTATTTGTCGCTTCAAAATTAAAAACTGCTGCTTCATACTATTGGCTACACACAAAAATCTTACTACAATTTAATGAGTTCACCGCAAAAGGCGGGTTACATTTCCTTAAAATCCTCATTTTAAAACCCCTAAATAAAAACTTCTCAACACTACAACGTTTTCGTTCCACATTAAAAAAAACTCTGACGCTTCTCATGTAAGAAATTGTATAAATTAGCTAAAACATAATAATTTGATAGAAAAACAGATATAAAAATAAAGTTATACTACTTTTTACGGTTCTCTGTTTCAATATTCACAAACTAGTACAGATTTGAAATTCCGAAACAACCTATGAATCAAAATCTAATACAAGAAATTATTTCTAAAACTGCTTTTAAAAGCACTTACCCAAATCTATTAACTAACCCCAAATTACTCCTTTTATGAACAAACAAAATTTTAAAAATTACTTGCTGGCCGCATTATTGGTTGGTTTGTCTTCGTGTAATTCAAGTGATGATTTTACAAACGATGCTACTACTGCTGCGAAACAATTTAAAGTTTTCGATGTCACCCATCATGATGGGCATCCTTTCAGCACCGGAAAAGTATCAAATACTACAAACGGAAAATATCTGGCGAATCCAGGCGGAGGTGTTATGATGCAAGCTTTTTACTGGGATGTACCTGCCGGCGGCACTTGGTGGAACACGGTAAACACTAAAATAACGGCGTGGTCAAATGTTGGTATTGGTTCCGTTTGGCTTCCACCCGTTTCAAAGGCGCAGAACGGGCCCTTCTCTATGGGATACGATCCTACTGATTATTTCGATTTTGGAAATTACAATCAAAATGGCACGGTAGAAACCCGATTTGGTTCGCGTACCGAACTAGAAAGTCTAATTACAAAAGCACATACTGAAAACATGCAAGTATATGCTGATATGGTATTGAATCACAATAGCGGAGGGCAATTAGAGAACAATCCCTTTACAGGAACTCAAACATACACCAATTTTACGGGTGTGGCTTCTGGAAAATTCCCGAGAACTAGTGCTGACTTTTACAAAAATTCTTATGGAAACAATGACGAAGGAGCTTTTGGCGGCTTTCCAGATTTAGCCCATGTGGCACCAAATGTGCAAGACTGGCTTTGGAAAAGAGCAGACGGAGTTGGTAAATATTACAAGAACACGATGAAATTTGATGGCTGGAGATTTGATTACGTGAAAGGTTTTGCTCCTTGGGTCATAAAAGACTGGAATGCAAACGTTGGCGGATTCTCCGTTGGTGAATTATGGGATTCTAACGTAAACATACTGAATGATTGGGCAAATAATGCCAATAGTTCTGTTTTTGATTTTGCCTGTTATTATAAAATGAACGATGCATTTGACGGAAACAACCTGAACATCCTCAACGATGACATGATGTGGAAAAGAAACCCACACAAAGCAGTTACGTTCGTTGCCAACCACGATACTGATGAGATTTGGAAAAAAGAGCTAGCCTATGCTTACATCCTAACCCATGAAGGATATCCAACTATTTTTTACAGAGATTATGAAGAATGGCTGAACAAAACCAAAATGAACAATTTGATTTGGATTCACAACCAAAAAGCAACGGGAACAACCTCAATTTTATATACTGATACTGATGAATACATCGCTCGCAGAAACGGATACAACGGCAATCCTGGATTGGTAGTTTACATTAACAATTCATCCACTTGGCAAGAAAGATGGATCCAGACTAACTGGACTAATGCTCAAATCAAAGATTTTACTGGAAATTCGACTTGGCTACCAACAACCCAAGGTGATAAATGGGTTAAAATTCAATGTCCTCCAAATGGGTATTCGGTTTGGTCAATAAACATGTAATCATAAAAAATTTGTAAAAAAAATGAGGCTGTTCTAAAAGACAGTCTCATTTTTTTTATTCACACTTATAAATAGTACTTTTGCAGACTATTTATACAAATATGGGCTTTTTAGAAGAAATACAACGCAGAAGAACTTTCGGGATTATATCGCATCCTGATGCCGGTAAAACAACACTTACAGAAAAACTACTCCTTTTTGGGGGTGCCATCCAAGAAGCGGGTGCTGTTAAAAACAATAAAATCAAAAAAGGAGCCACGAGCGATTTCATGGAAATTGAACGCCAAAGAGGAATTTCGGTTTCTACCTCAGTTTTGGCATTCAATTATAAAGATAAAAAAATAAACATATTAGATACTCCAGGACATAAGGATTTTGCAGAAGATACTTTTAGAACCTTAACGGCAGTAGACAGTGTGATTGTAGTAATTGACGTTGCCAAAGGTGTTGAGGAACAAACAGAGAAATTAGTAGCGGTTTGTAGAATGCGAAAAATACCAATTATCGTTTTCATTAACAAATTAGACCGAGAAGGAAAAGATGCTTTTGATCTAATGGATGAAGTGGAACAGAAACTTGGTTTAAAAGTAACTCCCCTGAGTTTCCCAATAGGAATGGGATATGACTTCCAAGGAATATACAATTTATGGGAGCAAAACATCAATCTTTTTAGTGGTGACAACCGCAAAAATATTGAAGAAACTATAGCTTTTTCAGATGTACAAAACCCACAATTAGAAAAAATTATTGGGCAAAAACCTGCTGCTACTTTGCGTGAAGAATTAGAATTAATAGACGAAGTTTATCCTAAATTTGATCGTCAGGACTATTTAGACGGAAAACTACAGCCTGTATTTTTTGGTTCTGCTTTAAATAATTTTGGTGTAAGAGAGTTATTGGACTGTTTTGTTCAAATTGCTCCATCGCCAAGACCAAAAGATTCCGAAACACGATTGGTAGATCCAAAAGAAGAGAAAATGACTGGATTTGTTTTTAAAATCCATGCCAATATGGATCCAAAACACAGAGACCGTCTGGCCTTTATAAAAATTGTTTCAGGAACTTTTGAAAGAAACAAACCGTATTATCACGTACGCAAAAAGAAAAACTTAAAATTCTCCAGTCCAAATGCTTTTTTTGCAGAAAAAAAAGAAATTGTAGACATCTCGTATCCTGGAGATATTGTTGGTTTACATGATACCGGAAATTTCAAAATTGGTGATACGTTAACTGAAGGAGAAATCATGAGCTTCAAAGGAATTCCGAGTTTCTCTCCAGAACATTTCCGATACATCAACAATGCTGATCCCATGAAAGCCAAACAATTGGACAAAGGAATTGACCAATTGATGGATGAAGGTGTTGCACAGTTATTTACCTTAGAAATGAATAACCGAAAAATCATTGGAACAGTTGGAGCGCTTCAATACGAGGTTATCCAATACCGTTTGGAACATGAATATGGTGCAAAATGTACGTATGAAAATTTCCCAGTCCACAAGGCATGTTGGGTAAAACCAAACGACCTAAAAAGCGAAGAGTTTAAAGAATTTAGAAGAATTAAACAAAAATTCTTGGCACATGACAAATACGGACAATTAGTATTTCTGGCTGATTCTAATTTTACAATTCAAATGACACAAAATAAATATCCAAACGTAAAACTATTCTTTACTTCGGAATTTGAATAATATATAAGTTAAAAAAGATTTCTGGATGACAATATGTTATCCAGAAATTAAAATAAAAAAAAACGCTAATTTAAAAATTAGCGTTTTTTTTATGTTTTTAAAAATGATTCTTAGCTTAAGCCACCATACTTTCCAAACTTACTGCTTTTTTCAAAAAAGCTTTGATTAACAGGCGATTTGGTGCAGTACCAGAAGTAATAACTTGTTTTTTAGTATTTGTTCCTTCAGTAGATATCGTAGTATTTGGATCTTGTTTAGAACCCATAAACCACAATACAAAGTTCATACTATTTGAGGATGAAACTGCAGAGACATTATCTTGTTTAGTGTTAGTTGTAACTTCAATTGTATTTACTTCTACTACATTTTTTGAAGTTTGAGCAAAAACATTAGTGTTAGACAAGAAAATAAAAGCAAACATTAGGAAGCCATTCAACATGACTTTTTTACTTGCTTCTAAAGAAAAATATTTCATAACAATTCGTTTTTTTTTTATAATAGACAAAAAACATTTGTCTATCTCGAGAGCGAAAATATATCATTTACAAACGAGCGAAAAATATTTTCGATAAAGAACCATAATACTCGTTTAAAGCACAAATTTGTTGTAAATAGCCAAGATTTAATGATGAGTTAATGTTGACATATTCAATAAACACGTTAACTTAAAGTGGTGAAATAATGGTAAGGCTCAAATAATAATAAAGCACAAACTAAAAAACAGTACAATTATACTAGTAGGTTTCTGGCAAAACCGAAGTACATTTTGAGAATCAGATTTGATTTTTAAAAACCAAAAATCATTCCAATCACTTGTATTTCAAATTTAAAACGTTGAATGCAACTAGCAAATCCTCATATTCAAGAAAAACATATAAATAAAAAGGCTCCATTTCTGGAGCCTTTTAAGAATATTATGCTTGTCCCGCAGGACCAAAATTAAGCGGAATTGGTGCTTGTTCAGTGTCTTTTATTTCGCCATGAGCGATTTCAAAACGATGAATATTTTCTCCAATTGCTTTTAGCAATCTTTTAGTATGTTGTGGTGTCAAGACAATTCTTGATTTCACCTTAGCTTTAGGAATTCCTGGCATTATACTTACAAAATCTAAAACAAACTCAGATGAGGAGTGATTTATTATTGCTAAATTAGAATAAATTCCTTCAGCAATTTTTTCGTCTAACTCAATATTAATTTGCTCTTGTTGTTGATTAGAATTACTCATACCTTAATAAATATATTCCTCTTTATTAGCCATCATATCATTGTAATCTTCTTTCGAACCTACAATCGTATTATCATATTCTCTCATACCCGTTCCAGCAGGAATTCTATGTCCAACAATTACATTTTCTTTCAATCCTTCTAAGTAATCGATTTTACCTGCAACAGCAGCTTCATTCAGTACTTTAGTCGTTTCTTGGAAAGATGCAGCAGAGATAAATGATTTTGTTTGAAGTGATGCTCTAGTAATACCTTGTAAAACTGGTGTTGCCGTTGCAGTAACAACATCACGAGCTACAACAAGATTTTTGTCTGTACGTTTCAATAAAGAGTTTTCATCACGCAACTCACGAGGCGTAATAATTTGTCCTTCTTTTAATGCACTAGAATCTCCAGCATCTTCAACCACTTTCATACCATATAATTTATCATTTTGAACGATAAAATCTTTAGTGTGAATCAATTGATCTTCTAAGAATAAAGTATCACCTGGATCTTGAACTCTAACTTTACGCATCATTTGACGTATTACTACTTCAAAGTGTTTATCGTTAATTTTCACCCCTTGTAAACGGTATACTTCTTGAATTTCATTAACCAAATACTGTTGAACAGCTGCTGGTCCTTGAATTCTTAAAATATCATCCGGAGTAATTGCACCATCAGATAAAGGTACACCTGCTCTTACGAAGTCATTTTCTTGAACTAGAATTTGGCTTGATAATTTAACCAAGTATTTTCTAATGTCTCCAAATTTAGATTCGATAACAACCTCACGATTCCCTCTTTTGATTTTTCCAAAAGAAACAACACCGTCAATCTCAGACACAACAGCTGGATTAGAAGGATTACGAGCTTCTAATAACTCTGTAATTCTAGGCAAACCTCCTGTAATATCTCCAGATTTAGAAGAACGACGTGGAATTTTAACCAATACTTTACCTGCTTTAATTTTCTCCCCGTTTTCAACCATCAAGTGGGCTCCAACTGGTAAGTTATAAGAACGAATCAATTCATTGTCTTTACCGTAAACCAATAAAGTTGGAATTAATTTCTTAGCTCTAGATTCAGAAATTACTTTCTCTTGGAAACCAGTTTGCTCATCAATTTCAACCATGAATGATTGACCTTGCTCTAATTCTTCATAAGCAATTTTACCGGTAAATTCAGAGACGATAACTCCATTATATGGATCCCATTTACAAATCACATCTCCTTTTACAACAGATTGACCGTCTTTAACAAAGATACTTGAACCGTAAGGAATATTATTAGTGCTCAATAAGATACCTGTTCTTTCATCAATTAATTTCAATTCAGTTGAACGAGATACTACAATATCAACTGCATTACCCTCACTGTCTTCTCCTTTAACTGTTTTTAAATCTTCAATTTCGAGTTTACCGTTAAATTTCGTAATAATACTAGATTCTTCAGAGATACCACCCGCAACCCCACCAACGTGGAATGTACGTAATGTCAACTGTGTTCCAGGCTCTCCAATAGATTGTGCTGCAATTACACCAACTGCTTCACCTCTTTGTGTCATCTTACCAGTAGCTAAATTTCTACCGTAACATTTAGCACAAATCCCTTTTGGCGCTTCACAAACAAGAGGAGAACGAACTTCCACTTTCTCGATTGGAGAAGCTTCAATTAGCTTCATTATTGCCTCAGTAATTTGTTTTCCAGATTCGATTAAAACTTCATTAGTTAAAGGATTAATAACATCTTGCAAAGCAACACGTCCTAAAATTCTTTCTCCTAAAGTTTCAACTATTTCCTCATTCTTTTTCAATGCTGAAACTTCAACACCTCTAAGTGTACCACAATCATCGATATTAACAATAACATCTTGCGATACATCATGCAATCTTCTTGTTAAGTATCCTGCATCTGCCGTTTTCAAAGCTGTATCCGCAAGACCTTTACGCGCACCGTGAGTAGAAATAAAGTACTCAAGGATCGAAAGACCTTCTTTAAAGTTAGAAAGAATCGGGTTTTCAATAATTTCACCACCACCAGCAGTAGATTTTTTTGGCTTAGCCATCAAACCACGCATACCAGTTAACTGACGAATTTGTTCTTTGGAACCCCTTGCTCCAGAATCAAGCATCATATACACCGAGTTGAAACCTTGTTGGTCTTCTCTTATGTTTTTCATTGCTAATTCTGTCAATTGAGCATTTGCTGAAGTCCAAACATCAATAACTTGGTTGTAACGTTCGTTATTTGTGATAAGACCCATGTTATAATTAGCAGAAATACCTTGAACTTGTTCTCTGGCGTCTGCAATTAATTTAGGTTTTTGATCTGGAATTCTAATATCTCCAAGAGAGAATGACAATCCACCTTTGAAGGCAAATTTGTACCCCATATCTTTCATGTTATCCAAGAAAGCCGCTGTTGTAGGTACATCAGTAGAACTTAATACGTGCCCAATAATGTCTCTAAGATTTTTCTTAGTCAATACATCATTGATATATCCTGCTGCTTCTGGCACTACTTCATTAAACAATACACGACCAGCAGTCGTTTTAATGATTTGGTAAACCAAGTCACCTGCTTCATTAAAATGTTTTGCTCTAATTTTAACAGAAGCATTCAATTCTAATCTACCTTCGTTCAAAGCAATATTTACTTCTTCAGCAGAATAAAAAGTGATTCCTTCTCCTAAAATTTTAAGTTCAGGAGTTGACAAACGCTCTTTGGTCATATAATAAAGACCAAGCACCATGTCTTGAGAAGGTACCGTAATTGGAGCTCCATTAGCAGGATTCAGAATATTGTGAGAACCTAACATTAAAAGTTGCGCTTCCAAAATAGCTTCTGGTCCTAGTGGCAAGTGAACTGCCATTTGATCCCCATCAAAATCCGCATTAAATGCAGTACAAACTAAAGGGTGCAATTGGATTGCTTTTCCTTCAATTAATTTTGGTTGGAATGCTTGGATACCTAATCTGTGCAAAGTAGGAGCACGATTCAGTAATATTGGGTGACCTTTGATTACATTTTCAAGGATATCCCAAACTACAGGCTCTTTCTTATCTATTATTTTCTTAGCTGATTTAACCGTTTTTACAATTCCTCTTTCTATCAATTTACGGATAACAAAAGGTTTGTACAATTCTGCTGCCATATCTTTTGGGATACCACATTCAGATAATTTCAATTCAGGTCCAACAACAATTACCGAACGAGCAGAATAATCTACACGTTTTCCAAGTAAGTTTTGACGGAAACGACCTTGTTTTCCTTTCAGGGAATCCGAAAGTGATTTTAATGGTCTGTTTGATTCTGTTTTTACTGCAGAAGCTTTACGCGTATTATCGAAAAGTGAATCTACCGATTCTTGCAGCATACGTTTTTCGTTTCTTAAGATCACTTCTGGAGCTTTAATCTCCATTAATCTTTTCAAACGGTTATTACGGATGATTACACGACGGTACAAATCATTTAAATCTGAAGTTGCAAAACGACCTCCATCAAGTGGCACAAGTGGACGCAATTCTGGTGGAATAACTGGTACCACTTTCATAATCATCCATTCCGGACGATTCTCGCGGTTCAAGTTAGACTCACGGAAAGATTCAACAACCTGTAATCTTTTTAACGCTTCAGTTTTACGTTGTTTAGATGTTTCATTGTTAGCATTATGTCTTAATTGGTAAGATAATTGATCTAAATCAATTCTTGCCAATAAATCCATAATACACTCTGCTCCCATTTTGGCAACAAATTTATTAGGATCAAAATCATCAAGATATTGGTTGTCAGCAGGAAGAGTGTCTAAAATATTCAAATATTCTTCTTCTGTCAAAAAGTCCAATCTTTGTACTGATTCACCTTCTGCATTTTTAGCAATACCGGCTTGGATTACTACGTATCTTTCGTAGTAAATAATCATATCTAATTTCTTAGATGGAAGACCAAGGATATAACCAATTTTGTTTGGAAGAGAACGGAAATACCAGATATGAGCAATTGGCACAACAAGATTGATGTGACCTACTCTGTCTCTACGTACTTTTTTCTCAGTTACTTCAACACCACAACGGTCACAGATGATTCCTTTGTAACGTATTCTTTTATATTTACCACAAGCACATTCAAAATCTTTTACTGGTCCGAAAATACGTTCGCAGAAAAGACCATCACGCTCTGGTTTGTGCGTTCTGTAGTTGATAGTTTCTGGCTTTAACACTTCACCTCTCGACTCTTTCAAGATAGATTCAGGAGAAGCAAGGCCGATTGAGATTTTACTAAACCTTTTTACAGGGTTTTTATCTTTATTGTTATTATTTCTATTATTTATCATAGTTTTTACTATTGATTTATTTGCAATTAAAAAATTGATTTACATCTAAGTCGAAAGTTTAAGGTATAAGGTCGAAAGTCATTCGAGACTTTAAAACTTTATGACATTTGACTGGCGACTAAAAGATTACCACGGATCACTTCTCTAAACTTCAACAAATTTTTGAAGTGCTAGTTATAAAATCTTTTAATATTTTATAAAAAATCGGAACGGGTTACGGGTCTAAATCCTAAAAACTCTTATAAATGAGTAATCAGTTTCCAGATATTTCTACCTGAAAACTGAATACTGTAAACTTTTTTTATTCTTCTAAACGAATGTCAAGTCCAAGACCTTTCAATTCATGCATCAATACATTGAATGATTCTGGTAATCCTGGTTCTGGCATAGATTCACCTTTAACGATAGCTTCGTAAGTTTTTGCTCTACCAATAACATCATCAGACTTAACAGTCAAGATTTCTCTAAGTGTACTTGATGCTCCATAAGCTTCAAGTGCCCAAACCTCCATCTCTCCAAAACGTTGTCCTCCAAATTGAGCTTTACCTCCAAGTGGCTGTTGAGTAATCAACGAGTACGGTCCTATAGAACGTGCGTGCATTTTATCGTCAACCATGTGACCCAGTTTCAACATGTAGATAACTCCTACTGTTGCTGCTTGATGGAAACGTTCTCCTGTACCACCATCATATAAATGGGTATGTCCAAAACGTGGTATTCCAGCTTCATCAGTCAATTCATTAATTTGATCAAGAGTTGCTCCGTCAAAAATTGGTGTAGCAAATTTTCTACCCAAGTTCTGTCCAGCCCAACCAAGAACCGTTTCATAAATTTGACCAATGTTCATACGTGAAGGTACTCCAAGTGGGTTCAACACGATATCAACTGGCGTTCCGTCTTCAAGGAAAGGCATATCTTCATGACGAACGATACGAGCAACAATACCTTTGTTACCGTGACGTCCCGCCATTTTATCCCCAACTTTTAACTTACGTTTTTTGGCTATATATACTTTCGCTAATTTCAAGATACCTGCTGGCAATTCATCCCCAACAGTGATCGTGAATTTCTCTCTACGTAAAGCACCCTGTAAATCGTTCAATTTAATTTTATAGTTATGAATTAAATCATTCACCATTTTATTAGCTGCATCATCTGCAACCCATTGACCTTTACTTAAGTGAGCAAAATCTTCTACAGCATAAAGCATTTTTTGTGTGTATTTTTTACCTTTTGGTAAAACTTCTTCACCCAAATCATTCATTACACCCTGAGATGTTTTTCCGTTCACGATCAAGAAAAGTTTCTCCACTAATTTGTCTTTTAATTCAACAAATTTAACTTCAAACTCCATTTCAAGTGCTCCTAAAGCATCTTTGTCCTGAGTACGTTTACGTTTATCTTTTACGGCTCTTGCGAACAATTTTTTATCTAAAACAACACCATGTAAAGAAGGAGACGCTTTCAACGAAGCATCTTTTACATCACCTGCTTTATCCCCAAAGATTGCACGAAGCAATTTCTCTTCCGGAGTAGGATCTGATTCTCCTTTTGGAGTAATTTTTCCGATCAAAATGTCACCAGGTTTAACCTCGGCTCCAATTCTAATCATACCATTTTCATCTAAATCTTTAGTAGCTTCTTCAGAAACGTTTGGTATATCATTCGTTAATTCCTCGTTACCTAATTTAGTATCTCTAACTTCTAATGAATAATCATCCACATGAATAGAGGTAAAAATATCGTCACGAACTACTTTTTCAGAAATTACAATCGCATCCTCAAAGTTGTATCCTTTCCATGGCATAAAAGCAACTTTTAGGTTACGACCTAAAGCTAATTCCCCATTTTGAGTCGCATATCCTTCTGATAATACTTGTCCAGGCACCACTCTATCCCCTTTTCTTACGATCGGTTTCAGGTTGATACTTGTACCTTGATTGGTTTTTCTAAATTTAATTAGATTGTATGTTTTTTCATCAGGCTCAAAACTTACCATTCTTTCTTCTTCAGAACGGTCGTATTTGATAGTGATGATATTTGCATCTACATATTCTATAACTCCATCTCCTTCAGCATTAATCAATACTCTAGAATCAGAAGCTACTTGACGCTCTAAACCAGTTCCAACAATAGGAGCTTCAGGACGAATTAATGGTACGGCCTGACGCATCATGTTAGATCCCATCAAGGCTCTATTCGCATCATCATGTTCCAAGAAAGGAATCAATGAGGCAGAAATAGAAGCAATTTGATTTGGAGCAACATCGGTGTAATCCACTCTTGTTGGCTCAATTACTGGGAAATCACCCTCTTGACGTGCAATAACGTCTTCGGCAGTAATTTTTCCAGTAGCATCCATTTGAATGTTTGCTTGTGCAATTAACATTCCTTCTTCTTCTTCAGCACTTAAGTAAACAGGAGTAGATACTAAATCTACAGTTCCATTAGTTACTTTACGGTATGGTGTTTCAATGAAACCCATTCCGTTTACTTTAGCATAAACACCAAGAGAGGATATCAAACCAATGTTTGGTCCCTCAGGAGTTTCAATTGGACATAAACGTCCATAATGCGTATAGTGAACGTCACGTACCTCAAAACCTGCTCTTTCTCTCGAAAGTCCACCTGGTCCTAGTGCAGATAATCTTCTCTTGTGCGTAATCTCGGCAAGTGGATTCGTTTGATCCATAAACTGAGACAACTGGTTTGTTCCAAAGAAAGAATTGATAACAGATGATAATGTTTTTGCATTAATCAAATCTATTGGTGTAAACACCTCGTTATCTCTAACGTTCATTCTCTCACGAATAGTTCTCGCCATACGCGCTAGTCCAACACCGAATTGTTGAGACAATTGTTCACCAACTGTTCTTACACGACGGTTTGATAAGTGATCAATATCATCAATCTCTGCTTTAGAGTTGATCAATTCAATCAAATATTTCACGATAGTTATGATATCTTCTTTGGTCAAGACTTGCTTTTCCATTGGAGTATCCAACCCTAATTTTTTATTAATTCTGTAACGACCTACTTCACCTAAGTTATAACGTTGGTCAGAGAAGAACAATTTATCAATAATACCACGAGCCGTTTCTTCATCAGGCGGTTCAGCATTACGCAATTGTCTATAAATATGTTCTACAGCCTCTTTTTCAGAGTTTGTGGGATCTTTTTGTAGCGTATTATGGATGATGGCATAATCACCTTGATTAGCATCTTCTTTATGCAACAAAATAGATTTAACGTTAGAATCAATGATCTCTTCCACATTATCTTTGTCGATAATGGTATCTCTATCAAGGATTATTTCGTTACGTTCGATAGAAACGACTTCACCTGTATCTTCATCAACGAAATCTTCATGCCATGTATTCAATACACGAGCAGCTAATTTTCTACCGATATACTTTTTAAGTCCTGTTTTAGACACTTTTATTTCCTCTGCAAGATCAAAAATCTCAAGGATATCCTTGTCTCTTTCAAATCCAATGGCACGGAATAAAGTAGTTACAGGTAATTTTTTCTTTCTGTCAATATAAGCATACATAACACTGTTTATATCTGTAGAAAATTCTATCCAAGAACCTTTAAAAGGAATTACTCTGGCAGAATACAATTTTGTTCCATTTGCATGGAATGATTGACCAAAGAAAACCCCAGGAGATCTGTGTAATTGAGAAACAACTACACGTTCGGCGCCATTAATAACAAAGGTACCACTTGGTGTCATATAAGGAATTGTACCAAGATAAACATCTTGAACAATAGTTTCAAAATCTTCGTGTTCTGGATCTGTACAATATAGTTTTAACCTTGCTTTTAAAGGCACACTATAAGTAAGTCCTCTTTCTATACATTCTTGAATAGTATAACGTGGTGGATCTACAAAATAATCAAGGAATTCCAATACAAAGTTATTTCTTGTATCAGTAATTGGGAAATTTTCCATGAAGGTATTGTAAAGCCCTTCGTCACCTCTTTCGTCAGATTTAGTTTCTAATTGAAAAAAATCTTTAAACGATTTAACCTGAACATCTAGAAAATCTGGATAGTCAGGAATATTTTTTGTAGAGGCAAAATTCAATCTTTCAGTCTGATTTGTTAGCATCAATGGACAAAATTTTGATTAAAAAAGTAATTTTTTTTATGTAAATAGCATTTATTTACACTTTTCTTTTACAACCATTACATCTTTAAAAACCAATTTAAGATAACTACTTTCTTATTATCTGTTAATTTTTTTTCCTCGTAATGGGTAAAATGAATTTATTTAAAAGACTAAAATGCAAGAACACAAGGCAGCCTTTTGTTATACGAAAAATGGTTTAGGTCATTGGATGATTAAACCCAAGACCTAAACCTTATTCTTAAAACTGATTTTAACTATTTAAGTTCAACCTCAGCTCCAGCTTCTTCTAAAGATTTTTTAAGCCCTTCAGCTTCTTCTTTAGAAACACCTTCTTTAACGTTGCTTGGTGCGCTATCTACCACATCTTTAGCTTCTTTCAAACCTAAACCTGTAAGTTCTTTAACCAATTTCACTACAGCTAATTTAGAAGCACCTGCTGCTTTTAATACAACTGTAAATTCAGTTTGAACATCTTCAGCAGCAGCTTCGCCACCACCTGAAACTACTACAGCTGCAGCAGCTGGTTCGATTCCGTACTCATCTTTTAATATTGTTGCTAATTCGTTAACTTCTTTTACCGTTAGGTTAACTAATTGTTCTGCGAATTGTTTCAAATCTGCCATTTTTTCTATCGTTTTAAAATGATTTGTAAAAATATAATTTATTTATTGTGCGCTTTTTAATTAATAAAAAGTAGAGAAAAATCTATTTTTTATTATGCTTCTACTTCTTCTGTAGCCTCTTCGCTTTTCGCAAATTGGTTTTGAAGAGCAGAAATAACTCTTTGTGCTGGTGCTTGCAATAAACCAATAAGTTCGCCGATAAGCTCTTCTTTAGATTTAATAGTTGCTAATGCATCTAATTGATCGTCACCAATGTAAATTTCAGCGTTAATATAGGCACCCTTTAACAATGGGGTAGCAGATTTTTTTCTGAAATCTTTAATTATTTTTCCAGGTGCATTTGCAACGTCTGAAATAAATATAGCACTGTTACCTGTCAAAACTGAAGGTAAATCACCATAATCATTAGCAGAAGCCTCCATTGCTTTTGCAAGCAACGTATTTTTTACAACCTCTAATTTTATACCTGCTTTGTAACAAGCCCTTCTCAAGTTTGAAGTAGATTCTGCATTCATACCAGAAATATCAGATACATAAACAATGTTTGTACCGGCTAACTGTGCAGTTAAAACTTCAATCGCGATTGATTTTTCTTCTCTAGTCATACTAAAAATTTTTAACTACCAATTATACTGCTTTAGGATCCAATGCAATTGCAGGACTCATTGTGCTAGTTAGGTAAATACTTTTAATGTAAGTTCCTTTAGCCGCAGTTGGTTTAAGTTTGATTAATGTTTGAATAATTTCGTGAGCATTGTCAATGATTTGTTCTGTTCCAAAAGAAACTTTCCCAATTCCTGCATGCACTATACCAGTTTTATCAACTTTGAAATCGATTTTACCAGCTTTAACCTCAGCAACAGCTTTTGCAACATCCATAGTTACAGTCCCTGTTTTCGGGTTAGGCATTAAACCTCTAGGTCCTAAAATACGACCTAACGGACCTAATTTACCCATAACAGATGGCATTGTGATAATTACATCAACATCTGTCCAACCATCTTTGATTTTTTGTAAATAATCGTCAAGACCTACAAAGTCTGCACCAGCTGCTAAAGCTTCCGCTTCTTTATCTGGAGTAACCAATGCTAATACTTTAACGTCTTTACCAGTTCCATGAGGTAATGTTACCACACCTCTAACCATTTGATTCGCTTTTCTTGGATCTACACCCAAACGTACTGCGATATCAACAGACTCATCAAATTTTGCAGAAGCAACTACTTTTATCAATGCCGCAGCATCTTTAAGAGAATATAGTTTGTTCTTTTCAATTTTTGAAGCAGCCTCTTTTTGCTTTTTTGTCAATTTTGCCATGTCTTTCTCTTAATTAAAAAGGAGCGTCTCCTGATACAGTTATACCCATAGATCTAGCTGTTCCAGCAACCATACTCATTGCAGACTCCATAGTGAATGCATTTAAGTCTGGCATCTTGTCTTCAGCAATAGCTCTAATTTGTTCCCAAGTAACACTAGCTACTTTTTTACGATTAGGCTCACCAGAACCAGATTTTAGCTTTGCAGCTTCCATTAACTGAACTGCTGCTGGAGGAGTTTTTACGACAAAATCAAACGATTTGTCTTTATACACAGTAATTTGTACTGGGCATATTTTGCCGGGTTTATCTTGAGTTCTTGCATTAAATTGCTTGCAAAACTCCATGATGTTTACCCCAGCAGCTCCTAAAGCAGGTCCAACCGGTGGCGATGGATTCGCAGCACCTCCCTTAACTTGTAGTTTAACTACCTTACTAATTTCTTTAGCCATTTTTTAAAAATTTAACACTACAATCATTGGAAGCGATTGCAATGGATATTATAGATGTAACAAAAATTATACTTTTTCAACTTGCATAAAACTCAACTCTAATGGTGTTTTTCTTCCGAAAATCTTTACCATTACCTCTAATTTACGCTTTTCTTCATTAATTTTCTCCACAGTTCCGTTGAAACCATTGAACGGACCGTCAACAACCTTAATTGTTTCTCCAATATTAAAAGGTATTGCACGCGTATCGGTATTAACCGCTAACTCATCCACCTTACCTAACATTCTGTTTACTTCTGAAATTCTTAAAGGAACAGGCTCTCCACCTTTAATTTCCCCTAAAAATCCAATAACGCTTGTTATGGACTTAATAATATGAGGTATTTCTCCAATAAGATTTGCCTCAATCATAACATAACCCGGAAAATAAACTTTGTCTTTGATTATTTTTTTTCCTTCTTTAACGGTAACGACTTTTTCAGTAGGAACTAAAACTTGGGAAACATAATCACCCATAGCTAATCTTGCGATTTCGGTCTCGATATATGCTTTTACCTTATTCTCTTGTCCGCTTACTGCCCTAACGACATACCACTTTTTAATATTATTATCTGCCATAACAAAAAATTTAAGCTTTTATCCAGTTAAAAAATCCAGCTAAAGCTTTTGCAAAAATTTCGTCTACTCCCCAAGTTGCCAAGGCGAACAATACTGAAAAGACAGCAACAACAATCGTTAGACGTTGCACCTCAGGCCAAGCTGGCCAAGTTACATTTGACTTTAATTCCTCAAATGCTTCAGATATGTAATTTACAACTTTTGTCATTATGATTTGTTTTTTTGCACGGGCGGAGGGATTCGAACCCCCATCAACGGTTTTGGAGACCGCTATTCTACCCTTGAACTACGCCCGTATTAAAGCCAGTAACCACCATTATAATAATTACTGGCTATATAATTTAATATAACTATGCTGTTATTTCAGTTACCTGACCAGCACCTACTGTTCTACCACCTTCACGGATAGCAAAACGTAAACCAACACTTAATGCAATTGCGCTAAGCAATACAACACTAATAGTTAAGTTATCCCCAGGCATAACCATCTCTACACCTTCTGGCAAAGTAATGATACCTGTTACATCAGTTGTACGTACATAGAACTGTGGACGGTAGTTATTATGAAATGGCGTATGACGACCACCTTCTTCTTTTTTCAAGATGTAAACCTCTGCTTTAAATGTTGCATGTGGTTTAACTGAACCTGGCTTACAAATAACCATTCCTCTTTTGATGTCTTCTTTTTGAATACCTCTTAAAAGAATACCTACGTTGTCTCCTGCTTCTCCTCTATCAAGGATTTTACGAAACATCTCAACTCCCGTAATAGTAGAAGTCAATTTTTCAGCACCCATACCAATGATTTCAACTGGATCTCCAGTATTAGCAACACCAGTTTCGATACGACCTGTTGCTACAGTTCCACGACCAGTGATTGAAAATACATCTTCAACAGGCATTAAGAAAGGTTTTGCAACGTCTCTTACTGGCTCTTCAATCCAAGAGTCAACAGCTTCCATCAATTCAAGAATTTTTGGTACCCAAACTGGATCATTATTCAATCCACCTAAAGCTGAACCTTGAACAACTGGACCATTATCTCCATCATATTCGTAGAAAGATAACAAGTCTCTGATTTCCATCTCAACTAATTCAAGTAATTCCTCATCATCAACCATATCCACTTTATTCATGAATACAACCATTCTAGGAATACCAACTTGGCGACCTAATAGGATGTGCTCACGTGTTTGTGGCATTGGTCCATCTGTAGCAGCTACAACAAGAATAGCACCATCCATTTGAGCAGCACCAGTAACCATGTTCTTTACGTAATCCGCGTGACCTGGACAGTCAACGTGAGCGTAATGACGATTAGCAGTTTCATACTCTACGTGTGATGTATTAATTGTAATACCTCTTTCTTTTTCTTCTGGAGCATTATCAATTTGATCAAATGATTTTGCTTGACAGTAACCAGCATCAGATAACACTTTAGTTATCGCTGCAGTTAATGTAGTTTTTCCGTGATCCACGTGCCCAATTGTACCAATGTTTAAGTGGGGCTTGTTACGGTTAAAGGTTTCTTTTGCCATTTTACTTAATTTTTAATCTATTTATATATTTAATTTCAATCTCCTACTTACTTGAGCCAATGTCGGGAATTGAACCCGAGACCTCTTCCTTACCAAGGAAGCACTCTACCCCTGAGCTACACCGGCGGTAAAGATTTTAGATTCCTGATCTTAGGTCTTCGATAGTAGAACTTTACAGTCCGGGCATCTAAATTCTAAAATCTAAATTCTTTTGGTGGGGAGAGCAGGATTCGAACCTGCGAAGTTTACACAGCAGATTTACAGTCTGCCCTCGTTGGCCGCTTGAGTATCTCCCCTACTCTTTTTATTGTCAAACCCTTACAGTCTAGATTCAGCGAAGGATCTCCCCTTGACCTCACCCGAGATTACCTTCTCCTCTTTAAAGATTCAAAGCAATACCCTGCGAAGCACTACAACCATCCTCTTTCTTGAGCCGGCGGAGGGACTCGAACCCACGACCTGCTGATTACAAATCAGCTGCTCTAGCCAACTGAGCTACGCTGGCGAATCAATAAAAAAAGTCCGCTATTTCTAACGGACTGCAAATGTATAGATTTTATCTCTCAATCAAAACATTTTTTAAAAAAATTTATATTAAATATGCGAACTTATTTTTTCTTTTCTTTTTACCAGCAACCGCTCTAGTGATTCTGAAGAGAGTTCTACTGCCTCTTCAAATGTTTTACATTGTTTTTTAACTAAAAAATCGTCTCCAGGAACATTAATTTTTATCTCTGCAATTTTATTTTCTTTATCACTTGTCTTTTCAACTTTTAAAAAAACATCTGCAGACACGACTTTATCGTAATACTTCTCCAACTTGTCCAATCGTTCTTGAACAAAATCTACTAGCTTTTTGTCAACAGCAAAGTTAACTGCATGAACACTTACCTTCATAATCATCTTTTTTAATTGTTAAACATTTGTAAAATCACTTCCGTCCGCGAGGGTGAGCCTCTTTGTATACACTTTTAAGCTCTGAAAGACTATTATGGGTGTAAATCTGCGTAGACGCCAGACTGGAATGTCCTAATAATTCTTTCACTGAATTCAAATCTGCTCCATTGTTTAATAAATGGGTAGCAAAAGTATGTCGCAATATATGTGGACTTTTTTTTACTTTTTCAGAGACAGTACTAAAGTAAGAATTAATTAGACGATACACAAAGGAATCATTTAATTTTAACCCTTTTTTAGTGAGAAAAAAATAATCCTCATCTTTACCTACTAATACCGAAGTACGTTCTTTCAGGTACCAATTAAATTGATCTGCTATCACCGGCAAAATAGGAATAATTCGTTCTTTGTTTCGCTTCCCAACCACTTTGACTACCCGATTTGCTAAGTCAATATTTGCCATTTTAAGATGAATTAATTCCGCTCGACGCATCCCTGTTGTGTAGAGCAAATCAATGATTAGCTTATTTCTGATGTCCTCAAAACCAACCGTCGTTTGCAGCTGATTCAAAACCTCGGTCACTTCTTTTTCAGAAAAAGGGATTTGTATTATTTTTGGAACCTTAAGCGCCTTGTGCCTCAACATTGGACTAGTCTCTATTTGCTTTGTCTTTACAAGAAATTTGTAAAAAGCTTTCAAAGAAGCCATCTTTCTATTTACTGAAACATTAGAAACAGCACTATTAACCAATACTACAATCCAATTTCTAATTTGGCCGTAGCCCACCTGATCTATTTCTTCTTGGTCAAAATGCGATTTATGGAATGATTCAAAAGAATCGAGGTCATCACAGTAAGCCGTGACGGTATGTGTAGAGTATTTTTTCTCCAACTGGAGGTAATCCCGAAATGCATCTTTATTTGTAGACATAAAAAAACCGTTAGCATCAAAGTTATAAAATTTTGATGACTAACGGTATTTTAATTTAATGGAATCGACTAACTCTCTAAGTTATCTCTCATATTTTGGATATAAGCCGCTTTTTGAATTTTGATTCTATTCGTTACTGAAGGCTTAATAAAAGCAGTACGTGCTCTTAGTTGACGAACAGTTCCTGTTTTATCAAATTTTCTTTTGTAGCGTTTTAACGCTCTATCGATATTTTCTCCGTCTTTAATTGGTATAATTAACATAATATAGACACCCCCTTTCTTTAGTCTGCAAAAGTAGGATAATAATATGAACTAACAAGTAATTGCGTAATTTTATTTAATTTTACAAACTAAGAAACTATTTATGTGGTTTATCGCAATTTCTATTTTACTACTTTTAGCAAGTATATTACCTTATACGCCGCTGACACATTGATTCTATAGCGTATTTGAATTTGGAAAAATTTAAATATTTATTTTACAAATTACGGCTTTAGTCCTCAGCTTTATTCTGATAGACGAATCTTATTTTTTACTCCGTATTCTTCAGTTATTGAGACTGTTAAGCATCGATAGTCACACAGTCGCACTATATAAATGCACTTCTTTTTACAAGTCCATACAAAAAGAACCTTGCGACACTTCTTCAGAAAAAATTACGGCCCTTTCGGCAAATGTATTTCAAGAAAATAAAGAACACGAAAAATTTATAGCTCTGATTGCTAAATACAATCCAGCTATTTTTTTAACAATGGAATCTGATGAAAATTGAGAAAAGGCACTCTCCGTTTTGGACGACGACTGCAAACACAGCGTCAAAGTAGCCTTAAACAACACCTACGGCATGCATTTATATTCTCAATTTTAGATAATAAAGCGTCGTGTTCCTCATTTTGTAGCGGATGATCTGCCCAGCATTGAAGCCGAAATTAGAACTCCTGACAATTTTGAATTTACTTTCTTTGCGGTACATCCTCCGCCGCCAAGTCCTACAGAGGAAGAAAATTCCAAAGAGCGTGATGGAGCGCTTTTAAGTATCGCAAAAAAAATAAAACAGAACTCCGACACCTGCGTAATAGTAGGAGACTTCAACAATGTGGCCTGGGCAAAATCCTCTATTTTATTTAGAAAAACCAGCGGAACAATAGACGGAAGAATTGGCAGAGGATTCATTTCAAGTTTTCATACCAAATATTGGTTTTTAAGATTTCCTATCGACTTGATGTTTCATACAGCAGATGTATATATTGAGGAATTAAAAAGCTTAGAACATTTTGGATCTGATCATTTTCCAATATACGCAAAATTTTTCATCAACAAGAAAACTGCAAAACAAGAGCATTTAACAGAAAACCTCAAAGATGGAGAACAGGAGATTGTTCAAGAAATAATAAAAGAAGGAATAAATGAAAAAAGCGATAACCGTACTTGATTATCGCTTTTTTATAATTTTAAATATGTTTACTAATTCAATTACTTTCTAACAATCACTATGTTTTACATTTCACCAATCCCTATTAAAATAGGATAAAATTGGAAAAATCTTCAACACTTGCTGGGTCAGAACTGAATTAACTATAAGTCAGAAACTATTTCACCGCTGGCTTATAATCTTGCTTATCAATTATCATTTTTGATAAAATCTCCTTAAGAATCTCAGAAGTTCCACCTCCTATTGGACCTAAACGACTGTCTCTAAACAAACGTGCTAAAGGATATTCTTCCATGTAACCATAACCTCCCAACATTTGCAAACAACTATAAATTGTTTCATCTGCGACTTTAGTAGATTTTAATTTAGCCATAGTAGCTTCTTTAACTACATATTCTCCTTTGTCTAATCGTGCTACGGCTGCATAATTAAATACTTTACAATGCTCTACCTCTGTTGCATGCTCTACTAACGTATGTCTCAATGCTTGAAATTTATTTATTTTTTTTCCAAAAGCCTCGCGCTGCGACATGTACTCTATTGTATAATCAATTGCGTATTCCGCTCTCGCATGACCGTTTATAGCCATAATCAAGCGCTCTAAAGCAAAATGTTGCATAATATAAGGAAACCCCTTTCCTTCTTCTCCCATCAAATTCTCGACAGGAATCTCCACATTATCAAATGCAATTTCGGCCGTATCGGATGCTCTCCATCCTAATTTATCCAGTTTTATAGCTGAAACTCCTTTCAAGTTCGTATCCATTAAAAAGATACTAATCCCTTTATTCCCCAGCTCAGGACTTGTTTTTGCAGCGACTATATAATAATCAGCATAAACACCATTGGTAATGAATGTTTTAGACCCGTTAATAATGTATTTGTCTCCCTTTTTGACTGCATTAGTGCGCATACCCGCAACATCACTACCACCAAAAGGTTCTGTTATACACAAAGCGCCTATTTTGTCACCAGCAATACTTGGAGCTAAATAATCTTGCTTTATTCTTTCGTCTCCTTCTGCATTCAAATGCGTCATGGCTAAATAAGAATGAGCCCACATAGCAGCAGCAAAACCAGATGATTTAATTTTTTGAAGTTCTTCTAGAAAAATAACGGTGTAAAATAAATCTAAATTCAATCCACCGTAAGCCTCTGGATACCCGATTCCAAAAAAGCCCATATCCCCAAACTTCTTCCATATAAATCGCTCAATTGACCCGGTTTTCTCCCATTTTTCAATATGAGGCACCACTTCTTTTTGCAAAAAACCTTTTAAACTTTCTCTAAATAATTGGTGTTCTTCTGTGAAATAACTTGAATTCATATAACTATTATTATTTTTAACAAATTGATGTAATTGAAACAAAAAGCAACAGCTATGCGTTTCAGATTTAAGATTTTTTAAATGAAGCCATCAAGCTGTACCTTAAAAAAGAATTATGGCACAAAACAACCGTTTTGCAGCAAATTACACTATTTTAGATCAGCGAATTATAGACTTTTAATCAAAGTCCAAATATAAGTCAATTATTTTTGCTTTATCAACAGGAAATCCCTTAATTTTTGTTAAATCCTCAATATTGTTAAAATCTCCTTTCATGCTTCTGTAGGTCACAATTTCTTTTGCCAAGGCATACCTGAAATAATAAAACTGTGAAAGCTCTTTTAATGAGGCGTTATTGATGTCAATTTTCTTAAATTCAGGCAGCGTTATGATCTTAAAATGGGTGTTCAAATTTTCGATCACTTCTGACGACAATCCCCACACATCCTGCATTTGTTCCATGGACACAAACCCTCCTAAAGCTTCTTTTTGTTTTAAAATTCGAAGGGAAATCGCTTCGCCGATACCATAAATTTTAATCAGATCCTCTCTTGTTGCCCGATTCATGTCTACGACTACTATTTTTTCTTTTTGGGCGAAAGCCGAATTGGTATACTTTTTAAATTTATTAGACTCTTTTTTACTGTTTACCCAATCCGGAAATTTAAAAAATGGTGCAATCTTATGCAATAAAGAATCCGACACTTTAGTAATATCCTGAAATTCTTCAGCAGAATTTACAAATTTATTATTCTTTCTAAAGGCTAACAATCGATCAATCTCCTTTACGGACATGCCCAATTTATACCCTTTATAGTCCGTTATGAAATTGGGATTGAAAAGATATATTTTTGGCGCCCTAATTTCGGCACTCCTTTTCATGGAGTCTAATCCAGATTGAAGCGAAAGCCATTTTTGTTTCGCTGGATCCTCTTTTGTTACTGGGGTAAAATCAACAAAACAATAGACTAGTTGTAAAGAAATGATGATTACAAACAGACAGAAGATGCCTGTGCGTTGCTCTTTAGAAAACTTAAAATAAGTCTGAATCGTTTTAAAACTCATTTGATGCGATTGTATTTACCTAATGATAAAGGAAATCTAAATTTATAAATAAAAGTAAGACCTGTTACATTGTGAAGATAAATATTTTAAAAAAAAATAACACGTTGATAGCGCCCAATATATCGGGTTTTCAAAAGATTTAATTAAGGTAAAGCATATTATATTGTATTTTATAACTTAAAACTAAATTATTGTTTTTTATTTTTTGTAAAAAAGAATACATTTGGAGCTTAATAACAAACAAAACCATATAACCCATGTCAATTTGGAAAACTAAACCCCTTTCGGTCTTGCTTAATGAAGCGTCAGAATCCGAAAAAGGATTAAAAAGGACTTTGTCATCACGTTCATTAGTAGCACTTGGAGTTGGAGCTATTATTGGAGCTGGATTATTCTCATTAACTGGTATTGCTGCTGCGGAACACGCAGGTCCAGCAGTTACCCTTTCTTTTATCTTAGCTGCAGTAGGATGTGCCTTTGCAGGACTTTGCTATGCTGAATTTGCCTCCATGATACCTGTTGCAGGTAGTGCTTATACTTATTCCTACGCCACCATGGGAGAATTTATGGCATGGATTATAGGTTGGGATTTAGTTCTTGAATACGCATTAGGTGCCGCTACCGTTGGAGTTAGCTGGTCTCGATATTTACTGGAATTATTAAATAAGTACGGCATTCATCTGAATCCGAAATTTATATGTTCTCCCTGGGAAACCTTAACATTAGGTGACGGTACCGTTATCGAAGGAGGATATATTAACCTTCCTGCTATTTTGATCGTTTCTGCACTGTCATTATTATTAATTAGAGGAACTAAAGAATCTGCCTCAATCAATAATATTTTAGTAGTAGTAAAGGTTATTGTTGTAATCATGTTTATTGTTTTAGGATGGGACTATATTGATCCTGCAAATTATTCCCCATATATTCCAGAAAACATTGGTGTTAAAGGTCAGTTTGGTTGGTCAGGAATAGCTGCTGGAGCCGGAACTGTTTTCTTTGCCTTCATTGGTTTTGATGCCGTTTCAACTGCTGCACAAGAAGCGAAAAATCCTCAAAAAGGAATGCCAATTGGTATTTTAGGATCCTTGGTAATTTGTACAATATTGTATGTATTATTTGCTCATGTTATGACGGGTCTTGTACCCTATTATGAATTTGCAGGCGATGCAAAACCAGCTGCAACAGCATTTGCAGTAACTGGCTATACGTTCCTTCAAACTGGATTAATTGTCGCTATTTTGGCAGGATACACCTCGGTAATGTTGGTGATGCTAATGGGACAAAGTCGCGTTTTCTATACGATGAGTAAAGATGGATTACTTCCTGCTTTCTTCAGCGACATTCATTCAAAATTTAGAACTCCTTGGAAAACAAATCTTTTTTTCATGGTATTTGTGAGCCTTTTTGCAGGTTTCGTACCGGTAAGTGATTTGGGTCACATGGTTAGTATTGGAACCTTGTTAGCCTTTGTATTAGTTTGTATCGGCGTATTAGTGATGCGTAAAAAAATGCCAGATGCACCACGATCTTTTAAAACCCCATTCGTTCCTTACGTTCCTATTGCTGGAGTTTTAGTATGTAGTTACTTGATGTACTCGCTACCGTACGAAAGTTGGATTCGATTGATTATATGGATGGCACTGGGTGTTGCACTGTACTTTGTTTACGGAAAGAAAAACAGTAAATTAAACAATCCTGATAAATAGATTTAGTATTAAAATAAAAAAGGGGATTATAAAGTACTTATACTTTATAATCCCCTTTTTTATTTTAATACCTTCTTACAAATCAAAAACTGACGTACGTTTAGCTCGTATTAAATCCTTTAACCGAATCCAAAAAGCCAAGGTTAGATAAACTGCAAACCACAATCCTGCAGTTACGAATGACAAATAAATAAAAAAAAGCCGCACACTACTGGCGCGCATTCCTAATGTATCCGCTAAACGGGAGGAAACGTGAAAGCCGTGCTTTTCAAAAAAGAACTTGAGCTTAATAATTGCTGACATTTTCTTGAGTTTTTTGTTGGAGCAAAATTACAAAATTTACCAATCGGTTAAGGCATTAATAAGTGCCTTTTCCTTTGGAGATCTTTACACCCTACTTTTAATTAATTCCAATCCCAAAGCACATTCTAAGCACCTACTTTTATTACAATATTCCTTTTTAAGTTGCAGCAACGATTGTGTGTCAAAAGCACTTTTTGAAACGATCCCAAATGAACTAAATTTATCAATGATAGCGTTTTTCTCAGGATTCAATCCGTTTAGTAAATTTATTAAGTCTTCCGTAATTTCTTTTCCCTGACTTTTAGCAAAAGCAAACTGCAGCGGAATTATTGTATTCACCATCAACAAATCGACGAAAGATTTAGAAAGCATTTTCTTTTTGATGGGACTTTCCTTGTCAAACTGATAATGACTTTCCCAATAAGGAGAAACTCCTATTTGAAAAACTTGAACACTATTTTTCAAGGAATTCAAAGTACTTATTTTAGAAAATAAATTTTGGTGTGTGTGATACAAATTAGCCAACTGAGACAAACGAATTGTTGGAAAATTATCCGGCCTATGCTTAAAAAACTGAACTTGATCTGCCATTAAATGCTCTAATTGATACTTATGCAACACATAAAAATACCTGAATTTTAAATCCTTGTAATAATTATCTTCTTTTTCAGAATCCAATAATCCAGCTAATCCAAAAAATAATGCTTCTATATTCTCAACTTCAAAACTTTCTTTTCGGATTATGGAAAAAGGTATGGATTGGGCCATTTTAAAGAACGTCTCTCCGTTTGTATTTAAACCAAAATTCCTAGCCAAAAGACTAAACAAAACAGCTTCCCAATCTTGACTGGTTTGCGCTAACAAATCAAAAATAGGCTTAGATTTTCTTTCTAAACGTTCAAAAAACAGGCGTTCCTGCCAATTTTTAAAAACAAATTCATCGACCTCTTTAATTTGCTTTTCACAGAAAATCCATGATTTAGGAGCCATTAAAGACTGATAGTTTTGGATGGTTACTGGATCAACATATTTTTTAAGTTCCAAGACGGGAATTTCAATATTATTGCTTCTATAAATCTCGGTGTCGTGTTCCCAAACCACATGAAGAATTACATTTTCATACGCTGAATCAAGTTCGTGATGATGCACATACCAGTCTGAAGATTTAAGATGAATTTCAACGTTTCCAGCCCATTTTTGATTTCCAATGGTGATTTGAGCATTGAAAAAATCAGGACCTGCCAATTCAAGATACTGACCAACATTAATAATTGTGATTTCTTCATCATTGAAAGTTCTCAAATTCAAAGCATCAAACTTCTTGAATTTCCAAAGGTAATGGAGAAAATCTTCTTTCATATTTTAGATTTTAGACACTCCTCAACCCAAACCGCTCTATTAAAAAGAGCGAAAGACAAAATTGAGGATTTCACATTTCATCATTAAAGGAGAACTAAGATAGTAAATTAGACAAGAAGTCTTACTTTAAACAACATGCATTTAAAATCTAAGTACATTTACCGTAGCAGATACAATTTGGCGCAAGCCCGAGCATCGGATAAAGCTTCGTGGTGATTCAAAACGATGTTCATCTCACGGCAGCAATCACTCAATTTGGTTGGTTTTAGTCCTTTGCTTTTATAGATTTTCACCGTGCATTCCCATCGGGCTGCGAGATTTAAATCCGCATAATCCAAACCGTACAGCACCATCGATTTCGCTAAAACATTTCGGTCAAAACTTTCATTGTGCGCCACTACCACTCTATTTTGTAGCCGCTTTTTAATTTCTGGATATACCTGTATGAATGATTTTGCATGAAGTGTATCGTGAGGATAAATCCCGTGAACTTGTATTGTAAAGGGAGAAAACAGGTTATTTGGTGGTTTGATCAAGGTTACAAACTCATCCACAATTATTCCGTTTTCTACAGTAACAATTCCCACAGAACATGGATGATAAGCGGTGGCAGTCTCAAAATCTATAGCGGTGAATGTCATTTTCGGAGTTTTAGGTTATCGATTGTCTGTCGTGGGTGATTGGTTGTGGCTTAGCGATTATGAGCAATAAGCGGAATTTAGGTTTTAATAATAATCAAAAAAAAAGCCACAAATTAAAAGAACAAACACAAAATAAATTTGTACTGATTAATCTAATTTATGGCAAAAAAAAATTCTTATTTTATTGAACCAATAATATCATATTTGGTAATAATGTGGTGATTACCATTTTGTAATTCTACTAAAACCGCTTCATTTTCTTTAGTAAACAATTTAGAAACCTCTTCTATTGGGGTTCCGTGTTTTACAATTGGAAAAGGTTTACCCATAATTTCTTTAATGGGTTTATCGGCCACATCTTTATCCGCTACATAACTTTGAAACAAATCACTTTCGTCCACAGAGCCAACAAATCCATTGATATCGATGACCGGAATTTGTGAAATTTTATATTTACGCATGCGCTCAATTGCATGTGAGACTAATTCTTCGGTACGCACAACAATTAATGGTTTATCTATATGATCCTTGATCACATCTTCTGCTTTTGTAATTTCGTCTTCTAGAAAACCACGTTCGCGCATCCAATCGTCATTGAACATTTTACCCACATAGCGACTTCCCGAATCATGGAAAAGAACCACAACCACATCCTCTGGTTTGAAATGTTCTTTGAGCTGCAACAATCCTTTTACAGCTGCGCCTGCTGAATTACCTACAAAAATCCCTTCTTCCAAAGCAATTTTACGTGTGTATACCGCGGCATCTTTATCCGTTACTTTTGTAAACCCATCTATTAAAGAGAAATCCACATTTTTGGGAAGAATATCTTCTCCAATTCCTTCGGTTATGTAGGAATAGATTTCGTTTTCGTCAAAAATCCCAGTTTCGTGGTATTTTTTAAACACAGAACCATAGGTATCAATTCCCCAAATTTTAATATTCGGATTGCGTTCTTTTAGATACTTTGCTACTCCAGAAATCGTTCCGCCAGTTCCTACGCCTACAACAAAGTGCGTAATTTTACCTTCTGTTTGCTCCCAAATTTCAGGACCAGTTTGCTCGTAGTGCGCTATTGCATTGGATGGATTGTCGTATTGATTCACATACCATGAATTAGGCGTCTCCTCGGCCAGTCTTTTCGAAACTGAATAATAAGATCTTGGGTCAGTAGGTTCTACATCCGTAGGGCACACCACTACTTTTGCCCCTACGGCGCGAAGAATATCCATCTTTTCTTTAGACTGTTTGTCTGATATCACACAAATCAGTTTGTATCCCTTGATGATGGCTACTAAAGCCAAACCCATTCCCGTATTTCCTGAAGTTCCTTCAATGATGGTTCCGCTAGGCTTTAATCTGCCATCAGCTTCCGCATCGGCAATCATTTTTACAGCCATCCTGTCTTTAACAGAATTCCCTGGATTGAATGTTTCCACTTTTGCAAGCACCAAAGCATCCACTTCAGCGGTTACTTTATTTAGTTTAACTAATGGCGTGTTGCCTATTGTACCTAATATATTTTCTGCGTAACGCATTGTATCGTAAATTTAAGATTGTAATTTGTTGTAAATAATGGTGCAAAGATAGTATTTTGTTACAAAATAATATTCGTTGTGAAAAATAGGATAAAAGATTCCTTCACTCCTATTTTATAAAGCAGCAATAGAATCAATTTCATTTAGAGTATCATCGCTATAGGTGCCCCTTGAAACGAGTAAATAAAACTAAATACATCCTAAAAAAAGCTAATCAAGACTCCTCTAGAAAGTGCTTTTTTTTATCTTGTTAATTGAAAAAATTCCAAATCAACCCAAATCGAATGGTAAAATCTCTGGATGGATTGTTAGGAGAAGCATAAAAGTTATTCCCGGTGAGCGCGGAATTAAAATGTTCTGCTTTAAAATAGATTCTTGTTCTTTGGATTTTTGCATTTATAAAAAAATCAAGATTGGGATGGTTCCCAATTTGTTTGTCTTTTTGAACAAAAAACTCTCCAATAACAGGATTGTATTCATTTGCATAATAATTAGAAAAATAATTTAACGAAATACCTGTTTGCAGAAACAAGGCTTTTTTAAATATAAAATCCGAAAAGTAAAATGTATTGCGCGTCACAATTGCTGGAACATTTAATATAGCGTCCTGCTGTTCTGTTTTTTGATAGAGAATGGTGTTATCCAAAGCAAAATTCCCGAATTTTAATTCTCTACTAATTTTAACCGACAAATAATTGATTGTTCCATCGTATTGCGCAGGAGCTACAATTTGCGTTTTTGCTGCTTTCTGCTGCGCAGTCGATACATCTGTAAAATACAAATGATCATTCAAAACTGAAAACTGTAATTCTGCATTTATCCACGGCGAAATTGCATTGGCTTTTATGGTATTAATTTTTTCATTCTTGAACTCATTGGACCAATTGTACTGTACGTAACTACTTTGATGCAAATTATAATTATTATTGGGTAATTTGTTTATATTCTGATATTGAAAAACCAACTGAATTTCATCATTTACATCATATTGCAAATTCGCATCCAAATTAGACAGCGACTGTGCCGTTACCGATCGGGAATATAAAAATTTACCTTTCCACTTATCACGTCGGTATTCATATTGTCCACCAGCGCTGTTGATTTGCTGACTGAATGCACTAGGAATTGTGTTTTGATTATCAAACACCAAAATCCGATTATAGTAATAATTAGACCTAAAATCATCAATGAAAAATTGAAAATTTCCCAAAGTAGTGTTCTCATAAATCAACCCTACTCTATTGTACATTTTATTATAACGCGTTTGATCATTAATACCACTATCCAGAAAAGAATCTCCAAAACGATTTATCTGCTCTGAACCTACGGTTGACAAAAGTGTGGCTTGATTGTATTCGAAAAACTTATTCTCGTAATTAAATTGATGCGTTACATAAAGATTATTTGCTCCTTTATTTGGGTTGACTCTAAAATTGTGATCTAAAAAAACGCGCTTGCCTTTTAAAAAGGATTTAGCATCATTAAAATACACTTCAAATCGCTGTCGGTTATTGTAGTTTGGGTCTTCGCTCTCAAAATTATCGATGGTAGTAATTCCGCCGTTTTCTTCGTTGAGAATATCTTGAAAGGTATAATGCGCTTTCGCAAAATAACGTTTGTTCTTTGTATTATAATTAGTCGTAAATCTAAAGTTTCCAGTACTAGACAATTGATTGAGATACTCCCCTTCAGACCGCAGTCCTTTATAAGCTATTGAAAAATTTAGATTTTCAGAAGTATTTAGGGTAATAAAAGCATCAACAGATTGTCCTTTCTTGATTGTAGTTTTAAAATACAATTCGGTTACGGGAGTTGCAACAGAATAATACCTAATTTGGTTGGCTTCTAAAAAATTAAAATGTTTGGCTTTAAAGCCAAATTCAGGATACGGAGAAAAATCCGTTAAGCTGTATTGCAACGTATTATACGTTTGACCGTCATTAGCAAACGGTAACAATCCAAAAATATCTTTTCGCAAATAATTATGACTGTACTCTTTTTGAATCGTCAGTGATGTATCGATATAGGTCGTATCATTTTCGATTGTAATCACCTTATACAAATCGATGGTGGCAATTTTAGCTGCTGTTGTATCTTTAATTCGCTTTTGTAGACTTAAATCTTGAGCAATACATACGTTTGTTACTAATAAAAATAATAATACCGCTTTTTTCATAAATAAAGAATACAGGAATTAATTTTGGAGCAGTAATAGAATTACGTTAGACTGCAGACATTAATTTGGATTTCATACCAACATCAAAGTACAAAAAAGCAAAGGTAGTTAAATAACTAAATAAAAATTTAAACTAGACAAGAAACCAACTCATTATTTAAAGTATGCGGGAAAAGTAACTTATTAAGTATTGCTGCTATATACAACTCATACTAAGTCTTCCAATTTTCAATTTTGATACTATTATACATTAAGCTAACTTCTTTAAATTTGGATTTAAAGCAAAAAAAATGGCTGCAAGAAATAAATCTTGCAACCATTTAAAATATTCTGATTAAATAACCAGCAGTGTCCGTTAAGACATGTACTTATAATTAGTAACCAGGGTTTTGTTGAATTCCAGAATTAGCATTAAGTTCTACCTGTGGAATTGGCAAAGCAAATTTGAAACTTGTCAAAGGCAAGTTCGATGGGTTAGCAGCAGGGAAACTCCATGCGCTTGAAGCGTACTCAGAAGGATCTCTATCTAAACCAGCACCTGCTAGAGTACCAATACGTTTTAAATCAATAAATCTAAAACCTTCAAAAGACAATTCTTTTCTTCTTTCATCTAAGATTCCTTTCCAAGCTGCTTGTGCATTAGCAAATACAGGAGCAACTTGAGCTGTTGGGAAACGAGCATCTAAAATTGCTTTCAAATTAGTACCAACACCTACTAAATCACTAGCTGCAGCTCTTGCCTCAGCTCTAATGAAATACATTTCAGAAATTCTAGAAACCATAAAATCAGGATTGAAACCATTTGTTGCTGTAACAGCAGACTGACCACCGTGTTTTTGCAAAACAATGATATCACTGTTTCTAACATCCGTTGCAGTAGCATAGTTTGGATCAATTAAAGATGGACTAGTACCTGTCAAATGAACAATTGTATTAAGTCTAAAGTCATTTGGCACTGCAGCAAGTTTGTTATACAAAGCTCTACTTACTTCATAAAATGGAGAACCATTTCTTCTGTTAGCAATAGAAACCCAACCGTTGTTTAGGTTGGTGGTTTGCACATTTTGTTGTACCGTTCTTCTCAATCTAAAAATAACTTCTGTACCTGCAGCCTCACTGTGCGTGTGAAACACAGCATTGTATTGCGCTTGTGTATTCGCTAGAGTAATTCCAGAAGTGTTTATTACGGTATTTGCAAATATTTCAGCATTAGGATAATCACCTTTTAATGCATAAGTACGCGCTTTAAGTGCTTGAGCTAAAACTTTAGAAGGATAATACGTTTTAATTATACCTGCATAAGCAGTAGCCGTATTAGCATCAAAAATAGCTATAGCATCATTCAGATCCTTGTGAATCGCTGTATAAAACTCGCCATTTGAAACTCTTAGTGGTTGTTCTGTAGTAAGGATAATTCTATCCGCTAAAACACCTGCTAATGCAGCATCATCTTTAGGATTAGTAGAAAAATAAGACATAATCTTCAGGTGAGCTAATGCTCTCAACACTAAAGCCTCAGCTTTTGCTCTGTTAATTACTTGTTGATCTGCAGGAGATATGGCAACAACTTGATCAGCAAAAGTGATAACACGATTAATTCTGGCTAATGCAAAGTAATTAGATTGCCAAATAGCAGCGGCCGAACCATTACTAACATTCATTAAAAAAACATAATCAGTAGTAATCCCTTGACCTCCATTGTTTGACCCAGGAGCCGCTTCATCCGTAAATATAGAGCTAAATACATAATCTGCTCTATTAGTAAGGATATTCATAGATGAATTTACCAACCTAACTAAATCACTACTCTTAGTCACAGCCACTTCTTCGGTAAGAGAGCCAGGAGTAAAAGGCTCTAACAAATCATTTGTACACGAAACAAAAAGTGCAAATGATACAATTAATATTCCAAATATTTTCTTCATAATTTTTCTAATTAAAATTTAACATCTACACCAAAAGTGTACAATCTTGGTGTTGGGTATTGATATACATCGTTAGTTCTACTACTTTCAACATCAAAACCTTTCCATTTAGAAAAAGTTAATAAATTTTCTCCTTGTAAAGAGAATGACACTGCTGTCATAAAAGTATTCTTCAAAAACTTTTGTGGCACATTGTAACCTACTTGTACGTTTCTCATACGAATGTAAGAAGCATCTTTAAGGAAACGATCTGATTCATCAGTTAAACCCAAGTTACCTGCATTTAATGCAGGAACGTCAGTATTAGTGTTAGTAGCTGTCCAAGCATTTAACATGTCATCCGTAACAGTAAACTGTCCAATGTTACCCACTGAGTACAAGTTGTCTAAATCGTAATCAAAACGAGCTACATCATACGCAAAAGTAAATAATGTAGAAGCATAAAACCCTTTAATGCTAAAATCAAAACCAAAACCACCTTGATACTTTGGTAAGTTATTCACACCCGCTCTTCTTTTATCTGCTTGAACCGGAGCTTCTGTTGGATTACCAGCTGCATCTTCAAATAATAAGTTTCCGTTCACTGGATTAACCCCTAAGTAATGATATACAAACGGTTCGTTGATACTGCCGCCGTTCTCACTAACAAAAAGACCACCTGGTAAAAATATTTGACCTGTAGCATTAGTAGTAATATTACTAACAAGATTGGTATTTTGAGAACCGTTAGCTCTAATAGTTAAAGCAATTTCTTTTTCTGGGTTTCTAATAATATCATAAGCCAAGTTTAACTCTAACCCTTTGTTAGTAACAGTTACATCAGTATTTTGAGTTAAAACTGATGTACCCGAAGTTGAAGTAACCGGATTTTCCAAGAACAATTTAGTTGTTGATCTATCGTAATAATCAAAAGCTCCTCTAAGTCTTCCTTTAAACATTTCAAAGTCTAAACCAGCATTCCATTGTGTAGTTATTTCCCATTGTAATTCAGGATAACCAAAGCTAATTCCATAACCTGTTCCACCATTATAAGCGTTATTCACAAGACCATATATGTCAGCAAAACGAGGAGGATTAATACCTTGAAAAACATCTCCTCCTACAACTCTTTGATTCCCTACTGTACCGTAAGATCCTCTTAATTTTAATACATCTATAAAAGACACATCATCCATAAATGCTTCTTCGTCAATATTCCATCTACCTCCTACAGAATAAAAAGTACCCCATTGTTTTTCGTCAATAAATCTTGAAGAACCATCTGTTCTTACAGATCCAACAATACCATATTTACCCTTAAAGTCATAATCAAACGAACCAAAATAAGAAATCAAATCATTTCTCACGTTACGCGCTGAAATTGTCGGTACATAAAAATCATTCGTACCAGTATCACCTGCATAACCAGCTCCTGTATTAGGAACGAAAATACCTGCAATTAAACCTCTTTGTCTAATATTGTTAGTGTACAAACGAGAATGATTGTATTCCATGTTCGCATTTACATTGAACGTATGATCTCCTAACGTTTTACCATAATTGATTTGCCATAAATTGTTAAAATACCACTCTCTTCTTGAATTTATGTCTTCAAAACCGGTAAAAGTTTGACCTGCAGCTTGAAACAACAATGCATTGAAAGAGTTTGGAAACTCAGATTGAAAAAATCTAGTATCTAATAATTGACCATTTAATCTACTACGTACTGTTAAATCCTTTGTGATATCATACGAGAAATCTGTAGCAACATCAACTCGTACCTCATCCGTTTGGTTTTTGTACTGTTGTAGTTTATCCACTAACATAATAGGAGTAGCCAATAAACCCGGAGTATTATTATAATAATCCAATGCTGATTGAGGACCTGTGTAAATACTTGGAGAAACATAAGGAGCTGAAATAAAAGCACCTAAAACATAATTTCTATTAATAGCACCATCACCCAAAGAAGTCGCTTCATTGTTTTTACTAAAACCAAATGCAGTATTAACTTGATATTTAAATTTTTCATTTGTAGATCTACCATTAACATTATTTCTTAATGTAAATCTTTTTAAACCAGTTGTAGCTAGAATACCTTGTTGCTCAAAATAACCCAAAGAGGTATAAGAACTAACATTTTGACTACTGTTTTCTACAGCTATGGTATGTGAAGTTGTATTTGATTGATTAAAGAAATAATCAACCCAGTCCGTATTGATATCATACGCTGCAATTTGTGCATCGGTTAACGTAGCTCCCAAACCAGAACCAAAATTTTTCTCAATTTGTAATAATTGTTTAGAGTTAGCATAACTGTATTTTGGTTTTTGCAATTCTCCAACACCATACTGAGAGCTTGCTCTAAATGTAGTTTTAGACTCACCAAACTTAGCTCTTTTAGTTTTAATAACTATAACACCATTTGATCCTCTGTTACCATACTCAGCAATTGCCGCAGCATCTTTAAGTACAGATGTAGACTCAATGTCATTAGGGTTAATAGAACGGAAGTTATCACTGTTAGAAGGAAAACCATCAATAACATATAATGGATCTGAGTTTCCTGTAATAGTTCCTACCCCTCTAATCACAACTGTTGATTTAGCACCTGGCTGACCTGTACTAGCAGTGATATTAACCCCCGCTAATTGACCTTGAAGTGTATTAATCGCATTTGCATTAGGTCTGTTTTCAATTGTTTTGCTTGAAACAGTTGCATCTGATACAACAGCCATCTTTTTAGTTACTGTTCTATACCCTTGAACAACTACCTCAGCTAACATCTTAGCATCATCTTGCATCGATACGTTGATGGTACTTGCAGCACCTACTGTTTTTGACGATTGAGTCATCCCTACGAAAGAGAAAACCAAAACGTCTCCAGTTTTCGCTTTTATTGAATAAGCACCATCGAAATTGGTTTGTACTCCTGAATTAGTACCTTTAATTAAAACATTTACACCAGGAACTGGACCAGAAGCATCAGAAACGACACCGGTAATAGTTCTCTCTTGTGCAAATGCAAATTGCATTGACAAGGCCAACAGCAATGAAAAAATCCATTTGAATTTTGATCTCATATTAAATTTGTTTTGAATTAGTTATTTCACAAAAATCATAATAATTTCTTAAAGAAACAAATATATCCTAGAATTAACACAATTTATTTTTTTATAACAGAACCAATTAAAAAAAACATTTACATGCACTATATTAATAGTTAAACCGCATTATTCGCAGATATTTCTATTTAAGTGTGTTTTTATGCTAAATTAACAAAATGTTAAGCAACTGTCTTTTTAACTCTAAATTTAGAAGAACTACATATCAAGCTACGCTATTGTAGGAATGACAGTCCTTGAAAAAAATTGAAAAAGGCACTATAACTGCATCCATCCGGCACCGACAGAGCGACAAAGCACATTCTCTTTGTTGTACCACAAACCCTCTAAAACAGGGCTGCAATAAATCATTTTTCCAATTAAGCAAAACAATACTAGTATTGCTTTGACTAGCAATACCCTCTTTTTTCTAAAGACCGTCCCGCTTGCGTTTAGCCCCCTAATATGAACTACTTACCTAAACAAAGGCTTTTTCACGTTTGAAACCGATAAATTAGCTTAAAATAGTTAAAATAGAAAATTTCTTATAAAAAATTACATACTAAAACGGTTTTTTTTACGTTTGAAAAGTAATTTTATTCCAAAACACAACGAATTGGCTTCTTGCACTCTAAAATACAAAATCAATTAAAAAACCTTTTCCTTCATGAATACTGTTTAACAAACCCTAATAACTACTTCCTTTTTTCTACATTTGCAGCATGTTTTCAATTTTCAAATCAAAACCCGTACTGAAGGATCTAATCCCAGACGATCATATCGACATCCACTCCCATTTGCTTCCTGGCATAGACGATGGCGCAAAAAACTTTGAAGATACACTTCTACTTACCACTGCGCTTCAAGGTTTTGGTGTTTCACAATTTATCACCACGCCTCATATCATCCAGCATGTTTGGGATAATACTCATGAACAAATCCTATCTAAGAAAGCAGCGACAGTTCTTGAATTACAACGCAACCATATTTCCATTCCCTTTAAAGCTGCCGCCGAGTATTTGATGGACGATCAGTTTGTACGACTGTTTCAATCCAAGGACTTATTGACCTTGAAAGATAATTATGTACTAGTCGAAATGTCGTATATCAACGCACCTATTCAACTATACGACATCCTTTTTGACTTGCAAGTGGCCGGTTACATTCCAGTATTAGCACATCCAGAGCGCTACCTATTTTACCACAATAACTTTAATGAATACTTCAAACTAAAAAGAGCTGGCTGCTTGTTTCAACTGAATCTGTTGTCCATCGTGGGCTATTATGGTGCCGGGATAACCAAAATAGCGGAACAGTTGCTTCAAAAAGGACTTTACTCCTTTGTAGGATCCGATGTGCATCACAACAATCACATTGCAGCCTTTGACCAAAAAGTACAAATCAAAGACATCATGCCATTGCAAGAAGCCATTGCTAACAATCAATTTTTTAAATTTGGCTAACACAATAGTTGCCGCACATTACTTATTATTTATTTTCAATCCAAGGTTATTATTTTCTTCTAAAACAGGAACTAAAGTTTTTCTTAATTCTTAACTGGTTTAAAACTTTTCTCGGTATACTATTTTCAACATATAAGTCATATAAGTTTAGTGATTACTACCGCTTCATTTCCACGTAAAACAAGAATTAAACTTTTTGTTATTCCTTATTGCTTTAAAACTTTTCTCGGTATGGTATTTATCAACATATAAGTTTTTATAAATTGTAATACTTAAGTTCGCTGTAAAACAGGAATTAAACTTTTTCTTAATTCCTTACTGATTTAAAACTTTTCTTGGAAGATTTTCTCAAACATAGAAGTCATATCAGTTTCTAAAATTGTACTACTTACGTTCGCTGTAAAACAGGAACTAAACTTTTTCATATTATAGTACTATTTTGAAACCTATCAGTCATATCAGTTTTTAGTACTTGTAGGACAGCATCAAACCGATTTTTTACTACCACTTTCAATGTTTCACTGAGATGAAAGAAAAAGTGAATTAGATTAACTGAATCAATCAGTGAGAAACCTTTAAATCAGTGACTAAAATATAGTAAGTAATCAAAACGAACTGTACTATTAACCCACAACACAAAAAAGCTTACTTTTTGACAAATTGCTACACGTTCTCTTTTAAAAGTGGTTCGCTGAACACCCAATACAGTATCGCGCTTTAGCAGGATTAACTTATTTTATTTGAAATACTGTTAAAACTTAAATCAAACTATAGAAGACAAAACACTTTAGAATAAAAAAAAAGGTTTACAAAGAAATTAATTCTTTATAAACCTTTTTAAAAGTAATGCGGTAGAAAAATTACATTTTAAATATTTTTTTATACCAAGGTGCTTTTTCAATCTTGAGACCATAGCCATACCCATATCCATACCCTTTTGTTGAATCGGTATCATTAAGCAGCAAACACATATTAGGCAACTTTTGCTCTTTGTATAAGGTGTTGGCTATATTCAGCATTCTCTTTTCTAAGAAATTGGCACGCGCCACATAAATAAAACAATCTGCATGCTTAGCTATTAAGAGCGTATCTGTCACTAAACTAACTGGAGCTGTATCTACAATGATATAATCGTATTGATTTTTTAGCGTTTCAAAAAGGGTGTCTACTTTCTTGTTCATCAATAACTCCGCAGGATTTGGTGGAATTACACCAGCAGGTAGCACATGAAAATCTTCAAACCCGTTGTATTTTACAATAAGATCCTCTAGCACTAAATTTTTAGAAGACAAATAATTAGTAACACCACGATCCGGCAAAGTTAAGTACTCATCTAATCTAGGATTCCTGATATCCATTCCAATCAACAAAACCTTTTTCCCTGAAAGAGCAAAAGTAGCAGCGAGATTAGCAGAGACAAAAGTTTTTCCTTCTTTAGGAAAAGTGCAGGTTAAAAAAATAGTTTTAGCCTGACCGTCAGGAACCTTGCTGAGCATAAACTCTAGATTTGTTCTAATAATTCGTAAAGCCTCGGCAGAACTTGTTCGACTTTCAGATTTTATAATTTCCGAAGGAGTGTCTGAAGTTGGCACATCTCCAATAAAAGGAATTAATGTTTTCCCTTCTAAATCCAGTCGGCTTTTTATTTTAGTGTCTAACAAATCCATTACATAAATGACTCCGAATGGCACCAAAATCCCTAATAAAAGCGCACCCAAATAAATGATATTTTTTTTAGGAGCAACAGGACTATCGGAACCTTTGGCAGCATCCACTACTCTGGCAACTGACTCTGTAGCTGCCAATGCAATAGCCGTTTCTTCCCTTTTTTGTAATAAATACAAATAAAGCTCTTCTTTTACTTTTTGTTGCCTGGCTATGACCCTAAACTGACGTTCCTGAACCGGTATTTTACCAATTTTTTGATTCAAAAGTCCCTCCTGATTGTTGAGATCTCTTTTTTGAATCCTTAAATTGGATTGCATGCGACTCAAACTTGATGCGACATTTGACTTTAAGGATGCTAATTGCTCATTCAGTTTAATCACCGTAGGATTAACCTCGGTAGCCGATTTCAAAATTCTATTGCGGTCTAAAACCAATTGATTGTACGATCCGATTAATTCGGTAGCTTCTCCGCTCACAATATTAGTAGGCAATAAATCAGACGGCTTGCTTTTTTTTATAAAGTCGACCATGGACGAAATAACATTCAACTGAATATCTGCCTCTATCCCTTTTTTATCGTACTCATTGGACCCTTCTATAAAAAGTCCTGCCTCCGTTTCAATGTCTGTTACCTGATTTGCATTCTTAAAATTCTGAACATTTTGCTCTACACCATCCAATTCGTCAGTGATCAAGGCCAATCTATTAGCTATAAACTTAGAGGTGTTTTCAGAAATAAAATTTTTATCAGCGGCAGCATACTCATTGTAATTTCGAACTAAATTATCTAAAAAATCTTCTGCCTTTTGCAGAACAGGATCTACGAGAGAAAGTTCGACAATGCTGCTGGTTTTACTTAATGGGGTCACATTCAAGCGGGCTCTATAGCTTTCCGCTACATTTTCAAGCGGACTAATTACAATGTTTATTGGCTCTACATTTTCATTATACGGCGCTGAGCTTACTAGCGATTTATTTAGAACTAACGTACCATATTTCGTCTTTACCGGCTCTCCATAGCGAAAAACTTTTTTGTCTCCTTCCAACACGTTCCCTTGACCTAATAAATCTTCAAACTGAAAAGTAGATTCCGACAACGCCAAAAATTGATAGGACCTGCTTTTATTATAAAAATCAGACTTCTGCTCCAGATAATTGATTAAAATTGGTGCATTTTTATACAAATTAGTACTTAGTACCTTTCCTTCCACCACAAAGGCAATATTCAAATTCATTTTCCGAACGGTACTTTCTACCAAAGTTCTGGATTTGAGTATTTCTATTTCATTGTCAAGGTTGCTTTTTCCTCCACCAATTCCCATATCGGCAAATGCAGATAATTCTGAGGAAAGTCCGCCTTTCTTTTCATCCTTTACTAATATCGTAGTCGCCGCACGGTATTGCGGTACAGTGTATCTTAAATAGAGGTAGGCACCAAACAAACTGACAAAAACCCCAAATACAAACCATTTCCAATGGGATGCATACTGATCTACAACAGCCCGTATTTGAAAATCCTGTTCTGAATTTTCATTTAACATATTATTTTCCATGAAACTGTTTTATTTTGAAGAGGTAATAATTAATGTGGTTAAAGCTATCAAGATGGACATGACTGAGAATATCAACCCCGTACTCGGACCCACTGCTGATCCGTTGATTTTATTTTGATTAGGCTCTACATAAACCACATCATTTTGCGCCAAGTAATAAAAGGGCGTGTTCATAAACTCGGCTTTAGTAATATCTACCCTATTAAATGATTTAACACCATCTATTTCACGAATAATTAAAATATTCTTTCTTTTTCCATAAACACTCAAGTCACCAGCGAGAGTAAGAGCTTCAATCAAAGTAATTCGCTCGGATGCTATGGGGTAGGTACCAGGGGTATTAACTTCACCTTGCACTGAAACTTTAAAATTCATAATGCGTAAACTGACAATCGGTTTTTTTATGTATTGAGATAATTTAGTATCTAATAAATGAAGAACTTCAGTTCTAGTGAATCCACTAACTTTAATCTTACCCAAAGTTGGAAAATCAATAAGGCCATAGGCATCTACCAAGTAAACCGATCCCAATCCTCCAGCAGTTGCTGTCTCACTAGACGTATTTAAACTAAAAGCTTTAGCAATCTCAGGATCCTCTGCATATACGGAAATCTGCAACAAATCATCGGGTTGTATTTTAATTTCATATGAATTTGATTTTTCTTGGCCTGCTAAAGCATCAATATCCTGATAATAAATCATGTCTTTTTTGGATGCACAAGAGCCCAACAATACTAAAAACAAAAATGGGATTGATTTTTTTAATAAGAAAAAGTATTTCATATAATATGTTTTAAAAAGGGCGCAAATATAGGGATTATTATTAAAATATTAAACATTCAAGAGTAAACGCTACTCGAGACTGGCTTCATTATAAAATTCAATTAAAAGCTTCCCGAAAAAAGGGCTTTAGCTGCATAAGACAAGTGACTGTACGACACTTCTATTTTAAATATTTTTAACAAAAGCTATTTTGTTTTGTTGCAAAATAAAAATTAAACTCTCCTTGAACTTGCTAAAAAACAGGAATAAAACAAAAGAATTAAAAATTATGGATTATCAATCCTATTGCATTGATTAGCAGCTGTCTGATTATTTATCTAATAGTTCATACGTCGAATTCATACTTTTGAACTCTGGCACTATTTTTTTCATCTGAGCTACTATAGCATCGTTACCGAATAAATTAGACAGACTGATTAACTCATTTATATCGGTATGCAGCGCTTCAAACTCTTCTTGAATCTCTTGCGCAATCATGATTTTGGCATGGTGCGTCGGGATGGACTTAGACGTATCATTGAGTAATTCTTCATAGAGTTTTTCTCCTGGTCTCAATCCTACAATCTCTATTTTAATGTCTCGCTCTGGAATAAATCCTGCTAACTTTATCATCTTTCGAGCCAAGTCAATAATTTTGACTGGTTTACCCATGTCAAAAATGTATATTTCACCTCCATTTCCCATTGCTCCGGCTTCCAGCACTAACTGACAAGCCTCAGGAATAGTCATAAAATAACGAATGATGTCTTTATGGGTAATCGTTAGTGGTCCGCCTTCGGCAATTTGTTTGGTAAACAAAGGAACAACCGAGCCATTGGACCCTAATACGTTCCCAAAACGAGTGGTAATGAATTTAGTGGCGCCCGTTCCTTTCTCTTTTTGATCCCGAAGCTGCAACGACTGTACGTATTTTTCAGCAATTCTTTTACTTGCCCCCATTACATTGCTGGGATTTACCGCTTTATCTGTAGACACCATGACAAATTTTTTCACGTTGTACAAGCAGGCTAAATCAGCAAGATTTTTGGTCCCCTTTATATTGGTAAAAATGGCTTGACATGGATTTTCCTCCATCAACGGCACGTGCTTGTAGGCAGCAGCATGAAAGACTACTTGGGGTTGGTATGTTTTAAATACCATGTCCATTGCCTCTACATTTCTAATATCTGCGATGACGGTTCGTATTTTTGCTGTCGTACTGATACTTTCTGTTTCTAATTGCAGGTGATGGAGCGGTGTCTCGGCCTGATCCAGCATGATAATTTTTTTTGGATTAAAAACCAAAACTTGACGCACGATTTCACTTCCTATGGAACCAGCGGCACCAGTAATCAAAATCACTTTATCTTTTAGTTGCTTAGAAATCGCTTTACTGTCTAGCACGATAGGTTTCCGTTCCAGAAGATCTTCAATTTGAATGGTCTTAACTTTCTGGGAAATCTCTTTTTGATTTTCCCAGTCCGAAATTAAAGGTACCGTAAAAACTTTGAAATTGTATTCCAAGCATTGATCCACAATAATGATTTGTTCCTCGCGTGACAATCCCTTGTCCGCTAGAATGACACTTCCAGCACCGACGGAACGCATTAATGCAGGCAGCTTTTTCTTTTGCACTAAAATAGGCAAATCTAACATCCGCTTGGAAGCATTTTGATTGTTCTTATCCACGAACCCAACAATTTTAAAGCGCGATGGAGTTTCAAACTTTAAAGCGTTAGCAACGGATAATGCATTGGCATCCGTACCATAAATCACGGTTCGTATTAATTTAGCATTACTTTTTTCGGAGAAGTACAGTTCAAAAGTTTGTTTCACCACTACACGATACAAAAACAAAGCACAAAAAGAAAGCACGACATTGATAAAGAGTGCGGTGTTGAGGAAGGGCTTTTCTTTGAAAAAAATCTGACTGATAAAATTAAAGAGAAGAAACAAAACCAAAACCGATAGTTGGGAGAATAGCAATTTGACCGCATCGATATTGGAGGAGTGTCGGATGATTCCAGAATAGGTTCTGAATAACCAAAAGAAAAACAAATTGAGCCCAAAAAAAGAACTAATGAAAGCAATATTGTGGGGCGTAGCGATATAATTCATCCCTATTCCTCTAAATATCATGTAGGTAGAAAAAAAACAAAACATTAAAATCAGCATATCAATGCTGACGATAATCCATCGGGGTAAATAGCCTAAATTGTGCAAGTTCATCCTACGATTTAACCTTGTCGTAATTAAAGAATTGAACTGGGATAGTTTTTTATTGATAGGAATACTCAATTTAATTGGTCTTATTTTAGGTGATGATTTTTGATTTAAAATGAAAATCAAATTGTCTTGTCCTGAATAACCGATACAGATTATTAGATAAAAATATTTAATTAAACACTTGCAAAAACGTTTTTGCAAGTGTTTTTTGTTTTATATGTCCTCATTTTAATTTGACTTTGTATATGCATTTTGTTTGGAGTCAGCATGAAATTAGAATAATGAGGTCTTAATTCATTGTATATACTGATTGATTCTTTTACAATTTGTTTCATGATTTTTAAATCTAGGTTGTATTTATCAATCATGAATTCCTGTTTTAATATTCCATTTATTCTTTCTGCTACTGCATTTTCATATGGGTCAGAGTTTTGTGTCATACTTGGTAGTATTCCGTTTTTATTT
>NZ_FNDB01000028.1 GCF_900099915.1 Flavobacterium omnivorum
AAATCAAATCTTGGAAAAGCAGAATTAAAATTCAGGAATTAATTTCAAAAAAAGATTAGCTCAGCTGGTTTAGAGCATTCCGATTCTATCGGAAGTGGTCGGGGGTTCGAACCCCTCATCGCCCACAAAAACTCCATTAGAAATAATGGAGTTTTTTTATGCTATTTTTTTTAAAATAGAATTTTGTAAATCACAACATCAAAAACAGAACGGATCTAGTAATTGCGTTATCCTTAACTACAACTGCTCTAAATTCTGAACCCATTTAACGTTTCTTGTAATTATGCTGTAAACCGGATCTAGTATTTGCTTTATCTTAAACTACAACTGGTCTGAATTCTGAACCCATTTAACATTTCTTGTAGTTCTGCTATAAACGGGTCCTACTAAAACCTTTCTATTTGAACATCAGAAATTCTAGTAAAATCTCAAGCTTCATTGCTCCAGCCTAGCGAATTGAATTACTTTTAAGACTACCAACCTTGTGTTAATCCATTCTTTACCACCTCTTCATACTTTTCTTTATCAAAACTATATAAATTAGGTGCTTTATGGGCAACATTACTTTTCTTTTCGTTCAATTTTGTTAGAATCCCAATTGCTGTAATTTTACGCAAAAAGTTTCTGCGGTCCAGCTTTCTGCCCAATATGGTTTCATACAATTTTTGTAATTCGGGAATTGTAAATTTTTCAGGAAGTAGATTATAGCCAACTGGCATCAAATTCAACTCCATCCGCAAGGTCTGCAAAGCCGTATTTAAAATTTCCTTATGGTCTAAAATTAATTCAGGCACGTCATTATGATCAATCCATTCTATAACATCATTCTTACCATCCTCTGGTGGAATTGCTTGCAAAAAATCGACCAATGCGTAATATCCAACAGTGACAAAACGGCTTGCAAACCATTTGCCTTCACTTATAGGTATCCCGTAAAAGTCTAAAACATTATTACTAAAATCAACATTACACCTCCTAGCATTACCAAATGTAGAAAACTGCCTTAAAAAGATCCCTTTCAGTCCTGTTCTACCATATAAAACCGTGACTGCAGCCTCATCAATACCTTCATCAATCGACACAAAACCTCCTGGCAAAGCCCATAGATCACTATACCTAGTTTTTATAAGTAATACTTTAAGCTGATTGTTATGAAATCCAAAAATCACACAATCTATCGACAAACCCGGCTGATAAGACTCCTGATTAGCTAAAACATCTTTTAACATGTACTTTTACTTGTAATTAATACGCTCTTTAAAAGATGCAATTTAGCTTATTTTTGATAAGAAATTAAATGAATGAACTATTTTGAAAAATCATCATTCTTGTTTTCGGTTTATAATAAAGAATTCACTTAGGCAAACGAAAAAAAACCTTCCAAAAGAAGCAGCATTTATACAAAAAAACAACTGCCCTATGCATCAATATTAATGATGATGCGAAGAACAATAGTCCACTATTACAAAAACTTTAGTTTACGAACGATCAACTATAAGAATAAATACAATTCAACTGTAATTTCTAACCACTCGAATACCTACTAAAAAATCTTAAACAACAAGAATGATTGTGATTTATAACGAAACGGTATTAACCTAAAAATGCCATCCTTTTTATGTGATGGCAATAAATCTAAATAATAATCATGTATCGTTATAGCAGTTCTAGAGTCCGCTCTAATGCCATACCCCGAGAGCCTTTTATTAAAATTGTACTATTGACAAATCTTGCACGAGGCAAATCATTTGAAAATTTTTCAAATGATTCATAGAAATAAAAATTACCCTGTAGTGTTCTATTTTGATAAAAAGCCGAACCAATAAAATAACATTTCACATTTTCTTCACTTGACAGCATGGCAATAATTGCCTTATGTTCTTGCAAACTTTCGTCACCAAGCTCAAACATATCGCCTAAAACCATAATTTTATTTGGGTTTTCTAATTGTAAAAAGTTCTCTATTGCGACCATCATACTACTTGGATTTGCATTGTAAGCATCCAGAATGATTTGATTCGTCCCTTTTGATACTAATTGAGATCTATTATTCTCAGGAATGTAACCCTCCAAGGCCTCCTTAATATCGCAGTCAGGAACTCCGAAATATTTTCCTATAGCCAAAGCTGCATTGATGTTATTTGCATTGTACAAACCTATCAAATGAGATTTAATAAATAGATCCGAATAACTAATTTCAACAAAAGGATTGGCTTTTACGTCCGTAATATTTACAGCTGCCTCTACTTTATTAATCCCAAACGTATATGTGTTTAAACTTTTTGACTTTTTAACTTGAATGGCGTCTTCCAAGTTTATGAAAACGGTCTTGTCTTTACTTGAAAGATAATGATACATTTCGCTTTTTCCTTGTATAACTCCTTCCACACCACCAAATCCCTCTAAATGTGCTTTGCCAAAATTAGTAATATACCCATAATCTGGCCTTGCTAATTCGCATAGAAATTCAATTTCTTTTTTGTGATTTGCGCCCATTTCAACAATCCCTATTTCCGTTTCTGAAGTAAACGAAAGCAATGTCAAAGGGACTCCAATGTGATTATTTAAATTTCCTACAGTTGCTTTTGCTTTCATCTTTTTTGAAAGAACAACTAGAATAAGTTCTTTGGTGGTTGTTTTTCCATTGCTTCCCGTAAGCGCAATTATAGGTAAATTTAGATACTCCCGATGAAATTTTGCTAATTCCTGCAGGGCAATCAAACAATCGTCCACTAAGATAGTTCTCTCATCGATAAAACAAGAATCGTCATCAATTAATACATAAGACGCTCCTTTTTCCAATGCTGAGGTGGCAAATGTATTGGCATCAAAGCGATCCCCTTTAATAGCAACAAACAAGGAATTAGACTTAATATTACGTGTATCTATTGAAACTGAGTTGCATTTTAAAAACAAACTATGAATGTACTTAATATCCATTTGAAACGATTTAAAAAAAGAAAAGCCCTAATCAAAGGGCTTTTCTTTTTATTTTATTTAATTATAAATTTAATTTCTTGCTGATCTCTTCTTATCTGCTTTCGGCCCTACTCTAGACATTGCACATCTAAAACCAATGTAATCCGTTGCCATATCTTGTGGAAAATACCTTCTTTGTGCTGGATCTAACCAGTAGGCTCTATCTCTCCAAGATCCGCCTTTGTAAACTCTAGATTCATCATTGATCAAGGTAGTTCTTTTGCTAGATTTATCATATTTTCTAACCATTTTTCCTAAACTGTCCGTTGTAACATTATGTCTAGGAGAGTTGTACATTACTTTATCTGATTTTCCTTTTTCATCATCAGACTCTGAATCGCCAAAATCATAATATCGGGTTGATTGTTTATCCCCATCTCTATAATTAATATTGTCGCTTTTATCAAAGTTCTGTCTTAAATAAGTCTCTTGTTCATCAACTGGCACTTGAGCAATCTGACCTGGAAAGTTTCTGGCTATTATTCTACCATTACTCAACGTATCATACTTCATGTTGTCTTTGGTAACAATCTCCACTTTACCGTCAGCACCAATTTTGTTCTTAGTATATTGATTTCCTCTAAAGTAGTTAAAATCATTTGCTTCGTTATCAATAATAGGTCTATAAACATCCTGTACCCACTCCGCTACATTTCCGGCCATATCATATAATCCAAAATCATTGGCAGGATATTTCTTTACTTCATTAGTGATATCAGCGCCATCATCAGACCATCCTGCAATCCCACCATAATCGCCATTTCCTTGCTTAAAGTTGGCTAATTGATCTCCTTGGCTTTGTCTTTTTCCTGAACGTGTGTACCCACCTGACCAAGGATATTTTTTCTGACCTTTGTAAATATTATATTCTCTTTGACCTACATCTGCAGCAGCTGCATACTCCCATTCCGCTTCAGTTGGCAAACGATATTCTGGAAGAAGTATTCCCGATGAACGTTGTGCGTAAACATTTTTTGGTTCAGTAACTGTTCCGTCTTTGCCAGCTTTTGGTGACTTTCTTGCTCCTTTCCCTCCTTTTAAAACAATATCTTCATTTCCTCCGTAAGCTGAAGTAGGGGAATTTAAATACGTTTCTGTGTCAAAATTACTTTCTGCTGTCACATCCAGTGTTTTTGCATTCTTTTTAAGATATCCACTTTTTTCTAAGAGAGCCTCATTTACACGTTGCGTTCTCCAATTGCTGAATTCAGTTGCTTGAATCCAATTTACTCCAACCACGGGGTAATCCGCATAAGAAGGATGTCTTAAATAGTTATTAGTCATCGTTTCATTATAACCCAATCTATTTCTCCAAACCAAAGTATCTGGCGAAGCTCCTTCGTATATGTTTTTATATATTTCCTCCGTTGGCGGATACACACTTTTTAACCAATCTAGGTAATCCAAATACATCGAATTTGTCACTTCCGTTTCATCCATGTAAAAGGATTGCACGTGCTGCTGTGTTGGCGAATTATTCCAATCGTGCATCACATCATCCTGCACTTTACCCATCGTAAAGGTACCACCTTCAACAAAAACCAAACCAGGTCCTGCTTCTTGTTTTTTCTTACTAGAACCTTTTCTACTATCCATGTTCCAACCTGTAGCTCTCGAAGTGTTCTTTGAATTGGATTTTTTACTGCAACTGGAGAAACCAACAATCAACACGATTGATAGCAACAACTGTAAGCCCATAATTCTGTTTGCTTTCATACTCTTTAGTAGGTAATAATTTTAGTGACGCAATATAATAATTAACAATTAACAAGCATCTAACTTTTTTTAATAAATCTGTAAATCTAACTTTAACATTAAATTATCTAATACAACGCAAATTTATAATAATTATTATTTACAATAACATGAAATGATTTATTTTTACTAATTAATAATAACCCACTATTAATCCCGTTAAAAAAATAATGAGAAAAATACTTTTGGCCATTATAGTCTTACTTCCGCTTGTTTCTTTTACTCAAATTAAAGGTGACATTGCCATAGAATGGTTAGAAAAAAAAGAAATGTCTTATGGAGATTCTAAAGTTATTATACCCCATTTTACAGGCAATAGCTTTCATTACGATGCTTCCAATAAAACATTACTTTTTACCTTCAAAACGAAAGAGTCCGTTTTTTTTGAACAAGGAAAGGTGCAAATAACCAACATAAACTACGAATCAATTTCAGTGGATCAGCTTGGCGACTTAGCCTCTGAAAACATTCCAAAAACAATCAACGCATCGCTAGTCATCTCGAATTCAAGAGACCTTAAAGAGGCATTTGTCAGTATTTCCCCCATCGTAAAGGATGATTTTGGATTCAAACGAATCAAATCCTTCTCTTATGAAATACAAAACAATAATGCTAAAACAGTGCAATCCACAAAAAGAGTAAACACAATCTCTAATACTGTTTTAGCAAGTGGAAACTGGTTTCAATTTTATGTAGAAAAATCCGGTGTATATAAGATATCTAAAAACTTCCTACAGCAACTAGGACTGGATGTTACTACAATTAATCCCCGAAAAATAAAAATCTTTGGCAATGGCGGTAGAATGTTACCTCTGGCAAACAACATATCTTATCCGAATGATTTAATCGAAAATGCAATTCAGATTAACGGTGAAAGTGACGGCATTTTGAACAACGAAGATTATATCCTTTTTTATGCTGAAGGAGTAGACACTTGGAATCAGGAAAGCAGAACGCACCTTAATTTATATGATAACAAATCTTATTATTACATTAACGCCGAAGGAGCTGATGGAAAGAGAATTTCTTCAATGGCGCAACCTACGGGAAATAGTACGTTGAATTTAACGTCATTTGATGATTATCAATTCCACGAACAAGATCTTGTCAACATTGCACGTTTGGGCCGACAATGGTTTGGTGAATCATTTGAAGTAAAAAACGAACAGGAATTTGACTTTATTTTTCCAAATATTGACACCTCCGTTCCTGTAAAAATAATGCTAACAGCAGCCTCTGCAGCTTTCACAAACACCTCCTTTAGCGTAACTGCAAACGGAAATGTAGCGGGTACAATTTCCTTTCCTGCACTGAGCAGCAATTCTGGAACCGAATTTATCTTAGGTGTTCTACCCAATAACTCCAATTTTAATGGTGCAGAAAACACAAAAATAAAATTAAAGTACAACAATAACGGCGTTCCCGGTTCCAAAGGTTTTCTAGATAATATTAGGCTGATTGCCAAAAGAAAACTTCAAGGCTATGGAAAGCAATTTCATTTTCAGTACGATCAGTCCGGTTCAAATTTAGGCATTGTAAATTATGAACTTTCTAATGCTACAGGAATTAATCAGATTTGGGATATCACTGATCCTTACACCGTTTCCAAAATCGAAAACACAAATCAGCCTACATTCAGTTTCAAAGCCAATTTGGGCGAACTCAGAAAGTACGTAGCAGTTGATGCCACAGATTATTACACTCCTTTAAAAGAGAGTAAATCAAAAGTTGCCAATCAAAATCTAAAAGGGACTTTATTTAAAAATAGCCAGGGTCAATTTCAAGATATAGATTACGTTATTATTTCGCCCTCTTCTTTAGTTTCACAAGCAGAGAAATTAGCTAATTTCCATCGCAACTATTCTAATTTAAATGTCAAAGTAATTCCTTTAGAATTAATATATCAAGAATTCTCTTCTGGAAAACAGGATATTGCTGCGATAAGAAACTGCATAAAATACATTTATGAAAATGCGTCAACGAGCATTAAAAGAGTAAAATATATTAATCTTTTTGGTGATGCATCTTATGATTTCAAAAATAGGATCGTAAACAATACGAATGTCGTACCTATTTATCATTCTTTAAACAGTAGTACAACAGGAGAATCCTCTTTTGCCTCAGATGATTTTTTTGGATTAATGGATTCCTCCGAAGGAAATATTGTCTCCTTCTTTGGAGGAATCGACGTCGCAGTGGGCAGAATGTTGGTAAATGACGCAAAACAGGCTGATGAAATGGTAAATAAAGTGCTTGAATACCATGATGCGAAATCTTACGGGAGCTGGAGAAACAACTTTGTTTTGGTTTCTGATGACTCCGATATACCGTCAGATGCCAGTTTACAAAATAGACAAAATGGACTGGCAATTACGATATCTTCAGAGAAGCCATTTTTGAATGTAAATAAGATTTTACTAGATTCCTATGCGCAAGAAGCTTCTGCTGGGGGTTCCAGATATCCAAAAGCAAGAACTGATTTTTTTAATGCTTTCGAAAAAGGAGCTTTGGTGTTCAATTATTTAGGCCATGGTGGTGAAGACGGTTTGTCAGCAGAACGTATTTGGGAAAAATCAGACGGGCAGAACTTAAGCAATCAATACAAATATCCCTTGTTCATAACGATTACGTGTGAATTTTCTCGTTTTGACAACCCATTTAGACCAACGGCTGGAGAATATACCTACTGGAACCCAAAAGGAGGAGCAATCGCAATGATTACTACCATACGTTCTATTGGTCAATTTAGTGCTGAAAACTTTAATGATGGGCTAACAAAAAACTTATTATCCTATGGATCAAATCAGTACCAATCAATAGCAGAAGCATTGCGAATCTCTAAAAATAGCAATCCAAATTCAGCTACCAATGTTGTTTTTTATATTGGTGATCCAGCAATAATGCTTGCTATACCAAAACCAAAAATTATACTTACCAAAGTAAATGATATTCCAGTCAGCCAAGCCATCGACGACTTCAAATCACTATCAAAAATAAAACTAACAGGAGAAGTTAGCGATGAAAACAACAATCCGTTGACCAACTACAGTGGGGAAGTTTCTACTACTATTTTCGACAAGGCGGTCAGCAGAACAACCAATAACAACGACGGAAATAGTCCTCCAATTAACTTTAACGTCTTAGGAGAAACAATATTTAGAGGAAATGCAACAGTAACTAACGGCCAATTTGAATTTAATTTTGTCGTACCTCGAGACATCAGAGTCCCATTAGCCAATGGAAGGATTAGCTTTTATTCCAAAAAAAATCAGCTTTTACAAAATGAAACTGGGTACGATTCCACCATAAAAATAGGGGGAATAAACGAAAATGCTACTGCAGACAATATTAGCCCAAGAGTGAAGTTATATATGAATGATGAAACATTTGTTTCTGGAGGCACAACAAACGAATCACCTTTTCTTGTTGCGAATCTTGAAGACGAAAATGGGATAAATACAGCTAGTGGAATAGGACATGACATTGTTGCCGTATTAGATGGAGATGTCAGCAATCCTTTTGTTTTAAACGATTATTATCAAACTAAACTGGACGATTTTACCAGAGGAACACTTCGGTTTCCATTACGTAATTTAGCTCCAGGATTACATACCATTACATTCAAAGCCTGGGACGTATACAACAACCCAATCACAGCTGAGATTCAATTTATTGTAGTAGGTGATGAAACGATAACCTTAACGCATGTATTAAATTACCCCAACCCATTTGTCAGCTACACCGAGTTTTGGTTTACACACAATAGACCATATGAACCATTAGAAGTTCAAGTCCAAGTACTGACAATAACGGGGAAAATAGTTTGGACAAAAAATCAAATTATTACGACAGAAGGTTTTTTATCAAAAGAAGTAAGTTGGGATGGTAAAGATGATTTTGGCGACCGATTAGGAAAAGGGGTTTACGTATACAAGCTAACCGTAAAATCAACCTTGACCAATAAGAAAAGTGAAAAATTTGAAAAACTTGTAATACTTTAATAATATACTATATTTGTTAACTAAATAGTACCACTAGAATGAAAAAAAAAATATTTCTTTTAATTTTCCTCTTACTTATTTCCTTTGCAAAAGCACAGGAGCGCGTTATAGTGCCCGGCGTTCAGTTTTTACTTGTAGCTGCTGATGCAAGAGCAGCCGGTATGGCTGATATGGGAGTCGCAACATCTGCCGATGCGTTTTCGCAGCAATGGAACCCAGCTAAATATGCGTTTTCAACAGATGCACAAGGATTTTCGCTCAGTTATACACCATATCTTACTGATATAGCAAATGACATTTCATTAGGACAATTAACCTATTTTCAAAAATTGAATGATCGAAGTGCCTTTGCCGGGAGCATTCGCTATTTTGGTTTTGGAGACATCGAACTAAGACAGACGGGAGAACAAAACGAAGATTTCCCCATAGTCTCTCCAAACGAATTTGCAATTGACGGATCCTATTCCTTAAAACTAAGTGAAAAATTCTCCATGGCTATTGCTGGACGATTCATTAATTCGAATTTAAAAGTAGCTTCAGACAATAATGATGCCTCCTCAGCTAGTTCTTTTGCAGTTGATGTTGCTGGTTTCTTTCAGTCCGAAGAAATAGCCTATAATGAATTCAACGGGAGATGGAGAGCTGGATTTAACATTCAAAATCTAGGTCCAAAAATTAGTTATGATAATGATGAATTCAACAACAATTTCTTGCCTGCTAATTTAAAAATCGGAACTGGTTTTGATTTTATATTAGACGAGTATAATAAAGTTGCAGTAAATGTTGAACTAAATAAGTTACTTGTTCCAACACCTCAGAATCCTGATTTAAATGGAGACGGCACGGTAACACCCGAAGAAAGAAACCAAAACAATGATAATTACCGATCTATAGGATGGACCTCAGGCGTATTTAAATCTTTTGGAGATGCTCCTGATGGGCTAAGTGAGGAAATCAAAGAATTCACTTATTCACTTGGCGCAGAATATTTGTACCAAGATTCCTTTGCGATGCGTTTGGGTTACTTTCACGAAAGTCCGTTAAAAGGTGCTAGACAATTTTTCTCCCTTGGAGCAGGATTTAAATACACTACCATCAAAGTAGATGTTTCTTATTTATTTTCAGCATCAAAAGTTAAAAACCCCCTAGAGAACACGCTTCGATTTTCATTGACCTTCAATTTTGGAGATAAATATGACGAATATTAAGCTAAAATAAAATAATAATTAACAATCCAAATTTCAACTCAAAACATCGAGATGAAATTTGGATTTTTTTTCCTTAAAAAAGCATGAAAGAAATAACAATTACCACACAATTCAAAGTGTTCGAATCCATTCAGGAATTACCAAATGACATCCAGGATTTAATGACACAAGCCGTTGAAGTACGAAAAAATGCTTACGCTCCTTATTCCAAATTCAGAGTTGGAGTAGCCATTTTTTTAGATAATGGCAAAATTGTACTTGGTTCAAATCAAGAAAATGCAGCATATCCGTCAGGGCTTTGCGCAGAACGCGTCGCTATTTTTTATGCAGGAGCGGTTTACCCAGAAGCCAAAATTTTAAAAATGGCCATTACCGCTGCATCGGACACGAACCAAACTACAACCCCTATTCCACCATGTGGATCTTGCAGGCAGTCAATCGCAGAATATGAAATAAAACAAGAGAGCCCAATAGAAATCTATTTTATGGGAGAAATTGGCGCCATTTACAAATCAGATTCCCTGAAAAACTTGCTTCCATTTATGTTCGATAAAAAATTCTTGTAAAAATTCCAAAAATTGCCTATTAAATTTTAGTTCTTACTTGGAATGTCTTATTTTTGCACTTCGCAAATTTGTGGGAGGAAACTATTTTGCGTTATAGTACAAATTGATAATACAATAACACTTTAGCAAAAGAAAAATTCAGATGAAAGAAGTTACAAAAGAAGTATATTTAAAGTGGTATGAAGATATGCTGCTTTGGAGAAAGTTTGAGGACAAACTTGCAGCATTATACATCCAGCAAAAAGTTAGAGGTTTTCTACATTTATACAATGGTCAAGAAGCAGTATTAGCTGGTGCACTGCACGCTATGGACTTGACAAAAGACAAAATGATTACTGCTTACAGAAATCACGTTCAACCAATAGGTATGGGAGTTGATCCCAGACGTGTAATGGCGGAACTTTTAGGAAAAGTTACCGGAACTTCAAAAGGGATGGGTGGCTCGATGCACATTTTTTCAAAAGAACACCGTTTTTATGGTGGTCATGGAATTGTAGGAGGACAAATTCCTGTAGGTGCAGGATTAGCTTTTGCTGACAAATATTTTGAAACTGGCGGTGTTACTATGACTTATTTTGGTGATGGTGCAGCACGTCAAGGTTCATTACACGAAGCGTTTAACATGGCTATGTTATGGAAACTTCCAGTTGTATTTATTGTTGAAAACAATGGATACGCAATGGGAACTTCTGTAGAAAGAACAGCCAATCATACGGATATCTGGAAATTAGGTTTAGGGTATGAAATGCCTTGCGGACCCGTGGACGGAATGAACCCTGTAAAAGTAGCTGAAGCAATGACGGAAGCAATTGACAGAGCACGTCGTGGTGACGGTCCTACTTTTCTAGAAATGAAAACGTACCGTTACAGAGGCCACTCTATGTCGGATGCGCAATTATACCGTTCAAAAGAAGAAGTAGAAGAATACAAAAAAATTGATCCAATTACACAGGTTTTAGATGTAATTAAAGATAAAAAGTATGCTACAGAAGAAGAAATCCAAGTAATTGATCTAAGAGTAAAAGCTTTAGTAGAAGAATGTGTGACATTTGCCGAAGAATCTGAATACCCTCCAATACAACAACTCTACGACGTAGTATACGAACAAGAAAACTATCCATTTTTACCTCATAAATTATAAATCAATTATGGCAACAATAATTACAATGCCTCGTTTGAGCGATACGATGACGGAAGGAACGGTAGCGACTTGGCTAAAAAAAGTAGGTGACAAAATTAACGAAGGGGATATCCTTGCCGAAATTGAAACTGACAAAGCAACAATGGAATTTGAGTCTTTCAATGAAGGCACTCTTTTACATATAGGCATACCTGCAGGTGAAACTGCACCAGTGGATTCTTTATTAGCAATTATAGGAAAAGAAGGAGAGGATATTTCAGCTTTATTAGCCGGAAAACCAGCTGGTACAGCACCAGTAAAAGAAGAAACCAAATCTGAAGAAGAAACAAAAGGTACTGAAGAAATAGCAGCTAAATCTGAAACTACTAAAACGACAGCGACTTCATCTGCTTCGTTACCAAAAGGAGTTGTGGTTATCACAATGCCTCGTTTAAGCGATACCATGACAGAAGGAACCGTAGCAACTTGGTTAAAAAAAGTAGGTGACGCTGTTGCTGAAGGTGATATTCTTGCTGAAATCGAAACTGATAAAGCTACGATGGAATTTGAATCTTTCAACGAAGGAACTTTATTATACGTAGGAATCGAAGAAGGAAATACTGCGCCAGTGGATAGCCTTTTGGCAATCATTGGGCCTGCAGGGACTGACATTAGTGGAATTGCTGAAAACTATAAAACTGGCGGAGCGCCACAAGCTGCTCCTGCTGAAGCAGAAGAAAAAGAAGTAGCTGCAACAGAAAAAGAAACCGAACCAATTGTTCAAGAAGCATCCACAGACGGACAGCGTATTTTAGCGTCACCATTGGCAAAGAAAATTGCAAGTGACAAAGGAATTCAATTAACACAAGTGAAAGGTTCAGGTGAAAACGGCCGTATTGTAAAAAGCGATATCGAAAACTTTACACCAGCTGCTGTGACACCGCAAACTGCTGCAACTCCTGCTGCAAAAGTAGAAACTGCCGCTGCACCTGTTGCTCCAAAAGTTTTTGTTCCAGCCGGAGAAGTTTTTACGGAGGAAATTAAGAACTCGCAAATGCGAAAAATAATCGCTAAACGTTTGGCTGAATCATTATTCACCGCCCCACATTACAACTTAGTTATAGAAGTGGCGATGGATGACGCAATGGCTTCAAGAGCAGTAATTAATACCGTTCCAGATACTAAAGTATCCTTTAACGATATGATTATTAAAGCTTGTGCGATGGCTTTGAAAAAACATCCCAAAATCAATTCTCAATGGAAAGAAGATGCCATTACAATTAATCACCATGTAAATATTGGAGTAGCTGTAGCTGTTGAAGATGGATTAGTGGTCCCTGTATTGAAATTTACAGATGCTATGAGTTTATCTCAAATAGGCGGAAGCGTAAGAGATCTTGCAGGAAGAGCTAAGAACAAAAAACTATTGCCTACAGAAATGGAAGGAAGTACGTTTACGGTTTCTAACTTAGGAATGTTTGGTATCGTCGAATTCAACTCGATTATCAACCAACCTAATTCTGCCATCCTATCCGTAGGAGCAATTGTAGAGAAACCGGTAATTAAAAATGGCCAAATCGTAGTTGGAAACACCATGATGTTATCTCTTGCTTGCGACCACCGCACAATCGACGGAGCAACTGGAGCACAATTCTTACAAACATTGAAACAATACATTGAAAATCCAGTGACCATGCTTGCATAACCACTGATTCTTTACAAATTTAAACCCATCTCGTTCTTCAGAACAAGATGGGTTTTTTGTTTTTGGGCATGTCCTCACTTCCACTATCGTTGCAGTGAGGTCGGGCTATGCGCTTTATCTTTTATTACGCTATCGCTTCATAAGAGGATGCCGTTGCTATCCCTCATGCGAAAACGACCAAATGACCTATAAGTAAAGCCAATTACAATTGCAGAAATACCCGATTACGAAATTTACTATGTTTTCACAAGACAATACCATCGTGTCTATCGCACTGAAAGCACCCCACGATATGCGAACTACTCCGCTGAAAAACTTGCAGCATAACAAATAATAAGAAGAAATGATGACTAAAAATAATCGAGATACAAACTAAAACAAATTGCCTTTAATTTTTAAACTTCATTTCAATCTGCTTGATTTTTTAAGTCGTTTGCAGTCGTAACTACGCTCTAGCTAATTTACTATCTCCTGTAGAAAATGAATTTTCATATTATAATAAAATAGTCAGATATGTTTAATGTTATCAAAATACTATTACTTAAGCGTTGGTTTAAAATCATTTTCAGCAAATAAAATATTAATTTTACGAAGTATTTAATTTATTACAAAATGATTGATAAACACAATATCGATCCAAATGATGGCTTTCTCAAGCGGTTATTATACAAACTGGAAGTTTTAAAACTATTTATATTTCAGGACAAATTGGAATTGGTGCTAATTTAGAATTACAAACATTTACAACTTTTGAGAATTTATAAAAGCAACTACTAAATTGCAATGCCACTTTTTAAGGATGTGGTAAAAATGAACACCTATATTGTAAATTTTAATTCAGAGCTTGATTTACCTATTTTTAGAAAAATTAGAAATAAATTTATAGGAAATGCTGACTTTCCAGCAAGCACCTTGGTAGGTGTTGCCGTTTTAGGAAATAAAAATTGGCTCATCAAAATTGAAGCGATTGCTATTGTTGAATAAAGTAATGCGTTGAATGTAATTATCTAATTTGAATAACTTTTCATGCTACAAAAGTTTATAACTACTAACTTTTATTCTTCTCTTCAATCCATTTCGACATGTACTTCGTACTTTTTAGAGTATGATGTTGTAGTAAAGCACCCATAAAATTATTCAAACGATGTTGTGGCAGATTTTCTTGTAACGTTTGTATTTGCTCTTTAAACTCGGTTTCAAACAACGTTCGCATGTAACGTTGCTTGATTATTTCGAATCCGTTTTGTTGGGCTTCAAGCCAAATTTTTTCATCTTGATATAAAAACACCGCTTTATTGGCAAAAATCATACAATTGTCCTCAACAAAACCATTCCAAGGCAAATTGCCTTGCATCGATTCGGCGCCAATGGTGGTGGTAACGCTTGGCGTACCAAATTGCATGGCTTCCAGTAATTTTCCTTTTATACCTGCTCCAAAACGCAAAGGCGCTAAAACAACCCGGGCATGTTTGACTACTTCCTGCGCATTAACCGCACGACCGAGGATTAAGAATCCCTCTTTTGTATTATGTAATTGCAAGACTTTCTGTGAAGGGTACGCACCATATATGCAACAAACAGCATCAGGTACTTGTTTTTTAATCAAGGGCCAAATCGTTTCTTTGAGATATTGCACCGCGTTCCAGTTGGGTTCATGTAGAAAATTACCAATAAAAACAAAATCTTTTCTTCTCTCAAATGATAGTGTTGTATTTAAATTTAGAACAGCTTGCGGTTCTAATAAAAGCGGCAAATAATACAACAACGAGGTGTCGATTTTGAAAATCCTAGTTAACACTTCGATTTCAAACTCGGAAATTATCAAAGATAAATCACAACGCAGGATACTGGCTATTTCTCGTTTGGCTACTTCTTCAACAAGTAGATCTGTTGTTTTGAATTCACGATTTTCCTTGAATGCTTTTTGTCTGGCGAGACGCAAAGAATGTAAATCTTCGGTATCTAAAATTCGAAGTGCGTTTGGACATTTTTCAGCCACGCGCCAACCAAACTGCTCTTCCATCATAAAACGATCAAAGAGAACTACAGTTGGATTAAGTTCTTGGACAAACGTGTCAAAACTCTCTGAGTTGAGCACAATTGTTTTTTTGTCAACTTGAAACGGTTGCAAATCTATCATAAAGTCACTGTCTTGTGCAGGAGAAGCAAAGGTAATTGTGAATCCTTGTTCTTGGAACAGCGAAATCAATTGCATCATTCTTCCGCCTGCTGCAGAGGAGTTGGGTTCAGGCCAAACAAAACCGATAATTAAGAGTGATTGCACTTTTTGTGAGTTGTAAATTAGTGCTGCAAAATACTACTTTAAAATCGGATTGTAACTTTACAGGATTGTAAATTCTATTGAAAATGGCTAACTGTACTTTGCACTAGACCGCGTGAGGGACAGTAGTGGAAAGCCCGGAATTGTGGTGGAGCGCAGCGAAAGCAGAATGAGGTCTTGTAGCGGATAGCCCGACAGCAAAAAAATGGCTAGCCGGAATGTAGCTTTAGCCATTTTTTTTGATGGCACGCCCCACTTATTTTGACAGCAAAGTCACAAAGCATTTAGGTTATCGCGGTATAAATCAGGAAGAAAAGACTAATTTTGTAGCCACATAAATTCGATTAAAATGTTAGGATTAAAATTAGCAACCGACCCAAGATGGGTTAATATAGTAGAGTCAAATATTGAAGAAATTTTGACAGACCACGCCTGGTGTGAGCAAAAAGCAGCTTCGAATGCCATCAGCTTGATCACACAAAATTCGGAAAAAGAAGAATTAGTGACCGAATTGATGATTATTGCTCGAGAAGAATTAGAACATTTGCAAATGGTACACGACTTAATCAAAAGTAAAGGCTTATCACTGGGAAGAGAACGCAAGGATCATTACGTGAATGAATTATTCAAGTTCATGAAAAAAGACGGGAGTCGCAATGATGCTTTGTGCGAACGATTGTTGTTTTCGGCGATGATTGAAGCCAGAAGTTGTGAGCGTTTCAAAGTACTTTCTGAAAACATTGCAGATGCGGCATTAGCTAAGTTTTATCGTGATTTAATGATTAGCGAAGCAGGACACTATACCACATTTTTAGGTTTTGCAAGGAAATATGCAGACAACGTCAATGTGGACAAACGCTGGCAGGAGTGGATTGATTTTGAAACATCCATCATCAGTAATTATGGCAAGCAAGAAACGATTCATGGCTAATATTTGAATAACAAAGCTTCCTTTTAATAAATAAATTGTACAAAAAAAGGATACTTTACAGCATCCTTTTTTTGTGTTTTAGAACTAAATCATTTATTTCTTATCATAAATTCCGAACGTCTATTTAGTGCAAATTCTAGTTCCGTACAGTTATTTTGGCAATCAATTTTAGGTATAGATTCCCCATATCCTTTCCCAGAAATTCTTTCTGAACTGATTCCTTTTGATATAATATACGCAACAGTTGATTGTGCTCTTCTTTCAGATAAATCTAAATTATAAGAGTCAGAGCCTCTAGAATCCGTGTGAGACTTAACATCAATTTGTAAATTACTGTTTTGCGCCATTACATAAACCAATTTATCAAGTTCTACTGCACCACGCTCCGTAATATCACTCTTATTAGAATAAAAGTAAATGGGATTCAAAAGGATTTCTGTTTCTGTTACAACCACATCAATTGGCTCCAGTGCCACTTCTAGTGTAATTACCCCTTGTTTACTGCTGGCTGGAAAAGATTTTGTAACATAACCATCTTTGAAAACTTGTATCGTATATGACTTTAGGCAGGATAAATCATAAAGTACTTCACCAGCATTACTAGACAGCTGAGTATCTAAAATAGTAGTGGCGGTATCCAAAATTAACACTCTAGAATTAGCTAAAAGCGCTCCTGTTTTCGCATTTTTAACCACAATAAAAATCTGAGCTTTACAAATTGGAATCGCACTGTAAATATGATCTTTACCAAAACGATTACTAGACACATATCCTATATTTTTATCTTTGTTGAAGCTAAAAGCAAAATCATCTTTCTCCGTATTTATAGGTTTACCCATATTATGTGGCTCTCCATCAGTATTTAAATCCACTGAAAAAACGTCTAAACTTCCAAAACCAGTCAGGCCATTTGATGAAAAATACAAAATGGAATCATCCCCCATAAACGGAAAATTCTCATCCCCAACGGTATTGATCTTTATTCCTAAATTTTCTGGAGTACCAAAAGATCCATCGCTATTCACCTTTACTTTCCAAATATCAGTTCCTCCAACGGAACCAGGCATATTGGAGGCAAAATAAAGCATTTTTCCTTCTTTATCTAAAGACGGATTGCCCGCAGAATAACTTTTACTATTAAATGGCAACGCAGTTATTTTGCTCCACTTTCCATTTTCTTTGATCGCTTTATACAGATTTACTTGACCAAATTTGATTTTGTGTGTTTTATCCTTGTCAAATAATTTATCTTTAAAACTCTCGCTGGAAAAATAAGCAACAGAGCCCTCCTTATTCATAGTAACAGGTCCTTCATGAAATCTACTATTTAATTCATTAACAGCAATTGGTTCAGAATACCTACCATCAGCTTTATACGTAGACTGATAAATATCTAAAAAAGGTTCGTCATTCCATCCATAAATTTTGCCGCTTTCATTTCTGGCACTTGCAAAATAAAGAATATCTTCATAAAGAACCGCTCCAAAATCTGATCTATCAGAATTGACGGAAAGTTTATTTACTTCAAAGCGATTTTCTATCGCATTTAAATCTAAAAGGTAATTTGGATTTTTATTAAACGTAATTGCCCGCTGATCATTAGGCGCAACCTTAGAAAATGCTTTCATTTGGGCATTTGATTCCGCATATTTACCGTTAGATTTAAGCATTTGAGCATATCTATAATAAGTTTCCGCATCTTGCTGCGATTGTATTGCTTTTGCATACCACTTTTCAGATTCTATAGTATTTTTCGTATAAAAATAACTATCGCCGAGCTGTTTGCTCAAATAGGCATCGGAATTACCTTTTTCGACTAATGCGATATATTCTTTGGCTGCTTCAACATAATCGTAGCTTTCAAATAATTTATCCGCATTCTTAGTCTCTTTATTTTGTGCACAAAGCGAAAAACTCGTTAACACAAAAAACAATAATATTGTATTTTTTTTCATTAAGTTGAGTAATTTATTTTTAGAAAAATCTAGGGGAACGAGACACTTTTTTCGACTCAAATAAATCATATAACAATATGAATTCATGTGACGAAGGCGCGGTAACTTTTAAATCCGAAACGATATGATCATAAGCGTATCCGATTCTTAATTCTGGAGTCACTGCAAAATTAATCATTCCACCAAAACTATCTTGCAACCTGTAAGTTGCTCCAATTTCAAATTTTTCCTGATATAAAAAATTAGCAGATAGATCTAAAGATGGAGTTACATTAAAAGCTGATTTCAGCATAAAGGAAGGCTTAAACTTCAGTTCATAATTAACATCAAAGACATAACCTGCCGTTAAAAAATAATGCGATACATCTGAGCCATACTCACGTCCGTTATAATCTAAATGCGCTGCTTTTAACATATTAGGAAGTGATAGCGCTACATAATATTTGTCTGTATAATAGAATAATCCTGTTCCTAAATTCAATGAACTATCACTTATATCTTCTCCAAAAACACCCTCTGAAGGATCTGGTAAACTGGATTGAATATCTCTTAGACCTACTTTATGGAATGAAACTCCCGCTTTTACACCAAATGCCAATCGTTGAGTATCCCCTAATTTCAATGTATATGAAAAATCTCCAAACACATTTTGCTCTATTACGGGACCAATTTTATCCGACACAAAAGAGACACCTACACCAACATTCTTGCCTGCCGGTGCATGACCTGAGATAGAAAAAGAAGCAGGCGAATCTTCAATATTCACCCACTGTTTTCTATATAAAAGACCAAAAGAAAGACTTTCTTTAGAGCCAGCATAGGCGGGATTAATAACATTCATATTATACATGTACTGTGTATAATGTGGATCTTGTTGCGCTTTTACATCTAAACATGCGTATAGAGCTAAAAGAGACATCAATATTATTTTGTTCATATCTATATATTTTTCAGTTTATCAGTCGACTTAAAATTGACGTGGACTAATAAATACATTAATTACTGTTTTTCTCTGATTAGATAAATCCAACCTGTTTTTGGCTCAGCGCTATTGAATTCAATTACGTAATAATAAGTAGCACTTGGAAGATCTTCTCCTTTATTTGACTGGCCATTCCATTGATCTTTATAATTCATCTGACTGTAAACTTTAATACCATATCTATTAAATATTTCCAATTTTTTAACATCCATCAAACTTAAATCGAAGAAATCATTTGAACCATTTCCATCAGGAGAAATTCCTTTTTGGATGTTGCAATAAATTGATTCTACTGTTACATTAGAAGTTGTCTCACATCCAGTACTCATAGAAGTAATCGTAAGCGAATACACCGCCGGAGATACTACTGGCGCTCCCGGAGTTGAAGAAATTACATCGGTAAGGTTTAGTACATTAGAATTAGTTCCAACAAGATTCCCCTCTTTATCCTTCCATTGATACGAAACCTCATTAGGATTATAAGATCCTGCTAATGGATTTGCGGTCAATATAAACTCTTTGTTTTCACAATCTCCTCTAGTTTCAAATTGAATCGGTGAAGGAATAGCGTTTATCGTAATTTCAGAACCTAAAGCTACACATGCAATACTATTTACAAAGCGCACACTAATTATGTATTTTCCAGGAGTCAAATCATTAAAGACAGGGCTGCTTTGATACCCGTTACCTACACTATATTGGACATCTACTTGTGTTTTAATTGCAATACTTCCAGCTAACATCAAACATGTAGGTTGTACGACTTGCATTAGGGTTGGAATTGCTGGTAATAAAGGAAGTGGACTAATAGTTATACTTGTAAGACTTTGAACGGAACAAGTAATGTCAGCATTATTTCTCACGTAAACTATATAATTGTTTGGAGCTAATCCTGCAAAAACATTGGATGTTTGATACGATGTACCATTCAAACTGTAGGATACTCCTGCTTGCGGCGTCACTGTAATTGTTCCCGCTGGTGTCGAACAAGTTGGCTGAACCACAGCTGAGGCAACAGGAATAGCCGGAGCAATTGGAATTGCATTTATAGTAATCACAGATAAAGATGATTGCAAACAGGTGTTATCTGTTGCACTTCTTACATATAACGTATAAGTATTTGGAAGTAATCCTGAAAATGAATTAGAAGATTGGTATACCGTGCCATTTAAGCTATATTCTACTCCTACTTGTGTTTTGAGTGTAATACTTCCGGACGGAATTCCACAAGTAGGTTGCACCACACTAACGGCGGTTGGTTCAATTGGAGGTGTTGGAATAGCATTGATCGTTATAGTAGACGATGACGGAGTTACACAAGTGGTATCCGCTGTATTTCTTACGTATAAAGTATAAGTATTTGGTGCCAATGCCGTAAATACATTCGAACTTTGGTACGTTATTCCATCCAAACTGTAGGCTACTCCTGCTTGTGTTGTGATTGTAATACTTCCTGACGGAGTTCCACAAGTAGGCTGCACCACACTAACTGCGGTTGGTTCAACTGGAGGTGTTGGAATAACATTGATCGTTATAGCAGACGATGATGGAGCTACACAAGTTGTATCCAACGTATTTCGAACGTACAAAGTATACGTATTTGGAGCCAATGCTGTAAATACATTCGAACGCTGGTACGTTATTCCATCCAAACTGTAGGTTACTCCTACTTGTGTTGTGATTGTAATACTTCCGGACGTCATTCCACAAGTAGGTTGCACTACACTAACCGTGGTTGGTTCAACTGGAGGTGTTGGAATAGCATTGATCGTTATAGCAGTCGATGATGGAGTTACACAAGTTGTATCCAATGTATTTCGAACGTACAAAGTATAAGTATTTGGTACTAATGCTGTAAATACATTCGAGCTCTGGTACGTTATTCCATCCAAACTGTAGGCTACTCCTGCTTGTGTTGTGATTGTAATACTTCCTGAAGGAGTCCCACAAGTAGGTTGCACCACAATAACGGCGGTTGGTTCAACTGGAGGTGTTGGAATAGCATTAATCGTTATAGCAGTCGATGACGGAGTTATACAAGTGGTATCCGCTTTGTTTCTTACATATAAAGTATAATTATTTGGAACCAATCCTGAAAAGACATTCGAGATCTGGTACGTTATTCCATCTAAACTGTAGGCTACTCCTGCTTGTGTTGTGATTGTAATACTTCCGAACGGAGTTCCACAAGTAGGTTGCAGCACACTAGCAGTGGTTGGTTCAACTGGAGGTGTTGGAATAGCATTGATCGTTATAGCAGTCGATGACGGAGATAAACAAGTGTTATCCTCTGTATTTCTTACGTATAAAGTATAATTCCTTGGAACCAATCCTGAAAAAGTATTCGAAGATTGATACGCTGTACCATCCAAACTGTATTCTACTCCCGATTGTGTGGAAATGGAAATACTTCCCGATGGAGTTCCACAAGTAGGTTGCACCACGCTAGCTATTGTTGGAACAACTGGAGGAAGCGGAACCGCATTAATTGTAATAACAGATGATGAAGGCGTAACACACGTATTATCTGCTGTGTTTCTTACATACAAAGTATAATTATTTGGAACCAATCCTGAAAAAGTATTCGAAGATTGATACGTTGTGCCATCCAAACTGTATTCTACTCCCGATTGTGTCGTGATGGAAATACTTCCCGATGGAGTTCCACAAGTAGGTTGCACTACACTGGCCGTTGTCGGAACAATTGGAGGAAGCGGAACCGCATCAATCGTAATTACAGATGATGAAGGTGTAACACAAGTATTATCCGCTGTGTTTCTTACATACAAAGTATAATTATTTGAAGCCAATCCTGAAAAAGTATTCGAAGATTGATACGTTGTACCATCCAAACTGTATTCTACTCCCGATTGTGTCGTGATGGAAATACTTCCCGATGGAGTCGCGCAAGTTGGTTGCACTACGCTCGCCGCTGTCGGAACAATTGGTGGAAGCGGAACCGCATTAATCGTAATTACTGATGATGAAGGCGTAACACAAGTATTATCCGCTGTGTTTCTTACATACAAAGTATAATTATTTGGAGTCAATCCTGAAAAAGTATTCGAAGATTGATACGTTGTGCCATCCAAACTGTATTCTACTCCCGATTGCGTCGTGATGGAAATACTTCCTGATGGAATTGCACAAGTTGGTTGCACCACGTTCGCCGTTGTCGGAACAATTGGAGGAAGTGGAACCGCAGTAATTGCAATAACTGCTGATGAAGGCGTAACACACGTATTATCCGCTGTGTTTCTTACATACAAAGTATAATTATTTGGAGTCAATCCTGCAAAGGTATTCGAAGATTGATACGTTGTGCCATCCAAACTGTATTCTACTCCTGATTGTGTAGTAATCGAAATACTTCCTGATGGAGTCGCGCAAGTTGGTTGCATTACGCTCGCCGTTGTCGGAACAATTGGAGGAAGTGGAACCGCATTAATCGTAATTACAGATGATGTGGGCGTAACACACGTATTATCTGCTGTGTTTCTTACATACAAAGTATAATTATTTGGAGCCAATCCTGAAAAAGTATTCGAAGATTGATACGTTGTGCCATCCAAACTGTATTCTACTCCCGATTGTGTCGTGATGGAAATACTTCCTGATGGAGTCGCGCAAGTTGGTTGCACTACGCTAACGGCGGTTGGTTCAACTGGAGGTGTTGGAATAGCATTGATAGTAATTGACTCTGATACAACAGAAGAACAATTATTTATGCCAGTAACTGTAAAAGTATACATTCCTGATGATGGAAGGTTGCTAAATTCATAACTACTACCAGATCCAGAAATTGGGGCTCCCAGAGAAGGGGTGATAACCCATGTGCCTATTGCAGGCAAGCCATTCAGTACGATACTGCCATAGTTCCTCTCGCACGTCGGTTGCGTAACCAATCCAATGACAGGAGGAGCGGTGAAATTGAATTCTACTGTAATATCTTCAGAAGATGGAACACATTGTCCGTTTGAAATCGTCCATGTAAACACATAAGTACCAAGAACATCTACATTAGCTGTTGAAGATCCATTACTACTATCACTAAAGTTAACACTACCAGGTCCTGATTTTTTAGTCCAAGTTCCTATACCAACTGACGGTGTATTGCCACCCAAAGGATTACTTGTAAAACTACATTTAGACTGACTCTCTCCAACAGTAGCTAATGTTGGACTCTCAACAAAACTCATTACAATATTTGCCTCTGAATAACATGGTGTTAATGCCGCTGAAGCAACTACAACAGGATTTGGATCTTTAAGATTGTAATCTACTGCTGCATTTCCGAAATCTAAATTACTCGCTTTTTCTGGACTTAGAAAAGAATTGGTAACGGAATAATTTGTTTCATCTTGATCTACTAAAGTCATAGCAAAAAATTTAATATCCCCCGTTGTATAACCAATAAGAGACTTTAAAACTTCAACTTCAAATCCTAAACTGTAATCGGTAATCCCAACATTATTTTTATTTATCCCCAGTACTGAAGATGGACTTCCTGAGGCAACAACTCCTATATTAGTCTTTTTAGAATTTCCAGTTCTTAGTTCAATAATATCAGCACTATAATTATTTCCTCCCACATCTGTTCCAATAGCTAAACAATAATCAGCCTGGAAATAAGAGTCAAACGTACTTGGATTGTTATTAAAAAAATTAAATGCATTCACTAAAGGAAACCCACCATTTTCATCACCATAATTTGAAACATTAAACCCCCCTACTTTAGTATCCAAAAATAATAAAATTTTTCTACCACTTAGAACTTTACCAAGTACTCCGAAAGTTAATTTGTCCTCTGTGGGACTTATTTTTATAGAATTTATATATGCTGAAGTCGCGTTAGAAGATAAAGGAGCAGAAAGAAAATTATCTTCAAGTGCTCCAGTGCCCCATGCTTTCTCGGTAATATTACCATCAAAACTCACTGCATATCTAGTTCGAACTCTAACAACTTGACCATCTGTTAAAGTATTTGTGATAAATATTTTACTTAATGACATACTTTGTTTTACGACGCCATCGACTGAAAATTCAAATAGATCTGCACCGCCAGTGGCATTAAATGTGGTAGAAGTACCCAAACACAATGGAGAGGAAATAGAAGTTGAAGGAGAAATAGCTAATGTCACTGCAGGCGGAACGACATATATAGAAGCAACAACAGGTACACGGAAACTAACATCAGAACCTAATCGGCTCTGTACATAGTAAGTCTTAGTAGAACTTATACTTGGACTGTAAATATTTCCCGTGTATATCGGTATAACTGATGACTGAGAAGCAAACCATTCAATCGTCTCATTACCATTTGCTCCAAAAGCATAGACATTGACTTGAACTGGATTAATACCGTCTCCACACGAGCTCCCAGCAGTCGAAAATGGGCTAGGCAAAACAGCCAAAATCGCTGAAGTCCGAACTACTTTGGACTTCTTTTTTTGTTTTTTAATTGAATCTGTAGATATTAATTTAGAATAAAGCTTAAAATTGATATCATGTAAATTTACAAGGTTGTCTAAATTTTTTGAATTTAGCGAAAAACTTAAAAAGAAAAAGAAATAATAAAAATAAATGTATTTTTTTTTCATACAGCCGATTTTGTCTTTATTTTAAAAATTTAATTATTAAAAGTAAAGTTTTATTTTCATTGAGCAAATTGAATTTTAATATAAATTTAACAATCTAAAAATAAAAAATTTAAATACTTACAAATCATATATTTACAGTGTATTAAATTTGAAAAATATATATAAAAGCACTTTATTAACAACACAAATAGCGAAATCGTATTTTAAGTCTTAAACTTGTAAAAAAAATAAATAAGTCTTATAGGTGTTTTAAAAATCGTGTAAAAATCTAAGATTAAAACCATATTTTTCGACAAATTTACTTAGCCAAAATTAATTTTTAATATTTAAAAAGGACTCCTTACAAAGATGAAGCTACAACATTTCGTTTATATTTAGAAGAGATTATTTCTAAACCTAAACAACACCGTTCCATTAAGTTAATTTCAAAAAGGAATAGTTGTTGACTTAAAATTCAAAATTTCACACATCGAGCAAACCAAACGCAACTTTACAATAATCGAAGAAGTTGACTTAATGAGGATGATGAACGAGTAATTATTGTCCCAAAAGCTTACTGTCGAAATTTAGTAGCTAACTTACACCGTATAAAAGCTAAAATTATATCTTTTATGAAATTTTATAAACAGATAATAACTCAATAATTTTAATGCTATTACTCCTATATATCTATTTAAGGGGAAGTATTGGATCAAGTCTAAAAGTTGTGGGGAAATATTAAATTTCGATATTTGTATTTTAAAAATAGATAGAAATGCAAGATTCTTTTAGTGAACTAATCAA
>NZ_FNDB01000012.1 GCF_900099915.1 Flavobacterium omnivorum
TTTTCCTGAGAGTTGCATTAACTAATTGAATCTAGTTTAAAAAAAAACACCATAATAAAATTATTTTGATGATTTGTTTTAAAAACATTATTTCTATATTTGGAAAGACTGTGCTATTGATTAGCGATTACAGACAGGCTGCCAATACTTATAGATCCTTTACGATAATAAACTTTTCAATTTTTTAAAAATAAATGGTATGAAATACAAACAAATTCTTCTTTTGATATTATTTATTTCCAATTCGCTTTTTGCGCAAAGCACAGCGCCACAATTAGATAAAATCAAGCAGCAAGATCTAAAAGATGATTTATATGAACTGGCGGGTGACGCCTTTCGGGGAAGACGAGGAGGAGAACTTGGCGAAATGAGAGCTTCTGTTTGGGTGGCTCAAAAGGCCCGTGAAGCTGGCCTTAAACCTGCAGGCGAGGATGGAACCTACTTTCAATTCTTTAATCTCAAACGCAGCCGTGTGGCCAATAGTAGCACTGTTAGTGTAAATGGTAAAGCTCTAGATCTTTGGAAAGAGATTTGGCCAACTAATTTGGTTGACACTAAAATAGAAGGCTCTGTGGTTTGGTTGGACAAAATGCCGGATAATACTATCGATCTGAAAGGGAAAATTGTAGCTCTGAATATTATGCCTCCTACTCCCAATATTCCAAGCTGGGTGAGCCTCTGGCAATATCGTTATACCGCTTCTGCGATGAGTCAGCAGGGAAAAGAACTCCTCAGCCGTGGCGTTACTGCTATAATTTTTGTTGCTGATGATACTGTAGAATCACTTATTTCATTTACGGGATTTCATTATCAAGAAGGAAGTTATGGAATTGAAGGTGGCGAAGCCTCTACAGCACCTACGGTACCAATTATCTTGGCAAGTAAACAGTTACAGAATATATTTTCTAAACAAGGCGCTTATTTAAAAACTAATTTGAAGGTAGAGAATTTTGACTATCCTTCTGTCAATGTTGTTGCTAAGGTTGATGGAACTGATCCTAAACTGAAAGAGGAATATGTGTTATTCAGCGGTCACCAGGACCATGACGGAGTAGGACCTGCTGTTAACGGTGATCCTATCTGGAACGGTGCTGATGATAATGCATCAGTAACGGTAGCGATGCTTGCAATAGGCGGTGCGTGGAGTACACAACCTGCTAAGCGATCGGCTTTATTTGTTTGGCACGGATCTGAGGAAAGGGGTTTATTGGGTTCTCGCTATTTTGTTAGCCATCCCACCGTTGAACTGTCTTCCATAGTAGCTGTTTTGAATGGCGATATGATAGGACGCAATGCACCTGATTCGGCGGCGCTATTAGGCGTAACAGAACCTCATCTTAATTCTTCTGACCTTGTAGCTATTACTTTAGCTGCGAATAAAAGTATTGCCAACTTCAAAGTCGATACTTCCTGGGATGCTGCAGATCACCCAGAGAATTGGTACTTCCGAAGCGATCATCTTCCCTATGCTCAAGCTAATGTTCCAGCACTATTTTTTACCACCTTATTACACCCTGACTACCATACCCCCTTCGATAGCCCAGATAAAATTGACTATCTAAAACTGACTAAGATGACAAAGTGGATCTATGAAACCGCATGGAGAGTTGCTGAAAGTGCCAAACGTCCTGCTTTAACTATTGAAATAAAAAAGTAAAAAATAACTAACTAGTATGTTCTTAATAGACAAGCCATTTGTTTCCGATTTTCTTATCAAAACAATAAAAGATAATAATTACAAAATAATTGCAACCAAAGTAGCCAAAGAATTGGTAAAAGATGATTCTTTGGCATGGATAGCCGAAGAAGAGGCAATCGCTTTACTAAAAAACAATCCAGAAATTTCTCTTTATAGCAATTCAGAGAACGCATTGGCTTGGATCGATCAATATTATGGAGAAAGTGAATTATCAAGTCAATTACAAGTTTTAAAAAACAAAGTAAAGTTTAGAGAACTTATAAAAGAGTTGTTTACCGACTTTTATTTCAAGCAAATAAGTATTGAAGAAATCCAACGATTGTCCGATGATGAAATTCGGTTCCCATTTGTAATTAAACCCGCTGTTGGTTTTTTTAGCATAGGAGTTCATATCGTCGAAAATGAAAAAGACTGGATAAAAGCTAAAAGTGAGTTGCAAGCTGATAAGCTTAAAAGTATATTTCCTGAAAATGTATTAAACACCAGTACTTTTATTATCGAAGAATTTATTCGAGGAGAAGAATATGCCATCGATTATTATTACGACAATAATGGAGATGCTGTTTTGTTAAACGTTTTACACCATCTCTTTTCCTCCGGAACAGATACAAGTGACCGGGTTTATTCAACATCCAAAGCAATCATTGAAAAGTATAAAACTGAACTTGAATATTTTTTAAGTAAAATTGGTAAAGAGTTAGATTTAAAAAATTTCCCGGCTCATGCAGAAGTCCGTATTGATGAAAATGGGAAAATAATTCCTATCGAAGTAAACCCTTTACGATTTGGAGGATTTTGCACTACGGCTGACCTTCTAGGAGTAACTTTAGGATTTAATGAATACAAATGCTTTTGTGAAAACAAAAAACCAGATTGGGATACGATATTCAAAGGAAAAGAGAATAAAATATTTAGTGTCATTGTTTTGGATAATAATTCAGGAATAATACCTTCGGATATTTTAAGGTTTAACTATTCAGATCTCGCTAAAGATTTTGAAAAACCAATTTTAATAAGAGAATTAGATATAAATAAATATCCGGTATTTGGATTTGCTTTTATTGAAAGTGCTGCAAGCAATAAAAAGGAATTAAATGATATTTTGACCTCTGATTTAAGAAAATATATAGTATCTAAATAAGAAAAATTTTAACGTCTTTACTTTTGGCCTTGAACTTGATCCCAAGCTGGCTTGAGCATTAAATATCACAGCTGCTGGCGCGATGCGTCCCGCTCGCGCCCACAAACTCAGTATTTACTGCAACATAAACAAAAAAAGCAACCCGCAATAAAAGTTAAATAATAACAAAAAACAAACCCCAATATTTAATGTCAAGTACCTTTTTGTAAAGAAAGAAAAACTTAAAATCAAACGAGGACAATATTTACTCTCAAAAATAAAACGAGAGTAAATTTTAACCATATTTATACTCGAACATAAATTAGAGGTAATAAACGCCTTCATTTAAAAATTATGATATGTGTAAGAGAATAACACATAATCCAGAAATTCCGTACAATGATTTGCCGCTATTACCCCCACAAGCGGAAATAGAAAATATTACAATACTCAAAAAAACTATTGCAGCCAGTAGAGCTTTATCAGAGCTAAAAGGAGCAGTTACAAATTTACCCAATCCAACATTATTTATAGACACAATCAATTTACAGGAAGCACAAGCTAGTTCTGCCATTGAAAATATAATCACAACACAAGACGAACTGTTCAAAGCATCGATTGCTGAGAAAAAAAATGATAATCCTGCTACAAAAGAAGTAATGCATTACAAAAATGCCTTGTGGTTTGGTGTAAAACAAGTAGAAAACCGACCTATCCTAACGACAAATCTATTTGTTGCAATAATGCAAATCATAAAAGAAAATCAATCCAGTATAAGAAATGCACTTGGAACACAATTAAAAAACCCAGCAACAAACTCTGTAGTATATACACCACCTGAAGGAGAAAATGTAATTAGAGAAAAGCTAAAAAACCTAGAGGTTTTATTCACGCAGAAGATAATATCGACCCATTAGTAAAAATGGCAATCATTCATTACCAGTTTGAAGCAATTCACCCATTCTTTGATGGAAATGGTCGTACAGGAAGAATTATTCTATTATTATACCTCAAAATGACTGGCTTACTTGATTTGCCGGCACTATATTTTAGTAATTATATCATTCAACACAAAGACAAATACTACACCAATCTCAGAAAAGTAACAGAAGAAGGAAATTGGGAAGATTGGATTATGTATATGCTGGATATGGTAGAACAAACTGCCCTAAAAGAAAGGAGCCAAATAGCGGAGATTGAAAAACTGATGAATGAAATGGGAACCGAAATACAACAAAAGTTACCAAAAATATATTCAAAAGACCTTATGGAAGAGCTATTCCGATTACCATATACAAAAAGAAACCAATTAGAAAAGACAGGATTAGGCAATTTAAAAACGGTAGGTAATTATTTAAAAGAATTGGAAAATAACGGTTTCTTGAAAAGTGAACAAGTGGGTAAAGAAAAGTTGTATCTAAATTTTAAGTTGGTAGAAGTTTTGAGAGTAAAATAATAAAAAAATAATCAATAAAAATATGGCTGACTTAAATCACGATCCAAAGGAATATATTACAGGAATCCAACAAATCCTTATTGGATATTCCGGTTCAAACTGAACACCCCATTCCGGTTCAAACTGGACAGTTTTGATGATGATTTTTAGTCTTACTTTGTGATCAAATCACATCAGTATGGCCAATAAATTAATAGGATCAATTATGATATGAGAAATCATGGGTCACCTAAATTTTCTGGAGATTAGGCAAAAAGTTTTTACATTCTAAAGATAAAGAATTTGATATCTACGACACCTCTTTGGTTGGCTCTGAAGAGTTTTATTTTCGAGTTAAATGATTCTGCATTTGTATTTGTATGTCGTTTTATAAAGAAGAAAGACAATTGAGAAAACGAATTTTCTGAATTCGCTCAAAGACAACTTAGTAAAACGCATGGATGAAGCGGATGAAAAATAAAGGCCATGTCTTAATAAAAAGAGCAGCCTTTAAGAAAACAGTTTTTGGATTTAAACATAAGTAATATCAGCTAGAGTATATAGTTTAAGTAAACCCTTTGAACCTTAATTCCTCAGTAACTCTGAATCTCAAAAAACACTATTCATTCTCAGCAATACCGGTAATCAATGACATTACAATTGCTTTTTCAAGACTCTCGGTAGAACCTTCAGTTCCACCTACTGTATTGGCAACCAGTAAATCCCATTCTGGATCAGTATTTTTCTTTGGTCGTTTTTTTCTCTCCTAAACAGCATACCTTGCTATCGAAGTGGTGGTCAAAATACATTCCTTATTCTATAATGAAAAACTACTGTTTTCTGAAATTTCATTCTCATAAGTAACAACAAAATCATGAATAACAGCATAATTAGATTCCGTTTCACAAACCTATATCATAATCTAAATTTCTAGGCTGTAAATCTGAGCCATTTTTGGGAAAAGAAACAGAACTAAATTTAACTCGGTAGTGTACTAAAAATAAAAACAGCATCTAAAATTACTTTAGATGCTATTTTTATTTAATGCACTGTAAGAAAAATTTTTTTATTTAAGCGATTTCATATCAATTACAAATCTGTATTTAACATCATTGCTTGTAATACGATCATAAGCTGTGTTAATATCTTGCATATTGATAAGCTCAATATCACTAGTAATATTATGTTCGCCACAGAAATCTAACATCTCTTGTGTTTCTTTAATACCTCCAATTAAAGAACCGGCAATTCGCTTACGTCCCCCAATGATATTTCCTCCATGAAAAGGCTTTAACGGTTCTACTGCACCAACTAAAACCATTGTTGAATCAATTTTAAGCAATCCTAAATATGGATCCATTTCATGACCTACAGGAATGGTATTTAAAATAAAATCGAAACTGTTTTGGTGTTTTTTCATGTCGTCTTCATCTTTTGAAATTAAAACTTCATGAGCACCTAAACGTTGAGCATCTTTTCCTTTTTCTGGCGATGTTGTAATCATAACCACATGTGCACCTAATGCATTGGCAAATTTAACGCCCATATGACCTAATCCACCTAAGCCTACTACTCCTACTTTATCTCCTTTTTTTACGTTCCAATGACGTAATGGTGACCATGTAGTAACTCCTGCACATAATAACGGTGCAGTTGCTGCCTCGTCTAAATTTTCTGGAATGCGTAGTACAAATTTTTCGTCAACAACTACTGACGTTGAATAACCTCCGTAAGTTTGTTTGCCTTCAAGATGTTTATCCGGACTGTTATACGTAAATGTTGCTCCATTTTCGCAAAATTGTTCCAAATCTTTCTCACAAGCAGAACAGGTCTGGCAAGAGTCTACCAAACAACCTACTCCTACTAGATCACCTACTTTATGGCGACTAACACCATTTCCTACCTCTACTACTCGACCAATGATCTCATGTCCAGGTACCACAGGATAGGTTGATCCGTGCCATTCGTTTCTTGCGGTATGTATGTCACTATGACAAACACCGCTGTAAGTGATATCGATTTTTACGTCATCTGCCCCTACAGCTCTTCTTTCAATATCTAAAGGTTTTAAATCTTCTGTTGGTGCTGTTGTACCATACGCTTTTACTGTTGTAGTCGCCATAATTACGTTGTTTTTAAGTTGTTATTTATTCGATTATGTATTATTTTATTTAGAAGCTTTTGGATAATCTGTATACCCTTCTGCTCCTCCTGCGTAGAACGTACTTTGATCCCACTCTGCTAAATCTAAGTTATTTTCAAAACGTTCTACTAAATCTGGATTAGATATGTATGGCTTACCGTAAGCTACTAAATCTGCATACCCTTCTTCAATTACTTTATTTCCTTTTTCTTGATCAAATGCTGAGTTGATCATCAATGTTCCATTATACAAAGGGCGGAAATGTTTAGCTATTTGCGTCACGGCATTTGGTAGTTCTGAAACATCTGTAAAAGGTTCAGAAAGATGCACGTATGCTAAATCATAATCATTCAATTTTTTAATGATGTACTCAAAAGTTGGAATTGTGTCTTCATCCATGGTTGTGCCAAATGGACCGTTTAATGAAGGATTAAAACGGGCTCCAATTTTTTCCTGAGGAATGACTTCTTTGATTGCGTCTAAAACTTCAAAAAATATACGAGCTTTGTTTTCAATACTTCCACCATACTCATCCGTTCTGTGATTAGACGTTCCGTTAAAAAACTGCTGAAACAAATAGCCATTGCTGGAATGTATTTCTACTCCATCAAAACCAGCTTTTACTGCATTTGCCGCTGAATTTTTAAAATCTTGTACCGTAGTTTTAATATCTTCAATGGTCATTTCCTTAGGTGTAACCGTATCTTTAAATCCTTCTGGAGTAAATGATTTATCGTTAGGATTTATAGCTGAAGCGGATAATGGTAATGCTCCATTATGAAAATCGGGATGAGACATACGTCCTACGTGCCATAATTGAATAAAGATTTTCCCTCCTTTATCATGTACACGTTTGGTTACTTTTTTCCAACCTTCTACTTGCTCCTCTGTGTAGATACCAGCTGTATTGATATAACCTACAGCATCACGAGACACTTGCGAGCCTTCTGTAATAATTAAACCTGCTGATGCCCGTTGCTCGTAATACAATCCATGTAGCTCATCCGTTGGAACGTTGCCTTCATTATCCGCTCTACCTCGTGTCATAGGCGCCATAACAACTCTGTTCTTGAGGTAAATATTTTTGTTATAAGGTGTTAATAAATCTTGTTTGCTCATTTTGTTTTTAAAAAATTACTAATTTAACAAATGTACATTACCGAAACGCAAATATCATTGACCTATATCAATTAAAATAGATTTAATTGTTTTCCTAACTCTACTTAAGTTTTCTGGAGTGACTCTGAAATAGTTTATACCAATTTCAGCTTAAAATGAACAGGTCGTTCCAGGACAAAGGGTACTATTTCTGAAAGTGTTTTTAATCCAGTTGCTCAAGCGCATAGAACAATCGATTTTGTGCCCCTTCTTGAGAGCCAAATATGGAGCGAAATAATCTTCCTTCTTTTGTGATTAAAAGCCATTGCGGAGTTCCTTGTGAATCAAATTGGTCATAAACCAAATGTCCTTTATCCAGAAAAATAGGAAAAGGAAGTTCCTCTATTGTAAAAATGCTCTTAATATCGTTTTCTGTAACTTTTGTATGCGTGAAGTTGCTGTGAATACCCACTACTTGTACCCCTAAATTTTCTTTTTGTAATTGATATGCCAAAGGAATCGCGCGTCCTGTGCACCCCAAACATTGGTTGTTATAGATTATGGCCAAAATAGCTTTCCCTTGGTACTCTTTTATAAGATCGATTTGGTTGCCGTTAAAATCCTGAACCAGAATTGAATCAACAGCTGTATTTTCTTTATTCATTTATTACTGTTTTGGTTTAAGCTTGCTGTTGAAAAATTGAGGAAATGAAGTTACCCGTTGGGTGACATTATTATTTCGATAATTTTTAGTCATATAAAATAATTTTTGATATAAAATTGTTCCGTCAAGAAGAAAAAATCAATTAAAAACAGCTATTAAAATGTTTTAAATAATTATCACCAGCGGATAACCAAGTCATGATTTTATAACTTCAATCGGAAGATTTTTATCATATCTTATCCCTTTCCTTTTTTTATTACTTATTGTAAAAATGGTTCCAAAGTTTTGATACTTCAGAACCATTAATTATTTTATTGACTAAATTGATACAGTTAGAAATTACATCCAAGTAATAATATCTTCTATATTTCTTCTTGATTTAGGGTTTGCTGGATCTGCTTTTCTGTAACCAAAAGCAACCATGAAGGACAAACCGTATTTGTCTGTATCCACACCAAACTTTTCTTTTAATAAAGCTTCTGCTTTTTCCTGATGAAAACCTTCAATAGGACAACTATCAATACCTACTAAAGCAGCTGATGTCATCATATTTCCCAAAGCAATGTAGGTTTGTTTTGATGACCAATCAAATAATTTTTTATCCGTGTCTAAATCAAAGTCACTCTCTTGAAACTCTCTGTAGAATTTAGAATACATTTCTATGGTATCTGCTGGCCATTTTTTGACGTCTTTCATCATCGACATGACATAATCAGAACCGTGTTTCACCATTGGTGCTTTCATAGACAAACCCAATACAAAATGACTTGCAGTATCTAATTTTGCCGGTGCTCCCCAAGCTACTGGTTTTATCAATTCGCGCAACTCTTTGTCTTGTACAACTATAAAATGCCAAGGTTCAAAACCAAAAGAACTTGGAGATAAATGTGCGGTTTCTAAAATAAATTCCATGTTTTCATCTGAAATAATTTTAGTAGCGTCAAACTCTTTAGTGGCATGTCTAAATTGAAATGCATTGATAATGTCTTCTTTTGCTATGTTAAGTGTGTTCATATTCGATTTTTAAATTTTTAACAGCTGCAAAATTACAAAACTACAGCAGAAACCCCCTTGACTTATATCAAGTGAGACGGATTTAATATTTTCATAATTACGAACCTTTTACGGTTTGACTCTTACGTTTTTTAAAAAGCACCATTAGGGTACAGGCTTATGAAAGATTGATTCGTTTTCGGCGAAATCCAGCAGATAAAGCGTTTTACTTAGATTATTATTTTAAAGTTGGGTATAATTGGAATAATGAATAATCGGCGTATTTCAAAAACAGTAGCCCTCCCTCCCACATTGCCTTTTAAAAAGTGTACTGTAAATAATGTCGAATAAAAGTTTATTTCTGAAGATTTACTTCTTCGAAATACTAATCTTTTTTGCCTGAAATTCATTGATTTTAAAAATAATTTTTTAATCTGTAGCGCCTATTTCAACAAATAGACAATAACGATCTTACTCCTATCTTCAGCGTGGATGAGAAAAATTATCAACCTTCAATAATAGCAAAGTAAAAAAACTACTTTATCTTTGAAACACTATAAATCCCTCTTTATTTAAAGCAATAATACAAAATTACGATGCCTGAAAAAATCAATGATAAGACTATTTTTTCGCTGCTGGAGGTAACGAACAGTATCAAAAAAACGCTTGAGCAAAGATATAAAAGTGCGTTTTGGATAAAAGCTGAAATGAACAAACTGAACCATTACAGTCAGTCCGGCCATTGTTTTCCCGAAATAATAGAAAAAGTAAACGGTAAAGTAATTGCGCAAATAAAAGCGACGTTATGGCGTGATGATTACCAAAATGTAAATCGCAATTTTCTGCGAATACTTAAGGAACCACTCAAGGATGGAATTAAAATTCTATTCCTTGCTAAAATATCCTTTGATTCGGCTTTTGGACTTTCACTTCAAATAATTGATATTGATCCGCAATACACGTTAGGAGATTTAGAAAATGAAAAGCGAGAAACGATAAAAAAACTACAACTGGAGGGAATTTACGATAAAAATAAAAAATTACAACTCTCTTTTTTACCCCAACGAATTGCAATAATTTCGGTAGAAACCAGCAAAGGCTTTGGTGATTTTAAAGATGTAATTGATAAAAATTCATGGAACTATAAGTTCTTCTATCTTTTATTTCCATCTATACTGCAAGGAGACAAAGCGGTTCCCGGCATCATGGCGCAATTAGAAAGAATTAAAAAAGTAATCCATCATTTCGATGCAGTTGCCATTATCAGGGGTGGTGGCGGTGATGTGGGCTTATCTTGTTATAACAATTATGAATTAGCCAAAGCAATCACCCTATTCCCTATTCCAGTCATCACTGGCATAGGTCATGTCACAAATGAAACGGTATGCGAAATGATTGCCCATACCAACGCAATAACACCAACAAAACTAGCGGAATACCTAATACAAAAACTCCATAATTTCTCGGTTCCAATACAAAAAGCCAGAGAAAAAATAGCGGACAAATCCAGACGATTACTGAGCGAGGAAAATACAAAACTAGAATCAGAACTTAAATTGTTTCGCTCCATGACGATTTCTATTTTGAATACCAATAAAAATCGAATCAAAAATGCCAGCTATGCGATTCAGCAGCAATCCCAATTTATAGTAAAAAACAACCACGAAAAATTAAATGTATTACAAGCCAAAGCCCGTATTGCCACTAAATTCAATCTGAATCAATTAAAAGTAGCTGTAGTACAATTGCAAGAAAAATTAGAAATGCAACCCATACAGTATCTCAAAAATTCCGAACTTGCATTAGAAAACATTGAAAAAAACATCCAAATCATGGATCCTATAAATGTTTTAAAAAGAGGTTTTAGCATCACGTATTCAAATGGCAAAGCTGTCAAAGATATTTCACTATTGGTAGAAGGAGCAGCAATAAAAACAGTGCTTTTTAACGGAACAATAGACAGTACAATCACAAAAATCAAAGAATAAAATGGAAGAAGAATTGAATTATACGAATGCTTTTGAGGAATTACAACAAATTGTTACCGAAATAGAACAAGGAGAAATCTCAGTTGACGAACTTTCTGAAAAAGTAAAAAGAGCAACTGCACTAATTAAATTTTGCAAATTAAAATTAATCACAACCGAAGAGGACGTGAATGCAATTTTAAAAGAACTCGAAAATTAATAAACAAACTCGAAAAATGTAGTTAGCAAAAACGTCAGATTGAGTGTCTTTTGTATAGTAAAACGGAACAAAAAATGTATAGAGAATCGTTCTTTATTTAAATTGTTCTTGTTTTCAAAATCATTTTGAAACGAAAATCACTCGTTTTGCCAAAATTTAATTATCAACCAAATACAACCAACGGATTAAATAAACCAATTACTATGTGTTTTCATTCCAAACAAACCAAATTAGCATTAGAAGTCCAAAGCAGGTTCAATGCAACAATTGACAATCCGGTGGAATTCAAACCAAGTGATCACATTAATGGATTTGAATATCCTAAAAATCCTGTAATCATTGATAAAAAACAAAACGTCATCACCCATTACAATTGGGGTTTGATACCGGCATGGGCCAAAGATGAGGAAATTAAAAAATACACGCTAAACGCTAAAATAGAAACGGTCAATGAAAAACCGTCCTTCAAAAATTCAGTTGATAAAAGATGCTTGGTGATTGCCAATGGCTATTACGAATGGCAATGGTTGGATCCAAAAGGGAAAGCAAAACAAAAATACGAATTGTGTTTACCCAACGAAGAACTGTTTGCTTTTGCGGGTTTATATTCCCAATGGGTCGATAAAGAAACCGGAGAAATTAAAAACACCTATACCATACTCACCACCGAAGCCAATCCTCTCTTAGCTGAAATACACAATCATAAAAAAAGAATGCCGGTAGTTTTAAAACGAGAAGAGGAATCCAAATGGCTACAACACGAACCTATCGAACACTTTGCATTTCCCTATTCTGCAGATTTAATAGCGGTTAAATTATAAATGATAAAAAAAAGCTTCTCTCACTACATTCAATTCTGCGAATACATCATCTCGTTATTCTAATATGTCCACAACTTGATATAAATAACTTTTCATACCAACAATCAACCAATTAAAAGAAGGATTTAAACCATTTTAAGGACACACACTCCAAAAGACAATTACCAATAGCAATCAAAAATAAAAGGGCTTGATTCTTTCAAAACAAACCCTTTTAAACAAAAACAAAATGTAAGTTCAAATCCTAAACTAAGAGGAAGTTATTTTTTTTGAAGTCCTTTCATCTCTGAAGGACTCCCAGCTTTTATACTAATAGCAAAGCCACCACCCGGAGCAATATATTGCTTCAATACGGTTTTTGAAGTCACAATAACTTTAGTAACCGTATAATTTTGGGGTTTCTCATTCCAATTGGCATCTTTGGCATCGGCATAAATGGTAGCGATGTATTTCGTGCCTTTTGGTAAATACTCAAAAGTAACGTTTGCCAATCTCGAATTCTCATCACTAATACCACCAACGAACCATTCTTCTTTTCCTTTCGCCTTTCGGGCAATCGTGATATAATCTCCGGGTTCCGCCTCCAGAATATAAGTATTGTCCCAATCAACTGCCACATCTTTTATAAATTGAAAAGCATCTGGAAAACGATTGTAATTATCCGGAATATCAGCGGCCATTTGAATCGGACTGTACATGGTCACATAATAAGCCAATTGTTTGGCTAAAGTAGTATTCACGCGTTGCTTTCCTCCTGTATTATAATAGCTAAGATCCGTTTGAAAAATACCAGGTGTAAAATCCATTGGACCGCCCATCAAACGAGTAAAAGGCAAAATAGTCGTGTGTTCAGGAGCTAATCCTCCCATGGCTTCAAACTCAGTTCCTCTGGCAGATTCCTGTGCAACCCAGTTGGGATACGTTCGGTTTAGACCAGTAGGTCGAACTGCCTCATGGCTGTTAATCATTATTTTATAATCGGCAGCGCGCTGGGCTACATGTATGTAATGATTCACCATCCATTGTCCATCATGATGTTCGCCTCGTGGAATAATTTGTCCGACATAACCTGTTTTTACAGCATCATATCCATTTTCATTCATAAATTCAAAAGCCCGATCTAAACGTCGTTCGTAGTTGGTAGCGGATCCCGATGTTTCATGATGCATCATAATTTTCACTCCTTTAGATGCCGCATATTCATGCACTGCTTTCACATCAAAATCAGGATAGGCAGTTACAAAATCAAAAACGTTTTCTTTCCAATTCCCAATCCAATCTTCCCAACCTACATTCCATCCTTCGATTAAAACAGCATCAAAACCATTTTTTGCAGCAAAAGCAATGTATTCTTTTGCGCGTTCGGTGGTAGCGCCATGTTTTCCATTTGGCGTAAGTTTAGTGAAATCCTGCCCTAGTTTGACATTATTCTCCTTACCATAGGCCCAAGTGCTTTTTCCGGCAACGAAATATTCCCACCAAATACCAATGTACTTCATAGGTTTTATCCAGGAAACATCTTTGTAACTTGTAGGTTCATTTAGGTTTAAAATTAATTTAGAAGCTAAAATTTCAGTAGCTTTATCACTCACCACAATAGTTCTCCAAGGCGTTTGAGTATCCGTTTGCATATATCCTTTAGAACCAACCGCATCAGGAGTCAAATGGGAACTCATTTTAAAGTTTGCAGCATCCACATTCAGGGACATGGCAGGATAATTAATCAAAGCTGCTTCATGAATGTTAATGTATAATCCATCCTCAGATTTCATCATCGAAGGAGTTTGCACCGCTAATTCTTGGATAGGTTGTTGTGCATTTATAAGGATTGTCGCTTTTTTCATTAAAGAAGGAATCTCCGAAATTTTAGAGCTTGTATACGCATATTCATTGGTATCATAATCGCCCGGAATCCAAAATATTTTATGGTTTCCAGCCAATTGAAACTCCGTATGTTCTTCTTTTATGACAAAATAATTTAAATCTTTTTGCTTTGGAAATTCATAGCGAAAGCCCAATCCATCATTAAACAAACGGAAACGAATTCGGATGTATCGATTGTTGTTTTGGACTTGTGCCAAAGTAACAACCAATTCATTATAATAATTCCGAATTGTTTTTTCCTCACCCATAACCGGATTCCAAGAATCATCTACCATTTTTTGTGCGCTGTTAGTGATATTAAAGCCATCCATAAAGGAAGGTGCGTCTTTAATTTCCAAACCCAAACTACTCGGTTTGATAACCGCTTTATTCTTGTAACTTAATTGATAAGTAGGAACCCCGTTTGCCGAAAGTTCAAATTGCAAGGAGAGATTCTTGTCAGGGGAACTGATTACTTGTGCCTGACTTAAAAAAGGACTCAGACAAACAAGAAACAATCCTACTAACCGTCTTGAATAACGAAAAGGAATTAGCATTTTTTTTAGTTTAAAATTTATATTTTTTTATTTCTTAAAACATAACAAAGGCAAAAAAAAGAAAGTCTTTCAAATTTAAAATCAATCTGATGACTTTAATCTTTCGGCCTTTGAAAAATAATAGTATTAGGTTTGCCAAACAGGCAATTGAAACACTATCGGTACTAATTTTTCAATACGACATATTGATAAGGCTGCAAACTTATGGATGTTCCAACTGTAGCTGCTGTACCACTAAAAGCATCTTTCCAAGCTATACTGGATAAGGAAGCAGGAACAAGATATTGAACTGTTGCATTGGTTAAATTAGAGAGAACCAAAACTTTTTCAGTAGCCGTTTCCATGGTGAATACGCTTACTGCGTCACTACTAAAACCCGTATAACTTCCTTTTTTAATCGCATTACTCGTTTTTCTAAAGGCAATAATTTTTTTATATTCAGCTAACATACTGGCATCTGCACTGGTCCAATCTATTGGAGTACGGGTGAAAAATTTAATACTTTTATCATATCCTATTTCTTGTCCGTTATAGATCATCGGTACCGATTTCATATATGCCGCAACTATAAAAGTAGCAAGGGATCCTTGTTTTCCTCCAAATAAGTCCAAAGGAGTTCCTTCAGTATCATTAACATCATGATTACTAGTATAGCGAACTACCCTTTGTGAATCATTATAGTTATTAGCGTATTCTATGGCATTTGAATCTTGCAAACTTGTTGCTGGCTTGCTTTCACTAAATACTTTCTCCATAGCCGAGAAAAAGTTAAATCCAAAAGTATAGTCAAATCCTGCCGCAAAATGACTCACTTTTGTTCCTTCAGCAAGCATTAATATAGGTTGATTTTTTATTTTTCTCAAACTTGAAATGGCCTCAGTCCAAAAATTTTGAGGAACATAATCTGCATAATCACATCTAAAACCATCAATATTAGCAGAATAAACCCAATAAGACATCGCATCAATCATAGCGGCGCGCATCTCGGTATTATTAAAATCCAATTGCGCTACATCATTGTAATTGGTTCCTGGTGGAATGATTATAGCTCCATTACCATCTTTTTGGTACCAATTGGAATGTTCCGTAATCCAAGCATTGTCCCATGCAGTATGATTGGCTACCCAATCCAGTACAACAGCCATATTCATTTTGTGGGCTTCTTCTACTAAAATACGCAGATCTTCTAAAGATCCGAAATCATCATTGACAGCCTTATAATCCTTAACCGCATACGGAGATCCTAAACCTCCTGCAGACCGAACGGTTCCAACAGGATGAATGGGCATTAAATAAACCACATTAGCACCCAATTCCTGAATAGCACTCAATCTGTTTTGAACTCCTATTAATGTGCCTTCTGCGCTAAAGGCACGTATGTTGACTTGATAAATAATAGCGTCTTCCCTATTTGGCATTTTTTCAAATGGCGCCCCATATTGTGGATAAACTGATGCTGGCTTGGAATCATTATCCGAAGCGCTACAGGAAGCCAAAACGGAAGAAAAGACAAGTATAAAAATGATGTTGATATATAATTTCATGTTTTTTTATTTTAATAATAAGCGTTTTTTAAATGGATACATCCCTCTTCTGTTTATAATAAAAAGGAATGTATCTTAGTTTTCAACGATTACTTTTAGATTAGATTTTTGTAACAGTATAAGTTCCAGTTGGCGGATAGCCATTATTAGCCTGATCGATATCATTTATAGTAAATGTTATTTCATAAGTACCTGCTTCACCTATATAATGAGCTCCTGCATTGTCCAGATACATTATACCTTCATCATTATTTTTAGCACCATAATTTATGGTCCAAGAATCATTAAGCCTAAATTTTAAATTTCCGGCTCTCAAAACACCCCTAAATTTCCATGTTTTTAATTGATGGTCATAAGTCATTTTAGAAGAATGATTCCATCCATAATTAGTATCATCAGTTGTTGGTTCATGCGTAGCATCACCAACAATTCCCCAAGAATATGGGCTTGCAGTCCATTTTAAGGTATTTAGATTTACAGTCATTTGGTAGGAACCTGCTGCGGCTATTTGAAAATCTGTATCACTCCTATTTTGCAAGTTACCGTTGGCATCTGCTCCGTAAAATTGATTCCAGTTTCTTTCTGTATTAAATTTGAAACCCAAACCTTTTGAATCTGGAAAACTAACATACCCTTGATAAATTCCCGATGCAATAGCATCTAAGGCAGCAGCAGTACCGATATTAAAATCTTGATAACTCCCAGGCATATAAATCGCTCCAAAGACTACTGGCTTTACAAAAGGAGTAACCGTTAATGTGATTGGTTCTGAATAGATTCTCCGATCTAAATTAGATTCAACACGAACCACTATCTCCCCTGCTACATCAGACTGTAGTCCCAGAGCTAGCGCTATTTTATTAAGATCTGTCCCTAATAATGATTTGCTTAAGGCGTCTTCACCAACTTCAACTCGTATCGCATTATTCCATGCTGTCGTGCCTAAAATAGCAGATGGGATATCAAATTGCAAGGCATAGGTCACAGGTGCTTGTACAGGATACTCTACCGCGGGCCATGAAAAGACAACAACCGGAACATTTGTGGAATCTTCAGTAAGGACAATCGTACTCGATGATGCTTCAAATTTACCACTAAAAGCCACTTCTTGTAATGTGGTAAGTACAGCATCATTGCTACAGGATGCACCTAAGAATAGGAAGGCGCATAGTAAAACTAACTTTTTTATATATTTTTTCATAATAGTGCTCTATTTAGTAACCTGTATTCTGTTTTAATCCCTTATTTGCGTCTAAAGCGGCTGTAGGTATCGGAAATAATTTTCGATATTCACTTGAAGTACCTCTGAATAAATTAGGTAGTAAAAATTTATTAAAACGAATCATATCTTGTCGTCTGTGCCCTTCCCAACTTAATTCAAAGCCTCTTTCATTATAAACATCGTCCAATGTTGGATTTCCTGTTAAGGCTCCAAGTCCTGCTCGCACTCTAATGGCGTCTACAAAGGGTTTTGCTGCTCCTGAATTACCCAATCTAATATTACATTCTGCTTTCATTAGTTGAACATCACCATAGCGATAGATTGGAAAATCATTCGATGCACCACCTCCATCCATAGGAGTTACAGGATAAAATTTAGTGTTCCGGACTCCCGCTTGTGGGGCAGCCCCCGGATTATCCAAAGAACTTACATCAACCGTATAATTAATACCACCACCTTGATCTCCATATAAAAATTGTTTTTTACGAATGTCGGTATCGCTAAACTTTACGAAGAAATCTTTGGGAACGATAGTACCATTCCAACCGCTATACCCAAATACAGTTTGCGCATGTGGTCCATATAAACTTCGAACAGTGAAAATATTTCTGGAAACTATATTTGCAGTAGCAAACATCGCCAAAATAGTTTCGTCCTCTGGAAGAACATCTCCAAATAATTCAAAATACTTATATCCTAATGGGCTTGAAGCATTAGCTCCTCCCGCATGAAGAGTAAAGCCGCCTTCACTTACTTTTTCGCAAGCGGCTAAGCATTTTGTCCATTCTGCAGTTCCTGTATACACTTCGGCATTCAAATATACTTTTGCTAATAAAGTATAACCGGCCCATTTGTTGAATCTTCCGTAATAATTTCCTCCTTTGGTAGCTGATAAGGTTGCTACATTCTCCGTTAGTTCTTTTACAATAAAATCATAAACTTCTTTTCGGCTTGATTGTGGAATTTGATCTACAGTGATATTGTTATCTGTGTAGAAGGGAACATTTCCAAAATCATCAATGAGTAAGTAATAGAAAAAAGCTCTCAAGACTTTAGCTTCGGCAATTTTAGAAGCTTCGGCATTTGCTTTTTCCAATTGATCTACGGCTAAATTGGCATTAAAAATAGATTTGTACAACCAATTCCAAGTATTGTTTATCATTAAATCCGTTGGCAACCATTCATGCTTGTACAAACGGGCAAAATCCAATTGCCAGTCACCGGTATTTCTATGCGGAATAACTTGTTCATCAGCACTCATAGAATTGAGATCATACCAGCCATTATCTGCTCCTGCATATCCAACTCCGTTCCAATTTCCGCCAATTTGTGCATATACACCTGCAAGGGCTACATCGGCTCCTTCAGCAGATCCGTAAAACTCATTTGCAGTATATTTATCATAGACTCTTTCATCTATATTGGTACAACCAACTATTAATAAGAAACTAGCGCTTAATAATAATACTATATTTTTGATTTTCATTTTCTTGTACTATTTAAATTTTACATTCAAACCAATGGCGAAACTTCGAGTACGAGGATAGATACCATTATCTCCTCCAAAGTTCTCTCCGCCTCCACTTACATTTAACTCAGGGTCTATTCCTGAATAAGAAGTAATTAGCAGTAAATTATTTCCGGTAATAGAAAGTCGAAGTGACTCAATGTATTTAACGTTTTGAAAATTGAAACTATAACCAGCAGTTACATTCTCTAATCGTAAAAAAGAACCGTCTTCTAACCATAAATCAGATCCATATTGTGAAGTATATAAACCTAATGGAATAGCACTTTCTAACACATTTGATTTCCCTATATTTTCCAAATAACTTAGACTAGATCTCAAACCATTGTAAATTTTATTTCCTCCGGATCCTCTCCATAACATCGAAACATCAAAACTTTTATGTTGAAACGTTGGGTTAAAGGCATACGTATAAGTGGGTAATGCTGACCCTTGAATCATACGATCCGGACTAGTATTTCCTTGATCTATTATACCATTGCCATCAACATCGAGTACCGTTTCCCAATTTTCATTGTTTTTACCGGTATGATGCAACATATTATAAGTTCCAATAGGCTGTCCTGCGATCAAATAGGCTCCGGTTCCCCAAGGAACATAATTGGTATTTAAGGGCACTCCATTAATACTCCCGTTTAGGTTTAAAACTTTATTTCTTAATAAGGAAACATTTCCTGCTAGAGTAAGTGTGGTATTTTCTGTTTTGATCAAATCATAGCCAAGGGAAACTTCTAATCCTTCATTTAATAAACTTCCAACATTTGCCTTAATACTATTAAATGGAAAAGGAGGTTGTGGAACGGTATAATCAAACAAAAGATTTTCAGTTGTTGCTGTGTAAACATCTACAGAACCTCTTAATCTATTCTTTAAAAGGGCAAAATCCAATCCAATATTCGTTTGTTTTTTTGTTTCCCAACGCAAATCAGCATTGGCATTTTGAGTTACATTAAAATTGGTGATTTGTTCTCCTCCAAAATAAGTGACTCCAGATCCGCCTACCAAAGAAATCGAATTTTGTGGATACAATCCTTGTTGGTTGCCGGTTATACCATATCCTCCACGCAATTTCAATTCACTAAAAATAGTTTGCTGAGCCATAAAAGGTTCTTTGTCTATTTGCCAAGCCACTGAAACCGAAGGGAAATCACCCCATTTATTATTAACTCCAAAAACAGAAGAACCATCTCTTCTCATACTAGCTGTAAATAAATAACGGTTTAAATAAGAGTAGTTTACACGCCCTAAATACGAAACTAAGGTTCTGTCGTTTTTATACGATTGCAAATCTCCTGGTTGTACTCTAGATAAATCCCCTAATTGTAACGCATTATAGGTGGCTATGTCATTTATAAAACCTCTGGCTTGCACGTAATTTCCTTGATAAGCTTGGTTTTGCCATTCATATAAAACCAAGGCATTGATGCTATGATCCCCAAATATTTTTTTGTAGTTCAGACTGATATTGGTTAATCTTTCGTTTTGCTTATTATTACTAATATTCGCAATTCCTTTTTGATCAATAGCATAAGCACTTGTAGAGGCTGCGGGAAGATAGTACCCATTTACATCATTGGTTTTTCTCCAACTTCCAAACCATCCGGCTGTTAACCCTTCAAACAAATCTAAATCAGCTTTAAGACTTCCAAACAAATTATCAGTTTGTCTTTCATTGGTAACCGTTTGTGAAGCCGCATAGGGATTAAGATATTGAAAAATAGTAGGATCCGTATAATAACTGCCATCGGTATCATAAACAGGATCCGTAGGACGCATTAAATACGCATTTGTAATTAAATTAGAAGTGAATGCTGCTCTTCCGATACTTCCAATACTATTGGTTGCATTAGTAATTCCGCTATTAAGATTAAAACTTAATTTCAATTTATCATCCAGTGCAGTTTGAGTAGCTTGAATTCTTCCAATGTATCTCTGATTGCTGGAATTAAGAACAACACCATCTTGTAAAATAGCACTAATAGAAGCTCTGTAGCTAAATTTTTCTGCTCCTCCTCCAAAAGATAAAGTATGCGTTTGGGTAGCTCCACTTTTGGTAAGAATTCCATACCAGTCCGTATCAGAACCATGATTGGCTGAAGCCGGAACACCATTTAACTGAGCTTGTTCCCACCATTGATTAGCGCTTAACATGTTCAATTTTTGTGGAATATAATCCATGGCAGTGTAAGCCGAATACTCAACGGAAGTCCTCCCTGCTTTGTTTTTCTTGGTAGTAACAATAACAACACCCGGAGCACCTCTGGAACCGTAAATAGCGGTTGCCGAAGCATCTTTCAAAATATCGATTGAGGCAATTTCACTCGGGGGAATTTGGTTTAATAAATCCATATTTCCTTGAATTCCGTCTACAACAACTAAAGGATCATTTCCGCCAATTAGTGATGATATTCCTCGTATGCGTATACTAGGCGCTGAACCGGGCTCACTGCCCGTTTGGGAAATATTAACACCTGCAGCCTTACCTGAGATTAATTGTAATGGATTCACCACTGCTCCCTCATTCATGTCTTTAGCAGCTATTGAAGAAACGGCCCCAGTAACATCTTTTCTTGAGGAAGTTCCATACCCTATTACTACTATTTCCGCAAGTGTGGTTGTATCCGGAAATAGTTGGATAGTATTGTTTTCTTGGTTGGCAGAAACTCTTTTTTCTTTGTATCCAATATAACTTATGATAAGTGTTGCATCACTATTTTCTACCGTTATTTCAAAATTTCCGTCGGCATCTGTAGCAACGGCATTATTTGTCTTCTCTTCAAGAACTGATGCGCCCGGCAAAGGCATACCGTTTTCATCAGAGACTTTTCCCCTAATGATTTTTTGAATATAGAAATCTGTATTCTTTTTTTCAACCAGCGGTTTTATTAAAATAACCTGAGTATCCCGAACTTTAAAATCAGTTGTAGTTCCCTTGAATAATTTATTTAAAACTACATCAATCGTTTGATTTTTTACACTGATTGATATGGTACGATTTAAATCGACATCAGTCATTTTATAAATAAATCTAAAGTCGGTTTTTTGTTCAATTGTCTCCAGAACTGTTTCCACAGTTATATTTTTTAATTCTAAGTCTACTTTTGTTTTTTGGGCATAAGTATTGGCTCGAATATTAAACATGACAACCAAAAGAAGTAAAGTAGTTAGTTTCAATTTCAGGTTATTTTGGAATAATGGAAAATGCTTCCCATCATTCTTTGGTTTTTTTTTCATATTTTTGTTAATTGATTGTATTTAATTTGTTAGGTTCAATCTATTCTTCAATCGGAAATTGTTCGTAGCTCTTTCCGATTTTTTTATTCTGGCTGTTTTAGCGCTTCATTTTTCATTGGTTTTAAGGTTATTTAATTAGTACTTCATTATTTTTTAAGGTGTATTTGATGCCATGAATCTCATTAAAGTAGCTCAATACTTTTTCTATTGGTTCATCTCCAAAAGTGGCATTAAATTTCTCGTTTGACAATTTTTTGTTTTGATTTACAATGGTAACATTATAGTGTCTTTCTAGTTTTTTTGATATATCTCCAAAACTCATATTTCTAAAAGTCAATCGCCCTTGCATCCAAGAGGTATATACCGTTGTTAAGACGGATTTTGTCTCAATTGTCCCTTCTTTTCTATTAAAACTTCCTTTATATCCGGGCTTTAAAACAATATTTTTTGTAACATCAAATTGCTCATTTTGGGTATATAATCCAACGGAACCTTCTACCAATACAACATCAGTCAAAGCATCTTCAGGATAACTGGAAACATTAAAATGAGTTCCCAAAACCCGGATATTCAAATTATTGGCTTGGACCACAAAAGGGTGTGCTTTGTCTTTGCTCACATCAAAAAAGGCTTCCCCTTCAAGAAAAACTTGCCTATTTTCTCCTGCAATAAATTTCACTGGATATTTTAAAGTACTCCCTGAATTAAGATGGATAACAGTTCCATCTGACAATTCTAACTCAAAACGTTTTCCGTAGGGGATTTTTATCGTGTTATAAACGATATTTTCTAAAGTGGTTTTGGTATCGTATACAATTTTGTTTCCATTATGATTCGCAACAACATTTCCTCTGGAATCCTTTACCGGAGACTTACTAGTATTTGAAATAACTTGGATTTCACCATTTTCAAGTTGTAAAGTGATTTCATTATTGTTTAAGATCAAGTCACTATTGGGTTTAAAAAAATCACGTTGATAAAACAACCCTATTGACAATAAAACAACAAGAGAGGCCGCAACAGCCATGTAGGTCCTAAAGGGTACTTTTTTAGTTTTAGGGGCAGTCTGTTCAATCTCTTTAGCACTACTCAAGATATTTGAAAATAGTGTCTTTGCAGTTGATTCATCCATTTTAGGAATAACCTCTAGCAAAGTTTTGATATCTTCCACAGCGGGAAAATCGGTTGTGAGTTTGTTCTTTCTATAGTAATCAATAACTGTATTAGTTTCTTCTGGGGTACATTGTCCTAAAATAAACTTTTGGAGTACGCTTTTTATTTCTGAATTTTCATTCATTATGATGGTTTTTGTGTTCCTGTTCTATATAATACAGTTGAGAAAGACTTGACTACTACTCTAACGTTGTAAATTTTTTAAATTTTAACAAAATAAAAAATAAGCACCAATAACAAAACACATAATCAACTAATTACCAATATTTTAATAACTAATATTGAAAATTTATTTTCAAAAAAAAATCACCCATAAAGAGTGATTGTGTTTAAAAAATAAGACCTTATTTATAGAATTCCATCATGTGCCTTAAAAAAGAGTCTCAGCGATTCAAGTGCTTTACTCATTTGGCTTTTTACAGTGTTTACAGAAATTCCTAATTCCTGACTGATTTCTCCGTAACTTTTACCTTGCTTGCGGGACATTTTAAAAATAAGTTTCCGTTTTGGTGGTAATTCTCTGATTGCTTGTTTTTTTAATTTTTTGCAATCTGCTTCTCGAATGGAGTAATCTCCCTGCTCATGAGATTTTTGACTTTTATAGAAAATTTCTTCTTTCAGCAAAACCTCATTAGCCGCTTTATTCAGAAAGTTAAAAGCTTGATTTCTGGCAATTGTAAATAAATAAGATTTAAAAGATTGCTCTAAATTTAAATTTTCCCGATGCAGCCAAACTTTCAAAAATACTTCTTGAACATTCTCTTCGGCAAAATCTTTTGATTTTAAAAGGCTTATACTATACCCATAAATGTCCTGGTAATACAAATCAAAAAGAGTACGAAATGCTTTTTCGTTGTGATTTTTGAGTTCACTAACCAATAATTTTTCGCTAAAAATTTTTGTTTCTGACATTAATTGAATTACACGTTTTTTTAGAGGAGTGTTAGTGGGATATTCACAAATATAATTTTGTAATTCACTTCTCTACTAGCAAATATATAAAAATATTATTCCTATTGTTTTTAAAATTTATATAAACGAAAGAATAATTATAAATTTAACAGAAATTAAATTAAAACAGAAATAGTAATTGCAACTTAATTGTTATCTACAACTATACATTATCATAACGGGCATCAAGTAATCCTTTAGATTGATTATGAAACAAATTTTAGTCAATTAAACCACCTAAAAAAGAGTCTCCTATTCCATATGTCACTTTGTGATACAAATGGCAGTAATTGACATAAATACCCATTTACACCCATCATAAATAGGAGTAAATTGTCGCTTCTGAACGAAAGGAATTATTTACTATTTTTATGGAGTGCTAGAACTTGAACCATAAAGGTTTCAAGTTAGGCAACTCCCAATCAAAGCCATAGATAAAGTATGAGAACCGAAAATAAGAGAATATATATCTATCCAAAAGATATACAACGCATAACGGGAAAGAGTTATCGTCAAAGCATTATACTACTACAAAAAATAAGAAAGGAGCTCAATAAGCTCCAGAATGAGTTAGTATCAATCGAAGAATTCTGCCAAAACACGAGCTTAAAAATTGAACAAGTTGAACCTTTTATAATTGGATAGAATTTATGTTTTAGGCAACTAAATTTTGAACCGATTCCTTTTCAATAATAGTACTCAACCAGTTCAAATTTTAAACAATGAAAGACCTTTTTTTACTTTGATAAACCTTTAATTATCACTATTTTTACAGCGTTAAGATTACATGATTTTTTACCTATAAATCGTAGGAGTACAATCGAGACCCTTGTTTTAAAATAGTTTGCGAGACATCGTAAACACTGAAATAAAGAGAGGAAAACAACTCCCTCTTTCTCCGCGAAAAGCCCCTCAAATATGGGACTTTTTACATTTCAATACTTTCCTTTATTTACAAAATCCCATATTTTACTACACCTAAGAGTTAATCCTAATTAAATTGTTCAATGAAGTCTATTTTCATTTTACACTTTAAATCGGATTCAACAGGTACCCTATTTGGTAACCTATCAATCCATACGCAAATTAGGGTACCAAATAGTTGACAATTGTCAACTATAATTTGAGCTGGGCAACTTTCAAAAGTGCGTTTGTAAAAATTTAAAATGTAAAACATGAAAAAACTTAAAGTGAGCTTCTACCTAAAGGGAGACAAAAAAATCAAATTGGAGAAACTATAATCTATGGTAAAATCTTTATAGGAAATGACAACTCCACATTTTCAACCTCAAAAACCATTTTACGGGAACGTTGGTCTAAAACCAATAGACTTAAAAATACTCTTCGAGTTGACAATGAAATTAGCCTATAGAACTATTTAAAATCTCTGGTGAACGGTATTGAAGAAAAATATATTGAATTAATAAAAACATATTCTAGTGATGATAAAGCTGGGCGCTGCTTTGTGAATAAATGGTAATTCCAGCCTCGCAATTCTTTATCTGGGTGCCTCTGTTAGTCGCATCAGTGGCAATACGAAGTTTGCCAAAACTGGCCGCTTCAATAACAAATAATGGCAATCCTTCGTTTCTGGACGGATGCACGAAAATGTCCATTTTTTTCAATAAATCCTCTTTATCAGCTCCAAATTTGCTTCCAAATAGAAATACATTTTCCTCGAGAGATTTACCTTTTATTAGGTTCTCCAAAATGTTTTTATCGCTACTGTCCCCAACAATCCATAGCTCCGATCCGGGTTGGTTTTTTTTGAATTTGGTGAAAGCTTTTAGCAAAGTGTCAAGCACTTTAGTATAAATATCCAATCGTCCAATAAATCCAAAAACGATAGTTGCATTAGCGGTTCTTCCGATAAGTATTACTTTGTCATTTTCAAATCCGTAAGGCAATATAATAGATTTTTTATCTTCGAATATCTTCTTTAATCCATTCACTTCACTTTTTCCGATACAATGAATTTTTAATGTCCTTTTGACTAATTTTTTTTCAAACAGGGAAAAATACAATTTCTTGCTCCAAAAACTCCTTTTTATTACAATGACGTTGTAGGCTCCATGGGGCGTAAAAACAAACTTGATTTGTTATTTATCCAGCAATTTTGCCAAGGAATAAAAAACGGGAATCCAGCCACCATGAAGATGAAAAATAGCTTTGCCTTTTTTTCCGATTATAGCAGATTTCAATTCTTCTGCAATGGCAAAAGGATTGCGTTGTTTCAAAAACAACTACGTTTCAAAATTGCGTTCGCAATAATTATTATCTTTGTACTTTGTAATGCCCAAGACGGATGCTTTTACCTCAAAATTCACTTGTTTTCTGGCCAATTGATGAACTACTTTATTGACACTATTCATTCTTTTGAAATTGGCTTTCCCAAGGACAATATGAATTATTTCCATAATTTAAATTGTTTTTTTGAGTTGATTCTGCTAATACAAAATCATAATTTAACCTGATCGTGTTTTTGGCAAACCAGAAACAAACTGAATTTTATCTGCAAGTATTGAGAAATTTCTATTTTCGTATATCACAATTGTACTCTATTTAATGTCAATATCCTATTTGTAAAAGTTATTGTTCCTGAATCTACTCTCCATCTAATATCAATAGCTTGCCCATCAGCTACAGTAGCTATAGCCCGTAATGATACATCCACCGTATTTACATTCAATGTTCTTGTTCTACTTGAGTTAGCAATTAAAACTCCATTTTGATAAATACTAAAAGTAGCTAATGCATTGTTATCAACACCAGGAAGATATCTAGTACCATTTACAGTAGCAGCCTCAAACCCTGTTATTGAATTCTTCATGTATTGCGCTTGTATTTCTAGTATTTGGATTAAAAAGAATAAGACCAAAAGAATTATAGGCCCGTTAGTACCTAAAATTTTATGTTGCGTGAAATTTTTTCATGCTGAATTTTGTTTTATATTTTAAACGAGTACCGTTTGGTTAGTTTCCTACTCTAATCAATGTCAAAATTCTATTAAGAACATTTATTTCGATACCATCAGACTTTTGTTCATCAATTTTCCATCTCACATCTATGGTGTCATCCACTTCAATTTTAGTAAGGGCTAGTAATGAAATATCCGATGGTAATTCTACTCTTGTTCTGCTAGAATTAGGAATTAAGACGCCATTTTTATAAAGGCTAAAAGTAGCCATATGATTAATGGGGGTAACAACCGTAGTTGATCCTGATTGAAAGATAGTTCCATTTACAGTTGCAGTTGCAGCAAAGCCTGTGATGGCACCTCCACCTGTTCCAATATCTCCATTATATACAGAAGCACCAGTATTGGCAACTCCACCTGAACTGGTAAATATTACGAAATTAGACAAGCTCCTGAAATTTATAATGCTATTGCCTGTTGGCAAAGTAAGTGTACCTTCTCCGAAAGAAATTGCTCCCAATGTAGTTAATAATCGTCCGTTTACTGTGGTATTAGCTCCTGCAACAGCAGCTCCATGAGAAAATAAGGTTCCTGAGATATTTGTACTAGCACCGAGACCAACTGCTCCATCGGCAATCCAAAAAACATTTTTTGCGGTTGCTCCGTTTGTTAAAATTACATTAGTACCAGCCCCTGTATTAAATGCTCCTGCATTGGCTCTAACTATAAATATAGGGTTTATTTCATTATTACCATTTAGAGTAAGAGTGCCGGCAATTGATGCCGCGCCCGCTACATTATAAACTCCAGGAAGAAGCGTTTCCCCACTTCCAAAAGTAAGTGCATGGGTACCGGTTACAGGTATTGCCATAATGTCGTTATAAATTAAATTTAAATCTGCAGCCGCAGTAGCAGTGCTAAAACCAGTTGTATAATTAGCTGCGGGGATGTTTAATTGCCCATTAAAATGAATTGAATACATACCAGCCTCTACTAGAGTTTTAGTCATGTCTGTAATAACTACATCTGTAGTTGAAGTAGTTGAGATAATTGAAGAAGCAGTAACAGAACTATAACCAGCGGTGTTAATCAAGCTCAAAGATGCTGCGGCAGTGGTAATTGTTTCAGTGTAGATTATTTTTGTTTTAACAGCATACGATTTATCATTAGCTATATCATAAATTTGTGTACCAACGGATAAATTAGCACCAAAGATAGTTGTTGCGTCAGCTATCTTCATTAATACTGAAGGTGCAACCAGCACCTGTGGCACCTGTGGCACCTGTGGCACCTGCGCAAACATCAGGGAAGGTAAAAACAGAAATAAAATAATTAAGTTTTTCAATTTAATGTATTATTTAGTAATCATTTATTAGAACACAAATAAAAGCAAATAAAAAAAAGATTCCTCACTTCGGAATGACAAGACTTTTGATAGCAAATAAGGGAGAGCTGGAGTTACGATGAAATTGGATCGCCCGCTCTTCCTATAAACCAAGATTGTTATTCCGAACAAAGTGAGGAATCTAAAATTTGTATTCCTTTATAATAAAACTTTAAAAACTCAATCTATGCTTCTGCAGGTTAAAGAAAATCATCCTACAGAAACATAGCAATATTAATTGGTAGTATAAGTATACGATACTACAAATTTATCATATTGTGATTGAGCAGAAATAATAGTCAGAGTAGCCCCAGAACTTGTATAATCAGTAGTTGGTCTCAATGCAGCTCCATTCATCATAACAGTTAACCCAATTGTATCTGTTATTGGAATTTTTGAAAGTGTGTACGTGTCCGGTGTAGCGGCTGCTTCAAATGTTTCAACACTGTAATTGACACTACTGTTAATTAATATCAAACTAGTTAAGGCAGTGGTAACTGTTAGTGTAGAAGCAATTCCGACTTTTACTTGCCATAAAGTAGAATCAGACACAACATAAATTTGCGTTCCAGCAGGCAGATTTTGGCCAAAAGCAGTTGTTCGATCTGCAACTCTCAATTGGGCTGTTGGTGTAGTTTGCGAAAATCCTAAATAGGAAATTGCAAATAATGCGATTGTTAGTATGTATTTTTTCATAATTTTACTCAGTTTATCTATACCACTGCAAGATTTTAATTGTTTATGTTTATTAATTTTGTGTCAAGGTTGTTTCTCATTACAAATAAACCAACCCTGACATTTGGTTTATTACTTTTATTTATTGTTTTTTTATTTGTTTTACCCAGTTTATCTATACACTGCAAGATTTTAAGTTAATATTTAATTTGTAACTGTTAATTTATCGTTTTGCCTTGTGTCAAGAATTAATGTTAAAGTAGTAAGACCAACTCCTGACCATTGATTTTGTTTTAGTAAAGCTCCATTATAATGAATTTTAGAGAAAACACCCAAAGAGAATGTTAAAGCAATACTATTTTCCCCGTCAGAAACTAACTCTTTTTCAAAATATTGCATTCCACCTGCTGCTGCGGTTATCGTAATATTTGCTGTCCCGTCAAACGGCACACCGTTGATTGTTCTTGCGGTCGCAAGCGCTGTGGCTGTTCCTGAATTTCCGGTTATGGTTGTTTGGTCACCTGTGTTTGTATTGCTTGTATTTCCAAGGACAGTTTGTTGAGCATTGGTAACATAGTTTTTGTCTACAGAAGCAGAAATACTTGCTGTAGTTGCGGGAACAGCAGAAACATTTGCACCATTTCCTGTTAATAACCCAGTTTGGGTTGTTGTCGTGGATACAGTAATTATATTTGGACCGGCAGCACCAGTTGAGCCAGCCGTTCCGTTTGCACTAAACAAAGCATACGGCACACTCATTAATTCGTTTGTACCAGCGATGGTGTAAGCGGTTCCGCCTGTTGGGTCGGTTTCTGTTTTTATAAAATAAGGGCCAGCTGACCAGTTGATACCCGAAAATGTACCTGTTAAAACTGTACCCATTCCAATTTGTAAACTTACTAAACCATTGGAGTTGGTGCTTGGTGTTTGGGTTTCTACATATACAGCTGCACCAGTTGATGAACTCTGCAATATGCTAATTTTCATTCCTACAGGTGCTGATGTTATTAATGCGTTACTATTGTTGCGAATTACGGCTTGGTAACTCATTTTTTGTGGGGCTTGTGCAAATACGCTTACCGTTAATAAAAGCCCTGCTATGATTGAATATATCTTCTCCATAGTTTTTATTTTTTAATTATTTTAAATGTTTTTACTTCTTGGTTATTGTTGGCCACTTTCAAAAAATAAATGGCACTTGGTAAATTTTCCATACCAATTGTTTCGGTGCTACTTATTATTTTTCGGCTTTCAATTAATTTTCCGCTGATGTCGTAAAGTTGAAATCTCAAAGTTGAAAGTTCAGCGTTACCTACATTAAGCGTTAAAAAATTGGTAGTAGGGTTTGGGTAAGCTGTTAATTCCAATTTAGTGGCATTGTCTTCTATACCCAGCACAATAGAAATTATGTAGGACTGTTGAACGCCTTGTGCTACCGAACCGTTTGTACCGGTATTAGTGGTATAAACAATTTGCCCTACCGAGTAAGCAACTGTTCCTCCGCTTCCAGAAGCATCTCCGCCTGTGGCAGTGATTGCTTGTTGTGCTTGTGCTGTTAGCAGCCCAAAGCCTAACAAGAATAATACAACTATTTTTATTTTTTTGGTGTTCATATTACTTATTCTAATGAAGGGTCTAAAAATGAATTTTTAGAGATTTCAATAAAAGTTGAGGTCGATTTTTTCATCGCTTCTTTCACCGAACTAATTTTATTGATAATAAATGTCATTTTATCGTACACTAAATTGTCTTTAATTATATAGTCATAGGCGTCATACTCATGTGCATCAACAGCTATTTTAATATTTTGCTGACCCGAAACCATTATCACATAAATGCTAGGATTGTAGCGTTTTATTTTTTTTAAAACTTCCAATCCTGTTATTCCATCCATGTTGTGATCCAAGAAAATAATGTCTGGATTTTGATTTAGATTATTTAGGCAATCATTCCCATTACTGAAACATTTAATATTGCTGTAGTTTAGATTTAACAAATATTGTTCGTGCATTTTTGCACAAAAAACATCGTCGTCTACTATAAAAAATTTGAATGAATTTTGATTTTGCATATTATCTAACTATTTCGATAACAGGAAAGCCAAAAGCAAGCCAAAAGTTTAAGTGGTTTATTTTGAGGGTTTTAATAAAATAATGTAGTTTGTTTTTTTCCATTTTTTGGAAAGTATTCCAACTTTTGAAAAAAGCAAGATGATTACCTTTTTCTATCCATGCGTCAGAGCTGCTGGAGATTACGGATCGGTAAGGAGATTACCGAACTGCGTTCGCAATGACAGAAATAGCTATTATTTTCAATAAAAAGAAAACTTTATGCGTTTAATTCATTATTCTGAAGTTGGGAAATTACAAGTTGTAATGTTTTTTTAACCATGGTATAAATAGCTGTAATTTGCCCTTTATTTTGTGTTTCTTTTGCTATTTTTTCTAAAGTTTTCATTTCACTCTGAATAGACAGAACACCCATATGATCAGTGCTGGGTCTTATTTTATGGATTAATTGGCTAATTTCCAGAAAATTATTTGATTCCAACGCTGCATCTATTTTTTCAATAGTTGCTGTTGTTTGTTCCACAAAGACACCTACCATTTTAACCACAAATTCATCATCGCCGCTACTCGAATTATGAAGAAAGTTCAAGTTATAAAGGGGTTGATTTGGGTTCATCTCATTATCTAAAGATGGTATACCATTTTTATTTATGGTGTATTTTACAATAGTCTGTAGTAAAACTACTTCATCAAAAGGTTTTACAACATAGTCGTTCATGCCTGCTTTTTTGCATTTATCAATTTCTGTTTTAAATGCATTTGCGGTAAGCGCAATAATGGGCGTTGAAAGATTTAGTTCGTTTCTAATAATTAGGACTGCTTCGATACCACCCATTAATGGCATTTGGATATCCATAAGAATAATGTCGAAGGTTCTATTTTTCAAAATCTCAACGGCTTCCAAACCATTTTCAGCTTCGGTTACTTCGCAATTATAATATTGCAATGTATTTTGGACCACCAATCGGTTAAAATAATTATCTTCAACCAGAAGAATTGAAATGTTTTTTAATCTGATAACGGGTTTAATAATATTCAGGTCAGCGGTGTTCTCCGTGCCTGACTTGGGATAATTGAGGTAAAGGTAAATAGTTGTTCCCCTATTTTTTTCGCTTTCGATCTCAATTGTGCCTCCCATTAATTCGACAAGCTCCTTGGTGATCGACAAGCCCAGACCGGTACCACCATATTTCCGGTTGGTTTCTATATCTTCCTGCGAAAATTTATTAAAAATAGTCGAAACAAAGCTGCTTTCCATTCCTATCCCGGTATCCGATATCGAAATTTTTAATTTTTGGGAGAAAGTGCTGTCGTCAACAACTTCACAATTAATTGAAATACTACCTGTGCTAGTGAATTTTATGGCATTACCAACAAGGTTGTATAAAATTTGTTGCAGTTTCATAGCGTCTCCTACCAATACATTTGCTATTTCTTTTGAAATAGTGATGTTAAAATCCAATCCTTTTTGTTTCAGCATTGGATGCAACACTGTTGTAACATTTGAAATGGATTTTTCAAAGACAAAATCTACAGATTCAAGACTCATTTCTCCAGATTCGATTTTTGAAATATCTAAAATATTATTGATGATGGCCAGTAAATGCTTGGAGGCTATGGAGCAGTTATTGATATAGTCCTTTTGAAGCCCGGTAAGTTCCAATTTATCTAATTCCCTTAGAAAACCTACAATTGCATTAAGGGGCGTTCGTATTTCGTGACTCATGTTGGCCAAGAATACTTCTTTGGCTTTGGACGATTTTAACGCGTTTGTTTTTTCTTTTTCAAGATCGGACTCCAATTTTTTTTGGTCTGTTACATCCAGATGAATTCCTATCGAACCTATTACATTTCCTTTGCTGTCGTAGTTGGGAGCTCCACTAATTGTCAACCATCTCAGTTCCCCACTTTTCTTTTTGATCGGGATTTGATAGATGTCTGAAACGCCTTGTTGTCTGAGTTTGATTTTGGAAGTAAGAATGTCCAAATTGTCTTGAGAATCAAAAAAATCTATTAAATTTCTGCCTACAAGTTCGCTTATTTCGTAACCTATTATGGCGGCAAAACTCTGGTTTGCATATTTAATAATCTCGTTATTGTCCACTTCTATCAATCCCAGGTTCATGTGTGTTATTACGTTTTGGAATTTCTCCTCTTGAATTTTTCGAATATTTTCTGCTGTCTTTTTTTCTGAAACATCTTGAATAAAGGCGCAGAAAAAAACTTGATTATTTTCATTGACTGGAATTATTGACATTTCAACTGGAAATTCAATACCTTTTCTATTTAGAGCCATCATGTCTAAAGGTTTGTTCAGAACCGCTCCTTCGCCTGTTCTGAGATAATGTTTCATTCCTCTATGATGAGCTTCGACGTACTGATTGGGAATAATTATTTTGGACAATTCTTTTCCTAATACCTCCTCACTATTCCATCCGAAAATAATTTCTGCATTCTGGTTCCAAAACGTAATTATTCCTTTAATATCAATCATTATAATGGCGTTTAAGGAAGCATTCATAATGAGTTTGTTGCGGTTTTCACTATGAGTAAGTTGATTTTCGGCTTCCTTCCTTTTGGTAATATCTTGAATAAAGCCACTGTAATAGCGTATGCCATCTTGAACAATTAGCGTTATGGAAGTTTCTCCATAAAATTCGTTTCCAGTTTTATGGAGTAAAGTTAATTCTAGCAGTTGATTACAATATGGATTTTTCTCATTTTTAGGGTATTTATCTATTACTTTGTTCCACGTATCCCGGTAGCGCGAAGGAATTAATAAATCAATCATGTTCTTTCCTAACACTTCCTCTTTTTTCCAGCCAAAAACAGTTTCGGCTTGTAGATTCCAAAAAGTTATTTTCTTGAAGCTATTGATAGTTACAATTGAATTTGGAGAAGAATTCATTATAAAACGGTTGTGCTCCTCGCTTTGTGTTAGCAACTCTTTTGCTTTTTTTTGTTCAGTTATATCACGGGCAATTGCGTAAATTTTTCCGGTGACACGATTGGGAGTTGCGTGCCAATCGAACCACAAATAATTTCCGTCTTTTTTGCGATACCTGTTCTCAAAATTTATAGTTGTAGCACCTCTTTGCAGTTTCTTAATTTCTTTTAGGGTTAAATCAATATCATCAGGATGTACGAAACTCAGAAATTGACTTTCGAGCAATTCTCTTTCGCTATAACCTAATGCCTTTTCAAAATTTGAATTAATGACTTCAAAATAACCCTCCACATTTGCAATACAAGAAAAGTTAGCTGTGTTGTAAAAAAAATGTTTGTATTCCGTTAGTTTTTCTTCTGCTTTTTTTTGTTCGCTAATATCACGTCCAACTGCGTAAAGTTCTCCTGTTATTTCATCAGAAATAGCATTCCAGCTTATTGACGGGTAATCGCCATTTTTTGTTATAAACCGATTTTCGAAGTTTATCGTTTTTTCTCCTGTTGCTAATTTTTTAATTTCATTAAAAGTGGTAGTAACATCATCAGGGTGAATGAAGTCATAAAACGGTTTTGCAAGCAATTCTTCTATTGTCCAACCTAAAGTTAATGTAAATGCAGGGTTCATTTTTTTGAAATATCCATCACTACCAACCACACATATCAAATCAATTGAAAGGTTGAACATTTTTTCTAATTTATGCTTTTCAGCATTTTTTTTACGTGATACAATTTGTGAAACCACTTCATTTGCTAAGAGTGTCAATGCCCGCCTCTGGTCGGCAGTTAATTTTCGAGCTTCTCTATCCATTACACAAAGAGAACCAAGTGCATAGCCATCGGGATCAATTAATGGATAACCGGCATAGAATCGGATATTGGGTTGGTCTGTTACTAAAGGGGTGCTTAAAAAACGTTCATCCTTTGTTGCATCTTCAATTTCAAAAAGGGATTCACCATTAATTGTATATTGGCAAAAGGAAATATCTCTAGGAGTTTCGGGTGTATCCAAACCAATTTTAGATTTAAACCACTGCCTTTCCTTATCGATTAAAGTAATTAATGCAATGGGAACTCCGCATATTATTGACGCTAATTGTGTGAGACGATCGAACTCTTCTTCTGGTAAAGTATCAAGAATAGTGTATTGAGCCAAAGCATCTAAACGAGATACTTCATTTTTTGGTATTGGGAGATTTTCATTCATAATGTTTAAAAGAAGTTGAATTGATCCGTCTATTTGGCGTTTTCAGAAGATTGAATTAAATTATAAATAGTTGATTTTCCGATATCTAATTTTTTTGCTGTTTTTAAAACGTCGTTTCGGTTCTTTTTTAGATAATGCAAGATGATTTCAGCGGTATATTCTTTTAAAGTTTTTTCTACAGATAGGAAAAAATCCGTGTTATGAATGCTGTTGAAAGTAAGGTCATCCGGCAAAATCTCATTGTTTTCGCACATTACACACGCTAAATCGATAACCGCTTTTAATTCTCGAATGTTTCCAGGGAACGGGTACTTTAATAACTTGTCTTTGGCCTTTTTTGATACCGTAATTGGCTTCATTTTATTGCCTTTTGTAAATAAGTCAATAAAATATTTGGCTAACAACAAAGTGTCATTTCCACGTTCTCTCAAGGGAGGTAATTCAATAGGCAGCCCGATAATTCTATAATATAAATCTTCTCTAAAAGTTCCATTTTTTACTTCTTGGGCCAAATCTTTATGGGTAGCAATTATCAATCTGGCATCGAATTTTATTTTAGTTGTTCCGCCTAAACGAACGACTTCTCTTTCTTGTAAAACCCGCAACAATTTACTTTGAAGATTCAAATCTAATTCGGCAATTTCATCCAGAAAGATGGTACCTCCATTGGCTTGTTCAAATTTTCCAATATTTCTGGTATTGGCACCCGTAAAAGCGCCGGCTTCGTGACCAAAAAAATCACTTTCCATTAAATCTTTGGGAATGGCAGCCATATTTATTGCGATGAAGGGCTTGTTTTTTCTTTCCGAATTATAATGAATCGCCTTGGCAACCACTTCTTTTCCTGTTCCTGTTTCGCCCGTAATCGAAACATTTATATTGCTATTAATAGATTTGTGTATTTTGTTGAAAACATTTTTTATGGCATCACTTTGTCCAATTATTGTTTTTTCAAAACTAAATTTTTGCTCTAATTGTTCCTTTAAATCGGCTACCTCGTTAACTAATTGAAGATTTTCTCTGATTTTGATAATAGAATTCCACAGAATGTCTTTGGTATGTTCATTTTTAATAATGTAATCTTTGGCACCCGATTTTAAAAAGTCGACAGCAACCTCAATCTCCTCCTGACCACTTATAATAATAATTGGGATTTTGTTGTTTGTTTCCTGAATCTTTTTTAGCAGTTTATCCCCTGTTATGTCAGGTAAACCAAAATCTAAACATATAATATCTGGCTTTAGATATAAATTACTGATACACTCTTTTCCGGTTTTAAAAAGATGAATATCAAAATCAGGATTTAGCTTCAAATGGTATTTTAAAGCTTCTCCAAAAAAAGGATCGTCTTCAATCAAGAAAATTTTTAAGGAGATCATTAGGTATTTGTGTTTTAATAAGTTGGGACTTAGTTTATGCTATAATTACAAAAAAAAATAAAATTACAATATTTTTTAAATTATCAATCAAAATTAACTAACAAATTAAGACTTCTTATAGAAATTAGAATAAACATTTATATATATTTATATGAATTAGTACTATGAAAATTTCTAGTTCGGTTGGTCCCCTCGTTGGTCCCCTGTAAAATATAGCTTTGTAAAGCATTGAATCCATTGGCTTGAAGCGGATTAAAGAAGAACCTCTTTCTACGCGAAAAGCACCTCACAAGGGTGCTTTTTTCATTTCAATATCTTCCTGTTTTTACAAAATCCTATGTTTTACTACACCTAACGGTTGAATTTGATTAAATTGTAATTGAAGCATAATTTCATTTCACACTTTAAATCTAATTCGGCAGGTACCTTGTTTGATGATCATTCCTAAAAGTATCTGGAATCCAGTGGATCAATCCCAAAACCTGTGGAGCTTACATCATATCACTCGCAATACTACACTTACATTCTAGAAATAATTTGGTAATACTACCTTCTCCTTTTTGATTCCAAAAGTATATTCTAATCCTAAAAATTTAGATTTTTCTAAATATAAGATGCACAATCAAAATTAAAACAGACAAAATAATTCCAAGTGCCGATACCCCAAGCCATTTATAATTTTCCCAAGCCAACGCTCCAGCAACAGTTCCAAAAGCACCACCAATAAAAAAACCAACCATATAAATAGTATTCACCCTGTTCCTAGCCTCTGGACTCTTTGAAAAGATAATTTTCTGATTCGTAATATGTAAAGCTTGTATCCCTAAATCAACGAGAAGAATACCAATCATCAAACCTACAAGAGAATTTCCAGAAAATAATAATACAATCCAAGAAACTATTAGCAGCAAAATAGCTACCATAATGACCAAATTATTACTTACAGTATTGCTAATTTTCCCAACAAAAGTAGCTGCCAGAGCCCCAACAATCCCAAGGATTCCAAACGCACCCGTGATCGTACTTCCATACCCAAAAGAATCTTGCATCAAAAATACCAAAGTGGTCCAAAAAGCACTTAGTCCAGCAAAGGCTAATCCTCCTCTTAAGGTAGCCAAACGCAATGAAGCATCGGTTTTAAAATAATGGTAAAGCGATTTCATCAAACTTGCATAACTACCCTTAAATACTGGTTCAATGGTGGGCAACTTATACTTTAAGATTACAAATAAGATAATCATCATTCCTGCAGCTGCATAAAACATCACACGCCATCCAAATTGTTCTCCTACAAAACCACTAATCACACGACTCCCCAAAATACCAATCAAAAGTCCACTCATAACAATGCCAATAGCTCTTCCCCTATTTTCATCGTCAGAAAGTTGGGCAGCCATAGGAACAAACAATTGCGGTAATGCGGAGGTAAAACCAACTATAAAGCTACTTAAAATTAATACAAGCAGCGAATTAGCCAATCCGGCTATTAATAAAGCGATAACCACAATTAAAAAATCCAATCGCAGTATTTTTTTATTAGAAACCTTATCACCTAAAGGAATAATAAATAATAAACCTAAAGCATATCCTAATTGGGTAAATAAAGCAACATTACTCACCTCTGGCTCTGACACATTAAAACTAACCGAGATTTGATGAAGTAAGGGCTGATTGTAATACAAATTAGCAACTACTAGGCCTGCTGATATACTTAATAAATACAATACTTGATTGCTAAGAGTAACTTGTTTCATTTTGTTTTTTAAAAATGGAATTGAAAAAGACTATAAAAACCTTAATTATTTTACTTTTAATCCTTCAAATAGAATGTTAAAAAGGATTTACCTAAATAATATTTTGTTTTTTTCAAAATTAAAAATAATAACAGTAGTAAATCTTGACCTATGACAACGTTTTACGATTAAAAAAATTTAATTTTTTAGCTATTAAAGCTGAATGAAGTACCGTATTGACAAAAGACATTAATCCGAATACGTATGCTCCTTAAAAAGGGAACCAGTATTTTAGTAATCCTATTCGTTTTTTGAAATCTAAATAACCTATTCACACGTAACATCTTAAAACTAAACAAGCTCCTTTTTAATTTTTGATATTTTTTTACTTGTCCACTACACTAGGGTGCCTGCAGTGATACTAATGTAAACCTATTTCTTAGCGAACTTGAGAAGCACATAAAATTTTCTTCTAACTTCTACTTTTACTTAAAAAAGGATGGTATTGTCAAAGAAAAAAGAGTTCCACTTTTCAGTTTAAGCAACAGTAACTTATACTATTTTCTTAGCGAATTTAATATTTGTCATTGACAAAATTCTTTATTATTCTGGTTAATGAGATGTGCTTCAATTTTTTTTAGATTATTAAAAATTCATACTATATAGGGCTTAAGCACTTTTATGCTTTTTTTAAATTAATACTAATTGATGATATATTTCTTTTTGCTACTATTGATTTTGCAAACTTACTCCAAAATATATTTACCTTCAAACACAAATTCAGCAACATAAACGCTATACTTGATTTTCGATTATTCGTCTGCCTTTCTTTCACAAATATCAATATAAGCAATAAGAATAAAACAATGGCGCATTTTTTTTACCATATAAGTCATTTAAGTTTGATTTGTTAGGCTTATATACCTTAAATAACAATAAGGTCATTTAAGGTTTAATGCTTATATGACTCCTATGTTAAATATTATTTCACTCATTTTATAGTTCGACATTAAATAGGTCCAACTGCTTAGTTTTTAAGCTCATTAAATCCATTTAAGACTGTATCTGCCTGAATCGAGAATAAATAATTTGGGATTTAAAGTCCATTTTTTGCTATAGCAGACTATAATTCGATACAGTTTGAACATGAATTTTTAATCCAGAATTACAAAATTTAAAATTTAATGGATTGCAAACTTGGTATAAGACGTTAACAAATGTAATAATTTACAGCAAGAAAAAAAAATTAGAAGATAAATGGAGACGAAATAAAGCGCATAATTTTAACTCTATTTAAAACAAATAAAATAATAGTACGTAACACATACATAGCTACCTACCTGATAATTTAAAAAAAAAACAGATTTGGTTTATTATTGCATTTCGAATGGTGAAATTAAAAGAAGTTCTTCAGCATTATAACATTAAAAATGGTGAAAAGTCCAAAGATTAAGATAGAAAGCTTCCTCAGGAAATATTTCCTGCGGTAACTCCTTTAAATATCTAATTACATTTGGAATGGCATTTCAAATTATTGTTTGTAAACCAAACCATCTTTCATTACAAATACTACGTTAGTAACCGTATTTATATCCTCGGTGGGATCAGCATTTGTGGCAACTATATCGGCCAAATAGCCGGGTTCTATTGCTCCTATTTGTTGATCCATCTCCAATATCTTGGCGTTTACTATTGTGGCCGCTTGGATGGCTTTCATCATGGGCATACCTGCTTGATTCATATAAATAAATTCTTTAGCATTATCGCCATGAGGAAACACTGCTGCATCAGTACCAAATCCAATAGGTACTCCTTTTTTGTATGCTTTCGAGAAAGTAGCTTTAATTTTTGGTCCAATAGCCAATGCTTTTGGCACCACTATAGCAGGATAATAATTAGGGATAAGTGCCTTCTCTGCCACGTAACTTCCTGCTGAGAGTGTTGGAATATAATAAGCATTGTATTTGATCATTAAATCCATAGTGGCTTCACTCATTTCTGTTCCGTGTTCGATCGTTTTTACACCACCTCTAATGGCGCGTTGCATACCTTCATCTCCATGAGCATGAGCGGCAACTTGCATTCCATAATCTTTAGCTGTCCCTACGATAGCCTCTATTTCTTCTTGTGTAAATTGTGCATTACTCCCGCTTTTGGCAACAGACAAAACACCTCCTGTAGCGGTTATTTTGATCCAGTCGGCTCCGTTTTTATAACGTTGTCGCACAGCTTGTCTTGCATCTTCAAGGCTGTTAACCACTCCTTCTTTTGGACCTGGACTTCCCATTAAGTCTTTACGATACCCATTTGTTGGGTCTGCATGTCCTCCTGTGGAAGCTAGTGCTTTCTCGGCAGTTAGTACTCTTGGGCCTACCACCTTGCCTTGATTAATGGCATTCCTAAGCGAAACATTAATCCCTGAGCCACCCAGGTCACGTACTGTAGTAAAGCCCGCCATAAGGGTTGTTTTAGCAAAACCTATGGAGTTAAAGGCGACATCTGCATCGTTTTGCGTAAATTCTTCCACGTAGCGAGTTGGAGAGGTTTCTTCTTCAAGGTGTACGTGCATATCTATCCAGCCAGGCATAGCCGTCTTGGTTTTCAAGTTGATGACTTTATCTACAGGATTTGTAGGATTTATAAAACCGTCTTGAATGGCTTTAATACTTTTGTTAGAAACTATTATGGTTTTATTAGTTAGGACTTTTCCGGTTTTGGTATCTATAATTTTACCACATTGAATATACGTATCTTGAGCCAGCAAAATTGTGCTACTAAAAAGCAGCAAAAGCATTAATTTATTTTTCATAGTGGTTTGATTTATTTTTAAAGATATGAAAAATAGTATATTAACCAACACTTCTAATTTTCTTTCTCATTATCCCAAGCTAATTCTAATTTAGAGGAAAATTATAAAGTCTATAATCTTGATAACAGAAAAAAATTAGTATCGAGCAAAATTTATATTTTGACCGTTACAAAAATCAGGGAAATCATAAAAAATGGACGGATTTATTTGCAATTTTAGACCCTAGCACTTTATAAATTTTGTGCATTTCAAAAATCACTAACTTCGTGACAATATTCTAATTACCATTATATCAATATAAACTACCAACTAAAAATAGTAAAAATTAAAAGCTTAATTGTTATGAAAAAAGTACTATTTATGATTATTTTATTGTCTTCAATAAACTCCAATATTTTTTTGATTTTGATAAATATTCAAATATTAAAGATTGTATTATTATTGATGACGTTGTGATGGGAGGAGAATGTTTCAGCACATTTAAATTAAATGAAGATAGTTTTGGTGTTTTCGAAGACAGCGTATCATTGGATAATAATGGAGGTTTTTCATCTGTTCGATATAGGTTTCAAAAAACAGAATTAAAGCAATTTACTAGTATAGTCGCTAAACTTCGGCGGGATGGCAAAGAATATCAATTGAGCATAAAATCCAATTATAGTGATTATTACTCCTACATAATGCCCTTTTCGACTTCAGGTGAATGGCAAGAAATAAAAACACCCTTGAAAGACATGTACCCTTCTTGGCGCAGAAGAAGGCTCAATCGATCTAATTTTTCGGAAGATTTTATCAACGAAATCACTTTTTTAATAGGAAACAAAAAAAATGAAAATTTCAAACTACTGATCGATAAGATAGAGCTAAAATAAAACGTCGAAGATGAAATTATATACAAAAAACTATTTTTTTTTGTGTATTTATGGCTTATAGATAAAGGCATAAACCAGTATATATTAAAAAAATAAAAGGGAGCTTTTGCTCCCTCCTTCTTTATTGTTTTTCAACACAATCCACTTCGGAAAATTTATATTTTACTCTTTCAAAATCGATAGGCTCTCCTTTTACGAAGTGAGAAGCTCCCAGCGTGATTTGGATTTGTCCATTTCCTAAAATGAGTTCATTCCCTCTTTTTAAAAATGCCATAGGATTTTTAAATGTTTTTTCTTTATCAGTACCTTGGATAAAAGTGTAGCTAGCAAATAAGGTGTCACCTTTAAATTCCCCTACAATTTCACCTACCTTTTTCGGCATATTAGCAATTGCCATGACCATATCACCTGTTATTTCTCCATCTTTGAACGTGTTAATTTTCAAATCAAGCGTGTCCTTTTCATAAACCGCTTTATAGCACTGTTCGCTTACTAACTCTTTGGCTTCCTTAGCTTCAATGATTTTTTCACTTTGATTATTTTTACAGCTTCCGAGTCCAATACAAGTCAATAGCAAACAAAAAAGGCCTAGATTTTTCATAATAGTTTTTATTAATTAATAATTTTAGTACAAGCTAATGCTAATTTACAGATAAATAACGTGTATTGCTATAGATTTGATATAAAAATTTAGGGTAATTCCTTAAAAAAAGGATTCAGCACGATTGCAGAAGTACTGTTATGACTCAAACTATTTTTTTTTGTCTTGTTTAAAACGTGCACTGTCAGTAAATAAGTTTTTAGACGTCTAATAAATTAGATACCTTTATGAAAAAAACATGCGCTTCTATATTTATTTTATCGGTTTCCTTTTTTCAGTTGCTTTGTCTGCACAAAACAGCATTCCACAAGTGTTGAAAAAACTCAATCAAGAGACGGTTCCGTATATAAAAGTGAAAGACCTTAAAGACAAAAAAAATCTAATTTTTTTGGACGCCAGAGAACCCAAAGAATTCAATGTCAGTCATATCAGAAATTCCATTCCTGTGGGCTTTGATAATTTTAAGTCCAACACTGTTAAGGCAACTGTCAAAGATAAAAGTGCAACTATTATTGTTTATTGTTCTATAGGTGTTCGCAGCGAAAAAATTGGTGAAAAACTTCTCAAAATGGGCTATAAAAATGTCTACAATTTGTACGGTGGCATATTTGAATATAAAAATTATGGCGGAAAAGTTGTAAATAATCACAATAAAGTGACTGATAGCGTACACGCTTATAACAAAGCATGGAGTATTTATTTAACAAAAGGAATTAAGGTTTATGAAAACTGATGCACTTATAATTTTTACTCGTAACCCTGAATTAGGAAAAGTAAAAACCAGACTTGCAAAAACTATTGGAGACGAAAAAGCATTAGCTGTTTACACCGATTTGCTGTTGCATACCAAAAATGAAACACAGGCTATTAACTGCGATAAATTTGTGTTTTATGATTCTGTTATTGTCAAAGAGGATATTTGGTCGCAAGATTTTTATCAAAAAAAAAGGCAAGCTAGTGGTGATTTAGGACAACGAATGCAAGATGCCTTTACATCTCTTTTTGAAATGGGCTATCAGTATTGTATTATTATAGGTAGTGATTTATTTGACTTAAAAGTAGCGCTTATTGAAACAGCCTTTAAAAAACTTAGAGATCATGATGTTGTAATAGGGCCCGCTGAAGATGGCGGTTATTATTTATTAGGATTAAAGAAAAACAATACTCTTATTTTCCAAAATAAAGACTGGGGAACTAGCACGGTTTTTGAAGCTACTGTAAGGGATTTAGAAAGTTATAAAATTTGCCTCTTGGATCGCTTAAATGATATTGATACCTTTGATGATCTAAAACGAAGTAGTTATGATTGGGCCAAGTTAAGCACCGTCCTATAAGCAAGTACGATGAAAAAAGTTAATTAAACGGTGTCACAAATAGCACCAACAGAACAATTGCATACCACAAATGGAAAAATACATTGACATCTTCCTAAATTCCTACAGCGGTTATTTAAATTATCTGAAAAACGAAATTTTATACTGGAAGTGGGATAATTATTTTTATGGACTAATTGCTATTTCTCTGGTCGTATGGTTCCTTGAAATCGTTTTTCCTTGGAGAAAACAACAAGCCATTTTCCGAAAAGATTTCTGGCTGGATCTCTTTTATCTTTTTTTTAATTTTTTCCTGCTCAATTTAATTCTACTCATTGCTCTATCTAATGTAATGGAGCAGTTTATAAATGACATACTGCATGTATTTGGACTAGAACTTATGTCTATTCAGCTTTTTTCTATATCTGAGTTACCTAAACCATTAGCATTATTGGTGTTTTTCATCATTAGCGATTTTATTCAATGGAATGTTCACCGTTTACTACATAGTGTTCCTTTCTTATGGAAAATACATAAAACTCATCACAGTGTGAAGGAAATGGGTTTTGCAGCGCATTTTAGGTACAATTGGATGGAACCTTTAGTCTATAAATCAATACTTTACATTCCGATTATTCTTATTGGCGGCGTAAATCTTCAAGATGTGTTTATCGTCCACTTCGTTTCGATTGCCATAGGCCATTTGAATCACGCTAATATAGGTTGGGACTACGGATTTTTAAAATATATCTTAAATAATCCCAAAATGCATATTTGGCATCACAGTAAAAAAATGCCAAATAAATATGGCGCCAACTTTGGAATTTCACTAAGTATATGGGACTATATATTCAAAACCAACTACATACCTTCAGACGGAAGAGACATCGAACTTGGTTTTGATGATGAAAATGAGTTTCCAAAAGATTTTATCAAGCAAGAAATTTATCCTTTGAAAAAATAATTACTATTTGGTGTCAGGAACGAGGTTGATGACGGTCTATATTATATAATTTAAAATTAATACTGATGAAAAAATATTTTTTAACCCTACTTCTATTTCCACTGCTTTCCTGTGGAAAAAATAAAAATAATCCAGAAATTCCAATTTCCGCATACCAAACTGTAGTTGCAACAGCCGCTCCGACAATGAATCATGCTAAATGGAATGTATTATTGCAAAAAAATGTTGCTAAAAATGGAACCGTAAATTACAAAGGATTTCAAAAAGACAGTAAAGAGTTAAAGTTGTATCTAAACGAATTATCTGCTAATGTTCCTGCAAAATCCTGGTCTAAAAACGCTATTCTTGCCTATTGGATTAATGCGTACAATGCGTATACGGTACAATTAATTTTAGATAACTATCCAACCAAAAGCATCAAGGATATTAGTGATCCTTGGGGTAAAAAATTCTTTACCTTGGGAAACAAAAAATACAGTTTAGAGGAAATTGAACATGAAATCCTGCGCAAAATGGACGAACCTAGAATTCATTTTGCCATCAATTGCGCCTCTTTTTCTTGTCCCAATTTGCGAAATGAAGCCTATACCGAGGCAAAATTAGAGCAACAATTAACAGCTGCAGCAAAAAGCTTTATTAATGACAAAACTAAAAATACTATAACAACAAATAAAATTGAAATCTCTAAAATATTTGATTGGTTTTCCGGTGATTTTAAGAAAAAAGGTTCTGTTATTGATTTTTTAAACCAATACAGCACGGTAAAAATCAGTAGTAAAGCAAAAATTAATTACAAAGACTACAATTGGAGTTTGAATGAATAAAATTTCGATCATCATCCCTATTTTTAATGAAGTCAATAGCATTAGCAAATTGCTGTTACATCTTGAAAGTGAAATATTCCAAAAAGAAGCAATTGAAATAATCGTTGTTGATGGAGGTAGCACTGATGGCTCTCAAGATAGTTTACGTACAAATTTTAATATACGATTAATTGAAGTAGGCAAAGGAAGAGCGAAACAAATGAATGCAGGAGCTAAAGCAGCAACTGGTAACATTCTCTACTTTATTCATTGCGATGGTTTCCCACCAAAGTATTTTGATCAGATTATCACTAATGAGGTTCAAAAAGGGAATCTGGCAGGCTGTTTCCGACTAAAATTTGATTACAATCATCTCCTTTTAATTGTTTCACAGTGGTTCACTCGATTCAATCATATTTCCTGCCGCGGTGGAGACCAATCTTTATTTATAACTAAAAATTTGTTTGAGGAAATAAAAGGGTTTGATGAAAAATATATTATTTATGAAGATAATGAAATCATCTCTCGGCTTTATGCCAAAAAACAATTTGTGGTACTTCCAGATTGTATTGTTACTTCAGCCAGAAGATACCGCGAAAATGGGGTTTGGCGTTTGCAATTCCATTTTGGCATCATTCATCTTAAACGCCGAGTAGGCCATTCTAATGAAAGTATGCTTCGGTATTATAAAAAACACATCCTATAAACTCTTCTTATGAAAACAAATCGAAGAGTATAAAAAAGACAAATACATTAATTTAACAATAGATAATGAAAAAGATTGCCCTTACTTTAACAGCCATCATATTAACGCTTGTAGGCTGTAAACCAAATGAAGAAAACTTGAAATTTACGGACAAAGTGGAGAAAGCACACCATAAACAAGAATTCTTAGCTAAAGAAGCAGTGCAATTTGATTTAAAATTAGCTTTTGGCGGTGCAGTAAGAATGGATGCCAAATTCACGATCCTTACTAATTCCACAAAAGGAATCATTGAGTATAAAAATGGAGCGAAAATCATTTTCGATCAAGATAAAGTATTCTACACTGCAACAATTCCAAATGAAGAGTCTGTTCGATTTGATGCATTCACTTGGGAATATTTTTTCCTTTTTCCCCATAAATTAACGGATCCAGGTACAATTTGGAATACGTATGATAATACAGAAAAAGACCAACAAAACTACCTCACTGAAAAGCTAACTTTTAAATCAGGAACAGGCGACGCACCTGATGACTGGTATGTGGTTTATGCTGATAAGAAGACAAATTTACTTGAAAAAGCGGCTTATATTGTTACATTAAAGGCGGGTAAAGAGGATGCCGAGAAAAATCCGCATGCGATTCAATATTTAGACTATAAAGAAGTGGATGGAATTCCTATAGCTACCAAATGGGTTTTCTGGGGATGGAAAGATGGCAAAGGGCTTACGGAGGAATTAGGACAAGCAACACTGACAAATATAAAATTCATCAAAGCAGCTGTTGCCGATTTTGAACCTGCTGCTGATTTTAAAACAAAATAAACTAAGTCTACTTTCATTTTAAAGTACTAATTTTAAAGTCAATAGTCGCCTGTTTTTATTGAACAGTCAACGAACAAATTCATTTTATATGGAACATATTGTCATTATTGGTAATGGTATTGCTGGAGTTACACTCGCACAGCAAATTCGAAAAAAATCAGATTCGAAAATTAGTATTGTCTCCTCCGAAACTGAGTTTTTCTTCTCTCGTACTGCTTTAATGTATGTATTTATGGGACACCTGAAATGGGAACATACACAACCTTATGAAAATGATTTTTGGAAAAAAAACAAAATTGAACTCCTTCAAGGATTAATAACTGCTGTCGTTCCTGATTTAAAAGAAATTATCTTAGAGAACAATACCAAACTAACTTACGATAAATTAGTAATCGCTACAGGATCTAAACCCAACAAATACGGATGGCCGGGACAAGATTTACAAGGCGTTACTGGTCTTTATCACAAACCGGATTTAGAAGCTTTAGAAAACTGGGCACCTACCACCAAACGAGCCGTGATCGTGGGCGGAGGTTTAATAGGAATCGAATTAGCTGAAATGCTTCGGTCTCGCAATATCGCTGTAACTTTCTTGGTTCGGGAAAAAAGTTTTTGGGATGGTGTTTTGCCTTTCGGCGAAAGCCAAATCATTAACCGACACATACTGGAGCATCACATTGATTTAAGATTAGATACGAATTTGGTCGAAATTATTTCCGATGAAAAAGGACACGCTAGAGCCATCGTTACCGATAAAGGAGAAACCATCGAATGTGAAATTGTTGGCCTGACAGCTGGTGTTTCCCCTAATATTGATTTTTTAAAAGATTCTGGGATTGAACTAGGAAAAGGAGTGAAAGTAAACCGTTTCTTAGAAACAAATATAAAAGATATTTATGCGATTGGCGATTGTGCCGAACAACATGTAGCCATTGATTTGCGTCGACCCATAGAAGCCGTTTGGTATACGGGCCGAATGATGGGAGAAGCACTAGCTCAGACATTAACAGGAACGCGTACAGCTTATAAACCCGGACATTGGTTCAATTCAGCTAAATTTTTAGACATTGAATACCAAACCTACGGATGGGTTTGGGCTGCCGCCAAAGAAAATGAAGAACACTTTTACTGGGAACATCAATCCGGTAAAAAAGCAATCCGAATCTCCTTTGACAAAAAAGACCGTACTTTTTTAGGGATAAATACTTTTGGAATTCGCCTGCGTCATGAGTTCTTTGACAAAGTATTAACTAGCAAAGAAACGGTGGATTATGTTATGAAACATTTGGCAAAAGCTAATTTTGATCCCGAATTTTTTACCTCGTATGAAAAAGAAATACAAAAGCACTTTACCAGCCACTTCGTTGGTATAATAACAATATAACATGAGCAAATCAGTTAAAAATATATCCATCGCTTCTCATGAGAACATCCAGATGGACGGAATTCAAAAATTAGGTGTGGCGCTAGGATTGCTTGGACTTTTCATTATGGCCTTGGCTTTATTTAATGTGTCGTTCCCTAATAAAGGATTGTGGTTAGCGGGATCAATCCTTGCCATTTTTACGGGAATAACAGTGTATGCGAATAGGACCTACCTTAACCAGCCTGAAGGAATAAACAACAACGGAATTTGGCACAAAAACTTAACCAATAGGGGGAGTTGGGCGTGGATGACGGGTATTATACTGACCTCGTTTTATATTGTTTTATACTGGTATCCTCAATACTTGGGATTGAATCAAGACGGTGAAGCAAACACTGGAATCGTTGGTTTTTTTGATCCGCTAAGTTACATTTTAAACGGAAAAGCCGCCAGCCAATGGTTTGTATATGGCACATTATACACCGTTGCTATTTTGGGTTTGGGCTATAAATTTATCTTGAAATACCGGCACAATAAATACCAATTAGTACGAACAATATCAGTGATGTTTTTTCAGTTAGGATTTGCTTTTTTGATTCCTGAAATATTAGAAAAACTGAATCCAGAGAAAGCATATTTCGCTAAGGATTTGAAAAACATGTGGCCACTGAATTACTATTTCTTTAATGATTGGCATTTAAAAGCGATGCTCGAAGGAGGTAATTTAGGTTTGTTTTTGTTATTTTTTGGAATAGCGATGATTTTTATTATCTCTCCTATTTTAACCTATTTTTATGGAAAACGCTGGTATTGCTCGTGGGTTTGTGGTTGCGGTGGTTTGGCGGAGACTGCTGGAGATAGCTTTAGACATTTGTCCAATAAGACCGATACGGTATGGAAAATAGAACGCTGGATGATCCACTCAGTGTTGGTCTTTTCATTTGTAATGACCATTGCCGTTATTTTTACTTTTTTATCTAATAATCCCGAGATGAGCTTTATTACAAAAGACCATTTTATTTGGGGTATTGTTGCTTTCTTACTTGTTTTTACTGGAGCTTTATATATTTTCAAACGAAAAGATCTAGATAAAGATGCTGTTTTTACGCTGCTTTCCTTAGTGGCTATTATTATTATTTTGTTGTTAATTAATTATTTTTCAGGGAATCAAAATATTCTTTTTATAGACAGCAATTCATTAAGGGAGTGGTATGGTTTTGCTATTGGTGCCGCTTTTAGTGGCGTTGTAGGTGTAGGTTTTTATCCAATTTTAGGCAATCGTGTATGGTGTCGATTTGGTTGTCCTATGGCAGCAATCTTAGGATTACAGCAGCGATTATTTTCAAAATTCAGAATAACTACTAATGGTGGTCAATGTATATCTTGCGGAAACTGCTCTACTTATTGCGAAATGGGGATTGACGTGCGCAGTTATGCTCAAAAAGGAGAAAACATTGTTCGTTCGTCTTGCGTAGGTTGTGGTATTTGTGCAGCGGTATGTCCTAGAGGAGTATTGAAATTAGAAAATGATAGTCCAGCAGGCCGAATCAATTCAAACGAAATCTTATTGGGAAATGATATCGATTTAATGGATTTAATAAACCAAAAATAATCAATTCCTTTTTACATTAATCCTTATTTTCGCAGAGGAAATCAGTCTTTTTAAAAGAGACTCAAAAAAAATATGAAAAATATTAAAGTAATTATTCCTGCTTACAATGAGGAAAAAGCCATAGGGTATGTCATCCAAGATATTCCATCTAGTGTTTCGGAAGTTATTGTTATCAGTAATAATTCCACAGACGATACGATTCAGGTTGCCAAAAATGCGGGTGCCACGGTACTATCCGAAAGTAGAAAAGGATATGGCTATGCTTGTCTTAAAGGAATGGAATACATTGCGCAACTAGAAACGAAACCCGATATTATTGTTTTTTTGGATGGAGACTATTCCGACTATCCTCAGGAATTAACCCAAATTATTGCTCCTATAATAAAAGACGATATAGATTTTGTTGTAGGTGCACGAGTAGCGCGTTTCAGAGAAAAGCATTCGATGACACCACAGCAAGTTTTTGGGAATTGGCTGGCAACAACTTTAATGAAAAGCTTTTTTAATGCTACTTTTACAGACCTAGGCCCTTTTAGAGCGATTAAGTATGAAAAATTAGTCGCTTTAAACATGAAGGATAAAACCTATGGATGGACCGTAGAAATGCAACTTAAAGTTCTAAAACAAAAAATGTCCTACGTAGAAATTCCAGTTCACTATAAAAATAGAATAGGCATTTCAAAAGTATCAGGAACGGTGAAGGGAACCATTATGGCCGGAATAAAAATAATAGGATGGATTTTCAAATACACCTTTAAACAATAGCATGTTACTACTTTCATATATCATTGTAATTCTATACAGCATATCAATTTTGCTTTTATTTTTTTATAGTTTGGCTCACTTTAACTTACTGCTGAATTATTTAAGAAGCAAAAAGCGTGCGGATCAGTCGGTACAATTTGACCTTTCAAACCCAAATGAAATTCCCTTTGTTACAATACAACTTCCGGTATATAATGAAAAATATGTTATGGAACGCCTGTTAACGACAATAGCAAAAATGGATTATCCAAAAGACAAATTGGAAATTCAAGTTCTGGATGATAGCACAGATGATAGTGTGGTAGCAACCGAAATCTTGATTCACAAAATTGCCAAGTCAGGACTAAACATACACCACATGAGACGCAGTAATAGAAGGGGCTTTAAAGCAGGCGCTTTGAAGGAAGGTTTACTAAGCGCCAAAGGAGAATTCATTGCTATTTTTGACGCTGATTTTGTTCCTCAAAAAGACTGGCTCTACAAAACGATTCCCTATTTTAAAGATCCTAAAATTGGAGTCGTGCAAACCCGTTGGGGACACCTGAACCGCGATTATTCGATATTGACAAAAATTCAAGCTTTTGCACTAGATGCCCACTTTACTTTAGAACAAGTAGGACGTAATTCAAAATTGCATTTTATTAATTTTAATGGAACTGCTGGAGTGTGGAGAAAGAAATGCATCCTTGACGCAGGAAACTGGGAAAGTGACACGCTCACCGAGGACTTGGATTTAAGTTATCGTGCTCAGTTAAAAGATTGGAAATTCAAATATTTGGAAAATGTAGTTACTCCTGCTGAACTGCCAGCTATTATTAGTGCTGCGCGCTCTCAGCAATTCAGATGGAATAAAGGTGGAGCTGAAAATTTTAGCAAAAATGCAATTCGCGTACTACAATCTAAATCCATCGGATTCAAGACAAAAGCGCATGGAATGTTGCATTTATTGAACAGCACGATGTTTTTGGCTATTTTTACCATGGCCGTTTTAAGTGTGCCCATGTTGTACATCAAAAATGAGTTTGCCCAGTTTGAAAAAGTATTTGACTTACTACTCTTTTTTATCATTACCTCTATCCTCTTTTTCATCAGTTATTGGGCTACCTACAAAAGTATTCATGGCGGAGGCTTCAAAAATTTTCTGAAATACATCATTTTGTTTATCAGCTTTTATACCATTGCAATGGGATTTTCTTTTCACAACACTGTAGCAGTACTAGAAGGTTTATGGGGTAAGAAAAGTGAATTTATACGCACTCCAAAGCTGAATATTGAAGGACTTAAAGAAAAATGGAAGCAGAATAGCTATATTTCAGATACTATTTCAAAGAACATCATTGTTGAAGGACTATTAATCCTTTACTTTATTTTTGCAATGTATAGTGCTTTTCGATTAAATGACTACAGCTTGATTGCTCTGCATGCAATGCTTTTCATTGGTTTTAGTTTTGTATTTATAAAATCAATACAAGTAAATAAATGAGTTGGAGTGCTTCAAATAACACGAAATCTTATGGCTTTCTTGCATTAAGCACTTTTATTTATGCGTATATCGCTTACGTTTTAAATCGATCTGAGTTCCTCTATTTGTTGGTTTCTTACAGCTTATTATTTGTTTCTTTTTATCAAATTATCAAATTTCAAAAAGACAATATTCCGTTTCTAATTGCAGTGGCAGTGCTATTTCGATTGGTTTTTCTAGTGGCACTACCTAATTTATCTCAAGATTATTTTAGGTTTATATGGGACGGAAACCTAATTCTTGAAAATATAAATCCGTACTTACAGCTACCAAAAGACCTTATCAATCGAAATAACTTTGCTATTCCAACTGCAAACGATTTATATAACGGAATGGGTAGTTTAAGCGCTGGACATTATTCTAATTATCCACCTGTCAACCAATTTTTATTTGCTGTAGCGGCCTTTTTCAGTAATCATTCGATACTAGGAGCAGCAATAGGAATGCGATTACTAATTATCGCAGCCGATTTTGGAACTTTATATTTCGGTAGTAAATTATTAGTCCGTTTAGGGATGGAAAAGCACCGTATTTTCTGGTATGCACTCAATCCTTTAGTGCTTATTGAACTTACTGGGAATTTACATTTTGAAGGAGTCATGCTCTTCTTTTTTGTTTGGGCAATTTATCTCTTGGAACAAAACAAATGGAAATCAGCCGCCGTAATTTTGGCATTGTCGATATCAGTCAAATTATTACCATTATTGCTATTGCCTCTTTTTTTTAGAAAATTAGGTTGGAAAAATGCAATTTCGTTTTACACTATTGTTATTGGATTAAATATGCTCCTCTTTCTCCCCTTTCTTTCCAAAGAACTAATCCAAAATTATAGCGAAACCATAGGACTGTGGTTCACTAATTTTGAATTCAACGCCAGTATTTACTATATCATTCGTCAGATTGGTTTCTGGATCACAGGATACAATATTATTCACATTACTGGAAAAATAATCCCTGTTTTTATTATCGCTTTTATTGCATTACAAAGTTTACATAAAAAAAACAAAAATAGTCTCCATTTATTCAATAGTATGCTAGTAGCTTTGACGGTTTATTTTTTCACCGCTACTACAGTACATCCTTGGTATGTCATAAATCTAATTTTGATTGCTGTTTTTACTTCCTATAAATATCCTCTTTTGTGGAGTTACACTATTGTTTTAAGCTATTGTGCCTATTCAAAAGCAGATTTTTCAGAAAATTACTGGCTACTTGCAGTGGAATATAGTACGGTATTGCTTTTGCTGATTTACGAAAAAAGGAAGATTTTAAGGTCTGAAAAAAGAGTATATTTGGATTTTTAAATAAATAAGGGGAAATTAATGGACCTGATTAAAGAAGATTCAAAATCAATTTTAGAACAATGGGTCAATCAATTTAGTGATGAACTCTATTCTTGGGCCTTTTTCAAAACATCTTCCAAGGAGGTTGCTGAGGATTTAGTACAAGATACTTTTATGGCTGCATTCCATAAGATAGATACTTTTCAAGGCAAAAGCCAACCTAAGACTTGGTTGTTCTCCATACTCAATAATAAAGTGATTGATTATTATCGATTGAGTGCTCGAACCACTAAGAAAAACTTCAGTTTAACCGAAAATAGTGGTTATGAACTTTCGGATGGGCTTTTTAATTCGTACGGATGCTGGAAATCAAATGATATCAATGCCGCTTGGGATCAAGACCAAGAATTACTAGACAATCCTGAATTCAATTCGATCATGGAAAATTGTATGGATGACCTGCCACAGAAATGGAAATTAGCCGTAACATCCAAATATTTAAGTGATAAAAAAACAGAAATAATTTGTCAGGAATTAGAAATTACTACGTCTAATTATTGGCAGATTGTGCATCGATCCAAGCTGTTACTAAAAAAATGTCTGGAATTGAAATGGGTTTAACCAAACTATAATATTCGAAGAATATGAATAAAGTAATGAGAACATTGTTGAAACCCTGTAAAAAGACAACAGAGTTAATCGACAAACAAATGTTCACTCCTTTAACGTTGAAAGAAAAGTTGCAATTACAAGCGCACAAAGCCCTGTGCAGGACTTGTAATGAATACGAAAAACAATCCAAATTACTCGATACCCTCATAGGCAAATGGTTTGCAATTGATTCCAATAAAAAAATGTCTCAATTAGACGAAGACAAGAAAAATAAAATCATTGAAGCTATAAAAAAAATCTAATATGCTTTAACTGGTTAGCAATTCTTACTTACATGTTCCAACAATTAAAAAAATAAAACAGGATCTTTAAAATGATAGTAGAACGAAAACGATACGAGCTCTTTGGTAAAAAAATATTTGAAAAGCTACTCATTCAATCGCCTTTTAAGATTCCAAACCCAATGCCTGATGAGGCCTGCTTTCTTTACATGCTGCAAGGGCAAATCAATTACAGCACTCCAAATCAAAACGTTATTATCCCACAAAATGACGCAGTTTTATTAAAATGTGGTACTTATTTCAGTCAGATAAAAAGCACGATTAAAGCACAAAAGCATGAAATTGTTGTGATTCATTTTCATCCTGAAATATTAAAAAAGATTTACGAAACAGACTTGCCTAAAGTTTTTCAACAGCCTGCTATTCTAGATACAAATATTGACTTGAGTACAATTAACAATGATTATCTAATAGAAAAATACATTGAAAGTTTGTTGTTCTATTTTGACAATCCAAGTCTTATTAATGAGGATTTATTGATTATTAAATTAAAAGAAATCATTTTGCTATTATGCCAAACGAAAAATGCGCCTCTTATTCAACAAATATTATCGCAGCTATTTTCTCCTAATAGTTATAGTTTCAAGCAAATTATTGAAAGTAACCTTTACTACCATTTTACCACAGAAGAATTAGCCGAAATGACTCATTTGAGCTTATCCTCGTTCAAAAGAGAATTCAAAAAAAATTATAATGCCACTCCAGCCAGTTACATTCGCAATAAAAGATTAGAAAAAGCGGCCGAGCTATTGCTTATTTCTGAGGAACGTATTACTGATATTGCTTTTGATTGTGGCTTTAATGATCTGGCTAATTTTTCTAAGCTTTTCCATGAAAGATTCAATAATTCTCCCTCAAACTATCGTTTGGACCAAATAAGCAAATAGTTGAACCTTCTGCCAAAGTTTTAATTAAGCATTCATCGGACCTTTGTACAGTTAATAAAAACTATTCTATTAATTAAAAAACAAATACAATGGCACATTTAAAATTAGAAAACAATTCCATTTCTCCTATAACACAAGAGATTTTCGACAAAACACAAAAAGCTTTTGGTTTTGTTCCCAACATGTATAAAACCATGGGTTCTAATCCGGCTTTGTTAGATGCTTATATCTACTCCTATAACAGCTTTAGATCCAATGCGGGATTCAATGCAACAGAGCAAGAAGTGGTATTCCTAACGGCAGCTTATGAGAACAATTGCGAATATTGTGTTGCTGCTCATAGCACCCTTGCAGATATGGCAAAGGTTCCCACAGAAGTTACAGATGCTATTCGAAACGGTACAGAAATCGCTGATCCAAAATTAAAGCAATTGTCAAAATTAACGCGTTCCCTTTCTTTAAATAGAGGTATTGTACCGCAAGATGAAGTTGATGCTTTCTTAGCTGTTGGTTACACGGAGCAGCATGTCCTGGGAATTTTAGCAGGTATTGCTGTGAAATTAATCAGTAATTATTCAAACCATATTACTAATCCTGAATTAGAAGCTCCTTTTACTTCAAGAGTTTGGAAAAAATAATTTGAAAATTATCTAAATTTGAAAACCAATAAGCCTCAAAAACACTTATTGGTTTTTTTTATTAAAATCGTCAGGAGTTAGCAATGAGCATGTCTATACTTGTATTAGAACAAAGGCTACATAAATATGAAATTAATTGCTGTTTTACATTCTAAAAAAAAACCTCTTCACTTGGGTTTTCGATAAGTTTACTAGGCGCTTTACCACTAGGATATACTAACGTAATTAGTTTGCAAATTTTATTGGAACAAGGCAATTGGGCATCACTCTCCTTTATTTTAGGAATTATTTTTGTTCAATATTTTGTCTTGAAAATGGTTTATAAAATAGCACGCTGGCTCATAAAAGAAAAGAAATTAGTACTTTTTATTGAGCTGTTTACTATTCTATTTTTTTAGTTATTGGTGTCTACTTCATGTACAGTAGTACTAATCATCAAAACATCAGTCTTTCTAATCTAATATTGATTCAATATCCCTTTTTACTGGCTGCATTTCTAAATATTTTAAATTTTATCCAATGGCCCTATTGGTCTGGAATTTATATCTATCTATTTAGAACAGATAAATTAGACAATCAAATAAAAACTAGGAATAAATTTATAGTTGGCTCTTTACTAGGAACTAGTTTAGGAATGTTTCTCTTTGCTCCTATTGGACAATTTTTAATTGAAGCAAATCAAATAAAAATAAGTTCTTACATCAATACCATTTTTATGATTTTATTCTTGTTTTAGCTTTTGTACAAACGATAAAATTTATTTTTAAAAATACGTTTCATCGCAAGGAAATAAATCAGTTGCAAAACCTAAAAATCATTAATTTACACCTAGAAGTTAGTATCCTCTTTTTTATTAAGTAACTTTACGATTATGAAGAAAACCTTTTTTATCCTCGCAACATTTTTACTGATCGTCGCCAGCGGATTTTCTTTCTATCATTCCTCTATGGTTGACGAAACCTCATTTAAAATGAATTTAGAGTACAAAGGAATGAACCTGGTCGCACCCATCAAAGAGTTAAAAAACACCACTTTTGACGAATTGAAAGCACATCATATTAATTCGATCTCCTTAATTCCGTATGCTTTTGTTGATGTTGAAAATGCTTCTGTTCATTATAATGATAAAAGACAATGGTGGGGCGAAAGAACGGAAGGAATTATAGCTAGTAATCAATTAGCTCATGAATATAAAATGACGGTTATGCTCAAACCTCATCTATGGGTAAATCATAATTTTTATACAGGAAATTTAGATTTTGCAACGGAAGCCGAATGGAAAAAATGGGAAGCCGATTATGAAAAGTATATTCTTGATTTTGCTCAATTAGCCCAGCAAGAAAAAATAGAACTATTTTGTTTTGGTACCGAACTAGGAAATTCAGTGGCCAAAAGACCCGAATATTGGTCACAATTAATCCAGAAAATTAAAAAAATCTACACCGGGAAGTTAACCTATGCCGCAAACTGGGATGATTTTGATAAAGTCCCTTTCTGGAATGAGTTGGATTATATCGGGATCGATGCGTATTTTCCTTTATCTGATGCCACAACTCCCGCAGTTGCTGATCTTAATGAAGCTTGGCAGCAGCACATCCTAAAAATGGAAAAGCTTCAAGCTAAAACCAACAAGAAAATACTCTTTACAGAATTTGGTTATCGCAATTCCGACCAAGCAGCCAAAGAACCTTGGAAAGAAAATCAAAGTGGAATTAATAATTTGGCGCAAGCCAATGCCTACGAATCTTTGTTTCAAACCTTAACACAAAAGAAGTGGTTTGCAGGAGGGTTTGCCTGGAAATGGTATGCTGATGCGTATCACAAAGAGCCAAATAATAGTATTGATTACACGCCTCAGGAAAAACCTGCACTTAAAACCATTAAAAAATGGTATCAATAATTTAAAATAATAAAATGACTTCAAAAAAAAATAAACCAGTCCTCGTCTTCGATGTAAACGAAACTTTACTCGACATGACTCCTTTAAAAAAATCGGTAAATGCACTCCTTGATAATGAGCAGGGATTTAGAATCTGGTTTGGTATGTTATTGCACTACTCCATTGTTTCAAATAGTATTGATGCGTATTATGATTTTGGAACAATTGCTGGAGCAACCTTGTCTATGGCGGCCACATCCCTGCATATAAAAGTTAGTGAAGATGAAATTAAAGCGGCATTGTCGAAAATTCAAACCTTGCAAGCCTACCCTGATGTAGAGAAAGGTCTGAAGCTCTTAAAAGATCATGGTTTTAGATTAATTACCTTGACGAATTCGCCACCGCATGCACTAAAACAGCAATTAATCAATTCAAATTTGACTGATTTTTTTGAACAGGCATTGAGTATTGATAGTCTTAAAAAATACAAACCAGAAGCAGCAACCTATTTATGGGCAGCAAAAGAACTAGCCGTACAACCTAAAGATATGCTAATGATTGCGGCACATGGTTGGGATTTAGCAGGTGCTTCACATGCTGGTTTAAAGACTTGTTTTATAGCTCGTGAAGGACAATCCGTATATACTTTGTCCAATAAACCTGATTTTGAAGCGAAAGATATTTTAGCAATGGCAGAACAATTGGTTGCTATTTATAAAGATTAGTATCCATCGTAAAACTCAAAAGGGCGTTTGTTTCAGTTGAAACAAACGCCCTTTTTTTTGAACTAAACAATTAACCACAATTTATTTTGATTCTTGAAATAACATAGCTCCAGAATTCATGCAATAACGCAATCCCGTAGGATTAGGTCCATCATCAAAAAGATGTCCTATATGTCCATCACAACGCGCACAAACTATTTCCCCACGAACCATTCCCAAGCTTTTGTCTACTACTTCTTTAACTCTATTATTATTTATTGGAGCATAAAAACTGGGCCATCCAGTTCCTGAATTAAATTTTGTTTTGGACGAAAACAACGGTAATTTACAAGCAGCACAGAAATAATTTCCTTTTTTATGATTGTCATTAAACTCATTCTGGAAAGGTCGTTCTGTTCCTTGCTTACGAAGGATATAATATTGATTGTCTGTAAGTACCTTTTTCCATTGGGCATCCGTTTTAACCACTTTTTTCAATGACGTATCTGTCAATGATAGTGTCGGCTGTTGTTGTTTTGTGGTTATTGTTTCCACAGTTACTTGATCTTTTTTATTGGACTGCATGCACGCCATAAAGCTAAAAGCTATAGCTGGTAGTATTAAAAGTTGTTGATACCGCTTCATAATTATTAAGATTTAGGTTTTAATTTTCCTTTATATGTTTTTTTAAACTTGTTATATCTCGGTATTGAAACGCCTTTCACATAAGGCTGATTGGGATTATTTTTTACATAATCTTGGTGATAGGATTCTGCTTCATAAAAATCAACAACTGGCTTTACCTCTGTTACAATAGGCGCAGCAAATACTTTATTTGCCGAAAGCTCTTTAATCTTATCTTCTATAATTTTTTTATCAGCAGGATTTTTATAAAAAGCAATAGAACGATAGGATGAACCCTTGTCTGGTCCTTGTTGATTAGGAGTTGTAGGATCTTGCGATGCAAAAAATACTGCTACTAATTCTTTATACGAAACCACTTTTGGATCATAAAAAACAGCCACTGCCTCTGCATGTCCAGTTCTGTTTGAACCTACATATTCATAAGTAGGGTTTTTAACATTCCCGCCTGTATATCCTGACACTGCTTCATCTACTCCTACAACTGCTTCGAAAACGTGCTCCGTGCACCAGAAACAACCAGAAGCAAAAACAGCTACCGCCTTTCCTTTTTTAGGCACTAAAGACAATTTTTCGGTTTGTGCACTACAACTTATAATTGTAAACAACACGAGGGCATAACTTAGTATTTTCATTTTCATCTTTTATTGTTTTTATTTTATAGAATCTATTCTATTGATTTTGAATTATTTATTTGTTGTGCGTATTCCGCAATTCAATCTTAAGTAATATACGTCTGATTTCTACATTTGGTTTTAAAACAATTCCTAAAGTTTTGTTAGTTTTTCACACTCAATGTCTCTAAAATCTTTTCTTCGAAACCTCCCAATGCTCTGATGGCGTAATCCACTTTCTTTTTGGTTTTATATTTATAAGATACTTCTAGGAAATTTTTAAACGGTACTTTAGGTTGTACTTCAAGCGCATCATTTTTTTTATAATTTACTTTAATAGGTATGTCTTTGTAATACGTAAAATATTCAGGATGGGTAATCACGCCTAAAGTGGAGCAGTCAAAAGGTATAAATCCTCTAATACCAAAATACTTCTCGTTTTTTTCCATCCAAGGTTGGACAATATCAAACAACCATTTATCAGCTTCTTCGTTTTGATCTAAACTAGCCAAATCTATGTTTCCTATATGCGTATACGAACTCGGTTCATAGCCCGCAAATACCAGTGGTATTGGCGAATTTAAAACCACATCCATTGATTTAGTATCAAATTCATAGTTGTAATCAAACACATTCAATTTTCCGTTTCCAGGATTGAAAGGCAAGCCGGGCGTTCTCGCTGCACAAATAGAAATCTTCACGATTTGCGGAATAATATCGGGGTGATTCTGAATCAAAGTAGCAATATTAGTCATAGGTCCTAAAGCCAATATGGTTAACTTATCTTTTTTCAACGCTTCATACAACGCTCTTGTTCCGTCATTTTCAACCCCTAAATCAGCTGCTTTTGGCGAACCTTTGTACACTGGAATTGCCGATCCTTTGTGATGCCATTTCAATATTTTGTTGATAATACCGTAGCTATAATCCACATAGGTAATCGAACTAATACCTACAATCTCGATTTGAGGTTGTTTCAAAGCCATAATCAATGTGATACCATCATCTACTTCTCGGGGCGTTTTATCAGGCATTCCAATCATAAGATCCGTATCAAACCATACTTTGGTCTGTGCTTGTAATTGTGCCGCAAGCATAAGCGTAACTAGTATTATTTTGATTTTCATAACGTGTTTTTTAAATTTTTTTATAACGTAAATTTGCGAATTTTTGTTTTTTCTAATTTCTTTTCATCATTTCCTTTGTCATTGAATTTGCTTATTCATAAATCTAAAATAAATTTTTGCCATGGATTAAGGTATTTAAATTGATTTTTATTACCCATAAATCTCTAGTGCTATTTCCTAGCTTTTGGATTGTATCATCTAGATATTTCTCCGTCATAATTTTGGACTTTAGATCCAAAAATCAATTATTTTAAAATTAATTCTCGCGCAAAGGCCAATAAATCCGCTTTGGTTTTTAAATCCATTTTTAAAGGCAGTTGCGCTAACCCTATGATTCTACGCATAATTTCTATTCCAATAAAACCATTCAAAATAGCGGTATTTAACTCGTCAAAAGAAGAGTAGTTTTCCTTTACAAAAGCAATTGTTGACTCCTGTTGTGTCGTCAGATACAAATGGGCGAGCAATACACCCAAATCAAATTCCCGCAAGCCATAAAAACAAAATTCTGGATCGATAACCTTAATTCCATCAGATGTTTTTAACCAACTTCCAGGATAAAAATCTCCGTGTAATAAATAGTTCCCTTTTGAAAGGTACAGCGAACCCAATCGCTCCATCTTTTCTTTTAATTCAGCGTCTTTTTTATAAGGCATCGCTACCATTTGCAAACCCACTTGAACTAAATCCAAATCAAATCCATTTTCTACTTTAAAAGGATACTCAAAAAGATGTTCGTAATTTAATGCTTTCATTTCTGCATTTGCTAGCTCATCATCAACAACCGTTTTTTCAAAACATTGGTGCAAACTATTTATATAATTCACTAACTGCAGCAACTCTTCATCTGGTATTCTTCCTTTTAAATCATACAAAACGGTATAATCATTGGACTTCCCTAAATCCTCCAAAGCAATTAAATTATTAACAGCATCAATACCCAAAAGTGTTGGCATTAAATCCTGCACTTCTTTGGCGCTTGCTATCTTTTGATAAAAAGCAGCTTCAGTTAGTACGCGGTTTTCAGGTGCTAAAACCTGAGGATATTTCTCTACGTAACCGCTAGATTGCTTAAGAATAAAAGAGCGCTTGACTGCTTCTATTCGCAACACACGATTCATATTTCCCTCACCTGGTTTAGATACAGAAACAATCGTTTCACCGTCCGTTAACCATTTTTGTTGGTATAAATAAGCAGCCAATTCTTCTGGCTTGTTTGCATTTAGTATAAACATATTTTATATTTTTTATTTGGGGCGTTCCCGCCAAAAAAAGGCGGGCAGGCTAGCCGCTACAATCTTTTTTGGTCTAAAAAGCCCAAAAAAGGATTTTCACTCCTATCCTTAACGCAGTGTAGTATTAAATTCAAAACCCGTCAATCTCACACTCCTTGCAACATAGCCGCTTTAAAATAAATAACGTACTCCAAACTGAAACTGTCTTGGAGGCGAAGCATTTCGTTGGGTAAACAATCCGCTTGCACTAGAGCCACCTTGAATTTGGTTACTTTGAGTCGCATTATTACTGTATCCGCTTAAATTTTCAGCATTAAATATATTAAAAACATCGGCACGCAATTCTAACTTATTATTTCCTGTAATTTTGAACTGGTGTTGTACTCCTAAATCAAAACAGGTGCTCCATGGCAAGCGATCATTATTCCTGCCTTCTCCTGGAAAACGATCACTATTTCCTTGATACGCATCAGAGAAACTAGCTCCATCTCCATTCAAATCTGTTGTTCCAAAACCAAGCGGAATTCTATTTATTGGTTGCCCACTTTGCAATAAACCAGCTAAGGTTACCGCTGTTCCTTTAAAGGGATAGTAACTGTAAATTCCGTTAATATTATGAGTTCTATCATTTACTGATGGTCCCCATTCCTTCGCATAATTATTCGCATCCGAAGGTCTAAAGTTAATTCCATCCGTATCATTTTTACTGGATGACAATGTATAATTCAATCGATAGGAATAATTATCGGTACCTCTTGTTTTTTGATAATTTAAACTCATGGCGTAATATCTCGATTTCCCTTCGTTTTCACTAACAATCACATTTCTAGCAATTCCAGTAACCCTTTGTCCATTTAGGATCGCACTTCCGTTAGTTATAGGAATTGGTCGGCTCGCATCGGCTTCAGCCTGAGTTCTAATGACTACATTATTAGGGTCAATGGCGTATTCAGCAGCTGCATTAAGATTGCGCAAACGGGTAAGATTCTCGCCTCTATTGTGTACCACATCAACAAAAAACAATCTTTCATCCGATAATTGCAATTGGTATCCCATCATAAATTCATGAGAATAGGCATTTTTATAGCCATTAGGATTTAAAATTCTGCGCTCGTTAGAAAAGATATTCTCTCTTTGTCCTTGTAAATCGGCTGCAGAAGGCCCTTGTAAATAACTTACCCCAGAAACCGTAGCCCCTAAGTTTCCGTTGTAGGTAATTCGATCAATATTGGTATCGACTGGTAAAATTCCTAATTTTTTTAACTCTTCTAATTGTAATTTATAGCTTTGTGAAGTCGTGTTTTGTTGCAAAGCATCGCTGTAAAGTGCATAGTTTATTTTATCATACGAAATCCCGTAACCTCCGCGTAAGCTGCTAGAATTATCTAATTTATAGTTAAAATTAAAACGGGGTGCTATGTTGTTGTAATCGCCTTTGTCGCTTCCTCCTTTTGATAGATTATCATAATCATAACGTAATCCTAAAGTTAGATTCAATCGATCCGTAACCGACCATAAATCTTCTATGTAAGCCGAATAAATATCTTGATTGGTACCAAAAGAAGTAGGACGCAATTCTACATTATAATTAATAACCTGTACCTCTTGCGGAATATCATTCACATTCAAACCTCCGCCTACACCACTATTTCTTATTGCATCAATTTGGGTTTGATTCAGTTTTACTCGATAATTTCCTACTGGATTCCCACCTCCAAACAATTGATGATCCCCTCGAATAAAATTTACTCCTGCTTTTAAAGTATGCTTTTCAGTGTAATATTTTACTTTTTGTTGAAATTGTATTGTATTTTCAATCGCATCAAACACATAACCTGGGTTACCAATCACCCCTAATGTTTCATCATTAACCCCTAAAATCGTTACTTGAGAACTATTCGGATTAAATGGTTTGGCATAATTCCATCGAAAACGGCTGTATTGCACATTTGTTTCTCCAGAAAAATTTCCAAATTTATAGCTGTTTTTTAAAGCTAATAAAATACTATTCCGTTCTTGTTCGTTTCCAGCAGATCTAAAAGTCGAACCGCCATCGAGTCCGCCACCTTGACGCTCCACAGCTACTCTACCAATGTTGGCACGAAAGGACGAGTTGAAATTAGCGTTCCAAATTTGGTCCATTTTAGATGAAAAATAATCAAATGTATTGGTCCCTCTTACTGTTTCTGTAATTCCGAGTTGAGGTACATTTAACAAGTTGTCTTTGATGTCAGTGGTATGTTCAAAATTAAAATAATAAAAGGTTTTGTCTTTGGTAAAAGCGCCTCCTATTCCTGCTCCAGTTTGATATCTTGAAAAACCATTTTTAACTTGGTTTCCTGACAAATCCCTTTGAGCAAAGCTTGATTTTCCATCTATGGATGGTCCAGGTCTTGTAATGAAGAACACCTCTCCCGTAGTTTCATTTGAACCCGAACGTGGCGTAATATTTATGATTCCACTTCCCGTTAAACCATATTCAGCAGAGAAATTATTAGTCAAAACCGTAATATCTTTTACAAACCCAGAAGGAATTGCAAATTTTTGTCCTCCTAAAAAACGTTCGTTATTATCCATTCCATCAATTAAATAGGACGTATATTGAGAACTCGCTCCGTTAATACTTACGTTTGCCGCTTCTGGAAAGAAACCTGTTGCTTGCGAAACATTAGGTAAACGGAATAAAACTCTGGTGATGTCGCGACCTTCTATGGGGATTTCCTGAATTTCAGTAGCTTTCATTTCAAAGGACACTTCGGCATCCCGGCGATTTATTTTTGAATTTGATCCAGACGAGATGACAACCTCATCTAATTCTTGTGAACCACTTTTTCTTAGCACTAGCGTCACATTCGGATTTTGATTGGAACGAATATCAATAAAATCAGAGCTTTCAGCGGCGTAGTACTGCGTTGCCGCAACAATAACTTGATACCCATCAAGTGCTTCTAGGCTCCTGAAAATCACTTTCCCTTGTGAATTTGAAATTTGTCGTACTTGTAAATTTCTACTTTTGTTTTCTAAAGTTATAGCTAAATTAGAAACTGGTTTTTGTGTGACTGCATCAATTACAGAAACGGTTAAATCTTGTTGAGCCATAGCTATTGTTGAGATACACAGCAATGCCCAAATATAAAATTGCTTCATTTGGTTTGAAAAATTAATTTAAAAAAGGATTAAACGGAAATTTTACACGTAAAACGGTGATCCTTTATTAAAATTAAAAGCGTGATAATCCAAAGAATATAATCTTATTTCAAAATCATTTTGAACTGCAAAATTGTATAAAAACGAAAGTAGTGATTTTCTAAAACTATCAGAGAATGATAATTTTTGAGTTGCTTTTTTGAAATCGGAGGCGTTATTGCAATCATTTAAATACGGAAGATATTCGATTGATTGCGTTCTGTAAAGCATTTGCAAAGCAGTAAAAACGCTTTTGGTTTGCCATGGAATAGTTATAAATAGGTCGGCATTAAATTTCAACTTTGAAACACCTATTAAATAAGCGCCACCCGAATAATCAGACCCTATAACTAAATCATTCCTCCTTAAATCTCGTTCGGCTTGAAGCAAATGATGGGCTTTCAATTCAATGCAATCATTTCCTATGACAATTACTTTATCGAAACCTTTGGCAAAAATAGTTTCAATTGAATGCGTTATTCTCTCTCCGAAAGTGGCACCCACCTGATCATTTTCATTTGAAATAAAATAGGGTAATTTGGCGTGTTGACTAATTTTAATACTATGATCATTCATTTTCTTCCACAACAAAACATTTTGCTTAAAGGAGGAAGCAATTGGTTTTAAGATACTTACTCTACTTTCGCTTTGCGCAAAAAGCAGAATGGCTGTGGTGCTGGAATAATCCATTATTAAATTCATAAATCTATAGACGATAGTTTTTGTTTTTACTGACAAAAAAAGAATAAATAATTAAAAACCAGTTCATTCGTTACCCATTGACTTTATATTGGATATAAAAATAAGCTTTTCTAAATCATTGTTAGCAATTAATTTTTGAGGTAAATGCTTTGGTAAATTTGAAAGACATTGGACGAAAGACCAAAAGAAAAAATTGTACTTTTTATCAAAATAGTTTTCGATTAACTTCACCTTCATAGCCGACCGGAGCGAACACAACAACTATTTTTGAAATAGAGTGTAAAATTATAGATTCGGAAATAGAAGGTCCGCTGGGTTAGCATAACATATTTTCCTTTTTCTAAATTTAATTTTACTACCTTAATTTCTGTAGGCGATAAACTTATCCAATTTCTATCACATCAAGCTTCTCCATTTTTAGTTGGAGAAATAAAAAAAAATCGGAACAAGATTAATCCTGTTCCGATTTCAAAAATTATTATTTAAACTAGCTCGTTTAAAAAGCTGTATTTTCTTTATTCTAAAATAAAACTAACTGTTACATTAGCCGTAATATTTATTTCACCTACTGCAAGTGTCTCTCTTGGAGCTCTAGTATCACTCATTTCCATGGTTTTCATAGCTGCATACATAGGTTGTGGGGAATAGGTTTGTGAATTATCAGATATGGTCATGGCACGTCCTATTTTTTGACCCAAAACTGAAACATAGTCTTCTGCTTTCAATTTCGCTTCTTTCATTGCTAATTTTCTAGCCTCCGATTGATATTGAGCTAATTTTGAAGATTGGAACGTAACATTATCAATTCTGTTAATTCCTTCGTCAACTAAACCTTCCATCAATTCATCATACTTTGATAAATCTTTCAATAAAATCTCTATAGTTTGAGTTGCATTATAACTGTGTTTCTTTTTCTCGTAATCGTATTGTGGATTTAATGAAACGCGTTGTGTTTTATAATCTGCTGGTGCCAAGTTCATTTTTTTGATGAATTTTAAAACAGCCTCAATCTTTTCATCATTTTGCTTTTTAACATCTTTAGCATTATTTCCTTTCGTTTCTACAGTCACAGCTATAGAAGCCTGATCTGGAACAACCTTAACTTTCCCTTCTCCACTTACATTTATTTGTGGTACTTGTTTAATTTCTTGTCCGTAAGACATGGAGATAAATAACATCGACAAAATTAATAGTGCTTTTTTCATTTTTTGTTTGATTTAATTGTTTGTACTAATTCCTTTTCAAAAGTTATGCCACTATAGCTTTCCCATTTTCTCCATTACAAAAAGAATAAGTATCGGGATGGCCAATAATACTACCATCAACGTGTGATCTACTAATAATGTTGGCTCTTTTACTAGTGTAATCAAATAACCTCCCATAGCTCCTCCAAAATGGGCTGTGTGTCCAATGTTATCATTTTTAGCCTTCATCCCATAAATAGAGTACAACAAATATAATATTCCAAAAATATAAGCGGGCATTGGAATGATAAAAAAGATTCCTAACATCATATCTGGTTGTAACAATATTGCCGAATACAAAACTCCAGTAACCGCTCCAGATGCACCTACAGCTCTATAACCATAATCGTTTTTATGAAAAACCATCGTTAGTAAACTACCAAAAATTAAACTACCAAAATAAACTAAAACAAATGAAAAGCTCCCTAAATAACTAATAACTACTGGAGCGAAAAACCAAAGCGTCAACATATTAAAAATCAAATGCGTCATGTCAGCATGAAGAAAACCAGAAGATAACATCCTGATTTGTTCTCCGGAACGAATACTTCCAACATGGAACTCATATTTTCTAAAAAAAGAAAGGTCATTAAACCCTTTGTAACTAATTAAAACATTTACTACAATTATTGCTATTAAAACGGTAGTCATAAAGTATATTTATTGTGAATTGTAAAGATAGTCATTCTAAAATACGGACACAGTAAGCTGTCAAAATTTATATCAGTCTACATTTTTGACTTATATTTGCAAGAAAAATAACGGCATGCAATTTCTTGTTTTTATCTTAACCTTTCCGTTTTTATGGATTATTTCTATTCTTCCATTCAGGGTCTTCTATTGGTTTTCGGACTTCATCTATTTAATAGTTTATTACATCATTGGTTATCGCAAAAAAACGGTTAAATATAATTTGGCATTGGCATTACCTCATCTTAGTGCTGAAGAGCGTCTTGTAATCGAAAAAAAATCATACCACCATTTGTGCGATATGTTTTTAGAAATGATAAAAACGATGACAATTTCAGCGGATGAAATGAATAAAAGATTTGTTGTTACCAATATCGAATTGGTAAAAGAGTATGAAAACAAAGGCAAGAGCACTGTTTTATTAGCCTCTCATTACGCGAGTTGGGAGTGGTTATTGTCTATTAACCAGAAAACAAAATTTAAAGGGATAGGTGTTTATAAAAAAATTGCCAATAAATACTTTGATAAACTAATACGAGACATCCGATCCAAATACAATGCTGAACTAGTGGAAACTAAAAAAGCGATTCCATTGATGGCAGAAAACCAAAAAAACGAGATTCTTAGCATGTATGGCCTTGCCAGTGATCAATCTCCAAAATTAAATAGAGCTTTTCATTGGGATAAATTCATGGGCGTTGAAGTTCCTGTTCATACCGGTGCCGAAATGCTAGCCAAAAAATATGATTTGAATGTTCTTTTTGTAAAAGTAAAAAAAGTAAAAAGAGGTTTTTATGAAGCTACTTTTGTACCCATTACAGATAATCCCAGATCAATTCCTGATTTTGAAATTACCAATACCTTTTTACGAGAAGTAGAAAAACAAATTATGGAATCTCCTGAATATTATTTCTGGACGCATAAAAGATGGAAACACAAAAGATAGGGTTCAATAATCAGAAACAGTGTTCAGTAAAAAAAATCACATATTATAAACGCTATTGTTTATAATATGTGATTTTTCTATTTCTTTTAAAACCTCAACTCTTATAAAGAAAACCAATTTTTTACCAATTCCTCTTCTAAAGGCTGTGCGTTTTTATGTAGAAACTCATTAGTTCCTGAATTATATTTATAATCCAATGCCCAAGTTTTATGATTTTCAGCCAAAGCTTTTATTCCGTTACATACAAATTCAATTTCGGCATTTGTAGTTGTTGGATGAATAGACATTCTGATCCAACCCGGTTTTCTGATTAAATCTCCTAGTGTAATTTCGTCAATTAATTTATGGGATGTTTCCTGATCTACATGCAATAAAAAGTGTCCGTAGGTTCCCGCACAACTGCAACCACCACGTGTTTGAATCCCAAATTTATCATTCAATAGTTTCACACCCAAGTTAAAATGTAAATCTTCAATAAAGAAAGAAAGTACTCCTAATCGATCCTGATGCTGTCCAGCAAGGATTTTAATATTGGAAACATTTCCTAATGCTGCAAAAATATAATCTACTATTTCGTGCTCTCTTTTCAAGATATTATCAATTCCCATTTGCTCTTTCAGCTGAATAGCCAATGCGGTTTTTATTACCTGAAGAAAACCCGGAGTACCGCCATCTTCCCTATCTTCAATATTATCAATGTATTTATGTTCTCCCCAGGGATTCGTCCAACTTACCGTTCCTCCTCCCGGATTATCAGGAACTAAATTTTGATATAATTTTTTATTAAAAACCAAAACACCACAAGTTCCTGGTCCGCCAAGGAATTTATGCGGTGAAAAGAAAATGGCATCCAAATAACTTTCCGCATCTTCAGGATGCATATCAATTTTTACATAAGGACCTGAACAAGCAAAGTCTACGAAACAAATTCCGTTGTTTTGATGCATTATTTTTGCTACTTCATGATACGGAGTTCTGATTCCCGTAACATTTGAGCAAGAAGTGATTGACGCTATTTTAAAAGGCCGCTCTTTATATTTCTCTAATAAAAGTTCTAAATTTTCTATGCTGAATAATCCATCTTCTGTTGAAGGAATAACCTCCACATCAGCAATAGTTTCGAGCCAAGACGTTTGATTGGAATGGTGTTCCATGTGTGAAATAAAAACAATCGGTTTTTTATCGGCAGGTATAGTGATAAAATTTTTTAAGCTTTCGGGTACTTTCAACCCTAATATACGTTGAAATTTATTGACCACGCCTGTCATTCCCGTTCCATCAGTAATTAAAACATCGTCTGCACTGGCATTCACGTGGTGTTTGATAATATGACGCGCTTGGTGATACGCTTTGGTCATGGCAGTTCCAGAAACGGTGGTTTCAGTATGGGTATTGGCTACAAAAGGACCAAATTGATTCATTAATTTTTCTTCAATCGGACGATACAACCGACCGCTGGCAGTCCAATCTGTATAAACAATTTGTTTCTGTCCATAAGGAGATTCAAACTTTTGGTTTATTCCGATTATGTTGTCGCGATACTGTTGAAAATAGTGCTCTAATTGTGTTGGCGCTTCTTTGGTAATCATTTGCGTTTAATTTGAGTTCAAAGATATTGATTTTTAGTAAATAGTCTTTTTCAAATTGATTAATTACTAATTTTTTAAACAAAAATAACGATCTACACTAATTGCTTACACTGAAATTCACCGCGGGTATTATTTTCATAGTAGCAGTATAGTTGTGGGCATAAAAATAAAAATGCTTAAGATAATTTCTTAAGCATTTTAATTCTGTACTAATTATTGATTCTAATGCTCTTTTATTTTCCCCCATTTGCTCGAAGATCTGCAATACATTTACTATCGAGTTGCGGTGCTGAACCTGACGAGACCATACTTCCAATACCTCCCCCTAATTCCGAAGACCAATACATTAAACAGTTTTTTTCGATACAATGTTTGGGATGGGCCGCATCCTCATGATTGCTTTGCAAAGCCGTACCTAGATTTGTCAATCCTAATATGTGACCAAACTCATGCGTTATTACTGTTGTTTCTAATAAACTTCTGTTGGGCTCGAAAGGACTATTACTTAAACCTTGAATGGTTTGTTCGAAAATGACAAAAGAAGTATTTCGGTAAGCCGTTCCAAGAATCACGGATGTGTCCGTGTCTTTATCTGATTTTCCATCTGCAAAAAATGCCCAAACTGCAATTTCATCCGCATTGTTATATTTTGTTCTATTCGCATCCTCAATACTTACAATCTCCTCATTAGTATAGGGCGAATTCGCCGGTGATGGTATAGACCGCTTAACAACATTAATTCCGCCTGGCTTATATGTTCTTGCGGTAAGAAAGGCAACAAAATTGGTAATTGCTTCGGGACTAGGTTCAAAACCGTTTACATACACCACTTCAACAACCATACTTTTAAACTTTTTATCCGACAATAAATCGTTTGCCGAGCTTCCTGTTTGCTGTTTATTTGTATTGGGATTTATTACAATTGCGTTATCTAACGTATCCTCTTCTTTTGAACAAGATGCTACGGAAAGGAACAGACCAATTGCAAGTAGCGAAATTAATTTTTTCATTATTGTTTTAATTTTAAGGTTATTTATAAGAACAGCTACGGAATATTAGGTAGCTGTTCTTTATAAACTACCCAGCTAAATCGAGCTATATTTGTTTCAATACTAATGTTACAGCTGCATTAGTTGTACTTTGCAAGGTGATTGTTGTCGCCGTAAAACTCGTTACTTTCCATGTATTATTTAATAATGTAAATGTAGCATTACCCGAAAAATTCAGTTTTAGAAAAACACTTAATTCTGAACTCACAGCATACGTACCGTTAACCGTCGTGCTTAATAGGTTTACTGCAGTAACTGATAAATTATTTGCAAAATCTATTGTAAAATCTTTATAATTACTTGCGGAATTTACACCAGCACTTACAAACGAATCAACTTTGAATTTTCCATTTACTAAAATTGTTTCCAATTTTTTTGAATTTTGAGTTGCTTCAGCCATTGTTGCTTCCGTTTTTAGCGACGCATTAATCGCTGCTTGTAATTCAGCATCACTAGAAATCGTCATTTTGGTTCCATCTGCAATTGTTGCTGAAATGGGGTAGTTAACGGAATACAGTTCTGAACTACTTACATTAGACATATACGTATATAATTGCTGTTCGGATGTTACTACAATACTTCCTGTTTGTTGCAGGCTAAGATTATAGGTTAAAATTGTAATCGGAAAGCTAATATTTACCGAAGAAATGGCACCTTGACTAGAAGCTTCTGCCGATGAACATGCGTTTACAATAGCATTATACTCGGTTTGATTGGTAACGTTTGCTTCTGTATAATTACTCAATTTTACTTTAAACGGAAATTGCAATACAACCGCATCTTGATCAGTATTCGACTGTCCAAAAATGGAAAGCACTTGTTGGTAATCTAATTGACTAAAAATCGAAACTTGAACACCATTTACTTTGGCAGAAAAGGGCAACAAAATAGAAGAGCAAGAAGCTCCATCTAAGAAATCATCAAAGGAACCATCGTACATCGACGTACGTTTTAAATTACTTGTTGTCGTTGAATTTGCTGAATTTGTATTGGGATTTTCTCCTTGCACGTCATCTATTTCATTTTGACATGAAGTAAAACTTAAGATCGCCATTAATGCAATTCCGGTAACTGTTTTTAACTTTTTCATAATTTTCAAATTTAAGGTATTTTTATATTTACAAGCGATCTTTTATAACGCCTTTCTGTAAGTAAGACAACTACCTTTACTTTTACCCTACAAAAAAAATTATAAAAATAAATAAATTGTAAAAATATAACATAAAACACATCTATTCAGTGATTTAAATTTTAAATAGCAATTCATAAAAAAGCAATTCCAGTAATCCGAATTACTTTTTAAAAAATTATTTTACATTTACAGCCTACCAAATAATGAAATTACACTACATGAGCGACAATAAAACCACTCTTTGCGACGAAAATCACTTTAAAGACTTTTATTTAAAGCAGGTTCAATCCGCAAGTAATTTTGCTTACTACAAATGTGGTGATGGTGAGGCTGCATTAGATTTAGTACAGGATGCATTTACTAAAATTTGGGAAAATTGTTCCAAAATTGACTTTAACAAAGCCAAAACCTATTTGTTTACGAGTATTACTAATTTATTTCTAAATACGATAAAACATCAAAAAGTTGTTCTTCAGTATGCTAAAGATGCCCCTAATTTAGACACCAATAATCAAAGTCCCGAATATCTATTAGAGGAAGAAGAATTCAGACAAAAGCTAACTAGAGCAATTGGATCTTTAAGCGAAACGCAACGGGAAGTTTTTTTATTGAATCGAATAGACGGTAAAAAGTACAGAGAAATAGCTGATTTACTAGGTATTTCGCAAAAAACTGTAGAAAAAAGAATGTCCGCTGCTCTACAAATTTTAAAAGCCCAAATAGAAAATATATAATTAATCATTTAGCTGTAGGGTAATTTTAAAGTTAGTTGTCTTATAAACACAGAGATATAACATGAAAAAGGAAAAAGAGATATTAAAATGGTTGAACGATGACCTTTCAAAGAAAGAAATGAAGGATTTAAAACAATCTGAAGATTTACAGACACTTGAAAAGATTGCTCACTACGCGTCACAATTAGAAGCTCCAAAAGTAGATGCGCAAGCAGCATTGGAAACATTAAAAGCTAGAAACCATTCTAAAAATAAACCAAAAGTAAGAACTATAAACTTCAAAACATTTTACAGAGTTGCGGCAGTTTTAGTACTAGCACTAACTTCTGGTTATCTCTTCTTTTATAATAACAACACCTCTTTTGAAACCCAAATAGCACAAAGAAAAATCTTTACACTTCCAGACAATTCTGAAGTAGTTTTAAATGCAGCATCAAAAATCAGTTTTAACGAAAAAAAGTGGGCTAACAACAGAACTTTAACCTTAGCGGGTGAAGCTTTTTTTAAAGTGAAGAAAGGGCAAACATTCAGCGTAAAAACAACGGATGGAATCGTTACCGTATTAGGAACACAATTTAATGTAAAGGAACGCAAAAACTATTTTGAAGTGCGCTGCTATGAAGGTTTAGTGAGCGTTACACACAATAATAATACGACTAAATTACCTCCCGGAAAGACCTTTCGAGTTATTAATGGAAAAATCGAAAATGTTGAAGATTTTAATGCCCAAAATCCTTCGTGGATTCAACAAGAATCTAGTTTTAATAAAATTCCATTAGATCAGGTTATTGCAGAATTAGAGCGGCAATATGATTTAAAAATTAAAGTAAAAGGTGTTGATACTTCAAAACTATTTACAGGAAGTTTTACTCATACTGATAAAGAAATTGCGCTGCAAGCAGTTACAATTCCGCTTAAATTAAGCTATAAAATTGAAGGCAAAACCATTATATTTTATAATTATGGTGCGCAGTAAATGGCTTGTTTTTTTGCTGCTCTGCATGAGCTGTATTTGTCATGGACAAGGTACAAGTAAAAAAACTCCTTTGAGCGAGGTAATAATTGCCCTGGAAAAGCAATTCAACATCAAGTTTTCGTACGCTGTTGAAGATGTGGCCAACATTACAATTGACAAACCAAAACCTTCATTGACCTTACTAGAAACTATTGATTATCTTAACTCTAAAACGCTTTTAAATTTTAAAGCCTTAGACGATCGTTATGTTACTGTTTCTGTACTTAACAAAACAGTATCTGTTTGCGGAATAGTATTAGCTGATGCAAATAAATCACCGTTAATTGGGGCTTCGGTATTGGTAAACAACATACAAAGAAGCACTATCACTACTGAAAATGGAAAATTCAATATAAAGAATATTTCAATAACCGCCACTCTAACTATTTCGTATATAGGATTTGAATCCAGAAATTTTACTGCGCAAGAATTATTTTCTGCGCAAAATAACTGCAAAGAGATAGTTCTTACTACAAGAAACGAAGAGTTGAATCAGGTTTTAATACCCGTTTATTTAACACCAGGATTACAGAAATACTTGGATGGAAGCACGGTATTAAACACTAAAAAATTTGCTATTCTACCCGGTTTAATAGATCCTGATATTTTGCAATCTATACAAGCGCTTCCTGGTATAGAAAGCACGAATGAAAGTATTGCTAATATAAATGTTCGCGGAGGAACCAACGATCAAAATTTAGTCCTATGGGATAATATAAAAATGTATCATTCAGGTCATTTTTTTGGGCTAATATCCGCTTATAATCCCAATCTAACTAACAAAGTTATCGTTAGCAAGAACGGAACTAGTGCGCAATACAGTGATGGTGTTTCCAGTACCATCAACATGTATACAAAAGATTTAGTTACTAATACCTTTTCTGGTGGCGCGGGAATTAATTCCATCAGCACTGATGCTTTTCTCGAAATACCAATAACGAAAAAAGTTGAACTTCATGTTTCAGGACGTCGTTCCATCACTGATTTGTTTTCAACCCCTACCTATACTAAATATTTTGATCGTAGTTTTCAGGATACTGAGATCAATGCGGATAGCGAACAACGTGACACAGCTTCGGATTTTTATTTCTATGATTATACCGCTAAAGTGCTTTTCGATTTAAGCGAAAAACATCAATTTAGAGCCAATATTATTGGTATCAACAACGCTTTGGAATATTCGGAACGTTTCATTACAAATGCAAATAAAACCGAATCTAAAACCAGTAATTTATCTCAAAAAAACAATGGTTACGGAGGCAATTGGAAAGCGCAATGGACTTCAAAATTGAGTACAAACTTCATTACTTATTTCTCTAAATACAACATTGACGCTACAGATTACCGAGTGGAAACAGATCAGCGCTTAACAGAAGCCAATGAAGTTCAAGAAACTGGAATTAAGATTAATGCTAATTATAAATCAAATGATCATCTAAATTTCTTGTTGGGGTACCAATTTAATGAAACAGGAATGCTCAATCAAACCACGGTGAGCAATCCCATCTATTCCAGCACTAAAAAGGAGGTTTTATTGAATCATGCCTTATTTTCAGAAGTGGAATACAGTAAAAACAAAACGTATTTGCGAATGGGTATGCGGTTGAATTATTTTCAAAAATTTGAAAAGTTTTTAGTTGAGCCAAGAATAAACATTCGACAACAAGTATCAGATCAAATTGCTTTAAAATTGGAGGGAGAGTTCAAGAATCAATCTACGACTCAAATAGTAGACTTTGAAGATGATTTTTTAGGTGTCGAAAAAAGACGCTGGATTGTAGTTAATAACACAGACATTCCAATTGCAAGAAGCAAACAAGGTTCTTTTGGTGTTGAATTTAATACCAAAAAACTTAATATAGAGGCCACCACTTTCTATAAAATTGTAGATGGAATTACAGCTTCTAACCAAGGATTTTATAATAGTTTTCAATATAAAAATGCCCACGGAAGTTATACTGCAAAAGGCATCGAATTTTTGGCCAATAAAACAGCGCGTCAATATAGCATTTGGGCTAGTTATACTTTTAGCACTAATAATTATGAATTTGATACTTTTACACCGGTCACTTTCCCTAACAATGCAGACATAAGACATTCAGCATCGTTTGGTTTTTACTATCTCATTATAAAAAATCTCAAAATAGCCGTTGGTGGCATTTGGAGAAATGGCATCCCTTTTACTACTCCAATTCAAGATAATGAAACCACTCAAAGCGGAAATAACACCATGGTAAATTATGGCTCGCCAAACAGTACAAACTTAGATAATTTTATGCGATTAGACGCTTCGTTAAATTATAACTTCAATTTGTCATCTGTAGTAAAAGCTTCGTTTACAGCCGGAGTTATAAATGCTACGAATCAGAATAATGTGATCAATAGATATTACAAAGTAAATCCCAATAATTCCAAAGATGCCATACAGGTGGACAATAAATCATTGGGTTTAACGCCCAATCTAAGCTTCAGAGTAAATTTTTAATGATTGTTTTCATTTAAATACAAAACCCTTTCAAACCTAGTATTGAAAGGGTTTTAGCATATACAAAAAATGGTATTAAATTCCAGCAATTGCCTTTATTTCGTCAATGATTCTCTCTGCTAGTGAATCAGCTTTTTCTTGTGAAGAAGCTTCAGTGTAAATACGAATAATAGGTTCCGTATTCGATTTTCTTAAATGAACCCAGTTTTCGGCAAAGTCAATTTTCACACCATCAATTGTGGTAATATCTTCATTTTTGTATTTCTCGGTCATCGCAACAAGAATGGCATCCACATCGATTTGAGGTGTCAATTCGATTTTGTTTTTACTCATATAATATTCTGGATACGAAGCACGCAAAGCAGAAACTGTCATTTTTTTGTTAGCTAAGTGCGTTAAAAACAATGCCACTCCTACCAAACTATCACGACCGTAATGCAATTCCGGATAAATAATTCCACCATTTCCTTCACCACCTATTACTGCGTTATTCTTTTTCATCAATTCCACTACATTCACCTCACCTACGGCACTTGCTTCGTAGCTTCCGTTATGTGCATTTGTGACATCGCGCAAAGCACGAGAAGACGACATATTAGACACTGTATTTCCAGGAGTTTTACTCAATACATAATCGGCGCAAGCCACCAAAGTATATTCCTCACCAAACATTTCACCGTCTTCACAAATGAAAGCCAAGCGATCTACATCAGGATCTACCACAATCCCTAAGTCGGCCTTTTCTTTAACAACTAATTCGGAAATATCAGTTAAATGTTCTTTTAACGGTTCTGGATTATGTGGAAAATGTCCGTTTGGTTCGCAGTATAATTCAACTACTTCAACGCCCATTAATTCCAGCAACCTTGGAATAATAATTCCTCCCGAAGAGTTTACACCATCCACAACCACTTTAAATTTAGCTGCTTTTACAGCATCAACATCTACCAGAGGTAAATTCAAAACTTCATCAATATGAATATCCATGTAAGCATCATTAACCATTATTTCCCCTAAATCATCTACATGAGAGAAATCAAAAGCTTCCGCTTCCGCAATGTCAAGGATTCTTTCACCTTCGGCACCATTTAAAAACTCTCCTTTCTCATTCAATAATTTCAACGCATTCCATTGTTTTGGATTGTGCGAAGCCGTAAGAATTATTCCACCATCAGCTTTCTCTAAAGGAACCGCAACTTCAACCGTTGGCGTTGTTGACAATCCCAAATCAATCACATCAATCCCCAAACCAATTAAAGTATTCACCACCAAATTATGAATCATGGGCCCAGAAATACGAGCGTCACGACCTACAACAACGGTTAGTTTTTCTTTTCCAATGTAATCTTTCAACCAAGTTCCGTAAGCCGAAGCAAATTTTACTGCATCAAGTGGAGTCAGATTATCACCAACTTTACCTCCTATTGTTCCACGAATTCCCGATATTGATTTTATTAAAGTCATTGATTATTATTTTAAATTTTGAATTATAAATTTTAAATTGCTCACAAATATAATAATTGACGGTTTATAAAAGTCATTTAGAATTCAAAATTCATCATTTAAATTCCTAAATTAGGCGAATGAATTTTCTAGCACACATCTATCTTTCCGGTGATAATGATTTAATCAAAATTGGCAATTTCATGGCCGACGGAATTCGGGGGAAACATTTTGAAAGTTATCCTTTAGAAATTCAAAAAGGAATTATTCTGCATCGTGCCATTGACACTTTTACCGATGCACATCCCATTTTCAGAAAAAGCACCAAAAAATTACATGAGAAATACCATCATTATGCAGGTGTAATTGTGGATGTTTTTTATGATCATTTTTTGGCTAAAAATTGGAGTTGTTATTCCGATGAAAAACTGGAGGATTTCGTTGAACGTTTTTATCAATCTTTACGGGAAAACAGCAACGTACTTTCGGAAAGAACCATAAAAATAATGCCTATTCTATTTAAGGAAAATTGGTTAGTTAGTTACCGAACAATCAGTGGAATTGACCACATTTTAACACAAATGGATATTCGAACAAAAAATAAATCAAACATGCGGTTTGCAAGCAACGAACTTTCAGAATACTATACAGAATTCGAAGATCATTTCAGCGAATTTTTCGAAGAATTAATAGTGCATTCAAATATTAAAATAACCACTTTATGAAAAAAATAATTTTCCTACTCGCCTTTGCTGTTTTAAGTTGTAAATCGAATGAAAAAACGGTAGAACCTACTGGATTAGTAACCTCAAAAGCGATGGTTGTTTCCGCACGAGAAGAAGCTTCACAAATTGGCGTAGCTATCCTCAGGAAAGGAGGTAATGCTTTTGACGCTATGGTGGCTACCGAACTCGCTTTGGCAGTTTCTCATCCACAAGCAGGGAATATTGGCGGTGGTGGTTTTATGGTTTTTAGAAAAGCCAATGGCGAAACTGGAGCAATTGATTACAGAGAAAAAGCACCCTTGGCAGCGTCTAAAGATATGTTTCTAGACAAAAAAGGAAATGTAATAGAAGGAAAAAGTACTGCAACAGCGCTCGCTTCTGGAATTCCGGGAACAATAGCTGGAATATTTGAAGTACACAAAAAATATGGCTCTTTACCAATGAGCGAAATTCTGGAACCCGTCATTGCACTCGCTGAAAAAGGTGTTATTGTCACTAAATTTCAAGCAGAAAGTTTGGCTTACAATAGAGCCTCTTTTATAAAAAGAAATGGAACTAATAGTTTATTTTCAAAAGTCTATAAAGAAAATGATACCATAAAATATCGTGCGCTGGCAGCCACTTTAAAACGAATTGCCAAAAACGGTCGTAATGAATTTTACAGAGGCGAAACTGCTCAAAAATTAGTTGCGTTCTTATCAAAAAAAGGAGGAAATGCCACAATGGAAGATTTTTCTACGTATGCGGCCAAATGGCGAACTCCAATTACTTTTCAGTATAAAAATTTAAAAATCACTTCGATGTCTCCGCCAAGCAGCGGTGGAATTTGTCTGAATCAAATAATGAAAATGATTGAGCCTTTCAACCTTTCACAAATGGGACACAACAGCGTAAAAACGATTCAAGTACTTACAGAATCGGAACGAAGAGCCTATGCAGACAGGAATTACTATTTGGGTGATCCTGATTTTGTAAAACTTCCTATTGAAGAATTAGTAAGTCCGTCTTACTTGGAAAAAAGAATGAAGGATTTTTCATTTGATCAAGCTTCAAAATCTTCGGATATTGCGCATGGAACAATCAAAGGATATGAAAGCAACCAAACTACTCATTATTCGATTGTAGATGCTGCTGGAAACGCTGTATCGGCCACAACAACTTTAAACGACAACTATGGTTCTAAAATATATTGTGATGAATTGGGTTTCTTTTTGAATAATCAAATGGATGATTTCAGTGCAAAACCAGGCGTCACTAATTTATATGGTCTTACAGGAAGAGAAGCTAACAGCATCGCTCCCGAAAAAAGAATGCTAAGTTCGATGACACCTACGATTGTCGAAAAAGACAATTCGCTTTTCATGGTTGTCGGTACGCCAGGAGGTTCTACCATAATTACATCCGTTTTACAGGCTATATTGAATGTGTATGAATTTGATATGAGTATGCAAGAAGCGGTAAATGCACCTCGTTTTCACCATCAGTGGATGCCAGATGAGATTACTTTTGAACCCAATTCTTTCGATAAAAAACTATTTATTGATTTGAAGAAAAAGGGATACATCATCAATGAAAAAAACAAAGAAATCATTGGTGAAGTAGACGCGATTTTGATATTACCAAATGGTAAATTGGAGGGTGGAGCAGACAAGAGAGGCGATAACAAAGCCGTTGGTTTTTAAATTTATAGTATTCGGATGAAAAAAATAATTATACTACTGAGTGTTTTAACTATGAGTTGCAAAACCCAACAAAATAGCGCTCCACCTACGGGGTTAGTTGCGACAAAAGCAATGGTAGTCTCCGCACGCGAAGAAGCTTCCAAAATTGGTGTTGAAATCATGAGAAAAGGCGGCAATGCTTTTGATGCGATGGTAGCAACAGAAATGGCTCTTGCAGTCGCCTATCCGTATGCAGGAAATCTTGGCGGTGGCGGTTTTATGGTGTATCGGAAAGCTAATGGCGAAATTGGTTCTCTAGATTACCGAGAAAAAGCCCCACTATCAGCAACAAAAAATATGTTTCTAGACGAAAAAGGCAATGTAATAAAAGGTAAGAGTACCGAATCTCCTCTGGCTATTGGAGTTCCCGGAACGATTGCCGGCGTTTTTGCCGTTCATGAAAAATTAGGTTCATTACCTATTGAAGAAATTCTAAAACCTGTAATTGAATTGGCCGAAAGAGGTGTTATTGTTACCAAAAAACAAGAAGAACGGTTGGCTGCATATCGAGATAAAATCATCAAGGTAAATGGAGACAAGACCTTATTTGCAAACGCTTTTAAGGAAAATGATGTAATACGCTATCCTGCACTAGCCGCTACATTAAAAAGAATCTCAAAAAACGGCAGAGATGAATTTTACAAAGGAGAAACTGCTAAAATATTAGTCCAATACCTTCAGGAAAAAGGAGCGATAATCTCCTTGGAAGATTTAGCTCAATACGAAGCCAAATGGAGAACGCCGCTTACTTTTGATTATAAAGATTTAAAGATAATCTCAATGCCTCCACCCAGCAGTGGCGGAATATGTCTAGCTCAAATATTCAAAATGATTGCGCCTTTTGACTTGGCTAAAATGGGCCATAATTCCACCGAAGCCATTCAAGTTATTGTCGAAGCGGAAAGAAGAGCTTACGCAGACAGAAGTTATTATCTAGGCGATCCTGATTTTGTAAAAATACCTTTGAAAGCTTTAATGGCAGATGATTATTTGAAACAAAGAATGTCGAATTTTAGTTTTGAAAAAGCTACTTTATCATCGGAAATAAAAGAAGGAAAAGTGACCTATAATGAAAGTACAGAGACGACACATTACTCAATTGTCGATCAATTTGGGAACGCCGTTTCGTCAACCACCACCCTAAATGATGGGTATGGATCTAAATACTATTGTGATGAATTGGGATTTTTCCTAAATAACGAAATGGACGATTTCAGTGCCAAACCAGGTGAACCTAACATGTTTGGATTAGTGGGCAATGAGGCCAATAGTATTGCACCACAAAAACGAATGTTGAGTTCCATGACTCCCACCATCGTAGAGAAAAATGGTAAATTATTTATGGTTGTAGGTTCTCCTGGTGGTTCAACAATCATTACATCAGTATTGCAAACTATTTTAAATGTTTATGAATACAGTATGAGTGTGCAGGAAGCGGTAAATGCGCCCCGTTTTCATCACCAATGGTTGCCGGATTTGATCACATTTGAACCCAACACTTTCGACACTAAAACATTTGGAACCTTAAAATCAAAAGGATATTTAATCAATGAAAAAACGACTCCCGTAATAGGAAAAGTGGATGCCATTTTGGTTTTACCAAATAAAAAACTCGAAGGTGGTGCGGATTTTAGAGGAGATGATAAAGCGGTTGGATTTTAGCCCTTCAACTGCGCTCAGGGTGACTAAAAATTTAAATATTTATGAACTTTACACTTGCCTTAGAAAACGCTTTTGAAGCAAATCAAAATCCGGAAAATGCTTTTGCAATGGCAAAATACATGAAAAACAACTTTCCTTTTTTTGGAATAAAAACGGAGGAACGAAGACGTATTTTTAAGGAAATTTGGAAAGAAAAGAGTGAAGAGGTTTCGGCAAACGCAATGGAAATTGTATCAGAATTATATTCAAAAACAGGACGGGAATTTCATTATTGTGCCATTGAAATTTTGAAAAAAGAACTTAAGGGAAATTATAAAAAAGACGATATTCAACTGATTGAAAAACTATTAATCAACAATTCTTGGTGGGACAGTGTCGATACGATTGCAAAGTACATTTTAGGCGAATATCTGAGCGAATTCCCATTAGAAACCAAAAATGTGATCACACGATTTTCAAGGTCTGAGAATATGTGGTTGAACCGAAGTGCAATTTTATTTCAATTGGGTTACAAACAAAAAACGAATACTGATTTATTATTTTCCGAATGTTTAAAGCATTCGCATTCTAACGAATTTTTTATTCAAAAAGCAATAGGTTGGGCGTTACGGGAATATGCAAAATCAAATCCTAAAGCGGTTATAAAGTTTGTAAATTCCAGTAATTTAAAAAAATTAAGTTCAAAAGAAGCATTGAAAAATATTTGTTAGGATTAAAATAATAGTAGTTTTGCATCCCTTTTAAAAAATTATAATGTTCAAAAAATTAATAGCCAAACTAGAAGTCATAATTGCCGTAGCACAGTCTATATTGACTCCAAAACAGTTTATATTTTTATCTGCAGTTTTGGTTGGAATCTCCTCCGCATTTGCTGTAATAGTTCTGAAAACTTTTGCGCATTGGGTATTTTCTTTTGCAACTTATGTCAGTGGAATTTTAAAACTGGGATTTCTTAATAGTATTCTGCCCATAATTGGTATTCTGCTTACTGTTTTTGTTGTTAAAAGAGTTTTGGGAGGAACAATCCAAAAAGGGACTTCGCAAATTTTATATGCCGTTGCTAAAAAAGCAAGTATTATTCCAAAAAAACAAATGTACGCCCAAATTGTAACGAGCTCATTAACGGTTGGTTTAGGTGGTTCTGCAGGTTTAGAAAGTCCAATTGTAATTACAGGAGCCGCTTTTGGTTCGAACTATGCACAAAAATATAAATTAAGTTATAAAGACCGCACTTTACTAATTGGTTGTGGAGTTGCTGCCGGAATTGCCGCCGCTTTCAACGCACCAATTGCCGGAGTATTATTTGCTATCGAAGTACTGTTGGTAGATGTGAGTATTGCAGCCTTTACACCTATCATGATAGCTGCGGCCACAGGAGCTTTAGTTTCTGTAATTGCATTGAACGAGGAAATTTTACTATCCTTCAAACAGCAACAGAGTTTTGATTATCATAATATTGCTTTTTATATCCTGTTAGGTTTATTTACCGGATTCATTTCCGTTTATTACTCTCGAAATTTTCAGAAAGTAGAACATTTTTTTGCCCGACTTAAATTATCTCCTTATAAAAAAGCGTTGTTTGGTTCTTCTATTTTAGCGGTACTTATTTTTATTTTTCCAACACTTTTTGGAGAAGGATATGAAAGTATCAAAACTTTATCTGAGAACGATCCCGGAAAATTGTTAGAAAACACATTATTCAGTAGTTTTCGCGATAATAGTTGGGCACTTTTACTTTTTGTAGGTTGCACGATGATGATAAAAGTTTTTGCGACAGGAATTACCCTAGGAAGTGGCGGTAATGGTGGAAATTTTGCTCCTTCGCTGTTTCTGGGTTCTTATGTTGGTTTCTTTTTTTCCAAATTTTTAAATCTTACAGGACTTACTAAATTACCTGTTAGTAATTTTACTTTGGTGGGAATGGCAGGTATTTTGAGCGGTTTATTTCATGCGCCATTGACTGCTATTTTCTTAATTGCTGAAATTACCGGAGGCTATAATCTAATGATTCCGCTTATGATTGTGGCATCAATCAGTTTTGCGATTTCCAAGCGTTTTGAAAAACATTCTATGGATGTGAAAAATTTAGCGCAAAAAGGGCATGCCTTTACCAGCAACAAGGACACCAATGTGCTATCTACTTTAGAGACCAATTCCATCATACAAACTGATTTCTTAACAGTTACTCCTGATGAAAATTTAGAAAGACTCGTTGACCTCATTTCTCATTCTAACCAAGTGATATTTGCTGTAGTTGATACCGAACAAAACTTATTAGGCATTGTTCATTTTAATGATATTCGCGAAATAATATTCAATAATTACCGCGTTAAATATACATTGGTAAAAGAAATAATGCTGAAACCTGTTGAAACAATTTCGCCAGACGACAGTATGGAAATGGTCATGAATAAGTTTGAGAAATCGAAAAAAGCATTCTTACCGGTGCTTAAAGAGGAAAAATACTATGGTTTTATTTCTAAATCTGTTGCGCTTGAAGCTTACAGAACTAAATTAAAATCGATGACGATTGAGTAGCATATTTACAACGCGAAAAAAGAGATATTACGCTGTCTACATTCTGCAAGTACAATAAATAGGAGTTCTTAGAAGAAAAAATCTTTAGTAGAATTTTTAAAAAAATGCAGACCTATAAGCCGGATTCTGTCTCCAATAAATTAGAGCCTTATCATTTATCTAGATCCCGCATTACTGCGAGACTCAAGCTATCTACCCTTCAACAACGGACGAGAAGCCCTTAAATGCTGATATACTTGATATTTCACCGCATAGAGTTTACCTGGTTTCACTACAGCATTACCTGTACATACTTTCTGTTGCACTTGTCCTAATCTCGTCCGTAAAGACAAAACCGGCGGGCGTTACCCGCTATACTTCCCTATGGTGTCCGGACTTTCCTCCCTCTTGATTACTCAAAACGGCGATAAGGCGGTCTGCGGTGCAAATTTACACTATTTAATTCTTTTTTTTCCTTTACAGCTATTTACTTTAACATCCCTTTTACAATCAATTCATAATAAAATAGTTACCTTTAGTAAATAACTAAAAAATCTCTATTATGACAAATATGTATCATTATGCCACCGTTTCTAAAGCCTTAGACGATTTGAATGAGATGGGATTTACCTTTGATTTTAATCTTCATGAGGAAGATATTGTAAAAAATCCTAGCCACTATGAAATTCAACATATTTACCGTTACGAAGGAGATACCAATCCAGATGACGAAGCCACGGTTTATGGCATAAAATCAACTTCGGGCAAAAAAGGAGTATTTGTAGCGGGATATGCCGCAAATTCAGATAATGGTGCCGCAAGAGTTTTAATTGATCTTAGCATCAAAGGAAGAGACAAATAAGCTCGTTTTCTAAAATAATTTAAAACTAAAGCAAGAATTTAAATCAATTATTTTTTAGGAGCTTATTCCAGCTATACGTTACAATATTATCCGCCGAACCCCGGCGTATAAGGATTTTAACTTCAAACGCAGTTCACTGAACTCCAATAAAATTATAGTACTGTGAAGTAATCTGGGCTAGGGAATTTCGGAAACAATAACCATTCTGAAAATTATAAAATCTTTCAATCCTTAAATTTTTGCATCTTTAAATTAAAACCTATATTTGCTTTCGAATAAAATTTCTATGGAACAATTTGTTGTATCGGCTCGTAAGTATCGTCCTCAAACATTTAAAGATGTTATAGGACAAAAAGCCATTACTAATACTTTATTGAATGCCATAGAAAGCAATCACTTAGCTTCAGCATTGTTATTTACAGGACCTCGTGGCGTTGGAAAAACAACTTGCGCCCGTATTTTGGCCCGTAAAATAAACCAGCCAGGATATGATGATCCCACTGAAGATTTTGCCTTTAATGTTTTCGAATTAGATGCCGCTTCTAACAACTCCGTTGATGATATTAGGAATCTTATTGACCAAGTGCGGATCCCGCCACAAACGGGACAATATAAAGTCTATATTATTGATGAGGTTCACATGTTATCTTCGGCAGCTTTCAATGCTTTCTTGAAAACACTGGAAGAACCACCAAAACATGCCATTTTTATTTTGGCAACGACCGAAAAACATAAAATTATTCCAACGATACTTTCTCGTTGTCAGATATTTGATTTCAAAAGAATTACTGTAAAAGATGCCAAAGAACATCTTGCTGAAGTTGCCACCAGTCAAGGAGTAGTTTTTGAAGATGACGCTTTGCATATTATTGCTCAAAAAGCGGATGGTGCCATGCGCGATGCTTTGTCAATTTTTGACCGAGTAGTTTCTTTTTGTGGAAAAGAGTTGACACGTCAGGCCGTTACAGAGAATTTGAATGTGTTGGATTACGAAACGTACATTAACATCACCGACTTGCTTTTGGAAAACAAAATTCCAGATTTATTGTTGGCTTTCAACGAAATTCTAGCTAAAGGTTTTGATGCGCACCATTTTGTATCCGGATTGGCTTCTCATTTTAGAGATTTATTGGTTTCTAAAACACCTGCAACTTTATCTTTATTAGAAGTTGGGGAACAAGCACAGCAAATGTATGGTGTGCAAGCACAAAAATGCAGTCAAGACTTTCTTTTAAAAGGAATCGAGATTGCAAATGATTGTGATTTAAAATACAAACTAAGTCAAAATCAACGACTTCTAGTTGAACTTTGTTTGATGCAACTGGCCTCTATCACTTATGATGGAGAAAAAAAAAAGTTGAGCAATATATAATTCCATCTACTTATTATAGAAAGAATGATTATTCGATAACGGTTCAACCGAAAATTGAAGATCAGAAACCTGCTATCCCAGTTATAGATTCTGTTCCATTAAAAGAACCGGAAACTACAGCTGCTGTTACATCAATTCCATTACCTACTCCAGCAGCAAAAATAAACATTCCGCAATCTGATGGACCAAAGGTTTCTACGTTTTCATTAGCCAGTATTCGTGCTAAAAAAGCGTTAGAAGAAAGTAGTAAAGGAATCATAAAACAGGTACTTCACTTACCCACGGAATCTTTCACCGAGACAGAAATGTTGTTGTATTGGAATAAATATGCGCAACGTTTAGGGGAGAAAGGCTTTAAAATTATGGAATCCTTATTACTCATTAACGATCCTAAATTAGATGGAACCGCTATAACAATTGAATTGCCTAATGAAGGATCAAAATTAGATTTTGAAAAAGAAATACATGGACTTTTAGGTCATTTAAAAGGACATTTACACAATCATGATATCACCATCGAAGTGATGGTTAATGAAAGCGTAGAAAATAAAAGAAGTTTTAATGACCAGGACAGGTATAATAGATTTTTAGAAATAAATCCAAATATTGAACTATTACGTTCAACATTTGGATTAGATTTAGATGTATAATGGGGTAGTTACAAATTATATTTTGTTGTAATACATCGCTTTTACAATACCATCTGAAAGTCCTATTTTAGGTACATAAATATTTCTTGCACCACTCCATTTCATAGCATTTAAATAGATACGTGTTGCTGGAATAATTACATCGGCACGGTCTGGATTCAACCCTAATTCAGATATTCTTTGCTCATAGGATAATGAATTTAAAAAAGCATATTGCGAATTCATATAAATATATGAAAGAGGTTTTTCCTGCAATTTGCCAGACATTTTAAATAACTTATTTATATTACCCCCAGAACCTATTAGTGTGACTTCGTCGTATTCTTGTGTATTTATTTTAATCCATTTTTCAATTTCATCCCATACTACATCGCACACCATATCATTTAGCAAGCGCACCGTTCCAGCTTTAAAAGATCTAGAATTTATCATTTTACCATTAGAAAACAACGTAAATTCAGTACTTCCTCCTCCAACATCAACAAAAAGATAGGTTTGATCGGTTTTCAACAAATGATGTAAATCAGTAGAAGCAATTATGGCTGCTTCTTTCTTACCATCAATAATTTCTATTTCTATATCTGCGTTCTTCTTAATTATTTCGACAACTTCTTTTCCGTTGTACGCTTCTCGCATAGCTGAAGTAGCAAATGCCATATATCGTTCTACCTTATGCACCTTCATTAAAAGATTAAAAGCCTTCATGGCATCACACATTCTTTCGATATTCTCTTCCGAAATTTCTCCAACCGTAAATGCATCCTGTCCCAAACGAATGGGAACGCGAACGAGTGAACTTTTATTAAATTGAGGTTCTTTTCCTTCTTGTTCTACAATATTTGCAATTAACAAACGCATGGCATTCGAACCAATATCAATTGCTGCATATTTTTTTATTTTAATCATCTTCGTTTCAATTCGTTTATTTCCTACCTAAATTATTTTATTCACTCCTGATTCATTGCTTAAAAAAAGCGCTAATTAACCTTCCCTAAATAATTAAACTTTAGTTTCAATTTGGGACTCTACTTGGAGTTTTCTTTGATAATATTTATAGGTTTCTAATTGTGCTCTAAAAATAGGATTATGATTGCGATATCGGTACTTATTATCTAATTTGTAAGAATGAAAACGGGCTTTTACATTGCCTTTCCAACCAATATCAAAATTATCAATTAGTTCGTTTTTTATACCTTGATCATAAATTGGGCATGTTACTTCAACCCGACCATCTAGATTTCTAGTCATGAAATCCGCTGATGATATATACACTTCTGTTTGCCCTGCATTACCAAAAATATAAATTCTGGAGTGTTCCAAATAATTATCTACAATACTAATTGCTTCAATATTATCACTCATTCCAGGAATTCCGGGAATCAACGAACAAATTCCTCTGACTTCAAGTTGAATTTTTACACCTGCTCTACTGGCTTCATATAATTTATCAATCATTGCAAAATCAGATAAGCTATTCATTTTTAACTTAATATGTGTTTTCCTTCCTGCTAAGGCGTGTGTAATTTCTCTGTCAATTAACTTGACAAACCTTGTTCTGGTATAATGCGGAGAAACGATAAGATGTTTGTAGCGATGTACTCTATAGTTGATATCAAAGAACTCAAATATCCTCATGATATCTTTTAGAATTTGTTGATGACTGGTAAAAAGGGTAACGTCAGTGTACACTTTAGCGGTAGATTCGTTGAAATTTCCTGTAGAAATAAAACCATATCGCTTTATTTTGTCATTTTCATATCTTTCAATAACGCATATTTTGCTGTGTACTTTGAGCCCTTTTATTCCAAAAATAAGTTCAATACCTTCCAACTGCATTTGCTCTGCATAGGAAATATTAGAGGCCTCGTCAAAACGAGCTTGCAATTCGATTTGAACCGTAACTTTTTTTCCGTTTTTAGCCGCATTAATAAGAGAGCTGATAATTTGAGAATTTTTTGCCAATCGGTACAATGTGATTTTTATCGAAATTACTTTAGGATCTAAGGCAGCTTCACGCAAAAACTTGGTCAAATAAGAAAATGATTGATACGGCGCATTCAATAAATAATCTTTTTCGCTTATTTTTTCAAGCATACTTCCTTCCAAACTTAATCCCGGAATAGGAAGTGGATCGTTAGTTTGGTATAATAAATCGTATCGACCTAGATTTGGAAAATCCATATAATCTCTTCTGTTGTGGTATCTTCCTCCAGGAATAATACTATCTGTAGAGACAATTTTCATTTTATCTAGAAAAAATTGTAAGGTATCTTCTTCAATGAGTTGGTCATAAATAAAACGCACCGGTTCGCCTATTCTTCGATCTTTTACACTCAATGATATTTTTTCAATCATACTTTTGCTCAAATCACTATCGATATCCAATTGCGCATCTCTAGTGATTTTTATCATGTGAGCCGAAACACTTTTGTAATCAAAAATATTAAAAATATTACTCAAATTATGTCTGATTACGTCATCCAAAAGTATGATATACTGTTTTTCATTATTGGATGGCAATACAACAAAACGATTAATTGTTTTAGGAATTTCGATTACTGCATACCGAACTTCTGAATTTTTATTCATAACTAATTTAATAGCTAAATACCCTGAAGTGTCTTTTAATACCGGGAATTCTGCCAAATCATTTAAGATTATTGTAACTAGCTCAGGACTCACTTTTTGAATAAAAAAATCTTTTAGAAAAATTTCCTGTTCAAAAGTAATATCAGTTTCTGTTATAATAAATATATTTTTAGTCTCGAGTTCACTTTCGATAATGTTTAAAATTCGTAAACTTTCTGATTGTTGTTGAATAACAATTTCAGTGATATCCTTAACTAATTGCTGTGCTGAAATCCCTCCTAAGTATTTTTCTCCAGAGATGCCAGTTAAACTTAATCGTCTAATGGCTGCAAAACGAACTCGAAAAAACTCATCTAAATTATTTGAAAAAATACCCAAAAAACGCAACCGATCTAATAAAGGAACTGAATTATCGCCTGCCTCTTGTAATACACGTGCGTTGAAAGCCAACCAACTTTTTTCTCTATCAATATATTTAAATTCTAATACTTTATTCATCTTAAATTTTTGGGAAATATTATTTTTTCAATTTTACCTTTCTTTATTTTTTTCCAGTCCTCTGTTTCAAATTTTAAATGAACAAAACCTGAAGTTGGAACATTTTCAATATAAACATCCCCAAATTTATTAACAAAATCTGTAATTGCTCCATTATGTCCAAAAAGAATGACACTTTCATAAGAATTACTATAGGATTTGATCACTTTCTCTAAATCATTTTCATCAAATGTATAAAGATCATCTTTGTAAATGATACTTTCGATAGGATAGGATAAATTTTGAGCAAAAATTAACGCTGTGTTTGTTGTTCTTTTTGCAGTACTGCTAATAATTACATATGTTTTCGGAATTGAATCTTTAGCTTCGGACGATACTAGATGAGCATCTTTTACACCCTGACAAGTCAAACCGCGATCTTTATCATGCATGGGAACTTCCCAACTTGATTTTGCATGGCGAACCAAAAATAAGTTTTTCATGAGTGGAAAATAATTTTGTTATCAACTAGTAAAATTTATTAAATACAATTTACAAAACTAAAATTTATTATCCTTGTTTTTAACTTTTTATTCTGTAATGACGTATAAATATCGTTTATTAAAAATCTACTTTATTTAAATATTACTATCGTAATCTTCATGTAAATTAATATTATAAACAGTAAAATAAACTAGCAAGTATGTCTCTGCAATAGCGAATTTTATATATTTTTAATAATTTTTTAAGATTGAATTAACATAAAAATGTACTTAAACGACTTTTTGTGTTGTTTATAGAAAAAAGAAACAACTATAATTTATTACCAATAATTTAGCTTTTTGAAAATTGCCCAATTCCAAAAAAACCTAAATCTAATCTTCTTAACCTACATGAAAAAAAATATTTTACCTCAAAAAATATCGTCTCAGACTTTTCTAATTTTTTTGATAAGTCATTCAATCAAATTTTTAAAAAATTAGTCTTGTTGTGTTTCACTTTATTTAAAGAATTAGCATAAAAAAAATGCGTTTATTAATCAGATAGTTAATAAAAGATCCGGAAAAATCATATACAATAGATTTTATGAAAACAAAATTACTCCAACTTAAAAAAATTATTCTAATTTTCATTATTTCACTATTTGCTAATGTAACTAATGGTTATAGTCAAGAAAGCGGAACGGATGGAAATTATTGCCCAGGTCCAAGCTCAGTAGGTGATGAATATGCAACTGGAATATTCTTTAAACAAATAGTAAATAGTGGTGCAAGTACAACATGCGATATTAACACAATATTTGCTAAAGTAAACACAAACACAGCAGTACTAAAAATTGGAATGAAAATTGGTAATTCTGGGTCAGCTTTATTTAGAGTTTACTTAGATACCGATAATAATCCAACAACAGGTTTGACTTCTGATCAGTTTGGAGGTTTCTTAGCAGTAGCTGGCGCAGAATATATTATTGAACTAAATGCTAAAAATAATTCTACCTATACGCTCTACACTGGAAACGGATCAACATTAACTACTGTATCTAATAATGGTTTAAGCGCAACTAATGGTAATTTCAATGGCTGTAATTCATCAGATGGATCATTTTTAGAATTTAATATCCCATTTGCAAGTATAGGTGTTGATATTTGTGATTTAAATAATCCTGGCCTAATTAAAGTCACTAAATTGGCTTCAGTAAGTGGTGGATCTCCTACATCAAATAGATGTAACGACATTCCATTAACTTTTGGAATCCCTTTAAAAGGATCTGTTACTCCTGCATTAACTGCTGTATGTTCAGGAAATAATAGCACTCTTTTAACGGCTAATGGCATTACAGCTGGATCTACTATTGTAAAGTGGCAATCGTCAGTTAGTCCATTTACTAGTTGGACAGATATAAATACTACCGCTACTACTTACACTCCTGTAAATTTAACCAAAACAACTAAATTCAGAGCAGTGTTTTCTAATTTAGGTATTTGTAGCGGAGTTAATATTGCTACAAGTGAAGCAATAATTACAGTCACAGAAACTCCAATCCCAACTGCTATAAATCAAAATTTCTGCTCAGGGGACACAAAAAAAGTTAGTGATTTAGTTGCAAATGGTACATCTATAAAATGGTATTCTGCAGCAAATGGCGGTACTTTATACTCTAGCACCGATTTATTGGTTTCTGGAACTTATTATGCAAGCCAAACTACTAATGGATGTGAAAGTGCAAGAATCGCTGTAATAGTAACAATAAATCAAACGCCCACTGCTCCAATAATCAATAATCAAGTAGCATGTTCTGATGAAACAACAACTCAAACTTTAACAGCTGCAGCAACTGATGGAGGTATAACTTGGTATGACGCGGCCACTGGTGGAAATATAGTAACTTCTCCTACCCAAATAGGTGTAGGTTCAAAAACTTATTATGCACAAGCAAATAATGGTTCTTGTTCCAGTATAACAAGAACACCTGTTAAATTAACTATAAATCCATTACCAGGAATCCCTACAGCTTTAGATGTAGAGTATTGTGAAGATGATTTGGCTCAGGCTCTAACTGGAACTCCTAGCGACTCTGGTAATACTTTACTTTACTATAGTTCCGTGGACGTATTAGGTCAAGCAACCTTAATACCTAACACCAGTACTCCAGGAATATTTACTTATTACGTCGCTGAGGAAAAGAATTCTTGTATCGGTCCTAAAAAACCAATAACAGTAACCGTTTATCCAAAACCAACAGTTACTGCACCAATAACTAAAACCTTTGAAGGATGCGAAACGAATGCAATAACAGGTTTAACATACAGCGAGACTGAAGTAAATATTTCACTATCACAGTTTACAACAGCAGGAGGTACATTTACAAATAACAATACTGTTGGAACATATTCCATTTCATACAAAGACTCAAAAAGTGGAAATTGTCCAATAACAGTAGAAAGAGTATACAAAATCACAACATTTTGTGGTGCTACTACTGTAAATCAAATTATTAAAATTCAAGATACTACCGCACCTATTATTACAGGTACTTTATCTGATTTAAATATAGAAGGATGTTCCCTTAGCGATCTTCCCCCTGCTGTAAAAACAGTAGCAGCTTTAGAATCATTAGGTTTATCAATTAGTGATAATTGTACAACTGATTCAAACATGAGTATTTCCAGTTCAGATGTTACTAATGGAAATTTACCTACTGTTATCACTAGGACTTACACAATATCTGACAAATGCAATAATCAAACTAAAGTAATCCAAAAGATTACTATAGATGATACCGTTGCGCCTTTTAAACCTGTTTTGGCAGATGTAATCGGAGAATGTTCTGCTACTATTACTGCTCCAACAACTACCGATGTGTGTTCTGGAAATGCAATTTTAGGAACAACTACGGATCCTTTAACCTATACTACTCAAGGTACGTATACCATCACTTGGACTTTTAATGATGGAAACGGCAATAATGTCACAGCTACTCAAAATGTTATTGTAAAGGATACTGTGAAACCAACCATAACTTGTGCTGCTTCGGTAACCGTGAATGTAGATACCGCTTCTTGTTCAACGGATAAAGCTAATGTAACGCTCGGATCTCCAACTACGGCTGATAACTGTGGGGTAAAATCGGTAACTAACGATGCGCCTAGTGTTTTCCCTATTGGAAACACAACTGTAACTTGGACCGTAACTGACAATGCGGGTAATACTGCTACTTGTACACAAATCGTAACTATCGTTGACAATATCAATCCTACCATCACTTGCGCAGCTCCTGTAACAGTGAATGTGGATGCCGCTTCTTGCACAACGGATAAAGCTAATATAACGCTTGGATCTCCAACTACGGCTGACAACTGTGGGGTGAAATCGGTAACCAACGATGCGCCTAGCGTTTTCCCTATCGGAAACACAACCGTAACTTGGACCGTAACTGACAATGCTGGAAATACGGCTACTTGTACTCAAATCGTAACGGTGGTCGATTCTATTCTGCCAACCATTACTTGTGCAGCTCCTGTAACAGTGAATGTGGATGCTGCTTCTTGCACAACGGATAAAGCCAATGTAACTCTTGGATCTCCAACTACGGCTGACAATTGTGGGGTAAAATCGGTAACCAACGATGCGCCTAGTGTTTTCCCTATCGGAAACACAACGGTAACTTGGACCGTAACTGACAATGC
>NZ_FNDB01000009.1 GCF_900099915.1 Flavobacterium omnivorum
ACTGCTCCTGCTATTGTCGCTAGTGATGATGCTGGAACTCCCATAAACGGTGCCAACGGCGGAACAGCTTTCACCAATGTATTGGTAAACGATACTTTAAACGGGGTTCCTGTTTTGGCTTCGCAAGTTATCGTGACTACGGTTTCAGCTTCGAATGCTGGTGTAACTTTATCTGGTACAGATGTGGTAGTGGCTGCGGGTACGCCTGCCGGTAACTATACCTTGGTGTACCAAATCTGTGAAATATTAAATCCAACCAATTGTGATACGGCTACCGTTACTGTTAGCGTTACCGCTCCTGCTATTGTCGCTAATGATGATGCCGGAACTCCTGTAAACGGTGCAAACGGCGGAACGGCTTTCACCAATGTATTGGTTAACGATACTTTAAATGGGGTTCCTGTTTTAGCTTCGCAAGTTGTCTTGACTACGGTTTCATCTTCGAATGCTGGAATCACTCTTTCTGGTACTGATGTGGTAGTGGCTGCGGGTACGCCTGCTGGTTCTTACACGTTGGTTTACCAAATCTGTGAAATCTTAAATCTAAATAATTGTGATACGGCTACCGTTACCGTTAGCGTTACGGCTCCTGCTATTGTCGCTAATGATGATGCCGGAACTAATGTAAACGGTGCCAACGGCGGAACGGCTTTCACCAATGTATTAGTAAACGATACCTTAAACGATGTTCCTGTTTTGGCTTCGCAAGTTATCTTGACCACGGTTTCATCTTCAAATGCTGGAATCACTCTTTCTGGTACTGATGTGGTAGTGGCTGCGGGTACGCCTGCTGGTTCTTACACGTTGGTTTACCAAATCTGTGAAATCTTAAATCCAACCAATTGTGATACAGCTACCGTTACCGTTAGCGTTACGGCTCCTGCTATTGTCGCTAATGATGATGCTGGAACTCCTGTAAACGGTGCCAACGGCGGAACGGCTTTCACCAATGTATTGGTAAACGATACCCTAAACGGGGTTCCTGTTTTAGCTTCGCAAGTTGCTACGACTTTCGTTTCATCTTCGAATGCTGGTGTGACTTTATCTGGCACTGATGTGCTAGTGGCTGCGGGTACGCCTGCTGGTAACTATACCTTGGTGTACCAAATCTGTGAAATCTTAAATCCAAATAATTGTGATACGGCTACCGTTACCGTTAGCGTTACCGCTCCTGTTATTGTCGCTAATGATGATATCTATACAATTGAAAATTGTACCTCATCAGGCATACTAGGAAATGTATTAGGAAATGATTCACTAAATGGAAACTCCTTAATAGCTTCAACGGTGAATATCACTTTAGTTTCTGGGCAAAATTTAAATATTCAATTGGATAACCTTGGAAACATCAATACATTAACTGGTACAAATCCTGGAATTTATATTTTAACATATCAAATATGTGAGAAGTTAAATCCAGAAAACTGTGATACTGCAACAATAACTATAACAATTAAGGATATTACCGCACCGGTCATTGCTCAATTACCAGTACCTTCAACTATAAGTTGTGGTATTACTCCAAATTTTGCTCAAGCAACAGCAACTGATACCTGTAGCTCTATAACATTAGCATTCGTAGACACAACTGTTCAAGGTAGTTGTATTGGTTCTTACACTGTAACTAGAACCTGGACAGCTACAGATTCAGCAGGAAATTCGACTACTGCTTTTCAAATCATAAGTGTACAAGATACTACTGGTCCAACTACTGCCACTGAATTTGCTGCAACTATCAATGTGAATTGTGATGCTATTCCTTTGAAACCAGAACTTATTTTTGCAGATAATTGTTCAACGACCTCTCCGGCAATATATACAGAAACAATCACTAATAGTTCTCAGAACTCTTATTCAATTGTAAGAAAATGGTCTGTTTCAGATTCTTGTGGAAACATTTCTATATTTACTCAAACGGTTAACGTCTCAGTGGCAAACAGCGGAACAACAATTGCAAGCTCTGCTTGTAGTGGAGATTCCTCTACAATTAATATCTTTAATTTATTGCCTCAAGGAACTCCAACAAACGGAACCTGGGTAGATGTTGATAATACTGGAGCACTACAAGGAAATATCCTATCTCCTTTTGGATTAAGCTTAGGAAACAAAGTCTTTGAATATCAAATCAACAATGGAGATTGTCCAAGAAAAATTGAACTGACAGTAAATATAAATGATGATTGTATCGTTTTAGGATGTGGTGACATAAAAATACATAATGCATTTTCACCAAATGGAGATGGTACAAACGAAGTTTTTGTTATTGATAATATTGATGACACTGCTTGTTACCCTGAAAATACCGTTGAAATATATAATCGTTGGGGTGTACTAGTTTTTGAAACTAAAAATTATAACAATCAAACTAATAATTTTGAAGGTATCTCTCGCGGAAGAACAACTGTTAATCAGTCGTCAGGTTTACCTACCGGAACTTATTTTTATATTCTAAATTACAGTTCTATTGATGGAAATGGTAATATAGAAATCAAAAAATTAGACGGGTATTTATACCTTACTAAATAATTTTGAATTAATTTTAATCCTGAGGATAGTTAAAAATCCTCAGGTTAAAAAATGAATTAGCCCTATTCTTAAATATAAATAGTATTGACATTTTTCGAAATAGATCTTTTGGATCCTAAAAAAAGAAAGAGTTCAATTACAAAAACAAATCTACTATGAGAACAAAAATATTTTTAATCTTGTTACTATTTACAGCATTTACTGGTTTTGGACAACAAGACGCACAATATACTCAGTACATGTACAATACCATTAATATCAATCCCGCTTATGCAGGTTCTAGAGGAGCAATGAGTATTTTTGCTATGCATCGTACTCAATGGGTAGGTTTGGATGGTGCCCCAGTTACAAATGTTGCCTCAATCAACACTCCGCTAAATGATAACAATCTTGGTTTAGGAGTTTCTTTTGTTAGCGACAAAATTGGCCCTACCAATGAAACTACTATTTCTACTGATTTCTCATATACCATTCCTGCATCGGAAAATTACAAACTTTCTTTTGGTATAAAAGCTACAGCTAATTTATTCAATTTAGACATCTCAAAATTAAACCCTGTTGATTCCTATCCACTTGATCCATCGATGCAAAATATAGATAATCAATTTTCACCTAATTTTGGAGCAGGTTTATATCTTCATTCTGACAAAGCATATATTGGCTTTTCAATTCCTAATTTTATTGAAACAAACCGGTATGATGATAATGAAACTGCGATATTTAGAGAAAAAATAAATTACTATTTAATAGGAGGTTATGTTTTTGATATCAATAGCACATTAAAATTTAAACCTGCATTCCTATCCAAAATGGTAGTAGGTGCTCCACTACAAGTTGATGTTTCTGGTAACTTTATGTTTAATGAGAAATTTGTTTTAGGAATTGCCTATAGATGGAGTGCTGCGTTAAGTGCGGTTGTTGGATTTCAAGTCTCTGATGGAATGTATATAGGTTATGGATATGACAGGGAGACAACTCGATTGAACAACTATAATTCTGGTTCACATGAAATATTTTTGCGATATGAAATATTTAAAAATAATGGTAAAATTATAACTCCTCGATTCTTCTAGAAATTAAATAGCATGAAAAAAAATACATTCTTTTACATCATACTTATTAGTCTAATTTATTTTAAAGGAAATGCTCAAGATTCCAAATTATTTATAACTGAAAAAACAAGTGACAAATATGTCTACGTAGATGTCATCAAAACCTATGAAAGGATTGTTGAAAAAGGATATAAATCAGCTGATCTATTTAAAAAAATTGGAGATTCTTATTACATAAATGCAGATTTTGGTAACGCTGCTAAATGGTATTGTGAATTATTTGCCATGGGTATTAATTTAGAACCAGAATATTATCACCAATATTCTAAATCTTTATTATTTATTGGTCAAAATGATATTGCCAATGAAATATTGGAAAAATTAAAACAAAAATCACGGCTCTTACACGAGAAAAAAAATCGGAAATAAAGACAAAATCACAATGCCAAAATTCTTTTAAAAACAATTATTATGAAAAATAATATACTCCTCTATATAACCTTATTAACCGCTTTTTCATTTAGTGCACACTGCCAACAAGGAAAGGTTGCAGCTGCTGATAAAAAGTACAACAACTATGCCTATATAGATGCCATAAAAACTTACGAAAAAGTGGCTCAAAAAGGATACAAATCGGTAGATATGTTTAAAAAATTAGGCAACTCCTACTATTTTAATGCAGAATTGGAACAAGCTGCCAAATGGTATGGCGAATTATTTGCCATGAATACTTCAGACTTAGAACCAGAATATTATTTTCGTTATTCGCAGTCTTTGAGATCAATTGGCCAAAATGAAAAAGCGAATGAACTTTTAGAGTTGTTCAATAAAAAAGCCGGAAACGACAGCCGAGGGATCCTTTTTATGGAAAATGAAAATTATCTTGATGCCATCAAAGCTAATTCCGGAAGATATAATATTGAAGATGCTGGAATAAACTCTATTTACTCTGATTATGGTACTGCATTGTATTCCGATAAAATTGTTTTTGCATCAGCTAGGGATACTGGAAGCCTTGGACAAAGAAAACACAAATGGACTAATCAATATTTTACAAATTTATATGCCTCTACATTAGGAGAAAATATGACTCCAGGAGAACCGCAAAAGTTTGACAAAAAGATAAATTCTAAATTTCATGAGTCAACCCCTGTTTTTACAAAAGACGGAAAAACAATGTACTTTACCCGAAACAATTATCTTGATGGAAAAAAAGGAAAAGATGCAAATAAAATTACTTTAATAAAAATATACAAAGCCACTTTAGAAAATGACTTTTGGTCGAATATAACTGAACTTCCTTTTAATAGTGACAATTACAGTGTTGCACATCCTACGCTAAGTCCTGATGGCAAAACATTATATTTTGCCTCTGATATGCCTGGAACCTTAGGTCTATCTGATTTATTTAAAGTTCAAGTAAATAATGATGGAAGTTATGGGATACCCGAAAACTTAGGCAAAACTATTAATACCGAAGGAAGAGAAACTTTTCCGTTTGTAAATGATGAAAACGAAATCTATTTTTCATCAGATGGACATCCGGGCTTAGGAGGTTTAGATGTTTTTGTTTCTACAATTAATCCAAACGGTTCTTTTAGCAAAGTACAAAATGTAGGCTCTGATATTAATTCACCCAAAGACGATTTTGCTTATTTTATAGATACAAAATCTAGAAGAGGCTTTTTAACTTCAAACCGGGATGGTGGTATGGGATATGATGACATTTATAAATTTTTAGAACTAAAAAAAATTACATGTACACAATTATTATTCGGAGAAATTACCAACATCGATACTGCAGAGTTGCTTCCTAACACTAAAGTAACATTGCTTGACAATCAATTTAATAGCATTAGCACCACGGTTTCAGATGAAAAAGGTGCTTATTCATTTGCTGTTGAATGCGGTAAAAAATATTATGTAAGAGCTCAAAAACCAGAATATACCGTAAAAGAAGTATCGATAACGATTGCAGACGAAAATGGAAAAACATATTTACCAATTGCACTAGAGAATGCTATTTGTAAAGTTACTATTGGTGATGATCTTGGCAAATGCTTTAACATAAAAATGATTTATTTTGATTTAGACAAATCCAATATTCGAAAAGAAGCCGCTTTAGATTTGGAAAAAATACTTGATGTTCTAAGCCAAAATCCAACGATGACATTGGATATTCGCTCTCATACTGACAGCAGAGCCTCGTTTAAATACAATGAAGCTTTATCAGATCGAAGAGCTAAATCAACTATTAAGTGGTTAGTTGAAAATGGAGTAAATGAGAATAGATTGAGTGGCAAAGGATATGGTGAGACTCAATTAGTAAATAAATGTACCGATGGAGTACCATGTACAGAAGAAGAACATCAGCTAAACAGAAGAAGTGAATTTATTATCACTGCCCTGTAAAATAACTTCCTAAGTAAATTTAGTAGGCTGTCCCATAAAGACAGCCTATTTTTATTTCAATTATTTTCCTCATCTATTTTCTCCGCGTAATAAAAATAATTCGATGGGATATAAATGATCTAATTTGTTGAATCAAGAGGTGTGCTACACTAGAGCGTGAGGTGTCTCAATTATCTGCTTTGTAGGCTAGTAAGTAGTATACCTGCCTAAAATATTAGTACCAAATAGAATGTATAAGCTATAAGAATAAAACAATGGTGCATTTTTTTTACCATATAAGTCATTTAAGTTTCATTTGTTAGGCTTATATACTTTAAACAACAATAAGGTCATTTAAGGTTTAATGCTTATATGACTCCTATGTTAAATATTATTTCACTCGTTTTATAGTACGACATTAAATAGTTCCATGTGCTTACATGATCCATTAATGGCAGATATTTAGTAATATGCAAAATAAGAATAAGTATTAAAAAAATATGTAAACAATAAGACAGCTTACATTTTTAAATCAAAAATAATTATCATTTAAAACACATCAAAAGAAAAATCATTAACAGTTAGTATGCTAAATTAACATCTGATTTTTTATAAACTGTTTTTAAAATATAAATGGCTGTCTCTCGGGGAGAAGACAGCCACTTAAATATAAAAAACTCAACTTAAATTTTTGCAAAGATATTTGTATAATACTTTCTACCGTTTACCGGATTTTCTTTGATCGCAATTCCAAAATGGGTAAAGTTACCTTCAATATTTTCTTTGTGACTAGGACTGGCTAACCACGCATTTAAAACTGCTTGTGGCGTATTGTAATTGTAAGCTATATTTTCACTTACCGATTTGGCTCCTAAAGTCTTCATAATGTTTTCTGAACGCGCAACAAAATCATTATGATTAACTACATTGTTTGCGATCATGTAGTTATCATGCTCTTCAGATTTATAAGACATGTGATTGATTTTTTCCAAGCGATTCAAACCTTTACTAACTCTGTGGGCATTTATCAAATCCATGGTCTCTAACTCAATAGAATTGTATGAGTATACAACAACTTTTTGAACGGTTGCGTCAGCGGTTTCAATTTCAGAACTGTCTGAGGAACAGGAATTCATAGTGCATATCGCAACAGCGAGCAATAATGCACGAAGTAATTTTATTTTCATAACTTTAGTAGGTTAGGTTTAAAGTAGATTGTGGGGCAAACAACTTTAATATATAATTCTATGTTTTTTATTTCTTACTCAAACATACATCTTTTACCGTTTAAATACCTAAAAAAGTCGATGAAATACATCATAAAAATAATTAAATATGTATAATTCTTACATTAAGGAGAAAGACGATCTATTTTCCAAGAATAATCTTGTTGGCTAGAATACCGAATTCTATCATGTAATCTATTAGGTCTTCCTTGCCAAAATTCTACCTCTAAAGGAGTTACAAGAAATCCGCCCCAATGCTTTGGTCTTGGAATAACCATACTCTCAAAATCTTTTTCTAATCGTTTCAGGTTTTGTTCTAAATAGTCTCTGGAAGGAACCACTTCACTTTGATTGGACACAATTGCTCCTAATTTACTTCCATCGGGTCTGGATTCAAAATAACTATCAGAAGTTACTTCCGAAGTTCTTTTTGCAATTCCCTTGATGATTACCTGTCGCTCCATAGTATGCCAAAAAAAAGACAAGCAAACATTTGGATTTGCTGTAATAGCCCTACCCTTTTCTGAATTGTAATTGGTATAAAAAACAAAACCCTCTTCATTAAACTTTTTTAACAAAACAACTCTAGACTTTGGAAATCCATCTAAGCCAATTGTTGCTACGGTCATTGCATTTACTTCACTATCACCTCCAAAGTCCTCTACTTCGTGAAACCATCTGTTAAACAAATTGATTGGATCTTCGGGGATAGAAGCTTCTAAAAGCTCGCTCTTATCATACGATTTTCTGTAATTACTTAAGTCGTTCATATATTTCTAATTTAAAAATGTTCATTTCTGGCCTGATTTGAGTGGTGTCATTCAAAATTCACTAAACCAATTTTCTCGTGCCGTTCAATTATTTATTTAAAACTCAAACCTTTTCCCATCATCGGCTAAAAGTACCTCTGAAAAAACGGTTTCAGCTTCGTCTTTAAATAATTCAATTTTTTCATAACGTGTTGAATAGTGACCCAAGATTAATTGTCCTACATCAGCCTTAAGAGCTATGGTTGCAGCCTCTTTTGCGGTACAATGCAGTGTCTTTTTAGCCAGATTTTCCTCAGACTGCAGGAAGGTAGATTCATGATACAATACAGTACTATTGGCTATAATAGGAATAATAGCTTCATGATAAACGGTATCAGAACAAAAAGCATAACTCTTAGTTGGAATAGGATCGAAGGTCAATTTGTCATTTTCAATAACTCTCCCATCTTGTAGTGTGATATCTTTACCGTTTTTGATTTTTTGATAATAGCAACTATCGATTTCATAATTCTGAACAGCGTCTAAATTCAGTTTTCTATATCCTATTTTTTCTTGGAACAAAAAACCATTTGTGTACACTCGATGTTTTAATGGGATGGTTTGCACCAAAACCTTCTCATCCTCAAAAAGAATTTCGCTTTCTAGCGATTCCAGTTCATGAAAAAACAAGCCATAATTTGTCCAAGAATTAGACAATCGCAATTGCAATTTAATAATTTCTTTTATTCCTTTTGGCCCATAAATATGCAAATCGGTGGTTCTGTTAAGCAAACTAAATGTAGATACTAAACCGACTAATCCAAAAAAGTGATCTCCGTGCAAATGGGAAATAAAAATATGGTTTATTTTAGAAAACCTGATTTTGTTCTTGCGCAATTGCACTTGAGTTCCTTCCCCGCAATCAATCAAAAAAAGTCTATTTTTAATTTCTAAAATCTGTGAGGTGGGATTGGTAAAAGTTCGTGGTGTAGCTGCATAGCAACCAAGTATTGTTAGTTTCAATTTTTTAATTTCATGTTAGAAGTTACTATAGAATTAAAATGGAACATTCATAATTCACTATTTGCAAATTAATTACAACATACTATCCTTTTTTCGCTGTTGTATTTTTTAATTTGTAGCTCATGAGAAATTGCTACTAATCAGTTTGCAAATACTACCCAATAGTTGTAGGAATCGTCAGCAGTAAAAACATTAGAGAGATTGAGCCCCATTAAAATTATAAAAAATGCGAATAGAATAATGCTTAAAATATGTGCGTCCTTTTTGTTTTTGTAAAAATCCATAAGACATTTGTTAAAACCCTAAATCTCTTTCAATCTCTTCCATTTCTATAATATCATGCGCCTCTAATAAGGAAGGCACAACGGTTAATTTAGCGGGAACGGCATTATAATCAAAATCAGAAGTAATTATGACAAAAGATTTTTTTGCTTTTTTATGTTGTTTCGATAAAGGCATAAATTGCTTAATATCATTCGTAGATAAATCTTTGTGTAACAAAAGATCAATCATTATGTTGTGTTTTTCGAATGTTTTATACTGGTGCGTAACCTTCATAAGAAAAGACATAAAATCCCCTTGTGTATCTCTAATCGTTACGGTATGTCCTTTTTGATCTACTTTCATTTTTAATATATTTATGAACCTACCCAGCGGTATTTTCGATTACAAGTAGCTAATTTACAAAGTTTTACATAAAACTATTGAATTTTTGATGCCAAAAGATAAATTACTGCCATTCTAATTGCAACACCATTTTCTACTTGGTTTAAAATCACTGATTGACTTGAATCAGCGACTTCGCTAGTAATCTCCACACCACGATTGATTGGTCCTGGATGCAGGATGACAATTTCTTTATCTAAAGAATCTAAAAGTGTTTTATCTACTCCATATTGTTGTGCATATTCTCTTGTTGAGGGAAAAAAATTCACGTCCATTCGTTCATTTTGCACACGCAACATATTTGCCACATCGCACCATTCAAGTGCTTTTCTAAGATTTGGTTCTACCGTAACTCCAAGCGATTCAATATGCCTAGGAATTAGCGTTTTAGGCCCACAAACTTTCACCTCGGCCCCTTGCATTTGCAAGGCATATATATTAGACAATGCAACTCTAGAATGCAAAACATCCCCTACAATAACCACTTTTTTCCCAGCGACCTCTCCTAGTTTTTCTCTAATCGAATAACTGTCTAATAAAGCTTGCGTAGGATGTTCATGAGCACCATCTCCAGCATTTACGATGCTTGCTTTTACATTTTTGGATAAAAAATAAGCAGCTCCCGGATTTGCATGTCGCATTACCACCATATCAACTTTCATCGAAAGTATATTATTCACCGTATCAATTAGTGTTTCTCCTTTTTTGACAGAGGATTGAGCAGCTGAAAAACTAATAACATCAGCTGATAAACGTTTTTGAGCAAGTTCAAAAGAAAGTTTTGTTCTTGTACTATTTTCGAAAAAAATGTTGGCAATGGTAATGTCTCTTAAAGAAGGTACTTTTTTTATGGGGCGATTAATGACTTCTTTAAAATGATCGGCTGTTTCAAAAATTAGGTCAATATCATTCTTATTGATGTATTTTATGCCTAACAAATGATTTACACTTAATTCTTTCATTGCTGTTTACGATTATTAGTTTTTAATAGTTAGCGTTTAAAAATGATCTAACTTGTAATTAGATAGACACCATCTTCCCCTTCATTTTCTTTCCAGCTCACTTTGACTTTTTCGTTATTGATTGCATCAACCTGTCGTCCTCTATAATCTGGCTGAATGGGTAAATTGCGGCTGAAGCGTCTGTCGATTAACACCAATAGTTCAATTTCTGAAGGCCTACCAAAAGATTGAATAGCAGTCAAAGCAGATCTGATACTTCGTCCAGTGAACAAAACATCGTCTATAAAAATGACCTTTTTATTTTCAACTATAAAATTAATTTTAGTTTTATTGGCCTCCAATGGTTTGTCAGTTCTTCGGAAATCATCTCTAAAAAAGGTAATATCCAAGTAACCTAATTGAATTTCAGGAGTTTGATATTCATTTTCCAAAATTTCTTTCAAGCGCTCCGCTAAAAAAACACCTCGTGGTTGAATTCCAACTAAAATTGTATCTGAAAAATCTAAGTGTTTTTCAATTAACTGGCAGGCCAAACGATGTAATATGATAGTTACTTCTTTTGCAGTAAGTAATACTTTGTGACTCATAGTAGATTATATTGTTTGGTTTGACAAATATACGAATTCCGATTTAGGATTTTATAATTAAAAAGAGAGAAAATAAACATCATTACTCGTTTATCTGCTAAAAACCAAATTGCTTATTTACAAAACTATTCTAAAGCATTTTGACAATAGATTTTAGAACAATGTGTAAGGTAAAATTGGACAAAATTCCCTGATAATCGACAGACAGATTGGCTAATGCTGTTGTAACATCAAAAATTCCTATGACCTAATTTGATACTTGACCGTCGCAACAGGAATTGAAATAATTTATCTAGGTAGACTTCATTTTACTTAATAATACCTTTTTTTATTCCACTATATTTTGTCAAAATATAAAACACTACTGTTCAACTGTAAATATTTTTGTTTTACCTTTATACTTAAATGGGCTATTTGGTTACCATTTTAAGTTATTTTTTGTTTGAATTATATAAATACCCCTCTGAATTATATAACAAACTGCTTAGTTGAAAGCAATAATTTTACATTTTTAACCTAAACTAATTAATCATGCAAAAAAAATTAACTCGTTTATTGATGCTTTTTATAGTATTAATATCATTTTCAAGCTGTTCAATAATAGAAGGAATATTCAAAGCTGGAGTAGGTGTTGGTATATTTATAGTTGTTGCAGTACTGGCTATACTAATTTTTATAATCAGCAAAATTTTTGGAAGAAAATAAGTCACTGCACTTTATAATGGTCATTTGATCCCAATAAAAAAGAGCCCATTGCTGTGCTCTTTTTTATGGTTTCAATACTTTGGATCTTTAGTTTACTAAAAACAAAGCATTGCTGAACAATAAATTGCCATTTTCCCAGAAACCTCTAAATAAAGGGTTGTCGACCATATAGATTACAGATCCGTCACCTTTTTTATCCACAGCAAAGCTTACGGTATTGTTGAGTTTCTTTTTTATTTCATTTCCAACAAAACCATAACTCTTATAATCTTTGGGCACATAAACGACATTTGTTGCTTTTTTCAGCAGCGAATAGTGTCTATCATCCGTTTTTAGACTGAAATATTTATCCCCTAAACCAAAAGACATTGGATGTGTTTTATTCAGCATATTCTCGATAATAGCGCCAGGAATTGATTTAGAAATATACCTACGCTCCGAATCTTGAAAATCTAAAAAACGTTCTTTTAACGCTTCTTCTTCAGCCTCTTTCTCTGAACTCAATTTGTCTTCCTCGGATGCAAATGGACTTAATGCATAGCCTTCTTTTCCCTCAAATATTGTCAAAGCACTATTCATTGCAATCACTTTTCCTCCGTTTTTAATCCATTCTCCAATTTTCTTTTGTTGGTCTTCGGAAAATTCATAATACCCATCTGCTAAGATTAACGTGTTGTAATTAAACAAGTTTAATCTGTTGAAATTATTTACTTCAATCACACTTACTGGATAACCAATTGTTTCTTCCATATAATACCAGGCGGCACCAAACTCAGTGGAACCAACTCCTTTTCCAGATAATAAAACCACTTTTGGTGCTTTTAATAAATTAAAATTTTCGCCTCCTACATCTTTTGAATTCGAGGAAAAACCTGTAGCAATATAATTGTAATCGGTTTTTATTTTTACTAGTCCTGAAATTGTTTTTTCAAAATCAACTACTTTAGGGTTATCTGCTTTGGTTACTAACAACCCACCCGGCTCAACAATTACTTCTCCAAAAACAGCTTTCTTCATTGCTGATCGCACTTTGATATTATTTTGGTGCAACAAAGATAATACCTGAGCTGAAATTCTATTATTCCAAGGAATATGAAACGCATACACGTTTTGCGGAATGACTTTTTCCTGCATTTCAATTGCCATTTTTGTTTTAACAGCTACACTATTTTTCAATGCATAGCCTTCTACTCCATAAGCCAGAGGCAATGCCCATGAAGTAATATCATAAGATAAACTGTCATTCAATTTTTGGTTTGGTTCAAAAAGTACTTGCGCAAAAACGGCTTTGGGTTGGTCTACTTTCACAATTAAATCATTTGGTTCAATTGTAAAACCTTTTTCTGTTTTTGTAGTATAATTAAATCCTGATGCTTTTTGAGTGCCGTCAGCATAACTAAATTCTACATTATTTTTTTTTAACAAATCCGCCATTTGAACCAACTTCGGATTGTTTTTCATCACATACATTTTATAATTTCCCTTGACTGTTTTTCGAGAATTATTCATAAAACCTCTAAAACCTTTTAGCAAAACATCTGCTTGTGCTGCCGCTGATTCTACAACCGTAAGAACCGCCGTAGCATGATGGGTTAAGCGGTCTTTAATTGTCAATGTGATTCCGTTACTCATTGTTACTGCTCTCCCAGCTCCTATTCCGCCCTGTTCCATAGTCATGCCTACTGCTCCATTGTAAGTAGGATAGGTATCTCCATAACTTGGATAAAACAAATCAAAACGCTCCCCTGTATTATACATCCAGTTTTGAGCATCAAATTTTTTTGATATATTTTTACCTAACGTATAATGAAAATCTTTTTGATACTTTTCAATATATTCGTGCAAAGGTTCCGCTGACGGTGGGAAAAAATAGGGAGAATCGTATCCCATTTCATGTACATCCGTGTGTACTTGAGGCATCCACTGGTTGTACAATGCAATACGCTGTTGGGTTTCCGGCTGGGTTTGCCAAGCCCAATCCCTGTTCAAATCAAAGATATAATGGTTGTACCTACCTCCTGGCCAAACTTCCATGTGTTCCCTGTCTGACAAATCGGGATGCGTTTTTTTACTTGAAATTTCTCTTAACCAATTCCCATATCTGGAATATCCATCAGGATTAATGCATGGATCCAAGATTACAATAGTATTTTCTAACCACTTTTTAGTTTCAGAGTTGGAAGGATTTACCAGCTCATACGCTACAGTCATAGCGCTTTCAGTTCCAGCAAATTCATTTCCATGAACATTAAAACTCAACCATACAATTAATTTATCACCAATCATTTGGCTTTTGTTGGTGGACAAACCAATAGCGGCTAAATTATTATTTCGAATTTGTTCTAAGTTTGCTAAATTCTCAGGACTAGAAATAAAATATACATTTAAATCCCTTTGTTCAGGAGTCACTCCATATTTTTGATGTTTTATTAAAGGGGATTTTTCCGTAAGATGCCTAAAATAATTTTCGGCTTGATGGTAATACGTTATTTGCTTTCCGTAATTCGGTAAAAATTCTGAAGGACTTTGCACTTGTGAATGAACACTGAGCACCAGAGTTAGCATTAGGTAAAAAGAAAAAATAGTCTTTTTCATATTATTTTGGGTTAGTTATGCTTCAAAAATAGCCATTTACAAAGTCTTTCACAAGCAAAATTTCCGATTAATTAAATACAGATTATACCATAGCTCTCCGCTATCATTAATTCATTTTTCATGGAGGAATACTAAGATTACAGCACTATTCTTTATTAAATAATTAATAAAATCTTGCATATAATTCGGATCCTAATAACAATCTATTATATTTGTCGATCACAAAATGAAACAACAGATGGAAGAATGTATCTCAGTTTTTGACATGCTAAAAATTGGTGTAGGACCATCGAGTTCACACACACTAGGCCCATGGAGAGCTGCCGAACGCTTTTTAGGTGAATTGAGAAACGAGTTGTTACTTCATGCTGTAATCCGAGTAAAAATAGACCTATACGGTTCTCTTTCCTTGACTGGAAAAGGGCACGCAACGGATTTAGCCGTAATGCTAGGATTGAGTGGACAAGATCCAGAATACATTCCTATAGAAAATATCGCTGCCATTATAAAATCCATTGAATCAAAAAACGAAATTAATTTAGGAAACGAAAAACCAATCCCTTTCTATTTTCTCCAGGACATCGTTTTCAATAAAAACTTCCTTCCTTTTCATGCCAATGGAATGACGTTCACGGCTTTTATGAACGATGATAAAGAATATAAATCCACTTTTTATTCTATTGGTGGTGGATTTGTAGTCAAAGAAGAACGCATTAACGCTAAAAAGAAAATACAAATAAAATGTGCTTTTCCTTATCCTACTGATAAAGCATCAGAATTATTAGAGTATTGTAAAAACGAAAATAAATCCATCTCGGAAATCGTTTTTGAAAACGAAAAATCAATGCGTACGGAAGCCGTAATTGATCACGAATTGATCCGTATTTGGCACACCATGCTAGAATGCATGTATATTGGCTGTCATTCCGAAGGGATTCTTCCTGGAGGATTAAACGTACGCCGAAGAGCATTTGACATGCATCAAAACCTAATTGGTTTAGCCAATTATAATTCTCCACAAAGTTGGCTTGAAGAAATTAGAAAAACGGAAGTTAAATTTCGTCAAATTCTGAAATGGGTAAGCTGTTTTGCACTTGCAGTAAATGAAGTCAATGCGGCATTAGGACGCGTCGTAACGGCTCCAACTAATGGAAGTGCTGGCGTTATACCAGCTGTTTTAATGTATTACTTAGTGATTGAAAACCACCAAGCTGGTGAAAAACAAATCAAACAATTCCTTATGGTGGCTGGTGAAATAGGCAGTATTTTCAAGAAAGGTTCTACTATATCAGCAGCGATGGGCGGTTGTCAGGCAGAAATTGGAGTGTCCTCCTCCATGGCAGCTGCCGCTTTATGCGAATTAATGGGTGGAACACCAGAGCAGGTATTAATGGCAGCTGAAATTGCCATGGAACATCATCTTGGAATGACTTGTGACCCTATTGGCGGATTAGTCCAAATTCCCTGTATTGAACGCAACACCATGGGCGCTATAAAAGCCATTAATGCCGCTGAATTAGCCTTGGCCACCGATCCCGAAAACGCAAAAGTTCCGTTAGACAAAGTGGTGGAAACCATGTGGCAAACTGCCAAAGATATGAACAACAAATACAAAGAAACTTCCGAAGGAGGTCTGGCAATTGCCGTGAATATGGCAGATTGTTAATACTGAACTAATTTCAGCATTACATCACACGTTTTTTTTTCGCAAACAAACTGGTTGTCAATTGCAAACGTAAATTTTCATGTACGTTAAATAAAGCAGTAGCAAACAAAAAAAGAATGATGAAATAAGATAATTGAAAAAAAGTTGATCCATATATTTTTACAAAAATTTTCATCATTTACAAACAGTTTATACTGAATACTCTAAGTAAACTTATCGAGTATGCTGTGAAAATTTATAAAAAAAATGATTTTTGATGCTAATGGCGCCATAATAAAGACCAACTTCTCATGGTATTCAAAGAGACCTTTTACTATATTTTAAAGAAGGTGCAACAGTCAAAGTAAAATAGGATTAGGCGATAATCGCTCTAAAGGGAGGAAATCATTGGTTTTATAAAAGCGAAAAGTTCTTTTCAATTACTCTTCAAGCCTTAAACTCCCTTGCATAAAGGAAAACTTTAAAGCAAGATGATTATTAAAATTTGAATTAGATTTGATGCTCTAGCAAAATTTAGAAATACCAAAAGCAAGTACTTGGCATCCCTCAAAACCCAATAACCAAATATTTTTTCAAAAAACAAAACAGATTTATCAACTTAAATATCAAACGATTAGACTAAAATCTAAATAAGTGAAGACAAATTTGACGTTTTGAGTCCCTTAATTTGGGTATATTGCAATATTTGAAATGATAAGACAATGAAACTACTATTTAGCATAATAGCTCTGGGCCTTTTGGGTTGTGATCAACAGAGACAACAAGAAACGGTACAAGGGAACTGGATTAAAGGAAGTGAAAGTGATCAAATTACTACCATTGAAAAACAATTTAGGGGATTTGACAAAGCGATGATTGAAACCGGGTATCGTTATCAAGAGCTATATTGGGCTGGAAAAGATAAGAATTGGGAATACGCCGATTATCAATTAGATAAAATAAAAGTTGCAATTGAATACGGTCTCGAAAGAAGACCTAAAAGAGCTAAATCTGCAGAGCATTTTTTAAAACTTGGCTTACCTGAAATGAAAAAAGTAATAAAAAGTAAAGATACCGCGCTTTTTAACAAAGAATTTAAAACCATGACGATTAACTGTAACAATTGTCACTCAATGGAAAAAGTTCCTTTTTTTACCGTTAAACTGCCAATAAACAGACAATCACCAATACATAAATAAAATGTTTAAGAAATTAATAAATACAGATAGCGAAAAAACAACTGTGCTCATTCGTTTAATGGTTGGTGCTGTTTTCCTTTCTGAAGGTATTCAAAAATTTTTATTTTCAGAAACTTTGGGGGCAGGAAGATTTGAAAAAATTGGTTTACCCGCTCCTGAATTTTTAGGCGGTTTTGTTGGCATATTCGAAATCCTTTGTGGTGCTTTGATTTTAATTGGACTTTTTACAAGATTAGGAAGTATTCCGTTAATAGTAATTATGCTTGTTGCAATTGCAACGACAAAAGCAGATGTGTTAGCTGAAAAAGGGGTTTGGGAAATGCTGCATGGAAGTAGAACAGATTGGGCAATGCTATTAGGCAGTTTCTTTCTATTATTGAAAGGGGGTGGTTTTTGGTCGCTCGACTTAAGAATTTCAAACAATGGAGCATAGAGTTGACTTAAAAGAAATTGCAAAACTTTTTCTAAAACTCGGTATAATTGGTTTTGGTGGTCCATTGGCACATATTGCAATGATGCGGGAAGAGGTGGTTACAAAGAGAAAATGGCTAACAGAGCAACATTTCCTAGACTTAATTGGCGCAACAAACTTAATTCCAGGACCTAACAGCACCGAAATGGCCATTCACATTGGACACGAGAAAGCAGGTTGGAAAGGTTTACTTGTTGCAGGACTTTGCTTTATTTTTCCTGGAGTTTTTATTACCGGAATTTTTGCTTGGATATACAAACAATATGGACAGTTTCCAGAATTCCAACCTTTTATTTACGGCATAAATCCCGCCATAATCGCAATTATACTTGCTGCAACTTTTCCTTTGGCTAAAAAATCATTACAATCAGTTGAATTAGCCATCATTGGAATTATAGTTTTAATAAGTTCATTGCTTCACTTTAATGAAATTTACTTAATGTTTGGGGCAGGCCTAGTTGCCTTACTCCTATTCACAATCAGGAATAATAAATTGCAAAAAACCAATACTCTTTTCCCTCTTACATTTTTACAAATAGCAAATACAACAATACTTTCAGCTACGAATTTAAATTTATTCTGGAAATTTTTAAAAATCGGAACAATACTTTATGGAAGCGGTTACCTCTTATTTGCTTTTCTGGATAGCGAATTAGTATCTACAGGGCTTTTATCAAGGCAGCAACTCTTTGATGCAATTACAGTAGGACAATTTACTCCTGGTCCTATTTTTTCATCGGTTACTTTTATAGGTTATCAAATCAATGGGATTTCTGGTGCTGTTATATCTACTATTGGAATTTTTGTTCCTGCTTTCCTTTTTGTTGCAATGCTTAATCCACTGGTTAAGAAAATGCGAAGTTCAAAATCATTGTCTGCTTTTTTTAGATGCAGTAAATATTGCTTCAGTAGCTATAATTATTTCCATTTGCTTTTCAATGGGAAAAGAATCCATTACAGATTGGCGAACCATTATTATTGCTATTTTAAGTACTGCTTTTACATTTGGTTATAAAAAAATAAATAGTGCTTTTATAGTTTTAGGAAGTTCCTTATTTGGTTATCTATTAACATATGTATAAATAACTCATGGGATGCAACTAATAAAAATTGAAGTTATGGTGCTTTATACAATAAGGGGAAAAGAATGCTGCGAAAATTAATTACCCAACAAATTTCAATATAATAAAAGTGAATGGGTTTGAATTAAAAAAACATATTAAATTTTGCTATAGCATTTTAGACTAAACAATGATTTTAAAATCTTTTAATATTGGCAAAATAACTTTTTTAGTGACGAAAGCCAGACGTACAGAAAGTAAATTGTTTAAAATTTTATTATTGATTATTTAAACACAGATAACACACAATTTAAATTTTATTCCTACCTTTAAATATACTTTTTTTAATGTAAAAAAAAATGGAAATCAACTGGATTACTATTGGTATTGTTATTTTCTTCGCAATTATTTTGATTGTATTTCTTTTTAGAAAAAATCAAAAAGATAAAAAGAAGTACACTAATTACTTGAATAATGATTACAAAAAAGCTACTGAAGAAGAATCAGATTTGAATGACGACACGTACTAAGGGGATAAACTACTAGGCTCCTAATTTCCGCTAAAAAAAGTTTTATATTTTAAAAAAAATGTTTCTCTTTATAAATTAAACCGCACCCAAGTTAAAATAAAATGTGCTTCCTAAACCCAATTGGCTTTCGACACCAATAACACCATTTTGAGCTTCAATAAATTCTTTGCTTATCGCTAAACCCAAACCGGTTCCTGATTTATCACTGCCTGGAATCTGAAAATATTTATCAAATACTTTGGTTTTATACCGGTAGTCAATTCCTTTTCCAGCATCCCTTACTTGGAAAATAATTTGTTCGTTTTGGCTTTTTAATTCGATCAAAATTTTACTGTTTTCAGACGAATATCGAATAGCATTGGTCAAAAAATTAATCAAAACCCAAGCTGTTTTTTCGCTATCCGCTCTTACATCGGACACATTATTTTCAGTTTCAACAAGCAGTTCAATGTTCTTCTGCTCGGCTTGTACTTTTACAGCCTCAATAGCATAGCTTACAATTTTATACGGACTAGTTTTTTCAATATTCAATTTAATGTTACCCGTTTCTAGTTGCGATAATTCTAACAGTTCCCCAGTAATTTTTAGTAAGCGTTGACTGTCTTCTTTAATACTTTCAATCAGCTGATGTTGCTCTTCGTTTATTATTCCTGTTTGCTCTTTTTCTAATAGTTGCACACTCATTTTTATGGAGGAAATGGGGGTTTTCAGTTCATGGGAAACAGTAGCAATAAAATTAGTTTTGGCAAAATCCAATTCTTTAAAAACGGTAATATTTCGTAAAATAAGCACCTCACCTATTGCTATAGTTTGGTCTTCCCCTGTTGGTTTTACAGTGATTTTTACCGTCTCTTTTTCGAAATAACTTTCTTTACCGTCTGCAAAAATTTTCATTAGATACGGCTTCTTTCCAGAATTTCCAGGATAAATTTCTAGCTCTTTTATAATTAAGGATCGCATTAAATCATTGGTTAATGCCACTACAGAGGCTGGTTTGCCAATTACTTCTTCTGATTTTAACCCCATTATTTTTAGCGCTTCATCATTTGAAAATAATATTATTCCCTCATTGTCTAATCCTATAATTGGGTCGTGCATATTGTTGATCAGCGTTTCCAATCGTTTCTTTTCAAAAGATAATTTATGTAGATTGCTATTGCTGTATTCCTCCAGTTTATGTGCCATAGTATTGAACGATTTGGCCAAATCACCGTATTCGTTGTGATTCATAAAATGTACCCGCTGTGAATAATTTTTGTTCGCAATTGCTTTGATACTTTCAGTAAGCTCTTTGATGGGATTGGCAATGTTATTGGGTAAATTCACCAATAAATTAAATGCAATCAAAAAACAAAGCGTACCCGTAATAGCAATCCATAAATTAGCAGTTTTAGCAGTTTGTTTTGCAATATCACTTTTCGCTTTAATGGCAGTCATATTTAACTTCATAATCTCAAAAATATCCTGACGGATTTGGCTTTTAATCGACTCATCTGTTCTATTTTTTACTAACAAATCAAAACTTTTTTGCAAATTATAAGTCGCTTTATCCTCGCCAGATTCCGTAATATTAGCAATTTGATTCCTTAAATTAGTTTCGAAAATTATAATTGCTTTTTCTTCATCAACATTTATTTCATCTAGTGAAAGAAGCATGTTTCTTGAATACTCCAACGTATTGTAATTGGCCCTTAAAATATTTTCAGTATCTTTTTTAATTGAAAATATATAAAATGCGGCTACCAATGAAAGAATAATTATCATTAGGAAAAGCAGGCCAACACCCAGATTTAATTTGGTTTTAATTTTCATTGTACTAAAAAATATAGTTTAGGATAAAATTACTAGATCAATATTCGATGAAGATAAATTGTTTAATAATTTATTAAAAATAGTAGTGGATAAAATTACTTTAAATAAGTTTAAATGTGGTTTCCCAATGCAAACTGTTGTGATGTTTTTTTGCTCCACAACATCTAAAATAGCATTTGTAATGCATTTATTTTCGATTTTGATAACTTCGGCACCTAATTGTGTAGCTAATTTGAAATTATTAATCAAATGCCGCTGCTTGTCTAGTGCTATTTTATCAGAACTTTCAATTGGCGTTTCCACATACAAAACACACCATCGGCAATTGTAATAGCTAGCCAAACGAGCCGCTTTCCGAATAACAATTTTAGCTGTTTTATCATTGCTGCTGATGCAAGCCAATAGTTTTTGCTGTTTTAAAGCCAGGTTTTTAGGAACTTCATTTTCCACTTTTCGAACCACTTGACCTGCTACTTCCTTTAAGGCCAACTCTCGCAATTGCAAAATTTGATCTGATTTGAAAAAGTTGCTCAATGCGGTCTGGATTTTATCAGCGGTATAAATTTTACCTTCTTTCAATCGAGTAATCAAATCTTCCGAAGTCAAATCGATATTCACAACCTCATCCGCCATGCGCAAAACGTTATCTGGAATTCGTTCCTGAACATCAATGTTGGTAATACGTTTCACATCTTCGTTTAAACTCTCAATATGCTGAATATTAACCGCAGAAATAACATTTATTCCGGCTTCAAGAATTTCTAGTATATCTTGCCAGCGTTTCTCGTTTTTACTTCCCTCGATATTTGAATGCGCTAATTCATCTATAATCACCACCTCAGGACGCAAATTTATAATGGCTTGTACATCCATTTCTTCTAATTGCTTGCCTTTGTAAAAAATATTTCGCCGCGGAATAACGGGTAAACCTTCAAGTAATTGATGGGTTTCCAGTCGATTGTGGGTTTCAATATACCCAATTTTGACATCAATACCATTTTTCAATAGCGTATGTGCTTCTTGTAACATTCTAAACGTTTTCCCCACGCCCGCGCTCATGCCAATGTAGACTTTAAATTTGCCTCTGCGTGATTTCTGAATTAAATCAAGAAAGTGCTTGACATTATTATCTTTTTCGTTGTCCATTTATGCTGAATTTACTGGTGCTAAATTCCTATTAGTTGTTAAGTTTGCTCAAATTAAAAACTTCAAAATCAAAAAGAAATACTAACTAAAAATTAAACCATTAAGCCAATAAGTTTCCTTAAGAAATAGCTTAATTTTTCTTAAGGAAACTTATTGATTTAAAATCTTAATTTTTAAAAAGAAATCGCTAATGAAGTGCTCAAAAAAACATTGTTAGCATTTGGATTACCTTCTTTCAAAAAGATTTGATCTTTACTTTTTAGACTTCGTGCTTCCAATCTAAACATAACATTATCGGTTACTAAATAATCAAAATTAGCTGAATAACCATACGTTTTGAATCCATTAGGCGTTCCAGTTCCTATAATTACTCCTTTCGCATCCTCGTAATATTCAACCCTTGCAGCCAATTGGATTTTTTCCCAAGGCTTGTATTGCGCGATCACTATTGGTGCGTACCAAATATCGTACTTAACGCTTCCTCTTGCCGATTGTTGTGCGCCAATATCAAAGCCAGTTATTAAATTTACCCTTTCTGAAACTTTAAATTGACCATAAAAATTATTGAAATACCTCCATTTTTTAAGCGCATCAGGTTGCTCATTTCCCGCGTAAGTACTCCAATTTAAAGTAACCCCAGCATTAGGTTTAAACGTTACTTGAGTCCCAAAAGCTGGTGTTTGATTTCCCTCCACTTTCTGAATACGTTGCCAGCCGTTTAAGTACATTACAGCTACATACCATTTTGAATCTGCAGAAGTATATCCAATTTTTACGCCCGCTTCATAATAAGGAGAATTATCTGCTAAAATACTTCTTGTCAATGTCATACAATCTTTACCAATAGCACTTTCAAAACCAATATGTGAGGGCATAATTCCTGCATCGATCCATAAATTGTGTTTTGACAAAATTTTCACACCAACATTCGCCTCAAATACATTTTTCAATAAATCTTGTTCAGCGGCTAAATTATACGCCGCGTAAGTTCCGGCCATAAGTGCAAAATTTCCGCGAATGTTATCCGTTGCGTAATTAATCTTTGCAAATCCTAAATTCAAATTAACCTCATTGTGCTTGTTGTGACTGTAAATAAATCCTGGACGCATGTGGTTGTCCGGTTTTCCAAAATCATAACTGTAGTAGGTTTCAATATATCCAGAAAATGTAATTGGGCTTTTTTCTTTCTCAACCTCTTGGGCATTGATTGTCGTAAAGCCCAAAGCAAGTAATGCGGTAACTATTATTTTTTTCATTTTATATTTAATTATCATCGCGACTTACGATGCTATTTGTATTATTATTTAATTTTTTTGAAGCTAATCCAGCTGTCCACTTTATCTTTCCTTGCCTAAAATAGGCAAGGAAAGGATGCCGTTCCCATCTGGGCTAGGCGATTTCGGCACACTAGATAATTTTATTAAACAACTATTTTAATTCATTTAAAGCGACATTTAGCGCTAAGACATTTACGGTTTTTGGACCCATAATTGATGGTCTATTACATTGCGCTTCAACAAGTTCTTTTATTTTTTTTTCCGCTATTTTTCTTTCATTAGCCACACGTTTTACTTGAATTAAAGCACCTTGCGGAGAAATATTTGGATCTAATCCACTGCCTGAAGCAGTAACCATTTCTGCTGGAATCTGTAATTTATTTAAATAGGGATGAGCGATCAAGAACGTGTCAATTCTTTTTTGAACGAGAGCTAAATACTCCTCATTACTAGCTCCCTTATTGCTTCCACCACTTCCAGCTCCGTTGTAATCCACTGCCGAAGGACGACCCCAAAAATAGTTTAAAGTATTAAATTTCTGTCCTATTTTTTGATAACCCACTACTCTTCCGTTTTGTGTAATAGTTTCACCTTTTCCCTTGTTTGGAGAAAATTGTGCCATACCGTAGATCGCCAACGGATAAATAACCGCAAATAAGATCACCAATAAAAAGGTGAATTTAAGTATTGAAAATATATTTTTCATTTTAATATTTTTTATAAACCAAACCAATTTTAAAAACGGTTTGATTTGATTTTACATAAATAATGCAACAAATAAATCAATTAATTTGATACCAACAAAAGGAACAAGCAATCCACCCAATCCATAAATCAAAAGATTTCTTTTCAAAATGGCACTCGCTCCAATTGGTTTATAATCTACTCCTTTCAAAGCTAGGGGAATCAATATCGGAATAATAATCGCATTGAAAATCACTGCCGATAATATCGCGCTTTCTGGACTGTGTAACCGCATGATGTTCAATCCTTCCAAAGCAGGAATGGCTGTGATAAAAAGAGCTGGAACAATGGCAAAATATTTAGCAACATCATTCGCAATCGAGAACGTGGTTAAAGTTCCTCTAGTCATCAACAACTGTTTTCCTATTTCTATTATTTCAATTAACTTTGTTGGATCGTTGTCTAAATCTACCATGTTCCCGGCTTCTTTGGCCGCTTGTGTTCCGCTGTTCATTGCAACCCCTACATCGGCTTGCGCCAATGCGGGAGCATCATTGGTACCGTCTCCCATCATCGCTACAAGTTTCCCCATTTGTTGCTCGTTCTTGATGTAATTCATTTTGTCCTCAGGTTTGGCTTCGGCAATAAAATCGTCAACACCTGCAGCTTCAGCAATAAATTTTGCCGTCAAGGGATTATCTCCAGTAACCATTACGGTTTTGACTCCCATTTTTCGCAAACGATCAAAACGTTCATTCATTCCCGTTTTGATAATATCCTGCAATTCGATTACGCCTTGAATTTGTCCGTCTTTAATCACTACTAAAGGTTTTCCTCCCAAGGAAGAAATATCTATAACTTTTTGTGCGGTGTCCTCCGGAAAGGGGTTCCCAGCTTCTTTTGCAATATTCTTAGCGGCATCTTGTGCTCCTTTTCTAATATTGGTTCCCTCTTTCAAAATTACGCCGCTTGTCCGAGTTTCTGCAGTAAATTTAATCAAAGTGGCACCCTCGATGGATAGTTTTTGCGCAACATCAATTCCTGCTAATTCAATGATACTTTTCCCTTCAGGAGTATCGTCTGCTAGCGAACTCAGCACGGCTGATTTTATAAAATTTTCTTGAGTAACCCCTTTTGAAGGATAGAAATGAGTCGCTTTCCTGTTTCCAATAGTGATAGTTCCTGTTTTATCCAAGAGCAAAACATCAATATCTCCAGCCGTTTCGACTGCTTTTCCGGATTTCGTAATCACGTTGGCACGCAACGCTCGGTCCATTCCAGCAATACCAATTGCTGATAACAACCCACCAATTGTCGTAGGAATTAAACAAACAAAAAGTGAAATAAAAGCAGCAATCGTAATGGGCGCATTGGCATAATCAGCAAAAGGTTTCAAAGTCACGCAAACAATCACGAAAATCAGAGTAAATGCCGCAAGAAGAATCGTCAATGCAATTTCGTTTGGTGTTTTCTGACGGCTTGCTCCTTCCACCAAAGCAATCATTTTATCCAAAAAGCTTTCGCCTGGTTCATTTGTAACAAGTACTTTAATTTTATCTGATAGCACCTTAGTTCCACCCGTAACAGATGATTTATCGCCGCCAGCTTCCCGTATTACCGGAGCACTTTCGCCAGTGATGGCACTTTCATCGATAGTAGCTAAACCTTCTATAATCTCACCGTCAGTAGCGATTAAATCCCCTGCTTCGCAGATAAAAATAGCTCCTTTCTTTAATTTTGATGAACTGATATTTCTAATTTCGCCATTAGGCAAAATTTGTCTTGCTGGCGTTTCTTCACGTGTTTTTCGTAAACTGTCAGCCTGCGCTTTACCTCTTGCTTCAGCGATGGCTTCAGCAAAATTGGCAAACAAAAGCGTGGCTAATAAAATTAAAAAAACAATGAAATAATAAATAAAACTACCTTGATTTTGTGCACCAAATAAAATGGAAATACAAACAAAAAACATAATGGCAGTTCCTATTTCAACGGTAAACATTACCGGATTTTTGAACATTTCTTTTGGATTAAGCTTTATAAAAGAGTGCACTAAGGCCTCTTTTACTTGATTGCTCTCAAATAATGAAGTGGATTTATAGTTGTTCATTTTGATTTATTATTTTAATGAAAAATATTCTGCCAATGGTCCTAAAGCTAATGCTGGAAAGAACGATAATGCCGCAATAATAGCGATTACAGCAAAAACCATTACACCAAAAATAGTAGTATCCGTTTTTAAAGTTCCCGCACTTTCTGGAATGTATTTTTTGCTGGCCAATAATCCCGCAATGGCTAACGGGCCAATAATTGGGATAAATCTTGAAAGCAATAAAACAATTCCTGTTGTTATATTCCAAAACGGATTATTATCCCCTAAACCTTCAAATCCACTACCATTATTGGCTGCACTCGACGTATATTCATAAAGCATTTCTGAAAATCCGTGGTGGCCAGGATTATTTAACCAACTTGCTGCATTACCACTAAACCAATATCCCATTGCGGTATCATTTGCAGCTAAATAAGAAGCTAAGGCAGTACCTGTCAAAATTAAAAATGGATGCAGAATAGCAATGAAAGCAGCAATTTTAACTTCTCGAGCTTCAATTTTCTTCCCTAAAAATTCCGGCGTTCTACCCACCATTAAACCAGATATAAATACCGCTAAAATGATAAAAACATAGAAATTTAACCAGCCTACGCCACAACCTCCGTAAAAGGCATTAATCATCATGGCTAACAGCTGCGTAGCTCCTGCAACTGGCATTGCACTATCATGCATACTATTCACAGAACCTGTTGAAATTACAGTAGTAGCAATACTCCAAAAACCTGAAATTGCAGGTCCAAAACGAACTTCCTTTCCTTCCATCGCTCCAGTGGCTTGCGTAATTCCCATTCTTTCAATAGCAGGATTCCCATTAAGTTCGCTGATAACAGTTGGGACTACTAAGAGTAAAAAACCAATCGTCATCACTCCAAAAACAACATAGGAAAATTTCCTTTTCTTGAGGTAAAAACCTAAAGCAAAAATCATGGCAAAAGGGATGAGTAACTGTGCACATAATTCAACCGCATTTGTGAAATAAGTTGGATTCTCTAGTGGATGTGCTGAGTTAGCACCAAAAAACCCACCTCCATTAGTTCCAATATGTTTGATCCCAATAAAAGCTGCAGCTGATCCGCGAGACACTTCACTAGTATCGCCTTGTAAAGTCACTATTTTATCTTTTCCTTCAAACGTCATTGGCGTGCCGCTGAATATTAAAATTACAGCTACAACAGCTGAAAGTGGTAACAAAACACGAATACAACTCTTGAGAAAAAAATTATAAAAATTACCTAGTTTATCCGTTGCTCTTTCTTTCATAGCAAGAAAAACCATTGCGGCAGCTGCCATTCCAATACCTGCCGAAACAAATTGTAAGAACATCAACACCATCTGAGATAGATAAGACAACCCAGATTCACCAGAATAATGCTGCAGATTACAGTTCACTAAAAATGAAATAGCAGTGTTAAAAGCCAAATCAGCAGTCATTGACGGATTATTATCCGGATTTAAAGGCAACATACCTTGTGTGAGCAAAACAAAGAAACAAAGGAAAAACCAAACCATATTGACGCTCAAGAGTGCTTTTAGGTGTTGTTTCCAGTTCATTTCGTCAGTAGCATTGATGCCACTGACTTTGAAAATTAATTTTTCAATCGGGTTGACAATAGGGTCAAGCAATGTTTTATCTCCAGCATAAATTTTGGCAATATAACGCCCCAGAGGAATTGCTAAAACTAAAGAAATAATAAAAATACTGATGACACCAAATACTTCTGTATTCATAATGAAATTTTAAATTGTTGGTTTTTTGTAGGTGATTTAATCCCTAATTTTCAGGAGAGGATCAAAATTTTTCGGGTTTGATTAATACATAAATCAAATAAGCGAAAACAAGTAGTGCAATAATAAATAACGCTATCATAGTTTTAGATTTTATCGAAAAAATCGACGGTTTTAAAGCAAATCGCAAACAGCAAAATGGCTAATGCGCTTAAAATAAAAATACTTATCATGGGTATAAAAATTAGGTTAAACTCCTACTGCATTGATGTGTTTAACATATTCTGCTTTTAAAGCACTAGGAAACAGATTAGAAATGGAGCATTTGCGCAACTCCATAAAAGAAGACACAGAAAAAACATAGACAGTAGAAATAACATTTTTAGTTTCGTTGCGTCCTGTCCTTAGTAAATCTTCGGCGATGGCTAGACATTTTTTAGCGCGATGGATGTTTCCAGAAACAATAGCCTTTTGGGTGATTTCAGCAAACCGTTCCGCTTGTCTGTAAATTGTATTCACTTGGTTTTTCGTAAGAAAAATTTTTATGTTCCCCGAGCTTATGCCAAAATATGTTCCGATAAATTAGAATTCCTGTAACATGTTGTATTAGAAGACTTGACTGATTCTATGCCGTGAAACAGCACAAAAAAACCCTATCATTTTGATAAGGTTTTCTCATTATAATAGGATTTATTCAAAGTTTGAGTTAGTTAATACGACTCACAAAGTTTAAAATAGTCTTAGGGGATTGCATTCTAAAAATTACAGAATATGGTACTCGTCTAACTTTCGATATAAAGTAGCAACACCTATTTCGAGTAATCGAGCGGTTTCGGCTTTATTGCCTTTCGTGTAGTTCAGCACTTTCTGAATGTGCAATTTTTCTACACTTTGCATTGAAAACGCAGACATTATTTTAGAAGTGTTATCTGCTTGATGTTGTATTTCATAGGGCAAAACATCTTGAGTCAAACAATCACCATTGCATAAAATGACGGAACGTTCAATGACATTTCTTAATTCTCTAATATTTCCTGGCCAATGATAGATTTCCAATTTTTTCAAGAATTCCGAATCAATTTCTAACTTTCTACGATTAATTTTTTCTGAAAATTGTTTGACAAAATAGAGCGTTAATGGGGAAATATCTTTTACACGTTCCCGCAATGGAGGAATTTTGATTTCGAAAATATTCAATCGAAAGTATAAATCCTGCCGGAAACGATGTGCGTCGCTTTCTGACTTTAAATCTCTATTGGTTGCAGCTATCAAGCGAAAATTCGATTTTCTTGGAGTGGAATCCCCAACAGGAATGTACTCGCTAGTTTCTATCACACGTAGTAGCTTGGCTTGCAAATCGATTGGCATTTCACCTATTTCGTCCAGAAATAAGGTTCCGCCATTGACTTCTTCAATAAATCCTTTTTTATCTTTTATGGCGCCAGTAAAGGCGCCTTGCTTGTGCCCAAATAATTCACTTTCGAGAATTTCTTTGCTAAAGGTGCTGCAGTTTAAAGCCACAAATGACTTTCCTACTCGATTGCTATTTTCATGAATAGCTTGTGCAAAAACCTCTTTTCCAGTTCCGGTTTCACCGGTTAAAAGTACGGTTGAATCTGTTTTTGCCACTTTTTTTGCTAAATCAATTACTTGCTCCAACCCTTTAGATTTTCCGATGATGGAATCAAAAGAATATTTATCTGAAATTCGTTTTTCTAGTTGTTCTACTTTCCTTTGTAATTGTACTTTTTCCAATGCTTTGTACAAAAGTGGAATGATTTTATCATTGTCATCGCCCTTAACAATATAATCAAAAGCACCATTTTTCATGGCTTGAACGCCATCAGAAATCTTGCCGAAAGCAGTGAGCAAGATAACTTCGGTTAAGGGAAAGGTACTCTTTATTTTTTCGAGAAAATCAACACCGTTCCCATCAGGAAGCTTGACATCACAAAGAACCACATCAATAGCTGTATGTTCTAATTTTTTGAAACCTGATTTTAAATCAGAGGCTTCTACAACGTCAAAACCTTCTGATTTTACAATTCTGGCGAGAAGCCCGCGCAGTTTTTCTTCGTCGTCGATAATTAGAATGTTTTTCAAAATAGGATCTCTATAAATTTAAAATACAAAGCTACCTTTTTAAATGCACACAAATAAATAAACAGGGTTTACTTCCTTCGAGTATCAATCAGATGAATGATTTTCCAACTTTTATCTTCTTTGAAAAGTGTAAAAGCATTCACGCCTTTATGAATCAATTTTTCATTAATATAAAACTCATAAGGCGTCCAAGCATGCGCCATAGCTCCGTCTACTTGAATAGAAAAACTTATAATTTTTTCGAAAAACTTTAAATCCACAGGAATAGAAGCGATGGATTTATAAAATGTTTGCAGTTTTTCATTAGATAAAGTATTGCCTTTGCTGCTCTCAGCAATGGATTGCAAAATCATGTCATCTTCGCAAAGAGTCTTTAATTTTGTTGAATCTTTAGCATGAAAAGCTATGAAAAAAGTTTCAATTACTTTTTGAATCTCTTGATTTTGCGCCTGTGAATATACGGAGCAAAGCAATAAAATTAATATTAGCATTTTTCGCATGATTCCTTTTTTAGTTAATTTGTATCTAAAACAATATTAGTGTTACATTTTTCATCAAAAATTATACATTTTATTACCTTTACAAGCTTAAAATAACAACTATGTCTGTCGCTAAAAAAGATTACAAAAGGATTACCACGAAATCACTGATTGATATGAAAGCCAACGGAGAAAAAATCTCTATGCTAACGGCTTATGATTACACTATGGCAAAAATCGTTGATACTGCCGGAATCGATGTAATTCTCGTGGGTGATTCTGCTTCAAATGTCATGGCAGGTCATGAAACAACATTGCCTATCACTTTAGATCAGATGATCTACCATGCCTCCTCTGTGGTTAGAGCTATAGAAAGAGCTTTAGTAGTCGTGGATTTACCTTTTGGAAGCTATCAATCAGACCCGAAAGAAGCCTTGCGATCTGCTATTAGAATTATGAAAGAAAGCGGTGGACACGCCGTAAAGTTAGAAGGTGGTAAAGAAATTAAAGAGTCGATCAAAAAAATATTAAACGCAGGAATTCCTGTTATGGGCCATTTGGGTTTAACCCCACAATCCATTTATAAATTTGGAACTTATACCGTTCGCGCTAAAGAAGAAGAAGAAGCACATAAGTTAATCGAAGATGCTAAATTACTTGAAAGACTGGGTTGCTTCGCCTTAGTTTTAGAAAAAATACCAGCACATTTAGCCGAGAAAGTAGCCCAAAGCATATCGATTCCAGTTATAGGCATTGGCGCAGGTGGCGGAGTTGACGGACAGGTTCTGGTAATTCATGACATGTTAGGAATGAATAATGAATTTAGCCCTCGTTTCTTGAGAAGATATATGGATTTGTATGAAGGAATGACAAAAGCCATTGGCCAGTATGTTGCCGATGTAAAATCGAGTGATTTCCCTAATGCAAATGAGCAATATTAATCCAATAAAAGGGAACTAATATGAAGGTTATATCTAATAAAAACAATATCCAAATTCTACATGAAGACAACCACCTCATTGTGGTCAATAAGCGTGTGGGCGATATTGTACAAGGCGATAAAACGGGTGATAAACCACTGTCTGATGTAGTTAAAGAATACATTAAAGACAAATATAGTAAGCCTGGAGAAGTATTCCTGGGCGTCGTACATCGTTTAGACCGACCTACAACTGGAATTGTGGTTTTTGCCCGCACCAGTAAAGCATTGACGAGAATGAATGAGCTGTTTAGTAATCGGAAAACTCAAAAAACCTACTGGTGTATTGTCAAAAATAAACCTTTAGAGTCTGAAGATAAACTCGTTCATTACTTAAAAAGAAACGAAAAAAACAATTCTTCAAAAGCACATTTAAAAGAAGTTCCTGACAGTAAACTAGCGAGTTTAGATTACAAAATAATTAAGGAACTCAACAATTATTTCGCTTTGGAGATCAATCTTCATACTGGTAGACACCATCAAATCAGGGCGCAACTTTCGGCTATTGGTTCCCCAATAAAAGGCGATTTAAAATATGGTTTTGACCGAAGTAATTCCGATGGTGGAATTCATTTGCACGCTCGGAAATTAGTTTTTGAACATCCTGTAACCAAAGAAAATATTGAAATCTTGGCGCCAACTCCTGATGATGTAATTTGGAATGCAATTTAGAAATCTCATTTCATATAAATATTTCGTCACAACCTTTCACTAAAAAAAAACTAACTAGAATGGTCAACTACGATTTTCCAACCTTCTTTAAATTTTTCTACTATTAAAGTAAAAAATCCTTTTTGTTCTCCTTTTTCCATTTGTAAATTCCAACCTCCTAAAACAAAGGCGTGTTTGCTATCAATCATTTTTATTTGTTTGATATCAAAAGTTAGAGTACCCATTGCAGCTTTGTCAGGATAAACTTGTTGATAGATCTCTAAGTTTTTTTGCCAGCCGTAAAATGGTCCTGTTTTTCCAACAAACAGTAAAGAATCGGATTTTAAATAACCTTGCATATACCCGATCATATCCCCATTATTCCAATCTAAACGTTGTTTCTCTAAAACTGCTTTAATTTCTTTCTCTTGAGCAATTGATAAATAACCACAAAATAAGAGCATAATTGATAATATGATTTTTTTCATTTTTTTTACGATTTGATTGATTTTAACTTTATTGTGGACAACCTTTATCCCTTTTCATAAATCAAATGTATTCAAAAAATCGTGTTCATTCCCATTTAATTTTATGAAATATTGTACTATAAAATACTTGAACTACTTTTTAATTTTTGTACTATTTTACCCCACATGCAGCGTTAATTATTTATTCTTGTACATCTCATAAATTCATTTTCAGGATAAAAAATTAGTTTTTATTTATACTTCTCTTAAACAAAATATGAAAATCTTGGCAATAAAGCCATGTGATTTACTGTAGAAATTCTAATTATTAACAATTCAAAACAAAAAAATTACGAACGTACAGCTAAATAAAAAGAATAAAATTCTCTTTTTTTATTTTAGTTCCCAAAGAAAGTTGCTATCAGTTAATAATTATGTAATTTTAAATTAAAATCATTTTATGAATAAAATTATCGATTTAAAACAACGAAAAGAATCTCTTAAAAAATTATTGTACGTCATTACAAAATATGAAGAGGAAATTATCAAAGCATTATACAATGATTTTAAAAAACCTGCTTTTGAAGCCGTTTTAACAGAGACCAATTATGTTATCTCTGACTTAAAGGAAACTATAAAAAATATAAATTCTTGGGCTAAGCCAAAGAAAGTTAGTGCTTCGTTGTTGAATTTCCCCTCTTCAGATTATGTTTACAGTGAACCTTATGGCCATGTTTTAATACTTTCACCATGGAATTATCCATTTCAATTAGCGTTATGCCCTTTGGTGGCTGCAGTAGCCGCTGGAAATAAAGTGACGTTAAAACCATCCGAACTTACACCACACACTGCTGCTATTATTTCCAAAATTATAATTGAAACTTTTCCTGTAAAAGAGGTTGTAGTTGTCACTGGTGATGCTACTGTGGCGACGGAATTGTTAAAAAAACGGTGGGATTATATTTTTTTTACAGGAAGTGTCGCTGTGGGGAAAATAGTGGCGAAGGCTGCCGCCGAAAACTTAACTCCTGTTACTCTAGAGTTGGGAGGAAAAAGCCCTTGCATTGTTGATGAAACGGCTAATTTAGAATTGAGCGCCCGTCGTATTGTATGGGGGAAAATTATAAATGCAGGACAAACATGCGTTGCTCCTGATTATATTTTGGTACATCATAAAATGAAGGACACTTTAGTGAAATTCTTAATTCTGGAAATTGAAAAAGCATTAGGAACAAATCCAGAAGAATCTCCAGACTATGCTAGAATTATTAATTTAAAAAACTGGGAACGTCAATTGAGTTTATTGGAAAATCAAAAAACGCTCTTAGGAGGAAAATCTAATAAAGAAAGCTTATACCTAGCTCCTACTTTACTCGACGAACCTAAAATGGACAGTAAAGTCATGCAGGAGGAAATTTTTGGTCCCATACTTCCCATACTTTCTTATAAAACAAAAGCAGATATTGAGAAAATAATTTTAAGCTTTGAAAAACCATTATCATTGTATTTATTTACTCAAAATAAATCCTTTGTTGATGAAGTATTACAAAAATATTCGTTTGGTGGCGGTTGTATCAATGATACGGTAATTCATTTGGTTAATAATAAATTACCCTTTGGTGGTGTTGGAAATTCTGGTATGGGTGCTTACCATGGAAAATTGAGTTTTGATATTTTTTCCCATAAAAAAGCGATCGTAAAAAGAGGAACTTGGCTTGATTTACCGCTGCGTTATGCACCGTATAAAGACAAATTACAAACCATTCAAAAATTATTGAAATGGATTTAAGCACTGAAAAATCAGTGAGCGAAGCTATTAAATACAGACGCTCTGTCCGTGTTTTTAAAAATGAAGCAATTGATATTCAAAAAGTAAAAGACTGCATTCAATTAGCGGCTTTAGCACCTACTAGCAGCAATATGCAGCTTTGGGAGTTCTACCATGTAGTGTCTCCAGATTGCATAGAGCAGATTGCTAAAGCAAGTTTTGATCAAAATGCAGCAAAAACGGCACAGCAACTAGTTATCGTTGTCACGAGAAAAGACCTTTGGCGCAAAAGAGTTAAATCAAATATTGAGTATCTAAAAGTTCAATATGGCAATAAACCGGAAGCCGATTATTCGAAGAGAGAAAAGTTTGCTTTAAATTATTATCAGAAAATTATTAATGCTCTTTATTTTGATTTTTTTGGAATCATTGGAATGATTAAATTCCTTGCTTTTCAAATTATTGGAATATTCAAACCCATTTACAGACAGGCTCGACAAAGCGATATGCGGATTGTAGCACATAAAAGCGCCGGACTTGCGGCACAAAATTTTATGATTGGTATGGCTGCAATAAATTATGATACCTGTCCCATGGAAGGTTTTGATTCGTTGAGAATTAAAAAAATATTACATTTACCGGCTTCTGCAGAAATAAATATGATTTTGGGATGCTGGATCAGAGCTACAAATGGGATTTATGGGGAGCGATTTCGTATCCCTTTTAAAGAAACTTATTTTAAAATATAACCAATTAAATAATACTAAAACCAAATGATGAATACTACTCAAAATCGCATAGAAAGAATAAAAAATAATGGATACGAATTGGATTTTGGCATTGTTTTCAACCATGCATTTGAAAATTACAAAAAAATTGCGCTTTATGGCGGTCTAGTTATTTTTGTGTTTTTTTTCCTCCTAAGTATAGTAGCATTTGGCGTAATCATTGCCATTTTTGGCAGTGCCGCCACTTTAGAATTTCTAAAGCCCGAAAACTTAAGACCAGAAGTACTTTCTTTATCTACTTTAATAATTATTTCAGCAGTGTCCGTTTTAATTGGTTCGTCGTTAAGCCCATTTACTGCTGGGTTAATAAAAATGGCTTATTGCGCTGAAAGAGACGAAGAATTTCATGTGTCAACTATGTTTGAGTTTTTTAAAGCTCCTTATTTCAAGGAACTTTTCATTGCTACATTACTCGTTTCTATAGTGAGTTCCATCCTCTCCGTTATAATTGATTTTGCACAAATTCCAATTCTAGGCTTTGTTAATACCTTGACAGTCTCTTTGTTCACCATATTAATGATTCCGCTTATCATTTTCGGCAAATTGAAAGACGTAGAAGCTATACAAACAAGTCTGATGATTGTATCAAAACAACCACTGATCTTATTAGGTTTAATCGTTGTTGGGACTTTTGCAATAATGGTCGGATTAATAGGATGTTGTATTGGAATTTTCTTCACTTTTCCTTTTATATATTCTTTATACTACGTCATTTACAGTGAAATAATTGGATTTGAAACTGAAATTGATCAAGAAGCTACCCTATAACTACAAATTATTTTTGAATAAAAACCATCATAGAAATAGCAATCTGTTTTGGTTTTTCTTTTAAAATAAATTACTAAATTGACAGCCAAAATAGCCCCAACTAATTTAGTTTTTAACCTAAGCCAATACAATCTATGGTACTCTACTATAGCCAATTATATACTTCTCCCCTTGAAATTATTTTCTTGGGAATCTCTAATTCACTGGCTATTAATGTGCTATTTAGTATAGTCGTTCTTATTTTAATCCTTTTTCTTATTTATAAAATTTTCAAAATAAGAAATGGACTAAAAAGTAATTTACTCGAAAAAAGTGCCAAAGCCATTACAAAGAAAAAGGAATATCAAATTTATCTTTTCTTTTTAGGAATTATACTACCTATTATAGAAATTACATTTGAATTTTTAAATATTAGATCTAAAAGCTTGCTAGTAGTCAACTGCAGTATTGGGTTTGCCTTATTGGTCTTGTACTTTATCAGCACCAAATCTGCGCTAATATTCAGAAATATTCAAAAAATTTTTACTGTTTGCTTTCTACTCTACTTTAGCTCAATTTGTAGAAATTTAATAGTAACTCCCGCAGATCTTATTCCTATCGTAGCTTTCGCAGTAACGTTATTTTTTTCATACATCGTCCTCAAATCTTTAAAACTGTACTGGGGGTTTGTATTGGCGGTCATTGCCTATTTTGTTGTTATTTATGTTTTTGAATTAGTTCCCTTTAAAACAATTTTAGTATTATTTATCAACTCTGCCATAATAGTAATTATAAATTACATTCGCTTCATACTATGGATAAACCGCAATAATGTAACTAAGTTTAACAATCAAATTATCAACAAAGGAAATTCTCTGATTCTAGCAACAAATAAAAAAGGAGAAATTGTTTTTTGTAGTGAAAATGTAGAAAGTATTTTAGGGTATACTGTAGCTGAAGTAATGGGATTGGGTTACTGGAAAGTAACCGAAGATACTGAATTCTATAGGGAAGACTATGACACTAAGTTTAAAGTTGATAGAATTTTCACCCGAAAAGTTAAATGTAAGAATGGAGATTATAAGCACATTCAGTGGAATGACAAGAAATTTTCTGATGATTTAATTATTGGCATCGGTCAAGATGTAACTAGTGAAATCAATTTACAAAATCAATATAAAAATTTAATTCAAAACGCAACTGATCTTATTTTTGAAGTAGATAACCTAGGCCACTTCATCTTTGTAAATGAATTTACTATTAAAACTTTAGGATACTATCCAAAAGAACTATTATCCCGACATTATTTAGATTTCATACGTGAAGATTACGGCATTAAAATCAAGAGCTTTTATCAGAATTTGTTAGAAAATGAGCAAGACTTCCCTACGATTGAATTTCCATTATTAAAGAAGAATGGCGAAGAATTATGGGTATCGCAAAAAGTAATTATCAATCGAAATGATACTGGAAAACTAGTAGGATATTCTGGGATTGCAAGAGATATTACTAAATTAAAAAATATCGAATTTGAAAATAAAATTCGTCAGAAAAAAATAGAAGATTACAACAGAACTATTAAAAAGCTATCCACGACCAACTTTAGTAGTTATAAAAATCTGGAGAATAGCATAATGCAAATCATTGAAGCTGCTGCAAAAGCTAATAAATGCAGTCGCGTTAGTTATTGGAATTATACAGAAGAGCTTATTACTTGTGAAAATTTATACGAATTAGAAACCAATACCTACAGCAAAGGATATGTTATTGAAAAGGAAAATTATCCTATTTACTTTGAATCTATAAAAAGCAAAAAACAAATTAGCGCACCAGATGTTTTAAAAAAATGGGAATTATCCGAGTTCAAAGAAAATTATTTTTTAAAATATGATATTAAATCACAACTTGATATCCCTGTTTTTATCAATGGGGAATTAACAGGAACAATCAGCTTTGAAACGGCAAAAAATAAAAGGAAGTGGGATAATGACGATATTATTTTTGCCAGAACGATATCTGACATTCTTTCATTGACTATAATATCACATAGCAGATATGAGGCTGAAATAAAATTAGAGTATAAGAGCGAACTTTTATCATCCATGGCACTTTGCACGGAGAAATTTTTGAACAGCAATGACATCAATGCTATTTTCTCCGATGTCCTGGTAATTATGGGAAAAGCGACTAAATCCCATCGAGCTTATTATTTTGAAAATGATGTAAATACTGATTTAATTAGTCAAAAATACCGGTGGATTATTCACAACCTAAAACTATCTGAAAATAATGTTAAGCTGCAGAATTTACCACATGATTATTTTGAAGAGCTGATAACTCCCCTTTTAAATAATAAAATATATACAGCCTTAATTCCTAAAATTGAAAATATTTCTTTAAGAAATAAACTAATTAATATTGACGTTGTGTCTTTGATCCTTTTTCCAATATTTGTAAGAAATAAATTCCATGGTTTCTTAGGATTTGATGACACCCATCAAGAACGACTATGGTCAGAGGATGAAGTCAATATTTTACAAACATTAGCCAGTAACATTGCATCTTCAATTGAGCGTATTGCAAACGAGACCGCAATTAATGAAAGTGAAGAAAAATTTCGCTTATTAGCTAATAATATTCCTGGAACCGTTTATCTCTCTAATTATGATAAAAATAACACCAAAATATACATTAATGATGAAATTGAAAAACTAACAGGTTATCCTAAATCAAGTTTTATCAATAATGAATTATCATTTATTGACTTGATTCATCCAGATGATAAAAAACGGACCATTACAGCACAAAAAAATGCCATAGAAAATAAAAGAGCCATTCACTTAATGTACCGAATCATACATAAAGACAACCATGTAGTTTGGGTAGAGGAATTTGGTGATACCATTTATAAAGATGGAAAAATTGCATTTATTGAAGGTATTTTTATTGATATTACGGAGCGAAAAAAAACCGAAACCGCCATGCAACAAAAGGAATTAGCAGAAGCCGCCAACAAAGCTAAATCTGAATTCCTAGCTAACATGAGTCATGAAATTAGAACGCCATTAAATGGAATTATTGGGTTCACCGATTTATTAATGAAGACTAATCTTGGAGTTACACAGGAGAAATACATGACCACTATCAGTCAATCCGCCCATTCCCTATTAGACATTATAAATGACATTCTTGATTTTTCAAAAATTGAAGCCGGTAAACTAGATTTGTACATTGAAAAATATGATATTCATGAATTGCTAAAACCTGTAATTGATTTAATTTTATACGAATCCAATCAAAAAAAATTAAATTTAGAACTTCGTATTGCATCCGATATCCCTAAATATTTTTGGTTAGACAGCGTGAGATTAAAACAAATTTTAATCAATTTGTTAGCTAATGCTGTAAAATTCACCTTAAAAGGTGGTATAAAATTAGAAGTTTCTTTAATCAAGGAATTAGATAATTTAGAAAATATAATTCGATTTGCAGTAATCGATACCGGCATTGGAATATTAGAAGAAAATAAGAAGAAAATATTTCAGGCCTTTTCGCAAGAGGACAGCTCGACCACAAGAAAATTTGGTGGTACAGGATTGGGTTTAACAATTTCGAATCAGTTGTTGGGCTTGATGGATAGTCATTTACAATTAGAGAGTACTGTAAATAAAGGAAGTACTTTCTATTTTGACTTAAAATTAAAAACTAGTAATGAAGCACCAGAAAGTGTCAGTCTATTCGATACAGATTTTGATGCAATCAAAGACATCGTAGTTAGGACCAATCTCACCACTAAAAAAATTACCGTTTTAATAGTAGAGGACAACAAAGTAAATATGTTGTTACTCAAAACTATTATAAAAAACTTATCGATACCAACTGCTATTTATCAAGTAGTAAATGGTCAAGAAGCTGTGGAGCAATTTGAAAAAATAAATCCAGATATTGTTTTTATGGACATTCAAATGCCTATAATGAATGGCTATGAAGCCACAGAAATTATTCGGAATTTAAAATCCGGTCAAAAAGTGCCAATAATAGCCATCACTGCTGGCACAGAAAAAGAGGAAAAAGAAAAGTGTCTGAATGCAGGCATGAATGATTATATTCCAAAACCAATAATCAAAGGAATTATTGAAGATACATTTTTAAAATGGGTTCAATAACCTAATCCTAGGATGATTATTTATTGTTATAAAATTTGTAATTTTATATTTTGATTTAAATCACTAAAACAATAGATTATGAAATGGAGTGGCAGACGTTCAAGTGAAAATTTTGAAGACCGAAGAGGGATGTCTTCTGGAGGAAAAACAATTGTAGGTGGTGGTATTATAGGTATAATTATCTTGTTACTAAACACTTTTGGCGGAGAAAACGTCCAGATGCTTACGCCAATATTGGAACAAATAAGTGGAGGAAATGGCGCTCCTACTGAACAAAGAGACTTAACACCAGCCGAAATTGAAGAAAGTAAATTTATAGAAGCCATATTAGTGGATACGGAGGATGTTTGGGCTAAAATATTTCAAGAGAATAATATGCAGTATGAAAGACCAAATTTAGTCTTATTCACTGATTCTTATGTAACTGGCTGCGGTAGTGCCACATCAGCTTCTGGACCATTTTACTGCCCAGCGGACCAAAAAGTCTACATGGATTTAGCCTTTTTTGAAGAGCTCAAAACTAAGTTTGGTGCGCAGGGAGGCGATTTTGCAACAGCATACGTTATTGCTCACGAAATTGGTCATCATGTACAAACCTTGCTAGGAACTTCAACTAAAATGAGGCAAATGCAAGAAGGAAAAAGTCAGGCTGAAGCCAATAAGTTATCAGTGGCGCTGGAATTACAGGCTGATTTTTACGCAGGTGTTTGGACACATTACAATCAAAAAATGAATAACTTCCTAGAAGAAGGCGATATTGATGAAGCTTTAAGTGCAGCACACGCCGTTGGTGATGATGCGATTCAAGCTAAAATTCAAGGACACATTGTTCCGGAATCCTTTACACACGGAACTTCGGCACAACGCAAAGCGTGGTTTATGAAAGGCTATAAATCAGGAGACATCAATCAAGGCGATACTTTTGCAGAAATAAGATAAAGTACAATTCAATAAAAATTTAAAAATCGGGATAATTTCCCGATTTTTTTGTGCTTATATTTAAACAAATCGGAGTAATCAAAAGCACATCGGAAAAATTAACAGTACCTTTGCGCCCAATTAAAAAGTAACCTAAATAATAGTGTTTACTTTATAAACACCATTTATGTCATTTAACTCATTAGGATTATCTGACGCTTTATTAAAAGCGATCAGCAAAAAAGGATACACAACCCCTTCTCCAATACAACAAAAAGCAATTAAACCTATATTAGAAGGGAAAGATGTTTTAGCATCCGCACAAACTGGAACTGGAAAAACAGCTGCTTTTACTTTACCCATTTTACAAATAATTTCGCAAGGTCAACAATTAAGACAAAGACCTATTCGTGCGCTTATATTAACACCAACGAGAGAATTAGCTGCTCAAATTTTTGAAAACATTAAAGAATACAGTACGTTTTTAGATATTCGAAGTACCGTTATTTTTGGTGGTGTCAATCAAAATCCACAAGCGGCTCAACTTAGAAACGGTGTAGATATTTTAGTAGCGACGCCCGGTCGCCTTATTGATTTGCAAAATCAAGGTCTAGTTTCACTCGCTAAAGTAGAGATTTTAGTTTTAGATGAGGCTGATCGCATGCTCGACATGGGATTTTTAAGAGATATAGAGCGCATCTTAAAAGTGCTTCCTGCAAAAAGACAAAATTTACTATTTTCAGCAACATTTTCACAAGACATCAAGAAATTAGCGATGGGAATTTTGCACAATCCTATTCAAGTTGAAGCAACACCTGAAAATACCACAGTAGAAGCAATCGCTCAAAAAATATATCCTGTTGCTAAAGAGAAAAAAACAGAATTAATAATAAAACTTATTACAGAGGGTAACTGGAAACAAATATTAGTATTCACCCGCACTAAACAAGGGGCTAATAAATTATGTGAAAGCATGATCAACTCCGGTATTGTAGCAGCGGCCATTCATGGAAACAAAGGTCAAGGTGCAAGAACCAAGGCTTTAGCTGGTTTTAAAGATGGTAGCATAACCGCACTTGTTGCGACAGATATTGCAGCACGCGGTCTAGACATTCCTTTATTACCGCACGTTATCAATTTTGAATTGCCTAATATTCCAGAAGATTATGTTCACCGCATAGGCCGAACAGGAAGAGCTGGAGCAAGCGGCGAAGCTATTTCTTTGTTTAGTCCCGATGAAACTGTTTTTTTACGTGATATTGAAAAATTAATAGGTTTAAAATTGCCTAAAGAGCAACTTGCAGGATTTGAGCCAGATCCTAACGCTTCCAAAGAACCAATCAAACAAGGACAAGGAAGACAACAACGCGATTCAACTCCGCGAAAACCAAAAACAGACACCACAAACCGCAGCAGCAATAACAGTTTTGGTCCAAGACGCCCGAGTCAAAATAATGACCGACGCTCTAATAGATAATTAATTTTTATTGTTTTTTAGGAGCAGAACGAGTTCGTTTTTTTATAACGTATTTCCCGCTATACATTACAACCCTTCTTAGGGCTGAACACCAGCTTTAAGAAGGTTTTTCATTTCAAACGTAGTTCACTGAACTCCAATTAAAATAAAAGCTAAGTGAAGTAATCGGGGCTATTGAGAGCGTTTATACTTTCATAATACAATTTTGTAAATTCATTTAACAAATCTAGAATTGCCAGATTATTTGTAAGAAAAAAACCTTATATTTGAAATAAATGTATGACCATCATCATATATATCTATACTAAATTGAGTGGCTTTGTATGATTTCGTCAGACATATAACCTAGTTATAGGCAAGTTTAAACGAATGGTAAAAATAACAACTCCAATGAATAAATATTTTTTACTTTTTCTTTGTTTAATAGCAAATTCTAGTTTTGTTCAATCTCAAGAAAAGTTAATAAATCAACAACAAGATTCTATTAATTTTAATGACAAAATTTATAAGACCATTTATCAAATTAAATTATCGAGTTCTCCTCTAACAATAGAGCTTATTGAAAAATTAGATGATGATTTTTTTGGTACTGTAAACATTGTGATTGACAGAGATTTTGAAAACAAGAGTGAACTTTTTGTAGGTAAAATGCAGATTGAAAAATCAAAAGTTGAAAAGCTAATTTCTGAATTCAAAAAGATTGCGCTCGAAAATGTTAAAAATTGTACCGAAAATAATGATTGTCTAATGGGGCTTGACGGTGTTCACACAGAGTTTAATATTAAATCTATTAATGTAATTAAAGAATATAGTTTTTGGGAATTAACCCCCAATCAAAAAAATGAAGAAGACACACCTGAAAACCGAAAAAAAGCACAAAAAGTATTAGATTTTTTGGACAAGGAACTTAATCTAAAAGTAAAGTATCGTGAATTGCTACAAAAACTACCGAAAGGCAGATATAGTTATTGGATTGGAAATGGAGATGCTAGTTTTACAAAAAAATAAATAAAACCTGCCTATAATCGAGTAGACGGCTCCGCCAGAAACTGACAGAGTGCGCCTCTCACACGACCGTACGTGCGGGTCTCGTATACGGCGGTTCGCAAAGTGATGGGTTCAGTTCCATGTAAATCTCCAACATTGATTGATAGCCTTTCTTCTTAAGTCGCAGTAGGGTAATTGTAGTGGTTAGAATCGGACTTTACTCAATATTTATTTAAATTTTGGTTTTCGTGATGTGCTTCGCAGTTGAGCGATTCGCTAGCCTCCTTTTCTAGTTCTGCTCCAAGCATAGGGGTGGTCTTTATCGATCCCTAATCGCATTAGGTTTTTCCTATTGCGCTCGGGCTTTTTCCAGCCCCGATAGCGCGGATTTGCAATCCGTGCCCGCTAAATAAAGTCTGCGATTTTGATTATGTATTTTTCATTCGCCGACTGACCTTAAAATTCAAATATTTGAAAAACAAAATCGGTTAAAAACCGAAAGTCACTTCATACAAATCGGAGACTTTGTGGAACGTTGTAATTAATATCTGAAATCAAAAATCTGAAATCGGCTCCTCTTTATACTGAAAACTGTTGTTTCCAAATACAACAATAATTTAAAGCATGACTTTACAAATTAGTATGCTATTCATAGGTATTCAAATCCAGATTAAGAATAGTACCTACTCTGCTAAACTCTTCATTAATCTTTGCATTCAAAATAAGTGGTTCATTTGTTATGGGGTGATTAAAAATTAACTGATGTGCATGAAGCATCATTCCTTTCATTTCAAAATGCTCCAACCATAATTTATTTTGTTTGTTACAACCATGTGGCCGACTTCCTAAAATAGGATGAAAAATATGTTTGAAATGTTTTCGTAATTGATGCATCCGTCCAGTTTCAGGAATCGCTTCTACCAAACAATATCGTGAGGTTGGTTTGTTGTTAAATGCTAACTCAATTTCGGTAGTTTGCAATCGATGAAAGTAAGTTATTGCATTTTGTATAATGCCATCATCATTGGTTAAATCATAATCAATCGTTAGTTCTTCGGGTGACCAACCACGTAAAATGGCTAAATATTTTTTTTCGACTTCACGTGTGGCAAAGCGATCATTCATAATTTTTAAAACTTCCTTATCCAACGCAAATAACAAGACACCAGATGTTTTGCGATCTAACCGATGAACAGGATAAACGTGTTGCCCTCCTATCTGATTTCTCAATTCTTGAATCGCATAAACTTTTGCATCACGCGCGTAAAATGATTTGTGGACTAACAATCCACTTGGTTTATTAATTGCAATAATATATTCGTCTTGGTACAGAATTTCTAACATTTGGCAAAAATAAAAGAGATTTCTCTCGAAATCTCTTTTTTGACTTATTTATTTATATACTTTTCTTTTTTCCTCGTTAGCGCGAGCGTATTCTCAATTTTGCAGAAGTGAAACATCTAAAATCAAAAATCGTTAATCAAAAATCTGAAATCAATTTTACCCCAACCAACCATCACGATCCAAACTTCTATACTGAATCGCTTCAGCAATATGACTCGAAACCACAATTGAAGCCGCATCAAGATCAGCGATTGTTCTGGCTACTTTCAAAATACGATCGTAGGCCCTAGCGGAAAGATTCAATCGTTCCATTGCCGTTTTCAATAATTGCTTGGAAACATCATCCAAAGCGCAATATTCCCGAATGTGTTTGGTATTCATTTGGGCATTATAATGGATGTTTTCCATTTGCTCAAAACGTTCGGTTTGAATTTCTCGAGCCGCAGTCACTCTTTTCCGAATATCAACACTGCTTTCTGCTTTTTGATCATCCGATAATTTTTCGAAAGGAACGGGCGTCACTTCGATATGAATGTCAATTCTATCTAATAAAGGTCCCGAAATCTTACTCAAATACCGCTGCATTTCATGTGGTGAAGAGGTTTGTGGCGAATCCGGATCGTTGAAGAAACCACTCGGACTCGGATTCATACTTGCTACCAGCATAAATGAGGATGGATAAGTAACTGTAAACTTGGCTCTCGAAATCGTCACTTCGCGATCTTCTAAAGGTTGACGCATTACTTCCAAAACGTCTCTTTTAAATTCCGGCAATTCATCCAGAAATAAAACGCCGTTGTGTGCCATAGAAATCTCGCCAGGCTGCGGATAACTTCCTCCACCGACTAATGCGACATTTGAAATAGTATGGTGCGGACTACGAAAAGGGCGTTGATTCATTAAACCGACTTCCTTTAATTTTCCGGCAACACTATGAATTTTTGTAGTCTCTAAAGCTTCACGCAATGTCATCGGCGGTAAAATACTTGGTAATCGTTTTGCAAGCATCGTTTTTCCTGCTCCCGGCGGACCTATCAAGATAATATTATGTCCTCCAGCTGCGGCAATTTCCATGCAGCGCTTGATACTTTCTTGTCCTTTCACATCACTAAAATCGAATTCTGGAAAGTCTAATGTTTTATAAAATTCGGCTCGTGTATCTATAGTTGTCGGTTCCAGCGTTCCTTTTCCTTCAAGGAAATCAATTACTTCCTGCACATTATCGATTCCATATACATTTAGTCCCGCCACAATTGCAGCTTCTTTTAAATTTTGCTTTGGAAGAAAAAAACCTTTAAAACCTTCTTCTTTGGCTTTAATAGCAATTGGCAAAGCGCCACGTATCGGCTGGAGGCTTCCATCAAGGGAAAGTTCCCCCATAATGATGTATTTATCAACATCCTCCGCATTGATTTGTCCGGAAGCTACTAGAATTCCAATCGCTAAAGTCAGATCATAAGCAGAACCTTCTTTGCGCAAATCAGCGGGAGCCATATTGATGGTGATTTTTTTGCCTGGCATCGCGTAGCCATTGTTTTTGAGCGCAGCGGCAATCCGATAACTACTTTCCTTGATGGCATTATCCGGCAAGCCAACTAAATGATAACCAATCCCTTTATCAATATTTACCTCAACGGTAATTGTTGTGGCTTCTACTCCAAAAACTGCACTTCCAAAAACTTTAACTAACATCTATTTTTATTTGATTCTAAAATTAGAGAAAACTTTTCTTATTATTATAATAAATCTTACAATAAATTACAATAAAAAGTGAATAGCAAAAATTTGATCAAAAAATACTCAAAATACTTTGGCAAACAGTCCGATATAATGCATTTTCCGCAAAAACCAAATGTTAAAATTAAAAAAAGTGAAGGTATAACATTAACATTTTTCTACTTTTAGAAAATAATTATAAACCACACTATGAAAAAAATCTTACTTCTGTTATTTTTTAGTTTTTTACTGCCAAAAACCTACGCACAAGAATACTTTCCTAACAACGAAAGTGTTCAAAACAAAAACACCAATTTTACCGCTTTTACCAATGCGAAAATTTATGTAACGCCTACACAAGTTATCGAAAAAGGTACATTACTGATTCAAAACGGAAAAGTTATTGGTGTTGGAACTAACATTTCCATCCCAAAAAATTGCACGACAATCAATCTGGAGGGAAAATCCGTTTATCCTTCTTTTATTGATATGTATACCAGTTTTGGAATTGAAAAACCAAAAGGAATCACCGAAAGAAACCCATTGTATGATACTAAAAGATCTGGTTTTTATTGGAATGAGAGCATTCGTTCCGAGGTGAATGCTTACGAAGCTTTCAAATACGACCAAACTAAAGCCGAAGAATTATTGAAAGCCGGATTTGGTGTTGTGGGAACTCATATCCCGGATGGAATTGCACGCGGATCAGGAACTTTAATCGCTTTGAACAACTTTGAAAAAAAGAATCAATTGCTATCCGATAAAGTGACCAATCACTTTGCGTTTACTAAAAGTGTAACCACAAATCAATCCTACCCAAGTTCTTTAATGGGAATGATGGCATTATTACGCCAAATGTATTATGATCTGGATTGGTACAAAAAAGGCAATTCAACAACCAAAGATTTATCATTAGAAGCCTTAGCAAATAATGAAAAATTGATCCAAATATTCGCTTCTGAAGACAAATTAAACAGTTTACGCGCTGCCAAAATTGCGAAGGAATTTGGTTTAAATTATGTTTTAAAAGGAAACGGAAACGAATTTGAACGCATTGAGGAAATCAAAAAAACGAGTTCTAAATTTATTATTCCAATCAATTTCCCTGAAGCCTATGATGTATCTGATCCGAATCAAGCAAACCAAATGGAATTAAAAGACCTTCGTTTTTGGAACCAAGCGCCTACTAACCTTAAAGTTTTAGCTGATAATGGAATTGTTTTCGCATTGACGACAGATAAATTAAAGAAGATGGAAGATTTTAGACCCAATCTTTTAAGAGCCATCAAATATGGTTTTGATAAAACCAAAGCGTTAGAAGCATTGACTACCATTCCTGCTGCACTTTTAGGAAAAAGTAATGAAATGGGAACTTTAAAGACAGGAAGTTTAGCCAACTTTGTGATTACTTCCGGAGAAATTTTCGAAGAAAAAACAATACTCTATGAAAACTGGGTTCAAGGAAACAAATTTGTTATTAATGACTTGACTACAAAAGATATTCGTGGAAATTATGATTTAACCATCAACAATGAAAAATACAAATGGAAGATTAATGGTGAAATTAGCGCACCAAAATCAGAAATTACAACAGTTGATGCTAAAAAAGTAAACTCAAAACTGACGATGACCAACAATTGGATTTCGACGGTAATCAAACCTAATGATTCTACTAAAACTAGCTTTACTAGATTAATTGGATACATTGAAGACACACAAAATCTTTCTGGAAAAGCAGTTTTATTTAATGGAAATGAAGTAAAATGGTCTGCTGTAAAAACGGCACCTTTTGTAAAAGTGGTTGATTCCTCCAAAATTGAGAAAAACAACATGATTATACCAACAACATTTCCAAATGTTGCTTATGGTAATTTGAAAAAACCAACTGCAGAAACCTTATTATTCAAAAATGCTACAGTGTGGACCAATGAAAAAGATGGTATTCTTGAAGAAACGGATGTATTAGTTAAAAACGGAAAAATCGCGTCTATCGGGAAAAATATTGCTGACGCATCCGCAACAATCGTTGATGCTAAAGGCAAACATTTGACTAGCGGAATTATTGATGAACATTCGCATATTGCAATTTCTAATGGTGTCAACGAAGGCGGACACAATTCCAGTGCCGAAGTAACAATACAAGATGTGGTAAATTCCGAAGATATTAATATCTACAGAGATTTAGCCGGTGGAGTTACCACTTCACAATTATTACACGGTTCTGCCAATCCTATTGGAGGACGTTCTGCTATTGTAAAATGGAAATGGGGAGCAGCAGCAGATGAAATGCTGTATAAAAACCAACCAGGATTCATCAAATTTGCTTTGGGAGAAAATGTAAAACAAGCCAATTGGGGAATTACTAATCCAACTCGTTTTCCACAAACCAGAATGGGTGTTGAACAAGTTTTTACAGATTATTTCCAACGTGCCAAAGAATATGATATGGCTTGGAAAGCATACAATTCTCGTGGTAAAAAAGCAAAAGGAAATGCGCCAAGAGTCGATTTAGAGTTACAAACATTAGCTGAAATATTAAATAAAGAGCGTTTCATTTCTTGTCACTCTTATGTACAATCGGAAATTTTAATGTTGATGAACGTTGCTGAAAAATTTAATTTCAGAGTCAATACCTACACTCACATTCTTGAAGGATATAAAGTGGCAGATAAAATGAAAGAACACGGCGTGGGTGCCTCAACTTTCTCAGATTGGTGGGCGTATAAATTTGAAGTAAATGATGCTATACCTTTCAACGGACCAATTATGCACAATGCAGGAATTGTAGTTGCCTACAATTCTGATGATGCTGAAATGTCCAGAAGACTGAATCAAGAGGCAGCAAAAGCAGTGAAATATGGTAATATTTCGGAAGAAGATGCTTGGAAATTCGTAACACTGAATCCTGCTAAATTGTTGCATATTGATGACAAAGTAGGAAGTATAAAAGTGGGTAAAGATGCAGATATCGTATTATGGAATGCAAATCCTTTATCTATTTATGCTAAAGCTGAAAAAACCTTAATTGAAGGAGTTGTGTATTATGATGCGCAAAAAGATGAAGCCCAAAGAGTGGCAATTGCTAAAGAAAGAAGCGAGCTTATTGGTCAGTTACTGCAAGAAAAAAATAAAGGTATGAATACTCAGGAACCTAAAAAGAAAGAAAAAACAGAATATCACTGTGATTCTATGGAAGAATAACGGAACAATTTGAATTTCAAAAACCCAAGCTTTTATAAAAAAGCTAAGCAATTTTAAAAAACGTATAAATATGATTAATAAAAAAATATATCTTTTAGCGTTGGTATGTAGTATATCAGTACTTACAAGAGCACAACAAACACCTGCCGCTAAACAATCAAAATCTGTTTTAATTCTTAATGCAACAGCGCATTTAGGAAATGGTGAAATAATTGAAAATAGCGCCATCGGATTTGTGGATGGAAAAATCACTTTGGTTGCTGATGCTACAGTAATCCGATTGGCTGCAGGAGCATACGATCTAACGATTGATGCCAGTGGAAAACATGTCTATCCAGGATTTATTGCACCAAATTCCACCTTGGGACTTGTTGAAATTGATGCTGTAAAATCATCCGATGATGAAGATGAAATTGGAGTTATGAATCCAAATGTGAGAAGTATTATTGCTTACACAGCCGATTCAAAAGTAATAGAAACCGTGAGACCTAACGGTATTTTAATGGCTCAAATTACACCTCGCGGTGGAACAATCTCTGGATCTTCCTCCATTGTTCAATTGGATGCCTGGAACTGGACAGATGCCTTGGTAAAAGAAAATGACGGAATTCATGTAAATTTCCCAACTACTTTTAGAAGAGGTGGCTCAAGATTTGAACCTGGAAATATCGAAACCAATAAAGATTACACAAAACAAATTTTAGAATTATCAGGATTTTTATCTAATGCCAAAGCCTATTTAGGTGATAGTTCAAAGGAAAGAAATTTAGTTTTAGAATCAACAAAAGGTATATATGACGGAAGCCAAACGCTATTCATTCATGCCAATGAAGAAAAGCAAATTATAGATGCGGTGCAATTTACCAAGGAAAATGGTATTAAGAAAATGGTTATTGTTGGTGGATATGAAGCCTACAAAGTGGCTGAATTATTGCAAAAAAACAATATTGGTGTCTTATTAAGGAGAGTTCATGACATGCCCGAAAATGATGATCATGATATTAATTTGCCCTACAAAGCCGCCAAATTATTAACAGACAAAGGTGTTTTGGTTGGTTTAGAAAATAGTGGTGCTCATGAAAGAATGAATACCAGAAATTTACCCTTTTTAGCAGGAACATGTGCTGCTTACGGAATGGATAAAGAAAAAGCGTTACAATTAATCACTTCAAATACTGCAAAAATATTAGGAATTGATGCCCAATGTGGTACCTTAGAACAAGGAAAAGATGCTACGTTATTCATTTCAGAAGGTGATGCTTTAGATATGAGAACCAATAAATTGACTAATGCCTTTATACAAGGGAGAATGATTAGTTTGGAAACGCATCAAACTAAGCTGAACGACAGATATAAAACAAAATACAATCAAAAATAAAGTAATACAATGGGACTATTTAATGCCATTTTAGGCAATGCATCTGAAGTAAATATTGAAAATGTTTCGAAAGAATTTGAGCCAATCTTAATTGATGGAGAAAGAATTGAAAAAGCATATAAGCTTATTCGGGACATGTTTATTTTCACCAATAAAAGGCTGATTCTAGTCGAAAAACAATTGGTTGGAAGTAAAGTTGATTATATGTCTATTCCCTATTCCAGTATCAAGAAATTCTCAAAAGAAAGTGCAGGAATATTGGATTTGGATGCCGAATTAAAAATTTGGTTAAACCACGACAATAATCCAATTGTGAAGCAATTTGGAAAAGGTGGAAATAATATTAATGAAGTGTATAAAATTTTAAGTCAACATACGTTGAAGTAAAAAAAAAACAATAATTTACAGCATCGAAAGGCACTAATTGAAATCCAAACAATTAGCGCCTTTTTTAGTACAATCCATTTTTTGTTGGAAATGAGAACCAGTAATTTGAATTCAGGAGATTTTTTTTTCTAATAATAACGCGTTAATGTGCTTTATTCTAATATTTCTTTAACCTAATTTTAATAAATTATAGATATTAAGATTAAATTATATAATACCCACAATAAAAAGGGGTGTAGATTATTTAAATCATAAAAATTAAACATTCAACTGATTTTTTAAGGGGGTATATTCAGTATTTTTATATTTTTATCGAAATTTAAAACTAAAAACAATGCGAAAAATTATTTTAAGTGTATTATTGATCACCATTTTGGTAGTAACCCTTTTTTCAAATTATTTTCTAATAGACAGCCCCGCACCTGCTGAAGTTGTCAAATTTGACACTGGCGATACGGCTTGGATGATTGTTGCTACAGCACTTGTATTAATCATGACTCCTGGTTTAGGTTTCTTTTACGGCGGAATGGTAGGTAAGAAAAATGTAATCAGTACCATGCTTCAAAGTTTTATGGCTATGATAATTGTAACCGTACTTTGGGTTGTAATTGCTTTCGGATTGTCTTTTGGTCCATCAATTGGAGGGATTATAGGAAACCCTCTACCTAATTTATTTTTCCAAGGTGTTGGCACAAATACAGCTTGGAGTCTAGCTCCGACAATTCCATTTATGCTGTTTGCTTTGTTCCAAGCGAAATTTGCAATAATCACACCTGCCTTAATCACAGGAGCTTTTGCTGAAAGAATTCGTTTTTGGGCATACTTACTATTTATGGTTTTATTCATATTACTTGTTTATACACCACTAGCACACATGACTTGGCATCCAGAGGGTATTTTCTTTAAAATGGGAGTATTGGATTTTGCCGGTGGAACAGTTGTTCACATGAGTGCAGGTTGGGCTGCTCTGGCCGGTGCCATATTCTTAGGCAAAAGAAAAGCAGAAAAAGGAAATCCCGCACGTATAACATACGTAATGTTAGGTACCGGATTGTTATGGTTTGGATGGTTTGGGTTCAATGCAGGTTCCGCTTTAGGAGCTAATGGGCTTGCTGTACAAGCGTTAGGAACAACCACTATTGCTGCTGCAGCTGCCGGAATGGCTTGGGTGTTTCTTGATAAAATTCTTGGTCACAAATTATCGGCAATGGGAGCTTGTATTGGTGTAGTGGTCGGATTAGTTGCCATTACTCCTGCAGCTGGTTTTGTCAGCATTCCTCATGCTTTGTTCATAGGTATTTTTGCCAGTATCGTGAGCAATCTAGTGGTTAGAAGTTTCCACAAATGTAAAATTGATGATGCTTTAGATGTATTTGCCTGTCACGGCGTAGGTGGAATGATTGGTATGCTTTTAACTGGTGTATTTGCTTCAAAATCAATAAACGCGGCCGTTGGTGATAACCAAGGACTTATTTTTGGAGAAACAACATTATTCTTAAATCAATTATTTGCCATGGTTATCGTTTCCATATTTGCATTTTCAATGTCTTATTTCCTTTTCTTTATTGTAAACAAAATAACTCCTCTAAGAGTGAGTGAAGAAAAAGAAGAATTAGGTTTAGATATTTCGCAACACGGTGAATTTCTATAAATTTTCCGCATAAAGTTAGAGACGCTCTGAAATTTCAGAGCGTTTTTTTTTTCACTTATCCGTTCTAAACACCTATAATCTAAAAGCAGTTCCCACTGTTTAAACAATGGACCAAAAGCTTTGTTGTAAATCGCTTAATCATACTAATTTCAACCTACATACCTTAAAAACTAAAAATCCCAACCTTAAGTAAGATTGGGATTTTAGCTTTGAATATAGTCCGATACTTATGTAGTATACGACCCAATTACCTTGTTATTTTAAAATAGTAAACTCAATTTTAGAGTCGTTATATACTCTATGTGTTTGCTTTTGAAAATCCTCTGGTTTAGCATAAAATATATTATCAACAAACGTTTGCGGATTTAAATCAATAAATGGAAACCAAGTACTTTGAACCTGAATCTGGATTTTATGTCCTTTTTTGAATGTATGAAAAACATCTTGCAACTTAATATTTATTGCTGTTTTCTCATTGGCAACAAAAGCTTCTGGTTTTGAAAAACTGTTTCTAAAACGACCGCGCATTACTTCACTGCGGACCATCATGTGGTAATTGCTCATTTTCAAATAAGGAGCCACATCTTTCGTCTCTGGTTCATCGCTAGGAAAAACGTCTACCACTTTTACAATCCAATCGGCATCCGTTCCTGTTGTTGAAACCTGCAATTTAGCCAATATCTCTCCAGCTAATGTAGTGTCATCGCCCAATACTTCCGTTTCAAAAACAATTACATCCGGACGTCTCGCTGCAAAACGTTGATCATCTGTCATGTATTTTCTTGGCGTAAGCCCTGGCTGTTTGATATCCTCAGAATAAGGAACCGGTTTTTTAGGATCACTGATGAATTCTTCAAAAGAAATATTTCGCTTCGCCATTTTTGTCAATTGACTTCCTTGCAAAAAGAAATCTTGTTTTTCAGTGTTTTCAGGAGGCCACGCATCATAGGTTTTCCACTCTTTTCTTCCGGTATCAAAAACATAAGCTTCTGGCAATTTATTGGCTCCTTTTCCATTATTTTTCAAGAAATGACGGAAGAAATTAGCTTCGATATTTTTTTGATAATAACCAGAAATACTATCTCCAAAATTAATATTTCCAATTACTTGTTTTGCTGAATTTCGAGCCCAGTCGCCATGACTCCATGGACCCATAACGATTGTATTGTAATTTTTACTACTCTTTTCGATAGTAGTATAGGTGTTTAATGGACCGTACAAATCTTCGGCATCAAACCAACCTCCTACGGTCATTACTGCTGGTTTAATATTGTTCAAATGTTGCAATATTCCACGCTTTTGCCAAAAATCATCATAGCTAGAATGGTCTTTCAGCTGCTGCCAAAATTCATTCTCCTTGCCATAATATTTGTCCAAATTTGATAAAGGTCCAGCATCCAAGAAAAACTGATAATCATCATTCGTTCTTATGTTGCTGAATTTATACCACGGCTCGGTAGTCCGTTTTGTTTTTTGAGGGCCAAATAATGGAGTCACTTTCCAATAGCTCAATAAATAGGCTCCATTGTGATGAAAATCGTCAAAAAAGAAATCGGCTATACACGCTTGAGGCGAAACCGCTTTCAAAGCTGGATGATTGCTCAACAAAGAATACGTAGCGTAAAATCCGGGGTATGAAATTCCCCAAGTTCCAACATTTCCGTTGTTATTGGCCACATTTTTGACCAACCAATCTATCGTATCATACGTATCCGAAGCTTCATCGGTAGCTGCCTTTCCTTTTTTATTTGGAATAAAGCCGCGCATATTATCGTATAATCCATCACTCATGAACCTGCCACGAACATCTTGATAGACCACAATATATCCTTCTTTCATCATTGTTTCGCTTGGAGAAATACTTCTTTTGAACTGACCTTCTCTATAAGGACCAGAATTATAAGGCGTTCTTTGCATTATAATTGGATATTTTTTAGAAACGTCTTTGGGAGTATAAATAGCCGTAAACAATTCTACTCCATCGCGCATTTTGATATGTACTTCCTTTTTAGTATAATTATCAGCGACATAATTTACTGCTTTGTCTTGGGCAAAAAGAATCACACCAATAAAAAGAAGAGAAATACTTAATAGTTTTTTCATCTGTATTTTTTGAGTTTAAATAGTTTTTAAAGATAAAAAATCTCGCTGAATATAATATCCTTATTTCAACTTTTTTAAAATTCACCTATCGACTTTAATGAGATGAAAAAGTAGAAATTTATACTGTCTATACTAGCTCATTATTCAACGTTTTCACACCATTAATTTATTCATTTATGTATTCAAATTAGCAACATTTTCTGTCAGATAATCCTATGTCTTTGCCTTGAATTATTTACAAAAGAAACCCCTAAAAGAATCGTTTTTCCTTATAAAAAGTACATTTTACATCATTTAAGAGCTATTTTCAGATAATTTGCCCTATATTTGTAAAATACCAAATTATTTTTTGTGGTTTATTAAGTGTCTTTTTGTGCACTTTTAACCCAAAATTAAAATCCCTTATTTCAGGAAAAATTCTGAAAAAATCGTCTATTGTTGCAGTTTAATGCACCTTTTGCCTTTTGGAAAAATTCCATTTACAGGCTATATAATAATCGAAAATTAATAATATGCACATAATAGATTATGCAATCTTTATTGTTTATATGCTGGCTATGTTAGGTGTTGGCGTTTACTTTTTCAACAAAAATAAAACCGCTGAAGATTTTTACGTAAGCGGTAGAAATATGAGCAGTTGGCACATCGGTTTATCGGTAGTGGCCACAGATGTTGGTGGTGGATTCTCAATAGGATTGGGAGGACTGGGATTTACCATGGGAATCTCCGGTTCTTGGATGTTATTTACGGGATTACTAGGAGCTTGGCTAAGTGCCGTTTTTCTTATTCCAAAAGTGAGTGCTTTAGGACATAAATATAAATTTTTTACTTTTCCACAAATTTTCGGCCATTTCTATAATGCTAAAGTCGCTTTACTAGCGGGAATAATTTCGGCTATTGGATATATAGGATTTACCAGTTCTCAAGTCTTGGCTGGAGCCAAATTAGCTTCTGCAACCATAAAAGGACTTGATTTACAAACTGCGCTGATCGTCATGGGCCTAATCGCAGTAATTTACACTGCTATTGGAGGACTAAAAGCCGTCATTTATACCGATACGATCCAATGGTTAGTCTTAATTGGAGGATTAGTTTTCATTGGAATTCCTATTGCTTACACTGCCGTGGGAGGTTATGATGCGATCAAAACTACCTTAGCACCTGAATATTTATCGCTGACCAATGTAAAATGGTATCAAATCTTAAACTGGTCCATCACCATAATTCCTATCTGGTTTGTGGGAATGACCTTGTATCAAAGAATTTATGCCAGCAAAGGCGAAAAAGAAGCGAAAAAAGCATGGTTGATTGCCGGTGTTTTTGAATGGCCGATAATGGCCTTTATGGGCGTAATTCTGGGAATGCTGGCAAAAGTGGCTGCTACCAAAGGAATGTTTAACGGCATTACCGATGCCGCTTCCATGGATAGCGAAATGGGATTGCCTATTTTATTAGCCACAATACTTCCAGTAGGACTCATGGGATTAATGCTTTCTTCTTATTTTTCAGCAATACTTTCAACAGCGGACAGTTGTTTAATGGCGGCTTCCGGAAATATTGTTACTGATATTATCGCTAAATTTTCTAAAAAAGAAATGAGCCATAAAAGAGAACTTCAACTATCACAAATTATAACCTTACTTGTTGGATTTTTCGCCATCTTATTGGCCTCACAAATGCAAAATGTACTTGAACTGATGCTGTATTCCTATGCTTTTATGGTTTCTGGCTTATTCATTCCAGTAATAGGCGCTTTGTTTTGGAAGAAAAGTCATCCAATTGCTGCTTTTTGGAGTATGCTTTTTGGAGGTGCAACCACAATCTTACTAATTGTCACCGAGAATAAACTACCCTTAGGTATAAAATTACCAGAGCACTTAGATGCTAATATTTACGGAATTAGCATCTCACTGCTTTTATTCGTTACACTATCACTTTATCATACTAATAAAAAAGAAAGACAAAATGGAATTCAAACAAATTAACGATACAACAGGAGAACATGCCGTTTATACCAATCCAATTATAGCCTTATTTCTTTATGCCCATTTAGAACAATACGGCGATACCGTTGCGGATATTACTAAATGTATGGATTATGTAATGAATCCCAGTAAAGGAGGAAACATCATAGTTGGTATCGAAGAACAAAAAATTGTAGGTGTTGTGATCTTAAACAATACTGGAATGAAAGATTTTATTCCCGAAAACATTTTAGTGTATATCGCCGTAGACAATAGTCAACGCGGAAAAGGTTTTGGAAAACAATTAATGCAAAAAGCCATATCGATCGCTGAAGGAAATATTGCGCTTCATGTAGAACCCGATAATCCGGCTAAAAAATTATATGAAAAACTAGGTTTTACCAACAAATACCTAGAAATGCGTCTCATTAAATAGACCAAAATGGAAAATTCAAACGCACTTATTCTTTTACGAAAGGAATTACACCAACATCCTGAGGTTTCAGGAGAAGAAATTCAGACGGCAAAACGTGTTCTTTCTTTCCTTGAAAATTATCCTCCTGATGAAGTAATTACCGAGATAGGAAAAACTGGCGTAGCTGCTATTTATAAAGGTAAAAAAACCGGTAAAACAATATTGTTTCGCTGCGAATTAGATGCTTTACCAATTGAAGAAATTAATGTTTTTGAACATCGCTCCCTGTCTAAAGGAGTTTCTCATAAATGTGGACACGACGGTCATATCGCTATTTTATGCGGTTTAGCCATAGAATTACATCAAAAAAGACCAGTATCAGGGAATGTAATTTTACTATTTCAACCTGCTGAGGAAGATGGCACTGGAGCACAAAAAGTATTTTTAGATCCAAAATTTGCTGTACTTCAACCCGACTACGTATTTGCTTTGCATAATTTGCCTGGATATGAAATGCATCAAATTGTAGTTAAAAACAATACTTTTACTTGTGCTGTCAATAGTATCATAATTAAATTAAAAGGCAAGACTTCCCATGCAGGTGAACCTGAAAAAGGAATTAACCCTGCCTTGGCGATAGCCGCCATCATTACGGAATTCAATGCAATTATTCAGGCCGATATTGCTAAAGAAAACTTTTGCTTAATTACTCCTATTTACACCAAAATGGGCAAAAAAGCATATGGCGTTTCTGCGGGCGCAGGTGAAGTCCATTTTACAGTGCGAAGTGACAGCAATTCGCAAATGAGAAAAATAGAAGGTACGCTAGAAAATGTAGCTCAAGCAATTGCAAACAAATATAAATTGAGTTGTAAAATTAAATGGACACAAGGCTTTCAAGCCAATGAGAATAATAAGATGGCAGTAGATGCAATCAAAAAAGCAGCAATAATAAATAATTTTGCATTGCTTGAAAAAGACAAACCATTTACTTGGGGTGAAGATTTTGGTTTATTTACACAACAGTATCCTGGCGCTATGTTTGGTCTGGGATCTGGAATAAACACACCTGCTTTACACAATCCTGATTATGATTTCCCAGATGAAATTATTGCAACAGGAGTGGTTATTTTTTACCAAATCAGTAAAGAAATTACAAATGCATACTAATTCACTTATAGAACTTAACCGTTCAGCCTATCAAAATAATATCGATTTCTTAAAAAAAACTTTCGGTAAAAAAGTAGTTCTTTCCTCGGTTGTAAAGGGAAACGCGTATGGCCATGGCGCGGAAGAGTTTGTAACTATGGCGTATCAGTGTGGTGTAACCCATTTTTCAGTATTTGATGTTCAAGAAGCGAAAGTAGTGAAAGAAGCGTTACAAGATCAAGCGACCGTAATGGTTATGGGTCTCGTTCAGAATGAAGATATGGAATGGGTTATTAGAAACAATGTTGAGTTTTTTGTTTTTGATAAAAGCAGGTTAACACAAGCTGCAAAAACTGCAAAAAAACTCAATAAAAAAGCGATTTTACATATTGAAGTTGAAACCGGAATGAACCGGACTGGTTTTGACAAGAATGAGCTGAATCATGTGATTTCTTTTTTACAAAAAGGGAAAGAGCAGCTTACTTTTAAAGGACTTTGCACACATTATGCCGGAGCGGAAAGTATAGACAACTATTACAGAGTTGATAAGCAAATTAAGAAATTTGAAGAAATATACCAATACTTTTGCAAAAATGATCTGCAACCTGAAATAAGACATTCCGCTTGTTCCGCAGCATCAATAATGTTTCCGCAAACGAGAATGGATATGGTGCGTATTGGAATAATGCAGTACGGCTTGTGGTCCAGTCCAGAAGTATTTGTAACCTATTTAAACTCAAAAAAAAACAAAATTGACCCGCTGCAACGCGTCATCAGTTGGAAAAGCACGATCATGAGCATTAAAAAAGTAAATATGGGCGATTTTATAGGTTATGGCAGCAGTTTTATGGCTAAAAGGAAAATGAAAATTGCGGTTATCCCCATTGGCTACTGTCATGGATATAGCCGCTCTTTAAGCAACCAAGGACGCGTACTTATCCACGGCCAACGCTGTATAGTAGTGGGCTCCGTAAATATGAATATGATGACCGTTGATGTAACTGATGTCGATATAGCAGAAAAAGAAGATGAAGTTATGCTGATTGGTACCCAAAAAGAGCTATCCGTTTCTGTAGCCTCATTTAGTGACTTCAGCAACCAACTTAATTACGAATTATTAACTCGGATTTCTAAAGCAATTCCACGTAAAATTATAGAATAATGGCCTTTATAAAATTATATCGCAAAAAACTCGAAGAAAATTATGCCTTTCTGGATCACATTTTTAAATCTAGAAATATCCAGTGGGGCGTGGTCTCCAAACTTTTATGTGGAAATAAAATATATCTTAAAGAGATAATTGCTTTAGGAGTACGCGAAATTCACGATTCCAGAGTAAGTAATCTAAAAAAAATTAAAGCATTAGATCCAGAAATTCAAACCGTTTATATAAAACCACCAGCAAAACGAAGTATTGAAAGTATTGTTAAGTATGCCGACATTAGTTTTAATACTGAAATCTACACCATACAATTGCTTTCTAACGAAGCTGTAAAGCAAAATAAGAATCATAAAGTCATTATCATGATAGAAATGGGTGATCTTCGAGAAGGTGTTATGGGTGAAGAGCTAATCGCTTTTTACGGTACTATTTTAAAAATGCCAAACATCGAGATTTCAGGAATTGGAACTAATCTCAATTGCCTTAGCGGCGTGATGCCTACGCAAGACAAGCTCATTCAATTGAGTTTATATAAGCAATTAATTGAAGCTAAATTCAATATAACCATTCCGTTCGTCTCTGGTGGGACCTCCGTGGCAATTCCGCTTATACTTAAAAATGCCCGCCCAATGGCTGTCAATCATTTTCGAGTAGGCGAAGCGCTCTTTTTTGGAAAAGATCTATTTACCGGCGATACTATGGAGGGAATGCATAACGATGTATTCAAATTATACGCTGAAATTATAGAAATTACCGAAAAACCAAATACTCCTACAGGCGAATTAGGTGAGAACGTTGCTGGCAATTCTTTTTCCATGAATGACGTTACCGATTTAGGAATCACGTCCTTAAGAGCCATCTTAGACATTGGATTGTTAGATATGCAACCCCAGTATTTAGAATCGGATGATGCTGATATTACTATTGTAGATGCAAGTTCTGATATGTTGGTTATCGATATTTCTAATTCTAAAAAGACGTATAAAATTGGAGATTTAGTTGCTTTTAAAATTAGATACATGGGCGCTTTGTATCTTTTAAATTCAGATTATATTGAAAAAACAATCGAGTAGTAAAGTACTTAAACGAGGCGCATTGCTAGATCAAAAGCAAAAAATTGCACTAATTTCCAAAGATTACTTCTTAGAAATTAGTGCAATTTACGTTTACTATTTTGTCCAGATGCTAGCTGCTATTTTACCTTTACAAAGCGATCAATTCCTTCTCTCAACCAACCTTTGTAAGCATTTATATCAGAGTTATAACTTTCCGGTTTGTCAGATAACATAGTACCTTCGGCGTCTAAAATGATATAGTACGGTTGCGCATTGGCTTTAAATTTTGTAATTTGAAAGTCACTCCATTTATTCCCCACACTTACAATTTCTTTACCTGTTTCTTTAGATACATATTGCTCGCTTTTAGGCAATTCTCTTTTATCATCCACATACAAAGAGATTAATATCACTTCCTCCTGTAATATTTTTAGAATCGCAGGATCAGACCAAACATAATCTTCCATTTTTCTGCAATTCACACAAGCATATCCTGTAAAGTCCAGTAAAATGGGTTTGTTTACTGATTTGGCATAAGCCAATCCTTTTTCATAATCTTCAAAGGCAATAAGATCATGGGGTCCTAAATGTGCGCCTTCCGGCAAAATTTGAGCTGATGCATTCGAACCACCTTTTGAGTTTCCTACTCCGTACGGGCTTTCACTATACGTCATTGGTGGTGGAAAACCAGAAATTAATTTTAACGGCGCTCCCCAAATTCCAGGAATCAAATAGATGGTAAAGGCCAAAACCACTAATCCAAAAGACAATCTTCCTACCGAAATATGACTCATCGGGCTATCATGCGGCAGCGTAATTTTTCCGAATAAATAAAAGGCTAATGTTCCAAAAATAGCAATCCAAATCGCCAAGAAAACTTCTCTTTCCAAGAAATGCAATTGCAATACCAAATCTGCATTTGATAAAAATTTGAAAGCCAATGCCAGTTCTAAAAATCCTAAAACTACTTTAACGGTATTCAACCAGCCACCGGATTTTGGTAAAGAATTCAACCAACCTGGAAACATCGCAAACAACATAAAAGGTAAGGCTAAAGCCAATGAAAATCCGAACATTCCAACAATAGGTGCAATTCCGCCTTTAGAAGCAGCTTCGACTAAAAGGGTTCCAACGATTGGTCCGGTACACGAAAAAGACACAATAGCTAATGCCAAAGCCATAAATAAAATTCCAATTATTCCTCCTCTATCCGCTTGATTATCTACTTTATTTGCCCAAGAATTAGGCAACATAATTTCAAATGCTCCTAAAAATGAAGCCGCAAAAGTGACTAACAAAACAAAGAAAATAATATTAAACCAAACATTCGTAGACAGCGCATTCAGTGCATCGGCACCAAAAATCCACGTCACTAAGAATCCTAAAACTACATAAATGAAGATGATAGCAATTCCATAAATAATGGCATTTCTAATTCCTTTTGCTTTTGTTTTACTTTGTTTCGTAAAGAAACTTACCGTCATAGGAATCATCGGGAAGACACATGGCGTAAGCAATGCTGCAAATCCAGATAAAAAAGCAATGAAGAAAATGGACCACAATCCTCTTTGTTTGGAAGGCTTCGTATCCAGAACAGGAACTTTTGCAGGAGTAACAACCTGTTCTTTATTTATATCTGTATTTGTAACTGCAGTGTCAACTTTAGCTGAATCTATTGTCGTTAAATCTGTTGCTACAGTAACGATTTCTGTTGTTTTTGAAGCCGCAGGAATGGTAAACGTGAAACTCTTTTCTATGTTAATACAAACATCTTTACAAACCTGATAATTAAAATCAACTTTTATTTCCGTAAGCTTCGGGTTTGTTATTGTAATTTCTTGTTGGATTTGACCTTTCTTTTCGAAGAATGTTTCGTTAACTTCAAATATATCATTATAGGCCGTTCTTGTTTTACTTTCTTTGGTCTTACCTACTAAAGTAAAATTCCCTTTCTGATTTTTGAAGATGATTTCCAATGGTAGAGGCCCACCGTCTGGAGTAAACTGCGAATACAAATGCCAATCATTTTCTATAACCGTATTGAAGGTTAGGATGTAATTAGTCTCGGATTTTTTTTCGATTTTGGTAGTCCATTTTGCTGGATCTAAAATCTGGGCATTTCCATTGGCGAGAGCCAAAAAAGCAAGAAGTATAAATAGTAGTTTCTTCATTATTCTAATTGTATTTTAAGTATATTCTTAGTTGTGTTGTCTATTCTAAAGCGCTCATCCTGACGAAGACCTATTACCCAAACTATCTCAGTATTGGAACATAAAAGCCATTTGCTTTCTTTCTCGATCAAGGATAATTTTTCATCTTTAAACAGTTTACTGATCTTTTTTGATTTGCCATCCATTCCAAAAGGTTGAAAATGATCGCCTTCATTCCAGTGACGCAAAACCAATGGATAGTGTATTTTATCAGCATCCACAAATATAGTTTTATTTGAACCGATACTTATGTCCGCTACTTTGCAAAAGCTAAGATTTAAGGGAATATTAACTTCTTTTTGATTTTCTAAAATCGAATACTCCTGAATTTCATCTTCCTCATTCAAGCGGCTCAAGAGTAAGGAATCCCGATCTTTTAGTAAGCGGTACTCCAAAGAATAAACACATTTGCCCGATTGGCTATCGACTAAATCATAAATATCATCCCATGCTTTAAATCCAAATTCATTGAGCCATTGGTACAAATAGGATTTATAGTTCGGTAACTTTTGTAATTGCTGCAAATCAAAATAAATGGTATCGCCATCTTGCTGTGCAACCTGTTGATACACCATTATAGCCGCATCATCGACCATTTCCTGAGCTTGTTGCAAATATCCTTGTGTTTTGTGAAACGATAAGAGGAAATTGGGATTCAATTCCTTTAACAGTGGAACAACATGATGGCGGATTTTATTGCGAAGGTATTTATCAGAGGCATTACTACTGTCTTCGCGCCATTGGATGCCATTTATTCTGGCATATTCTTCCATTTCTTCTTGGCTAAATGCCAAAAGTGGGCGTACTACTTTTTCGTTTTGTTCTGGAATACCTATTAATCCCTCTAAACCAGTACCACGTGACAGATTGATAAGAAAGGTTTCTAAATTATCATCAGCATGATGTGCGGTAAGAATATAATCGTATTTTTCAGTTTCTAATAATTCATAAAACCAATTGTATCGCAGCTCTCTAGCAGCAACTTGAGTAGATATTTTATAATCTTCGGAGAAGGCTTTGGTATCAAATTGTGTTATAAAAACTGGAATATTATTTGCAACAGCATATTGTTTAACGAAGTACTGATCATCAAAGCTTTCTATTCCGCGAAGTTGAAAATTACAATGTGCAATTCCTATTTCGTAGTCCAATTGCTGAAATAAATGAACCATAACCATGCTGTCTTTCCCACCGCTTGTGGCAAGAAGTATTTTTTTCCCGGGCAAGAACTGGAAATTATGAAGAAGGTGTTTTTTAAATTTATGTAGCATGTTCAAATTTAATTAATTCGTTTGGATTTAACTTAAAACTTCTCGCATCGCTTTTGCTTTAAGCAAACATTCCTCATATTCCTTTGCAGGAATGGATTGCGAAGTGATGGCACTTCCCACAGAAAAAGAAACGTATTGTTTTTCTTGATTGTATAAAATGCTTCGGATAACTACATTGAAATCAAAATCTCCGTTTGGTGTAAAATAGCCAACTGCTCCACTATATAAACCTCGTTTTGTTTCTTCAAGTTCTTCAATAATTTTCATCACAGAAATCTTTGGTGCTCCTGTCATACTCCCCATTGGAAAAGTTGTTTTCAAAACATCTAGAGCTGAATATTGCGCATCTAATTTTGAAATAACTGTTGAGATCATTTGGTGCACTTGCATAAAAGAATAAATTTTGCAGAGTTCTTTTACTTCAACAGATCCTTTTTGTGCAGTACGTGATAGGTCGTTTCGCACTAAATCCGTTATCATAATATTCTCTGATCTCTCTTTTGCATCTGTCGCCAATTCGTTTTTTGATTTTTCATCTTCAATTGGGTCTAAAAATCGTTTTGCAGTTCCTTTAATCGGTTGCGAAACAATCAGTTCTCCTTCTTTCCTTACATAGCGTTCTGGTGTCGCCGAAAGTAAAAAGTACGTGTTATTTTTAAAAAAAACAGCAAATGGAGGCTTAGAAATTTCGTTGAGTTTACTAAATTTTTCAAAAGGATCTAGGATTGCATTTTCGGCAAAAAACTCCATACAAAAATTGGCTTCATAGATATCCCCCCGATGAATGTATTCCAAAATTTTAGCCACTTTTTGAAGATAATTCTCCTTCGGAATTCGTTGTTGGATCTTTACTAATGCTTCTATATCGACTTTTGACTTTCGACTTTCGATAATTTCTTCAAAATCTTCCTCTACTTCATCATCACACATATTGAGATATTGAATTTCGAGTTCATTCCCTTTCAATAAAAACAGTTTTTTAGGCTGAAAGAAATACAAATCGGGAAATTCTAATCCGTCAAAATTATGAGATTGTAACTCCTCAATATCATTTTTTAAATCATAAGATAAATAGCCAAAAAGCCAATCCTTGGTATTTTGCTGGTATTGTTTTAAGTCTTCAAAAGCATTGTGAAAATCAGTTTTAATGGATGTAAATGCATCAACAGCAAGAACACAATCAAAACTGGAATAATTTTGTGGATAATCATTACTGTCCAAATAAATGATTTCTCGAAACTGTTGAGACCATAATAAAAGCTGTTCTTTAAACAGTTTTGGATCAGAAATAGACTTGTAAATTGAAGTTCTCAAAAAGTATTGGTATTTAAAATTCAAAATTACAATAAAAAATAAACCTTCAATAATTGATTTTACTAAAAATAGCTTATTTTTTTGTAAATTTGATAAAACAGAATCAATTTCGGTTTTATCAATCTTTGAAATAGTCTTTTAAAGTCTCAAAAAAATTCAGACCTTTAGATCTTTAGGAACAAAAAAGCAATTGATTTTTTACACTAATATAATTTTACTTCAATCCACAATTTTCGAATAAAAAACAACTTGTAGGATTGTTTCAGACTATAATTCACAAATAGGAACCAGCAGCTCAACAGTGGTTTAACACTACTAATTTTGCAGCTTTAAATGGGCACGGATGGGAAATTGCAAATAGGATAAAAATTGCAAACCCATTATAATAATTCTCTTATATGTAACCAATAAAAACCATATAGTATGAAAATTGCAATCCTTATTATTCGATCTTTATTAGGAATCTTATTCCTTTATACCTCCGTTAGTTTTTTTCTGCACCTTGCACCTGAAGCCGAAAATACCGGTAATTTTAAAGCTTTTAATGTTGGTTTAATGGCGTCGACTTATTTGATTCCTTTGGCAAAATCTTTAGAATTCCTTTGTGGACTTTCTTTCATCACTGGTCGCTATGTAACCCTCGCGAACCTTATTATTTTACCCGTTACATTAAATATCCTATTGATTAATTTTTTCCTAACCCCGGAAAATTTACCAGTTGCCTTATTTGTGTTTTTTGGTAACATCTTTTTAATAATTAGTCATTGGTCAAATTACAACGGTTTATTTGTAGCAAAATAATTTGGCATTAAAAGTAAACTTTACATTCCAAATCAAAGCCTTGATTTATTGGAATACCTAATTTCAGGGCTACATTTTTTAACGCTTTAAACAATTTAAAATGAGCAACAACCACATGTTTAAAAAGCACTAGTTAGTGCTCCATTTATAATTTAACACCATAAGGCAGGGTGTTTTACCCGTATCAGATAATAAAAAAAAGTACAAAAGGGATTCCATTTTAAAAGTCAGAATCTTCGTAGTGAATTTATATGGTATCGATAACCTCTTTCATTAATTGTATGCTTTTCAATTTATAATCTTGATTGAAAATTGGACTGGTGATCATCAATTCATCAATTTGCGTGTAGTCTACAAACTGTTTTAGTTCGATTTCTACTTTCTTTTTGCTTCCAATAAAGGAACAAGATGTCATTTGGTTCACATGAAAGTGTTCTTCTTCCGTCATAATTCCATCCATAGAATCCACTGGCGGCTGCAATGGTTTTCTATCATTCCGTATCAAGTTCAGAAACATTTGGGTTAAGCTAGTAGCTAACTTTTGGGCTTCTTCATCCGTGTCAGCTAAAATTGCATTGGCGCAGGCCATGGTTTTAGGTTTGTCTAAATATTTTGAAGCTTGAAAGTTATCACGATAAAATTGAAACGCTTGGACCATTTGTTTGGGCGCAAAATGTCCAGCAAAAGCGTACGGCAATCCATTGGCTGCAGCCAAAGCAGCACTATCCATACTAGAACCTAAAATCCAAATAGGGACATCAGTTCCTTCTGCAGGAAAGGCTCTAACCTGTGCATTCGTATTATCCTTTGAGAAAAAATCTTGAAGAGCTGCAACATTTTGAGGAAAGCGCTGCGACTGTTCGAAAAAATCTTTGCGAATGGCTTGCGCGGTTAATCCATCGGTTCCTGGCGCTCTTCCTAAACCTAAATCAATACGGTTTGGATACAATATCTCCAGTGTGCCAAACTGTTCTGCAACAATTAATGGAGCGTGATTAGGCAACATGATACCGCCAGAACCTACTCTAATATTTTGAGTTTTATTTGCAATATAACCTATAAGCACAACCGTAGCGGTACTGGCTACATGAGCCATATTATGATGTTCAGCCAACCAAAATCTATTGTATCCTAGACTGTCAGCAAGTTGCGCTAATGCTGTTGTCTTTTGAAAAGTATCCTTTGCATCGCTATCTTGAGTAATTATGGCTAATTCTAATATGGAAATTGGAATGTTTTTTTTCATTATTAATTTCAAATTTTAACAAAAATAATCATTTCCTATCGAGCCCAAAATTCTCTGGTGTTAATAGATTTATAATGTTTGAAAAATGAAAAATAGTTTACTCCTATGCGTCCATAAAAAAACCTGCCACTTAAAATGGCAGGTTTGATAATTTATATTAAAAAAAAGACTTATTTCCCATCTACATAATCTTGCAAATAACTAAATCTTGGAGTCAATTTACCATTCTCAGTAATTTTAGCTCTTTTCAGAATCCCATCTTTATCTTCGTTAAAAAATGCTGGAATCACGTGTTCTAAGAACATTTCACCAAATCCTTCACTAGCATCTTTTGGCAGTTCGCATGGTAAATTATCCACGGCCATAACAACAATTGCTGCAGGATGAAAAACATCTGATTCTTGATGTTCGTTAGGTAAATAGCCATACAAAGGTTCTGCAATAGTAGAGGATCGAAGCGTGCAAGCGATAGGACCATTCAAATCACAAGAGACATCAGCAACCACTTTAATCTTGCAATCATTCGCTTTCATCATTTCTTGGGTAAGAATTACTGGAGCGTCACTACCATAAAAATGTCCTGTGATATAGATGTCAGAAACTTTAGTAAATTTTTCAAAATCAGAAATGTAATCCTTTGGATTTTGATAAAAATCAGTAAAGTCTAAAACCTGCCCGTCCTTGCGCTTGTTGTATTCCAATACATCAATTTGGGTAAAAACTGGTTGCGAATAATTTTTTGTCAAATAATTTTCAATGGATACTTCCTTTATTTTTATAGCATCTAAAACTTCTTTAGCTCCATTACCTACTTTACCCGTTCCAGTAATCACAAATTTTAAAGGCGGTAATACCAATCTTTTCAAATGAGCAATCAGGGCCTCTTTATCTGAAAGTGTTTCTGCTTTTGGTAATTTAAACAATTCAAATTTTATTCCAAAAGCCCGAATACTATTGTAAGCGCCCACAATTCCAGCGTATCTTCCAAAACCAATTAATCTGCGGTTTTCTCCATCTACAATAGTTTCATAGTCGTACAAATCAATGTTATTGGCTAATATGGCTTGCAACAATTTTCTATTGTAGGGTTGTCTTTTGATGGTATGGGAAAAGAAAAAATAAGTTTTATTAGGAATTAAATTTTCTACTGGGACTTCTTTTACGCCAAACAGTACATCACAGTCACTGATATCAGCGGTAACTTCAATTCCAAGATTTTCATATTCAGAATCGGTGAAAATCCTAATATCAGAACGTTCTACCATTACGGAAACATTTTGATATTCCTGTTTTAACTTTGTTAATGCATTTGGTGAGAAAACAACTCTTCTGTCAGGCGGATTTTTTCGTTCTTTTAAAATTCCAAATTTCATATCTCTTGTGCGCTTTAAGATTTATTTAATATAACTTTATTATGTTTATTTGTTACAAATATAACAATTTAAACGAAATTGATTTTATTTTTCAGTAAAATCTATAATTTGCAATCCCACTATCCACTGATGCACATAATGATACAGTTATTGTAATCAAAAGCATCTGGTAAAATAGTGTTAAGGTTTAAAAAAACAGGGAATCAAAACACATTGATTCTATATATTTGCCCTTCTAGCACTACAGAAATGAATTTTATAAAAAAAACAAATATACTACATATATTCCTGCTCCTTGTGATATTAAGCTCTTGCGCCAAAGAGAAAAAGAAAGTGGAATTAAATGATGCGCAACTCCCAAAGAGTACATTGCCTAAAATGAAGCCTTTATCTAAACCAGAGCCCAAACTCACTGCCGCGTATATCAATTCAAAAAAGCTGGAGATTGACTCTTTTTACAAAAAAAATTGGCCAAATAATAGTGCAAATGGCAGTTTTCTGGTAGCAAAAAACGGTCAGATTATTTATGAAAAATACGAAGGTTACGCTAATTTTAGAGATAAGATAGAAATTACTAAGACCACACCACTGCATCTTGCATCAGTTAGTAAAGTCATTACAGCTACTGCTATTTTGAAATTAGTCAATGCCAAAAGAATCGAACTAGATCAAAAGGTAAACACCATTCTCAAGGAATTTCCTTATCCAGATGTTACCATAAAAACATTACTTAATCACAGAAGCGGCATGCGCAATTATGCCTATTTTACAGATCGTGATAAAACGGTTTGGGATCGGCACAATATACTGACCAATCAGGATATCCTGACGATTATGGCAACCAAAGATATTGGTCTAGAGTTCAAAACTGACACTCGTTTTAGTTACTGCAATACCAATTATGCCATGTTAGCCTTAATAGTAGAAAAAATCACAAAACTTCCGTTTAAAGAGGCCATGAAACAAATTATTTTTGATCCCTTAGGAATGAAGAATACTTATGTTTTTGACTATGACAAGGATAAAGATTCTGCTGTCACGTCATATAAAGGAAACAAAGTGGAGATAGGAAAAGACTATTTAGATGCTGTTTATGGCGATAAGAATATCTATAGCACACCTAGAGATTTATTAAAATTTGATAGAGCAAGAAGCAGTGCTAATTTTTTAACACCAGCATTGCAAGCTATGGTATATAAAGGATACAGCAACGAACGCAAAGGAACCAAAAATTATGGTCTGGGAATCCGAATGGTGAATTGGGAAACGGGACAAAATTTTTATTTTCATAATGGTTGGTGGCATGGAAACACCTCGTCCTATATTACTTTGCGAAAAGAAGGCGTCACTATAATCGCTTTATCTAATAAATTTACGCGCAAAACGTATGACGTTCGGAAATTAGCCGTTTTATTTGGAGATTATCCTTTCAAATTACGAGACGAATAAAAAAGGTATGATTTTTGACGCTGTGTTTGAAGTTTAGCGATACAAATTCAACTTTAAAAGTGTATATTTGCAAAATCAAAATTCAAGTTTAAATTTTGAAATTAAATAATGGGGTCGACTGGTTTTGACAGCAAGTCGAATTGATAAGTAAGCACGTCGAGCATTGAGACCTTGCTCGTAAATATAAGATCTTACCATTTTACACGGCGAAAATAACTACGCTTTAGCTGCATAATCCGAATTATAGTACGATTAAGCCACGTTCCTATCAGATAGGAAAGCTGGATTCTCCTTGAAAGCCTTGGTTTGTGGCGTTCAGATAAGGGGAACCGTAAAAATAGACCTAGATTTCCATGAGCTTCGGGTGGATTTCAAAATTAAGAAGATAAGTAGCGTGTGGCTGTTTCTGGCCTAGCACACTATCGAAAACTCAATCAGGAAATAAACGCGTAGAAAGCTTTTTAGTTGCTTGTTTGGACCCGAGTTCGATTCTCGGCGACTCCACAAAAAACCCGAAAATCATTGATTTTCGGGTTTTTTTTCGAATCAAGGAGTATGCATTATTACAATGCTGGCATTTTTGGACTATTAGTTGTTGATAGAAAAGTAGGAGAGTAAAATTTGAATTCGTAACTTTGGGTAAATACATAAAAAACAATGAAAAAACCAAGTACTAAATCCCCTCATTTTGAACTAAGTGGTAGCTCTTATTTTCAAGTAATTCATCAGTTTTTAGACTTTACTCTTTTAGCAAGCCACTGTTTAAATAAAAACCTCGGTTATTCAAGAGTTATGGCTTTTATAGATTCTCTTAAACTATTTTTATTAGCACGAAGACGAATTGTTTCGGTACTTCTTTTCTTAGCCGTTTTGTTTATTGCAACTTCATCGTTTGCTGTTTCTTCCCTAGCTATATTCATAATCACCTCTTTCACTTTTAGTTGGACTCTTTTTCTTTCTTCATCTAAAAAATAGAAACCGAACAAAGTTGAAATCTAAATAAATTGCCCGAAACATTACAAATTCTTTATTCAACTTCTACGAAATTATCCTAGTTCACAACTTGGTTCATGAAGAATTGGAAAACTACAGGAGTTGGCAATAAAACAAAGTTCGTTTGCTTTTTTATGTAAACGTAGTGCTTCGGCTATTTTTTCTTTTTGTGTTATGATCACTTTTGGATACAAGCGCACTTCAATAAAGCGTCCGCTACCGTTATCTAAAACTTCAAGCCTTGCCTCAGCCGCATCAGTATAAGACAGCACTTCAATTCCGTTTTGAGAACAAACATATAAATAGGACATCATGTGGCAGGAAACGATACTGCTCAATAATAAATCTTCAGGATTATACAAAGTTGAATCTCCTTTGAAAGCTTTAGCAGCCGAAACATTTAAAATAGGTTTCCCTGCTATCGTAATACTATGGGTTTTACTAGACGTTTTGAAAGTTGAACCCTGCTCACTTTTAACTAAAAACCAGTCCAATTTTGCTTTGAATACATGTTTAAAACTCATTTTTTTATTTTTATTCCAAAAGTAATCAAATCAACGATTTCTTTCGCATGGGATTGAAATAGTACTTTAGATTAAAAAACACTGTAAATAGTAGCAGTGAACTGTTGACAAACAAAACGGCAAATAACCTGCTATTGGACAAATTGACTATGCTTTATGTTCAATATTAAAATAATACAACAAGCTTGGTAGCACTATTAAAAGTAAAGGCATGGCTATTAAAAAACCACCTATTATCGCAATATTTTAGCCCCTTCTAAGTTCGAAGTGATATTCTAAATTCCGATTAATAATTATTATATTAATTTGTTTATTATTAAATAAGTAAAAGTAAAAATACTGATCATTAAGGGAGTTTGATTGATAACATTGGACATGTTAAATTGCTGTCGAACACCAATGTGACGAATTCCCTTTTTTGTTTACTTTTTCATTAGTGGTATATGGAGTAAATTCCTGTTTGCCCTTAATTTTTCAGTAAAGTGCTTTTATATATTTAAGGCTAACTTGGAGTGATAAGGAAAACCACGGAATTCTGTTTGGTAGGATTAAGTTATTATCTTTTAGTATTGTTGTAAGTTATTGTTTACCAAATTTTTGCGATTACTCAAACGCCACAAAATTATCATCCACTTTCTGAATATGAACTGTTTCAGGATGTTTTTGTGCATAAGAAAAGATGAGTTGCATGATATATTGATTAGATTTACAAGGCGTAAGATACTCTTTGACTTGAGATGGATTAGTAATTACTAGATCTGAATCCAGATAACCCATACCAAAAAAATGTCCGTTTTCGACCCAAATGCAACTGCGTTCATCCGTTGTTCTTCCTTTGTCAATAATCGCAAAACTGGGTCTGCTGTTCAAATAAAAATCAATTGCTGCTTGAATTGAATCGTTATGTATCTCGATTTCAGGTAAGGCTCCCGTATCATTTTGAGTTGTAAAAACGCCATCGGACATACTTCCGTATTTGCAAAACCTTTGATCAATTTCAAATTGTTTGGCTAATTCTTGCAATAGATTTATACCACTATAAATGCTATCAAAAGTTTCCAGACAATTTTGATTTTTAGCCAGTTTCCCTATTGCCAAGTAGCGGTATCCATTTCTTGCTTCGTATTCGAACAATCCAAATTTTGGTTCAAAGCGTTTCAAAGCTTTATTATGAATGGGCCACAACTGTTTTATTTCACTGCATTCGAGCAACAAAGCCATCAGCTCTGTACCGCAAACTTCATAAGTAATGGCATAGATATCTCGCAAGAAATGTTGCCTTTGAGGTGTGATTTTATGACCTCCAAAATGGGATGCCACTCGTTTTTTTAGGTTGACTGCTTTGCCGATGTATACTACTTTTTTATGTTCATCATAAAAATAATACACGCCTGGTTTATCTGGTAATTGATCAAAATCTTCTTTTGGTAAATTAGGTGGTAATTGCTGCTCTTGGGATGTTTTTTTAATCATGACATCCATTACTTTGTCATGGTCCCATTCCAATAATCGGCTAAACAAAATGGCAGTTGCATCAGCATCACCTCCAGCACGGTGGCGGTTTTCTAAATTGATATCTAAGGAGCTACAAAGCCGTCCTAAACTGTAAGACAGCATTCCCGGCTTAATTTTTCGTGCTGCTCGTACGGTACATAATTTTTTGGCCGTCCACTTTAATCCAGCTCTTTCTAGTTCATGACGAACAAAAGAGTAGTCAAAATTAACATTGTGAGCCACAAATACCCGATCCGATAAAAGTTCAAATACTCGATCTGAAATTAAATCAAAAACAGGAGCTTCACATACCATTTCATTGGTAATACCTGTCAATGCAAAAATAGCGTCGGGTATGTGTTTTTGTGGGTTTACCAATGTTTCCCATCGGTCGATTACTTTTTCGCCATCGTGAATGACAATCGCTATTTCAGTAATGCGGCTGTGTGTGGCATTGCCGCCTGTGGTTTCAATATCTACTATTGCGTATTCTTGTTTTTTCATTTTTTATAGTAAGGAAGGCTTCTCGACTGCGCTCGAAGTGATAGTGTTTTGATTGAAATTGAATTATAACTTTTATGTTAAGTAATGCTTCTCGACTGCGCTCGAAGTGACACTATTAATCTCCAATATTTAGTTGTTAATTCGTTAAACCAATACTATTTTTTACCTCAGCTAGATCTTTCTTTAATTCAACAAACATGTTTTTGATCGTATCACTTTCCAGCGCTTCAGTCCGTTTGTCACTGCGGGCGATGCTGCATTGGTATTCCCAAATTTCAAGAATATGGGACGCTTTGACTTCGTACGGCGGATAGAAATAATTATCTGATGCTAGTACCAAGGCATTTTTGTTGTTTTTATTGAGTCGTTTGTATACCATTCCTTCACTTCTGGTAATAAAAATATACGTTTTCCCATCTAAAACTTCACCCAAACCTTCTACGTAACGTCCCACGATAATATCGCCATCTTGATGCGGTGGCATCGAATCCCCTTCGACAGGGAAACCACGGTATTTGCCCACGCCTAAAAACGGTAAGGATATTTGTTGCAATTGTTCGATATATTCGGGATCGGCATAGCCATTTAAGTATCCTGCTTTCACTTTTTGGGTTACTACTTCAATGCGATTTTCGCCCATTTGATCTACTTGAATGGGTAAAATCAATCGGTTATTTTCGAGTTTTAACAAATCAGTCACCTCAATTTTCCGAACATCAACAGACAGTAATAAATCAATACTGATTTGGTAATATTGCCCTATTTTCTTGAGAATTTCGTAAGGCGCTTCGGAAGTTCCATCTTCGTACTTCACATAGCGACCCCTAGTAATCATAAGGCTTTCGGCTACTTTTTCCTGTGAGATTTTGTGTTTTACACGCAAGGCTCTGATATTGTCTGAAAATAAGGACATACTAAATTTGTTATAATTTGGAACAACAAATATACTAAAAAATGTTAGTATCTGTGCTAATTTTGTCCTCTAAAAAGAAATGAAATGGCACGTGCAATTGTACATATGGATTTGGATACTTTTTTTGTTTCCTGCGAACGGTTAAACAACTCGCAACTGGAAGGGATTCCGTTGATTATTGGTGGCGGTGATCGTGGTGTTGTGGCTTCTTGTTCGTATGAAGCGCGGCGTTTTGGAGTCCGTTCGGCAATGCCCACTTCGATGGCGCTCAAACTTTGTCCGCAAGCTAAAGTGATCAAAGGTGATATGGAACGCTACTCGCAATTGTCGCATACCGTCACCCAAGTGATTCAGGAAAAAGCACCTATCATGGAAAAGGCGAGTATCGATGAATTTTACCTCGATGTCTCCGGTATGGATCGTTTTTATGGTTGTTACCAATGGACCAATGAACTGGCGCAAAGGGTAGTAAAAGAAACCGGATTACCAATAAGTTTTGCTTTGTCGATTAACAAAACGGTTTCTAAAATTGGTACTGGTGAAGGCAAACCCAAAGGACATTTGGACATCCCCGAAGATCAGGTTCGTACTTTTTTAAACCCGTTATCGATTCAGAAAATTCCCATGGTGGGCGATGTGACGTTTCAAACCTTATCCCGAATTGGTATTCGAACCATACAAACCTTATCCGAAATGCCTGCCGAAGTGCTGCAACGCATGATTGGTAAAAACGGCGTCGAGATTTGGAAAAAAGCCAATGGTATCGATAACAATCCCGTTGAACCGTACACGGAACGCAAGTCAATTGCCACTGAACATACTTTTGTGCAAGACACGATTGATATTGAGCACCTTAAATCGATTTTGTGCGGAATGGTTGAAAAACTAGCATTTCAATTGCGTTCAGAAGAGTGGCTGACCTCAACAGTAGTCGTGAAAATCAGGTATGCTAATTTTGATACCGAAACCAAGCAATGCAAAATTGCCTATACCTCAGCGGATCATTTGCTTACGCAAAAAGTACTTGGTCTCTTTGATGTACTGTATCAACGCCGAATGCGGTTGCGTTTGGTGGGTGTTCGTTTTAGCGGTTTGGTTCGGGGTACTTATCAGATTGATCTTTTTGAAGATACGCAAGAAATGCTATCGCTTTATGCCGCTATGGATAAAATGAAAAGCCGCTACGGTTTTGATGCGGTGATGCGGTGTGCCGGTGCCGCTATGAAGCCTAATATGAAGGATGTTATTTTGAAAAGGATGAGAAGTGAAAAGTGAGAAGTAAAGGGTGAGAAGTGAGAAGTGAGAAGTGAGAAGTGAATCCTAAGAAGTTCTCAACTGCGATCGAACTGAACTATTTATTTAAAATTCAAACAGTTAGGTGTAATTAAAAAATTCGTTAGTTCGAGTGTTTTTTGTGAAGTAAAACGGAACAAAAAATGTATCGAGAACCCTTTTTAATAAGTTTTTCTTGTTATCGATACACTTTTCTTTCCGATGATTCGGGAGAAAAGTAGTCAACCTGGCGAAAAATTATCAATAAAAATTAATTGTTAAAATTTAGTACTACTATGTATTTAAATTGCCATTCTTATCATTCGTTGCGTTACGGCACGATTCCTCTGGACGACCTGATCAATAAAGCAGTTCGCTCTGGGGTTACGGTTATGGCACTCACGGATATCAATACGGTGACGGGGATTTACGATTTTATAACGGCGTGCAAAAATGAATCCATTAAACCTTTGGTAGGCATCGATTTTCGTGCAGGCAATGACTTTCGGTATATTGGTCTAGCCAAAAATACTAGCGGACTCGCAGCCATGAATCGTTTTTTGACCCATCATAATTTTAAGGAAATTCCTTTGCCAATAGTAGCCCCAGAATTTGAATCGGTTGTGATTATTTACGCTTTCGCCAATGCGCCAACGGAATTAAAAACCAATGAATACATTGGAATACGTCCCGAAGAAGTGGGAAAACTTTTTGGGTACAAAGGCAGTCTCGACAAAATGGTAATTCTGCAACCGGTTACTTTTAGAACCAAAAAAGAATACCAACTTCATAAAATTTTACGCGCCATTGATAACAATATTTTGTTGTCTAAACTCAGGGGTTCGGATATCGCCACGCCTTATGAAATAATGGTTTCAGAGGAGCGTTTGCTTGCTGCTTACAAAAAGTATCCGCAAATCATTGCCAATACGCAAGCGATTATAGACAGTTGCGATTTTCAATTTGATTTTGAATCACCCAAAAACAAAAAACACTACACTACCTCTCAGAAAAGTGATATTGCGTTGTTGACCACTTTAGCGCATCAAGGGATGCAATGGCGGTACGGAAAAGATCATGCACCCGCTTTGGCTAGAGTCCAAAAAGAATTGAAAGTGATAGATGACTTGCAGTTTAGCGGCTATTTTTTAATCACTTGGGACATTATTCGGTACAGCAATAGCCGTGGTTTTTTGCATATTGGTAGAGGAAGTGGTGCCAACTCTATTATTGCATATTGTTTAGGAATTACGGATATCTGCCCCATTGAACTCGACTTGTATTTTGAACGTTTTCTGAATGAAAATCGCAAGAGTCCGCCCGACTTTGATATTGACTGGAGTTGGCAAGAACGCGATGTGATATTAGAATATATTTTCAATCGGTACGGGTATGAAAATGTAGCTTTTTGTGGCACCAATGTCGAATTCAAGTACCGTTCTATCTTTAGGGAAGTGGGCAAAGTGTTTGGTTTACCCAAAGAAGAACTTGATCATCTAGCCAAAAATCCGACGCGGTTGCAACAAAGCAATAGTGTGGTCAGAGAAGTGCAGGAATACGGTATGTTATTGGAAAAATACCCCAATCAACGCAGTATGCATTCTTGTGGAATCATCATTTCCGAAGAACCCATCACGAATTACACGCCCTTAGAAATGCCTCCGAAAGGATTCCCTATTGTGCTTTTTGACATGCATGTTGCCGAGTCGATTGGATTCGAAAAATTTGATATTTTGAGTCAGCGTGGCATTGGTCATATCGATGATACGGTAAAACTGGTTGCTAAAAACAGAGGGATTCAGATCAATATTCGGGATACTAGTATTTCTAAAAATGAAGCCAAAGCCAATACGTATTTAGCTAAAGGCAATACCATAGGTTGTTTTTATATTGAAAGTCCAGCCATGCGGGGTTTGTTGCGCCGGTTAAAATGTGATAATTACAAGACTTTAGTAGCCGCTTCTTCAATCATTCGTCCTGGTGTAGCCAAGTCTGGAATGATGAAAGAGTATATTTTTAGGCACAACCATCCCAATCAATTTGAATATTTCCATAAAGTGTTCGAAGAGCAATTAGGGGAAACCTATGGTATTATGGTTTATCAGGAAGATGTGATTAAAATCGCATTGCATTTTGGAGGATTACCCGCTGCTGATGGTGATATTTTGCGCCGGGCGATGAGTGGTAAAGGACGTTCTTTAGCTGCTTTGCAAAAAGTAAAAGACGATTTTTTTGCGAGTTGCGCCAAACAAGGACATGCAGAAACACTTAGCCAAGAAATTTATCGACAGATCGAATCGTTTGCAGGCTATTCGTTTTGTAAGGCACATTCGGCTTCATACGCGGTAGAAAGTTACCAGAGTTTATATTTAAAAGTGTATTATCCCATTGAGTTCATGGTGGCGGTCATCAACAACCAAGGTGGTTTTTACAGAACCGAAGTCTATGTGCATGAAGCGAGAATGGCGGGTGCAAGCATACACAATCCGTGTGTTAACAAAAGTGAATTTACCACCACTTTATACGGAAAAGCCGTTTATTTGGGTTTTATGCATTTGCAAGGATTGCCCGTAAAACTAGCAGAAGCAATCGTAAAAGAACGCGACTGCAACGGCGATTATCTTTCCTTAGAGGATTTTTGCAATCGGGTTGCTATAGGTTTAGAAAGTCTTAAATTATTAATTTTCATAGGTGCTTTTAGGGAAACTGGCAAAACTAAAAACCAATTGCTAATATTGGCGAGTTTACTGTTTAATTCGGCTCCATCGGATCATCAAATGTTGTTGTTACAGGAATCGGTAAAGGAATACCAATTGCCTAAATTAGAACGTTCTCTTTTTGAAGATGCCTTTGACGAAATTGAATTGTTGGGCTTTCCCATTTCATTTACCCCTTTTGATTTGTTACAAAGCGCTTATAGAGGCGATGTAATGGCGCAGCATTTACTTCAACATCACAAAAAACAAGTACGCATGTTGGCCTATCTGATCTCAAGAAAACAAGTTCCCACAGTTAGAGGCACGATGTATTTTGGTACTTGGGTCGATTTTGAAGGCACTTATTTTGACACAACCCATTTTCCTGATAATTTACAGCAGTATCCGTTTCAAGGTGGCGGCTGTTACTTGCTCTTAGGCACTGTTGAAGTTGATTACCACTTCCCTACTCTAACCATTCTTAAAATGGCAAAACTGCCTTTTGTGCCTGATCCACGCTATTCTGATGCTAAGGACCATCAGTTCTTGACCCAACAACGCATGAAGGAAGATGTGAGTAGTACCAGTCGCGAACCATATCCTAGAGCGCATGAGATTCATTTACCACGATATAAAATGGGCAATGATGTAGAGCAAGTATAATCTCTAAAAGAACTCCATAATAAGGCAACTTGGGTCTTTATTTTAAGTTTTTTTTTATATGGTAAAGCAATTCTTTAGTGCTTTTAGTTACCATCGTTAGCAGGAAGGAAATCTCATCAACAGCAAAAAATTAGAGACATAAAGAATTTTGATTTGGAAAATTTAAATTGGAAATTGCAACTTAATAAAAACCAGAAATTAAGAAAGAAAACAGTGCTATCAAAACACAAAACAAGTATATCAAATCCATAATTGGTGTTAAACACTTTCGTTTAAAATAGTATAAACTAGTTCTTTAGTAGGTTTTTTATTTTTCAATTTTTCTCTAACCAAATCAAAAGTCACTTTGAAATCACAGCCCGATTTGTAGTGGCTACATCCATAAGCCGTTTTTCCTTTAATAACCGTTCCACTTTGGCATTTTGGACAGGTTAATTCGTCTGGTATGGCTTTCGCCAAAGCTTTCTTAGGTTCTAATTTGAGTTGGAAATTTTCGTCAAAACGTAGCAAACCCTCTACAACTCCGGCATTCGTTTTAAAGTCTTTCAAATTTACAGTAGATCCTTTTTGTAGTAATCGCAGATATTGATTCTCGGATATTTTTTTCTCTGCAAAACTATACGGCAATAAAAACGTACAACCCGCTTTATAATCGCCACATCCATACGCCGATTTTCCTTTGATGAGCGTCGCATTTTTACATTTTGGACACGCTACTGCTAAAATTCCTGCTGCTTTCTTTTGCTCTACTTTAACGACTTCTTTTTGAACACTACTGGCATGCGAAATATTGGCACGTGTGGTTTCACTTCGCACTTCATAGACTAAAGCTTCTACCATACGTTTCATGTTGTTGATAAATCCAGCAGCGCTATACGTACCTTTCTCAATATCTTTCAATTGTTTTTCCCAAGAACCCGTCAACTCAGCTGATTTTACTAAATCATTTTGAATGGTATCAATCAGTCTAATCCCTGTTGGCGTTGGTAATACCTGTTTTTTATTTCTAACAATATATTGGCGTTTAAAAAGCGTCTCAATAATATTAGCGCGTGTTGATGGTCGTCCTATTCCATTTTCTTTCATCAATTCGCGTAAATCTTCATCATCTACTTGTTTTCCTGCCGTTTCCATGGCACGTAACAAGGTTGCTTCCGTAAACTGATTGGGTGGTTTGGTTTCCTTTTCTAAAAACGACGGCTGATGTGGTCCCTTTTCGCCTTCAACAAAACTTGGCAATAGATCGGCTTCTTTTTCTTTCACATCTTCAAAAACAACACGCCATCCTTTTTTTAAGATTTCTTTTCCAGTGGTTTTAAAAGCTACATCGGCTGCTTTTCCTATCACGGTGGTATTTGCTACCAAACAATCATCATAAAAAACGGCAATGAACCGTTTAGTAATAATATCATAAACCTGTTGCTGATTGTATTGTAAATTGGTTTGAATCCCCGTTGGAATAATCGCATGGTGATCCGTTACTTTTTTATCGTTAAAAACTTTAGTAGATTTTATAATCTTCTTTCCTAATAGCGGTTCGGTTAACGCAGAATAATTGGTTAACTTTTGAAGAATTCCAGCTACTTTTGGGTACACATCATTGGGTAAAAAGGTGGTATCAACTCTGGGGTACGTGACTACTTTCTGTTCGTACAAAGTTTGAGCAATTTTCAACGTTTCATCTGCAGTAAACCCAAACTTAATATTGCAATACACTTGTAAACCCGTTAAATCAAAGAGTTTTGGAGCAAATTCATTTCCTTTCTTTTTTTCAATCGAGACAATTTCAAAATCGCTTTCCTTGACTTTATTGGCTAAAATCTCTCCGTCTTCCTTTTTTAAAAAACGTCCTTCTTCATAACTAAAAAGCGTCTCTCTGTATAAAGTCTGCAGCTCCCAATACGGCTGTGGTTTAAAATTTTCAATTTCCTTAAAACGATCCACTACCATAGCTAATGTAGGGGTTTGTACCCTTCCAATAGACAATACTTGTTTGTATCCGCCATGTTTTACGGTGTACAAACGGGTCGCATTCATACCCAATAACCAGTCGCCAATAGCTCTGGAAAATCCCGCATAGTACAAATTATCGTAGTTGGATGACGGCTTTAAGTTTTCAAAACCTTCTTTAATGGCTTCGGTAGTTAATGAAGAAATCCATAAGCGTTTTACTTCGCCTTTATAATTGGCTTCATTCATCACCCATCGCTGTATCAATTCTCCTTCTTGACCCGCATCCCCACAGTTGATGACCAATTCTGCTTTGTCAAATAAACTTTTTATAATTTTAAATTGCTTTTGAATGCCGGAATTCTCCACTACTTTAGTTTCAAATTTATCGGGAAGCATAGGTAAGTTATTCAAATCCCAACTTTTCCAATGCGGTTTATAATCATTTGGTTCTTTTAAGGTGCATAAATGACCAAAAGTATACGTCACAACATAGCCGTTGCCTTCGTAATACCCGTCATGTTTGGTATTAGCTCCTAATACGGATGCGATTTCGCGTGCTACACTTGGTTTTTCGGCAATACAGACCTTCATTATATACTATTAATTTGAAGCCGCAAATTAGGAATTTATATGTTGGGAATAAAAAGGAATCGTCAGGAGTTATGAACGAGCTTCAAAAATAGAGTGCGACATTGCGTGAAATGAAATAATAATAAAAGAATAACAAAATCATAATTAATTGATAGCAGGACGAGAGTACTGAAACTGATTTGTATAAAAAAAGGCTTACCTAGATTAAAATCATCGGTAAGCCAAGCCAATAAAAACTGATTACAGTTTTATTTTTTATTTTCTAAGCGGTAAGAAGTTCCTCCATTATGTGTTTTTCCAAATTGATCTATTGCTTTTATTTCAACTTGATGTTCTCCGATTTCTAGATTAGTTTGGATTTTCCCTCTCCAAAGATGTTTACTTTCGATAGGGTTTGACGAGCGCCTTCCTGGAATTAATTCTTCGATAAGATCCCATTCATAAACGTCAATTGCATAAGAAGGATCAATTTCTTCAACATACTCCAAGGCGATCCATTGGCCTTGGTCGATACGATAGTGTAAGCTGTCATTTTTACTTCCCATAAAGAAATTTACATAAATACCAGATTTAGTAGAACGTCCTTTTTCAATAACTTTTGGAGCAAAAACTTCCATTTGATAGGTTTTGGGTTTGCCCGCTACTTTATAATCGATGTTGTATTGATTTCCTTTAAAATTAATAAAAGCATATCCTTTGGGTGTTCCATCACGCATGGTTGAAACCGGAACGCCTTGCTGATTGAGTTTCCCTGAATACCAATCTCCAGAGGTCGTTCCTACATTATAATGATGATGTGGTTTTTCCTGTAGCCAGCCTTCCTTTTTGCCAAAGTAATCCTGACGTTGAATATGGGTATGGGCCGACAAAGAAAGTGTATTTGGAAAATCTTTTAAAAGTCTAAATAAATGATCCCGGTCAGCATCTCTAAACGAATCACCTTCGGTTTCGCTTAAAGGTATGTGAAAAGCTAAGACTATTAAATGATCTTTTGGAACAAGTTTCAAATCATTTTCAATAAATTGTAGTTGGTTTGCTGTGAAACCGCCCCAATATCCTTTTTGATTTCTTGGGTCAGGATAAAGCACATTATCTAATATGATAAAATGTACTTTTCCGTAATTAAAGGTATAGTTGGCTGGGCCAAAATGCGCTTCATAAGTCTCATCGGCCATTTCATCTGTTGTGGCATCAAAATTAAGATCATGATTTCCCAGTAAATTATACCACGGAATTCCTGCTGCTTTTACCGCTTTTAAATATGGATTAAATAGAGCAAGGTCATTTCCTACTAAGTCACCTAAACTTAAGCCGAATGGAACATTTTTTATACCTGCAACTTCGGCTACAATACCTTTCGCAAAAAAATCTACTTCCGCTTGCGTATACGGTTGTGGATCACCAAAAATTAAGGCTGTAAATGCATCATTTTCTTGTTGCGGAATTAATCCAAAATTAACTGATTTTGGCAGTTTTCCTGTTGGATCGACCCCTTTAAATTTTAATTTTGGAGAACCATTAGGTTTGTGATTGTAAAAAAACTGTGGAAGATTATTTTCATCAACACCCACTTTATAATTCGCTGGTTTTATTACAGCTATAATGGCATCATCGTTAATAGGAAGATTGTATTTGCCATCTTTATTCGTGAGAACAACGTCAAGGCCATTAGTTACAGCCACATTAGAAATTCCTTTTTCATTGCGCTCCATTTTATTATTCTTATTATTGTCCTCGAAAACGAAACCCTCAACATTAGTTTGTGCCATAAAAGGAATGGAGAATAAAAGGGCACAAAAGGGTAAAAATACTTTTTTCATAATTTTTTATTTTAATTAAGATTTATTTATCCCACCAAACTTTAGTGTTAACATCATCTGTACCTAAGATTTCAACAGCTTTAAGATAATTTTGTTGGTTATTAATTTGAATGCTGGTTGGATAGAAAAAACGGGATGGCATTATTGCATTATTTTCCATCGCAGTAGTTTTTGGAAGTATCGGAAACCCGGTTCTTCGGTACTCAAACCATTGTTGGTAATCAATAAAATATAATGCGTAATATTTTTGAAGCATTATTCTTTCCAAAGTACCATCATAAGTTGCCAGTTGACTATCAAAATAAGTTGTTGTAATGGTAACTCCTAATTGTTCCATTGCAGCTTGAACTCCTTTTTTATAATGTAATTCAGCCTCCGTTGTGAATCCTCTTTGAGCAGTTTCGGCTTTTATAAATTCTACCTCTGCATAAGTCAACAAGAAAATATTCATTGGATTGGTGATTTGAGCTGAATTAAACGTCGAAGCATTGTAAGCAAATTGAGATTCGGCGCCAACATAAGCGCTGGGAATTCCTTTATATCCTATCGAAATAGTATTCATATCCGTGGCAACACTAGCAATAATTGGCCTTCTAGGATCTAACATAGTATTTAAGTTGTCAATAAAAAAAGAGGCTATTTTGACATTTAAGCTAAAATCCTGAGGTCTTCCCCAAGGTGAAACATTAGGGGTAACTCCTGTAACTTTCAAGATTGCAGATTCAGCGGTATTTTCAAAAACAGGATACAGTATTGGATTTTGAATCATGGTTGCTAATTTTTGAAAAGCGTTGGTTTCTGAACGATTGGATATTCGCAACAACAAGCGCATCTGAAGCGAATTAGTGAATTTTTTCCATTTTTTAACATCATTTTGAAAGAGAATATCACTGGCATAAACCATTGGAGAACTAGTTTTATAAAGCGTATTGGCTCTCTCTAAATCTGCTAAAATAGTTTTGTATATAAGCTCCTGAGAATCAAATGCAGGATAGAGATTTCCTTCTTCCCCGCTTACAGCCTCGGTCATGGGCACTGGTCCAAAAATATCTGTTAAATTGGCATAAACCCAAGCATTTAAAGTCAAGGCAATCGCTTCATAATTAGGATCTTCTGCTCGAATTGCGGCTATTTTCATTTCTTTAATGTTATTGAGCCATTTGTAATAATTATTCCAAGACGAAGCACCAATTTCTTGACTTAAATCATAGCGATGTAAGCCTCCAGAAACACTTGGAAACGGCAGTGAAACTTGCATTAAATTAAAAGTCACACTTGCACTTCGGTTGGCATTGTGTGTGGCCAAACCATAAATTATAGGATTAATTAAAGTTCCTGGACTTATTTCAGCAATCCGATTCGGATCCTCGTTGAGTTCACTAAAATCGCCTGTGCAGCCTATATTTAGCAGTATCATTGCTAAAATTGCAGTAAAAATTTTTATCTTTTTCATCATTAAATAGGAGTTTAGAAATTCACTTTTAAATTAAAACCATAACTGGCTGGAGAAGGCATTTGCCCTATTTCGATACCTGGTAAAAGAGTATCTCCATTTAAGGCTGCGGTTTCAGGATCAAAAACAGGAAAGTCAGAAACAACAGCCAAGTCTCTTCCAAAAATGGCAAAGTCTAAACTTGTAATACCACTGTTTTTCAACCAGTATGAAGAGAATTTATATTGTAGACTTACTTCTCTCAATTTCACGAAGGAGGCATCAAAAGAATTTGATTCTACGTTCGCTCTGCGATAATAACGACTATACCAGTCTGGTGTTAACGCTTCTTTAGCATTAGGAGAATATGTATTGTCTGGATTTAAAACAACACCTTCGCCTATAATTACACCTTCCTCACGGCCTTTCATTGTTGACATTATTTTTCCCATTTCGGTTAGTTTATGATGAGTTTGCGAATAAACTATTCCTCCTAGTTGACCGTCAAGCATAACATTTAGGCTTAAATTTCCAAATTTAAAGCTGTTGTATAATCCTGCTTTCCAATTGGCATTTGCATCACCTATATATTGAATTTCATCTGGATAAGCTGGCAAACCTGCATTATCATATACGATTTGTCCATCTGGAGATCGTACAAAACCATACCCGTAAAGTGCGGTAGTTGTTCCACCCACTTTAGCAATTAAAGAAGCTGATCCTGCTGATCCTATGGTTTGTTGACCCTGAATTCCCTCGGCGAGTTCCATGACACGATTCCAGTTTTTAGACCAAGTTAAAGTTGAAGACCATTTAAATTTAGTAAAATCGATAATTTTACCCGTAAGAGTTAATTCCATTCCACGGTTTCGCACTTCGCCAGAATTCATAATCCCTGAACTGTATCCAGTGGTTATGTCTAAGGGCACCGCGATAATCTGATTTTTAGTTGTAGACTGATAAACTGTTGCGTCAAAATTAATACGGTTTTTAAATAATCGACCTTCAAAGCCCGTTTCAAAACTAGTCGTTATTTCCGGTTTAAAGGTGGCATTAAATAAGGTAGATGGAGCTACTGCTGAACTCGCAAAGGCAGATTGATCGTAATATTTACTAGTTCTGTAAGGATCTGTGTCATTACCAACCTGAGCCAAGGATAATCGGTATTTTAAATACTGAAAAGATTTTGGAAAATGGAAAATATCAGAAATAATGAAACTAGTATTGAGCGAAGGGTAAAAGAAAGAATTGTTTTGTACTGGTAAAGTACTGGACCAATCATTTCTTCCTGTTAGATCCAAAAAAACCTGATCTTTGAAAGATAAAGAAAGAATTCCATACAGACTGTTTACTTTTTTATAACTGTCATTTACACTTACAATTGGATTACTGACACCATTTGACAATTTATAAACATTGGGAACCACTAATCCTTCAACTTCAGCATCCATCCTCTGGTATTTATAACTCATTGCATTTCCCCCAGCTGAAACCGAAAGAGAAAAATGATCCGACAGCTTGTTTTTATAGTTCAATAAAAAATCAGAATTTACTTCCTGCATGAACACATCTTGGGCTCTAAAAAACCCTTTTACATAGCGATTGATACTGTACGGTCTTTTTTGTTCCCGATCCTGATGATAGGTATTTAAAGCGGTTCTAAGTAAAAGATCTAAATTAGGAGTCAACTGGATAGTAGCATTCAAATTTCCTACTATTTGATTGCTCGCTAATGAATTAGTAGCTTCATTGGCAATAAGGTAAGGATTATCAATATAACTACTAAAAGGCTGAAGTTGCTGTATCTGGGTTTTTCCTTTTTCCCAAATAGGTTTGTACCAATTAAGATCAGCATTTGGGTTTTGAAAAATTGTAAAGTAAGCAATAGATCCGTTGTTATATCCAGTACTTGGTAAATTATCACTCGATCTGTTGTTGTAGTTAATTACCGAAGCAATTTTGATTCTATCAGAAATTTTATAGTCTGCATTTACTGAAGCTGTAATTCTTTCAAATCCAGTATTTGGCATAATCCATTCATTTTTAGAATGACCAACTGACATTCGCATGGATCCATTTTTATCACCACCCTGAAGCGTAATATTATTATTTATAGTAATTCCAGTGCGCCAGAAATCTTTAATATTATTTTTATAGGGTTGCCAAAGTGTCCTTTCAGTCCCTTGCATTTCTGTTTTTGGATCATATTGAAAATAATATTGACCTTCAAATTTGGGACCCCAAGCGCTACTAGTAGAACCCGTATTACTTCCATCTGCTGAACTACCGTAAGAATAATAAGGATTTTTGTTTTTATCAAATGATTTGCCAGTGCCTTGTCCATATTCATATTGATAATCCGGCCAACGTTGAATAACATCAAAAGTGACTCCTGAGTTGTAGGTAATACCAAGCCCTTTGCTTGTTTTACCAGATTTTGTAGTAATGATTAAGGCCCCATTTGCGGCACGACTTCCGTACAGTGCTGTTGCTCCGGGGCCTTTTAACACCGTTACACTTTCGATGTCATCCATGTTCAGGTCTGAAATACCGTTACCAAAATCAACTGGAGAATCCTTACCCATGTAAGCACTACTAGAACCTGAACTAGTTATTTTACTATTCATAGGGACACCATCCACTACGATTAAAGCATTATTACCATTTGGATTGAGGGAATTGCTTCCTCTCAATGTTATTTGTTGGGAATTTAAAGGGCCTGAACCGGATGAAACAAAATTTAAACCAGCTACTTTTCCTTTTAATCCCGAAGACCAATTGTTAGGAGCGGTCTGAGCTAGGTTATCACCACTAATTGTTTGCTGTGAAAAACCCAATTGTTTTTCCTGTCTTTTAATTCCTAAAGCCGTAACGACTACTTCACTAAGAATATTTAGATTTTCAATTAATGTAATTTGTTGAAAACCATCATTTTTTAGTGAAATTTCTTTGGTGTCATAGCCAATGTATGAAACTGATAAAATAGCCAAAGCATTTGAGATGATAAGATTAAAATTCCCATCAAAATCTGTAGTTGTACTATTAGTTGTTCCTTTTTCAAGAACTGTCGCTCCAGGTAAAGACAAACCATTAACATCACTCACTTTTCCATTAATTACTTGCTGAGTGAGAGCAGGCTTAGTAACTGAAATTATATTATTAATTTTATGAAATTTAAAACCTGTTTTACGGGTTATCTTGTTTAAAATTACGTCCAAAGTTTCTTTGTTTACCACTAAAGTTAAACGCTGTGTTGAAGATGAAATTTTTTCATCAAAAAGAAAAGTACACTTCGTTTTCTTTTCTATCATGTCAAAAACTTCAATGATTTTAACTTCTCTTACATCAAGAGATAAATTTTCTATCTCTTCACCAGAAATAAATGAGGCTGCATTAACGCCTGAAAATAGAAAGAGGCAACTTAACAGATAAATGTATTTTGTTAATTTCAAGGGAATCAGAAATTGGTTTTTAAAATTCATTGCAATATTTTTTTAATATTTTTCGTATATTTAAAGAGTAACCCTCTTATTTGGTATTATTTTTAGTTTTGAATCTCGTTCTTGTTTTTTTCTCTTATATAAATTTGGTTTTGGGTTATAAATTCTATTTCAAGTTGTTTTACTACTGCGATACTTTGCAAAATATTATTTAAATTTTCTTTTTTGAATTTTCCAGTTATTCGAAGTTCTCGCAAATCATGAGAATCAAAAATTATAGAAACATTAAATTTATTTTCTAAAGTTTCTGCGGCTTCACCTAAGGTTGAATTGGTGAAAATTAAAGTGTTTTTGGTCCAAGCCAAAAAATCTTCATTTGTAGCAAATGACTGGACGGGAAGCATTGATTTTGAGAATTTAAGTTGCTGATTTTTGGTAAGAATAAATTTCCAAGAGGTGTTTTCTGTCGAATTCACTTCTACTATTCCGGTGAGAACCTTTATTTGATTAGACTGATTTTTATAGGCTTTAATCGTAAAAGACGTTCCTAATACTTTAGTTTCGAACTGTTCTGATTTGACAATAAAAGGACGATTAGGATTTTTTACTACTTTAAAATATGCTTCCCCACTAAGGATTAGATTTCTGTTGGTTTTAAAGTCCGAGGAATAACTTAGGCTACTATTTGCATTTAATAGTATTTGGCTACCGTCAGGCAAAAGGAGTGTTTTTTGCTCCCCTTTAGCAGTACTTTGAATTATTGTTCGATGGTTATATTCTGGATTGAATAAGAATACAATTCCAATTAGGGCAATTCCAATTGCTGCGATTGTAGCTGTTTTATAATATAAAGCGCGAAGTACTCCTTTTGGTTTACTTATTTTAGCATTAATACGATCGAGTATTGCCTTCCTTTTTTCTTCTGTAAAGAGGATCGTACTATTTTCTTCCTCTTCTATCCGTTTTTGAAAAAAGATTTCTACTACTTCTTTTTCGGATAAAGAACATTTATTTTGAGCGTATTTTTGAGCTAATAGTATGAAGTCTTCTTTTTGCAAAATGGATCTTTTACTATAAGTCCCATTTAAAGCTCATTTTACGTAGTAGAAAATCGAGTCTTAAAGATTTGTTAACTTGGGTTTATTTGGGTTAACATTGCAGCAACATTCCTGTAATAAATACCGAGAATTGGTATGGATCGATAGATTTTTTAAGCAACCTTAAGCCATCGCTAATATGTTTTTCTACAGTACGTACGGATATATTTAGCCTTAAGGCAATTTCAATATTGGTATAATTCTCTAATCGACTTAAAATTATTACTTCCTGACTTCTGGGAGGAAGTTTTTTTATTTCTCGAAATACATTAGCTTCAAATTCTTTATAAACTAAATTTTTATCTGATCTAGAAGGATTTGGAATGTTTTCGAGTATTTCAAGATGCCTGTTATCAAACTTCAAATCCCGTATGTGGTTCGCAACTTTGTTTTTCACGGCGCTAAGCAAATAGCCTTCTAAATTCGCAATAGACGTACTTTTCGATTTTTCCCAAAGGCTAATAAAAATCTCTTGAACAATATCTTCGCAAATAGCCTCTTCTTTATAAATTTTAAAAGCGTAGGAATACAATCTTTTCCAATACCGATCGAACAGTATTTCAAAAGCCACCTGGTCTTGGCTTTCTAACCGTTTTTGCAGCTCCGAATCCGATAATTTTAAAAGTGTTGTTTTCATTATTTTGTAGTTGCAACAAATGAAACCTATTTTAAGTTGCTTGAGGTCAAAGAGAGTTTAAGCTAAGGTTAACGAATGTCAATAATTTTTTGTTAGAGCAGTAACAATCTTGCACTGAATTAGATTTTCATGTACGTAAAAATGGAATCCTTCTCTAAAAGTCCATGTCCTATCCCTTTTTACTTTATAATAGAAGTAAAACAAATCTACTAGAAGAGTTGCTTCATTCCTCATTATCAAACTAATCCACCAATAGTTACAAAAAATAAATCAGTAAATTAATATAATTTTTAATACATGTTAACCAAATGGTTATACCACATATTTAAATAAGATGACCAAATAAAAATTAGAAAATACGGAAATAGAAACATTAAATGCCGCCAAAGAAATATTTCAACAAAAAGAATGGATGGAGCTAGAATGCAAGAAATTACAGATAAAGCTAACATCAACAGAGCCTTACTGCATTATTACTTTAGAAGCTAGCAACTACTATTTAAAGCAGTTTTCAAAAGCGCCTTCTCTTTATTGGCAACACAACTGAACAAAGTATTGAACGATGACAGTGATTTATTTGAAAAAATAACAAAACTTACAGATTGCTATATCCATTTGTAATCAAACATCCGTATTTACCCAATTTTGTTATTCAAGAGTTAAACAAAAATCCTGAATTTATCATGAAACTTCGTTCCCATGCAAATTTTCCAACCATAGACAAATTCAAAAGCAAGTGACCGATGCGATCAAAGAAAGGATAATAAAAACTTCCAAAGATTGTTTGAATGCACAAGCGACTGATCAGTCAGAGGTTATAGGATTTCCTATCGCAAGGTCTTGTGTAACACCTTTAAACAAGGACCATTATCGAGCTTCATTAGATGACAATCAACAGTTTGTCATTACTTCACTACTAGATTTTACATTGTAAAGCCATATATCTGGTCTAATTCAGCTGAAAACCGAGTGTATTTAAGACAATATCTGAAGTAAAAATACGTCGGAGCATTGTGATGTTCCAAAATAGTGTCCCGGATAAATTGTTAGTTTTAGAAAAAAAAAAAATAGCTATGTGATAAATGTTACTGTACACAAAATTTAAACGGCTAATCTTTGCATCATAAAATTTATGATTATGGAATATATCGGGTATTTTTCTTCAATACTTATAGGCGTAGCGTTAGGACTAATTGGCGGTGGCGGAAGCATTCTTACGGTCCCCGTTTTAGTTTATTTATTTGCTATTGAGCCTGTCTTAGCAACAGCTTACTCGCTATTTATTGTGGGACTTACAAGCGCTGTGGGTTCTGTGGGTTATTTCAAAAAAGGGTTGGTAAATATCAAAACAGCCATTGTTTTTGGTATTCCATCAATTATTGCCGTTTTTACTACACGAGCTTTAATCGTTCCTGCAATTCCTAAAGTTTTATTTTCTACTGATAATTTTACCTTGACCAAAGATTTATTTTTAATGTTACTTTTTGCTGTTATCATGATCTTTGCTTCGTACAGCATGATAAAAGAAGACAAAAAAAATTCAATGGAAGCACCACAAGCACAAAAGTTCAACTACCCAATTATACTTCTTGAAGGAGCAGTCGTCGGAATAATCACTGGATTAGTAGGTGCTGGAGGTGGCTTTTTAATTATTCCTGCCTTAGTAATTTTGAGCAAATTGCCCATGAAAGAGGCCGTTGGAACTTCATTAGTAATTATTGCGGCTAAATCGTTGATTGGTTTCTTTGGCGAAAGTGGTGAAAATGGCGTAAATTGGCAATTCCTATTTACGATTTCAGCCTTTGCCATTGTTGGAATCTTCATTGGTACTGCATTATCTAAAAAAGTAGATGGAGCAAAACTTAAACCCGCTTTTGGTTGGTTTGTTTTAGTGATGGGAATCTACATTATAACCAAAGAGCTTTTTCTAAAATAAACAGAGTGGACTACAAATCCAAAGAGGTGATTTGGCGCAATGAGATCTTTTTACTTAAAATAGTAGTCTCCGTTACAACAACTTTGTCAAATTAGTGCATACTGTTTCATCCAAAATAAAAAATCCATACCACCTACAATAGGAATTCCTTTTCGATAAAAATTGAAAGGAATTTTTTTTGTTTTGTGCACTTTTGTGATTACAGGCAGATAAATAACGCATAAAACACATCTTAGCTATTAAATCATATAAATACTTGAAAATAAACTACTTACAACTTTAATTGCATTAAAAATATTCTTAAATTAGTGGTCAAAAATAAATCAATAGTTCAATTTATAAGTGCCCTTTTATAAAAATATTGTGAATTTTTCAGGAAAGTAATGGGGTTCTAACTGCTATTATTTTTTTAGTACTTGTATTAAATGGTAGTGCTATGAAGTGTATTTCTTGATTTTTTTACATTTTGAATTATTAATTAAAATAATGCGGATTAAATTAATCTCACCTTTTATAAAACCAATAAAAATGGAAACTTCAAAAACAATTTATGAATTACACGAAGAGCACAAAACATGGATAAACAAGCTTTTGTTTTACAAAGACGAACTTTCCATTATGGCAAATCGACTAGCTGAAGTAGCTGCTAAAAACACTTCAAATGAGGTACGCTCCGCTATAGACCACTTTCAAAATCTGCTTGTTATTCAAAACGAAGAGATTGATATTTTAAATCATGATATAAAAAGTCACGAATCTTTTCTTGAAGGAGCCATAAGTAAAAATGCTGCTAATATTGAGTATGAAAAATTTTCAGATCATAAAAAACACCGCGAAAGCATCGCTATTTTCGAAAAAATATTCAAAGATTTACGAGAAGAGTTGATTGATTTTCTGTCAAAATGGATGTAATTTTTAAAATATCAATTGTTACGATATGCAATTTGATAATCGAAAACAAAGCCACAACAAGAAGTATAACGGGAATTATTTCCCTGTTCCTTTTTTGAGTTACGCATTAGATTATTCAGTTAAAAAAGCCTGTGTAACATTAGTCACCAACTATAAGGGAAACATGTCCTAATTTTGTCAAATAAATTATGAACTAAAAAATTAAAGATATGTTTTTTCAAAACGTTTACGACAAGAGTCTTGCTCAAGCAAGTTATTTTATTGGTTGCCAGAAAGCTGGAGTAGCAGCAGTAATTGATGCTAAAAGGGACGTAGATACGTATATCGAAATCGCCAAACAGAACAATATGAAAATTACTCATATTTTAGAAACGCACATCCACGCAGATTTCCTTGCAGGATCTAGAGAACTTGAGGCTTTGACAGAGGCTGAGCTATATCTTTCGGATGAAGGTGGATCCGACTGGAAATACGAATTCCCACATTCAGGATTAAAAGATGGTGATGTCATTAAAGTAGGTAACCTAAAAATAGAAGTAATTCATACTCCAGGACATACTCCGGAAAGTATTAGTTTTTTGCTAACGGATACTCCGGCAAGCGATGAACCTGTAATGTTATTCACTGGGGATTTTGTTTTCGTTGGAGATGTAGGAAGACCTGATTTACTCGAAAAAGCAGCAGGAATGAAAGGTACCCAAGATATTGGTGCTAAACAAATGTATCAATCTATTAAAAAATTTGAATCCTTACCGGACTTCATCCAAGTATGGCCTGGTCACGGAGCAGGTTCTGCTTGTGGAAAAGCATTAGGAGCGGTTCCTAGTACAACAGTAGGTTACGAAAAAATTAGAAACTGGGCTTTTCAGTATGAAAATGACGAACCTGGATTTGCAAATTATTTATTGGAGGGTCAACCAGAACCGCCTAAGTATTTTGCAATGATGAAAAAGCTAAATAAAGTAGATCGTTCACTGCTCACTGAAGTTCCTAAATTGAAAAAATTAGATTACACTGAATTAGTAGCGGCTTTAGCCAAAGGAACTAAATTAATTGATGCTAGAGACAAAACGGAATTTTCCAAAGGTTTTATACCCGGAAGTATTAACATTCAGGGAAACAATTCTTTTGCCACATGGGCAGGATGGTATCTTACGTATGAGGAGCCTTTTATCCTGCTTGCAGAGGAATCGCAATTGGATGATTTAACTAGAAAACTAATGAGAATAGGATTAGATCACATTCAAGGATACGTTCCATCTACAAATATATGGGAAGAACATGGCGGTACTTTAGAGACTGTAAATCAAATTTCATTGGAAGAATTTAAAACCTTACAACAAGATAAAAATGTTCAGATAGTTGACCTTCGTGGTGTTTCTGAATACAACGCAGGGCACATAAAAGGAGCTGATAACGTATTTGTAGGTACATTAGTAAACAATATGGATCAAATAAGCAAAGATAAAAAAGTAGTAATCCATTGTCAAGGTGGAGACAGAGCTGCAATTGCCTATTCCTTACTCGCACGAAACGGTTATAAAAACGTGCTGAACTATTCTCCTGGAATGAATGAATGGACCAACCAAAACAATGCTGTTGAATACTAAAAAAACTTAATTATGTTTGGAATTTTCAAAAATATATTTTCAAAAAAAGACACAACTCAAATGGAAAAATTAATAAAAGAGGGCGCATTTCTAGTAGATGTTCGCACACCAGCAGAATTCGCTGAAGGTCATGTAAAAGGATCAACAAATATTCCTTTAGATCAAGTTCCTAATCAATTGGCTCAATTTAAAGGAAAAGACCAAATTATTGTTTTCTGCCGAAGTGGTAATCGCAGTGGTCAAGCCAAAATGATTTTGGAAAGAAATGGCTTTAAAAATGTTACCAATGGCGGAACTTGGCAGGATGTAAATGAAGTCCTAAACAGTTAAGAAGCTGAATTATAAAAATAGTGTCCAGTTTAAAGCAACTGAAATAGTTGTTTTTAAACTGCACAATTATTTAGGTAGGATTTGATAGCCTTATAATTCGAATGATTTTTTAACTACTTTAAATAAAAGAGTAAATTTGAGGGATTCAATATCAGATGTAGCGCTTTGTCCAGTTAAATTCAAAACGGTATTTTCAAAGCTTCCCTTTTAAACTAATTCGAAAAAAAATATTATGGAGACGAAAAAACCAGGCAATAAAGACTTGATTTTAAGAGAGAAATTGGCTTTACAGCGCACTATTTTGGCCAATCAATCTACTTTTCTTTCCTTTTTGAGGACATCAATGTATTTTCTAATTGCTGGCTTGAGTTTGAGAAACCTACTAAAAGTTGAAAATAGTCTCTTGATTGAAATTGCTCTTTTTGTCACTTCGTTTGTGATTTTTGTTTTAGGAATACTCAATTTTTTCAAACACAGGAAATCCATCGCCAATAATAAAAAGCATATTGGTGATTATCAACTAGAATATTATGAGATGTAAAGAACCTCTTTTTTAAATTTTCAAATTAATAAATATGAGCCTTGGAAACTAGTACGACCAAATTAGGATTGAAAAATAATTGGAAACAATTTACACTGCTAGTTATTGTTAATGCCTTTGTGGGTGGAATGATAGGAATGGAACGAACCATTATTCCAAAGTTTGCCGAAATAGAATTTGGCATTGCCTCAAAAACAGCACTTCTCTCTTTTATCATAGCCTTTGGGATTACAAAAGCCATAACGAATTATTTTACGGGTAAGTTAGCAAACCGTTTTGGTAGAAAAAATTTACTTTTATTCGGTTGGGTTTTGGCACTGCCGATACCCTTTATTTTGATATATGCTGAATCATGGAATTGGGTAATTTTTGCTAATATTCTGTTAGGAATTAGCCAAGGACTCACTTGGAGCAGTACGGTAGTGATGAAAATTGATCTGGTAGGAGAAAAAGATCGTGGACTAGCGATGGGACTTAACGAGTTTGCTGGTTATTTCGCCGTTGGGTTGGTCGCCTTTCTCTCTGGTTATATTGCACAAAAATATGGCATTACACCCTACCCTTTTTACTTGGGAATTGGAATTTCTATAATTGGATTTCTATTGACTTTATTTTTTGTAAAGGATACTAGAAAATTTGTCCAACAAGAAAACACAACCAATACAACGCAAAAATTAGAAAATATTTTTTTGGAAACCACTTTCAAAAACAAAACATTAAGTGCTATAACGCAGGCTGGATTAGTCAATAACCTGAATGATGGTATGATCTGGGGACTTTTGCCTATTGTTTTGCTTTCGTTGAATTATGATTCTCAGAATATTGGAATTATAACCGCCATTTATCCAACAGTTTGGGGTTTTGGACAATTAATAACCGGAAAAATGTCCGATGTTTATTCAAAAAAAAAGATGTTATTTTGGGGAATGCTACTGCAAGGAATAGCGATACTTTTTATTCCTTTTGCTTCAGCATTTTATCAACTAGCAGCAATTTCAGCTTTTTTGGGATTGGGAACCGCTTTAGTGTACCCTATTTTTTTATCTGCCATCGCACAGGCGACAACTCCGCATCAAAGAGCGGAAAGTATAGGTACATTCAGACTTTGGAGAGATTTAGGATATGCGATAGGCGCCATTATTTCTGGAATAACAGCTGATTTATTTGGTATAAATTATGCCATTATAGTAATAGGTGTCATCACTATTGTATCGTCCCTAATTATTGAAATCCGAATGCCACAAGACGCTTTATAAAAAATTAAAAATGCTAGAAATAAATCAAAAAAAAATTATTTTAGAAAACAATAATTAAAATGGAACCAAAAAAATCAAATAAATCTACTATTCAAAATATTGTTTTTATAGTGTTAATAGCACTGCTTTTGTTTAGTCCCATAGGCACTTTTGTGAAAATTCACTTAAACCGGTTAATTGCTTTCTCTCCCAAAACAATTGCTGTAAAAGATCAAAAAGAACTCTCGACTTATCAGTGGCTTTTAAAAGATGGCACTGGAAAGACGGTTTCATTAAAAGCATACAAAGGAAAAATAGTATTCATTAATTTCTGGGCTACTTGGTGTCCTCCTTGTATTGCCGAAATGCCGAGTATTCAAAAATTATATACTGATTATCAAGACAAGATGGTCTTTTTATTTATCACAACGGATTCTTTTGAAAAAGCAAATGCTTTTATGGTCAAGGAAAATTTAACACTTCCCGTTTATCAATCAATTACAAATCCGCCTTTAGAAATGGAATCATCAACAATTCCGGCAACCTATCTTATTGATCAATCAGGAAATGTGATTGTAGCCAAAATTGGAACAGCAAATTGGAACAGTGATTCGTTCCGAGAAAAGTTAGACGAGTTATTAAAGAAATAAAATCAAGAGCATTTTTTACTTTTTTTTTCTTGTGTGACAAAAGTAACACAACTACTCCTTAATAAATTTGATCTTTGCATCAATAAATCAACAAATATGGAAATTTTAGAAATAATCAAACAACCTTGGCCTTGGTATATTGCAGGACCATTAGTTGGACTTACTGTACCAGCATTATTGCTCATTGGAAACAAATCATTTGGAATTAGCGCTTCATTACGTCATACTTGTGCCATGTGTTTGCCGGCAAATATTGCCTTTTTCAAATACGATTGGAAAAAAGAAATCTGGAATATGTTTTTCGTTTTCGGTATTTTACTTGGTGGCGTTATCGCGTTCCAATTTTTATCAAATCCAGATCCGATATTGATAAACGATAATCTAAAAACAGAGCTGTCTACTTACGGAATTACATCTATTTATGGTATGTTGCCAGAACAATTGTTCTCTTGGGAAAGTTTGTTCACCCTTAAAGGATTTTTCATGATGGTTATTGGAGGTTTCTTTATTGGTTTCGGTTCCCGTTATGCAGGAGGTTGCACTAGTGGACATTCCATTTCAGGTTTGTCGAATTTACAATTGCCATCGCTTATAGCAACGTGTTGTTTCTTTATTGGCGGATTGATTATGGCTAATTTTATTTTACCCTTCATTCTTTCTCTTTAAAAAATTAATTATGCAAATTAAAGATCAAAATACAGATTTCGAAACGCGTTCTTTAGATACGGTCTGTATCAACGAGAGTCATTTAGAACACAAATGGTATCACAATTTAAAATACTTAATCATAGGTATATTATTTGGTATTGTATTTATCAAAGCTGAAGTAATCAGCTGGTATCGCATTCAGGAAATGTTTCGGTTTCAATCTTTTCACATGTATGGAATTATAGGAAGCGCCGTTGTAGTGGGAATGCTATCTATTTTTATTATCAAAAAGTTTAATATTAAAACCATTTACGGCGAGAAAATCGAATTTCACGACAAAACGTTCAACAAAGGACAAATATATGGCGGACTGATCTTTGGACTCGGTTGGGCAGTAACAGGAGCGTGTCCAGGACCCTTGTTTGCACAAATAGGAACTGGAGCTACTGTGATGATTGTTACCTTGTTGGCTGCTGTAGCAGGAACTTGGATATATGGCTATTTTAGAGAGAAACTTCCTCATTAAAAAATTATGAACACTGAAAAACAAAATATAGTCCAATTTAAATCACTCGTAAAAAGGCTGATTCAACTGTTTACAACCATTATCTTCTTAGTAATGGCATTGTTTCTAGTTTTGTTTTTCAATTCAACAATCACAACTTGGTTTCAAAACAGTGATAGCAATACTGATTCCCTTTATACCGATGCCAAGCAAAAGGTGATTTTGCAAAATGAAATAGCAAAATTCTGGAAACCAGCAGACATAGATCTGATTACAGATACTATTTTAAAGCAAGAAGTGGAATATGGTAAAGACTTAATTGCTCATACGGCTAAATATTTAGGTCCAAAGGGTAGTATAAAACAAATCAGCAATGGTATGAATTGCAACAATTGCCACTTAGATGCAGGTACAAAACCATGGGGAAATAATTATGGCTCCGTATATTCCATGTATCCAAAGATGCGAGCAAGGAGTGGTCAAGTTGAAAATTTATACAAAAGAGTCAATGATTGCATGGAACGAAGCTTAAATGGCCAACCGCTCCAAGAAGATGAAAAAGAGATGAAAGCCATGATAGCGTATATAGAATATATTGGGAGTACTGTTCCAAAAGGAAAAGAGGCAAATGCGGCTGGAATTTATGATTTAGAGTATTTAAATCGTGCCGCCAATCCAATCAAAGGGAAAGTGTTATATGATGCTAAATGCGCCAGTTGCCATCAAGTCAATGGTCAGGGAATTTTAGCCGAAGATAAAAAAGAATATACCTATCCACCGCTTTGGGGTACTAATTCCTATAATAGCGGGGCAGGATTGTTTAGAATCAGTCGTTTTGCAGGATACATAAAATACAACATGCCGTTAGGTGCAACTTATGAAAATCCGCAATTATCTGATGAGGAGTCTTGGGATATCGCAGCTTATGTCGAAAGTCTTGAAAGGCCATCAAAGGACCTAAGTAAGGATTGGCCTAAAATTTCTAAAAAACCAATCGATCATCCTTTTGGGCCCTATTCTGATAAATATTCTGAAACACAACATAAATTCGGACCGTTTAAACTTATTAAAGAAGCAAAAAAGAAAATGGAAGAAGCGGCCGAAAAATTGAAATCTAAAAAATAAAATAAATGAGAAATCTAAAATTGATTGTTCTAGTAGGATTTTTTGCAGTTAGTGCTTTTGCTCAAAAAAGAGCGAATCATCACAAAATTGTTTTTCAATTTACAAATGCTGTAGATACCTTGCAACAAAAAGCATTTATAAACCAGCTCAATAATCTTACCGCGCATTGGCCAAATGCCAAATATGAAGTTGTCATTCACAGTATGGGTCTTCCCTTTGTTATGTCAGGTAAATCGAAGCAATTAAATGCGATAAAAGCGCTTCGTGCAAAAGGAGTTCGCTTTTTAGTATGCGAAAACACAATGAAAAATCAAAAAGTAACGAAAGACCAATTAATTCCCGAAGTAGAATATGTAAAAGTAGGAATTGCTGAAATTGTAGAAAAACAAGAGCAAGGATGGAGCTATATCAAAGGTGGATTCTAATTAAAAAAGAATACTTTTTGCACTAAACTACACCGTTTTTTTAGCTGTAGTTTTTCAATAAAAAATTGACTACAGAATGAACCTAAAAACTAAAAACGATGAGTAATAACCGAAGAGATTTTCTAAAATCAGTGGGAACATTAGGGCTTGGAGCTACGATGATTTCACCTATTTCCGCTATTACAAATACAAATCAAAGGGAAGAATTAGACCTAAATAAAGAAATTGATAGTACTAAACCGCAAACCATTACTATTCTTCAAACCACTGATGTGCATTGTCAGATTCATCCGCACGACGAATTGTTTTGGGAAAATGAAAAAGTAGTTTTTAGAAAAACAGGTGGCTATGCCTACATGGCAACCTTGTTGAAAAAATTAAAAAAGAAAAACCCAAACACCTATATTATTGACACCGGCGATATGTTTCAGGGTAGCGAATTAAGTGTAGAAACTACTGGCGAAGCTTTTGTTCCCATTCTAAATGCCTTAGATTATGATTTATATTTGCCCGGAAATTGGGAAGTAATTTACGGAAAAAAGAAAATGCAAACGTTATTAGGATCCCTTGATGCACCAAAAATTTGTACTAATATGTACCATGATTTAGGAGAGGGAAAACGAGGCGAACTTATTTTTCAACCCTATACCATTTGGCATATTGCCGGAGCAAAAATTGGTTTTCTAGGCTACACGGATCCTTTAGTACCGTTGCGACAAAGCCCAAATTACAGCAAAGGAATTTTATATACCAATCCCGAGGAAAATCTAGCACATTATGTAGATGTGCTACGAAATCAAGAACAATGCAGCTATGTAATCATGATCGCACATCTAGGGTTGTCGCAGCAAATTGCACTAGCAAACCGACCGGAATGCAAAGGGGTCAACTACATTTTAGGTGGAGACACACACGAACGGGTTCGTAAACCCATTGTTTGTACTTATGCTAAAGTGGTAGAGCCAGGTGCATTTGGTTCTTTTATTGGAAAATTAGATTTGACTATCCTCAACGGAAAAGTAATCGAAGACAATTATGAATTAATAGAAGTCGACTCGCCTTTAATAAAAGCAGATCCATCTATCGAAAAATTATTAAAAGAGAAAGAAGCGGTTTATCACGAAAAAATTAATCAAATTATTGGTTACAGTACAATACCATTGTACCGCTATTTTGTGGTTGAAAACCCAATTGACACTATGATTTTGAATGCATTACATTGGAAATTTCCTGAAATAGACATTAATCTTTCAAATGGATTCCGCTTTTGCCCACCTAAAACTACCCCGGACGAAACAGGAAATATTCCCATTACAAGCGGATTTATTTATGATATGCTTCCTGTTGATAGTACGGTAAGGACCGCAAAAGTTACTGGAAAGCAACTGAAAAATTGGTTGGAGAAAGAACTTAATAATGTTTTTGCCCAAGATGCTTCAAAACGTTTTGGTGGTTGGGTTGTAAAATTCAAAGGGATGGAAGTACGATTCAATGCATTTGCCGATATTGACAAAAGAGTACAAAGCATCACCGTGAAAAATACACCATTAGATCCTGAAAAAATGTATTCCATAATGGCCTGTGAACGTGACGGCGATCCTATAGATATGCTTTGTAGAATGAAAGGCGTTCTGGATGCCAAAAACACTACAGCAACCTTGCATTCAGTGATGAAGGAATATTTAAAGCTAAATTCGCCCGTTACGCCAAAACCAGAAAAAAACGCCATCATCCTAGATGCTCCAGAAACCTTGCTTTCACAAGTAACCGGCGTTGATTATACTTTCAGATAATTTTTTTTTAATCCTAAAGTAAAAAGTCGTAAAGCCGAATGCCTAAAGCACTCGGCTTTATTTTTTGGGTCAATGTGATAAAAGTTACTTCCCATTTAGATTGATGAGATTATTTTTGTTACAATTCTAAACGTACAAAAATGAAAAAATTTTTGGTATTAATTTATATGATTATTGCTTTGATTTTTGTGACTAATGCAATAGCACAACATCAAGAAATAGCAGAAAAACCAACAGTTTGGAAAGAAAAAAGTAACGAAAAGATTGATTCAACCTCGATTTTAAATGCTTTTAAAAATGGAAATTTCAGTGGTCACTTTCGCTACTTTTTTATGGGTACAAATAATGAAAGTGGCTTGTCGGATTACTTCGCTAATGCTCTTGGAGGTGGCGTTAAATTTGAGACAGCTCAATTTCATAATTTTCAATTTGGTGTCAGCGGCTATTACATTTATGATATTGGTTCTTCTGATTTTTCTAAAAAAGATCCAATAACCAATTTATCCAACAGGTATGAAGTGGCTCTTTTTGATTTACAAAATGCATCAAGTAAAGGCAATTTAAGCCGATTAGAAGAATTATACTTAAAATATAATTTTAAAAAATCAACCATAACTCTTGGAAAACAGCTATTAAACACCTCCTTTATAAACCTACAAGATGGTAGAATGCGGCCTACAGAAGTAGATGGAATTTGGATAGATTTTAATGAAATCAAAAAAACAAAAATTAACATCGGCTACTTATATGGGATTTCACCACGAAGCACAATGAAGTATTTCAGAATTGGGGAATCCATTGGTATTTATCCAACAGGAGTCAACCCTGATGGAACAAAATCAGAATATGCTGGAAATCTAGACAGCAACGGTGTTTATATTATTGGAATCCAAAATGAATCGGTATACAATTTAAAAACACTCCTGTGGAATCAGTACGCAGAGAATTTATTCAATTCGGCCCTGTTCCAAATGGACTACACCTACCCTTTAAATCATAATTCAAAACTACTTTTAGGTTTTCAAACGATATACCAAAATGCACTAAATGAGGGAGGAAATCTAGATCCACGCAAAACCTATTTTCAAAAAAATGGCAGCTCACAGACCTTTGGTGGTAGACTCGGATGGAAAACAAAAGCCATCGAATGGACTTTAAATTACAATCGAATTACTGCTAAAGGACGGTATTTAATGCCGCGCGAATGGGGACGAGATCCATTTTATACCTTTATGCCTAGAGAACGAAATGAAGGTTTTGGGGATGTAGAAGCCGTAATGACTAAAATACAATATACGAATCCTAAAAAAACATTCAAATCGCATTTAGCAGTGGGATATATTGATTTACCAGATGTGAAAAACGTTGCGTTAAATAAATATGGTATGCCTTCCTATTTGCAAACTAATGCGGACATACGATATGAATTTCAAGGGCTCCTAAAAGGTTTTGATGCACAATTGTTATATGTACACAAGTTCAATGTGGGGGAAACTTACGACAATAAAAATTATATTTTCAATAAAACTAACATGAGCAATATCAATTTTATACTCAATTTTAATTTTTAAAAAATTTCCTTCTTAATCTAAATGATAAAACTTCTTAATTAAATAATCTACAATAAAATAGACCAACACACCCAAAAGCGCAAGTGTTAGTAGTAAACTGATGAGATTGAGTACAATATTAGGAATAAACTTTAAACGAGGATGCGTCAGCACAGGATCGCGATGGAGTCTGGCGTGAAAGGTTTCCTTTGCTATTTTGATTTTCTTTTTGATAGTAAATGATTTTTTAAAACAATAATATGCCTTTAATCAAATGTCATACTAAGATCTTATTTGGAAAAAACTAAAGTAAGCAATAATTTTAATATAAATCGGTTTTAAAACAAGCAGAATAGTTCTGAATTGAAAAATGTTGCTTGTTTAACGATTTCATTACCAATATTTTTGTATCTGTATTCTTTTATTATCAGTTTAAATTCTTTTGATATTGCCTCGATTTTTTAAGAAAATAACCTCAATAATTTTGCTGATCATTTCAGACTCGATTTTTAACTGATTCGATAAAACTTCAATTATATCCTTTTCTTCTTTTTCTAATGTTCCGTCGGCGAGTAATACTTCTAATGCAAGGGCAAAAACGGTTTCTTTATCTTCTTCCTTAATCTGTTTACAACAAGCAGATATGTATTTTAATTGTCCAACCTCTGCTCTTAAATTAAATGACTTTGTGTATAGAGGTGCAATGTCGATTCCTACAAATTTCTCTTTAGAATGCAATAATCTTGATAATGCAGCTTTTTCAGAATCTTTAATTTGATTGTCGGCAGAAATACAGGAGTATAAAATCCCAACCCAAGCTTCAAAATCTGACGCTACCCAATTTTGATCCTCCTTGTTTTTATCTTCAAATGAACTCATGTTTAGTATTTGTTTTAGGCATAAAGTTACTGCTTAGATTGCAAAGGATCGCTTGGTTTATGATTAAATTATCTTTTTATTTTTAGCATGTTGTAACCTAATTCAAAATGAGAGCGATAAAAACAAAACACATCGCTACCAATTTTAAAAAAGACAATCATCGAATGATAACAATACGGCATTAAATACTACTGACATAAATAAAAGGTTGCAACGCAAGTTCCACACCTTTTAAAATATCAAACTTGTAATCAATCCATAAAAGCACAAGTACATTAAATTGACTTTAAGAGTCAATTTTAATATGATTTTATAATTTTAAAGTAATGCAGAAGAGCTATTGCTACTTATTTTGACTAAGTTTAGCATGTGTAAACAAGACTTGTACTATAGTTTTTATCTATTAAAAATTAAATTATCTACGAATGCTTTTTAGTAAATTTGCTTTAATTAAATAAAAAATCAATCATCCTATGGAAAATAATACGAAACCAACATCCTACAATGTAAATGGTGAAAGCAAATGTCCCTTTTCTGCTGGAGCAAATGCTCCAAAACAAAGTGAGAGAAATGGAAAAACAAATCGCGACTGGTGGCCAAACCAATTAAAATTAAACATTTTGCGCCAAAACGCATTAGAATCTAATCCAATGGGAGCTCATTTCAATTATGCGGAAGAGTTCAAATCTGTAGATTTAGAGGCTTTAAAAAAAGACATTACAGATGTTATCACTACCTCTCAAGACTGGTGGCCTGCTGATTATGGCAGCTATGGTCCATTTTTCATTCGGTTAGCTTGGCACAGCGCAGGAACGTATCGTATTGCTGATGGACGTGGAGGAGCAGGTTTTGGAACACAACGTTTTGCGCCTCTAAACAGTTGGCCAGATAATGCAAACTTAGATAAGGCACGTTTATTATTATGGCCTATCAAACAAAAATATGGTAATAAAGTTTCTTGGGCTGACTTAATAGTTCTTGTAGGAAACTGCGCATTAGAATCTGCTGGTTTTGAAACTTTTGGTTTTGCTGGAGGCCGTTTAGATGTTTGGGAACCACAAGAAGATATTTATTGGGGTCCTGAAAAAGAATGGTTGTCATTAAGTACAGAACCGCATAGCCGTTACTCTGGTGATCGTGAATTAGAAAATCCTTTGGCTGCAGTTCAAATGGGATTAATTTATGTAAACCCTGAAGGTCCTGACGGTAATCCTGATCCACTTTTGGCAGCACATGATATTAGAGAGACATTTGCCCGTATGGCGATGAATGATGAAGAAACTGTCGCACTTTGTGCAGGAGGACATACCCTAGGAAAAACTCACGGTGCCGCTGACCCAAATAAATATGTGGGAGCAGAACCTGCTGGTGCAGCTATCGAAGAGCAAAACCTTGGATGGAAAAACACTTATGGAACTGGGAATGGTGCTGATACGATTACAAGCGGATTAGAAGGTGCATGGACTACCACACCGGTTACTTGGAGTAATAATTATTTCGAAAACTTGTTTGGTTTTGAATGGGAATTGACAAAAAGTCCCGCTGGAGCACATCAATGGAAACCAGTAGGAAATGCAGGAGCTGGCACGGTTCCTGATGCACACGATCCAACTAAAACACACCAACCTTTTATGTTGACTACTGATTTATCATTGCGAGTAGATCCAGCATATGAGAAAATTTCAAGACACTTTTTAGCTAACCCGGCTGAGTTTAATGATGCTTTTGCAAGAGCATGGTTCAAACTGACGCACAGAGATATGGGACCTAAAGTGCGCTACTTGGGATCTGAAGTTCCTGCCGAAGAATTAATTTGGCAAGATCCTGTTCCTGCGGTAACGCATCAATTAATTGATGAACAAGATATTACTTTGCTTAAAGAAAACCTTCTTGCCTCAGGATTAACTGTGCCAGAATTAGTGAGTACTGCATGGGCATCAGCATCTACCTTCCGTGGATCAGATAAACGTGGTGGTGCTAATGGTGCTCGTATACGTTTAGAACCACAAAAAGATTGGAAAGTAAATAACCCATCGCAATTAGAACGTGTGTTACATACTTTAGAAAACATTAAAAACGAGTTCAACAATGCGCAAACTACTGGTAAAAAAGTCTCTGTTGCTGACCTTATTGTTTTAGGTGGTAGCGCAGGTATTGAAAAAGCTGCCTCAAATGCTGGACAGCAGGTGTCAGTTCCTTTCACACCAGGAAGAACAGATGCGTCACAAGAACAAACAGATATAGAATCTTTTTCAGTTCTAGAGCCACAAGCAGATGGATTCCGTAATTATGTAAAAACAAAATTTACTGTTTCTGCTGAAGAAATGTTGGTAGACAAAGCACAGTTATTAACATTAACAGCTCCTGAAATGACCGTTCTTGTAGGAGGTATGCGCGTATTAAATACCAACTTTGACCAATCTCAAAATGGGGTTTTCACCAATAAAAAAGAAGCGCTGACAAATGATTTCTTTTTGAATTTACTTGATTTAGGAACTACATGGAAAGCAGTGTCAGAATCAGATGATGCCTTTGTAGGAAGTGACCGTGTGGTCGGCGGATTGAAATGGATTGGAACTCGAGCAGATTTAATTTTTGGTTCAAATTCAGAACTTAGAGCTATTGCTGAAGTTTATGGATATGCAAATGGTCAGGAAAAATTCACAAAAGACTTCATCGCAGCATGGACTAAGGTGATGAATCTAGATCGTTTCGACTTAGTATAATTTTAGATTTTTAATTTGTTTAAAAAGGTGATCTGGTAACGGGTCACCTTTTTTTATAGATTAAATTGAAGGTCAGTTATACTTTCTAGCTTATCAAAGATTGCAAAAATATTTAGTATCAATATTTTATTACAGTTGCATGTTTTGATACTCATTGAATAAAAACTCCTTTACAAGCTTTGTAGTGTTTAATTTTGAGAAACGCATTTACAAATATTTTTTTAATTTTAAGCCTATTTCAAGGCGTCTGTTTTTTTTGTAGATTTTACTCAATTACAATGTTTTTTTACTTTTTTATTTGCTTGTTTTAGTCCTAATTCCTTTGATTTATTTAAATCTAAACATCCACAAATTTTATCTTTAGCCTTTATTTTTGCTAACCCTCTATTGTAATAGGCTTCAGCAGATTTAGGATTGATTCGTATTGCCATTCCATAATCAGCCATTGCTCCATCATAATCCTTTATTTTGTTTTTTGCATTTCCTCTGCCGTAATAAGCATCTGCATCGTCAGAAACCAAATCTATATAGGTACTATAATCATCAATTGCTCCTTTGAAATCTTTCGATTTTTTCTTAGCGCGCGCTCTATTGAAATAGGCTTCAATATAATTAGGATTAATTTCTATTGCTTTATTAAAATAAAAGATTGCTTCTTTATAAGTTTTCAATTCATCTTTGGCATATCCAATAGAGAAATAAGCAATAGCATGATTTGGATTAATCTTGATTGCTTTAATGTAATCAGAAATGGCCCCTTTATAGTTTTTCATTTCATCTTTCGCAAATCCTCTTTTATAATAAGAATCCGCATCTGAACCATTAACACGTATCGCTTTATCATAATCCAAAATTGATCCTGCAAAGTCAAGCATATTGCTTTTTGCATTAGCCCTGTTTAAATAAGCATCTTCATTAGAAGGATATCTCTCCAAAACTTTATTGAAATCTAATACAGCTCCTCCATAATCCTCTACTATATTTTTAGCATAGCCTCTACCAAAAAATGCTTCTATGTAATCAGGATTTAGTTCAATTGCTCTGTCGAACTCTTTTACTGCTGCATTGTAGTCCTCTAGTTTAATTTTAGAAAAAGCCTTTTTATAAAATGATTCCGCAAATACATTATTAAAAGTGACTTCATTTGTCTGACTATAACAATTAATACAGCTATAAAAAGTAAATATTAAAAAATATATTCTCATAATTTGAAATTAAAAGTATTTTAAAATTAAACTATATATATGAATTAAAAAAGAATGGATAATATCCATTAAATTAACTTAAATATATTCGAATAAAATCTTCTCTACAACTTTAACTCCATAAAAAAGCCGTCCAAATTTATCGGGACGGCTTATTATTTGATATTATAAAGACTATAAAATGTAATCCGTATTGATGAAATTTGATTCTTTACTACTTAACAATTCCTGTAAGATGGCATTATTATAAGCGTTGTCTTTGGATGCCACAAAAGTTCTAATCGAGAACGAACGCAAGGCATCATGTATGCTTAATGTTCCTACAGCAGAATCTTTTCGTCCTGTAAACGGTAAAACATCTGGACCTCTTTGACAAGAACTATTCAAGTTTACTCTACATACTAAATTAACTAAGGTATCTATAAGTGGTGCAATCGTTTTTATATCTCTCCCAAACAAACTCACTTGTTGTCCGTAATTCGATTCGGCCATATCATTTAGAGGCTCTTGAATGTCTTTAAAAGTCATTACAGGTACTACTGGACCAAATTGCTCCTCATGATACACTCTCATTTCTTTGTTTACTGGAAATAAAACGGCTGGAAAGATATAATTAGCAGTGTGCTGTCCTCCTTTTTCGTTGATGATTGCTGCTCCCTTTTTGACAGCATCATCTATCAACTCTTGGATATAGGCAGGTTTTTCTTTTTCTGGCAAAGGCGTCAAAAAGACTGAAGCATCCCATGGATTTCCAAAAACTAAGGAATCTACTTTGGTTGCAAAACGCTTATTAAACTCATCTGCAATGGATTCATGTACATACAATACTTTCAAGGCTGTACAACGCTGCCCATTAAACGATAAAGAGCCTGCTATACATTCCTGGATAGCCAAATCTAAGTCAGCATCTGGTAAAATGATTGCTGGATTTTTAGCTTCCAAACCTAGTATCAAACGCAATCGGTTTTTATTAGGATGTTGGTCCTGTAACGCAATCGCTGATGTACTATTTCCGATTAAAGCTAAAATTGCTACTTTACCAGATTTCATAATCGGCGAAGCTACTTCACGTCCACGTCCATATACAATATTAATAGCTCCTTTTGGAAAACTATTCCGGAATGCTTCTAATAAAGGGGAGATTACCAAAACACCTAGTTTTGCTGGCTTAAAAATAACAGGATTCCCCATAATTAAGGCAGGAATCAGCAACGAAAAAGTTTCATTTAACGGATAATTATAAGGTCCAAGGCATAAAACAACCCCAAGCGGTCCTCTGCGAACCATAGCATTAATTCCTTGAACTTTAGAAAATTTAGCACTACGGCTGTTTAATTCTTTTAAGCTGTCAATGGTATCATAAATATATTCTACTGTTCTATCAAATTCTTTCTCAGAATCACCCAATGATTTTCCAATTTCCCACATCAATAATTTAACAACTTCTTTACGGGTGGTCTTCATTTGAGTAACAAAATTTTCCATGCATTTTATGCGATCAGAAACTTTCATTGTTGGCCATAATCCTTGACCATTATTATAAGCCGCACTAGCTGATTCAACGGCTTCCAGAGCTTCGGCTTCTCCCATAAACGGAACGGATCCTAATATAGTTGGACCATACTCCGCTGTAGAAGATATAGTTGAAAAAACAGCCGTGGTCTGACCTTCCCATTTCTTTAATTCACCATCCACTAAATAAGTATCTTGATTCAACAATGATGTAATCTGATATTCTTCTGGTATTAAATTCATATAAAGCGTGTTAAATTAATTATTCAAATAAATAAAAGCGACAATCTTATGCTTCTTTTTTATGGCTCAATTATTTCTCCATCCCATTCTAAAATCCCGCCCAATAAGTTATAAGCGTTTTCAAAACCAAGTTGATTCATTATTTCACAGGCTTTTGCACTACGCATTCCAGAGCGGCAATAGACATAGTACTTTTTATGCTTGTCTAAAGCTTCTATTTCGCTTACAAAATCTTGTCCTCGGTGAATATCGATGTTGATAGCATTTGCTATGAAACCTTCGTTAAATTCGGCTTCCGTTCTCACATCGAGAATGACTGCATTTTCATCCGCTTCAAATTGAGCAACCCAATCTTCTTGTTGTAAATTCATAATGATGTTTTTTGTAAAAATACAACGTTTTTACCGAACATTAAACGCAACAATTGTTAATTAGAAACTATTTGCAAGAAATCGTTTTCGCAAAACATTAACTATCAAGAAACTATAAAAACGACCTTCTTTTTCACAAAAAAACAGTCTACCATTCCTATAGGTAATTAAATTTTAATAGATGTAAAATCAAGCAGTTATCTTTTTTTTTGTACAAAAACCCTCCTCAATTTTAAGTTATTTAAACTACTTTTACACTACAAAACATAGAAAAAAGACTAAAATGCTTGATCCAATAAAAAAAAATTTCCCCACATTTTCTACTGAATTAGTAAAAGAAATTGAAACTAGCGCCACAATACATTCCTTTCTAGCGGGAACTATTATCATCCGAACAGGACAATACATAAAAAACACTGTTTTGGTTATTAGTGGAAAAATTAAAGTCTACCGAGAAGATGAAAATGGCGGCGAATTTTTTATGTACTACTTGCAACCCGGACAAGCCTGCGCTATTTCAATGATTTGCGCCACCAAGAATGAAAAAAGCCAAATTATGGCAAAAGTTGTTGAGGATGTAGAACTAATCATGGTCCCATTGCCCTTAATGGATAAATGGATGATGCAGCACCGCAGCTGGTATGAATTTGTTATCGATACTTACAGAAGTCGTTTTGAAGAGGTGCTCGAAGTAATTGATAGCATTGCTTTTCGGGCGATGGACGAGCGCTTAGAATTTTATTTAAAGCGCCACGCTGAGGTTTGTGATTGCAAAGAATTAAAGCTTTCTCATCAGGAAATTGCCTCTGAATTGAACACGTCTCGAGAAGTAATTTCACGTTTACTAAAGAAAATGGAGCAGCGGGGTTTGGTCACTTTACACCGAAATAATATTGAACTCCTGAAATAAATTTTGTTCTACAAAGAATATTTTCTGTAAATAAAATTATTCAAACCGTCACTTCGAAAAATTTACAAATGGAATATTTAGGTTATTTTGCTTCGATTATTATTGGACTTTCATTGGGATTAATTGGAGGTGGAGGATCGATTCTTGCAGTTCCAATTTTAGTGTACCTTTTCAAAATTCATCCGGAGCAAGCCACAAGTTATTCCTTATTTATCGTTGGAGTGACTGCTATGATAGGAAGTTACAGTCACTACCGCCTTGGCAATTTAAAAATTAAGGCAGCACTTATTTTTGCGATTCCTTCCGTATTTTCTTTGCTTTTTGTAAGAGATATTATTCTTTCAAAAATTCCAGCGCTTCTTTTTACCATACATAATTTTGAAGTATCAAAAAATTTATTGATCATGATTGTGTTTGCTTTTCTTATGATTGCGGCATCTATATCGATGATCAAAAAATCAAATACAAAAAAAACACCTCCAAAAGACAGTTTTAGTAGAATTGCTATCATTGGACTTTTGGTCGGTTTTATCACTGGATTTCTAGGAGCTGGCGGCGGTTTCTTGATCATTCCGGCCTTACTTTTCTTTGCAAATTTACCAATGAAACAAGCCATTGGCACCTCATTATTGATTATCTTTATTAATTCATTAATTGGCTTTGGTGGTGACGTATGCAACGGTATTATTATAAATTATAAATTACTTTTTACAATATCTGCTATAGCAATAATTGGAATGTTCCTTGGTACTTATTTGTCAAAAAAAATAGATGGAGCAAAACTGAAACCAGCTTTTGGTTGGTTTGTATTAGTAATGGGATTTTATATTATAATCAAAGAATTTTTCCTGACTTAAAATAGGAATGTAACAATTGTCACTGTATATCCTAAAAAACGGAAGTACATTTGTGCTGTAAATTAAAAAAACAAAATCATGCAAATAGAACAAATATATACTGGATGTTTAGCGCAAGGCGCTTACTATATTACTTCAAACGGGGAAGCAGCTATTATTGATCCACTGCGTGAAACCCAACCCTATTTGGAACGACTTGAAAGAGATGGTGTGAAATTAAAATATATTTTTGAAACCCATTTCCATGCTGACTTTGTTTCTGGACATGTAGATTTAAGTCGTCAAACTGCTGCTCCTATCGTTTATGGACCTAATGCAACCTGTGAATTTGATTGCATTTCTGCAAAAGACGGACAAGAATTCACCATTGGAAACATCAAAATAAAGGTCCTACACACTCCAGGACATACTATGGAAAGCTCCACTTATTTATTGATTGACGAAAACGGTAAAGATCACGCTATTTTTTCAGGCGATACTTTGTTCATTGGAGATGTAGGAAGGCCAGATTTAGCCCAAAAGGCAGCACACATGACACAGGAACAACTAGCCGCTACGCTCTTCCATTCGTTACGGAATAAAATTATGACTTTAGCAGATGATGTTATTGTCTATCCCGCTCATGGTGCGGGAAGTGCTTGTGGAAAAAACATGAGTAAGGAAACCGTTTCAACCATAGGCGAACAAAAAAACACAAATTATGCATTGAGATCAGATATGACTGAAGCAGCGTTTATTCAAGAAGTAACCGAAGGTTTATTGCCACCACCAGCTTATTTTGGCATGAATGTGGCCATGAACAAAAAAGGATACGATAGCTTTGAAAATGTTCTAAATTTAGGAATGCGGGCGCTTTCACCTTTAGAATTTGAAGTTGCCGCTGATGAAACCGGAGCTTTACTCTTGGACACTCGCAAAAATGGAGAATTTGCAAAAGGATTTATTCCGCAGTCAATAAATATTGGAATTGACGGTGATTTTGCTCCATGGGTAGGTGCTTTAATTGCTGATGTGCAGCAGCCCATCCTTATTGTTTGCGAACCAGGACAAGAGGAAGAAACGGTCACCCGATTGAGTCGTGTCGGTTTTGACAATTTAATGGGACATTTAGCAGGCGGTTTTGTTGCTTGGGCAAAAGCTGGAAAAGAAATTGATACTGTAAATAGAATCACAGCAGAAAAATTTGCGAAAGAAGTAAAAATTGGTGAAAGTAAAATAATTGATATTCGTAAAGAAAGTGAATATTGTGCAGAGCACATTGAAGAATCGTACAGCAAGCCATTAGCCGCTATCAATGAGTGGATAGAAGATATTAATCCAAAAGAACATTTTTACTTGCATTGCGCTGGTGGATACCGCAGTATGATCGCCGCTTCAATACTAGAAGCCCGTGGTTTTAGAAATTTTACCGAAATTGAAGGCGGTTTCAATGCAATCGCTAAAACAACGATTCCAAAAACTGATTTTGTATGCCAAAGCAAGGTTTTAAAATAATTGAATAACTAAATACAGTGCTATCATGAAAAAAAATATGGGTTCAACAGACAAGATTATTCGAATTGCAATAGCAGTAATCATCGCTATATTGTATTTCACTAATACGATCAGCGGCACAGTCGCATTAGTTTTAGGAGCTTTTGCTGTTATTTTTTTACTAACAAGCTTTATCAGTTTTTGTCCGCTGTATTCCCCGTTTGGAATTTCAACTCGAAAAAAAATATAAAATGTCTGATTTAAAATGTGGCGCTACTTCTTTGGATAAACCACTGGATGCTGCCTATTGGGAGGCACATTACTGCGCTAAAACCACCGGCTGGGATTTAGGTACAGTTGCTCCTCCCATAAAAATGTACATTGCTAAAATCGTTGACAAAAACAGTAGAATTCTGATTCCTGGCTGTGGCAACAGCTACGAAGCCGAATACCTATTGAAGCAAGGATTTACAGATATTACTGTTATCGATATTGCACCAACACCTGCTTCAATTTTACAAGAAAAGTATAAAAAGAATGCTGCCATTCAGATTGTATTAGGCGATTTTTTTGAGCATCAAGGAAACTATGATTTGATTATTGAACAAACTTTTTTCTGTGCTTTACCGCCTACAATGCGTCAAAAATACGTTTGGAAAATGCATCAACTTTTGGCAGATAAGGGAATTTTAGCTGGTTTATTATTCAGTAGAACATTTGAATCTGGACCTCCTTTTGGAGGCAACCAAGAAGAATACGAAATGCTTTTTAAAGACGCTTTTAGTTTTTTAGAAATGGGAATGACTCAAAATTCAATTGCACCAAGAGCTAATTCAGAATTGTTTTTCGAATTGAGAAAGAACAGTACCGTTTTTGTTAACATGTATCAATCTGAAAACATCAAGTGCAGTACTTCCTCTTCAGATGTAACAGAAAAACTTTTCACAATTGAAGGTGTTTTAAATGTTAGCAGAAGCAGTGATTTTGAAGAAATCCTTATTGTTAGCATTGCTCCTATTGATAGCAAAACTATCAAAGATGCTCTTTCCAACAGTAAAGAAAATTAAAAATTAAATTAATATTCCTTTTAATGCAACAAAAATGAAAGCATTACTTTTTACAAATTGGCATACGATGCGCTGGGTTCGGCTGGCCTTTGCCTTATTTTTATTTGCCCAAGCGTATATCGTCAAAGAATGGATGTTCATTGGTCTTGGACTGTTTTTCTTCATTCAAGTAATTTTTAACTTAGGTTGCGGTATAAATGGCTGCAGCATTCCGAAAACTAAAAACAAAACATATGAGTAATTTTGATACAATTATCGAATCCGACAAACCGGTTTTAATCGATTTTTTTGCAACATGGTGTGGTCCGTGCCAAATTCTTGGACCCATTTTAAAAGAAGTTAAGGATAATTTGGGAGATCGTGTTTCCATCTTAAAAATCGATGTAGACAAAAATCAACAGATTGCAAGCAAATATCAGGTTCGCGGTGTTCCTACAATGATATTATTTCAAAACGGAAAACAGTTGTGGAGACAATCAGGCGTATTAACCAAGGAGCAGATCATCCAAACCATTGTAGAAAAAAGCAATAAATAAACCTAAAACAATACCTGTAAAAATGGTAATACTTTGACTGACTGTGATTACATATGCCCTTATTTTCTTTTGTTTAGTAGTTAAAAATAATTTTACAAACCGAAAAAAACTGGGCCAATCGTATTATTGTCCTACCTTAGTCATCCTATGGAAAAGCAACGAAAATACAAACTTTCAAGATCAGAATCTTTATTTGTAAGAGGACCTTTGACACGAATAAAAAACCTATCCTTTGTTTTTAAAGTCCTCTTTAACTTTATTAGAGCTTTTCAAAAAATGCATTTTATAGGCCCCTGCGTTACCGTTTTTGGTTCTGCTCGATTTGGTCCTGAAACACAACATTATAAAAGTGCGGAACGCATTGGTACTGGAATAGCTAATTTAGGTTTTACAGTGATGACGGGAGGCGGCCCTGGAATTATGGAAGCCGCAAATAAAGGTGCCTTTCAAACGGGCGGATACTCTGTAGGAATTAATATAATCCTTCCAACAGAGCAAAAACCAAATCCCTACTTGCACAAGTGGATTTATATTCCTTATTTCTTTGTACGGAAAGTAATTCTAATAAAATATTCCTATGCATTTGTGGTAATGCCAGGAGGAATGGGCACATTAGATGAATTATTTGAAGCATTAACTTTAATTCAAAATAAAATTATTAATAATTTTCCAATTGTAATTTTTGATTCTGTTTATCACAAAGAATTGAGTCATCACATTCAAAGAATGGCAGACAATGAAAGTATCAGTCCTCAAGATATGAAACTCTTATTTATAACTGACTCAGAAGAGGAAGTAATAGAACATATTCAAAAACATGCAATTAAAAAATTTGGTTTGAAAAAACAAGAGTACAAAGCCAGATGGTGGCTTGGCGAAAAAAACAGATAATGATACATTCAATTTTATGAAAAAAGTAAAGAAAAAAAAGGTTGAATAGCAATTGTACTACTTCCTTATTACTTTCTAATAAATTTTTCATTCGCTTTATCATATTTTTTAAGAATTACTCTTTCAGCCACTTGTATAAAACTTCCTCTAAATGACAACGAATAATTGGTTTTGAAACATAATCATCCATTCCAGACTCCAAACATTTTTCTTTCTCACCCAGCATGATTCCTGCTGTTAAAGCAATTATAGGGATATTATTGTATTTTTTTAAATGTTTAATTTCAGCTGTTGTTTGATATCCATTTTTATGTGGCATTTGTATGTCCATTAAAATTAGATCTAACTTCTCTTTCTTGTACATTTTAATCGCTTTTTCCCCATCTGACGCTTCTAATATAGTACAGCCAGGAAGTATCGATTTAAGCAACGTTCTAACCAAAAGCATGTTGATCTTATTATCTTCCACAACCAATATTGTTTTGGTAGAGTAATCAATACAAGAAAATGTGTTGTTTTCATCTACAGTTTTTACTTCTTGAACTCCTGATGTATTCTTGTGTTGCCCTCTTTCTAATGTCAAGTTAAAATAAAACTCACTACCCTGTCCAAATGTACTTTTTAATTGTATCTCACTATTCATCAAACCTAAAAGCTGATTCGAGATCGCTAATCCAAGTCCTGTCCCGCCAAATTTGCGGGTAATAGAACAATCCTCTTGAATAAAAGATTGAAATACTTTTTCTTGATTTTCTTGCTTTATTCCAATTCCAGTATCCTTGACAGAGAAGTGTAGATGACATTGATTCATATCTCCAGAAATAAGATCACACCCTAAAGATAAATGTACGTAACCAATTTTAGTAAATTTCAAAGCATTACCTACTAAATTTACCAAAACCTGTTTTAACCGTATAGAGTCGCCTAATACAAATTTAGGAACTGTGTTTTCAATGTTTAAAATGAGATCTATTTTCTTGGCTTCTGCATGGAATTTAAAAATATCAATAACATGATGGGTGATGTCAAAAAGATTTATTTCTTCAACATTCAATTCTAATTTTCCAGACTCAATTTTTGAAAAATCTAAAATATCATTAATGATTTCGATTAAAATGGTTGCTGATTCATTAACCGCGCTCATGTATTCTTTTTGATTAACGTCTAGATTTGTTCTCATTAACAAATCAGTAAAGCCAATGATACCGTTTAAAGGAGTCCTAATTTCATGACTCATATTTGTCAAAAAACTGGATTTAGCCCTATTAGCTGATTCAGCTGATTCTTTAGCCTTTGTCAGCTCAATTTCCAACTTTTTTAGTTCTGTTATTTCTATAAAACTGATAATTACTTCACTTATATCTCCAGCAGCATTAAAAACAGGAAAGCCATTGATAAAATGCCATTGAACAGCTGTAATGTCTGGCTTTTTTATGCCAATAGTAAAATTAGTAAGTGGTTTTTTAGTTCTTATAATTTGATTTACGGGATAGTTTTCTACCGGTAATTGTTGATAATCATCTTTTACAAATTCCCAAATTGGATTAAAACTCTGTTTTTCTTTTATTTGTTCCTTACTCAAACCAATGAGTTCAGAAGCCTTTGGGTTGGAATAAAGGATGGAAGCATCCTTATTATGCAAAATGATCCCAACATCAAGATTATTCAATAAATCCCGATATCGTTTTTCACTTTCAGTCAAAGCAAATTCTGTTTCTTTCAGGTCTGTAATGTCTACTATTGTCATCAACACATGCTCTTTATTCTCCGAAAGAATTCCAGTCAAATACACATTTGTTAAAGCAGTATCTTCTAATAATAATTTAATTTCACAGCACTCATTTTTATTAGAGTTAGATACGGAATCTAAAAATTTATTAAATGCCGATTTAGTGTCATCAGAAACAAAAAAACCAAATTGACTATTGATTAATTTTGATCTGTCTTTATGCAATAACTGGGAACCTGAAAGATTTAGTTCGATTATAAAGCCTGAATTGGTAAGTGTAAAATAGCCTACGGGAGCAAAATCATAAAGTTCTGTATATTTTTGAATTGCATTTTCAGCAGCTTCTTTAGCAAGAATCAGTTCTTCTTTTTGCATCTCCAACTCTATTTGATGAACTTCTAATTCATGGATCAGTTTTAATGTTTCCCATTCTGAAAGTGGAGAACTATATTTTGATTCTTTAATTAAATATAGTTCCTCTGCTTTTTGTCTTATTCTAAGAAGGGAATCGGTTTTTTTTTCAATATTACCCATAAGTGCTATTTTTTAAAATACTACTATTTGAACAATCTATAATTGGAAATTATGGAACCTTTTCTTGATCTATACTGCTATTTCATGTATGAAAAATTGAATATTTTTTTGATTACCAATAAAATATACAGTACTGATAAATTCTATATTGATACTACTCTTACTTGCCGTTTCCATATCCTTGTAATCGGATTGAAATGATTTTTTTTCACTCAATTCAAGGAATGATTTTTTATTTTCTATAATATTTTTTAGAAATTCAACAGTCCACACTTCTTTGCCAATAAAGCTTTCTTTAGAAAGACCTATTAAATTAATAAAAAAAGGATTAACAGCATTTATCTTTCCTGTTGCCCCATCAACAAATAAAATTCCATCTTTTACAGAATCGAAAAGATGTTTGTAACGAGTTTCAGCATTGACTAAAGCTTCTTGAACAAAAACACGATCTGAAATATCCCTTATAATGCACTGTATTACTTTTTTAGTGTTGACTAAATAAACATTACTTACAAATTCAACATGTATCTTTCTTCCTTTTGCTGTTTCAAGAGGTAAGTTCTCATAGCGAACAAACTCTTTTTTTTGCAATTCTAAAAATTTGTCTTTATTAGCTACAATATCTTTTAAAGAACCTATTTCCCAAATTGATTTTTCGATAAACTGCTCATACGAATAGCCAAGCATACCGACTAAAAATGGATTTACATCGATTATTTTCCCGGTATCAAAATTAAGAATTAAAATTCCATCTTTGGCAGATTCAAAAAGACGACGATACTGATTCTCTAATTTTAGTAATTCTTCTGCTTGCTTTGCTGCTGTAATATCAGTAAAAGTTATCACAAGTCCGTCAATTCGATCGTCAAGAGTTCGATAAGGCATGATCCGAACATCGTAAAATCGATCATTATGTGATGCAATTTCTTTTTGAATCGGTACCAGTGTTTTGATGACTTTAAGAGCATTATTAGCCATTTCAGGATAGATCAAATCACATACTAAATCAGTAAAAGGCCTGCCGGTATCCGTTACACGTAATTTGAATATCTTTGTCACAGGATCAGTAAATCGACGAATATTTAATTCTTTGTCTAAAAAAAGAGTTGCTATCTCCGTGCTATTAAGCAGGTTTTTCATGTCATTATTTGCCTGTTCAAAGTCAATTAATTTACTTTGTAACTCTGTATTTACGGTCTGCAACTCTTCGTTTAGACTCTGTAACTCTTCCTTTGATGTAGTTAATTCTTCATTAGTAGATTGTAGTTCTTCATTCGTGGATTGTAATTCTTCATTAGTAGATTTAAGTTCCTCCTGAGAAGTTTGCATTTCTTCTCGAACGCTGTTCAAATCTTCATTACTACGAACGAGGGCCCCTTCCAGTTCACGTTGTTTAATGTTTGACGTTTGTTTTCTTGATTTTAAAGTACTCGAAATATTTTCGGATACAGGTTGGATATCATTAAAAACAACAAGAATCATCCCTTTTATCGCATCGGGACTTTCTATTTGTTGTACCGTCACATTAATAAAATGATATATTCCATTTTCAGAAATCTTTACATTTTCAATAAACACGGGATCAAAATTTTGTATGGCTTTCCGAAACGCAACCGGCAACTCATGTCTAAGACCTTCTCGCGCCATGGCATGAACATTCCAGTTAGCTTTGCCAGCAACTGGTTCTAAATATTTCCCGGTTCTACCCGTAATATAAATAATATCTCCCTTGCTGTTAACCAGAATACTTGCTGGTGAAAAACGTTGCAGGACGATCTGATCTGTTAGAGTTTGTATGTTTTCAACAACATTAGTTTTATTCATAGTGTCAATAGTTATTCTTTTTTGATGGGAAAAACAACTTGGAAAGTTAGCAAATTTAGGAGAAACTGATCTTGCAATTCGTTTGTAAAATTTCAATTTAGAATCTATTACTTCAAACCCCTTAATACTACTTGCTATCGTCTCAGCAGTTCCCAGCATCATTATTCCTCCTTGATTTAAGCTATAATTAAATAAAGTGATTAATTTATCTTGTAATTCAGGCTCCATATATATTAGCATATTACGACAAGTAAGTATGTCTAATTTTGTAAAAGGAGGGTCCTTTACTACATTATGGGGCGCAAAAACGATCATTTCGCGAATGGACGTTTTAACGCGGTATCCGTCTTTCTCCTGTGTGAAAAATTTATTTATCCGGTCTTGAGTAACATCTTTTGTTATAGTAGAATAAAAAAAACCTTTCCTAGCTTTTTCAATAGATAGAATGTCTAAATCAGTTGCAAATATTTGTACTTTAATCCTTTTAGATATATCAATCTTTGATAAAAGTTCTTCAAAAACGATAGCCAAAGAATAAGCTTCTTCTCCTGTTGAACATGCCGGAACCCAAGCCCGTAAGACATATCCACTAGGTAATTCTCTTAAAATGTTAGGAATTATTACCTCTTTAAGTTTGACCCACACTGCTGAATCCCTAAAGAAACTAGTTACTCCAATCAATAATTCTTTAAAAAGCAACTCAATCTCGTTTGGATTTTCCTGTAAAAAACGAACATAGTTTTGTGTTTTCTCTATGTCATGTATTCCCTTTCTTCTTTCGATACGCCGCATCAAGGTACTTTCTTTATACATTGAGAAATCATGTCCCGTATGTCCCCTTAATAAAATTATAATTTTATCAAGGTTATTTTTAGTTTTAAAAAGAAAATTAGACTCATCATATACCACGGAAAAATGGTTCAATATAGCTACTATTTTACTTGGTATTTCTTCAACTGAGGCGACAATATCAGGAACAACTAATTCTAATACACTACGTGGCATACTATCAAATTTTGCAGTAGCTGGATCTTGTACTACTACGATTCCATTATTTTCTTTAATAGCTTTCATTCCTAATGCACCGTCAGAACCCATACCAGAAAGAATAACCCCAATACTTTTTTCCATCAGATCCATTGCTAAAGACTTGAAGAAAATATCGATTGGTAATCGCAGACCACGAGCTTGTGTTGGAATAAATAAATGTAATTTACTATTTAACAACGACAAACTTTTATTGGGTGGAATTACGTAAACAGTATTTGGTTTTACTCTTACTGCTTCTTCGGCCTGCGAAACCTTCATTTTAGTCATCCTTTGTAATAATTCTGGCATAATTCCAATATGAGTAGGGTCTAAATGTTGAATCACAACAAAAGCCATCCCAGTATTGATCGGCATGTTTTCAAAAAATAATTCCAATGCTTCTAAGCCACCAGCTGACGCTCCAATACCAACAATAGGAAAATCATTGATACCACTTTGAAAGGGGATTGATTCTGATTTTATATCTAGAACTTCACCTTCATCAAGACTAAATTGACCGTTTTTTGCCATCACTGTTGTAACATTTTTTTAATATTAATATAGGAAGAAATAATGCAAATTTCAAACTTGATTTTTCACATCTCTTTTTTAACAAAAAGCTAATCTAAGACCTTTATAATCTTCTGGATACTTTTGATAAATAAAATAATGATGATTTTATTTATCAAAAAAAGCAAAGATCATCTATTTAATAATTGTTTTTCTAGGACTATAAATAGATAAAATATAGTAGTATGATAAATAAATTATTCCAATAAAAATAGGCACTCTAATTTCATAAACGCTAATAATTAACTACTTAAGACTAAACATTTGTTAAATTTAAAAAAAAAAAATACATTTTACACTACGAATACAAAATAAAAATACTTAAACAAATAATCACTAAATTTTTTTTACAATTAAAAAATTGCAGCAAAAAAAACTGAAAACGAAGCATTACATTTGTCTATAATAATACTTTATAAACATCCAAATATATGGTATACTTCCAAATATTTCCTTAAGATTAAAACGCAAAAGCATAATTTATTTTAATTTGCATTAAAAATAACATTTCCTTTTATAAGTAATATAAATATGAAATGTTCTATAATCTTCAATTCACTTTAAAGCCTCCTATTGATCCCAGTTTTGTTCTTAATTCTGTGATCAACGCGGCATAGCTACCAAACAAAAAATCCTCATCAAATAAATGATGAGGATTTTTCAAAGAAAGGCGACGACATACTCTCCCACATAACTGCAGTACCATCTGCGCAGGCGGGCTTAACTACTCTGTTCGGGATGGGAAGAGGTGAGCCCCGCCGCAATAACCACCTTAAGAGGTTATAATTGCTTTGGGCAATTACTGTAATGTTGTTTATTGTTGTATAAACATCAATTACATAATATCTTAACATACTGAGATAAAGAAAATAAAAAGTTTGAGAAAGTTTC
>NZ_FNDB01000013.1:0-9562 GCF_900099915.1 Flavobacterium omnivorum
TTTATCTGCAACAAAGGCCTGTCGTTCCAAAAAAGACTTCTGTTTCTCTAGAAGTTTTACTTTGGCTTCAAGTTCCATTATCTTTTGTTCTGGCGACTTTGACATAGTAAATGGTGTTTGGTTTTCCCAATCAAAGTTACCGAATTTTCTAAGCCATTTAACAACAGTTGATCTATTTTGAATGCCATAAGTCTTTGTGGATTCTGTAACTGTAAGTTGTCCTCGTTCAATTTCTTGAACAATTTGTAATTTAAAAGACATTGAATAATCTTTTTGAGTCCGCTTCACATAGCGTGTTTCTTCATGTTTTTCCATTAGGATACTTTTTGTGTATCGCTATTTCAGGACGGGACATCCTGTATACAAAAAAAGGCTGATAAATATTTATCAGCCTTTTTTTTGATTGTCAAACGCTTTTTACAATTGATAAATAAAGGATTCTGATGGAGCAATTGTAATTTGTACTTTTCCTTCTCCATTCACTACCTGCAACAGCGTAGAACTTTTATTGTATAATTGGTCTTTTATAGTATAATTTCCATCTTTTAGATTCCATTTTACAATGATATCAGAAGGGATTTTTAATTCGAAATTGCTAGTGGTAAGCCACGAAAAATTAGTAACAATAATTAATTTCTGAGTAGCTGACCATCGAGTAAAAGCATAAATTCCTGAATCATATCCCGGAGTAGTTTGTCGATTTACCTCTTGGATTTCTTGATATTTTCCCATTAAAGCAGAACTATTTAAAGAAAAATTTAATATTCTTTTATAAAAATCACGTAATTCTTTTTCCTCTTTAGTCAAGAGACCGCCGTCAAATTCACCACCATTCATCCAGCGTTGATGACTAGGAACTCCTATATAATCAAAGATTGATGTTCTAGAATGCGTTCCAAATCCTGCATTTTCATTTCCGGCCTCTCCTACTTCCTGACCAAAATAAACCATCGTGGGAGAACTACTTATTGTTGTTGAAACCACCATCAAAGGCTTTCCTTTTTGAGGTGTTCCTGCAAATTCTGGGCTAGCCAAACGTTGCTCATCATGGTTGTCCAGAAAATGCAACATGTGATCCTCTATATCTGACAATCCGTTTTGAATAGCTGATAAACCATCAGGCAGTGCTCTTCCCTGTATGATATCTTTCAATTTATCGTAGGTTTCCACTTTATCATACAAATAATCCATTTTACCCAAATGAATATAATTACGATATTCTTTAGGATTATAGACTTCCGCCAGCAAAAACGCGTCTGGATTATTTACTTTAATAGATGAGTTCATATAGCTCCAAAATTCGTACGGAACCATTTCAGCCATGTCAAATCTAAAACCATCAACACCTTTAGCGGTCCAATACAAAGCAATATCTTTAAATTTATCCCAAGAATCTGGAACATCTTTTCCCTTCCAAAAAGCATCATGTTCCTGATAGGATTTCGTATCAAAACCACTAGGAAGCTCGGGAAAATCTTTGGAGCCATCCGGACGAATCCCATAATTTATTTTGACGGTTTCGTACCAGTCATTTTTATCCGGTTTAGCCATACGAGAACCATTTCCTGTCCATTTAGCTGGGTTTTCTTCAAACTTCCCATCAATTAAAGGATTACTTTCTCCATTTAATGGTTTTGTCGTGTCCGGTATTTCAAAAGGAGTATTCGGAATATAATAGAAGTTATTATTTCTTTTGTAATCTACCGTTACATCGTCCGTCGCACCAAAATCTTTAACGCCCAAAGGATTAGTCTTACCCTCGTATTGGCGCGCTATATGATTAGGAACAATATCTATAATCACTTTTAATCCGGCTTTATGGGTTCGGGCAATTAAGGACTCAAACTCCTCTAAACGATTCGCCGGATTTACTGCTAAATCTGGGTTTACATTGTAATAATCCTTCACGGCATAAGGAGACCCCGCTCTGCCTTTTACTACTTCTGGATCATCATTCGAAATTCCTACTGCAGTGTAATCGCGAATTAAAGCATGATGCGGAACTCCAGTGTACCAAACATAAGTAACGCCCAAGTCCTTAATTTCATGTAGCGCTTTATCCGTAAAATCGTTGAACTTCCCTACTCCGTTTTCTTCAATAGTTCCCCATGGTTTATTCGCAGTATTTTTATTCCCAAATAATCGAGTAAACACCTGATAAACCACTTCTTTTTTAGTAGAGACGTCCTCTTTCTTTTCTACATTCATTTTTAAATCTTTCGTTTTACAAGCCGATGCTAAAAGTACCGCACTTATCCCTGCAACAATAGTTATTTTTTTCATTGTATAAAAATATTTATGCTGATTTCAATTCCTTTATCGTAAACTAAATATCAATTTTTAAATTTACTGTTTTTTAAATAATCTCGATCGATACGCATTAAAATTTAAGAATAGTATCTAATTGAGACGGAAACTACAACGAAGGAGTTCCCTAATTTGTTAATAACTTTCAAAAGATGAAACATTCGCTATTAAAGCCCTTTGGACTAATTATAAATAAATCCTAATATGGATTAGGATTGTTTCCTTTTTCATAAATTTGACAAAAATTAAATCCATTGAAGAAATCGCTGTTTTTCCTTCGTTATTGCCTCCTATTGCTAATTACTAATTTAGTTTTGGCGCAAGCTCCGAAAAAAATTATTGTAGAAAACTCTGATTTTGCTGATGTAAATCAAGTAGAAATTCCTGATGCATTATTACTTATAGGGAATGTTCGCGTGAATCATGATGGCGTTGTAATGACATGCAACAAAGCGTATTATTTTCAGAAAGAAAATTACATCAAGGCTTTTGGAAATGTACAAATGGTGCAAGGCGATACCTTATTTTTAAACAGTAAATATGCAGAATACAACGGAAATGTAAAAAAAGCATTTGCTTCAGGAGATGCAGTGATGAGTTCGCCAGACGCAACTTTGGTAACAGAAATAATCAATTTTGACCGAAATATTCAAGAAGTATTTTACGATACTCCTGGAACAATTACAAACAAAGAGAATACCCTTAAAAGTAATTCTGGAAGATATTATGTGAAACAAAAAAAATTCCAATTCCTCACGGCCGTTACCATCACAAATCCAACGTATGTCATAAAATCAAATCACTTGGATTATTTCAGTAATTCTGGGCATTCGTACCTTTTTGGACCTTCCACGATAACCAGTAAAGCCAATTTTATTTACACCGAAAAAGGGTTTTATGACACCAAAAAAAATCTGGCTCATTTCCTGAATAAATCTTACATCAAATACGATGATCGTGTGATTAAAGGCGACAGTTTGTATTATGACCGAAACCGGGAATTTGCATCAGCCACGCGTAATGTCAAGATAACAGACTCTATCAATCGAGGCATTGTAAAAGGACATTATGCCGAAGTATATAAAAAACTAGATTCCATGTACGTTACTAAAAGAGCCGTTGCAGTTAATTTTGTCGAAAATGACTCCGTTTACATCCATGGGAAGAAATTAATGGTAACTGGTAAAGAAGGAAATCGAATCATTAGAGCATTCAATAACGTTCGATTTTATAAAACGGATATGAGCGGCAAATGCGATTCAATACATTCCAGTTCAAAAACTGCTTTGACAAAAATGATTGGAAATCCAATACTTTGGAATGGAGAAAGTCAAATAACAGGCGACATCATGCACCTCATAGGCAATAACACCACCCAAAAGCTAGATTCACTAAAAGTCCTTGAAAATACCTTTATAGTCTCCAAAGATACCATAGGAACGGGTTATAATCAAGTCAAGGGACAAAATCTCTATGGTAAATTTGAGGAAGGAAAACTACGAGACGTGGACATTGTCAAAAATGCCGAAGTCATCTATTACATGCGAAATGACGCACAAGAACTCATAGGCATCAATAAAAATGTAAGTAGTAAAATTAATCTCCTTTTAGAAAAAAATGAGATAGAAACCATCACTTTCTTTCAGCAAGTAGATGGCGATATTTACCCCGAAAAAGATTTACCTGAAAATGCAAGAAAGCTAAGAGGGCTAGTCTGGCGCGGAGACGAGCGAATAAAATCGAAAGACGACCTCTTTCCACCCGAAGAAAATGAAGATAATGAAAAAATAGCAAAAGCAACTAAATCAGCCCAAGCTAAAGAGGATACTCCTATGAAAATTCGCAAGGAAACCCTGAACTACGATAAGAAGAAAGTGAAAAAAAAATAAAAAGCGAAAAGTGAAAAGTGAAAAGTTTCGCTTTTCAATTTAAGACACACAAACAAATAAGCATCTTTAAAAACTACGCGAACTTTACAAATTTTTCAAAGTTGGCGGTTAAATTTATAAAAAATTGAATAGTGATTTTCTAAAATATCAAGCACAAACAACTCCTTATCCATTGGGTATGGAAATCTCGCATGCTATAGGTTCTTACATCTTCGATACCACTAATAAAAAATATTTAGATTTTGTTGCTGGAGTTTCTGCCTGTGCACTGGGACATCAACATCCAAGAGTTAATAATGCCATAAAACAGCAATTAGACAAATATTCACACGTGATGGTTTATGGCGAATATTCACAAAGTCCAGCAGTTGAATATTGCAAATTATTAGCCTCACTGCTACCCGCTCCTTTAGACAAAACCTATTTGGTAAATTCTGGCACAGAAGCGATTGAAGGCGCTCTAAAACTCGCCAGACGAACTACAGGAAGAAGCCAACTAATTTCATGTCACAACGCTTATCATGGAAATACCATGGGATCGATGAGCGTGATGGGTTTTGAAGAGCGCAAGCAAGTTTTCCGTCCCTTAGTGCCAGATGTCGATTTTATCACTTTCAATAACGAAGATGATTTACAAAAAATCACTACCAAAACTGCAGGAATCATATTAGAAACCATCCAAGGTGGTGCAGGATTTATTCAACCCCATGATAATTTTCTAAAAAAAGTGCGCCAACGCTGCGACGAAGTAGGCGCGATAATGATTCTGGATGAAATTCAACCTGGTTTTGGAAGAACTGGAAAGCTTTTTGGATTCCAAAATTACGATGTCGTTCCTGATATTGTAGTTATGGGAAAAGGAATGGGTGGCGGCATGCCCGTAGGTGCTTTTACCGCTTCGGCTAAAATGATGGATCTCCTTAGTGATAATCCAAAACTAGGACACATCACCACCTTCGGAGGTCATCCTGTCATTGCGTCAGCCTGTTTAGCTACTTTGCAAGAAATCACTGAGACCAACCTAATGCCTGAAGCCTTAGAGAAAGAAAATCTATTCCGATCACTTTTGGTACATCCTTTGATAGAGGAGATTAGAGGAAAAGGATTAATGCTTGCCGCAATGACCAAAAGTGCCGATATAACAAACGAAGTAATTCTGCAATGTCAAGACAAAGGGCTCATTTTATTCTGGTTGCTATTTGAAGGATGCGCCATCCGAATCACGCCACCTTTGACCATTTCTAATGAAGAAATCCGAGAAGGTTGTGCAATTATGTTAGAAGTAATGGATTCGATTTTGAATAAAAATTAGTTTCTTTAGGAGAATCCTGCCAACATAAATGCAGACTCTTATCCCATCCTAAAGAAAAATTGCCATTTTTCACCTTCGTTTAGAGAAGGACAGTAAAAAAGATTTCCACCTGTATCAAGCATGGAAATCAGTACTAAAACAGCCTAGATTTTGTTAATTAAATTGTTTAAAACAATTCCTGCTCCTCCTCACATTAACCGTAAGGATGCCTACATTTAATAAGGCCAAATTCTAAAAAAACAAAGATGCAATTAAGCAACGAAGAAGAAGACTATAACTTATCCCTGTCTAAATTTGAGTCGATGTTGAAAACCAACAAAGTGCTCTTTTTTGACTCTGAAGAATTTGAAGAAATTATTCTTCATTATCTCGATATGGGTAAGGCCGCATTGGCAAAAAAAGCGCTAAAACTAGCATTAGAACAACACCCAAAATCAACTGGACTAAAATTAGTTCAAGTGGAGATGTTGGTCTTTGATGACAAACTGGAATTAGCCGAAAAACTATTGAATGAATTGTATGCTATTGAGCCAACGAACGAAGAAATTTACATTCAAAAAGCCAATATCTATTCAAAAAGAGACCAACACGAAAAAGCAGTTGAATTATTAAGAATCGCTTTAAAATACACGGATGATAATGCTGATGTCTATAACTTAATAGGCATGGAATATCTCTTTATGGACAACCTTGAAATGGCAAAAGAAAGCTTCATCAAGTGTTTAGAAGAGGATCTAGAAGACCAATCAGCACTATATAACGTTGTGTATTGTTTTGAATTTTTAGATCAAAACCAAGAGGCTATAAGCTATCTAAAAAAATACATCGACAAAAATCCGTATAGCGAAATCGCTTGGCACCAGCTGGGTAGGTTGCATTATGGAGTAAAAGAATATGAGAATGCCATTCGCGCCTTTGATTACGCTACGTTGATTGACGATGAATTCCTAGGGGCATTCATGGAAAAAGCAAAAGCTTTTGAACGATTAAAAAAATATGAAGAAGCTATTGAAAGCTACAGCAGAACAATCGAATTGGATGATGCAACTTCATATGCGCTATTGCGAATGGGAAAATGCTATGAAAAGCTAGGTAATTCTGTTTTAGCCTTAAAATACTTTAATGAAACAGTACATGAAGATCCTCTATTAGACAAGGGTTGGATCGCCATAACCGATTTTTATGTTCGCCAAAAAAACTTTCAAAAAGCACTATTTTATGTCAATAAAGCATTAGCAATTGACAATCAAAATAGGTTGTATTGGAAACGTTTTGCTTCCATAAACAAACAAATGAATTTCTTTGAAGAAGCAGAGTTTGGCTATAGAAAAGCAGTAGAGTTTGGGGATCATTCCTTAGAAACTTGGTTGTTCTGGGTAGACATATTACAATTTTTAGGAGAATTCGAAAGTGCTATTCAGACTTTATTGCAAGCAACGGAATATTTTCCAGAAGAGAATGAAGTGGAATACCGTTTAGCAGGGTTGTACTTTATGCTAACGGATAATACAAAAGCAAAATTCCATTTAAGCAATGCCCTGCGACTGAATTTTGAGAATTATATTCTTATAGAAGATTTATTTCCAGTAGTTTGGGCAAAAAAAATGGTGCAGAATTATATTGCAAAACATAAAAAACAATAATGGTTGATATCGTTAGAAAGCGCTTTGGATTAGTAGGTCGCAATATAAGTTATTCCTTTTCGAAAGGATATTTTACAGATAAATTTAATAGCGAAAACTTTGAAGGCTGCACGTATGAGAATTTTGATATTCCAGAAATAAATGCCTTTCCCGAAGTTGTTAAAAACACGCCCGACCTCAAAGGAATGAGTGTCACTATTCCGTATAAGGAAGCAGTAATTCCATTTTTGCATAAACTTTCAAAAAAAGCGCTACTAATTGGTGCTGTAAACACCATTAAAATTACCAAAAAAGGAAAGTTAAAAGGGTACAATACGGATTATTATGGTTTTAAAAAGTCATTACAACCGTTACTGGAACCACACCATAAAAAAGCTCTGATTTTGGGTACTGGAGGCGCGTCTAAAGGCGTTGCTTTTGCTTTAGATGAACTAAACATTCCCTATACATTTGTTTCGAGAGAAGCCAGTGAAAAGGCAATTGACTACAGCCGCATTAACGCAACAACATTTGATAATTACCAAATCATCATAAATGCTACGCCGGTGGGAACAAGTCCAAATGTAGCTGCCTTCCCTTTACTTCCGTATGAATTTTTTACAAAGAAGCATATTGCTTATGATTTGATATACAATCCTGCCGAAACACAATTTCTACAAAAAGCAGCAGCACAAGGAGCCAAAATCAAAAATGGTCTAGATATGCTTATTTTTCAAGCAGAGAAGGCTTGGAAGATTTGGAATAAATAAAAAACTTTACATTTAAAAATACTTTAATTGTCTTATTTAAAATTTACTTTAATGTGAAGTAATTTTAAACAAGACAATTTTTTTATCATTAATTTAAAATACTAGTGAGGTTTCCCGTATCGTAATCAATTATTTAATGTGTTAATTTGACTAACAATCAAATTCTTAAATTTAATTTAACACTTTAAATTATGATTAAAAGAACAATCCTCGTTGAAAACAAATCCTCAATTACGACGAAAAACCAACAACTAGTAATCAAATCCGAAGTTAGGGAAAATGCTATTCCAATAGAAGACATTGGTTTTCTGGTTCTCGATCATGCTGAAATTTATCTGAGTATTCCTGCTATGAATTTGATCATAGAGAACAATACTGCTATTATTATTTGTGGCAGTAACCATCTGCCAAACGGAATGTTTCTTAACCTCAACAGCCACCACATCCAACAGGAAATATTTAAAAATCAAATCGAGGCTTCGATTCCGCTAAAAAAACAATTATGGCAACAAACCATTATTGAAAAAATTAAAAATCAAGGAGAATTATTAGAAAAAATTACTAAAAATAAGAACACATTTGAATTTCTGGCCAGCAAAGTATTAAGTGGCGACACATCAAATATGGAAGGTGTTGCAGCACAACAATATTGGAAAAATTTCCCCTTACCCAACCATGAAAAAGACGGTGTAAAAAGAGAACGCTATGGCGATTACCCCAACAATTTTTTAAATTATGGTTATGCAATTTTAAGAGCTGCAACCGCCCGTGCGCTATCAGGAAGTGGATTATTAAATACACTTGGCATTCATCACAAAAGTAAATACAATGCTTTTGCACTTGCAGATGATATCATGGAGCCTTTTCGTCCCATCGTTGATGAAAAAGTTTTTGAGATTATGAAACGGTATAAAGAACAAGAACTTAACACTACGATAAAAGCGGAACTATTACATATGCTGACCCAAACGGTGTATTTCAAAGAAGAGAAAAGTCCCTTAATGGTAGGATTACAAAAAACGGCAAGTTCACTCCAGCACTGTTTTACAGGAGACCGTAAAAAAATTAAATATCCAAAATTATGGAACTTAACGGATACCGAATAATGTGGTTGTTCGTGTTTTTCGATTTACCAACAAAAACCAAAAAAGACAAAAGAAATGCCTCTCAGTTTCGAGGAAATTTATTGAAAGATGGTTTCAGTATGATGCAATATTCAGTTTATATTAGGCATTGTGCGAGTGGAGAAAGTGCCGATGTGCATGAAAAACGCATTAACCGACTTGTTCCTGCCTTAGGAAAAGTAAGTGTTTTAAGGATTACCGATAAACAATTTGGCATGATTATCAATTATTTAGGCAAGGCAAAACAAGATGCTTTTGCTGCACCAACGCAGTTGGAGTTGTTTTAATTTTTTTTGTTTCAAAATATATGCTATCGTTCCCCGTTTCAGGGTTGTTTTTATGCAATTAAAAACACCTTTCTGGCTAATTCCTCAAATTTTTTGTGATAGAAACAAAAAAAAGCCTCAATATTGGCTTATCAATCCAAAAAAGAGGCATTTTTTTATACGATATTATTCCTTATTCTATTGATAATTAGAAGGTAACAAGCCAACTAATATCGTGTTTTCTAATCTTTAATCAAACCACAACCCGTCTA
>NZ_FNDB01000013.1:10928-90562 GCF_900099915.1 Flavobacterium omnivorum
CAATGAATATCGTGTTTTCTAATCTTTAATCAAACCACAACAATAAAACTTTGGCTTTGAAATTTGCTTTTAATATCGTGTTTTCTAATCTTTAATCAAACCACAACTGAAAGCTACTGCATCCCTGCTGGGCGGATGCCATACCTTTCAGTTGTGGTTTGGCTGTTTAAGACAATGAAAAATATCAAAGAGCACCCAAAACTACAAAATATCAATCCTCCCTGTTGGTGTAATTTCAAATTCTTTTTTTATTAATAAAAAATTGCAATTTGAAACTCTTAATCTCAACCAAGGCACTGGATTTTCAAAATCAACTTGAGAATTTTTTAAATTATTGTCAGCCATAAATTTAACAATTGTCAATTCTTCTTTATTTGAACTGCTTTGTTGCATCGCAGTTTTATGATATCTGAATTGAATTCTTCCATCTCCTTCAAAAGCAATCACTTTATATAATCTCTTCGTTAAATCTTTATTGCTAATTTCATTTAATTCTTCTTTATTTTCTTTGTAGAACAAGACTAAATCTCCTTTTTTTACTTCATACTTCAAAGGTAATTGAGTTTTTAAATGAATTAAAGGAACCAATGAATTAGCATTGTTATTTCTATTACTTAATTTAAAATAATTACCAGCATCCATATAATTAACCGATTCGAAACTCCTTTTCACATTTCCTTTTTTGTCAATTCCTTCATAGATAGCCATTGCAAAATTCTCATCGTTTTGAGCATAAACTTTTTGTTTATGCTCAAATCTTGATTTTGATAAAGTACTATGCTCTTTAATTTCTAATGGATTTTTTAATCCAGTAAAAATCCTAACCTTATTTATAGGAATACCAACTAAATCCTTTTCTTTGTTTGGCTCTCTCATCCAAATTGTAGTTCCTTCTTTAACAACAGCTACTTTTTTGCCTTGAACTGTTTTAAAAGTAATCATGCCATCAATAACTGCTCTTTGAATTTTTTGACAAACAATTGGATCAATAATGTTTTTTATATCATTTTCTGACAATTTAGATAATGCTTTACGAATCACAAAATTAATTTCATCAATCCCTTTTTCATCTTTTTTAATTACAAAAGCACCTTTAGTTGTATGTTTAGGTTTATTTGTATTATCATCTATTTCTGGTTGTTTTATCGCTCCATAAATACTATCCTGATGCAAAGAACCTCGAATAGTGTCTCCTTGATGAAACCTTGCCGTGTTTTCTCCATTCAAATTCTTCTTGAAAATAATTTTGTTGTTGCTGTCTTTTCTCGGACTATTTTTTCCATTTATATCAGTTTCCATTTCGGCGACAAATTGTTTTTTACCTCGAACCCTAATAATTTTTTTAGATTGTTTCTTTACATTATCCGGTGTATTATGAGAAACCAAAATTTCGTCCTCAATCTTTTTCAAATCCTCTGTAAAAGTTTTCCATGGTTTTGATTGTTCGAGAACTGACTTCATCAATTTATATTGATTTTTATCCAAGTCATCTTCTAAATCCCAGGCATGAGCCATTACATCGTATTTGTCTTTGGTCATACACGCAATGGTGATAGCATCGATACAATGGTGCGTATGTTTGCTACGATCTTTTACTTGATAATATTTTTTTCCATCTTTAATATAACTTTCTTGAATTCCCCAAGCTTTTCTGAACTCCGCTACTATTCCACCTTTTACCGCTTCTACTCTACCAAAATACGATTTTAAATACGCACTGGCGTATTTTGTTATTATTCCAGTATCTGGAATTTGACTGTTTTTGAAACCTACTTTTGGTTCTTTATAAGTAAACCGTTCATACTTACCTTTGAAATATTCTTTTTCCAAATTCAACTTATGACGCAATCTTATTTTTCGATCTTTTTGTTCCCTGGTAGTTGCCGCTTTAATGGCTCTTGAGATAACGATAATATCATATTCTAATACCAAATATTTCTTTCTCCATGGTTCAACTCTGTCCAGAATATCGCGGTGATTGCTTAATTCAATAGGCATTTTATTTTTTTTAATCTCTCGGTTATATCGCTTACTACACAAAGTTTTGTTCATTTGTGAATTGTCTTGCGATCTACTTCTTGGAATGGTGTGTTCTATGTCATAATCAGGGTCGATGCCTATTATTTGACTAATCCCTATATTTGTACATTGTTCTTCATAAATTGTTTTTTTATCCTGCTCAATCCATAATTGATAGCGTAAAACATCATCCTCTGTAGGTTCAATATCGATACCTTTTGCTGCTTTGTAATCTTTTTTAATCTCCTCAATGTAGTCTTTCCTATTTTTTTCTATGTCTCTTTGAAAATCCTGAATTCCTTTTCGTTTATTGGCATCGTTTAATTCTCGTGCCATTTCAATATGAATTCTAGTTTTTTCGTCAACTTGACCTTCAACAATTAAAGCATTCAATACTTTTCTCAATTGGTGCAAAGCCCGCATCGCCATTGGATTTTTTATTGAAGATATTAACGGACTTCCTAAAACTAATTTTTCATTCCCATTCCCATCTTTTGCTATTTGCTTTCTAAAAACATCAATATCCGAAGGATGATATAACTTTTTTAGTTTGTTTTTAGAATTACAAAAAACTTGACCGTCATCATTTTGACCATCTAAAAAATCAAATACTTTTTCATCCAACCTTTTTATTGCAATGAATTCATATTTCTTGAGTTGTTCGATAAAAATGGGGAATAACAAACCAATAATAATTTCTTTTTGGTCTTCAATTTTATTTGATTTCACATAGGAATTCACCTTTTTTTCTAAATCTAACTTATAGCTTCCTTCCGCTTCTTTTGAATAATAACATCCTCCAACTTTACATTCTTTAATAAGACCATTTATTATCTCCAATAAATTGTTATCAAAAGTATTTGTGGCGATTAATTCGGCAATTTTAGTTTGAATATATTTCCTGTCATCAAGATTTTTCCAAATATCTACATCTACAATATTTTCGATATTTGCCATAAAAACAGCGTGAGAATACAATAATCCTTCTCTTAAAAAAGGATTAATTTTATTAATTGCCGTTAAACTTAAACTGGCAAAATCTTTCTTTAGTTTTGTTTTACTGAATAAAACGGCTTTTTTAGCGTCTAATTTCAATTTGTCTTTTGCAAATTCCTCCAAGTATAAATCAGATGTAGAAACTGAAATCAAATGCCATAAATCAGTATAATCTACATTTCTGGTTACACTTTCGCCATTTTTATTAAGAGTTTCGTAGCTATAGATTTTCGTCTTCCAATCTTCTCCCAAAGCATTTTTAAACGAAGTAGAAACCACACAACCACTCACGGAGGAATTTAAACTATAATTAAACAAGTAATTTACAGATGCTGCAGTTGATGATTTATAAAATGCGTATTTGCTACCACTTGGAACCAATTCCTTGGCTAAATCTTCAAAATTAAAGTTGTCTTTTTTACGTAAAAACTTAGGAATTATTTTCAATCTTTCTTCGTTAGTAAGAAATCGTAAACTTTCATCATCCGGAGTTTTTATTTTTATGGTATTGATAAAACACCACATTCTATATACCTCAAAATCTGGATGTGAAATGGCACATCTTGATTTGCTTTTTTCAAAAGTACATTTCCCAATTAACCCTTTTTGGGACTTTAAAGGTCTTTGAAAAAAGATTGCTCTATATAATTCTTTGGCTAATCCTAAATATCTTTTTTCAGGTAATTTTTCAGAAGTTAAAATTCCATCAATTCCTTGAGCCAAACAAATGACTTCAAATTCAGAAAGATAGTGTTCTTCTCTAGCCGTATATTGATTTCTGATTTTCCCCTTATTATATATGCTATAGAAATATTGCCCTAAAGTCTTGAAATTTCCGTCTTTCATTGCTTGGGAAATTTCTCCAATTTTTTGTTTCACTACGCCTAAATCATCCTTCTTATTTAAACGCTCCGTAAGTAAGGATTTAGTTTTGTCAAAATCTTTGTGATAATCTTTAATAGTTTTAAGAAATGAATTATACAATGTCTTCAATTTCTTTTCTCCTTCGTCTAAATCAATGGCTTTACGCTCAATCAAATCACGATTTTGAAAATAATCTGTTAATTCAATTTGAAGTTCGGTAATAGTTGAAGCATTTTCAATAATATCTTCTAAATCTGGTTTATGTTGCTCAATGACTCCTTCCGCAGAAGGATCTAATCTATTGCTCAAAAAACCTCTTCGTTGTGCAATATGATAGAAAGCCCTTCCAACCTCTAACAAAGAAGCTTTTTGTTTACTTGATTTATCTCTAAAATAATAGGGATTTATGTTTTTGTCGTCATCGGTACGTAACCACGCAATAAATTCCGGATTAAGAGGATATTTTTTAAAACCAGATTTTCTCCATTCTATAACTTCTTCTACAGATAATGGACACATATTATTTTCAGAAAGCACTTTCAGAGTTTCATACTTTCTCAATTTTCTGCGAAACTTTATTTTTCTGGCACTTCTAAAACCTGTGCGTTCTGCTGCACGGGAGCTTTCTATTCCTTTTTCAGATTTAACACCTTCCGAAAATATCCGAACTCCTTTATCTACAAGAGAAAATTCACTCCCATCTTTATCCACTATCGCCCACCCAATCGAGTTTGTCCCTAAATCTAATCCTAATATTTTTGCCATATCAATGTCTATTTTGTAAGAATTTTTAAAGCTACGGAGAAAATAGTTGCCCCTTTTACGGTTTTCCTCATTGCAACCTAACTATTTTTTGTTTAGGTTTGTAACTGATTAAAATTTCTAATCTTTAATCTTATCACAATAAGGCTATATGCCGTAGATGAAAATCTTTAGTCCTGCTTCGGTGGGACTTTTTTTTTGAAAACAATTCATAATTTCACCTCTAAACCCTAGCCCTGATGGCAGCGGCATCCTTTTTAGTTTGCTTTTTAGCAAACAAAAAGATACAGCGAACAGCAGGAAATAGCTCCAAATGAAAACATTTTCCAACATAAAACGACTATTAATAATGGTTTTATTTTGTACTTTCATACTGCTTTAGTATCTTTCGCAATAGATATAAATACAAACCTTATACATTGAAAAAATGTTAGAAGAAAAGAATGATAACCTGTCTCGTCAGGAAAACGAAGCAGATGGAAACTTAGAAAACAATGCTACGGCATCCGATCAATTCCAAAAGGAACACCTTGAAGCAACACCTGAAACAGAACCAAGTGATATGCCAGCCGAAGATAACGTAGTTATTCCTGCTGAGGCATCCCCCACTAATACTGCTATGGACACAACCAATCAATCGGCTCTAGATGCCATTGCTGATACAAACGCAGAAGAAAGTGAAGACGAGACGCTTAAAGATCGTCATGAAATTTCTATGCAAGATTATGATACTTTATCATTAGAACAACTTGTTGAGGAATTGAAAAATTTAGTTTCCAATGAGAAAGTGATGTCTTTTAAGGATCACATAGAAGAAGTAAAAAAAGCATTCTTAGCAAAATACAACCACCTTGTAGAAGAGAAGAAAGAGGAATTTCTTGCTGAAAACCAAGATCCTACTGAAGATTTTCAATATCATTCGCCTTTAAAAACTCAATTTGATAAGTTCTACACTCAATTTAGAGATATTAAAAACACTCATTTCAAGAGTTTACAAACTAATCTAAAAACAAATTTAGAGAATCGATTGGCTATTGTTGAAGAACTAAAAGAGCTAATTAATCCGCAAGAGAACATCAAAGATACCTTGAAACATTTTAATGATTTAAGAGAAAGATGGAAAAATGCTGGTCCAATTCCTAAAGACAAATACAACCATGTATGGAACAATTTCCATTTTCATGTGGAAAATTTCTACGATTATTTACACCTAGACCGAGAGGCTCGAGACTTAGATTTCAAGCACAATTTAGAGCAAAAGCAAAAAATTGTGGCCCGAGTGGAAGAATTAGTAAATGAAGCTGATATTAACAAGGCTTTTAGAGAATTACAAGACTTACACCGAATCTGGAAAGAAGACATTGGACCGGTTTCGAGAGAACACCGCGATGAAATATGGAACAAGTTTAGTGATTTGACTAAGCAAATGCATGACAAACGCGAAGTGTTATTTGAAAATCAAAGAGGTACAGAACTTGAAAATCTAGAAAAGAAAAAAGAGATTATTGCTAAAATTGAAGTTTTGGCGACTGAAAAAGTCAATGCACACTCGCAATGGTTGGCGCAAATTGAAAAAGTAGAGGCATTACGTACCGCTTTCTTCTCTGCTGGAAAAGTCCCTTCGGATGTAAACGAAGAAACTTGGGCTAGTTTTAAAACGGCTGTTAGAAATTTCAATTCGTTTAAAAATTCGTTTTACAAAGACATTAAAAAAGATCAAAACGACAATTTAAGCCTAAAAACTGCTTTGGTCCTCAAGGCTAAAGAATTGCAAGAAAGCCAAGATTTTGCTGCTACCACACCTATCATGAAGCAAATTCAAGAGGAGTGGAAACAGATTGGACATGTGCCTAGAAAATATTCAGACAAAATCTGGAAGGAATTCAAAGACGCTTGTAATCATTATTTTGAAAAGCTAAAAGAACAAAAAAACGAAGAAAATAGCGAAGAGGTAGAAGCTTTTGACAACAAAAAAGCCTATTTAGAAACGTTGAGAGAATTTCAATTGAGTGGAGATCATAAAACTGATTTAGACGCTATTAAAATGCATATCGAAACTTGGAAAAACTTTGGAAAAGTCCCTTTTCCAAGAAGACATATTGAGGGGAAATTCAATAAAATTCTGGATGCTCTTTTTGAAAAATTGAGTTTGAGTAAAAAAGACACCGATATGATGCGTTTTGCCAATAGAATGGATCATTTATCTGAAAGTCATGATACACGTAAACTGGATAATGAAAAGATTTTTATCATGCGTAAAATTGACGAAGTACAAAATGAAATTTTCCAATTGGAAAACAACATTCAGTTTTTTACCAATACTCGCAATGCTAAAAAAGAGAATTCTATTGTGTTAGAAGTTCGTAAAAACATTGCTATTCACAAAGAAAGTCTTGATGTGTGGAAAGAGAAACTAAAACAATTGAGAAACTTGAAAGTCGAGTAATTTTTTGATATTATTTTATAACTATAAGCCCTGGACAATAGTAGTTCGGGGCTTTTTTTATAAAAACGATTTCCTCCATATAATTTTAACTTTGATTTATTTGAAAAAATTGTAGTAATCTACAGATAATTTTTATTTTTGCAACATGAATTGGTTTCGAAAAACACTTGTTTTCATTGGACTTTCAATAGCGTTTTTATTTGCTTTTAATGCAAATGATGCTACTGTTGATTCCAATAAAATCGAAAAATCAAGTTCTTCGGTTTATGTTGACAGCATCCATTCTTTAGATTTCATACAACCTCAAGTAAGTAGTACCTTTACTTCCTATCATAAAACTCCTGATTATACGATTGCAAAATATCTGGAAAATTTTCTGATTGTAATTCCAGATTTTAAAAGTAGTACATTCGTTATTCGTTTTGCGAAACAAGACATCAATCGATGTGAGATGGTTTCGCTCCTGCTCTTTCCTTTCCATTTTTTTTGGTGATTTGAAACACTGATTTCGTAAATTGAAGATACATTATCTTCCTTTTTGAATTGATTCCCTTTGGATTTCAGTTCAACTTATCCTGTTTTACAAATAACTAAAAAAATAAAAAATGGATACTTCCGTAACTATAATTGGACTAGTATTAACTTTAATAATTGCCATCCCTCTATTCTATTCCATGAGGTCATCTTCAATTAACAAAGCAAAAATCAAAGCCATAAAAAATAAATTCAGTCAAAACAATCGCTTTAATTTTGAAATAACCGAAACACAAAACAAAAAAGTCTTGGCTTTAGCCGAAAAAAACAAAGGGTTTCTTTTAATGGATTTTAATGCTAAGGAAGAAGTTGTTTATTTTGTAGATTTAAATACAATTCAATCCTGCAAACTGATTTCAACAACAGAGATCAATAGTGATACCGTTTTAAAAATTGAATTTGAATTTCAATACAAAGAAAGCAAGAAAGCAGACTGTTTATCATTTTACAAAATTGAGAATGATCAAATAGGTCAAGTTTGTTTATACGAAGATCATCAATTAGCCAAAAAATGGACAAAAATGATTCAGAATTGCATTACTATTTAAAAAATAAATTTCATTATGAAGAGGCTTTTAAGCCTCTTCATTTTTTTTTAAAAGGTTTCTTCAATATGATAATTATCATTTTAATAGATGAGTAGTCGTTCTACTTTTGAACAACGATAAATGATTTTGCCATGAATAATTCCTTAATTCAAAAATACAATGTTCCCGGACCTAGATATACCAGTTATCCTACCGTACCCTATTGGGATGAAGTTGATTTTTCATACGAAGTTTGGACAGCAACTCTAAAAAAATCATTCCTAGAAAGTAATGGAGCAGAAGGCATCAGTCTTTATATTCATTTGCCTTTCTGCGAAAGTTTATGCACATTTTGTGGCTGCAACAAGCGCATCACAAAAAATCATAGCGTAGAACATCCTTACATTGAAGCAGTATTGAAAGAATGGGCCATCTACTGTAAAATCCTTGGAGAAAAACCAAGTATAAAAGAAATTCATTTAGGCGGTGGTACTCCTACTTTTTTCTCAACTAAAAACTTAGAAGACCTAATAAACGGTATTTTCTCCTATGCCACGAAAGCGCCTAATCATGAATTTAGTTTTGAAGGACATCCTAACAATACCTCTCATGAACATTTGCAAAAGCTATATGATTTAGGTTTTAGAAGAGTCAGTTTTGGAGTACAGGATTACTCCGTAAAAGTTCAAAAAGCAATTCATAGAGAACAGCCCTTCCATAATGTTGCAAAAGTGACGTTTTGGGCTAGAGAAATTGGGTATACTTCTATTGGTCACGATATTATTTTTGGCTTGCCATTTCAGGAAGTCGAAGATATTGTTGATACCATTGAGAAAACTAAATCACTACAGCCTGATCGATTGGCATTTTATAGTTATGCTCATGTTCCTTGGATAAAAGGAAATGGACAACGCGGATTTAAAGATGAGGATATTCCACAAGACGACAAAAAAAGAAAGTTATATGAAACTGGCAAAAAATTACTCTTCGAAAATGGCTATCATGAAATTGGAATGGATCATTTTGCCTTAGAAACAGACAGTTTGTATGAAGCATTTCAAAATGGCACACTACACCGAAATTTTATGGGATACAGTTCCTCTAAAACGAAGTTGATGCTTGGTTTAGGTGTTTCCGCAATTAGTGATAGTTGGTATAGTTTTGCTCAAAATGTAAAAAATCTAGAAGATTATTATCAAATATTAGAATGGGATAAATTACCCGTTTTTAGAGGACACGTATTGACCACAGAAGACCTAATTATAAGAAAACACATTTTGAATTTAATGTGCCAATTTAAAACCTCTTGGAATGATACGGAAGGCTATTTTAATGAAATCCCCGAAATAGTATATCAGTTAAAAGAAATGGAAAATGATGGCTTATTGATTACTACTAAAAACAGCATCGAGGTCACAGAAAATGGAAAACCTTATGTTCGCAATATCTGTATGGCATTTGATTTGCGATTGAAAAGAAAAGCGCCCGAAACGGAATTATTTTCGATGACCATATAATTTTAACCTTTTTCATATAAAAAGCACGCTGAATGGCGTGCTTTTTATATGAAAAATTATGAAAAGGTTAGTGACAATTTGGATCAGCTTGAATAAATAAGCTCATGTTAGCTGGTGAAATATAAGGAATACCCAATCCCAATCCTCTCAAAATAAATAAACAGCCAATAGCTACAGCCACATAAGGAATCGTTTTTTGGATTCTGTTGCGAATAGGCAAGGTTATAAAAGAGTTGATATATACCACGCTGCTCATCAAGGGAACAGTTCCTAATCCAAATAAAATCATGTATAAAACACCCAAGCTTTCGCTTTGCATAGCTACAGCACCAAATAAAGCGACATAAACCATTCCGCAAGGCAAAAATCCATTTAGTAGACCGATAGTAAATAATGATTTAAAACTCTTGTTTCTAAACTGACTTCCTAATGCAGTTTTGATTTTAGAAATTAATTTAAAAACCGGTTTTGAAAAGTTGTACTTCGCAAAAATTTTGTCTGGAATTAAGACAACACTAATCATGGCTACGCCAATAAATATCGACAAATTCTGCTGCAAACCAGCCAATAGAAATCCTTTTCCCAGTAGTCCAAAAACAAATCCAATGGTACCGTAAGCCGTTAATCTTCCTAAATGATACGTGATGATTTGAATTGCTTTCTTGGTCTGATTAGTGTGATCTACAGGCAACATCATAGCAATAGGACCACACATGCCAATGCAATGAAAACTACTTATTAAACCGAAAATGAAGGCAGAGTAAAGCATTTTTGTAGCTTTATGTCCAGAAGTCGAAAGTCTTAAAGTGTACTGTAACCTTAAAAGATTAAACCTGCTTGACTAATTGATGTAAATTGTTTCTTTAGACAAATAAGATTTCCCCTCATATTGCCATTCCATATTAATGTCCCAGCGACCGCCTGCCAAACTTTTTTTAGGTATGAGCAAAGTAGTAGCATCAGATAATGAAATTGGAATCTCAAAATCTAATTTTTTGTTAGACGGTCTATAAAGGGACACTTTTCCTTTAATATTTATTGGAACAAATACCGTTGGAAAAACAATTGTAATTCCAGATGCTCCAGCCGTTATTATTGGCTTTTCTTTTAAATCCTCAGCATTTTGAACCCGTTCCATTTCCTCGCCAAAACGAGCATCATGTTTATAATATTCCTCCACTACTAGATCATTATCGTATTTAGAATCCGACTGAACCATAAAAACAAAATATAAAATAAAGGTTATAAACAACCCAAAAGCAATGACTATTGCTGTTCCCCAATTAATTTTCATACTATTCTATTTATAAATTTCAACTCGTTTGACATCAGTCAAAACTTCGTGGACTTAAAAAGCTAGTTGTACTGGTTTCTATTTTTTCTTTTCCGTTGTAGACTTCAATCTTCAGCTTTGTTTTATCACTGTCTAAAACGTTGTTATTGATTTCAACAAACAAGGTTCCACCGCTCATTCCTTGTTTTGGGACTTTTAAAGCTTGTTTTCCAACTACTTTTAAAGTTCCTTTTATACCCACTAATTTAAAATGAATGTCATCAAAATCATTGTTAGTTTTATTTATAATTTTAAAAGTATAAATATTACTAATGTTATCCCCCTTGTGTTGAAACAATTGTCCTGGTAATCTTAAGATTGTTGCCTCGACATCAGTACGTAAGAACAAAAGTCCAATTAAGATACCGGTCAAAATAAACAGCACCGCTGAGTAGCCTTTCATTCTTGGAGTAAACTTGAAGCTTGTGTTTTTCTCAATTTCTTCTTCAGAGGCATAACGAATAAGTCCTTTGGGTAAACCCACATTTTCCATAATTGTATCGCATTCATCAATACAGGCGGTACAATTGACACATTCCATCTGCGTTCCGTTACGAATGTCGATTCCGGTAGGACAAACATTTACACATTGTTTGCAATCAATACAATCTCCTTTTCCAGTTGATGCTCTGTCTTCTTGCTTATTAAATTTGGCTCTACCAGCTTCTTTTTCACCTCGAACAAAATCATAGGCAACATTGATCGATTTATCGTCTAACAAAACACCTTGCAATCTGCCATAAGGACAGGCGATGATACAAACCTGCTCTCTAAACCATGCAAAAATAAAGTAAAATACACCCGTAAAAATCAACAAGGAAACAAGAGTACTGATATGATTTGCAGGCCCTTCTTCGATCATCAATAGTAGCTTGTCGCTACTGATAAGATAAGCCAGGAATACGTTGGCTATAAAAAAGGAGATAATTAAAAATAAAGTCCATTTAAGCCCTTTCTTTCTGATTTTCTCTGCATTCCAGTCCTGTTTTTCTAAACGGATTTGAGCACCTCGATCTCCTTCAATCCAATATTCTATTCTGCGAAAAACCATTTCTAGAAAGATGGTCTGCGGACAAATCCACCCACAAAAAATTCGCCCAAAAATAACGGTAAACAGGATAACAAAAACAACCCCTACAATCATGAAAAGAACAAAAAGATAAAAATCCTGTGGCCAAAAAGGAAATCCAAAAATATTAAATCGTCGCTCTAAAATATTAAACATCATGAACTGGTTGCCATTGATTTTCACAAATGGGTTTGCAACAAGTACAATTAGTAAAAAATAGCTAACCCATTTCCTGTAATCATAAAACTTTCCGGAAGGTTTCTTGGGAAAAATAAATTTTCGGTTGCCCTCTTCGTCGATTGTTCCAATAGTATCTCTAAAAGCTTCATCTGGTAATTTTGACATTTTTTTTTATTTAAAACACTGTTCAAATAATTCGGACTATTTTTAAGTTAAATAAAAATGTGTGTTTGTACTTTTTATTTAACTGCAACTGTTGCATTTCCCTCTACCCAAACTTCCCCTTCTGGCGCTTTAGGATCAACAGGATTGCTTCCTTTTAAGGATAGAATATAGCTGGCTACTTTTTGCATTTCTTTAGGTTTCAAAGTACCTTTCCAAGAAATCATTCCTTTTCCATCACGACCCCCATTTACAAGAGTGTGAAAAACATTTTTTATTCCACCACCTAAAATCCATTGATCATCGGTTAGGTTAGGTCCAATTTGCCCTCCACCATCTGCTCTGTGACAAGCAGCGCAATTAGCAGTAAAGATTGCTTTTCCTGCCGCTAAATCAGCAGGATCTGTTAACAATGTAACTGTTTTTTCATCCATCATATCTGGAGCAGATTTCATATACTCTGCAACTTCAATTTTAGCTTGGGCGATTTCTTTTTTAAGTTCCATCTCCTGATTATCAGCTCCTAATATTTCAAATCGGACCATGTAAACAACGCCAAAAACAATTGAAGCATAGAATAAATAGACCCACCATGGTGGAAGGTTATTATCTAACTCTTTGATACCATCGTAGTCATGATCCAGTAATAATTGACCCTCATCAGCTAATGGAGCAGTTTTAGTCAATTTTTCCATTAATTTTTTATACCATTCTTTATCCTTAAAACTCAAATTATTTGTTTCATTTAATTTGATTTTTTCTTCCTCTGTCAATAAAAGATAAGTGATATTATCTACCGCTCTCATGGTAATTTCTATTGCTATAACAAGGAAAAGAAACACGAATAAGAATACTGCAACCATTGGGAATTTTATAAAAGCAGGTCGATCTCCTGAGTCTATAAAGAATTCGATTGCTCCAAATACAGCAAAGAAAATAACGGGTACGCTAACGTATGCTGGAATAAATTTTTTCATTCTCTAAATTTTAAAAAATTATACTTTTTAATTGTCTTTCAATGGAATTTCACTCAATTCATCAATTGTTTCTTTCTTATAGGAGAAAACCCAGATCCCCAATCCCACAAAGAAGAAGAAAAAAATTAATAATGATAAGATGGGATATATCGATACACCATCGATCGTCTCCATATTGTGTTTTATTTGTTCAAACATGACTCTTAATTTTTAGCAGTATTTTTAACTTTAATGTCTGTTCCAAGTCTTTGCATATAAGCAATCAGAGCTACAATTTCTCTTTCATTGATTGGGACAAACTTTTCTCCTCTTGCGGCTGCTTTTTTCTTGCTTTCCTCATAACTTTTAACAAAGTCTGGATCGTTTTTCAAGTTTTCTTCAATTAAAACGGCTTGTTTTCTCAAATCATCTAAACCACTTGCTACTTGAGCCTCTGTATAAGGTACTCCCAATGTAACCATTGCTTGCATTTTCTTTTGAGTTAAAGAAATATCCATTGGCTTGTTATCAAATAACCATTTGTATCCTGGCATAATTGAACCTGCAGAAATACTTTGTGGACTCCAGAAATGGTTAAAATGCCAGTTGTCATTGTATTTTCCACCTACTCTTAATAAATCTGGTCCAGTACGTTTAGATCCCCATAAAAATGGATGGTCGTAAACAAACTCGCCTGCTTTAGATTGTGGTCCATAACGTTCCACTTCACTTCTAAAAGGACGAACAGATTGAGAGTGACAGCCCACACAACCTTCGCGAATGTATAAATCACGACCTTCTAGTTCTAAAGGAGAATAAGGTTTTACGCTAGTAATTGTTGGAATATTAGATTTAACCATAATCGTAGGTACAATTTGAATCACACCACCAATTAAAATCGCTACTGTAGCTAAAATTGTCAATTGAATTGGTTTTCTTTCTAACCAAGGATGAAATTTTTCTCCTTTTATTCTTCCAGAGCTAATTCTTATTAAAGCTGGAGCTTCTGCTAATTCATCTTCAATTTTAGAGCCCGCTCTTAAAGTTTGGACAATGTTATAGACTAAAACAAGCATTCCCGTTAAATATAGGGTTCCACCAATCGCTCTCATCCAATACATAGGCATAATTTGAGTGACAGTTTCCAAGAAGTTACCATAAGTTAAAGTTCCGTCTGGGTTAAACTGTTTCCACATAGAAGCTTGTAAAAACCCAGCTACGTACATTGGAATCGTATACAATATAATTCCTAAAGTACCTATCCAAAAGTGAAAGTTAGCTAATTTCAAAGAGTATAAGTTCGTTTTAGCCATTCTAGGAACCAACCAATAAATCATACCGAAGGCCATAAATCCATTCCAAGCTAACGCACCTACGTGCACGTGAGCAATAATCCAATCCGTGTAATGTGCAATTGCATTAACATTTTTAAGAGATAACATTGGTCCTTCAAAAGTGGCCATTCCATAACCCGTAATCGCTACAACGAAGAATTTTAAAACAGGATCTACTCGTACTTTATCCCAAACACCTCTTAACGTCAAAAGACCGTTGATCATACCACCCCAAGATGGAGCAAGCAACATTATTGAGAAAGCAACACCTAAATTTTGTGCCCAGTTAGGCAAAGCAGAATATAATAAGTGGTGCGGTCCAGCCCAGATATAAATAAAAATCAAAGACCAAAAGTGAACAATAGATAATCTGTAAGAATAAACAGGACGATTAGCCGCTTTTGGAACAAAATAATACATCAGTCCTAAGAAAGGAGTCGTCAAGAAAAAGGCAACTGCATTATGTCCGTACCACCATTGTACTAAAGCATCTTGAACACCTGCATAAAAAGAGTAACTTTTAAATGCAGAAACTGGCAATTCTAAATTATTGAAAATATGCAAAACCGCTACTGTAACGAATGTTGCCAAGTAAAACCAAATTGCAACGTATAAATGGCGTTCTCTTCGTTTAATCATGGTACCAATCATATTGATTCCCATTACCACCCAAATCAGCATGATTGCAATGTCAATTGGCCACTCTAATTCAGCATACTCCTTTGAAGAACTATAGCCTAAAGGTAGTGTTATAGCCGCAGCAACGATAATTAACTGCCAGCCCCAAAAGTGAACATTACTCAAAAAATCACTGAACATTCTCGCTTTAAGCAAGCGCTGCATAGAATAATACATTCCAGCAAAAAAAGCATTTCCTACAAATGCAAAAATAACAGCATTTGTATGTAGCGGTCTCAACCGACCATAACTTAACCACGATATACCATCGGTCATGTTAGGAAAAAGAAACATAAAGGCCAATGTAAGCCCAACTAGCATTCCTACCACTCCAAAAAGGATCGTGGCGTAAATGAATTTTTTTACAATTTTGTTGTCATAATAAAACTGCTGCATTTCCATAATTCAATTGGTTTTTATTTTAATTTAAATGTTCAAGGCCAGTAGTTTTGGATTCAAATATCCAATTCCTTTTCCTCATTATTTTCAACTTTATTTTCAACTTTATTTTCTTTTTTAGTTGACTTTAACAGCTCATCATCAAATAGCATTCTGACTGATGGCGTATAATCATCGTCATATTGTCCTGTTTTTACTGCTGTAATAAAAGCAATAAAGAACCCAATGGCGATTAGTATACTGATGGAGATTAATAAATAAATGACACTCATACCTTAATTTGTGTTAACAAAGTTACTTTTACGTTTCCGAGTAAAATATGACATTTGTCATACTTCATTATAATTGTTAAAAATATGTGAAAACGCAACTCAAAACGTATCTAATTCTATTTTTTACTTGCATAATAACTACTCATGAGCGTTACAAAACTTACAATTGTGATCGTGCTTAAAGGCATTATAATTGCCGCAACTAAAGGCAATAAGTTTCCAGTAATAGCAAATGCTAATCCCACTAAATTGTATAATAATGAAAGGGTAAAACTCATTTTGATGGTTGTTATGGAGTTCTTGGATAACTTCAAAAAATAGTTTAATTTTTGAAATTCATTCGCATCCAAAATTGCATCACAGGCTGGCGAAAAAACATTCACGTTTTCAGAAATAGAAATCCCTACGTTACTTTGTGCCAGAGCTCCAGCATCATTCAATCCATCGCCCACCATCATTACGTTATTCCCATTATCTTGCAAATTCTTAATAAATTCTAATTTTTGTTCTGGTTTTTGATTGAAAATTAATTCCGTGCCTTTCGGCAAAAGCTGCTCCAGAGTGGCTCGTTCGCCTTCATTATCACCAGACAAAACCTTAATTTGGTAGCTACCACTTAAGTTCTTAAAAAGAGAGGCGAGTCCTTCTCTGTACTGATTATTGAAAATAAATTTCCCGTAATAAACTCCATTAATCTTAATATGAACCGACGTTTGTTGCAGCTTATTTTCTTCGATTTTTTCGACAAAAGCAGCAGAACCAATTTGAATTTGGTGACCAAAAATATGAGCTTCCATTCCTTTGCCTGTAATTTCTTCAAAAGCATCCACGCGCCACTTTTTAGCATCATTTGCTGATTTATTCGGCAAAATTAAAATTGGTAAATAATCATATAACATTCTGCTTAACGGATGATTTGAAGCTCTCAACACGTTTTTTATCAGTAGCAAGTGTTCGTCGGAAAGTATTTCTCCCTCATACGAAATGTTCGATTTTTTATTAGTTGTAATTGTTCCTGTTTTATCAAAAACGATCGTATCGACTTTAGCTAATTGTTCAATCACCAAAGCATTTTTGAGATAAAATTTCTGTTTGCCTAAAATCCGTAAGACATTACCAAAAGTAAAAGGCGCCGTTAATGCCAATGCGCAGGGACACGCAACAATAAGTACTGCCGTAAAAACATTAAAAGCGATATTCGCATCTATGAAAATCCAATATCCAAATCCTGAAAAGGCAATTAACAGTAGAATTGGAGTAAAATAACGAGAGATTCTATCAGTAATTGTCTTGTGTTTCTGTATGACATTTTTTTGAAAAACAGCATTACTCCATAATTGTGTCAAGTAACTTTGAGAAACTGAATGCAGCACTTCCATTTCAATGACTTTCCCTATTTGTTTTCCTCCTGCAAACACTTTATCTCCTGATTTTTTAGTTATTGGAATGGCTTCTCCAGTGACAAAACTGTAATCAATTTCCGCTTTTTCTGAAATTAAAATACCATCAACTGGAATTAGCTCTTGGTTTCTAATTAACAATCTATCCCCTTTTTCTACCTCATAAATAGGAACACTTTCTTCTAAAGAATCCGAATTAATTTTAGTGATAGCAATAGGGAAATAGGATTTAAAATCTCTTTCAAAACTCAAGAAACTGTATGTTTTTATTTGGAACATTTTTCCCAAAAGCATAAAGAAAATTAAACCAGTTAAGCTGTCGAAAAAACCAGAGCCATAATCCATAACAATATCAAACGTACTGCGCACAAACATCACAACAATTCCTAAAGCAATAGGGATATCGATATTCAGCATTTTAGATTTAATACTTTTAAAAGCAGAAACATAATATCCACTGGCGGAGTAAAAGAAACTTGGTAGCGCCAAAGCAAAAATCAACCATCTAAAAAAACCACGGTATTGATCCAGCCAATATTCTTTAACTTCAAAGTATTCCGGAAAGGAAAGTAACATGATATTCCCAAAACAAAAAAAAGCAACGCCTAATTTATATGTTAAACTTCTATCAACGTTACTAGTACCTGTTTCATAATTTTCTAAACTAATATAAGGTTCATATCCAATGGAACACAACAAATAAACAATAATTTTGATGGAAACTTCCTCCGGGTTGTAGGTGATTCGAACCTTCTTTTCAGGAAAATTAACTTGAGAAGAACTTATTCCTTTTTGAAGACGCTGTAAATTTTCCAAAATCCAAATACACGAGCTGCAATGAATATGTGGAATGTTAAGTGAAATAATAGCGGTTGAATTCTCTTTGAATTCCAAAAGTTTGGATACAATGCTCTCATTGTCTAAAAAATCATATTTACCATTAATATCTTGCGGGGTTGCTCCAGGGGATTTTTCAAAATCATAATAACACGTCAAATCATTCAGACTAAAAATCTCGTACACCGTTTTACAACCGTTGCAACAAAATTTCTGTTCATCAAAAATTATTTCTTCTGCTTTTACAATATTTAATCCACAATGGAAACAGTTTTGTGTGTCCATAACTTTGCTCATTTTACCTACAACAAAGAACCTAAACGATTGTTAATTAAAACATGACATTTATCATATTAAAGACTTACTTTTGAATAACCCAAAATAATCAATATTATGAGCAAATGTGAACAATGCATTGTCAGAGAATTTAGCTCACTAAAAGCACTTACAAAAGAAGAACTACTAAGACTTTCCGACTGCAAAACATCACATATAATTAAGAAAGGGGAAGTTATATTTGAAGAAGGAGAAAATGTAAATGGTATTTATTGCATCAAAGACGGCATTTGTAAACTGACAAAACTTAGCGCAAATGGGAAAGATCATATCGTAAAATTAGTTACAAAAGGAGAATTATTAGGTCAACGCTCCATGATTAGTGATGAACCTGTCAATTTAAGTGCGGTTGCGCTTGAAGACATGCACGTTTGTTTTATTCCAAAGGCTGACGTGATGGGATACTTTGATCAGAACAATCAGTTTTCCATGAATGTCATGAAAACGATTTGTGGTGATCTAAAAGAAGCCGATGATCACATGGTTAATTTAGCACAGAAAACCGTCAAAGAAAGATTAGCTGAAACACTTCTTTATTTACATGATACTTTTGGAAAAAACGAAGATGAATCACTAAAAGTTCAACTTTCCAGAGACGAATTGGCTAGTATTATTGGCACTGCTACTGAAAGCTGTATCCGTTTATTATCTGATTTTAAAAAATCAGGTTTAATTGAATTAACAGGTAAAAAAATTGTTTTTAAAGATATCAATGCGCTAAAAAAATTAGCAGATTAACTCAATCTGCTTTACTCTTTCTTATTCATTACAAAATAATACACTGGAATTCCAAGCGCCACAATACACAAACCTAATCCCGTATTAAACGTATCATAAATCAATAAAGTCAAGCAAATTGCCGAGGTCACTATAATATAAATCGCTGGTACAAGTGGATATCCAAACGCTTTATACGGTCTTTCTGCATTTGGTTCTTTTACCCTTAGAATAAAAACACCCAAAATCGTTAGGATATAAAATAACAAAGATGCAAAAGTAGCATACGTTAGTAAATCCCCAAATTTTCCCGAAACGCACAATACACAAGCCCAAATGCATTGCACCCACAAGGCCTTAGCCGGAACCTGATTTTTATTCAGTTCAGTGGCTTGTTTAAAAAATAATCCATCTTTTGCCATAGCAAAAAACAATCTTCCTCCCGAAAGAATCAATCCACTATTACAGCCAAAAGTAGAAACCATAATAAGTGCCGCCATTACAAAAACGCCTATGTTGCCCATAATCATACTTGCTGCAGCCGCTCCTACTCTATCGTTACTAGCAAACATAATTCCACTACTACTGATATCCCCTGCGACTGGAATTCCTTGAAGCGGTAATAAGGCCAAGTATGCCAAGTTTGCCAAAACATAAATAACAGTCACAATCAGGGTTCCAAGAAACAAACTTCGAGGAATATTCTTTTTTGGTTCTTTAATTTCACCTGCAATAAAAGTCACGTTATTCCATGCATCACTAGAAAATAATGAGTTGATAATCGTTGCTCCTGCAGCGCCTAAAATTGCCATTCCTACTAATTTTGTAACCGTAATTGTTCCGTCAGGATTTACAACCGTTTTACTGGCTTCCCACATATTTGCAAAATTATTAGACAAAACATCCGTTTGTAAACCAACATACAATCCTAAAATTATTAAAGCGAATAGCGCAATCAATTTAGCCGAGGTAAAAATCAATTGAACCTTTTTTCCGCTTTCAACTCCTTTGGTATTGATATAAGTTAGCAGAATTATACTAAAAATAGCTAATACTTTTTGGTACGAAAAAACAAAACCAGTACCAACCGTAAAAAGGGTCTGATCTAAAACAGGAAAGAAGATAGCAGCATAATTCGCAAAGGTAACCGCAATGGCGGCTATAACACCCGTTTGAATCACCGTAAAAACAGTCCAACCATAAAGAAACGAAATTAGCCTTCCATAGGCACGTTGAATGTACACAAATTGTCCGCCAGCATTAGGCATCATTCCTGCCAATTCGCCATAACTTAAAGCTGCGGCAACGGTAATCAAACCGGTTACAATCCAAATCACTAATAACCAACCGGCAGAACCAATATCTCTTGCCATTGCGGAGGTAACAATAAAAATCCCAGATCCTATCATCGAACCGGCAACTAAGCTGGTGGCATCTATTAATCCTAAAGAACGTTTTAACTCGGTTTTATTTTCTGACATTGGTAAATTTAATTATTTAAAACTGAACACTAATCCCGAAGTACCGAGACTGAACACTGAATACTGACCACTGAATACTACAACTTCTTAGCTTCTTCCCAAAATTGAGTTATTTGGAAATCATAGATTTCCAATTCCTATTTATTAGGAAGACGCTTCGCTTCTTCCCAAAAAAGAGCCATTTAAACAAGAGTCATGTCCATTAGGGGTTTTCCTAATTCGCCTGCTTTGCTTTCTAGATATTGAAAGCGTTTGATGAATTTTTTATTAGTACGTTCCAATGCATCTTCGGGATTTACATTCAGAAATCGGGCGTAGTTAATCATCGAAAATAAAACATCTCCAAATTCGGCTTCAATTTTATCCTGATCACCTGCTTCAACCTCAACTTGCAATTCTTCCAATTCTTCCTGCACTTTGTCCCAAACCTGATGCGATTCCTCCCAATCAAATCCAACACCTTTTACTTTATCTTGAATTCTACTTGCTTTCACTAAAGCTGGCAAACTTCTTGGAACACCTTCTAAAACCGATTTTTTACCTTCTTTAAGTTTAAGTTTTTCCCAATTTTGTTTGACTTCTTCTTCATCTTTTACTACGACATCACCGTAAATATGCGGATGACGGTGAATAAGTTTGTCACAAATTTCATTGCAAACATCGGCCATGTCAAAATCATTGGTTTCACTTCCAATTTTAGCATAAAAAACAATATGCAATAGCAAATCACCTAATTCTTTCTTTACCTCGATCAAATCATTATCTAAAATCGCATCTCCTAGTTCATACGTCTCTTCAATAGTTAAATGGCGTAAGCTTTGCATGGTTTGCTTTTTGTCCCAAGGACATTTTTCACGCAATTCATCCATAATATCTAGCAATCTCTCGAAAGCTTGCAGTTGATTTTGTCTTGAATTCATCAGAAATTGTTTTTGGTAAAAATAAAAAAATCCTGTTCAGAAAATAGCTGAACAGGATTAAATATTATTGTAGTGTAAAATTACTCTTTTTTTGCTTTTTTAGCAGGAGCTTTTACTTCTGCAGTTACAGCTTCTTCTGAGCTACTAACCACCTCTTCTGCAACAGCAGGAGTTGGTTCAGCAACAACAACTAGTCCTTTTGCCTGCAGCATATTGTACCAGTTTAAAACTTTCTTGATGTCTGATGGATAAACTCTTTCTTCATCATAATCAGGCAAAATTTCTTTAAAATACGCGGTTAATTTCGCATTATCCTCCTTGTGAGACAGTGCAGGACCTTTGCTTTCTTTATCTGCAATTTTCTGCATAATTTCAGCTAATGGTTTTTCACCCTCATACGTATAAATTGAGATTTCCGACAGTAAGCTTACATTACTTTTTAAATTTACTGTGATTTTTTTACCATCAACTAATGACTCGGCTACAAATCCTGTTCGCGTTTGTACTTGCAATACATATAAACCCGGTTTCCCTGAGATGGCTAATATTTTTTCTAAATTCATGTTTTTTGTAATTATTATTAAGAATTTGACTTACTATTTTTTCTGTTTTAAACCAAAAATCATACCAAGAGAAGCTATATAGTGTGTTTTTATCTTCCTTTTTTGGCAAAAAATTTCATTCGGTAATCTTGGAACGTTTTTCCCTCTAAGATATTTTTTAATTTCTTTTGAATCAATCGTTTTTTTAGCGACGATATCTTATCGGTAAATAAAATGCCTTCAATATGATCGTATTCATGTTGTATCACTCTAGCAATTAACCCGTCAAAAACTTCGGTTTTCATTACAAAATCCTCTTCACAATATTCAATTGTTATCGTTGGATTTCTAGATACATCTTCACGCACATCGGGAATACTCAAGCAGCCTTCATTAAAACTCCATTCTTCACCTTCCTCTTTTATCATTTTTGCATTAATAAACGTTTTTTTGAAACCTTTAAGTTCTTTTTGTTCCGCGTCTTCTAATTCTTCATCATCACTAAAAGGAGTGGTATCAATTACAAATAAACGAAGCGCTAATCCTACTTGTGGCGCAGCAAGTCCAACACCATAAGCATTATACATTGTTTCGTACATGTTATCAATCGTTTCTTTCAAATTTTGATGTTCCTTTGAAACAACTTCTCCTGTCTTTCTTAAAACTGGATCGCCATATCCTATAATTGGTAAAATCATCGTGTCGTATTAAAAATTATCTTCTGAAATTGGAATATTTTCCCATTTGATTCAGTTTGCAAAAATAGTAAAAAAATAGACAATGAATAATCCTCCGTAAATAATTAGCTAATATTTACAATTTAAGTCAAAAGACATCCGTTTATCCTTTGTATAATTCATACAAATCTTACCTTTGCTTGTATACGATTATATGTTTTACAAAATACGAAAATTTGCCGACAGCACTTATTTTACCAATGCTATAAAAGTTACTTTAGCGGCAGTCATTCCTGTTGTCGTATTTTCGTATCTAGGTAAATTTGAGATGGGTTTCGCTATGGCTCTTGGTGCATTTTTTACTTACCCTAGTGATATCCCAAGTAGTTTAAAACACAAAATAAATGGCATTCTTGTCACCGCTTTGCTGGTATCCGGTATTAATCTCCTAGTTAATATTGTTTATCCTTTATCGTGGATTTTTTATCCTTTTTTAGCTTTATTGATTTTCCTGATATCGATGATATCCGTTTATGGTCAGCGCGCCACTATGGTTTCTTTCTCTTGCCTGATTTCTGTGTCATTGGCCTTTGCCAGCATCAACTCGGGCTGGACAATGGTAGTGCATTCAGGTTTAATTCTTGCCGGTAGTTTATTTTACCTTTTAATTTCCCTTATTTTTCATTATGTAAGACCACATCGTTATATCGAATTACAAATTGCTGATTGTATAAAACTAACTGCTAAATACTTAAAACTGCGGGGTGATTTGTGGACTGTAAATGCTGATAAAAAATCGATAATAGAAAAGCAATTGCATCTTCAGGTCGAACTAAATGCCATTCATCAAAACATAAGGGAAGTTCTCATTAGTAATCATACTACTTCTGGCTCTTCTAATCAAAATCGTAAAATGCTTTTGGTTTTTATTTCATTGGTTGAAATTCTTGAACTCGCTTTATCCACGGCATTCGATCATGATAAATTGCATCAAAAATTTGATGATCATCCAAATGTTTTATTAAGCTATCAACGTTTAGCTTACAACTTGGCAGCAAGTTTAAAGCAATTATCCAAAAGTGTTAAAAAACACACGAAGTATTTTTCAAAAAATACGTTGTTGCGTGATTTGAATTCTTTGCAACTGGCCATTGCAGATTATGAAAATGATTTAAAAAAAAACACTGCCTCTGAGGGTGTTTTTATGTTAACAACCATGTTACAATATGCTGATAAACAAGTAGAAAAAATAAAAATTGTAGAACGTGCCTTCACGCTTAATTTTAACTCACAGGATTTGAAAGGCCTTGATAAGGATTTAGAGAAATTTCTAACACCTCAGTATTATCCGTTGATTACACTAACCGAAAACTTTAGTTTTTCATCAACAATTTTCAGACATTCGTTGCGGTTAACAATAACATTGATGGTAGGTTTTATTGTTGGAAAATTTTTACCGTTTCACAATGTATATTGGATTTTACTAACCATAATTGTAATTATGAGACCCGGTTATGGCTTAACAAAAGCCCGTTCTTTGCATCGAATAATGGGCACTTTTTTTGGAGGATTAATAGCTTTTGGGATTCTTTTTGTCGTCAAAGATATAAGTGTAATTAGTATTCTTTCCATAATTTGTATGCTATTAGGATTCTCTTTTACTCAAATAAATTATAAGGTAAGTGCAACTTTTATAACCATGTATGTTGTCTTTATTTATGGAATAATCACCCCAAACAGAGGCGATTTAGTGCAGTACCGCATATTAGATACCGTTGTAGGAGCTGTATTAGCTTTTTTAGCAACTCACTTCTTATGGCCTTCCTGGGAGTTTTTAAACGTACCTGTTTATTTAGAAAAGGCGATCAAAGCGAATCAAGATTATCTAAAAGAAATTTCTATTTTTTACAATAAAAAAGGTAGTATTTCTACTTCCTATCGTTTAGCAAGAAAAAATGCATTCATCGAAATTGGGAATTTGATGGCTTCGTTTCAAAGAATGGTACAAGAACCTAAATCCAAACAAAAACAATTGCCACAAGTTTATAAACTAGCAGTTTTAAATCACTCGCTACTATCCTCTTTAGCTTCTTTAGGCACTTACATTCAATCCCATAAAACCACGAGCGCTTCTGAAGCGTTTAATGTAGTAGTTGATACTGTTCTTAAAAACCTAGACAATGCCATTTCATTACTGAAAGACAACCACAACCTACAAGAAAACCTTCCAAAAGAAGATTTAGCGTTGCGCTTTACAGAGCTGAAAAACATCAGGGAAAAGGAGTTAAAAGAAGGATTTCCTATTGATGAAGAAGCATTCCAACTGAAAATGCAGGAAGCTCAATTGGTAATAGAACAATTAATCTGGTTGACTAATTTGTCTGAAAATATTTTAAAAACTACAAAAATACTAAAGGATTCATAACGAAAAAGGCGCTGAAAGTAGATAAAATCTAAAATTCAACGCCTTTTATTTATGTGTGAATTTCTAATTATTCAGTTTTAAAATAGCAGCAGTTTCTTTCCTAACTTCTTCTAATAAAATAGGATTATCATTTAACTTTTGACCATAAGAAGGAATCATCATCTTTAATTTTTCTTGCCACTCCGGAGTTTCAAATTGCTCCTTAAAACACCTTCCAATTAAATCTACCATAATTGAAACAGCAGTTGATGCACCCGGCGAAGCACCCAGCAAAACAGATAAAGATCCATCGGCCGTGGTAATCACTTCTGTACCAAACTCCAGAATCCCAACTCCTTTTTCATCTTTCTTAATTACTTGAACACGTTGTCCTGCACGTTCAAGTACCCAATCTTTAGATCGTGCTCCGGGAACATATTCCCTCAAAGCGTTTATTCTGTCTTTAGGAGACTGCCGTACTTGCTCAATCAAATATTTTGTAAGTGGAATATTTTTTATACCGGCAGTAATCATTGGTATAATATTATCGCTTTTTATGGACAAAGGCAAATCCGAATACGAACCATTTTTTAAAAATCGAGTTGAAAAACCGGCAAAAGGACCAAAAAGCAACTGTCTTTCTCCATTTATCATTCGGGAATCAATATGAGGAACAGACATTGGTGGTGCACCCACACTTGCTTTTCCATACACTTTAGCTTGATGTTTTGCAATCACTTCTGGATTAGTACATTTAAGCCATTGTCCACTTACTGGAAAACCACCATACCCTTTTCCTTCAGGAACATCTGCTTTTTCTAGTAAAGGTAAAGAGCCTCCACCAGCTCCAATAAAAACAAACTTCGTGTATGCTTTCCTTTTTTGGCCTGAAGCCAAATCAGTAATTTTTATTCTCCAAGATTTATCCTCTCGTTGTTTTAATTTTTGAACTTCATGGTTGAAATGAATGGTTACACCCTCTAATTTTGTCAAATAACCAAAAATACTACGGGTTAATTCTCCAAAATTCACATCGGTACCAATTTCCATCGAAGTAGCTGCTACTTTATCTGAATCTTTTCTGCCTTCCATAACTAAAGGCATCCATTTGCTTAATTCTGAAAAATCAGTGCTAAAAACCATTTGTTTAAAAAGCGGATTTGAATGTAAAGCTTCAAATCTTGTTTTAAGATAGTCTACATTTTTTTCGCCCCAAACAAAACTCAGGTGAGGAATACTTTTAATAAAATTTTCAGGAGATGGAACTTTATTTTGCTTCACTAAGTAAGCCCAAAACTGTCGAGAAATCTCAAAAGATTCTGCAATACTAATTGCTTTTTTAGGATCAATACTGCCATCAGCACTTTCAGGAGTATAATTAAGCTCACAAAAAGCAGAGTGACCTGTTCCTGCATTGTTCCATGCATCAGAACTTTCGGCAGCAGCAATATCTAATCTTTCGTAAATTTCAATTTTTAGATCTGGTTGTAATTCTTTTAAGATTAAGCCTAAAGTGGCGCTCATAATTCCGGCGCCTATAAGAACTACTTCACTATTTGTACGTATGGTTGTATCAGACATAACATGATTTTATAGTGCAAAGATAAATTATATAATTCCTAAAAAAAGCATAAAATTAGACTAAAAAGTTACATTTATCAAACCGTTTTAGCAGAAAACAAGGTGTTTATTCGCTGTTTTAAATCCTTTTTCGGGTTAAATAGTCTTGTAGCATTATCGTTGCTGAAATTTCGTCGATGAGTGCTTTATTTTGTCTTTGTTTCTTTTTTAGTCCGCTATCTATCATAGATTGAAAAGCCATTTTTGAAGTAAAACGCTCATCTACCCGTATCACCTTCATATCCGGAAAATGATTGGTGAAATGGGTTACAAAACCCTTGATGATTGAAGCGCTTTCTGAAGGTTCTCCATTCATTTGTTTAGGCTCCCCAATAAGTACCGCTTCAACTTTCTCTTTTAAAAAATAATCTTTCAAAAAAGCAATTGCAGTTGCAGATGGAATCGTTGTTAATCCAGAAGCAATGATTTGCATTTCATCCGTGACAGCTATTCCAGTTCGCTTTTGTCCGTAATCTATGGATAGAATTCTTGGCATGTATTTATATTTTTTTTCAAAGGTAAAAATGATAATTTATAAAAACTAAACTGAATCTTTGTATTTGATAAATCCGAAAACAAAAATGTTGTATTTTAGTGCATTAATTTCATAAACACAAAGATACCCCCTTGAAAACGTAATCTCTTATATTTTCATTATCAAATAAATTGACTTTTTGTAAAATATAGAGTGTTTTAAATATTTTTAAGCAAATCTTTTCTGAATTTCAAAGCTACTCTAGGCTTATCCTTGCGAGTGTAACGAACCTGATCTGTCAATAATTTTAAAAATTCATTAGCGATATTAACTGTCATATATAGAAAATATTTTGCCTAAATTGGCATCAGCTTCTTCAACTGTATACAATTTTTCATTTCCGCTTTTGAGTTTAGCATATACAACATCTAGTTTTTCCTTATTCTCATCGAAATTAGGATCTTCCTGAACAATTTTTAGTTCATCAGATGAAAACGAACTTCATAACTCTAAAATTTTAGCTTTTATTCTTGGTTGAAATTCTAGCCTAATTGTTTCCATGACACTTTCGTTTACTATACAAAGATAGAAATTTTCACAAAGTAAAATCCAAACTTAATTCTGATACAATGACAATCAAACAAGAAGTTAAATCTGTAACATTTTCAACTCATTTTGCTTTTTTGCTTTTGGTTAAAAATCTTATCTTTGTCAAAAATTATCAAAAAAAATGAATCCATTACAAACGATTATAGAACAAGCTTGGGAAAACCGTGCTTTGTTACAAGAAACGACAACAAGTGACGCCATAAGAGAAGTTATTGAATTACTAGACACCGGAAAATTACGTGTGGCTGAACCAGCAGCTGAAGGCTGGCAAGTAAACGAATGGGTAAAGAAAGCGGTTGTTATGTATTTCCCTATTCAAAAAATGGAAACGTTACATTCCGGTATTTTTGAATATCACGACAAAATGTTATTAAAAAAAGACTTTGCCGAAAAAGGAATTCGCGTAGTTCCCAATGCAGTCGCGCGTTATGGAGCATACATTTCAAGTGGTGTAATTTTGATGCCAAGTTATGTAAACATAGGTGCTTATGTTGACGAAGGAACTATGGTGGATACATGGGCAACAGTAGGAAGTTGCGCACAAATAGGCAAGCATGTTCACTTAAGCGGTGGCGTAGGAATTGGTGGTGTTTTAGAACCGTTGCAAGCAGCTCCAGTAATTATTGAAGATGGTGCTTTTATAGGTTCTCGTTGTATTGTTGTTGAAGGAGTTCATGTGGGTAAAGAAGCGGTTCTCGGCGCTAACGTATGTTTGACTGCGTCTACAAAAATCATTGATGTTACTGGTGCAACTCCAGTTGAAATGAAAGGTTTTGTTCCAGCTCGCTCAGTAGTAATTCCGGGCAGTTACACTAAATCATTTCCAGCAGGAGATTTTCAAGTTCCATGTGCTTTAATCATCGGACAAAGAAAAGCATCAACTGATTTAAAAACCTCTTTGAATGATGCATTGCGCGAATATAACGTAGCAGTTTAATCCGCTTTTTCTTAAAAAAACTTATAAAAAACACCTATTGGATATTTCAATAATTATAGTTAATTACCGCGGTTGGAAAGCCTTAGATGACTGTTTAGTCTCTATTGAATCCATCAATTCTAACACTTTATCTTTTGAAGTTATAATTGTTGATAATTTTTCTAATGACGGGCAATTCTCTGTTTTTAAACAAAAGTATAATGGTTTTACATTTATAGAAAATTCTGGTAATAATGGTTTCTCCAATGGCTGTAACTTTGGTGCAAGTATAGCTCAGGGAAACCATTTCCTTTTTTTGAATCCAGATACAAAACTCACTCTTGAAGCTTTAAAGGTTCTTTTGCAAACTACTATTTCACATCCTGAAATTGGAATTCTATCTTGTTTGCAAATAAATGAAAATAATGTTTTTTACAAACAGAATAATTTATTTCCGGCTTTGGGTCGCTTTTTTGGTATTTCACGATCGTTTTTCAGAAAGTGGAACAAAACAAAACTGGAAAAACGTTTCAACACTGCAACGGATTTGTTTTACCCAGATTGGGTAACTGGAGCCGTGGTGTTCATAAGTAGAAACTGGTTTGACAAAATCAAAGGCTGGAATGAAGATTACTGGCTGTATTTTGAAGATGTAGACCTTTGCAAAAAAGTTTTTGATTCCGGAGGAAAAGTAGCTGTTACTAAAAAAGCAACGATATTCCATCAACATGGTGGTGCTTCCCGATTAAATATTAAAACAAAAGCACTCACAAAAACGGAAGTAATAATTTCGAAACATGTTTATATTAGCAATCAATTTCCACCAGCAATTCAACTATATTTACATGGTGCATTGCTTATAGGAGTGCTGATTGAGAAAATGTTCTTATCCCTTATAAGTGTGTTTCTGTTTTTTATACCAAAGCTAAAAGTGAACCCTTTAATGCTTAAAAACCTAACTGTCTATTATTTCAATGTGTTGCAAAACCAAACATGGATTAGTCCTCGTGCGATGAATTACTTGAAAACAAGAGTATAATTTTTCTAACTTCACTCAAAATGAAAATACTTGTAATTCAGCAAAAGATGATTGGAGATGTTTTAGTAAGCTCCCTATTGTGCGATAATTTACGCAAAGCGTATCCACATGCTCAAATTGATTATATGGTTTATGAATCTACAAGAGCCGTTGTAGAAGGCAATTTAAGTTTTGACAGTTTAGTCCTTTTTAAAAAAAAGCATCAAACAAGCAAATGGGAATATTTTAAATTATTACAATCCATTCGTGCCGAAAAATATGATATCGTTATCGATGCTTATTCCAAGTTAGAAAGCTGGCTGGTAGTACTATTTTCGGGAGCAAAACAAAAAATTTCCTATTGGAAAAAAGGAAGAGACTTCCTTTACACCGATACTATCAAAAGAAAAAAAACATCAAGTACAAATTTAGGTTTAATCATCGAGCAGCGTTTGTCCTTACTAGATCCTCTGCATCTCGATATTAAATTAGACAATTTCCCTAGAATTTTTGTTTCACAAAAGGAAAAAGAATTTGCAACTTCGCTTTTTGAATCACAAGCAATTAATAAGTCAAAAAAAACAATCATGCTTAGCATCATTGGAAGTAGTTTGGATAAAACCTATCCACTGGACTACATGTCAAAACTGATTGATTTTATAGCTGCAAAAGGCGATGTTAATTTGCTCTTTAATTACATGCCACAGCAAAATGAAGCAGCAAAATTAATTTACGATGGATGTACAGAAGCGACTAAATCTAAGATTTACCAAACAGCGTTAGGAAAAAACATACGTGAATTTATTGCCATAATGGATTCCTGTGACCTCATAATTGGTAATGATGGTGGCGCTATAAATATGGCAAAAGCTTTAGAAAAACCTTCCTTTATTGTTTTTTCCCCTTGGATTGATAAAAAAGGATGGGCTACTTTTGAAGATGGTATTAACCATATTTCACTGCACCTTCAAGAATTTAAACCTCATCTGTTTAAAGGAAAATCTGCTAAAATTATAAAAAAAGAAACCGCTGAATTTTACAGAGCGTTTACCCCAGAGTTAATTTATCCTAAATTAAACACTTTTTTAAAAACACATTTAAAATAACCAGTAACTCTAAAATTTGAAGTTCCAGAGAATAATCTATTTTTGTAAAAACAGACAAAAGGCAATGAATCATAATTCCAATACTGAAATTTCAGTTTTAATAATCACTCTAAACGAGGAGAACCAAATCAAGGCTCTATTAGCTGATTTGGATTTTGCCGATGAAATTATTGTCGTAGATTCATTCAGCACAGATCAAACAGAAGCGATTTGTCGATCATTTAAAAAGGTGACTTTTATTCAATATAAGTTTGAAAATTATTCTTCACAAAGAAATTTTGCTATATCTCAAGCCAAAAACGATTGGATTTTATTTCTTGATGCAGATGAACGACTAACTCCTGCATTAAAAAAAGAAGTTCTAACGACTGTGAAAAATAACGAAACAATTGCGGCATTTCTTTTCCAACGTACCTTTATGTTTCAAGAACAAGTACTGCATTTCAGCGGAAATCAAACAGATAAAATATTTAGACTTTTTAATAAAAACAATGCAGAATACAATAACGATAAACTTGTACACGAAAAATTAAAAGTACATGGAAAAGTAGGTATTCTAAAAAACAAACTCGTTCATTATTCCTATTCCAGTTATGATGAGTATAAAGCAAAAACCATCCGCTACGGAAAACTTAAAGCGCAGGAAAAATTTATCAAAAACCAAAAACCTTCCTTTTTATTGCGTCTATTACATCCAACATATAATTTTATGTTCAATTACTTTGCGAGATTAGGATTTCTTGATGGAAAGAAAGGATTGATTATCTGCTACCTAAATGCCAATTCCGTATATATTCGATACCGTGAATTAGAACAACTTTGGAATAAAAAGTCGCTATCTCCAAAACAATAATTTCTTTTTACGCGCTATCTTCTTGTGAAATTTGGTCTGAAAATCATTGGTATAAAAACACATTTTAGCAAAAACAACATCGTAATTTTTATGATATAGTTTTGCATACGCATCACTAATCACCGCCAACATTTCAATTTTTGGCGTCAGCCGATTAAAATTTTTCATGCGAAGCTCAAAGTCCATTGACTCATGAAAATTCATTCGGTTTAAATCAACTAAATAGAATTCATATTGATTCCCACTCCCCTTTTTAATCAACGTATTACCTGGAGAATGATCCAGAAATTCAATGCCTTTTTCATGTAAATCGAACGTAAATTTAGTAAACTGCCGCAAAATGTTTTCATGATCGGGATACTCTGGATGCAACACTAATTCTCTAAAAGTTAGATCGGACTGAAGATGCTCACTGATGTAAAAGCTTTGTTCAAGACCGGAGAATTTAAAATTTTCAGCGTAAGCGATTGGTTGTGGTGTTCCAATGCAATTCTCAATCAATCGATTAGCATATTCGAATGAGCGTCTGGCCTTTGATTTTCTAAAATACTTATACGCCACCTGATTAATCAGATTTGGTATTTTAAAAGACTTGATATTAATCGTTTTATCAGCTAAATCAAACAGTTTAATTTTATTTCTTTGACCATCACCAAATAACTTTCCTTCTGCATCAAAATTAGCGACACAAGTTCTAATTAGTTTCTCGGAAGATTTAAAAGAAGGATTCAAAATATATTTCATAAAAAGAAGAATTGAAAGACAAAAGTAAGTGTTGAATTCAACACTTAAAAAATTTAATGTAATTTTACACAAAATTTATGTCTTTTCAGCACACACGCAGCAATAAGGATCTGATAATTGAACTAAATATTTTTTTGAATAACAATCAATTTTCTAACGACAATCATTAAACCAACTTCAAATAATAATAAAATAATGACAATTCTTCATATATCCGCAGTAAAAAGTTGGGGTGGCGGTGAAAACCATATAGAAACTTTATGTTACGAATTAAAACAATCAAATCCTGAAATAAAGAATATTGTATTATGTGTTGAAAACACTCTTTTTCACGAACGTTTAAATGAAACTGAAATAGAATTTCAAACGGCACCTTTGGCTTATAATCTAGATCTGCGTTTTTCATATAAAATTATTGCTTTGTGCAAAAACAAAAAAGTTGATCTTATCCACATTCATGATCCATCAGCGATTGCGTTGACTATTATGGCTGATAAATTTGCAAATTTACCGCCTTTTGTTTTTAGCAAAAAAACCTCATTCCCAATAAAAAACAAGAAACTTACACTTTATAAATATAACTATTATAAAATCAAAAAATATTTATGCGTATCAGAGGAAACCAGAAGAATTACTTTAGAATCAATTAAAGATAAGGATAAAGTAATTACTGTTTATCAAGGTACGTCAATTACAAACAAGAGTTCGAAAACAGATTTTTTATTACGAGAGAAATTTGACATTGATGAATCAAAAAAAATAGTGGGCCTTATCGGTAATCACATTAGAGCTAAGAATCTTGAAACATTCATCGAAACAGTAAATATAATTGTGAATGTAAAAAAAAGAACGGATATTATTTTTGTCCAAATTGGTTCTTTTACAGATCGAACTGAAGATTTAATAGCGAAAGTTCAAGAATTAAAATTAGAAAATCATATTCATTTTTTAGGATATGTGCCTAAGGCTTCCAATTTTATACCACAATTTGATGCGCTGTTAATGACTTCTCAAAGTGAAGGTATTCCCGAAGTGATTTTTGAAAGTTTCTATCATAAAAAACCAGTTATAAGTACTAATGTTGGTGGAATACCTGAAATTTTACAAGATGGTGTTAACGGACTTTTAACCGCAAAACAGGATTCTGAGATGCTTTCAGAAAAAATATTTCATTTATTTAACAACAAAGAATTGGAGAAAAAATTTGTCACTATTTCCTATGAAAAATTAATTACAAATTTTACTGCATCTGTAATGGCACAAAAAACCTTAAAAGAATATAAAAATATTTTAAATGGAAATTAACGAAGAAGTACATAAAGCTTACGAAATAATAAAAGAAGGCGGAATAATCCTTTACCCTACCGATACGGTCTGGGGAATTGGGTGTGATGCCACCAATCCAGAGGCTGTTGCCAAGATCTATAAACTCAAAAAAAGGGCAGAAACTCAAAGCATGATTGTTTTGATGAACGGAGATAAAATGATGTACAATGTTTTCAAGGAAATTCCAGATGTGGCTTGGCAAATCATAGAATTATCTGAAAATCCAACAACTGTAATTCTGGATAAACCACGAAATGTAGCCGCAAATTTAATTGCTCCAGACAACACACTGGGAATCCGAATTGTAAAAGAGCCTTTCTGCTTTAAATTATTGGAAAAGATGAAAAAGCCGTTAGTTTCTACTTCGGCAAATATTTCAGGGCAAACAACACCAAAAACTTTTAAAGAAATTAGTCCCGAGATTATAAAAGGTGTAGACTATATTGTAAATTTGGACCGCGATAAAATTGCTGGAAAACCTTCGACTATTATAAAATTAACGAATGATTCTCAGGTAAAAGTGATTCGGAAATAGTTTTTTTTGTTTAATTTTTCACCGCAGATTCGCAGATTATTAATCGATTTATTATTTTTTTATGTCAGAAGAATATTCAAATAAAGATGAAACATACAAAATAATTGGAATTCTATTTGAGATACATAAAAATTTAGGAAAAGGTTTTTCAGAAATCGTTTATAAAGATGCGCTGGAATATGAATTTAAGATTAATTCTATTCCGTTTGAGCGTGAAAAAGAATTTCAAGTTCAGTATAAAAACACCACTTTAAAACATAAATTTTATGCTGATTTTGTAGTTTACAACAGCATAATACTTGAGGTAAAAACAGTTGAATGCTTCAATTCTAGTCATTATAATCAATGTCTCAATTATTTAAAGGTATCAGGAAATGAATTGGCATTACTAGCAAACTTCAACGCAATATCCTTAGAATATAAACGGATAGTAAGTTCAAAAAAATAAAAATAAATCTGCGAATCTGCGGTAAAAATGAATTACAAAACAGCCTTACATAATAAAATTTTCGAAGTCATCTCTCAAGCATCTCAAGAACTTAACGTTAATAGTTATGTGATTGGTGGTTTCGTAAGAGATTTACTTTTGAACAGAGACTTTAAAAAAGACATCGATATTGTTGCCGTGGGCAGCGGAATCGAATTAGCTTTAAAAGTATCTCAACTACTTCCTAACAAACCAAAAGTTCAGGTTTTCAAAACTTACGGAACAGCGATGTTACGCTTTGAAGACACCGAAATTGAGTTTGTAGGTGCCCGAAAAGAATCGTACCATTTTGAAAGTCGGAATCCAGTTGTAGAAAACGGAACGCTGGAAGACGACCAAAACCGACGCGATTTTTCGATAAATGCTTTGGCACTATCTTTAAACAAAGAAAATTTTGGAGAACTATCCGATCCATTTAATGGACTCGAAGATTTAAAAAACAAAATAATCAGAACACCTTTGGATCCAGATATTACTTTTTCTGATGATCCGTTGCGTATGTTGCGAGGCATTCGTTTTGCGAACCAATTGGGTTTTGATATTGAAGGAAATTCATTGGACTCCATCACAAAAAACGCGGAACGCATCAAAATCATTTCCGGAGAGCGCATTGTTGATGAATTGAATAAAATCCTTTCCACAGATAAACCTTCCATAGGATTTTTGCTTTTGTTCAAAACAGGACTTTTAGATATTATCCTTCCAGAATTGACTGCGCTGAATCAAGTGGAGGAAATCGAAGGCCATACCCATAAAAATAATTTCTATCACACGCTGGAAGTCGTTGATAATATTTGCCCAAATACGGATGATGTGTGGTTGCGATGGTCGGCCTTATTGCACGATATTGGAAAAGCGCCAACCAAACGCTTTAATAAAAGGCAAGGCTGGACTTTTCACGGACATGAGTTTCTGGGTGGTAAGATGGCAAAAAAGATATTTGAACGTTTGCACATGCCATTGAATCATAAAATGAAATTTGTGCAAAAAATGGTGATGATGAGTTCACGTCCAATTGTTTTATCACAAGATACGGTTACGGATTCTGCCGTTCGCCGCTTGGTTTTTGATGCAGGTGAAGATGTCGAAAATTTAATGACGTTGTGCGAAGCAGATATTACGACCAAAAATCCAAATAAGTTCAAGAAATACCATAATAATTTCGAAATCGTCCGTAAGAAAATTGTAGAAGTAGAAGAACGTGATCAAGTACGTAATTTTCAACCACCGATATCTGGTGAGGAAATTATGGAACATTTTAACATTAAACCATCAAGAGAAATTGGTATCATCAAAGAAGCAATTAAAGAAGCAATCCTTGAGGGTGAAATCCCAAATGAATACGAAGCTGCCTATATTTTTATGCTAAAAAAAGCATCTAAACTAGGTTTAGTCAAAGTTTAACTATTGTGTACTCCTTTACTCCATTGAATTGAGATAATTTTACAAAAAAATAAAACCTCTGTGCAAAAATACTTTCTTAAATCCGCAAAAATAGCTCTCGTTTTAGTTTATCTAGTCATCTTTGCAGGTGCCTTTGTTCGGTTGACTGGCTCCGGAATGGGCTGCCCAGACTGGCCTAAATGTTTTGGATATTACATTCCACCAACAGACCAAAAAGAGCTTTTATTTACACCGAATAAGGAGTATAATAAAGGACAGGTAATCATAAAAGAAGAATCATTATTAATTGCTAAGGAGGATTTTGTCGCTAAAGAAAATTTTGAAACATCCAATTGGACACCTTATCAAAAACACGATTATGCGATTTTCAATCCCATTCACACTTGGGTTGAATACATCAACCGCCTCCTGGGGGCATTAGCGGGCATAGCTTGTATAGTTACACTCGTACTCTCCTTTGGTTATAGAAAAAAACAAAAAAGCATTATTTACTTATCTTTTATAGTCTGTGTCTTGATGGCTTTCCAGGCATGGCTTGGTAAAACAGTGGTAGACTCTGTACTAAGTCCTTATAAAATTACAACTCACATGATGGCAGCTTTGTTAATACTTGCCATTCAGCTCCTAGTGATTTACAGTGTAAAAACCAACAGAAAACCTGTTACTTATAATACCAAATTTAATGCATTTTTACTAGTAGCACTAGGTCTAACTCTTGTTCAAATCATACTTGGGACAGATGTTAGAGAACAAGTGGATATTATTTCAAAAACAGGAGCTCCAGAGGTAATGTGGCTCCAAAATCCAACTGTTTTATTTTATATTCACAGATCATTTTCAATACTTGTTCTTGCACTTAACGGTTATTTATTCTACATGAATAGAAAATTAAATCTAAATGCGAGCAAACAAAATTGGGTTATGATTTTGCTTATTATCGAAATTATTACTGGTGCAACAATGTATTATTTTGATTTTCCGTTTGGCACCCAAACCTTACATCTGGTGCTAGCAACCTTCCTTTTTGGGGTTCAATTTTATCTCGTTTTAGAGTCATCTTCACAAAGGAACAAACACTAAAACATCCGCTTTTGACTATATTGTCACATCTATTTTTGCTTATTAATTATTAAAATGTCTAAACTTGCTCCTCAAGATAAATTTTTAGATTTATCAGATTATGGAAGAACATTCGGGAAATTTCTGGCCAATCAATTAAAAAGTACCCGCTTTACTCCCATTCATGTCACCTTGCTTTTTGGTGTTTCAGGTTTGATAGCTATTTACTTTATTATCGATGAATCATTCTACTTGGCTAGTCTTTTCATACTATTAAAATCAGGAATCGATGCTGCGGATGGAGAACTCGCAAGATTAAAAAATACGCCTTCTTATACCGGAAGATATTTAGACAGTGTATTTGATATCATACTTAATTTTCTTTTTTTGATGACCATTTGTTACGTTGCAAAGGCGAATATCTGGCTTACTATTTTAGCCTTTATTGGCATACAATTGCAAGGAACTTTATACAATTATTACTATGTGATTTTAAGAAACAAATCAGTGGGTGGAGATACAACTAGTAAAATTTTCGAATATAAATCTCCTCGAGCTTTACCTGGAGAAACTCAAAAATCTGTTGATATTTTATTCTTTGTTTACACAATCGTTTACGGTGTGTTTGACAAAATAATTCACACATTAGACAAAGAAGCTTACAAAGTAAATACCTTTCCCAACTGGTTTATGACTACAGTCAGTATTTATGGATTGGGCTTTCAATTACTGATTATAGCCGTCATGCTGTCTCTCCATTTAATAGAATACATCATCCCGTTTTTTATAATCTATACCGCTTTAATTTTTGGAATAATTAGCATTAGGAAAGCCTGTTTTAAGGTGTAAAATCACTATAGAGATAATCTATAACAATTACCTAAAACACATGTTACCATATTCTTATAACAAATCACTTTAATATTTACTGTCATACTGGATATAGCAGATCTAAGTAGTTCCAATTAGAGTAAGAAAACGTATTTCATCGGAATTATGAAATAATTTTATAGAATCATATAACATTTTAAGCGTTTAAATTAGCGAAATTTGTCAAGAACAAATAGTAATTTAAAACTTAGATATTATGCCAAATTCAAAAGAGATTGAAGGAAACTGGAATGAGTTGAAAGGGAAATTGAAACAAAAATTTGCCGATTTGACGGATGATGATTTACTATACGAAGAAGGAAAAGAAGATGAAATGTGGGGTAAATTACAACAAAAATTAGGCAAGACAGAAAAAGAAATTAAATCATTATTTGATTAATTTCGAAGCGTAAACTTACTTGAACTGTTTCAAATGCAGGAGTCAAAATCAATCATTTTTAGATTTTTTCTGTATACATTTGAAACAGTTTTTTTATAAAAAACTCAACCAATCCAATTTTTAAAATCAGAAACTTTCTCCCTGCTTACCACTACTTCCTCCTCCTTAAAAGAAGGCAAAATAACTTTCAAACGAGAGTTGCTATACAACACGATTTCCTTAATTGCTTTCAATGGAATTATAAATTTCCGACTGATTCGGAAGAAATCTGCTGGATCTAATTCCTGCTCTAAAAGTTCCAAAGTACATTCGATTAAATAATTCCTATTGTCGAAAGTATGTAAATAGGTTCCTTTATTTTCACTGAAAAAACATTCTATTTCATCGATAGAAATTACTTTCAAATGTTGTCCTATTTTTACCGTAAAACGTTTTTTATAGTTTTTCTCAAATGGATTGGTTAGCATCTTTTTGATTTGCTCAAAATCAATTTCCAAGCTTTTTTGTTGTGATGCCTGTTTTGGCAAAAGAGATTTGAATTTGGCGACAGCAATTTCGAGATCATCTTCATCAATGGGTTTCAAAAGATAATCGATGCTATTCAATTTGAAAGCTCGAAGCGCATATTCATCATAAGCGGTCGTGAAAATTACGGCGCTCTTAATCTCAACTTTTTCGAAAATTTCAAAGGACAACCCATCTGATAATTGAATATCTAAAAAGATTAAATCTGGATGTTCATTTATAGAAAACCAATAAAGTGCTTCTTCCACGGAATGCAGCATCACTCCTACTTCAATATCTAGTTTTTCCAGTTTTCTTTGCAGTAATCTGGCAGCTGGTTTTTCGTCTTCTATAATTATTGTGGTCATTTAATATCGAATGATTTGTTTGTTGAATTGTTTATGTGATTATTTGCTTAACTGAAAACTGAGACTGAATCCTAAATACTCATTTTTACTCCCATTTTTCACTTTTTTCTTTCTCCATCAACTCCTTGATTTTTTTTTCTTCCCAATTTCTCCCAAAAATCCAATTGGGCAAAAAAGTAGAAAAAGCGTGAGATGTTAATCCAATTCCCCAGAAGAAAGCCGTAAAAAAATTCTCCATTTTAAAGTAGCTTTCGCCAATATCTAAATCTCTAATATTAATGAATACAATCATCATATTAACTACTAAATAAACAATCAAATGTATATAGAATCCTTTTATTTTTTTTACACGTGAGATAGCTTCAATATACTGTAACTCTGTAACTGCATCTGTTTTCATGATATTAGCGGTTTTGATTTTTATCTTTCTCTATCAACTCATTAATCTTTTTTTCTTCCCAATTAGTCCCTAAAAACGGCATGTAATTAAAGACTTTCATACCATGAAAAACCAATCCAATTCCCCACCAAAATAGCGGCCAAAGAAACCATAAGTATTGCGGTGATGTGGTCAAATTAATGATTGCCAAAGAAATAATCACAATACTATAAACCGTTAAATGTCTGTAAAAATCTTTTATTCTTCCTACCTGCTTTTTGGCTTGAAAATATTTTTCTGAGTTGTCCATATTAGTTTTTATTTTTTTAAATTTTGGGAATCTCAATTCCATTTATTATTCTGGTTATCTTTATTCAAAATCTCATTAATCTTTCGCTCTTCCCATGATTTTCCATACCCAAAAACTTCCAAACCATGGAAGGTAACTCCCATTCCCCAACCCAATAACGGAAACCAAAACCATTGAAAATTAGAACTAAAACTTAGATTAATAAAGATCAAAAACGAGATTACTAAACAATATGACATTAAATTTCCGCAGAATCCTTTCAGTTTTTTTACGTGTTCTGCTGCTCTCAAGTACGCTCCCGTTTCATCGTAACTATATTGTGTTTCCATAACTGAAATTTGTTTTGTTAAAATAGGTATTTTCACCGTAAATGTTTGTTCGTTTTGGGCAATCAGCACATTCCTGTTGGTTATAATCCCATATCGATTAACGATATTTTGTAACCCAACTCCTTGACGTTCTTGTAAAACTTCTTTCTTTTGATAATCGTTTTGAACTGCCAGGTAATCGCCTTCGACATAAATCCGAATATGCAAAGGTCTTTGTTCACTGACTACGTTATGCTTCACCGTATTCTCTAGTAAAAGCTGTAAAGAAAGTGGTACGACTTTGGCTTCAGCCGAAATTACAGTTGTTGGCAATTCATAAAATAAGCTGTTCTCAAAACGCATTTTTAATAAATTCATGTACGTTTTGGCGAAAGCCAGTTCTTCATCGACAGAAATTAGTTCTTTATCTTTTTGTTCCAAAACGTACCGGTAAATCTTAGATAACGAGGTTGTAAATCGCTGTGCATTTTCCGGATTTTCTTCAATCAAAGAACTCAGAACATTCAAACTGTTGAAAAGAAAATGAGGATCAATTTGGTTTTTTAAACTCTCAAACTTAGCATTTGCAGTTCCTGCGATGATTTTCTGTTCCTTAACTTTATTTTCATTGTATGCTTTGTAGAAATAGATGGCATGTATTGTTAGAGTAACAAAAAAAGTTATAATACTTGGTACTACATAGTTTTCCGGTTTTTCATTTTTCAGAAACTCTTGCAAACTTTGGTTATTATACACTACCTCTTCAAACAAGTGCAATAAAAAAATTACGATTAAAGACAAGACAACCGAACCCGCGAAACCAACCAACAATCTCTTTTTAGAAAAACGATCAACAAAGAGAGCATCCAATTTCATAAAAAACAGTGCATTTGTTCCATACAACGTAAGCGTATACAAGGCCGTAAACAAAAAATGAGTTAGTAAACGCTGGTTGAATCCTACTGTTCCGCCCATAACTACCGTAAATAGTTGCATTAAGACAAAAATAACTACGGTTAGTTTGAATGCTTTTTGTAATTGTTGAAGAAATAAGTTCATTTTATAAGTTCTTTAGGATCATGCTAGTAGCAGCAGCGTCAATCGTTTTTATGTTATTTACAATTTTTTTGAGCATTTTGAGCTCTATCCAATCCCCACTTTGGAGAAAAAGGTGTTTCAGGTTTAAAAGTAGCAAAAAGTCCGATAGCTTTTTCAATTTGCGCACACATTGGCTTGGTATCGGTGCCCCAAAATTGCGCTCCGCCTATTTCAAATTCTGCTTTGCCAAAAACTACTCTTGGGTTTTCTGGCGCAATTGCCTGTGCTTTGCCGTACAATTCCATAACCGTTCCGGATAATTTTTGTCCGTTTGTCATTGGGTCAAAAGCAATCCAAGCAGTATGAATCATCGCTTGCATCACCAATAATTCGGCATTATTTGGATTTTTATCCATTTCTATATCCAATGATTTTTGTGCTTTCGAAAGTAATAAAGTCATTTGATCTTTATCTTTGGTTCTAAAAGCAGTTGTCGTATTTACTAATGCCACGTAATAATTAGGCAACCAACTTGTTTTTTCCGCAGCGGCAATTCTTTCAAATAAATCCGAAGCCTCGGTGTTCTTTCCTTCGCCCCATAACTGGAACGCTTTTCCCATTCCTTGCTCAAATTGCCCTTGAGCAGATACTAAACTACAGATAAAAAATACGATTGTGGTGATAACTTTTGTCATGATTTCTTGGTTTTAAACGGTTGTTTTTTTATGATCGAAACATTGCAATTAATTTATACTTCAAAAGTATCTCGGTTTATATTGGTTTAAAATTTAAAAATACTGAACTGTCAATTTTGATGGATGAATTGTTATTTAGTCCAAAGTTATAAAGTCCAAAGTTATAAAGTCGAAAGTCATAAAGTTTAAAAAGTTTTCGTTTACAAGGACTTTAGACCTTTGACATTAAGACTTTATGACTTTTTTAAAGATTCCTCAACTGATTATCTTTTTTATCATTGCTGATGGTCCAAAAGAATCCTACAAAGAAAAAGCGATCGGCTGTAGGAATAATTTCTTTTCTGTTGTAATAGCCTGCATTGTCTGGATTGTTGGCATATTCGTATCCAAATACATTTTGAGAACCTAAAACATTAGAAACTGAGAAGTATAAAATCTTTTGCTGTGACAGTAAATACGCCCAATTGAAACTCAAACTGTTGTACGATTTTGTTTTTCCATTCATGAATTTCGTTTCGTTTGGATTGTTGTAAGGCCTTCCGGAACTGTAGGAATTCGTAAAACCTATTTGTGAATTCCAGTCATTTATCCAGTATTTAGTAACGATTGACAAACTGTGATCCGCAACAAAACTTGGCGTGACTTGAGAACTGAAATTTTTATAATCTCTCTCCGTATCGATGTACGAATAGGAAACCCAATATTCTAAGTTTTTGATGGATTTTCCGTCTCTCCAAAATAAATCCAGACCTTTCGCATAACCTGAACCTGAATTACTAAAAACCGAATTATAAGCTGCCATTTGAGTATCAAATTTTACTAAATCGCGATAGTCTTTATAATAGGTTTCGGCACGAAACGTTTTTCCGTTTTTATTGAACTGAAAATTCAAAATGTAATGTGATGCCTTTTCACTTTCAAACTGATTGTTGCTGGAATATTTGATGTATTCCGCACTTGGAGTTTGGGTAAAATCGCCATAAGCGAATGAAAACTGACTGTTTTTAGCCATTTTATACGCAAATGAAATTCGGGGTGAAATAGCCGTTTCATTCAGCAAATCATTATTCGAAGCTCTTAATCCTACTTTTGCAGCCCATTTTTTAGAGAAGAAAATATCAGCTTCTGTATAAACAGCTGCTATGTTCGAATCGTAGCCATTGGTGAAAACCGAACCTGAATTTTCATTGAAATCTTCATTGAATTGGGTAACAAAATAATCCGCTCCAAAGGAAAGTTTCAATCGGTCAGAAAAACTTTTTTTCAATTTTAATTTCAAATGGGCTGCATTTTCATCATTCGCCACTTTATCTGAATCCAGATTTATTTTGTTGTTGCTGTAGCCATAACTCAATCCAGTAGTAATCTGCCAATTGTTCCCAAAAACGCCTTTGTAAGACGAATTAAAATAGAAATTATTGTTGTTTAAATCCACTCTGATTTTCTCTGGCGAATTGATATTTTCCTGATTAATATCAAATTTAGAACTATCGAAAGCAGCGTATACTTTCAAAATCCCATTATTAAAGTTATAGCGATACACGGCTTCTCCTGACAAAGATTGAAAAGGGCTATTCCAATCCACATTTTGAGGAATAGCTGCTTGATACGGTGCTAAATTCAAGTAATTTGAATTGACGCTCAACGAACTTTTTTCCCATTTTTGAGTATTTCCAATTCCTAAACCAACGGTCATTAAAGAGATTTCGGTTTTGTTTTGATCTGGAGCATCTTGGGTGTTCAACAACAAAACACTGGATAAAGCTTCGCCATATTCCGCGGAATAACCACCCGTTGAAAATGACATTCCGCTGAACAAAAAAGGAGAAAATCGGCCTCTTGTAGGCACGTTATTTGTACTTGCTCCATACGGTTGCGCTACCCGAATCCCATCTACAAAGGTTTGCGTTTCATTGGCCTCGCCACCACGAACAAACAATCTTCCGTCCTCGCCTACCGTTTGTGTTCCTGGCAAGGTTTGTAAAGCGGCAATAATATTCCCCGCAGACCCAGCTGTTGTAACAATGTCTAAGGGTTTTAGGACAGAAATTCGGGCTTTATCACCAGCTTCTAATGTTCCTGCAGTAATGACAACCGCATCGAGAGATGTTACACTTTCTCGAAGTTTGATTGTTTTGTTTTGGAAATTAGCCACGTCAATTACTGTTTTTGAAGTTTCAAAAATCAAGAAACTAACAACCAAAGTTGGATTGCCCGTTGCTGTAGTTGTAAAACTAAATGCACCAGTTTGGGTAGTTGAAGCCCCATCATACCTCCCTTCGATAAAAACATTAGCGCCAAAAACTGGTTTCCCTTTCTCATCAAGTATTTTTCCGGAAATTGTTGTTTGTGCAAAAAGTAGTGCCGAAAATAAAAAAAGACTGAGTGCGATTATAGTTTTCATTTGATTTGATTTTTGATCAAGCAAATGTATTTTAGAAACACAGGAAGAAAAACTATACTGTACCGAACTGTTGAAATTAGAGGATGAGTTGTAATGAATTTAATTATAGATTATATTTACAACATTCAATTTTGTTCCACCAGCAGAATTTGCATGAGGGATAGCAGTGAAAATCCTCTCTTGTCTCGTTGTCAAAACGAGGCAATAGAGATTGTAACGGATAGCCCGACCGGAGCTTTTGCAGAGGGCATGCCCAAAAAAATAAGAAAATCAACCATGGAAATAAAGACAGAAAAAGAAAAAATGATTGCCGGTGAGTATTATTTAGCCGGAGATCCAGTTTTAGTAAAAGACAGACGAAGATCTAAAAACCTGCTCCATAGACTGAACGTTACGGAATACAGGATTACTAAAAAAGCGCGGGAAATAATCAAAGAGTTGATTCCGAATGCAGGTGCAAATCTTTACATTGAACCTCCTTTTTTTTGTGATTATGGTTCCAACATTCATTGCGGAGAGAATGTTTACTTTAACGTAAACTGTGTTGTTTTGGATTGTGCCAAAGTTACTATTGGATCTAATGTGTTTTTTGCACCCAATGTACAGTTGTATACAGCCACACATCCGCTTGAGGCTGAATTGAGAAAAACGCTAGAAAATGCCTTACCCATAACCATTGGTGATGATTGCTGGATTGGCGGAAATACGGTGATTTGTCCCGGAATTACGATTGGAAAGGGCTGCGTGATTGGTGCTGGTTCAGTAGTTACCAAAGACATTCCTGACAATTCATTGGCGGTAGGAAATCCGGCGAAAGTGATTCGGAAATTGAATGAATGATGAATATTGGAATTGCAATTTCTCAAAACTAAATTTTCCTATCTTTGTTATAACTACTTAAACAAATCATAATGAAACATCTTAAAACATTTTTAGTCTTGGCACTTATCGTTGTCGCAAACTCAGTTTCGGCACAATCCACTTTTGAAAAGTGGCCTGCGATAAAAGAATTTCACGAAGTAATGTCGCAAACTTTCCATCCAGCAGAAGAAGGAAATGTGGCTCCAATAAAAGCACGTTCAGAAGAAATGATGAACAAAGCAGCGATGTTATTAAAATCAGATATTCCAACAGAATTTAGAACAAACGCTATTCTAGCTTCAGCGGAACGACTGCAACTAAAAAGCAAAGCACTACACAAATTAGTAAAATCTAATGGAACTGATGCCGCAATTGTGAAATCAATTACGGACTTACACGACACTTTCCATGAAATTGTGGGACTTTGTTCCGATGCGAAAAATTAAAAACCTAAAGCCTAATCAACCGATTAGGCTTTTTCATTATAATACAAATGCTACAACTGAATAAAATTCATCATATTGCCATTATTTGTTCCGACTATCAGAAATCTAAAACGTTCTATACAACTATTTTAGGGCTTACAATTATTCAAGAAATTTATCGTGAAGAAAGACAATCGTATAAACTTGATTTAGCGCTTAACGGTGACTATGTGATTGAATTATTTTCATTTCCAAACCCACCAAAACGTCCTTCGGGTCCTGAAGCTGCTGGACTACGCCATTTAACTTTTGAAGTGAATGACATTCAAAAAACAAGAGATTATTTAGTGAATGAAAATATAGCTGCAGAAGCAATTCGTATAGATGAATTTACTCAAAAAAGCTTCTTCTTTATCGCAGATCCTGATAACTTACCAGTAGAGTTTTATGAAAAATAAAGTGTTTTTGTTTGTAAAAAAGTCAAAATAATATCTAAATCACAAAAAAAAATAGTCTATTCATTTTCTTTATTTGATTCCGATTATGTTTCTTTAATTTTGTACTACTTAGAAATTAATTTTTAAATGAACAATATCACACAAATTAAAAAAAATTATCGCTTTATTAAAGTTCAAAAACTAGTAATTGTATCGATACTAATTGGTTTTCTATCAGCTTTTTTAGGTGTTATTTTAAAAAATACAACCGAATATTATGAAGAAATCTTTTTTCACAAAACGGTCGTAAACCCAATATTTTTAGTTGTTTTCCCCGTTTTTGGATTGTCAATTATTTATTTTCTACGCGAATATGTATTCAAGAAAAAGGAAAATAAAGGCATAAAAGAAGTCTTTGAAAGCACTAATTCTCATTCGAATAATTTACCCAGTTATAAAATTCCTTCCCATTTCATTAACGGTTTACTGACCGTAGTTTTTGGAGGCTCTACTGGAATAGAAGTCTCGACAGTTGTTGCTTCAGCTGCAATAGGCTCTGTGGCACAAAGAAAACAAAATGTATTCCGACAATACAAAACCGAGTTAATCTGTGCGGGAGTTGCGGCAGGAATTACAGCATTATTCAGCAGTCCTATTGCCGGCCTTTTATTTTCATTGGAAGTAATCTCCAGAAAAGTAACTCGGGCATTTATATTAACCAATCTAATCGCTGTTTCAATCGCTTTTGGACTCCTTCATATATTGGACGAAAAACCTTTGTTTGCAGTATATAATATGACTTGGCATTTAAGAGCTATTCCCTACTTTTTACTGCTTGGAATTGTAGCAGGAATAAATTCGGTTTATTTAACCCGTTGTGTGTTGTTTTTTAAAGCACAATTTTCAAAAATAAAGGTACACTATTACAAAATCATCTTCGGATCTGTAATTTTAAGCGTTTCTCTTTTTGTATTTCCACAGCTTTATGGCGAAGGCTATCATGCCATCAAAACTATTTTCATCAATCCGAATGGAATGGTATTTTCAATGTCAATGGCAGTCACTTTCGTTGGAATTTTAGTTTTGAAACCTATTGTTACCTCAGCCACTTTAGCTTCAGGAGGAGATGGTGGTGTTTTTGCTCCAAGTTTGTTTATGGGAGCTTTTTTAGGATTACTGCTTGCTTTAATTTTAAATCAGTATTTCAATGCCAATGTAATTCCAATAAATTTCATCATAATAGGAATGGCAGCGGTTTTGAGTGCCAGTATTCATGCGCCTTTTACCGCCCTATTTTTAGTTTGTGGTTTAACCAATGATTATACGTTGTTTCTTCCAATTCTAGTGGTGTGTTTAATTTCGAAATACACGGCTAAAATGATTTATCCGTTCACCGTTTATTCCTATTCTCCAAGTTTAGCAAAATAATTATCGATGGAAGTTCAAAAAATAAAAAGGAGTTACCGCAAAACAAAATACATTCTGTACAAAGAAACATTGGTAAACTTCAAAGAACATTTCTGGGCATTTTTGGGTTCATTTATTGGCATCGGATTAATCGCTTACTTGCAATCGAAAACTTTATTACACACAGATGTGGTTTATTTAATAGGTTCGTTTGGTGCATCTAGCGTACTGGTTTATGGGATAATCCAAAGCCCATTAGCACAACCTCGAAATCTTGTGGGAGGACACGTTGTGTCTGCTATTGTAGGCGTAACAGTGGCTAAATTTATCCCTGATATTTTATGGATTGCCGCTCCTTTTGCCGTTTCCTCATCTATTGTTTTGATGCAAATGACAAAAACGCTTCATCCGCCAGGTGGCGCAACTGCACTAATTGCTATTATTGGTTCCCCAAAAATTAAAGAACTTGGTTATTGGTATGTCCTTTATCCTGTGCTAACTGGCTCGCTGATTCTTCTCATTATTGCATTGATTGTTAATAATATGACATCAAACAGACAATATCCAACTCATAAAAAATACCATAAGCTCCGAAAAAGAGTCGCAAGTGTTTTTAAAATTAAAAAAAACGACCAAAAACTCTAACTTCTAGTTTATATTAAGTACTAAAACAAGATTTTTCTTTTTTCTTTTCATCAAAAAATTTCGATATTCATGTATTCCTTCCTTGAGTATACGCAAAAATATTATTAACAAATCGAAAATCTAAAATCTAAATCTAAAATTATATTTTACCTTTGGACTTTCAATAAAAACAAAGATTATGGTTTATAAATTTAGAGTGATTCTAGACGCGGAAGAAGATGTTTTTAGAGACATTGCAATACTTGAAGACGATACCTTAGAAGATTTGCATAATGCAATTTTTAATTCCTTTGGCTTTGACGGAATGGAAGTAGCTTCTTTTTATACTTGTGATGAAACTTGGAACCAAGAAGAGGAAATTTCACTTTTTGATACCGGTGATGTTCCCGGTGAACAAAAGGTCATGAGCGATTACCAATTATCCGATATTTTAGATAAGCAAAACACTAAAATTCTTTATGTCTATGACTTCATCAATATGTGGACGTTCCTTGTGGAACTTGCTGCTGTAGAAGATCAAGTTATTGGTAATTTATATCCTGAAACTATTTTTTCTCATGGTGAAATGCCTGACGAAGCAATGGAAAAAAACTTTGAATCAGATAATGCAGATGATTACAATGACGAATTTGAAGATGGCTTAGACGAGGAGGATTTAGACATGTTTGAAGGCGATGACAGTTTTGAAGATTATGGATTTGAGGAGAATTGGAATTAATTTTCAGATACAAAGATTCAAAGTAACAAAGATTCAAAGGCTTTTAAAATAAAGAGGTATGAGTACATTTAGAGACTTATTAATTTGGCAAAAATCTATGATTTTAGTTACAGATATCTACGAGTTAACAAATTCATTTCCAAAAGAAGAAATTTACGGTTTGACTTCGCAAATTAGAAGAAGTTCAATATCAATTCCAAGTAATATTGCTGAAGGATATGGCAGAGACGGTAACAAAGATTATTTGAAATTTTTGAATATTGCGATAGCTTCATTATTCGAAATGCAAACACAACTTGAAATATCATTCAATTTAAAATATACCAACGAAATTCAATTTAACAAAATATACGGAGAAAGCAGAGAAATAGAAAGAATGTTAAGTTCATTCACTCGAAAAATTAAAGAGCGAATTTAAAACCTTAGTATCTTTGTCTCTTTGCTCCTTTGAACCTTATAAAAAAATATGATCAACTTATACAACACCCACATCGAAAGTTTATCCATTCACAGAGTGGGTAATAAAAGCAGAAACGAAGCGATTTTTTTATCGGAGCAACCGTTTAATCTGAATGATGAAATTGTGCCTTTGATGAAAGAATTTTTCTTTAAACCCTTTAGAGAAAAAGAAGAAAACTATTTTCAGTTTGCCCATGAAATTGATTTGGACTATAACGACATGTTCAAATTTGCAACGGAAGTTTTTGATAATCCAAGTACAATTCATGACGTTTCTAAAAAAATCACCTCACACTTATTTGAGCAGTCCAATCATCCTCACATCAAGAATGGTGAGGTATATGTTACCTATTTAACGAATGTGAGCATTGATAATAATGTCGTGGATGCAATAGGAATTTTCAAAAGTGAAATTCAAGCTGACTTTTTGCAGTTTGAAGAAAAAGCTTCACATTTGGAGATGATTTTACAACATGGTGTGAGTCTGAATAAGTTGGACAAAGGATGCATTATCTTTAATTATAAAAAAGAAGAAGGTTACAAAATCCTAACTGTTGACAGCAACCGTTATGATGCGAGATATTGGCTGGAACATTTCTTGTCCGTTGATGCTTTTGAAGATGAAAACTTCATCACGAAAAAATATTTGAAATTCTGTCAGAACTTTGCGAAAGATGTTGTTTTTCCTGCTGAAGACAAGAAAGAAGAAGTGATGTTTATGAACCGTTCTGTAAATTATTTTGCTAAAAACGATCAGTTCGAAGAAACGAATTTTCTTAATGAAGTTTTAGACAATCCCGACTTAATTCCTGAGTTTAAAAACTATAAAGTCGACAAAGGAGAGAAATACAGCATTGAAGATGTTACCTCATTCCCTATTGCGAATGCAGCGGTTTCTGATGCTCGAAAGTCCATCAAAAACGTCATTAATTTAGATACACATATCCAAATTAAAATGGATTTCATCAATCCAGAGAGTGCGGAAAAATATGTAGAAAAAGGTTGGGATGAAGAAAAACAAATGTATTATTACCTTGTTTACTTCAATAAAGAAGAGAAATCATAGCTTAAAAAGCACGCAATAACGCACTATAAAAAAGATTCAGTCCCCAATTCACTTATGTAATTGGGGATTTTTGCATTTAAAAATAAAACTCCAAAAACAATTCCTAAAATTTGGTTTATTTGTAAATTAGTAGCTCTTAAAATAAAAGAAAAATGGCGCGTAATTTTTTTAAAGAAAGTCCGTTCAAAACCCTAATATCATTTCATAAGCTTATTGAAGCCTTGGAAGCAATAGCGGTCACTAATGTGGATTATCGTGCTAATTATGCCACCGCTTTGTTAAAAGAAATAGCCCCCCTACCAGAATTTAGAACAGGCATTGAAGATTTGAGGATAATTTCTGAAAACGAAACTTTAATTAAGCATTTGCTAGCTGATTTATTTCCCACTGCATTAACAAATAATGAAATTAAGGCAGTTACAATTCCATTTCAAAATTTCACATTCAATTACACGGAAAGATTTAAGAAAATAGTTTCAGAAGCTGGTGTATTATTTGACATGGCCATCCGGGATTTTAATGAACATCAATTTTATATAATGAGTTGTACGTTGATTTTAAATGCGATTTACGGACAGAAAATCGACTTTAATAAGCCCTTATTTTACGATATACCAAACAAAAAAGGAATTATGAATCAGTATCGTATTTTGTACAATGCTGATTTTTTAGAAATAATTGCAACCGAAAAAGCACCAAAGCTATCGCAGGACGACATAGATTTGTTGATGGACAATTATGACAACCTTGCTTTATGGAAAGAAAAATTTCCTATTGAGAGTTGGATTCTCAAAGGATTTGGCATTGCCATTTTATTTGATGCCACCACGGAAAGTTCCATTTCAAAGTTAAAAAGCAATCTATTGAAGCCCGAAAAGGAGCAAATAGAGTTGCAAGAAAACTTCCAATCTATTTTTCGTTCCATTTTCAAAATTACTGATTTAAGAGTGGGAGTTATTGTTTACAATGAAGAAGAAGATAAATTTGTAAAACCCACATTGAATGACAAGAGTTTGACAAGTTTCATACTCGCAGATAGTGAAGAAGTAGCTTGTAAAAATGCACTTTTTAGTTGTTCTTTTGAAAATTTGTTGGAAAATAAAAAAATTATATCCATTTCAAATGTTGAAAAATTTGCGCAACAACCAGAAAATCAAATACTAGGCAATCATTTATTGAAACAAAATATTCAGAGCTGCATTTTTGCTCCCATTTTAAAAAACGGCCTACTTTTAGGAGTAGTTGAGCTCGTTTCCGGATATCCTAGGGAATTAAATAGTATTAACGCTTGCAAACTAGATCTGATTTTACCCTATCTAATTGATACCGTCGAGCGCTACAATTCGGATATGCAAAATCAAATTGAAGCCATAATCCAAAGGGAATATACTGCTATTCACCCAAGTGTTTACTGGAAATTCAGAAGGGAAGCAGTAGATTATTTTGAAACTAGCAGCCATAATAAAGGCTTCATTTTTAAAGAAATCGTATTCAAAGAAGTATATCCTTTATTTGGACAAATAGATATCAAAGGATCATCAGAACATAGAAACGAGTGTGTTAAGGAAGACCTGAAAAACCAAATTAGTGCTCTCATCCACCTTTTTAAAAATCAAGAATCAAAGATCAACTTAGTTTTACTGGAACAACGAAAATTTGAATTAGATTCCCTTCTTACGCAACTGGAATTACCCTTGAAAGCGGATACAGAGCAGCAAATTCAGCTTTATATTGAAAATGAGATTCATCCTATTTTAAATAATAGCGAAGCGGGTTCAACTGAAGCACTTTTAGTCGACAATTATTTCGAAAGTATAGATAAGAAATCGGGCCTGTTTTATCAATCCAGAAAGAAATTTGATAATGCCATATCTATTATCAATAAGAAACTAGCTTCACTCCTCGATAAAAAACAAATAGAGGCACAAAACATATATCCTCATTATTATGAGCGTTTCAAAACTGATGGTGTAGAACACAATCTTTATATAGGATCTTCGATTGCGCCATCAAAACCATTTGACACACTCTACCTCCATAATTTGAGATTGTGGCAATTACAAACCTTGTGCGAAATGGAGATCAAACACCACCAACTCAAACTCTCTTTGCCCTACGAACTTGATGTTACAGGATTAATTTTAGTTTTTAGTTCTCCCATTTCAATTCGCTTTAGAATGGATGAAAAACGTTTTGATGTAGATGGCACCTGTAATGCTCGTTATGAAGTGGTAAAAAAACGTATCGACAAAGCTACGATCAAAGGCAGCAGCGAGAGAATTACAGCCAAAGAAAAAATAACAATCGTTTATTCCCATACCAATGAAGAAACGGAATATTTGAATTACATTAAATTTTTACAATTCAAAAAGATTTTAGAACCTACAGTCGAACAATTTGAAGTAGAGGAATTACAAGGTATCTCTGGCTTGAAAGCAATAAGAGTAAAAATCAGCAATGAACATAGAAAGCAAATCCCACATAATTTTTCGTACCAAGATTTGCTGGATGAATTAAACTAAGCGCCCACCATCCTGAATGCAATTACAAAAGAAACAACTGATATTATAATTCCTATCATAAATAAATTGTAAGCAATTCTTAACAATCGGTATTTTTTTTCGAGAACCAATCCCAGAAAATACAAATCCTTAATCATTGAATTATATAGGTATTCCTTGTCTTTCATCATTTCATTCATTGCCCATTGGTACTCCTCCAAAGGCATTTTATAGAAATTTCCAAAAAAAAGCAAGTTCACTTTTTTGTTTTCGATGTCTTGTCGGGTAAAAACTCCTTTGGTCACTTTTGGTCGTGTTGAAAGTATCGCAAAAATTATAGTGGTTACACTGGACAAGAGCATGACAAAAGTAGGAATCATCAAATGAGCATTGTTAGGACTATCTAATTTAGGGATCAATGTTGAGAGTGCAATGGAAATAATTATAGCATTTACCGACAGTAATATATTCGCTTTACTATCTGCAATACCACTCAAACTAGTATGATTATTTAAGGTGATACGAAAAAGAGTATCGATGGCTCGTTCCGGTTTTTGTTCTTTTTCCCTTTTTTTTAATTCCTTCTCCAATTCTTCTTTAGCATTGCCTTCCATTTTTTTTCTTTTTTTCTTTAGGCGCTTTACCGTTTTTTCTTTTAATGGTTGCCAATTTCTCAAAGCATAATCCGTGTAGTACTTATGTCTATCCAACATAAATTCTATGTTTTCAGTATTCCAGTCATAATCAGAAAAGGTTTTTTGATCCATATTTTGCCACTCCATTCGCAACGCACCGCTCGTTGCCGCATAATCATCACTCGCTAAATGGAAGTAATCCGCATCCCTCATTATTTTTTCAATAGTACTTTTAGGTATATATCCGAATGCTGTTGACCGTATTAAATTTGCTATGTTGGCCATATAATCGGGCAATTTTTCATTTTCTTGCAGAAACTCGTTAGCGATTACCACACTAGATTCTTCATGATCATCACAACCATTAATATATCCCGAGTCATGAAACCATGCCGCAATTATCAAAATTTCTCTATCAGAAGAATTAAGATCTACTGCATCGGCGAGGGTTTTAGCAGCGGTAACGACATCAATTGTGTGTTGTAAATTATGATAGGTATATAAGGAAGAAAGTCTATCTTTGAATAATTTTTTAACAAATACTTCAGCCTGTTCTGTAAGATTCATGGACTTATTTTTATACTAAATTATGAAATTATTTTTGGATAAATGTTTTATTACCTCCAATAAAGCAGGTTTTATATTTTTTATTACAGCGCTATTTTTTCAATCGTGTGCAACACATCATGCCCAGTTTGGAAAAAACATCAAAAATGTAGTTTCCCAGAACGCAACAGACAGTTCAGCAATTGCGCATACTTTTTATTTAATTGGAGATGCTGGTAACGCCAATGAAAAGAAAGCACAGCAAACATTACTTATACTAGAGGAACGTTTACAAAAAGCCCATAAAAACAGTACTCTTTTATTTCTTGGTGATAATATTTATCCAAAAGGATTGCCAGCAACTGATAGTCCAAATGAACGAATTATCGCGGAAAGTAAATTGACAAATCAACTTAAATTATCTAAAAAATTTAAAGGGCAAACTATTTTCATTCCCGGAAACCATGATTGGTATAGCGGTATTAAGGGATTAGAACGCCAGGCTAAATTTGTAACGGAGTACCTCAACGACAAGAAATCATTCCTTCCTAGAAAAAGTTGCGGTATTGATGATTTAGAAATCAATGAAAATCTGGTTTTAATCACTATCGACAGCCAATGGTTTTTAGAGGATTGGGACAACAGCCCCACAATAAATAATGATTGCACGATCAAAACTCGAGAAGCTTTTTTTGAAGAATTTGAAAACCTTCTAAGTAAGAATCAAGAAAAAACAGTAATTCTAGCGCTGCATCACCCGCTAATGAGCAATGGATCACATGGAGGTCAATTTTCGCTCGAAAAACAACTTTTCCCCTTAGAACAAAAGATTCCGCTTCCAATTTTAGGTTCTGTAATAAATTTTGTCCGAAAAACATCTGGAGCAAGTCCACAAGATATTCAAAATAAGCAATACAGCCTTTTTATCAAAAGGGTTAAAACACTACTTCAAAATCAGGACAATGTTATTGTAGTATCTGGCCATGATCACAATTTACAGTATATTGAAAAAGACAGTATAAAGCAAGTTATCAGTGGTGCAGGTTCTAAATCTGAAGCTGCTAAAGCACTTTACCCAAATGATTTTTCCTATGGTCGAAATGGATATGCTTCTTTGGCAATATATGAAAATGGAGCGGCAAAAGTATCTTTTTATGGCCAAGAAAACAATATCGAAAAACTAATCTTTGAAAAATTGGTGTTGGACAAAAAAGAGAATTATAACACGAAAGTATTTTCAACCTCATTTCCCAAAACAACTACCGCTAGTATTTACACTTCAAAACAAACCCAGAAATCAGGGTTTTACAGGTTCTTTTTCGGAAACCACTACCGCAAATATTACAGCCTACCCATAGTGGCTACAACTACTACAATTGATACTCTTTATGGAGGATTACAACCAAAGCGTTCCGGCGGAGGACATCAATCTAATTCCTTACAACTCATTGATAAAACGGGAAAAGAATATGTGATGCGTGCTATGAAAAAAAGCACAACACGTTTTATACAATCCGTAGCTTTCAAGAATCAGTTCATCCAAGATGAATTTGACGATACGTATGCCGAAAATTTATTATCTGATTTTTATACGACTGCACATCCATATACGCCCTTTGCTGTAGGTAATTTAGCAGCAAAAATAGGTGTTGCACATGCGAATCCCAACTTATACTACATCCCAAAACACAGCGCGTTGCAAAATTTTAATGCTGAATTTGGAAACGAATTATACTTGGTGGAAGAGCGTCCAACAGATAGCCAAAAGGATGTAGCAAGTTTTGGCAATCCAATGGCCATCATCAGTACAAAAGAGGTATTGAAAAACCTACACAAAGACGAAAAATACACAATAGATGAAAGTGCTTATATTAAAGCGCGATTATTTGACATGCTTATAGGCGATTGGGACCGTCATGAAGATCAGTGGCGTTGGGGCGAATATAAAGTAGGTCAAAAAGTAATTTACAAACCCATCCCGCGAGATCGAGATCAAGCATTTACAAAATATGATGGTGCGTTGCTCTTTGTATTAATGAAAAGTATACCATTACGTCACATGCAGTCTTTTAGGGAAAAAATGAAAAACGTCAAATTGATGAATCGAGAACCTTACCCCTTAGACCTCGCTTTTATAAAAACTGCCGATGAAAACGAATGGATCAAACAAGCAAAATACATCCAAGATAATCTATCAGATGAAGCTATAGAGGCGGCCTTTGATAATTTACCTGAGGCAGTACAAGATGAGACATTGCAAGATATCAAACGAAAATTAAAACTTCGTAAAAAAGAATTACAGCAGTCAGCCTCGCAATATTACTCGGTTTTACAACACACTGTTTTAATTGTTGGAACAGATAAAAAAGACAAGTTTGTAATCCAGAATAAAGGAAGAAACAAACTCGAAATCCAAGTGTTTCGCCTGAAAAATGATGGAGACGAACTACAATTTACTAAAAACTTCAACGCTAAAAACACAAAAAAAATATGGATCTATGGTTTAGATGACGATGATATTTTTGAAGTAAAAGGAAAAGCACAATCAGGAATTAAAATCAGACTAATTGGAGGTCAAAATGAGGATTCTTACATTGTTGAAGACGGAAGAAAAATTAAAATTCATGATTTTAAGTCTAAGACTAATACGTATGCATTAGATGCGAAGAGTAAAATTTTATTATCAGACGACTACGAAACTAGCTTATATGACTATACAAAACCAAAATATAATGCTTTTTCAGGACTTCCAAATATTGGATTTAATCCTGATGACGGAATAAAAATAGGCATTGTAGCCGGTTATCTTGTTAATGATTTTAAACAAAATCCCTACACTCAAAAGCACAGCTTAAAAACGAATTATTTCTTTGCGACAAAAGGGTATGAGGTTATTTATAATGGTAAATTTCCAAAATTATTTGGCAAATGGGATCCTGATTTTGAGAGCCGTTTCACCAGTCCTAATTTCACGATTAATTACTTCGGCTACGGAAATGAAACGGTAAACGAAGATGATGCGTTTGGTATGGATTTCAATCGCGTTCGCATTCGCATGCTAAAAGTAATGCCGTCCATTAAAAGAGTTGGGAAATATGGCAGTACCTTTCAGCTTCAAACCAGTTTTGAAAGAATCACCGTTGAAGAAACTATGAATCGGTTTGTAGATCTTTCTCCAAGTGTAAATACAGCTGTTTTTCAAAGTCAACAATTTGCTGGAGCAATGATGAAATACAGTTTTGAAAATTATGACATATCATCTTTTCCCTCTATGGGAATGGGGTTTAGTATCGCAGGTACGTGGAAAATGAATCTAGAAGATACCAAAAGAAATTTTCCTGCACTAGAAAGCAAGCTTAATTTTAATCACAAAATAGACGCCAACGGAAAGCTAGTGTTCGCAACTATACTTAAAGGAAAAGCCGTATTGAATGACAATTTTGAATTTTACCAAGGAACGACTTTAGGAGGTGATTATGATTTAAGAGGTTTCAGAAATGAACGCTTTTTAGGCAATCGCTCTTTCTATCAAAGTAGTGATATTCGTTTGAATTTAGGAAAAATAAAAAAGACCATTATACCGATGTCTTACGGTGTCTTAGGTGGTTTTGATTACGGTAGAGTATGGCAGAAAGGGGAAAGTTCAGATAAATGGCACCAGTCATTTGGTGGCGGCTTATGGCTTAACGGACTAAATGTATTAACGGCCCGGATCACTTATTTTAAAAGTGCAGGCGAAGAAGCACGGATTGCTTTTGGTTTAGGATTTGGATTTTAACATTTTAAGACTGACATTATACACATTTCCTCCAATGCTTTTGGTTCTTTCATCAGCAAGGAATAAGCGGTCATTATCTTTAAAACAAGCCGCTTCTTTTTGAGAGAAATGATTTAATTCCAAAACAGTTTTGGTACCATTAAGAAAGTCATCGTTTTTAAAATTTTCAAATAAAAATAATTTGTCGTGTGTTAAAACAGCAACTTTCTCATCATTTGGGCTAATGGTTGCACTCGTGATTGCGCAACTATTGTACACTGTACATGTTTCAAATTCTCCCATTAAAACCGCTTGATGAACTCCTGGCGCATTCGGTATTTTATATAAAAATGCTGTTCCGTCAAATCCTTTGCTTCTATTTTTTGTAAAAAGATAGAAATTATCTTTAAACTCGAAAAAACCTTCTACATCATAAAACATTTCTGATTTCTTAGGTGGAAAATCTTTTTGTTCAGGATAAGTAAAAGAGATTTTGTACACTGGTGTTGCACTTTTGCTTCGTAACGCGTTTTTATCAATTTTGTAGATACTCAAGTCCTTTCTTTCATTGTCATTATTGCCAAAATCGCCAATATAGAGATTCCCTTCTTTGTCTTTTGTGATGTCTTCCCAATCGATATTATCTGTGTTTGCGATGGTTAAGATATTCTCAATTTTTCCATTAGAATTAATACTATAAATTGCATTTGGGTTACCATGATCTTCTAATACCCATAACAAATTGGCACCAGGGACATACGTTATTCCTGACACCTCTTTTAATTTATTGGGCAAAGAAAAGAGTGGCGTCAAAGTACTTGATTCTTGCTGACAACCCATTAAAACAAAAGAGAAACTCAATAAAAAATATTTTTTCATAAAAAAGAACTTGACGTTAATTTGAATAGCATAAGGAATTAATAAAAAGTAGTTAAGGAAATTCCTTCTTATTAGTGGTTGCAAAAATTAAACAATACGAATTGAATAGTAGCGTGATCAAAAATCATTTTAATATGTTCAATACAAATAAACCAATACTTACATTCTTGATTTAAATAAATTAATGCTTTTGAAATTTCGAGTAATAAATTCAAATGCTGCATTCATAATTTCTCCCATAGATTTGGCTTTTTTGAAATTCAAATCATTGGTATAATTGTACAGTTCCATTTGTAACTGATGCAAATGTGCTTCGGGTGCAAGTTCATCCTCTCCCATAATTTCCAACAATCTGTTGATTCTATTTTCAGCAGAAATCATTCTTTTGGCTAACACAGAACGCTCCTCATCTTTGTATTGCTCGATTGAACTATTTTGAAGTTTTTCTTTTACCAATTTTACCATTGGATAATTTTCTTTAAAAAACTGTGGGCGATACACTTTAAAATTGCCTTCGTAACATTGCTGATCAAAATCAATGGCGCGTATTTTATAGACTACTTGGTCAAAATCATGCGTAGGAACAATTACATAATTATAAGAACGCATATCCCCTAGTAACCGAATCATACAACGTTCATTAAACTTTACAAACTCTTTTGCGATCTGTGACTTTTCCGTTTCTGTACAATCTTTCAATAAGGTTTTTATAAATACATCGCCTGGAATCCCCATGATGTGCTCCTCAATTAAAGTGTCTTGGTACACTAAAAAATTGATTTTATCAGGGGAAAGAATGTGTTCTAATTCCAAACCATAAACACGGGAAGCATCGGCTTTTTTGATATAAAAGTGCGTATAATTATCATTAAGTATGTTCCTTACTTTTATTCGAAAAGGCTTCGAGTTTCCAAAAGTACAATAGTCTATAGAATCCACATTTAAGAATTTAATAATTCCTAAATTACCATCGGAGTGCAATAGTGAATAGATCTTTTTAAGATTCAAATCAATTTCTTCTCTTTCAAACTCATTGTAATACACTCTAATCCATAACGTATCCTCATCGTTTTTATCATACACCGTTACTGAACCTGTAAATCGCAATAAATCATCATAAAATATGGAGACTTTTGATATGCGATCAAACCGCTCTAAATACTGCAAAAGAGCATCATTTATAGGGTACGATGGTTTTTTAAAAATCATTACTGGCTCGCTCATCTGAAAAAAATTTACAACAAAATTACAACAAATTAAGCTGCTGACTGGTGCATGAGTTCAACTAAACCTATACGAACTTATTAACTAACGATAATATTGTAATAAAAAAGATTCTAGCGTGTTTAAACGGCCTTCTTAACTTCAATTATAGCAAATTTCTTGGCAATAAATTCCTTATACTATTAAAATTTTGACTTCGAAAAAAAAAAATAAAAACAGTGTTAAACTTAAAACTACAAAACTAAATGTCGCAGCACAGGCTGAATTAAATTCCTGCTCAATTTATCCCAAACTAACAATAAACAAGCAGCTTCATTTTTTTTGTTTACTAAACGATAATTACCAAAATCATAAATACTTGTACTACAGCTATTTAAATGTTTTACTATTAAACAAACCCAAATCACAGAGAGAGTCCAACCTCAACAAAAAATAGCAGCTGATTAAAAAGTATTTAAAATAAAATTTATTATACCATCTTGACACCCTGTTATTTATTGTTAAAAAAAAAATATGCTGAATTATAAACTTTATATTTGGAAATCCCAATTTACCCAAAACATTTATTACCTACTAATGACAAATAAACTTGAACTCTACTTCAAGGCTGCGCAATCAGCTAAGATTGGTATATGGAAAATGAATGTGCAAACAGATCAAGTTATTTGGGATGCAGTAATAAAATGCATTCTTGAAGTTCCTGTTGATTTTGAGCCTGTTAATGGAAACGAAATTAATTTTTATACCGAAGGAGAAAATAGAGACCGGATTAAAAATAGGATTTATAGTGCAATTCATGAAGGAATTTCGTTTGACGATAAATTCCAAATTACTACCGCTAAAAACAATATAAAATATATAGAATGCATCTGTCAAGTGGAAATGATTGATGGAAAACCAGCTAATTTATTAGGTACTTTTCAGGACATCACAAATGAACAGAACCTGATTAATGAGCTTCAATTAAATGTAGAGAAATTTTCGTCCATCTTTTCTAGTGCCAATGACTCTATATTTATTATTGACACTTCTAATGGCATCATAACGGATTGTAATCCGAGATCCTCAGTCCTCACTGGATATGATGTGTCTGAATTAAAAGGCATCCATTACACCGAATTATTTCCAGAAGAATTGACAAAAGAAGCCCATTTTTTTCTAAAATATAATTTGCACAGAAATGAGTATACCGTTGATGAAACCTTCATAAAAACTAAGTCGGGAGATTCAATTCCGGTAGATATAGCCTCTGGAAAGAAATTTCAGGTGGATGACATCACCTATTTAGTGTGTTTCATCAGAGACATCAGCGAAAGAAAGATTGCTGAAAACAAAATGACTTTACTATCACTTGCTGCATCTGAGACAACAGACACCATAGTAATTGCTGATAAAAATGGAATCGCTGTATGGGCAAACCAAGCTTATTTAGACCTAACGGGTTTAACAATGGATGAAGTTTTAGGACAAAAACCAGGATATTTATCTAAAGGCCTTGAAACGGATGCAACTGCCACATCATTGATGCGAAAAGCAATTGAAGACCATGAAAGTATTACTATTATGGTGGTTAACTATAACAAGAAAAAAGAAAAATATTGGTTTGAATTGAATATCACGACAGCATTTGATAATCACAATAACCTTATAAATTTTATTGGTGTAGGACGAAATGTAACTTCGAGAATTGAAAAAGAACTAGAACTAAAAAAACTTTTAGAAGTCACTAGTAATCAGAACAATAAATTATATAACTTTACACATATCGTTTCCCATAATATCCGTTCTCATACCAGTAATTTATCTATGATAGTAGATGTGATAGAAAACACTGATGATATCCAAGAAAAACTTTCCTATTTTGAATTGTTTAAAGAAGGAACGGAAAAACTGTCTGAATCGATTGAATATTTGAATGAAATAATAACAATTCAGCAAAATACAAATATCGAAAAAAAAGAAATTTGTTTAAAACACGAAATCGAAAAAACAAAAAAGGCATTAAGATTAGTCATTAAAGAAAGTAAAATAATTATAACGGACACCATTCCAGAAGATCTCATGGTTACAGCCATACCAGCCTATTTGGATAGTATTTTACTCAACTTAATTACCAATGCTATAAAATACAAATCAAATCAGCGCACTGCTACCTTAGAAATAGGATATAAAATTATTGACAACTTCAATGTCATAAATTTCAAAGACAACGGATTAGGATTAGATTTAGAAAAAAATGGACATAAAATTTTTGGTATGTATAAAACCTTCCATGGCAATGAAGATGCTAAAGGAATTGGATTATTTATTACTAAAAATCAATTAGAAGCTATGAATGGTAAAATTGAAGTAGAAAGTGAACTAGATCTCGGTTCAAATTTTAAAATATATTTAAATGAAAAATAAATTAACTTATATCATAGATGATGACAAATTAACCGTTAAACTGATGAGCATTCTTATCTCTAAAAATAAGTTTTGCGAAGAAATTCAATCTTATAATAATGCTCAACATGCATTAGAAGAGCTAAAAAAAAATGAATTTGACAAAGTAATTCTACCCGATGCCATTTTACTCGACCTGAATATGCCAATTATGGATGGGTGGCAATTCCTGGACGAGTTTATTGAATTATCATTAAAAAAAGAGATCTTTATCTTTATTATGACTTCTTCAATTGACCCGGCTGACATCGAAAAAGCGAAGGAATATCAAATAGTGAAAGACTATATTGAAAAACCAATTACCGCTAAAAAACTAGACGCAATTTGCAAATTAATTGGAGAAATAAACTAATTCTGATTAAATAGTAACAAAATCTGTCCTTGTTCGTCCTATATAAAAACATATAAAGATGAATTCCTTGGAAACGATACTTTCAGTCAAAAATCTCAATAAACGTTATGGCGCACTCCAAGCTTTAAAAAACGTTTCTTTCGAAATAAAAAAAGGCAATGTCTACGGGATCTTAGGTCCTAATGGGAGCGGAAAATCAACCACCTTAGGTATTGCTTTAAACGTGGTCAACAAAACTTCTGGCGAATACAGCTGGTTTGGCGGAACCATGGAAACACATCAAGCCCTGAAAAAAGTAGGCGCGATTATCGAAAGACCAAATTTCTACCCCTATATGACCGCTAAGGAGAACTTAGAATTAGTGTGCAAAATCAAAGGGATTAATGATGCTAAAGTCAATGAAAAGTTAGAACTAGTAGGTTTGACAGATCGCCAAAACAGTAAATTCAGTACCTTTTCATTAGGTATGAAACAACGATTAGCAATCGCTTCGGCACTATTGAATGATCCTGAAATCTTAATTTTAGACGAACCCACAAATGGCTTAGATCCGCAAGGAATCCATCAAATTAGAGATATTATCAAACAAATTGCCTCTAAAGGGACAACCATACTGCTCGCTTCGCATTTATTAGACGAAGTGGAAAAAGTGTGTACTCATGTTTTAGTATTACAAAAAGGAGTGGTTTTATATACCGGTTTAGTCGATGGAATGTCAGCTAACGAGGGATTTTTTGAAGTAGAGGCAAATGACATTCTCAACTTAATAAGCGTTTTACAAACGCATCCCGCCACTAAAAATATTGTTCAGGAGCAAGGAAAAGTTTTGGTTTATCTTAAAGAAAATTTGGAAGCAAGAGACTTGAATCGTTTTCTTTTTGAAAATAATATAGTTTTAAATCATTTGGTGAAACGAAAAAACAGCTTGGAAGAACAATTTTTAGAATTGACTCAAAAAAAATAAAAGCAGATAAAGCAATTGCTCGAGCTACATTTAAATCTTATTACAAAACACTAAATCTTAAGCTTCAGTTCTTAAGTATTAATACTCAATTTATGAAACGACTTCTCTCCATAGAACTACAAAAAATTTGGAAAAACAAAGCCAGTCGGGTTTTGACATTGACCTACTTTATACTTTTAACCTTCATTGCATTAATAGCCTCTATAAAATTTGATTTAGGAATTTTTAAATTTCACTTGGCTGAAATGGGAATTTTCAACTTTCCGTTTATTTGGCATTTCAACACGTACATTGCAGCGATACTAAAACTATTTTTAGCCATCGTAATTGTTTCGATGATGGCGAATGAATACAGTTATGGAACGCTAAAGCAAAACTTAATTGATGGCATGAGCAAAGCAGAATTTATTCAGTCTAAATTTTTAACCGTTGTTTTATTTGCATCAGTATCTACCATTTTTATTTTTATAATGTCACTGATTTTAGGATTTAGTTTTTCATCTTATACGGAATTCAGCATCGTATTTTCTGATTTGGAATACCTGCTTGCCTATTTCATAAAATTAGTTGGTTTCTTTTCGTTTTGTTTATTTTTAGGGATTTTGGTAAAACGATCCGCCTTTGCGCTAGGATTTTTATTAGTTTGGAATATTATCGAAGGAATTGTAAAAGGTATTTTAACTTTCAAGATTTTTCCAGAAAGTACCACAGCGGCTTCCATTATGCAGTTTTTTCCTTTGGAATCCATGTCGAATTTAATCATTGAACCCTTTACACGTTTATCAGTGGTGAAAAACTTGGGAACACAAATTGGATTAGATAATATTAAAAAATATGATGTCGAACTGTCTTCCCTTATAATTGTTTTATGCTGGACCGTGATTTTTATTTTCCTTTCGCATCGATTATTAAAAAATAGAGATTTGTAGTATCTTTATAGCGCTATGAACGGTGTAAAAACAATACTATTTATTCTTTTCATTTGTTGCATTTTTAGTAATGCAACCGCACAATCTATTACAGTAAATGACTCGTATACAGCAAATCAACTAGTAGAAAATGTTTTAGTAAATAGTTCCTGCGCTACCATTTCAAACGCTGAGGCTACCGGAGATAATTTTTCTGGTATTCAAAAAAGTTATGCTTATTTTAATGCAGGAACCAGTACTTTTCCTTTTAAAGAGGGCATTCTGCTGAGTACTTGGAGCAGTCAAAATTCTGTAGGCCCATTTATAAGAAACAGGGGTGGTGGGAATTCAGGTTGGCTAGGTGATTCTGATTTAGAACAGGCACTAAATTTAACACAAACATTCAATGCAACCGTTCTTGAATTCGATTTTATTCCGTTGACAAATTTTATCAGTTTCAACTATATCTTTGCTTCAAATGAATACCAAGATTATTTTCCCTGCCGTTTCTCAGATGGATTCGCTTTTTTAATCAAAGAAAAAGCAAGCGCTACACCCTATCAAAATATAGCGGTCCTACCCAATACGACTATTCCTGTTTCATCAACCAATGTTCATCCCCTGATTCCTCCATTCAATGGATCTCAGAATGTAATATTAGGTTGTCCGCCAAAAAACGAGAACTTTTTTGGCGGATATAATGGAAGTACCAGCCCAATTAATTATAGTGGACAAACTACGGTTCTAAACGCGCAAAGCAATGTCATTGCCGGCAAAATTTATCACATAAAATTAGTTATTGCTGATCACACAACGGAGGAATTTGATTCAGCTATTTTTCTGGAAGCGGGTAGCTTTCTGCCAAAAATTGATTTAGGGCCTGATCGGTTGCTAACCACAAACAATGCTATTTGCTTTGGCGAAAGCTACACTATTGATCCTAAACTACCCTCAAGTTATAAATACAAGTGGTTTAAAAACGGCATTGAATTATCTGACACTACACCTACTTACACTGTTACAAGTCCTGGTAATTATAAAGTTGAAGTGCTATTGACACCCAGCTGTATTGCAACCGAAGACATAAAAATTGAATATGTTCCAAAAATGGATTTAAGGGACATCACACTTTTGCAATGTGATACTGATACTGACGGAATCACTATATTTGATTTGACAAAAGTAGATGCCATTGTAAAAAATAATATACCGAATTTAAGCATGGTAGTCTATTATGAATCTTTGGATGCTGCCAAAACACAAATGAATCCAATAAGGAATGCAACCACTTTTCAAAATTCAGCTCCGAATCAATCTGTATTCGCTAGAGTGACCAATTCTTTAGGATGTGAAAACTTTGCGGAAGTAAAACTTCTTATTTCCAATACTGCCCTATCGCAACAAAATCCCATCAAAACCTGTGATGGCGATGGTATCGAAGATGGTTTAACTGAATTTAATTTAAGTACTCAGGCGACCGCACAGGTACTGACCGGTTTACCAGCGGGATTGGTCGTTCAGTATTATTTGACCTCAACAGATGCTATAGCAGCGCAAAACCAACTCTCAACAGTTTTTAGAAACACGATTCCGAATCAACAAACCATTTTTGCTAAGATTGTAAATGGACCCGACTGTTATGCAATTACTCCTATACAATTGGAAGTAAACCCATTTGACCCACCTAATTTTCAAGACGAATTTTTGATTTTATGTGAAGGATCTAGCCTATCTCTTGCAGTTGATAGTGGCTTCAGCAACTATTTGTGGAACACAGGAGCAGGTTCTAATAGTATTCTGATTGATGCTCCAGGAATGTATTCTGTAGTAGTTACAAATGAGAAAGGTTGTCAAAAAACTAAAAAATATATGGTAACTCTTTCTGGAATTGCAACGATAACAGGTATAAAAACAAACGATTTTGCTGGTGATAAAAATTCAATTTCAATTGAATACACGGGAATTGGAGCATATGAATTTTCGATTGACGGTGCTTTTTTTCAAGAAAATTCCACTTTTAATAGTATGGTTCCCGGAGAATATTTAGTCTATGCCCGAGATAAGAATGGTTGCGGCACCTCATTCCCTTTTGTAGTCTACGTATTGGATTACCCGCGTTATTTCACACCAAATGATGACGGCTACAATGATGTTTGGAAAATTAAAAATTTGAACACACTTCCCCAATCAACATTATATATTTTTGACCGTTACGGTAAGCTACTGAAACAATTAACGGTTTCAGATGTTGGTTGGGACGGAACTTTTAATGAAGTCTTATTACCTGCTGATGATTATTGGTTTAATTTAACTTTTGCGGATGGGAAAATCATAAAAGGGCATTTTTCTTTAAAAAGATAATACTTATTTCCCTATTTTTAGTGCATGAAAAAAACTTTACTTATTTTCTTTATTTTTTTATCAATAAGCTGCTTTGCCCAATTTAGTAAAACACATTATATACCACCGCTGTCAGGTTCTAATTCTGTTGCTGCACAAGACCAATACTTATACATTTCTACACCAAGTGTTATTCCGGTTAAGGTTAAAATTAATGCAATCGGTGTAGGTATCACGGAAATTATAGTATCAAAAAATTCCCCTGTTGAATATAACGTTGGATTTGGAACAAATACTCAACTCCATGTAGACCCTAGTTTATTAAATACTCCTTTATCTGACAAGGGGTTTATAATTGAAGCCGAAAATTTAATTTACGTCGCCGCGCGAGTAATAGCTGGCAATTTCAATCAAGCAGGATCCCTTATTTCAAAAGGCTTATCAGCTATTGGAAATGAATTTAGGGTAGGAGCTTTTGTCAATACGGGTACTGCAAATAGCGGAACTTTCAGATATACTTTTTTGTCAATATTAGCAACTGAAAACAACACGGTTGTTGATTTTAGCGACATAAAACCCGGAGTAACTTTAATGGGAAATGCAACGGTAGGAAACACTCCTCCTAGCGTAACTTTAAATACAGGTCAGAGCTATATTTTAGCAACTGAAGATATAAGTATTGCCAATAAAGATGGATTAATTGGTGCGTTAGTCAAGTCTAATAAACCAATTGTGATGAATTGTGGTTCTTATGGAGGTACTAACGGGAATATTAGTGGTAATTTAGATTTAGGATTTGACCAAATAGTTCCAGCACAAAGGATAGGAAATGAATATATTTTTGTTCGTGGTTTGGGCTTAGATATTTTAGAGCGGCCTTTACTCGTAGCTCACCAAAATGATACTTATATTTACCTTAATGGAAGTACAATTCCGTTCAATACAACACCGCTCAATGCCGGACAGTACATAATCCTTGATGGTACAAATTATTCAGTCAATGGTAGTTTATACGTAAAAACAAATAAAAATATATTTGCATACCAAAGTGTTGGGAGTTCTAGTCAGGCAAATCAAGAAATGTTTTTTGTTCCGCCATTAAATTGTTCTACCCCAAATATTGTTGATAATATTCCAATGATAGAAAAAATAGGATCCACGTCATTTACTACAAATAGCGGCTTGAATATTGTCACTGAAAAAGATGCAATAGTTGAAATCGCAATAAATGGCGTTAGACAGCCTGTAGGAGTTTCACCTAGAGATGTTATTGGAAACGGGCTTTATGAGACTTATACCGTAACAGGTTTAACTGGTAACATTAGCGTGTTTTCGACAAAGCAAGTCTATGTTTCCTATTTTGGTTCCAACAACGCAGCCACTTATGGAGGTTATTATTCTGGTTTTGATACAAAACCAGAAATTATTACTGACGAAATCAATGTTGGCAGTTCCTCTTGTATTCCCAATGTTACGCTAAAAGTTAGTTCCATTTCTTCGTACAACACCTTCGAATGGTACTTTAATAATTTTCCTATAGCCAATTCAAACAACAGTTCGTACCCTCCCACAAAACCTGGTTATTACCAAGTAAAGGGTAGTATATCTGGATGCAGTTCTCCTCCTGTATTATCTGACCTTATTCCTGTAAGCACATGTGAAACTGATATAGATAATGACAGCGTAAACGATAATATAGATATCGATAATGACAATGATGGTATAACCAATTGCACGGAATCTTATGGCAATCAAGATATTAATACATCTAATGCAAATGGAGGAAATATAGCAACTGGTCTTTATTCTAATTCCTTTTCGGGAGCAATATCTACCTCTACAGCAGCGAGTGCAACCCCTTTTACAGGGAATAACAATGGAAGTTTTATTACCCAAATACCCGCAGGAAAAGGAAATTTTGTAAGCTATAAAATGACTTTTGCCCAACCCATAAGTTTGGGAATGGAGTATGTAACAAGTGCCAATGCATCAGATTTATTGAATGCTGATTCTGATTACACTATAAATTCAGATGTCGATAAAACCATAACGGTACTCAACCCAAACAACCAATTATTGATTGATACTAATTACGATGGTATTTATGAAAGCGGTGTAACACAATATTCTTCTTTCGAAATACGATTTCGCTTGAACAGTAGCGCCCCACTGGCATCTGGAACAGGAACATTCAAGTTTCTTACTTACTTATCCAACTCACTCAGTTTCACACACAGAAATTTATCTGAGACCAATGCCAACAAATCAACATTTAAGTTTTTTGCTTCTTGTGTTCCAAAAGATTCCGATGGCGATGGAACCCCAGACCAGCTAGACAGTGATAGTGACAATGATGGAATTCTAGACTTAATAGAATCTCAACCAAACGCATCTGTTGCATTATCAAATTCTGATACTAATAAAAATGGATTAGATAATGCGTTTGAACCTGGTTTAATCCCAATCGATACAGATAATGATGGCGTACCCGATTATCTAGATTTAGATAGCGATAATGATGGAATTACTGATGCAATTGAAATTGGAAATCTTGGAACAGACACTGATACTGACGGTATCAAAAATTATCGCGATTTAGATAGTGATGGAGATTCCTGTTCTGATGTTATTGAAGCAGGATTCATGGATCCAAATGGAGATGGATTATTGGGCTCTATTGCGCCTCCAAGTGTTAATAGTTATGGACTAGTAACTAGTGGCTTGGGCTATACAACCCCTAATAACAATTACATCATTGCCGCGCCAATTGTAATCACTTCTCAACCGCTTGCAAATCCTTCATGTGAATCAGAAAACACGACAATTACATTAGTTGACAATGGGAACAACACCTACCAATGGCAAGTTTCAAGTAATGGGACGACTTGGAATCCTATTATTAATAACGTAATATATTCTGGAGCAACAACCAATACTTTAGTAATAACAAGCGTAAAAAATACAATGAACGGATATAAATATCGAGTTCAACTGAATAAAGCCGGTAATTCTTGCGGATTACTTTCCGATGATACTTCGCTAACCGTATACACTTTACCAACCGTTAATAACGTAACTATCATTCAATGTGATGCTGATTTAGATGCGGTAACCGCCTTTAATCTAACGGTGAAAAATGACGCTATTTCCAGTAATTTTGCCAATGAGGATTTCTTTTATTACACTTCCTTGGATGGTGCTACCACAGGAAACGTGTCAGAATTAATTAATACGCCTACATCTTTTACGAATACAACACCCGGCATGATGACAGTATGGGCAAGAGTAGTCAATGCTAATGGCTGCTTTAGCGTAGCGGAATTAAACTTAAAAGTTTTAGTAACACAAATTCCAAGTACCTTCAAGAGAACGTACATGGAATGTGACGATTTCTTAGATGAAAACGGGAATAACAATTCAAACAATAATAACAGAGATGGAATTAGTTCATTTGACCTAAGCAGTACCGAAACGGATATAAAAACTCTATTGCCAGTTGGTAATTATACCGTAACTTTTTACCGTAATCAAACAGATGCGTTAGCGGAAAAGAATGCGATCACAACTATTTCAAACTATAGAAATATTGGTTATCAAAACACACAGGAAATATGGGGTCGAGTAGATAGTGATGTTGATAACGCTTGTTATGGTTTGGGGCCCTATGTATCGCTTACTGTAGAAAAACTACCTTTTGCGAATGTGGTTACCGTTCCTAGACAATGCGATGACAATCAAGACGGAATATATACTTTTAACACTTCTACTTTAGAATCAGATATATTAAAAGGACAAACTAATGTTACTATAACTTATTTTGATAAAAATAATAATCTGTTACCCAGTCCTTTTCCGCCAACATTCACCACGGAATCTCAGACCATAAAAGCAGTGGTAACGAACTCGACAACTTTGAGCTGTTCTGATGCAACGACCATCGTTTTTATCGTGGATGATTTACCTCTAGCTTTCCCAATTGCAACAGCTCTAACAACCGTTTGCGATGATGAAGCAGATCCACTACTGCAAGATGGTAAATATGGATTTGACACCAGTGCTTTTCAAAATACAATTTTAGGAGGACAAACAGGAATGAATGTTAAATATTTCGACAGAGATGGTGCCTCGTTACCAAGTCCACTACCAAATCCATTTTTTAGCAGTACTCAAGACATTACTGCTACAGTAGAAAATACTATAAATTCAAACTGTACTGCATCGGTAATTATACCTTTTATAGTAAATCCACTTCCACCAATAAATTTAAATTTAGATGGAAGTGAGGATGAATTAGTATGTTCGAATCTCCCCACTTTCTTCGTAACACTTGAGGCGGGAATTCAAGATGGTTCAGCTACAGCTAATTACACTTACGTTTGGTCCAAAGACGGTGTTGTTTTAAGTGGCCAATCCAATGCAACCTTAGATGTTAATGCCGAAGGTAATTATACTGTTGAAGTAATTACAACTCTAGGCTGCAGTAGATCCAGAAAAATAAAAGTGAAAGCATCAGATATTGCAACGATCACAACCATTGATATTGCAGACCTAACAGATATCAATACGGTAACGGTGAATGTTAGCGGAAAAGGAAAATATGAATTTAGCCTAAACGAACCGTCCGGCCCTTACCAATCATCTAATGTATTTACTAACATCCCTTCCGGAATTTATGATGTATTTATTAATGACATCAATGGTTGCGGAACGGTTAGTAAAACTATTTCAGTTATTGGTGTTCCAAAATATTTCACGCCTAATAATGATGGTTACAATGATTTTTGGAATGTAAAAGGAATTAATGCCAACTTTAATGCCAAGTCTACAATCTATATCTTTGACCGTTATGGTAAGCTTTTGAAACAATTGATACCAACTAGCGAAGGTTGGGATGGAACTTTTACAGGCCTGCCTCTTCCATCTGATGATTATTGGTACACCATTAAATTAGAAGATGGAAGAGAGGCCAAAGGACATTTTAGCTTAAAAAGGTAAAAAAAATTAAATTTTAACAATGACAAAAAACGTCTTACTAATCTTATTCTTATTTCTTGCATTTATAAAGAGCCATGCACAAAGTGACTGCAGCGATGCAATTATTGTTTGCGGAAATACAAATTTAGAAGGACTGACTGTAACCGGTATTGGCACTCAAGAATTATCTGCTTTAAATACTTGCTCAAGTGAGGAGAATAATAGTATTTGGCTAAGAATATCGATAAAAAAAGGCGGTACACTAGGATTCAATCTCGTTCCTGAAAGTACAGATATCAGAGAAGATTTTGATTTTTTTGTTTTTGGACCTAATGAAACATGCAATGCTCTTGGACAGGCCATCAGGTGTTCTACCACTAATCCAGCATCAACAAGGCAGAATAATAATTATACTGGCATGAATGAATTAGAGAGTGATACCGCCGAAGGACCTGGAAACAATGGAAATAGCTTTGTAAAATGGCTGACGGTAGCTGACGGAGATTCTTATTTTTTAGTAATAGACCGACCTATTGGCAATAGCAATTTTTCAATTCAATGGACCGGAACTGCAACATTCAATTCTTCGCCTACCAGTAATGTACCAACGGGAGAAACCTTAAATATAGTTCAATGCGATAGCGATGGAACAGCGGACTTTTCTACGACATTCGATTTAACTAAAAATACTCCAATTATCATAGGAAACCAAACCGGTGTTAACGTGAGTTATCATAAAGATCAAAATGACGCAACAACAAGTATAAATCCGATACTAAATCCAACTTCATTTACAAATTCACAGAATCCTCAATCTCTTTTTGCACGAATAACGAATACAATAACTGGTTGCTTCACCACATCAGAGTTTAATGTTCAAGTGAATGAATATATAAATATTCCCGCAACTGAATCCGTAATTTGCGATGATGCGAAGGACGGAAATGATTCAAATGGTAAAGCAACCTTTGATTTAAATAAAGTTACTGCTGAAATTTTAAACGCACAAAGTTCTACAGATTATATCCTCAAATATTTTATATCCCAAAATGATGCTGAAACAGATAGGAATGAATTAGGCCCCTTGTTTTATAACACGAATCCTCATCAACAGGACATTTATGTTAAAGCTTTTAGCCCTGCTACTTTATGTGTAGCCATAAGTAAAATAAATCTAACTGTCATGCCTCTTCCGCTAGCAAACAACGTAACAATAGTGCAGTGCGATGAAGATTCTGATGGATTTTCAGCCTTTAATTTAACTATAAAAAATAACGAAATATCGTCTACTACCTCTGCAAAATTCACCTATTATACTTCACTTATTGGTGCAGAAATAGAAGATTCTGAAAAATTAATTGTTGACCCTGTTGCTTTTATAAATACTACTGCAGGAAGCATGCAGGTTTGGACACGAGTTGAAAATACAAACAGTTGCATAAAAATTGCCCAAATTAATTTACTAGTATCGACAACACAAATCCCAACTTCATTTACTCGATTACTTTCGACTTGTGATGACTTAACAACAATAAATGACGATAGAGACGGAGTCACTACATTTAATTTCAGTAGCATTAACGTAGATATTAATTCCATACTTCCGTCTGCTACAACTCCCTACTCTATTCAATATTTCAATAATGAAGCAGATGCTTTATCCGAAAATAATGCAATACAAAACCCGTCCAAATATAGAAATGAAGGATATCCAAATGAACAAATTATTTGGGTCCGAGTGGAAAGTACGGCAGACAATACTTGTTACGGTATAAGTCCTTTACTAAAACTAATCGTGAATCCAAAACCAGTTATTGAAGATGATCCAGAGGAAACTAAAATAGTTTGTTCAAACCTTCCCGCATTTTATATAACATTAGAATCTGGACTTCCGAGCGGTATAGGATCTACCAACTACACGTATTCATGGATAAAAAACAACAGTGTCTTAAGTGGACAAACGAATTCAACACTTGATGTTAGTACGGAAGGTGATTATACGGTTATAGTAACAAGCCTTGCAGGATGCAGTACAACAAAAAAGATAAAAGTTTCAGCATCAGATATTGCAACCATAACAAAGATAGGCATAGTAGACTTAAGTACTATCAATACAGTAACAGTAAACACAATTGGACAAGGTGCGTATGAATTCAGCTTGGACAAACCAAATGGACCTTTTCAATTATCTAATTATTTCGATAATGTATCTTCTGGTATTCATGAAGTTTACATTAATGACAAAAATGGATGTGGAACGGTTAGTAAAACTATTTCTGTTATCGGTGTTCCAAAATATTTTACGCCAAATGCTGATGGTTTTAATGATTTCTGGAATATTGAAGGAATAAATGCTACTTTTAATGGGAATTCAACTATCTACATCTTTGACCGCTATGGGAAACTTTTAAAGCAATTAATACCGACAAGTCAAGGATGGGACGGTACTATTGCGGGACAACCTTTATCATCTGATGACTATTGGTACACTTTGCAACTACAAGATGGTAGGGAGGTCAAAGGTCATTTCAGTTTAAAAAGATAAATTAATTTTGGGTACATGGTACGCCAAATAGTAAATGATTACTTTTCATATTGAAGATTAGGGAATTTTTTATGCTAGAGGAAAATTCACTTTTTAGTGTTGCTATTATTGAGCTAACTATTTCAAGTTGCTTTATGAAACTCTCTCTGATGATATAAAAAAACATCCCGATACTACTTAAACCCGTTATAAAAGGCCATAAAAAAAGCCATTCGAATAAACGAATGGCTTTTAAATCTTATAAAAATAGAATTAGATTTTAAATCTCTTTCTATCAGTTTCTGTCAAATAGATTTTACGTAAACGAATAGATTTTGGAGTAACCTCAACATATTCATCTTTTTGAATGTATTCTAAAGCTTCTTCAAGAGAGAAAATGATTGGAGGAATAATCCTTGCTTTTTCATCATTTCCTGATGAACGAACATTAGACTGTTTTTTCTCTTTAGTTACGTTTACACACATATCATCAGCACGAGAGTTTTCTCCAATAACCTGACCTTCATAGATTTCAGTATTTGGTTCAACAAAAAACTTACCACGATCTTGTAATTTATCGATAGAATAAGGAATAGCTTTTCCTTTTTCCATAGAAATCAATGACCCTTTGTTACGTCCTGCTATCTCTCCTTTGTAAGGCTCATATCCTATGAAACGGTGTGCCATAATAGCTTCACCAGCTGTTGCAGTAAGCAATTGATTACGCAATCCTATAATTCCACGAGATGGAATATTGAATTTTACAATCATACGCTCCCCTTTGGTTTCCATGCTCAACATTTCTCCTTTACGCATAGTAACAAACTCTACAGCTCTACCAGAAAGATTCTCCGGTAAGTCGATTGTTAGTTCTTCAATTGGCTCACATTTTTTACCATCAATTTCCTTGATGATTACTTGTGGTTGACCAATTTGTAATTCGTATCCTTCTCTTCTCATTGTTTCAATAAGAACAGATAAGTGTAATACACCACGACCAAAAACCATAAATTTATCAGCAGAATCAGTTTCGCCCATTTTCATGGCTAAATTTTTCTCTAATTCTTTTGTCAATCTATCTCTAATATGACGAGAAGTTACAAATTTTCCTTCTTTACCGAAGAAAGGAGAGTCATTAATGGTAAACAACATACTCATTGTAGGCTCATCAATAGCAATTGATTTCAAAGCTTCTGGATTTTCAAAATCAGCGATAGTATCTCCAATTTCAAAACCTTCTACTCCAATAATTGCACAGATATCTCCAGCAATTACTTCTTGTACTTTCTTACGACCAAGACCTTCGAAAGTATGAAGTTCTTTAATTCTAGATTTAGTTGTTGTACCGTCTCTTTTTACTAATGAGATTGGCATACCTTCTCTCAATACACCTCTTTCTAGACGACCAATAGCGATACGACCTGTAAAAGCTGAAAAGTCTAATGAAGTAATCAACATTTGAGGAGTTCCTTCAGAAACTTTTGGAGCTGGTACATTAGCGATAACCATATCTAACAATGCTTCCACATTATCAGTTACGTTTTCCCAATGGTCAGACATCCAGTTATTTTTTGCTGAACCGTAAACAGTAGGGAAATCTAACTGCCACTCTTCTGCGCCTAATTCAAACATTAAGTCAAAAACTTTTTCATGAACTTCTTCAGGAGTACAGTTTTCTTTATCAACTTTATTGATTACCACGCATGGTTTTAAACCAAGGTCTAATGCTTTTTGTAATACAAAACGCGTTTGTGGCATAGGCCCTTCAAATGCATCTACAAGTAGACAAACACCATCAGCCATGTTCAATACACGTTCTACCTCACCACCAAAATCGGCGTGACCAGGAGTATCAATAATGTTGATTTTTGTTCCTTTGTATACTACAGAAACATTCTTTGAAGTAATAGTAATACCTCTTTCACGCTCTAAGTCGTTGTTATCAAGGATTAAGTCACCTGTGTTTTCGTTATCACGAAATAACTGACAGTGATACATAATTTTATCAACCAAAGTTGTTTTACCGTGATCGACGTGGGCAATAATTGCAATGTTTCTAATAGATTCCATCTGTGATTTTTAATGGGTGCAAAGGTACACTTTATTTTGATATAAAAAATATTTATGCAATAGTTTACATATTCTTAACCTATTAGACACCAAAAATTATAATAATAAAATCCCTAAAAAATAAGTTATCACTGATGATTAATAATTCGGCAATAATTATTTATATTTGGGTAATGAAAAGCAAAACCAATCAAGTAATCATCATCTACATTCTTATTTCAGTGTTTGTAGCTATTGTTAGTCACAAATTATTACTACAATATATATCTAATGAAAACCTTCCGTTTTACACTTTTACTAAAGACCTTTTATTCGTGCTGTTTACTGGTTTAATTTTCAAGCTCATTCTCTCGAAAAATGACAACCGAAACGTCGCCATATTTGAAAAACTCAAAAATACAAATGACGAAATAAAAGAATCAAATGAAAAATACAACATTGTAGCTAAAGCAACTAGCGATACCATTTGGGATTGGAAGATACAGGAAGACAGCTTTTCTTGGAACAAAGGAATTGAAAGTGTTTTTGGATACAAAGAAAAAGATGTAGACGATAATTCAAATTGGTGGTTTGATAAAATTCATCCAGAAGACAGTATTAAAATGTCCATCAGACTTTACTCTTTTATAGAACAAAAAACAGAAAATTGGCAGGATCAATATCGCTTTAGATGCGCTGACAATTCCTATAAATATGTTCTAGACAAAGGCTTTTTATTAAAAGATGATACCGGTAAAGCAGTCAGAATGATTGGAGCCATACAAGATATTACCAAACAAAAAGAGGAAGAACAAAGACTTAAATTATTAGAGACCGTAATCACCCAATCTAAAGATTCTATTATCATTACTGAGGCTGATTCCAGTGATGCTAAAATTCCAAACATAATTTATGTAAATCCTGCTTTTTCAATCATGTCAGGATATGAAGCTGTTGAAATCATTGGTAAATCCCCCGATTTATTTAATAGCCCAAATTCAGATATTAACGAACTAAAAAAACTATTAGCTGCTATTAAAAATAAGGAAGAATGCCTTATCGAAACGATAAGCTACACTAAAAACAAAGAGGAATATTGTGTACGCCTCTATATGATTCCCATTTACAACTTAGACAATGAACTTTCGCATTGGATTTCAATCCAACGAGACATAACTGATGAAAAAAAACAAGAAAGAGAAAAAGAGCAGCTCATTAGAGAACTAACACAAAACAATAAGGACCTAAAGCAATTTTCTTATATTACCTCGCATAACCTCAGAGCACCATTATCAAATTTAATAGGCTTACTTAATTTAGTAGAAGACATCCCGATCGAAAACCTAGAATTACAGGAGATTTTAAGCGGTTTTAATAAATCTACTCACTTATTAAACGACACAATCAACGATCTAGTAAAGGTAATCGTCATAAAAGATAATCCTTCCATTAAAAAAGAGGCAGTCTTTATCAAAGAAATATTTGAAAATGTTTTTGGTCAGCTTAATTTCCAAATTGAATTGCACAAACCAATCATTAAACTCGATTTTGAAAAAGTTTCTATCATTAATATCAATAAAGCATATATGGAGAGTATTTTATTGAATCTATTGACTAATTCCATAAAATACAAATCTGAACATAGAAAGCTCAAGATAACAATTACCACTCACGAAATTGATGATACTGTTGTTTTAATTTTTAAAGACAATGGCATCGGTATCGACTTGGTTCGAAACAGAGACAAAGTTTTCGGGCTTTACCAACGCTTTCATAACTATCCAGACAGCAAAGGACTTGGGCTATATTTGGTTAAATCACAAGTTGAAACAATGGGGGGAACTATTGAAATTGAAAGCGAAGTTAATAAAGGAACTACATTTACATTAACATTTAAAAACAGACAATAATGTTAGATCAAATTTTATGTATTGATGACGACCCTATAACACTTATGCTTTGCAAAAAAGTAATTATTAGATCATCATTTTCTAATGAAATAATCACATCCCAGAATGGCGAAGAAGCTCTTAATTTCTTCAATACCATTAAGTATACTAACAACAAAATTAATCCAATAACACAACCACAGCTTATTTTTTTAGACTTAAACATGCCCGTAATGGGCGGTTGGGAATTTTTAGATTATTTCAACAGTACAGAATTTGAAGAATTCAACACCATAAAGGTTGTGGTACTTACTTCAACAATTGACCCAGAGGACTTGGAAAAATCCAAGAAATACCCAATGGTTATTGACTTTTTATCAAAACCAATCAGTCAGTCTATGCTGGAATACTTAAAAGAAAAATTAAAATAATAATTGTTATGTCTTGTCCTGAATAACCGATACAGATTATTAGATAAAAATATTTAATTAAACACTTGCAAAAACGTTTTTGCAAGTATTTTTTGTTTTATATGTCCTCATTTTAATTTGACTTTGTATATGCATTTTGTTTGGAGTCAGCATGAAATTAGAATAATGAGGTCTTAATTCATTGTATATACTGATTGATTCTTTTACAATTTGTTTCATGATTTTTAAATCTAGGTTGTATTTATCAATCATGAATTCCTGTTTTAATATTCCATTTATTCTTTCTGCTACTGCATTTTCATATGGGTCAGAGTTTTGTGTCATACTTGGTAGTATTCCGTTTTTATTTAGTGTGTTTTGGTAATCATTCGCACAATATTGTAATCCTCTGTCTGAATGATGAATCAA
>NZ_FNDB01000017.1 GCF_900099915.1 Flavobacterium omnivorum
ATTAATTCTAACAGTTTCCTCTTTACCTGACAAACCAAGCATTCCTTGAGCAACTTCGCGCAATGAATTGCATTTTTCTAAACAGCAAAAAACCAGACTAAATAAATGATCTTGACTTTTAAAACTTTTCACATATCTGTCTGAATCATATTTCTCAACAGCTTTCTGAACCATTGAATCATCTATTAAAGAAATCAGCTGTCCGAAAACAGACTTAGTCGAAAAATACTTATTTTTACCCATCGTTATTTGAATTTTGCAACTCTAAATTACGATTATTTTAAGAAGCCATTAATTTGGCTTCTTTTTTATCGGACAACAATGATAATTTACGGTTTAACAAGACCTTTACCTATTTTAATTCTTTTCAAAATTATAGGGTCTTTGATAGTACTAAAATAAATAAAATTTTAATAATAGTTGAGGTAGAAACACTATTTTGTTTTTAGTTGCAATTTTTGAAATTGTTTTTTGGAAGTGGAAAGAAAAAACTAACTTTAACCCGTTGGTTGTAATTAGTTTTTAATGTGATTTTTGGTCAGTTCGAGTGATTTGCTCCCAGAGCCTTTGGAAGAAAATCGTATCGAGAACAAGAAAAATTAGTAGTAAAAACGATTCTCGATTCATTTTTTGTTCCAGTTCATTGCAAAAAAAACACTCGAACTGCCGTTTTTGTTACTTGCACCAAACGGGTTAACTTTATCAATGGTAAGGCATTCTTGGTTATATCGGTAATTTGATTTTATTTTGCTTTTCAAGTGCAATAATAAAGTTATATAGTTTTTTTAAATTTTTGGTATTCGTCGCTGCGAATTATTCGAATCGTTCAGGAAGGAGTCTCTTAAAATGAATACCCCTAGCGAACTAACCTAGCACTATTTTTAATCCTATAAATACATTTACAATTGTTTAAAAATTCCCTTTCTTTCTTGCTTTTTTTAGTTAGTGTTACTGCTGTTTTTGGCCAAACACAAAAAGATACGATTGCCCTGTCAGAAATTAATTTGAAGGGTTCGCCAATCAAAAATGTGCTTCAAAATACTGCTTCATCTGTTGCAGTGATTACCGCTGCCGACATTGCTAAAAGTGACGGAATTATACTGACTCCCGTTTTGAATAAAATTCCCGGTGTGACCATGCAACAAGGTGCTTTGAACACCAATAGAATAACGATTCGTGGTATTGGTGCGCGATCGCAATTTGGCACCACTAAAATAAAAGCCTATTTTGATGGAATTCCGTTGACTTCTGGCGAAGGTGATACTACAATTGATGATCTTGATTTGGCTGCTATTGAAAAAATTGAAATTATAAAAGGACCCAATTCCACCAGTTTTGGTTCTGGTTTGGGAGGCGTGATTCAATTGTTCTCTATGGAAACTCCTTTGCTGGAATCGTTTGGGAAAGCATCGGTTGCTTTTGGAAGTTTTGGCGTATTGCAGCAACGACTTGCAGCAGGATATAGCGATTCTAAAACGAATTTATTTACCAGTTTTACGGATTTGGAAAGTGACGGTTTTAGAGCCAACAGTTCTTATAAACGAAAGACATTCAACTTGCATGGAAAGCAGCGACTAAGTGCCAAAGGGGAATTGTCATTTTTAGGAACTTTCACCCGCTTGAAAGCCTTTATTCCGAGTTCTATTAATGAGAATGATTTGAGAAATAATCCAGAAATAGCGGCTACCACTTGGGCTGCTGCACAAGGTTTTGAGTCGTACGATAAATTCCTGCTTGGATTGGGATACGATCATCGGTTTTCTGAAAAATGGTCTATACAAACCAGTCTTTTTTCAAATTTTAAAGACGCTTACGAACCCAGACCTTTTGATATTTTGGAGGATAGAACAAGTTCGGTTGGGATTCGTTCCAATGTGAATTATAAAGATTACTTATTTGCTTTTCCCTTTGAAGTGAGTTTGGGTACGGAGTTGCTTATAGAACAATATGACTTCACGCTGTATCGCAATTTATACCAATCGCAACCGGGTCAGGGAAGTCTTCAAGGTGATGCGTTCAGCGCCATCAAACAAAACAGGAAGTACAACAACTATTTTTTACAAATGGAACTTTGGCTCTCTCAAAAATTACATTTGGAAAGCGGATTGGCAATGAATACCACTTCCTATTCATTACAAAATGTTTTCGAAAATAATTCTAGCGATCAAAAAATGCCATTTACTTTTGGAAATGTGTGGTCACCAAGAGTTGGTTTGTCTTATAAAGTAAGTAACGGTAAGAATGTTTTCGCTTCCATCAGCAATGGATTTTCGGTTCCATCAGTCGCGGAAACCTTGACGCCCGAAGGTCAAATAAACACAGATCTAAAACCCGAAGTGGGTTGGAATTATGAATTGGGTTTCAAAGGAAATTGGCTTAAAAATAAAGTCTATACCGAAGTAACTTTTTACACCACACAAATTAAAAATTTATTGGTAGCAAGACGTACCGCTGAGGATCAATTTGTGGGAATTAATGCCGGAAGTAGTTCGCATTCGGGTGTTGAATTCTTATTTAATTATAAACTCTTAGAAAAGACGCAACTTCAATTCACGCCTTATTTATCTGGAGCAGTTAATAATTTTAAATTCAAAGAATTTATAGATGGTGACGCGGACTATTCAGGAAATCAATTAACAGGCGTTCCCGAAATGCAATTTAATATTGGAGTAGATGTAAATACAAAAAATGGATTGAGTTTGAACACTTCTTTGCGAACGATGAGCAAAATCCCATTAAATGATTCCAATACAAAATACAGTGAGCGGTATTCGTTACTTGATATAAAAACGACCTATGTTTTCATGATTCTTAAAATCCTGAAAACAGAGTTGAATGCCGGAATCAATAACGCTTTTGATACCAAATATGCAGCCAACATTTTACCTAACGCAGTTGGTTTTGGCACTGCTGCTCCACGCTATTTTTATCCTGGAAATCCAGTCAATTATTATGGTGGACTTTCAGTATCGTATGTTTTTTAAATTCCAATCCCAAGTATAAAATTATTTTTTGATGGCCGCTACTTCTTTTTCGGTAACGACTTTGGTTTGTTTATTACTCCAAGAAGTCATGATGTAGTTCATCACATCAGCCACTTCTTGATCTGTAAGTCCCATCGCTGGCATGCTGCTATTGTACTTTTTAGTGTTGACCATTATTGGGCCACTTTGGCCAAATTTCACCGCAGCAATACTTTGATTCCTTTTGGTTTTCAACCAGTCAGAACCGTCAAGAGGAGGGAAGTTCTTAGTGTCTCCCTTGCCGTTTGCACCATGACATTGCATGCAAAAATCGGCATAAATTTCTTTTCCTGGTGACTGAAGTTTTGAAACAACAGCGGTTTCGGTATTCAAGTCAATATAGTTGTCTTGAGAAAATGGGTTTTCGAAAGAGAGGCTTCCCAATACAAATACTCCAAATCCTAAAAATAATTTTGTTGTCAACATCATTTAATTCGGTATAATTTTTACAATTCCTTTTCCTTCCACGCCCATATAAATATAGCCATCCGGACCTTGTGCTACATTACGCACACGACCAATATCGGTTGCGATTTTTTGTCTGCCGATAACTTCGTTTTCTTTCAACTTCAGTAATTCAAGATATTGGAATTTTAAAGAACCTACTAATAAATGTCCTTTCCAGTCTGGATATTTATCACCGGTCACAAAGGTCATTCCGCTTGGTGCGATAGAAGGTAGCCAATAGTAAATGGGTTTTTCAATGCCTGGTTTTTCGTTTTGTTTGCTGATGGTTGTTCCGTCATAATCGATACCATAAGTAACAACAGGCCATCCGTAATTTGCTCCTTTTTTTATTATGTTGATTTCATCACCCCCTTGAGGACCATGTTCATGTGCCCAAATTTTACCTGTTACGGGATTTTTTGCCATTCCTTGCGGATTGCGATTCCCGTAGGTGTAAATCGCTTCCTTTGCACCGGTTTGACCTACAAACGGATTGTCTTTAGGAATTGTTCCATCATCATTTAATCGGTATATTTTTCCGCCATCGCGTTTAATATCTTGCGGATTTACAAAATGCTCCCCACGTTCTCCAATGGAGAAATACAAATATCCGTCGTTGTCAAATACAATTCGGGAACCAAAATGCTGCCCTTTTGTAGTATTCGGAGTGGCTTTGTAAAGAGATTCGATTTGTGTCAGACTTCCGTCCAATAATTTTGCTCGAATGAGTTTTGTGTGACCACCGGTTCCTTCTCCTTCATCTGAAGCAAACGTCATGTAAATCCAGCCATTTTTAGCATAATTAGGATGCAGCACGATATCTAGTAATCCGCCTTGTCCGCGAGTATATACTTTGGGAACATTTTTTATTTCGGTTTTTGCTCCGTTTTTGACGTGATATAAAACGCCGCTTTTTTCGGTAACTAACATCGTGCCGTCAGGTAGCCAAGTCATTCCCCACGGAATTGCAATATCTGAAGCTACGGTTTCAAGCGTGTAGTTTTTTACTTCGTCTTTAAGAGCAATGTCATTAGATTTTACCTGCGCATCACAACTGAAAGAAAGAAAGGATATTACTGAAAGTGAAACTAATGTAATTTTTTTCATGAGTTTGGTTTTTGAGTCTTTGAAAGACGTAAATCTTTTTTAAAGGTAGTAAAAGAGGATTTAAATATTCAATTCAGTGTATAATTTTGCTTAGAATTAACAAAAGGAAAGGGTTGAATCCTTCTTTTTAGAGTTATATTTGAAATTAAAATTTAAAAATTGACATAAAAAAACCACCTAAAAGAATCAGGTGGTTTAACGATAATTTGGTTATTTTTTTATGCTGTATTTTGTAGTTCTGGCATCTTTGATTATCCCTTTCCAGTTCAATCCAAAACCAAAATCATAAACATTTCCAGCAGCATCTTTATAAGGTATCATGTCGTGAGGAACGTCTTCTAATTGTTTTTCAACGGTAGTCATATTCAACGGCATTTGTAAAGGCAACAATCCGGAAGGTTCTGTTTTACCCGAAACAATATCCAATAAAGCTTCTAATTGAACGCCAAATTCTCCCACGATGGCATCAACCTCTTTTTCGAATTCTCCAAAAACCATTGGATTAGAAATATTCACAGATACTAAAACCGGCTTTCCTTTCATGGCTTTCTTCGTTTCCAGAATGGTATTTAAATCCGGATATGAATTTGATTTTGACGTTTTATTTAAATACGAACGGTTGGTAATCGATGGGTCAATCACAGGATCTCCTGCAGCAATACTTTGCGCTCTGGCATCGACTGCGGTATAGTCTTTTAATTGCAAACTTATGGGCACATATCCATTTCCACCGGCTTCTCTATCGGCTCTGCTGTACCCGCCACTTATCGGGCTTTTGATAAATACAATCGCAAAATCTGCTTTATTGGGATCTTCCGTTACGGTGTAATATTTTTTAATCAATTCTAAATTAACCGGATATTCAATTTTTTCTGGTGATGGTTGTCCAAAAAAGTTGATTCCTGCCGGAGTAACTCTTTTTGGGATATAAACCGTCTTACCTTTTGCTATTGGCAAGGTTTTATTTTGGTTTTTAATCATCACAACCGACTTCAATTGCGCGTCATATCCTGCTTTCATAAATTCCGGTTTTCCCACAATAGCTTTGGTCTCGTTAGGATCTAAATAGGAATTTTCGAATAATCCCACTCTGAAAATATTTAAAAGCAAACGAACTGCTGATTGCTCAAAACGCTTACGCATAAATGATTCGCTGTTTTCTTTTATACCCATCTGGTACGCTTCAAGTACTGGATTAATGTCATTGTTTCCACCAAATTGATCTACTCCTGCCATCAAAACTTTATAATGTCTTGCGGCTACACTTAATTTTTCAACACCCCAAGATTTTCCCGAAAAAATATCTGGTTTAGGTCCTTCATCTGCGGTAATCAACCAATCCGTACAAACGACTCCATCATATCCGTATTGGTTTCTTAATAAATCTGTAATGATGTATTTACTGAATCCGTTACCTACATTTTCATCGTATTTTTTATCTTGACCATACGAAATTGTATAATAAGGCATTACTGCGGAGGCTTTTTTAGTAGATCTTCTTAACCGAAAAGCTCCCTCTGTGAAAGGTTTTAAATGGGTTTTAAAATTATTTCCCGGATATACTGCAAATTTCCCATATGCAAAATGTCCATCTCGACCTCCTTCTTCCGGACCTCCACTTGGCCAGTGCTTAACCATCGCGTTAACGCTTTGATTTCCCCATCCCTCATAAGATTTAATCGATTTTGGTGATGTTTGGAATCCATCGACATAAGCTCTTGCCATAGCTGTCGCCAGTTTTGGGTCTTCTCCAAAAGTACCCACAAAACGATTCCATCTTGGTTCTGTTGCCAAATCGATCTGTGGCGATAGTGCTGTGGTGATTCCCATCGCTCTATATTCTTTGGCAGCAATTGCGCCAAATTGTTCCGTGATAGCGGCATCAAATGTAGCGGCTAATCCTAATTCTTCCGGCCATTGTGAGATAGCGCCACCGGAACCAGCATTGTATTCGGCATCTTTATTAGCTCCATTTCGTGGATCAGAACTGTTGTTAGACGGAATTCCCATTCCAATACCTTCGACTAAAGCTTGTATGTTGTTGTTCCAAGTGGCAGCAACCGTTGGACTTTCAACAGAAGTCATCAACACATGACGTAAATTATCTTTGGTTAAAAATGCAACTTGCTGGTCAGACAAATCAGATGATTTTACGCCACTTTTAGAAAATGGTTTCCCGTTATATGTGCCCGTAAACATTCCTGCTTCGGCTGCAGGAATCGCTTGATGCCTACTATATAACATTAATCCGGCCATTTGATCCACCGTCATTTTTGCGGCAAGATCTTTGGCGCGTTCTGCTACCGGTTTTCTCCAATCTTCATAAATATCTAACTTGTTATTTTTATTTAAATCTTTAAAAGCAAAACCATCAACTTGTATGATTTTAATTCCTGATTTTGGTGAATAGCCTAATGTTTGACCTCCTTTATTTTGAATAATCGTGTGAGAGTCTTTAATGGTTTCGGTCCATTTGGTTTGCGCCTTCAAGGAGAAAACTACTAATAGGAGAGAAGGGAGAAGAAGAATTTTTGGTTTCATGATGGTTTATTTGTCAGTATAATAGCTTGTTAGAGTCTTCCAAATGTAAAAAATAAATGTGTTGTTTCGACACATTGAAAAATTATTTTTTGATTGTTTCAATATGATGCAAAAACTAAATGAATTATTGCCTACCAAGAATCATAATGTGTTGATGATTTGTATTTTTTGTTTAACTTTGCGATAAAATATTTAAACAAAAAAAACAGTTATATAAAATTTGTAAGTAGGCTCTTGCTTAGATCAAAAATTTGGAAACCAAAGAATAGTATTGAACGGATAAATATTTTGAATTCGTTCTCAAGAAAATATAGATGAAACAAATAGGTATTAATTACTTGTGATTAATTATCTTAAAATAAAAAGTAAATGGAAAATAAAAAACCAGATAATGTTGTATACACAGTCGAAGCGGGATATAACGCTAATGTTTTGCCTTACGCAACTGGAGTTGGAGCTCCGGTAATTAGTGTTGGTGATGTTGTTTCCTGGAAAAGTAGAGGTATTGATAATGTAAATAAAGAGCTTGGCAATAAGTTTAATGAACTCAAGCTTCAATATGAAAAATTGATGGAGGAATACGAATGGAATGAATTAGTGTATAGCGCTAAATTTTCATTTGAACCCGTTATTGGTGAAATCTATCATTTATACAGAGATGCACAAGGCGTAAATTTTCTTTCATTGATAGGACCTAATGAATGGAACAAGGAACATATTGGCACCTTTAAACTCAACAGTGATAAAAAATGGATGTTACTGAATGCGCAGGATTCGAATTTTTATTAAATTAAAATAGCCAATAATTTAGTTTTTAATTTGATCATAAATTGACGAAACTTATTAGTTTTTATGTTTGCGATTGTAAAGGTTTTTAATCGTTCTTTTAATTTGTATTTTTATCAGATAATAATAAAAGGAATTATGGAAGCAGTTTTAAGGCAACAAATTGGAAAAATTGTTTCATTATCAGACGATGAATTTCAATTTGTACTGTCTCATTTTTTAGTGGGGAACTATAAAAAGCACCAATATATTATTCAGCAGGAAAATCCTGTGCCTTACGTTCACTTTGTTGTAAAAGGCTTATTGAAATCTTTTTACATTGATAAGTCAGGTAAAAAACATATTCTGCAATTTGCCATGAAAGATTGGTGGATTACTGATAATCAAGGTTTTTACAATAAACAAAATGCCACACTTAATATTGACTGCTTAGAAGATGCACAAACCTTTTATATCACTCTTGAAAACAGAGAAAAATTGTGTGCCGAATTACAGAAAATGGAATTCTTCTTTTTGCAAAAAATGACAGCCGGAAATATTGCACTTCAAAACCGAATTTTATCACTGATGAGCAAGAATTCAGAAGAAAGATACATGCAATTTATTCAGCTATATCCGGATTTGATACACCGTATTCCTAAAACTTTAATAGCCTCTTATCTGGGGATTTCAAGAGAAACGTTGAGTCGCTTGTCGCATTAACGTGATATAGGTCACAAATTATTTGTGCGGTAAGTCCTTTATAATCTGTGTATTATTTTCGAAATTTGTTCTGTAATATCTTAATAGAAAAATATGGAAAATATAGCATTAGTAGTTGGAGCTACCGGAATTACGGGTAATAATGTCGCAACAAAGCTTATTGACAGAGGCTGGGTTACTTATGGTTTAGCCAGAAATCCACAGAAAAATATAGCAAATCTTCAGCCAGTTGCTGCAGATCTTTTGGATTTGGAGAATTTAAAAACAGCTTTAAAAGACATTTCTCCCACTCACATTTACATTACAACTTGGATGCGTCAAGATACAGAAGCCGAAAATATTCGGGTCAATAGCTTGATGATCAGAAATCTTCTCGAGGCATTGTCTCCTAAAAAATCGGTGCAACACGTAGCGCTAGTCACCGGACTGAAACATTATCTTGGGCCGTTTGAGGCTTACGCCAAAGAAGGATTTTTGCCCGAAACACCACTTAGGGAAGAGCAACCCCGCCTTGACTTAGAAAATTTTTATTATGCGCAAGAAGATGAAGTTTATGCTGCTGCAGCGCGAGATAATTTTACATGGAGCATCCACCGACCGCATACGATAATAGGAAAAGCGGTAGGTAACTTAATGAATTTGGGGACTACGCTCGCTGTATTTGCTAGTATTTGTAAAGAAACAGGAAAACCATTTCAGTGGCCGGGTTCAGCAGCACAGTGGAATGGACTTTCGGATGTTACGGATGCCAGAGTTCTAGCGGAACATTTAATATGGGCTTCGACCACTGAAGCGGCCCGTAACGAAGCATTCAATGTAGTAAATGGCGACTTTTTTCGTTGGAAATGGCTTTGGAAAAAATTAGCGGAATCGTTCGGAATTGAAGCAATAGGTTTTGATGGTACGATTCATACTCTTGAAGAACAAATGAAAAATGAAGCTCCGGTTTGGAAAAAAATTGCTACACAATATGCGCTTGAAGAGTCTGATTTAGATAAATTGGCTTCTCCATGGCATACGGATCTTGACTTGGGACGACCGATAGAAGTGATGACGGATATGTCTAAAAGTCGCAAACTTGGTTTTCCTGTTTTTCAAAGAACGGAAGATTCCTTTTATGATCTGTTTGAACAGCTTCGAGTGGATCGATTGATTCCGTAGTTATCTAAAGTAGTCTGAAAGAAATAAAAAAGAGGATTCAAAATGTACTGTTTTGAATCCTCTTTTTTATTTCTTATAACCATGAATGTGTAAAGTTGGTTTTATAACTTCCTAATAATTATATTGTTTTCACTAACGCTTTAAAACAAAAAAGACCTTACATTGTTGTAAAGTCTTTTTAAAAAGCTCCCTCTCTTGGGCTCGCCCCTCGGGACAGATTAGCAGTTAAATCAAGACTTGACGTTGTTTTACTTTTATTATGATGGCCAATTTGATGCCTATTAATAATTAATTTAAATGTTTTTATACAAATGTAATAATGTTCTTCCTTGATAATTTATTATTCATTCATTATTTTTTATTGTGTTGGTATAGCTTGCCTTTTAAAACAGTAATACTTTCATTTTATTAGAATACTAAAAAATAGGAACTCTTTTTATTTAAAATTTACCAAACAATAAATTCTGGTTTAGGACTGATTTTTTTATCGTTAAATATTGGGTATCTTCCGTGCTTCTTAAGATAGTCAACCCAAAAGATATATTCTGCCTTCGCTACTTCTCCCATAGCAATTAAATCTTCTATATTGGACTTATTATTACCACATTCAAATGAACAAACTGAAACATATAATCGATCTTTAACATCTTCATAGTTCCAATACTTTCCAATAAATCTATGCGCTCCGCCATGATGAAGCCTTATTCGTTTTATTGTAGAATCAAATTGACTCATTCGACTTTTTAGACCTCCATTTGAATTAGTCATCCCGATATATTCAATATCTTCTATCATTTCAAACTCCAAACCTTCTATGTTTTCAATTGAAACCGCAATGGAATAAATCCCAGGATACTTAATACCTTCTATTTTGTTTCTATTTTCCCATTTTGTCCATTTTGTATTATTGTAATTTTCCATTAATACTATTTATTAAAGTTTCTCTCAAACCATTCCTCATTAATTCCATTCTTTCCAAGTTCCGCTTTTAATAATTGATAATCTTTCTCGGTATCTTTCTCCAGTTTTTTGTAAAATGTCGTAATTGTCGAGTAATCCCCGTATTTCAAGTATGGCTTTAATTCTTTCGGACAATTCGTCGTCTGACTGTACATTTCTATTGTTAACTCTTTCAATAATTTGTTGGTATCTCCCTTCAAATTCGCTTCGTATTTCATCCTCAACTGCGGCTTGGAGTTCTCTATATCCTTCCATTTTTGACTCCAATTCTTCTCTAAGTCGTCCAAAATTATCTTGTTCGTTTCTTTCAAGTTCTCCAAATTCTTTTCCAAGTTCAGCTTTTCTTCCTTCAAAATTGTTCTCAAATCCTGATTCTTGTCGCGTATCGTTGTCAAGATATTCCTCTTGCTTGCTAACGACTCTTTGCTCGTAATCAATATCTGCTTCTTGAGTTCCAAACTCTCTTCTAATGTCTTCTTCAGATTCTCCAATACGGTATCTAAGCTTAATTTCCCTGTCAGTATCTGCTTGTTCTTCTCTAAGTTCTTTTCTTCGTTTAAAATATCTACTTTCCAAGTCTGAATCTCTTTCTGCAAGTTTTCTTCTTCTTTCTGCAAGTTTTTCTCTTCTTGATTCAAGCTCTCCTTGTACTTCGCTTTCAATTCCTGCTTGTATATCGTCCAGTTTTGATTGATGCTCTCTTGAAGCTTTCTCAATTCGCTGTATTTCCTGTTCAAAGAGTCGTTCAGTATCTTTGTATTGTTGCGATGCCAAATTTCTGTTAATCGAGCGTATGAGGTTATTAATTTGCGCTGTTCTACACTTGTAAGATTCTTCAAAAAGCTTTCTTTGCTCTTCATCAATATATGGTATTCCTTCTGAGTCTCCAGTGGGAATTCGTATATACTCGGTGTTGGATTCGATTTCATTATATGCCCACTTTACTTTTGATACTTTACTAATTGTTTTTTCTAGTTCTTCTTCTGGTAGTTTCGGAATAATTATTTGAACGGTATTGATTCCTAACCTCTGTAACTTGTTTAATTTTTCTATGTCTGGCTTGTGGGTTATTACAAATTCTATAAAAAGAATTGGTTTGTCGAATTCATCAAAAAACACAGCATCTGGTCTTACCCATAAAAAGCGATTATCAACATTATTATTTTTACCTCGATGTATCACTCCATTTTCATCTTCATAGAAGGTTACTTCCTTTTCTACTTTATGAGCAATTACAGTTTCCTTTTCTTGTAATAACATTGGGTACCCCTCAACGCCTTTTGGTGGATATTTGTAGACATCTGGAACTGATATTGTCTTGGTTCTCTGAAAATAGAAGTAGGCTAGTTTTTCTCTGTACACTCTACTAGCATGAACACACTCTACTTTACTTCTATCAACATCTTTGCCATGATGTCTATAATATGATTTGTACTTTAAATTTTGTCTTTTTACCGCTTGCATCTCCTTACCACATCCCATACAATAGTATCCCTGCGCTCCGCTTTTGGCTCGGGATATATGGACAGCATTATCCTGAACATCTTTTGCCCAGTCATTATCTTGTTCGTTGTATTTTAATGCTTGAGCTTCCAAATTATAAAAAAGATTAATTATATTACTAGGATGAGTTTATTTATGGTTTTTATTAAGTCTCACTTTAACAATTGCGTTCTAAATTGTAAAACTAAATCTAATTACGTTAATTATTCTTAATGTTTTTCAATGTATCGCTTAATGAACTAACTGTTTCTTTTAAATCTTTTGTATTGAAACTAAACAATGTTTGATTTTTATCTGGATGAATTTTGGGCTGGTTATACACCAGTTCTATAGATTTTAAAAGCATTAATTGACGAGAATTATTATTCTCATTATCAGCATTCGAAAGCATTTCAGAATATGCAGTTAGTGTCATTGCTACCGCTGACTTAAAAGCATACTCTTCTTGAAGATTCCGTTCTTTTTTGTATTGTGAAAAAACAAAACCTAATAATACAAATGCTGGCGAAGTTTTTATAATATTGATCAAAATATTAAGCCATTGATTTTCAAAATGTGGGGATAAACAAGTAAATACTACTACTATCCAAATTAAAGTTATTAATGAAATTATTGGTACTGCCCATTTCCAAAAAGTTAAGTCTTTTTCTAATTTTACTTGTCTTTGATCAAATTTTGAGCCCAATGTACCGTCTGCAGCCATTCCTGTCAAGCGAATAATTTCTTCACGGTTACTTTCAACAAATTCAATCCCTTCTTTTGATTTTTTTAAATCCTCTAATGTTTTGGCAATTACATTCTCTAATTGAAGCTTAAGAGTTAAATTATCTTTTTTAATTACTGTGTAGTCTGCATCATATTCTATGATACTTTCAGAAACGGTGATAACTTTATCTTTAACATTTCGAACTATTCCATCTATTTCCGTATCCTTATTTTTGATATTAGAAACAATCTTACTAATTTCTGTCTGTTCTAAATTTGCAATCGTGAGTAAATTTGTAATTTGATTTAATTCTATTTTTTTTGCTTTAATTAGAATGTCGAAATCTGAAATTAACGTTTTTAAATCTGTTTCTAAACTAATATAAGTAGACAAATTCTTATTTAATGCCTTTTGATTGAGCCTAATTAAAGTCTTTTGCTTTTTTATTTCCTCTAAATCAACTGGATGTGATTTTACTTCCGATTTATTCCAAAACCCGTTTTTTATTTGATAGTGAATTAATTTGTCTAATAGAGGCTCTACTGAATTAAAATCACTAGCATTCAAATAATTTTGTATGCTTATCAAATCAGGGTGAAGATTAACCGCACCAAAATCATTTGCGAAATTTTCAGAAAATGGCAATAAAAATCCTAAACCATTTTCTATTTCATTTTCTAATTGAGAAATCATTTTGTTAAGTAAAAATAGAAATTCAGTCGCAACATATTTATTGAAGCTTATTTTACTAAAATCAGTTTCAGTAGGGTAAGCATTTAACAATAGTTGATCAATATCTATGTTATTTAATGCTTCTAAAGTATCGAGAACGCCTTGTTTTTGATTTATGTTCATCTGTTTTTTTCTTTTAAGTTCTACCCTAATTGTTTTCAACAATTGCTATTTCCTCTTCAGTCAATCCATATAACTCATAAACCATTGCATCAATTTCTCTATCAGTGGTACCTATTTGTTGTTTTAAGGCTTGGGCTTCTGCTTTTTTAGTTTCAAAAACATCCATCCAGTCCATTTCGTCTAGTTTGGTTAATTCCCTAATAGCTTGAAGTTCGTTTTTAACACGTTCTTTATTAGTTACTTTAATAGCTTTATTTATTTCTTTTATAAAATCTCCAAAATCTAATTCATACCAATTTTCTAACTTTTTAGTTAATTTTTCTGTAGCAAATTGTGATTGTAGGTATTTTGTGAATTTTGTGTTTAAAACACTTAATTCTTTATATGATTTAATCATAATGGTTGAAAATTTATCCAGAATCTCAACATTATCAGATTTAGGAAACCTAATTTGTTTAAGATAATCTCCTTTAACTGATAAATTTAAAAACTTAGTAGCGAATAGATAGTTTAGTAACTTTGAATTTAAGATTGCTAAAAAATAATATACACTTATTTCATTAGATAAGGGAGTTAAAAAAATTATACTTTCCATACCATAAACACCATCTTCATCAATGGTTGCAACCAATCTAGTTTTTAAACTTTCATTTCTAGTTCTTTGCAATAATATTTTAGGAACTTTATCTAATTCAGACTTATATCTAGGCCATTGTAGTGAATACCAGGGAATAACACCACTGAGACATTCTCTTCGTTTTTCTAATTTATTTTTAAAAGGTAATAACCATTTTTTTGTTAAAGAATAGTTTTGAATATCAATCTCGTTATTTAAATAAAGAATTTTTTTTGAATCATCTCTTATAACCCATTTTCCTATATCTCTTCCCAAAACTATTGGTTTTAACAATTCTTCATCTATATTTGCTTTTTTAACATCTTCATCGTTTTCAAATATATAAGATGTGTTATTTCCTGTAACAATACCTTGAAATACATTAAAATAGTCCTCAACTTTTACAAATTTTGTATTAAACAATTTTTCGTATAAATCATCATTTCCATTTGAACCAATACTAATTGCATTCTGATATTTCTTAAAATAAGAAGTATCTACTGTTTGAACAATATGATTATTGAAATTAATTGCATCAACTAATTTTATCTCTTTTATTTCCTTTTTGTTAATCGTCAGTATTACCGTGTCAACAGTTGCGTCTGCAAACACCTTACCGCCTGTATAGCATATTTCGGACAACCATTTATTGTTTAATAACTTGTCTCTAATTAATTTATATGATAAATTATTAAGTACTACTGAAGGAATAATCAAAGAAACCATACCATTTATTGTCAATTTACTTATTGCTAAGTCAATGAATAAAACAAATAAGTCACTTCGTTTGTAAAAAGCCTCATATTTCTTTTTATAAAATTCTTTTTCTTGTAATGGAATCAATTCTACATTTACATAAGGCGGATTACCGATTATGACATCAAAGCCTCCTTTTGCAAATACGGCAGGAAATTGTTCTTGCCAGTTAAAGGCTTTATCGCCTGCAACGGTTTTACTATCAATTAAACTGTTACCACATTTAATATTATTATTCAGGGAGTTTAATTTACGGCGTGGCTGTGCGGTACGTAACCATAAGGATAGTTTGGCAATTTCTACACTTTCCTCATTAAGGTCAACACCATAAATGTTTTTTTCTAAAATGGTATTTTCAATATCGCTAAAGACTAAACCACCTCCTAATATTTTGGCTTTTAGTTCATCGATATAATTGTGTTCTTTTATTAAGAAGTCTAGAGCTTGGTTTAAGAAAGCACCACTACCACATGCTGGGTCACAAATGGTGAGTTGTAACAACCAATCTCTATAAGTATCTAGTATTTCTACTAATTTTACAATAGTGGCTTGTTGCCTGTTTTTACGACCTTTAAAGTATTCCTCTTCTTTAAACCCTAATTCGATTTTCTTTTCCTCACACAGTTTACCAATGGTATTTTCTACAATATATTTGGTAATGTATTTTGGGGTATAAAAAACCCCGTCTTTTTTACGTTTGCTTTTTTGTTTGTCAAAATCACCTCCTTCAATTTCAGCATTTACGCTTTCAATTTCGTTAAGTGAGTTTTCAAAAATGTGTCCTAAAATATTAACATCTACCTGACTTTCAAAGTCATAAGAAGCTAATATTTGCGTGTGTTTGAATAATAATTCATTGTCAATTTCCAGCTTATCTAAAAGAGAATCTTCTTTAAATAAACCACCATTATAAGCGTAAATTTCAGCTCTATTTGTTGTTCCTTGTCTTCCAGTATCTAAGAATCTAAAATACTGTTTAAACATGTCGTAAAGCGGTCTTTCATCACCAAAATCGACATCAGATTTCCACTTATTAAGTATTTGTATCGTACTATTAGGCGGTAATAATCCTCTGTCTTCGGCAAAGAAAACAAACAGGAAACGGTCTATTAATTTTTGTGATTTTTTAAATAAAGCTAGCTTAAGGTTTTTATCTAGACTGGATTGATCTGCTTTAGAATCTTCATCAATCTCAACATCAGTGGGACTTAAAGTACTTTTTAATCGTTTTGCATTACGCTTGACTAAATCTCTAAATAATTCTCTTTTAAAAATAGAGTAATCTTTATAGAATTGCTTCGTTATTTGCTCTTCTACAGCAATAGATGCTTCCTTCGTCTTTAATGGAATATTATTTAAAATATTGTCCTTTTGCAAACACAAATACAAAAGTTCAAAACGTTCTTCAGTTAGTTCAAACAAATTAAATTCTTCAAACTCTGTAGCATCATTAATGTAAAAACGTAATTTTTCATAATTTGAAGTAATTACATAGACACATTCTTTTTGATTGGCTTTATAATCAAAAGCTTGTTGGCGTATGCTTTCTAAGTCTTTTGTTTTAGTTCCTTTCAACTCAATCACACCAATAGCCACATTATTACTTAGTATTGCACCATCAGCCTTACGAGAATTGCTTTGATTTTTATATTCAGCAACCAGATTAAAGTCGACATTTGGTTTTAAAGTGTAATCCAATACGTTGACAAATAATTCTGTTAGAAAAATACCTTGGTACTCTTCTTCTTTAGAATTACGAATGTTATCCTGAATTGTTGGGTTTAGAAAATATTTGACATATTTTTTATAAGCCTTACTTACTTTAGGTTGTTCTAATTGTTTAAGATGTTTATTAAGAACTGATTTTTGATATAATGCCATTTACTGAAAGACTTGTTTAGAACTCAAAAATAGTAATCTTTATCTGAAGTAAATTTTATTTATTACATTATTATCTATCATTTCAAATAAAACTAACGATATAAAACAAAAAAAGACGGTTTTTACACCGTCTTTAGTTTTAAGAGTATCTCCAAAGAAACCCTCCACTTTTTTTGCTTTCACCTCTACAACATCGGGTAATACAAGTCTTAGATACACCTGTCTTCCTTGATGCCTCAGAGGCTGATATATATCGTGCTAAAAGTTTACCATCTAAACAATATTGTATAACTTCTTTTTTCCTATTATCGGAATCTGGAATAAATTTCTCTTTAAATTTATACGACCAAAGGTAACCAGCTAAAGCGTGATTTACATTCCAGCAAGCTCTACTTATATCTTGCTTTCTTACGGATATTGTTTCTGAGGCAGAAGTCAAATCTTCAAATGTTGAATTTAATGACCCGTCTAAATTGTATTTATAAACGGTTTTCTTTATTCCCCCACCTTGGTCAGAGTTGTACCCATTTTCAACAGAATCATATTCCGAAATATATCTTATTTCTTTAGATGCTAACTCGTCATTATTTGCAGCAGTATCAATTTGAATCCACTGAAAGGAGTCTGCTCCATATGTACTAATTGCATTGTGAAATTTATACCCTTTACCATTATCTGATTTTTGTATATGATCATTTTTTCTTTCATCTATTGAGTTTCTTGTTGCGCCAATGTATATTTCATTGGTTTCTGTATTAATTACCTTGTAAATAATACCTTGATTATTTTCTATTTTTTTCATGTTAAGTATGATTTTACAATAGAAAAGGCGGGTGGGTAAGCATATTTTTCAAAAACAATTTCAAACCTTATGCAAATAAAAGTCGCATAGTTAGCATGACCAATGTTATTGAATAATGGACTAAAAAGAGTTGAAATATACCTACCCTCCATGCCCTTCCTACCCATTATTTTTAATTATCATATACTTCCAACTTCCTTTTATCTTCTTTCTTGGAAAATCTTTTGAAGTCATTATTTTTCCTATCTGCTGGACATCAATTTTTAAATAGGTTCCTTTTTTTGATTTTATATAATCTGCAATTTCTGTTGCATTCATATATTCCACCTTGTCAGTATCACTAGGAATAGTAAATAATTCTTCAATCCAACCAACTTCTTCGGATGACTGAATGAACATTTTATTGTTTTCTTCTAATGGTAATACATCTTCTTTATCAAAATGGTATTTAAAATCTTTGCTTTTTAGTAAATGAATAGCTTGGCTATAAACTAAATCCAGATTTATTTGATGTTGATAGTCAATTTCTGTAGCTTCAAAACACAGAAATCTTCTATTTCCAGTTACATCCATTAAAATTTCATTGTGATTAGAACTTCCGACAAAAGAAGCTCTACGGATATAATCTTCGGTAAAATGTGCATATGCTCTTCTTTCAGTAATAGTGCTTTTTGTAATCATTTCTTTAAAAGCTTCTATTTGTTTTTTGTTGAAAGCAGCTAACTCATCGAGGTTTATGATAAATTTCTCAGACATCAATAACGTGGTGTCTTTATTGGCAGGATTGATTACTCCACTATAAAAATAATCTTTCAGATTATTTGGCATTAATTTTTGAAACCATGAAGTTTTTCCAATTCCTTGTTTACCAGTAAAAATTAAAACGGTTTGATTGGTGGTATCATCCTCTATTGAGCAAGCTACTGTTGCAACTAACCATTTTTTAAATGCCCAATAAAAATCTTCATCGTTGGTAGTTTTAACTGTTTTGCATAATTCTAATATATAATCTTTTTTCGTATCCCATTTAGGTAGGTTTTTGAAATAGTCCTTAAAAGGATTTTGATTAGTTACATAATCAGATTCCAATAAACATTTCAAATCTGATTTAGTTGCGGGTATAGAATTATTATTTAATTCTCTTTTTATGGAATTAAGTTTGTAATCTTTTAATAATAGAAACTTTTCTTTGGCCTCCTTATCCTTGTAATATGTCCTATTTAAGATTTCATTAAATTTGAAAGAGTATCTTTCGTTTAAGTATTGTTCAATCATAATATTGATTTTTTTATATTCTCTTCATTCTCATTTCATCTGTCGTTCTTCCACTAGGTAGAGAAGATAACCGTGCTGTATTCAATACTATTTTATTGAACAGGGAGATTCAATACTGTTCGATTTTTAATCGAGTATTGAAATTGGAAATATGTATTTTTTGAGGTTATTACATAGGCGTTGATTTTTAAAATTGAACAATCGTTTTAAATGTTTTTAAGGGAATTTTTCAGCTCCAATGAAGTTGTAGGAGCATTAGAATGATGAGAACCATCATTTTTTAACAATACAAAGGTACGCTATTTGACACCCTAAAATCAACAAAACAGTACGTTTTCTGCGTTCTGACTATATACGGTAATAGCATAAATATTTTATTCGGACCCAATTTATTCCTGTTTTCAAACCCATTTTACTCTTAAAATTCAATTTAACAACCACAAAATTTATACTTGTGGTTGTAAATTGACATTAGCTAATACGTTTTCAGGGGTTTTTTGATAAAGCTGAAACCGTCTCAAAAGTCTCAAAAGTGGTTTTTATACAAAATACAGCATAACAGCTTTGCTTTTTACATGATAATATCAAAATGATGATAGTAAAATGCTTGATTATCGATGATATACACCGTTTTTAACTCGTACGTAACCTTTATTTCTTGCACTAAAACAATTTGCCCTTTCTTTAACGCTCCAATTTCTTGTAAAACTCTTACTCGAAAAGGACAAAACAACCGTTTTAGTACATTATAATACGTAATTACATAGATTTCTCGTGGAGAACTATACATTAATAGCTCTGCCAACTCTTTTTTTGTCATTTTTATGGAATATATTATTGTATTTTAGAGGGTAAGCTTGTTACCAATTATCACAAAAAATGCTATATTATATTAATGTATGAAATAGTTTGATTCCTCCTTTTCAATGGCATTTAATAGGTAGTTCACATATGCATAAACATTCGAACTCCTTTCGAGATTACTATCAATGTAGGTACTCTTGTTGGCTTCAGTGAACAGGTTGTACAGATTCCAAAAGCTAATTGTATTATTCTCTGATTTAGAAAAGTGTTTATCGATATGATAATCTCTGATAACAATATTCAGTTGAGTATCGTTCATAGCTAACGGGAATAGGTTCTGTTTCTCTTCTTTACTTAAATAAGGAAATAGTTTCATCTTACCGATAAGGTGTGCAAATTGAATTTCAGTTAAGGAGTACCTAAACATTCGTTCCATATTAATCAAATGCTCTTTTTTTTTGTAATTATTAATCAGTTCATAAATCTTGGATTTTAATTCCATAATTGAACTGACACGAAGATCTTCTTTGAGTCCATCGGTAGAAATACAAAGGTTAGTACAAACAGTATTTTGAAATCCTACAAACACCTTAAATTTCTCCATAGATTTTTTACTGAAGAGATTTTCTTGGTTGTAACTTCTAACTCCGCCAATGGTTAGATTGAGTTTGTTTCCATTGATAACTTCACTAATTTCAGGCACTTCAATAATGAATGCCATTCGCTCGTAATAAATGGTTTTTTCATGCTCTAGGAGGTCTTTTGCAGGCTTTCCAATGGCTGTTGGAATTCTGCCTTTCAAGACGTGAGAAACCCTTATATCGGGCTTTAAAATGCCTTTGTAACTCAATATGTCTTCCACAACTTCTTTAGTGCTTTCGATAAATTGACTGTGACTTATTGTAATTTCATTGTCCTTTCCCCAAACGGGAACGGTACATTCATTTTTTAGATGATTCAACGAAACTTCCGTGGAATTTCCTTCAATAAAATTACGTTTAGGAAATACAATTACTTCCGTTTCATCAATAATTTGATGTTCCTGATTATTTAATACTAAATTCATTTTCTTGAGGATTTAAGTTTTGAATAATTTCTTCTTCGTAGATTAATTGTGCTGAAAGATTATCAAGCACTTCTTTTCTAGCCATCACTACAGGATATAGCTCTGTACTTAGATTTGGGTATTTCCCATAAACTTGTTTTAATGCATCAGGTGTTTCACATGCATTGATTTCTTCTTTTATTCTATCAATCGATATGCCTTGATTGCATCAGTCGATCAGTTTTTTACCAGTCGATGAGTTGATTATAAATTCAGGTTTTCCCATAAACAAGCCAGTTCTATCTTTAGATGCTGACACGAGATGATTATCATTTAAAAGCTCAAAATGAGTTGTCAATTCATAGAGGTAACCTTCGCGCGTAATTTCCTTTACACCCAATTTCATCACTTTCGTTTTACCATTACTATCCTTATCGAGACTGTAATCAACCTTGCTTCTCGTAGTTGTGATAACGTGACACTTTGATTGAATGATTGCATCTATAAAAGAATTATGACGAGGAGTCACTTTTGCCCAATCTTGGAATCTTCCGCCTAATTGTTCGTGAATCTCCAAACAACCTGATTTTCCTTGCCACTCATGACTGATAGAATCAATAATGATAATTTCTATGTCTGATTCCTCACATAGCTTAATAGCCTTTATATAGCGTTCTGGGCTGAATGGTTCTTCGAGTGATAGCACGTTAAAATCTCCTAGATGGGAATAAAGACTTGCGGATTTGTTTTCTGTATCGATCAACGCAATTTTGTTCCAATCGTTTGTTATCCCGTAGGCTAATAATAATGCGGAATAGGTTTTACCAAATCCACTAGGTCCTGAAAGTCCGATGCGTAATTTAACTTGATGGCGTTCTGCCTTTTGTAATTTCATAATTTCATAATTTTAAAATTTAAATGTTTTTAATAGGTAGGCTTGTGAATCCACATTGTGTTAAACAAAAAAAGTCTCCGTATTAGGGAGACCTTTATCTGTGTTTTTCAATAATGTTTAAGCGACAAACTCTTCTTCAATGACTTGATCTTTGATTATTTCGTCAGTATCTATTACATACTCATAACGATAATCTAGTTTAACAATCTCGCCAGTTTCCTTAATCGTGTATTGATAAGGCTCACTTTTAACTTTTCTAATAATTCCTTCAAATTGAGAACCAACTAGACTTCTACAAGTTATTTCATCAAATGTTGCTGGAACATTTGCAGTTCTAGCTGTAAAATAGACCTTTCCAGTTGCTTGGCTTTTAACAGGTTCAATTCCGCCTTGTAATACCAATACTAAGAAGCTTTCTCCGTCTTCTTTTTCAATAGACTTGTAATCTACAATTGTAACCATAGTTTTAATAATTTATAAGATTAGACAATATCGGGAAACCCGCAAAGTTTGAACAAGGTGGAGTGATGAATCTAATTCCAACGTGTTTTAGGGCGCGTATATTCCCAAAACATAATGGAAGTCGGGGTATGACTCTTACTTAAGTTACACATGCTTTGAAAAAAAATTTGGAAAAAAAATTTTGTGAAGATTTTGAGCTTATTAAAGCAAAAGAGCAACCGTTATAGTTGCTCTTGGATTAATTTAATGGTAATTTAGTAGTTCTTGACTAATAGAACATGTTAATTGCAAAGTCAAAAGAATACTGCTTACAATTTGGGCATAAATTATTGGTTTGATTTAGTTCTAAAGTAAAATTTTGGTAGACATTATTGTTGCCATTGTCACCCTTTAATTGCTTATCAGTATAAAATAGATAGAGTGGATTATTTTTCTCTGTAATGTAGTTTACATTTTCAAAGTATCCAGTTTCTTTGTTTATAGCAGGAACAGGGCAGTTTTCATGATAATTAAACCGTCCTCCACCATAATTAAAATCTGTTTCAAAATTGCAATTTCTACAGTTAGCATTTAATATTTGTCCCATAATCTTGTGCTATAAATTGATGTAAAAAAGATATTTAGATGTTTCTATTACTACTGTATGTAAATCAGTTTGTTTTTTGCTTACGATTTAAAACTAAAGATATGATTAAACCAATTCCAACTATCAAATCAACAACATTCCAGATTGTTCTACCTAAAGCAATTTTAAAAAATGGTTGAAATAAAATTGCTAATCCTATATAAACAAATGCTTCGTTCTTCTTGTTGACTTCATTGGAAGAATAAGCCAAATATGCAAAGCCACACATCGAAATAAATCGAACAAATTGGTAATAACCATATGGCATATTAATAAGGCACAACAACAATAATATTGCTAAACCTATCTTAATAAAAGAGTTATTCATTTTCTTAAATATCTAATTTGATATGTTCAAACTGAGGTAATTCAACGGAACCTAAATAGTTATTTATTAATTTATCTAATTTACTTCCTGTATGAATATCTTCTTCTAAATAAAATTCTAAATCAGGATATATAGATAAAATGATTTCATCAGTAATATTAAGGCACTTACGCATTGCCTTGAAAAATTTTATTTCGGAATATTCAATAACTTCATCAGCATTAATAGTTTTTATTGCAAAGTCGATTATACTTAATTCTTCGTCTTCTGATAATTCAGTATTGTTTAATAAATCAAAATAATATTTAATAAATTCTGTACCGCGTTCGTTTATTTTTGTTCTGAGAATATTGATTTCTTTACCGAAATCAAAATCAATAAATAAAGATGATTCCGCACACAATTCTTTGATTTTTTTAACTTCTTTTGGAACTATTTTACCGTCAGAAGCCATACAGCAGAATGCTGTTTTTAAAAGTAATTTGTCAAATGTTATCGTTTCCATTTTTATTTTTTTATTGGGTTGCACTAATGTTTTAATAATTTTTCCAACTGACAATCCTGTTTCTATCAAAAACAAACTCTGATTTTGCCGCTTTTTGTCGCTTTAAAATCTAATATTAATTTGTTTTCATTTCGATTAATATTTATTTAAAAACCAATTTTTGTTCTTGCATCAGAATTATCTTCTCCAACTTTCTCTTCAATTTTTCGTCTTATCGCCTCATATTTTTTCAATTCGGAAAGTTCTACTGTGGGTTTTTGATTATTGATAATAAATGTCATTATTTCCATCGAAATACGTTTTGATTTATCCCTAATTGTTTTACGTGATGCCTCGTCAATTAAAAGTTTAATATCACTTGAAACATAGTTTTCTGTAAGATTTGACAATATTGTGTAATCAATACCAAAATCAAGTGGTCTATCTTTTAAATACAATTCAAACATTGCTTTTCTAGCTTCAAAATCAGGAGGAGGAATATAGAACCACTTTTCTAAACGACCAGCTCTTAAAGCTGCTTTATCAATAGTATTAGGCTTATTAGTAGAACCTATAACAAATACACCTGATTCCCCAATATTATCTAACTGAGAAAGAAACTCGTTAACTTCTCCGCTTTGGCTTTGATTGTTTACAATTTCTCGGCTGGGAACCATTGCATCTAATTCGTCAAAATATAAAATTGTTGGAGCTTGTTCTCTTGCTTCCTTAAATAGTTTTCCAATTTTTTCTTGAGAGCCGTGAACGTAAATACTTGCAAGGTCTGAGGAAACAACTTTTATAAAATTGTAACCTGCTTCTTCAGCAAATCGTTCCGCAAAAAAAGTTTTACCACAACCAGGAGGGCCATACAACAGCATTCCGTTGGGTAATCCTAAATTATGTTTTTTATATTCCTCAGGGTTTTCAATAACATTGATCACATCGTTTTGCAATTGCTGTTTTAGATTTGACATTCCCGCAATTGCACTAAAACCCTTACCCTTTTTAACTAATGTTGATTTAGACTTTTCTACTTCCTTATTTAATTTTTTTTCAGAACTTTCTTTTATTTCTATTTCGCCATTAATAGCCTGAATAAACTCATTGGCTGATTGAAAACGATTTTCTGGATCTTGTTGCAATGCTTTTTTAATGATTTTTAGGATAGATTCATCAAAGTCGACTATATCACTTTCAATATTTGGAAGTTTTAGAGGTTTCTTACGTTCTTCTACTATAACTTCTTCCATTTTTACTCTGTCTGCCTTATACTTTGAAATATCTTTAAACCAAGGCGCCATACCAAAAAGCATATGATACATTACAGCTCCAACTGAAAATAGATCTGATTGCGGAGAATACAGATTGTTGAAACATTCAGAAGCGACATAGTTCAAATTTAATCCTTCTTTGTCAAAAGTTTTTGTAGATTGATGAAATGAGCGAGCAAATCCAAAATCAATTATTATGGGTTGAGGAATTTCTTGTGATAAGTCAAGCATTATATTTTGAGTCGTAATTTCATTATGAATTATTGGCTCAGGTAAATTGTGTAAATAATTTAATCCATTTAAAATTCCTGTAATAATTTGCTTCACATCATAGATAGTAGAAATGGGATCTCTAGATATGCGGTCAGACAATGTTTCCCCTGCAATGAAATTAAGCACCAAGAAGCTAAATTTCTTACCTTCATAAATTAATTCTCCATCGTCTTTGTATGCAACAATATTTGGATGTTTAAATGATTTTATAAATTCTATTTCAAATAAGTTATTTTCAACATCAAATGCAGAACGTTGCAGTTTAGCATAATTAAAGAGTTTTAATAAATAAAGTTTACCATCATTTCCTTTTACTCTATACGTTTCCGCATTATTACCTTTCTTAATGAAAAACAATACATTATACTTTCCATTTACAGAAAAATTCTTTGGTAATATACTTTGCTTTAAAATATCCATACTATTTGTATTACTATTCTGGAGTTTCTGTTGGACCTTCAGCATCAATTCTCAAATCCCATATTTGGTGTAAAATAGGTCTTAGGTCTTTGGTTCTTCCATCTGCTATTAATTGAAGTCCTTGATTTATTAATTGTCTAGCTTTAGTTTTATCCTTCCATTTTAGTGTGTTAAATTCTCTATCGTGGTATTTAATTTTATTAACGTCCATAGCACCACCTGATACCTCATTTCTTATTTCAGTATCTAAAGAATCAATTTCATCAGTAAGTTCTTTTGCCGTTTTTATATTTTTATCTTTAATAATTTGCTCAATAGTTGATTTATATTCCTTTATATGATTTTCTAACTGATTTAAATTTAAATCTTCCCCGTCGCTGTTTTCTTTTATTTTCTTAATTAAGTTTTCAAATTCGTAAAAAGAGTCTTTTAATTCTTGTTGCACTTTTGGCCATTCGGTTTCTTTTTCAGCACTGTCCAATTTCAACAATTCTTTTCGCAAATCATTTTGGATTTTCATTCTACCGTCAGGACTTCCGCCTTCTCTTTCTAATTGCTCCTCTAAATTTACTAACACATCCTTTATTTCATTTGCACTTACTTTACTAGCAGTTTTTTTTGCATTTGTAATTGCTTGAGCTAAAAATTCTTTTTCAGGAGATTCTGTTGGTTTTATTTCAAGTTCAAGTTCTTCGGTGTAGTTTAATAAAGGGAAATAAGCACTGAACTGCATTATCTGTGATTTATCTACTTTTATGGTTATATCAACATCACTACCTTCTGGCAGAAAAGCAGGTAAATTTTCTCCAGTGATGACAACTTCATTTATTAAATTATTTAATAATGGATTTGTTCCTTCCGCATCATAATCCCCTTGATATATAGGAATTCGTATAATGTCACTAATCATTCCTGGTCTAATTGCACTTCTTGTTTTTAGACCATTTTCCACCCCTATAGCTGGGACCCTTTTAGTTTTTTCTAATCCTTTAATTGGAAAAAATAAATCTTTTTTTTCTGACCGATAGTGTCTTCCAATTCCAATATGATAGGGTAGTACTTGCATACCTTCCAACCCACCAATTCCTTGAAGTATGCTAAATTGGTTTGGTTGACATTCTAATTTGTTACCTTGTTCATCATAAACTTGAATTTCGAATGAATTTGACCTACCTTCTGCTAAAACTAAATCTATTAAAGAAGCTTTTTCACTTATGAGCTTTTTTCCACTTGACCAGGCTTCGTCAGATCTAATTATATCTGCAAATATTTTTTCAGGAAAAGTTCCTGTTGTTTTTTCTTTTAATACTTTCAAATTTATCATTACATCTACTTCAACTGAAGTGGCTTCATATTTAAGATCTAATTGAAGTTTAGTTTTATCTCTTGTTCCTTCTTTTACTTCTTCTGAAACTGAAATGGTGGATGCAAATAATGCAGCGCCTTTAGCTACAACAGTCATTGGATCAACAGTAGTGTCTACTTTGTCAGTTATTTGTTCTTTTAGCATTCTTCTCAAAATTGGCGAATAGGTAGGGCCACCAACAAGAATTAATGCTCCAAGATCTGAACCTTTTAAATTATTCCTTTTTAATAAATCTTTTGTAATATCAATTGCTTTTTGGAAAATAGGGCCCAAAACATTTTCCATATCCTTTTGAGTAACTAAGACATCGATTTCAGGTTCATCCCCATTATCATCCTCAAAAGGAAGGTCTCCTAAATTTGATAAAACATTGTGTGAATCCTTAAAAGATAATTGGATTTTAGCTTCTTCTGCATAAAATTTTACAGCATTTCTTAGAATTTCTTTTTTATCTGTGTCTTTCAAAACACTTTCTATCGCAAAATTTTGTTGCAAGTTTGGAATAATGATTTGATCAACAATTGCTTCATCTAAATTTTTACCTCCAAGCCAGGCATCCCCACCTGTATCTTTAACGGATAAAATACCTTCTTCTGCTTTTATTAATGCAGCATCAAATGTCCCACCTCCAAAATCAAATACTAACCAAAATCCATCTTTGCTTTTTGAATCTAAACCATAAGCAGTAGCAGCAGCTACAGGTTCTTGTAAAAGCTCTATGTGTTTAAAGCCTAGTAGTTTAGCTGCTTTTATTGTCGCCTCATTTTGGGGATTAAGAAATTTTGCGGGAACGGTTATTACAATGGATGAAATATTTTCATCTTTTATAACTGATTTTAGTGTTTTTAATATTTCAGCAGATAATTCTTCTGACGAAAAACTTTTTCCCATATTAGAGCTTTCATAGGTATGAGTAGTTCCCATTGTTCTCTTGAACTCGAAAAATGTATTAGTTTGGCCATTTTCAAAAGTTTTCAAAGCTCTTGCGTTATCATTTTTCATAGTATTATAGGCAGCATCTCCTACGATAACATCTTGCTTTTTATTAAAGTTAATACAAGATGGAAAAGTATCTTTTAAAGTGCCAGACTTTTTAATAGTAGGAATTCCATTCTCCATTCTTGCAATTGCAGAATTTGTTGTTCCTAGGTCAATGCCGTAATCAATTTTATTTCTCATTTTTGTTAATTATTTTTTGTTATTAATAGCCAACAGAAACTTCTATCTGTGCTGTTTGAATCATTTTATCATTGTAATTTACTTGTGGGATTAGAACTTTAGTGATGATTTCTGAATCCTTTTCAAGGTTTTCATCTGGAATGGAACTGGTTACTATTACCTTCATACCTTGATGAAATTGCTTACCTAATAGTACGGGCATTTCATAACCATTGGCCGAAAGGTTGTCTTTAAGATTTGAAATAGAATTTCTTAAATTTTTTATTCCTTTAACACTTTGATCCATTCTATTTAAATTGTTTTCCATTACATTTATCTGGCTAGATAGTTTAAGGGCTAAAGAGTGGTCAGGTTCTAGATTTGGAGAGTTCTGAACAGTTGTTTTTTGTTGCTCAATTAAATGTAATTGTGTTTCCATTAACTCTGTTTGTTTTCCAAACTCTTTGACTAAACTTTCTTCAATAGAAGATTTTGTGTTGTTTAATTGGTCAACTAGATTTAACTTGTCAATTTTCTGACGTTTGTTAATAAGCCAGAAAAAAAGAGCCGATAGTAGAATCGCTATTAATACTGCAATTATCCCGTAGAACGAATTTTTGTTTAAAGATATACCAACTGCCGATATTTTTTGGTTTGATTTTGATTCAGAAGTTTCAATTTTAGAAATCAAATTGCTTTTAGTTTGTACTATTGAATTACTGATTGAGTCGGATTGCTTTTGTAAATTATCAATATTTGTAAAAGCATTCGAAACTTTTGAATTGATTTTTACAATATCACTTTTGAGTTTGTTGTTTTCAGATTGAAGAATGCGAATTTTTTCGTTTAAAGGAATAATCTTTTTTTCAAATTCTTCTTTAGTTATACTTTGAGCAAAAGTTCCAAGAATAGAAAACAGAAGTAATACAATGGTTAGTTTTTTCATTATTTAATAAGTTTTATAAATTGATTTAGAATTATGCGTATAGCATTATTAATTTCCTTTTTTTCTTTTAGTTTTTCAACCAGTTTTGGTGAATAGTGGTAATAAGTTTTAATGAACCATCTACCAAATGCAGATTTATCTAAAACATCATCTCTGAATTGTCTCAAGATCAATACTTGTGGATGTTCATAATCACCATAAGCCATAGTTGCAATATAACAACCGCTACTACCACCCGTATTTGCCAATTGAGATTTTATACTTGACAACGCTGTTTTATTATTGTTATATTGATTTCTAAAATTTTGATTCAAATCCATATTTCCAATTATTAAAGAAACATTCCAAGCTTCATTAACTTTAGTTTTTAACTGACTAATTATGGCTTTTTTGGTAGCATTATCATAGGAACTATTTAATCGGTCTTGAAGTTTGTTCATTTCTGAAACGCACATTGCTTGTGCATTGGAAGCAATGCGGGAACTTAGTCCTAAATATAATTTATCCGAACTTCCTAAAATTGATTTAATTTTGTCTAAATGTGGTTTAGTCGTGGATAAAAGTATTGATCCGTTTAAGATAGTATCACTTTTAGTTTCATTAGCTTCAATAATATCTTCCAGTCTTTTAAAATCAAATGATATTTTTTTAAATTTTTCTCTATCAGCTCTACCATTTATATATTCTTCAACTAATGGTGTACTTTCATTAATTCTTTCTTTTACAACACTCCCAAGCACAATAGATATTGCTTTTTTATTGAGATCTAAAGCTATTTCACCAACTTCAGTTTCCGTTTCATAGAAATGATTGAACATTGTAATACTGCATTGCAAAATTTCATTTGCTACTTTGTCAGATATGGAAATAAATTTAATGCTTGACGTTCCTAATATAGATTTAATTAATGCTAAATCTTTTTTGGTGTAATTATATAACTTTTCCCCAAAATCGCCTGCTTTAGCATTATTTTCTTTTTGTTTCTTTCTTGTTTCTTCAATTTTTTTCTCAATTTCTTCAATAGGTTTCTGAATAAATTCATTCAAGTAATCTGTCTTAGCAGTAAAATCTTGTTTACTTAGTATTTCAATGAATTTATCAGAAGAAATCCCATCGTGATTATCTATTTCCGATTTCACTTGATTCAAAAATTGAATCTGAAGTTCTTTTTTGGTTGTTTTAAAAGTAACATCTGCTGCCAAAGTTTTAAAATCTTTAATATAGTCGCTTTCCAAAAATTTTAATTTTAAATCAAGGCCTTGTTCAAATAAGATTGAATTAATGTTCGCCCCATTAAAAGAATTACAAAACAATAGTACTGAGAGGTTATGATATGCAGAACTGTTACTAAGGTTGATTTCTGAGGTCCCAATTCGTTTTTTCCAAGTTTCTATGGCATTTTGATGGTTATTTTCTTTTATAAAATCAAAAGCAATTTCATCAGTTACTTCATTACCTTTATAAAACCAGAATAAAGCAGCATTAACACGATCATTATCCAAATTTAATTTTGAACTGGCATCATTAACTCTGTCAATACTTCGATTTAAGGAGCCAATCAAAGGAAAGCTAAAATCTTCGGGAACATCTGCTCCTGCATCAATATACATTTTTAGTTTTTGCGTCTTTGTATGTTCTTCCTTTGTTGAAGTACCAACTAATATTCCAATTATTCTATATGGGTTATTTAAAACTAATTCCATCTTCTTTTCTCTCTAAGGTTATTAAAATCAATATATGTTTGCGACTTAATAATGTCTTTTTTTAATTTAGAATAATAGCTCGACTTTTCAGATAGATAACCAAAGTATGAGAAAAATGTTGGTAGTAAATTAAAGATAAAAGTACTTCCAATAATAAAAGCGGGAATTCCAAAGACCCAATTAATCCATTCTGCAATGTCAAAAGAAGCTACTGCGCCACACATAATTCCAATCCCAAGAAACTTTAATTCGGTATTAAATGTTTCAATAAAACTTGAAGTGGGGTTTATATTTAATTTGGGATTCGCATTTAGAAGTTCTTTCAAGGTTTTATAATCCATTTCTGCCAAAGCAGATGGTATGTTAAAATTGTAGCTGGTATATTGTATTTTTGCCATATTATCTTCTACTTGTTACTATATAAAACTGCCAAGTATATGTGCGATTATTTTCAAAATTCTTTACACCAACATTTGGCACAACACCAGGCGCAGAGGCTCTAAAATCATAATCACCAGGATTTAATGTAATGTTTTTAATTTCTTTTGGTGAAAACCGATATACTTCGGAATTTAATTTTAAAGTCATCGTAATACTGGTATTGTTAAATATTGTGGCCTCAGCATCATAGCTTGCTGAATTTCCTGAAGCTGAAATGAAACTGCCATTACTTTTGTTAACCACTTTGCCAACTTTTACATATGATTTATGCACATATCCTTCTTTGTCAGTTGCTATATCTATGATATTATAGTAATCATTTTCTGTTTCAAGAGAAATAATAAAGATTTGTGTTTGGGATTTTAAAGAGCTGATGATATTATCATTTGAATTGGATCCTTCTCTGAAGTTTACCTGTTTTGTGATTTTTCCTAGGTAGGATTGGCTATAAATCACATTTGATATTAAAATAAAAAAGATTAAATGCAGTATTGTTTTCATAGTCAAAATGTTTAATCTTATTTTTCTATTTGGGGTAATTCTATTAAACTCAATATTAACACTTTTTTTAACACTTTTTTTAACACTTTTTATCAAATTGAATGAAAAATTAGGCAAATAAATGAAACCTTTAATTTGGCGTAAAGCTATATGCTTTTAAAAATGTTTCTTTACGGTTTTCCACATTCAATAAAAATAAAACACGGTTATCTTTTAGGATAACCACATTAATCAAATATAGAACAAATTTTGACTTATCATAAAAGATAATTAAGATTTAAGAAATTCTTTACAAATAAAGGTTGGCAAGCGTATTCAGGAAATCAGAATTGAGAAAAATATATCTCAACAAGATTTGGCTGCGAAGTGTAACTTTGAGAAGAGTAATATGTCCAGATTAGAAACGGGAAGGGCTAATGCAACTCTTTCAACCCTTGAAATAGTTTCCAAAGCTTTAGAAGTTGATGTGATAGAACTTTTCAAATGAATAGATAGTTTTTTTAATAGAAAATATCCTGACCAACAATAACTCGTGCTAAATCAGGATAATATCTTATTTTAATTTTACAGCAAGGTTTTTTATTGCCTCACTAACTTTCTTCTGCACTACCTTACCGTAACTTTCCTGTGTAATAACCATGTTTGAATGTCCTAGAAGTTCTGATACTATTTCCATTGGAACATCATTATAAAGTAAAACTGTAGAGGCAAATGTTTTCCTAGCAATGTGGTGCGTAAGACGTTTTTCAATTCCAGTTACATCTGCAATCTCTTTTAAATATGAATTGAATTTTTGATTGCTTATTGATGGGAATATGCGGTTACTATCAGTTGAGTATTTCTCAATAATTTCTTGAGCCTTTGGTAGAATTGGAATTGAGATTTGACGCTGTGTTTTCTCTCTCTTCATCTGAATCCAGTTAATGTTGTCAAAACCTATTTGGATGTTCTTCTTTTCAAGATTTGCCATTTCATTATAGGCTAGTCCTGTATAACAACAGAATATGAATAAGTCTTGAATTGTGCTTAATCTTTTTTGTTGCAATACTGCTTCTTCAAGGGTTTTGAGTTCTTCTGTAGTAAGGAATATAACCGTTTTACGGACTGTTTTAGACTTGTGAAGTATAAATGGATCTCTATCCAAATAGCCTTCTGAAATAGCCTGTTTTATTGGCGTTCTTAGCCTTTGAATGGTTTTGTTGATAGTAATTTGTTCTTGCTTCTTTTCTGTTTTTAAATAGTAGTCAAAATCACTTAGAAACTGTAGACTTAGTTCTTTTAGGGGGCAATCTGTTTTTTTATATTTCCATTTTAGGAAAGCCTCTAAATGATTGCCTACATAAACGAACTTGTTATAGGTATTGTCTTTGATTTCTAGTCCTACTAGTTTTTCGATTTTGGAGAGATACTGTTTGTAATAGGATAGAATAAATTCACTTTTCTTTAGTTCTTTTCCTAAGTATTTATCGTGAATGTCCTCAACAGAAAAAGGGCTTTCCTGTAATCTTAAAATCATGTAGATGCTATTGATCTTTGATTTTATCTTATCCAATTGAGAGTTGTATAGAATTGCAGATTTGTGGGATTTTAGAATTACTTGGTTTTTGGTATCCCAATGCTCGGACTCAATATTAATACCTGTGCTGAGCTGTTTTCTGTTCCCATTTAGGGTTAGTCGGCAAAATAATGGAGATTGATTCTTCTTGTTTTTTCTATTCTTTCCTTCAATAAATAGAATTTTGAAATTGTCTGTTGTCATAACTTTTTGTTTTAGTCAGACATGCAATTGGTTACGATAAAAAAAGTGATGCCTTTTAGAAAAAGAGATGATGCCTAATATGTTGCCTTTTTTTGCAAAATAAGTTGGCAAGTTGGCAGAAGTCAAAAATTCTCCTTTCTCTACTAAACCATCGTGAAGCCCTGCTTTCACTAAAGCCTTAAAACAAAAAAGACCTTACATTGCTGTAAAGTCTTTTTAAAAAGCTCCCTCTCTTGGGCTCGAACCAAGGACCCTCTGATTAACAGTCAGATGCTCTAACCAACTGAGCTAAGAAGGAAACTGAGCGATAAAAACTAACCTTCGTTACATCTCTAAAGCGGTGCAAAGATAGGCTATCATTTGGTTTGTGCAAATAAAAATCAAATTTTTTTTAATTTTTTTTACTTCCCTACAATTGCCTTGTAAATGTCGTTTCCGTTAGCAAATAGTAATAGTGTTATAAGTAATACGAAACCAACCATTTGTGCGTTCTCTAGGAATTTATCACTTGGTTTTCTACCGCTGATAATTTCATATAATAAAAACATCACATGACCTCCGTCGAGTGCTGGAATAGGCAATAAGTTCATTACCCCAAGCATAATTGATAATAAAGCCGTGATATTCCAGAATACTTCCCAACTCCATGTATTAGGAAAAATATCAAATATGGCTTTAAAACCACCTACTTGTTTGTAAGCGCCAGTGCTTGGACTGAAAATCATTTTTAACTGCTTGCCGTATCCTATTAATTGATCTTTTCCTTTTGTGATTCCTACTGGAATCGATTCTAAGAAACCGAATTCTTGTTTACTTACTTTGTAGTAGCCTAATTTTTCCATGGAAGCAATACTTAATCCGGCAAGGTTAACTCCTAACATCCCATCGTTGTTTACCGTAACTTGTATTTGTTCTTCTTTTTGATCGCGCAATACCGTTGCAGGAATGGTTTTTCCTTTATTGTTTTCTAATATGGTTTTTGCCTGGTCCATGTATTTTGCAGCTTGACCATTAAGGGTAACTACAACGTCTTTGGCTTGTAATTCTTTATTGGTAGATTCGTCATTATTCGAACCAATGACAAACGGCCTTCTGATGTCCAGTAAGGTTCCTTTTTCGAATTTTGATAATTGATCTACAAAATCAATTGGCATTTTAATCGCTTGTTCCGCTCCATTTCTTATTATAAGAACTTCTTTTGCCATGATCACTTTCATCGTCAGATCATTATCAAATTTGACAATTTTCTCACCATCTACAGAAACAATATGATCTCCAGTTTGGAAACCTACGTTTTGCATCGCCTTGTTTTCTACCAGCAAGCCATCTTTTAAATCTTCATTAGCAATAAAAGTATCGCCATACGCAAATGCCATTCCGATATATATAATGAAAGCCAAGATAAAATTGACCGTTACGCCACCTAACATGATAATTAATCTTTGGTAAGCTGGCTTAGATCGAAATTCCCAAGGTTGCGGGGGCAAAGCCATTTGTTCCTTGTCCATACTTTCGTCAATCATTCCAGATATCTTCACGTAACCACCAAGAGGCAACCAACCAATTCCGTATTCGGTTTCGCCAATTTTCTTTTTGATAAGGGAATATTTAACGTCAAAAAATAAGTAGAATTTTTCGACTCTGGTTTTAAACAGTTTAGCAGGAATGAAATGTCCTAATTCGTGAAGTATAATCAGTAATGATAAGCTCAATAAAAATTGAGAAAGCTTTATAAATATGTCCATTGTTTAATTTAAGTTCTTTTATAACTGACAAAAGTAAGGTTTTCTATTTGTTTATTTTGCAATTATTGTTCCATACCGGTTTAAATGTTTGTTAATTATTGGAAATTCAATCCCTCTTTTGGCCGCTGTCCCGTAACTTTACTTTTTGAAACGAATATTTCTCGTTTCGGTCACTTTAAAATCACTTGTATGTCTTCAAAATTATTTTCTCCTCTTCAAATACAAAGCATTACCCTCAAAAATAGAATTGCTATTTCACCAATGTGCCAATATTCGGCCCAAGATGGCTTTGCCAATGACTGGCATCTCGTACATTTAGGTAGTCGTGCCACTGGTGGCGCAGGATTAATTATTCAAGAAGCCACGTCAGTTTCTCCCGAAGGCCGGATTTCACCAGAAGATTTAGGTCTTTGGAAAGAGGAACAAATCGAAAAAATGCAGCAGATTAATCAATTTATTGTCAGTCAAAACTCGGTTCCCGGAATCCAATTGGCGCATGCCGGCCGAAAAGCCAGCGCAGCATCACCATGGAACGGTGGTAGGAAAGTACCCATTGCGCAAGGGGGTTGGGATACCGTGGCTCCAAGTGCTGTGGCGTATCACGAAGACGAAGAAAAGCCAATTGCGTTAGATAAATTAGGTATTCAAAAAGTAATTACTGATTTTAAGTCAGCTACTAAAAGAGCGGTGCAAGCTGGGTTTCAGGTGATGGAAATTCATGCGGCGCACGGGTATTTGATGCATCAGTTTTTATCGCCATTGTCTAATTGTAGAACCGATGAATATGGTGGATGTTTTGAAAACCGAATCCGTTTGACACTTGATGTTGTAGCAGCAGTTCAATCAGAATGGCCAGCTAATCTGCCTTTATTGGTTAGAATTTCGGCTACAGACTGGGCAGAAGGTGGTTGGAATATCGACGAGTCTATACAGCTTTCGAAAATTTTAAAAGAAAAAGGGGTGGACTTGATTGACGTTTCCTCGGGTGGAGCGGTTTCACATCAACAAATTCCGTTAGGACCAAATTACCAAGTCCCTTTCGCCAAAAGCATTAAAAAAGAGGTCGAAATCCTAACAGGCGCAGTTGGTCTTATTACCGATGCTGTTCAAGCGGAAGAAATCATTGCATCAGGAAAAGCAGATTTAGTGTTATTCGCCAGAGAATCTCTTAGAAATCCATATCTCGGTTTGACATTCGCCCATGATTTAAAAGCAGAAATCGCTTGGCCTAAGCAATACGAAAGAGCTAAAAAATAAATAATAAACGTATCATTTTTGTCATTCACACGAAGGAGGAATCTCATCAAGTAACTCACATAACGTAGATTCCTCCTTCGTCGGAATGACAATTTTCAGAATAAATCGTATAAAATATACAACAATGCAAAAAATAAAAACAGCTTTACTCTCTTACGGAATGTCTGGCAAAGTATTTCACGCTCCATTCCTCGCATTTCATCCAGGCTTTGAGCTTCTTGGTGCTTGGGAACGCAGTAAAAAGCTGATTCATCACGATTTTCCAGAGGTGAAAAGCTATGAGTCAATAGAAGAATTGTTAGAAGATGATGTTGATTTAGTCATTATAAATACGCCGGTGGAAACGCATTATGAATATGCAAAACAAGTCCTTTTGGCTGGAAAACACGCCATTGTCGAAAAAGCATTTACGACCACCGTGGCACAAGCTCAGGAATTAGCGGCTATCGCCAAAGAAAAAGGAGTAAAACTAGCCGTGTTCCAAAACAGAAGATGGGACAGCGATTTTAAAACAGTACAAAAAATTATTTCGGATAAAGTATTAGGTGAAATCGTGGAAGCCGAATTTCATTTTGATCGCTACAATCCGCTTTTGAGTCCAAAGCAACACAAAGAAACTGTAAATTCTGGAGCCGGAATTCTGAAAGACTTAGGACCACATTTAATTGATCAGGCACTGTGTTTGTTTGGTTTACCGCAATCGGTTTTTGCTGATATTCGGATTACCAGAGAGCATTCGTTAGTGGATGATTATATAGATATTCTACTGTATTATTCTAGTTTTCGAGTGCGTTTAAAAGCCGGTTTTTTTGTACGCGAAGCAATTCCGGCTTATGTCATTCATGGCAAGAAGGGTTCGTTCCTAAAACCACGTGGTGATGTACAGGAAGACGAATTGAAATTAGGAAATAAACCAAATTTAGAAATGTGGGGAACGGAGTCCATCGAAAAACGAGGATTGTTGCACACTGAAATTAATGGAGAAATTGTTCAGGAAATTATCCCCACACTTCAAGGGAATTATTATGATTTTTTTGATGGGGTTTATCATTCGATAATAAATGACGCTATAGAACCAGTATCGGCTCAAGATGGTGGGCATGTAATGCAAATTATTGAAGCTGCAATCCAAAGCAGTGCTCAGAAAATGGTAATTGACCTATAAAATATACCGCGAATTCGCTAATTTCTATACTTTTTTAAAAATTAGCGAATTCGCGGTATTTACTTTTTATAAACAATAACGTTGTATTTTTCCTTAAATGTGTTGCTTTGACACAAACAACGATTGCTTTTTGTAATTTTGACGCTTTAAATGCTAAAATAAATCACTTTGATAGATTTAAACTTTTTAGGAAGGTTACGAACAAAAGCCAAGTTAAAGAAATCATATAAGGATGCGAAGATTTCCTATTTGAACCGAATCCGTTGGGCGGTTTCGATGTTTTATTTTGGGATGGGTTTGTGTTTTGCCACTTGGGCCAGCCGAATCCCAGATATTAAAACGACCTTGCATTTAAGCGAAGGCGATTTAGGAAGTATTTTATTCGCTTTACCATTAGGACAATTAGTAATTATGCCTTTTTCTGGGAAATTGGTAACCCGTTTTGGCAGCCACCGCATCTTGATATTTTCTCTTTTATTGTACGTTTTTAGCATGACAAATTTAGGTTTGGCTGCAGCGGCTTGGCAACTGTCATTAGGCTTATTCGTCTTTGGAATCTTTGGGAATCTATCTAATATTGCCGTCAACACGCAAGGTGTTTATACTGAAGTACTGTTCAAAAAAACTATCATGTCCTCCTTTCATGGGATGTGGAGTTTTGCCGGATTTATGGGAGCACTCGTGGGATTGGGCATGTTAGCTTTTGAACTCTCGCCTTATAAACACTTTCTCATTGTGGCCGGAATCGTATTTTTGATGATGGCTTTCAACTACAAATTTTTAATCAAAGCCAAAGAAATCAAGCAAACCGAAAAGAAAAAGTTATTCTCAAAACCAGATAGTGCGCTGCTTTGGTTGGGCGTAATTGGGTTTTGTTGCATGGCAAGTGAAGGAGTCATGTTTGATTGGAGTGGCGTTTATTTCAAGGACGTCATCAAAGCCCCAGGACCATTAGTGATTTTGGGTTACACTTCTTTTATGATTATGATGGCAGGCGGACGCTTCTTAGGAGACGGTCTGATTGGTAAATTTGGTCGAAAAACGGTCTTGCAAATCAGTGGAATTATGATTTCGGCAGGACTATTTACCGCCGTATTTTTCCCGTTTGTCATTCCCGCAACCATCGGTTTTATGTTGGTTGGGTTGGGTGTTTCTACAATTGTACCCACCGTATACAGTGTGGCTGGAAAAAATCCAAATGTTTCTCCTAGTGTGGCGCTAACGACCGTTTCCAGCGTTAGTTTTCTAGGTTTTTTGATGGGGCCACCTATTATTGGATATATTGCGGAGCTGTCGAGTTTGCGTTTTTCGTTTGCCTTTATTGGCGTTTTTGGGATATTTATTGCCATCATGGTATCACGTATCAAAGCAATAGCGTAATATTTTTTTCAGGAGCAGCAACAGTATTTTTTATAAGATCGTGATGTCCCGCTGTTCGCAGTATCTTTTTTTAAACGCATTTTGTGTTGTTTTCAAGAAGTTCAATTCTCCAAGCGTTTATAAAAAAGGATACTTGCTACCATCGCGGCTATACAGTTCGTTTGTTTTGCTAAGAACTTTTTCCAAAAATAGGTGCTAAAAGTTCTGTCGTAAAAATAATTTACTTGAAAATCAATAGGTTAGTATTTTTTGTTTATATTTAACATTAGAATTCTTTCATGCGTTAGTACAATTGAATGCTGAATAGTAAATACCACTTTTTGCAGCAGCATCTTATTTAGGGTTTATACCACTTTTCCAAAATTCACTTTTAGTTATTTAAAGTTGCTATCCTTTATTGGATACCCTTCTTTATGCTTTTAGTTCAATCTTTAAGGATGCACTTAAGGGTTGAACTTCTTGCATAAGAGAAGGAAAGCAAAGTTTTTATTACTGTCAATTTTACTAAATATAACCCCTCATCTGTTGAATACATGAATAAATTTTACATTGTTTTCTTTCTTGTCTTTCAACTTGGAGGTATTAATGCACAAAATAACACTGGAATTTTTGGAAAAGTAGTGGATTCCAAAACCCAAAATCCATTGGGATTTGTAGTTGTGAGTATTCAAAATTCGTCATTAATGCAACTCACAAAAGCCGATGGTAATTTTAGTTTTGATGCTGTTCCTGCAGGAAATATCTTGTTACTAGTGCACAGTCAAGGATTTCAAGACGGCCTGTATCCTATCGAAATCACTGCTGGGAAAAGGCTCGATTTAGGAACGATTGCGCTCGAAGAAGACCAATCTATTGAGCAACAAAGTAGTATTATCACACTTATCGAAAGTGACTTTGGCGAGGATAACAGCAGTTCCGAAAGTACTTCTGGTCTTCTGCAATCGTCCCGGGATGCTTTCTTGCAAGCCGCTGCTTTCAACTGGGGACAAGCTCGTTTTAGAGTGCGGGGATTAGACAGCGAACATTCCACAATGATGATTAATGGCGTTTCCATGAACAAAATTTATGACGGAAGACCACAATGGGGCGAATGGGGCGGATTGAATGATGCGCTTCGCAATCAGGAATTCACTTTGGGAACTGCGCCATCGGATTATACCTTTGGTGGCATTTTAGGAACGCAGGAAATCAATACACGAGCTTCTATTTACAGGCCGGGTTCCCGAATCTCATTTTCAGGTACCAATACCAATTACAGTTGGCGTACTATGGCAACACATGCTTCCGGGATGAACGCAAGAGGATGGGCTTTTGTAATCTCAGCAGGAAAGCGCTGGGCGAAAGAAGGTTATTTTGAAGGAACTAATTATGATGCGAATTCTGTTTTTATAAGTCTCGAAAAAAAAGTAAGCGAACAACATTCCTTGAATCTAACCGCACTGTACACACCCAATTCCAGAGCTAAAAACTCACCAAACACAGCCGAAGTAACACAATTGACCAATGTAAAATACAATTCCTATTGGGGTTTTCAGGATGGTGAAAAGAGAAATGCCCGTATAAAAACGATAGAGGAACCTACGATAATGTTGAATCATTATTTTAAAATCAACGATAAAGCCAATTTGAATTCGAGTCTGATGTATCAATTTGGAACAATTGCCAACAGCAACATCGATTATCAAAATGCTAATAGTCCGGATCCTACGTATTACAGAAAGATGCCCAGTTATTACAGCTCGCTTTATGCACCGGATAACGGAGAATTTTCGGGAGCATTTACTCCGGATTATGAAAATGCAGAGAAAAGCAAAGCTGCATTTCTAGCCCATCCACAAATTGACTGGAAGGCATTGTATGAGGCCAATCAAAATCCTGTTTTTGATTCCAATGGCATAATTACAGGCTACGAACCTACAAAAAGCAAGTACGTTTTGTATGAAGATCAAGTTGAAGATGAAACGGCGGTGGCCACCACAAATTTAAGTGTGTACTTATCGGAACATATCGCTCTCAATGCAGGAGCGTCTTTTAAAAAAGTACAATCACAGCATTCTCAGCAGCTTTTAGACTTGCTAGGCGGCTCTTATTTTGAAGATATTGATGCATTTTATGGCGGAAATCAGTCTCAATCTGATTTAAATAATCCAGACCGCCAAGTAGTGGTTGGTGATACATATGGATACAAGTATAATTTTTATGCCAATACTTTAGATGCTTTTACCCAGTTTAAGTTTACCTACAGTAAGGTAGATTTTTATTTGGCTCAAAATTTTTCAAAGAGTAGCTATCAAAGAGAAGGTTTGTATAAAAACGGTATCTATCCCAGCAATTCCTTCGGGAAAAGTGAGAAAGTGACATTTGAAAACTTTGGCTTCAAAGCCGGATTGAATCTAAAAATTTCGGGTAAACAATTGGTAACTTTCAATGCAGCTCATTTGACGAAAGCACCGTCATTACGCAATACTTTTGCAAATTCAAGAGTAAATAATTCAATTGTTGACGGGCTCGAAAGCGAAAATAATAGTAGTTTGGATGCTAGTTATGTGTACCGATCTCCAAAATTGAAAGCCCGATTAACCGCCTATTATGCTTTACTTAAAAATGCCACTCAGATTTCCTTTTATTACGCCGAAGGAATTTTTGATGATGGCGCAGGTTATTTGAATACCGATGCTTTTGTAAGTCAGACTTTAACGCAATTGAATAAAAAGAATATCGGAGCAGAATTCAGTTTGGAATACCAACTAAGTCAAACGTTTAAAACCACTTTTTCAGCTGCATTTGGCGAATATACGTATGACAGTAATCCAAAAGTGACGTTGATTAATGATGCGCAAGCTTCAGTGGACAATACGAGTCCGGTTTTTGATTTTGGAACCGCGGCACTCAAAAAGTACAAGCAAGCTGGAATGCCGCAAAGAGCCTATTCCGTAGGAGTGGAATACCGAGACCCTAAGTATTGGTGGATTAGCGCTAACATCAATTACCTGACCAATAGTTACATCGATATTTCGCCCATTTCCAGAACCGAAATATTTTATAAAAATCCTGCCAGTGGTTTTAACTTTCCGGAGGCGACAGAGGAACGAGCAGCACAACTGCTTCAACAAGAAAAATTTGACCCCACCTTGTTGCTTAATGTTGTGGGCGGAAAATCGTGGAGAATCTATGGGAAGAATGTTGGAGTTTTTGCCAGCATCAATAATCTGCTCGATGTTACTTATAAAACAGGCGGTTACGAGCAAGCTCGAAATGCAAATTTCAGAGAAAGAAACCAGGATGTTTCTAGCGGTACGCCTTCTTTTGGTCCCAAATACTTCTACGGATACGGCCGAACGTATTTTGTGAATCTGTATATCAATCTTTAAATTAAAGTATATGAAATCAACATTTTACAGCATCTTTATAGTATTACTAATGCCATTCACCTTCAGCAATTGTGTGACTGATGATATTCCAGCACCCAAACTCCTATGTACACAACCAGATTTAGTGCCCAATAAAGCAGTGGGTGAAGTTCACGCCACTGCAAATGCTATTGTCACACAACACAAATACGATGATATTATCGAGGCGTATGTAGTTTCCAGTGATGAAGCTGGGAATTTTTTTAAGTCGATTTCCTTTCAAACTTTGGCAACAGCCACAAAGCCGGCTGTAGGATTTAGCGTTCCCGTGGACGCAACCAACTTGTATATTGATTATAGATTGGGCAATAAAGTATACATCAAGTTGAAAGACCAATACACCGATATTTCCTTTGGTGGAATGCGTATTGGAAGCATTTTTGTAAATTCCTACAATGAAGGTGGCGTGGGGCGACTTTCGCAAAATGATTATAAAAAGGTATTGAATGCGTCTTGTACCAATGTAAAAGAGGAAGTTTTAGTGCGGTCCTTATCAATGTCAGAAGCATTAAATGATTCCAATTTGAATACTTTAGTCGAGCTGTCTGACGTTCAGTTTTCAGCGGCTGCAATAGGTCGTAGGTATTTTGAGGAAACCAATAATGTAGGCGGTGCGACCAATTGGGGTTTGCTAGATAAATTAGGGAATCAAGTTTATTTTAGAACCAGCAGTTTTTCTGATTTCGCCACCAAAGTAGTGCCCGGTGGCAGCGGTAAAGTAAGAGGAATTTTGACTAAATACGGAACGGACTATCAATTACTTCCCAGATCCGAAAAAGATGTGGTGATGACCGGAAAGCGAGCAGTCCCTTTTTTCTCCGAAGATTTTGAGACAGTAATAGATAAATCGAAATTGAGTTTACCTGCTTGGGCTAATTTGGTTCAAAAAGGAACACTTTTCTGGAAAGGAACAGTATATTCAGGTAACGGCTATGCCGAATTTAACATCACAGGAACTAAAGTTGTTTCGAATGTAGCTTGGTTGATTTCGCCCAAAATAGACATGGACGTTCACACGAAAGAAGAATTAACTTTTAGAACCGCTCAGCATCATTTAGATGTAGACTCTCCATTAAATGCGTTAGACGTTTACGTTTCAACTAATTTTGATGGGTTGAATGTGACCTCTGCCACATGGACTCCTTTAGTTATAAAATTACCCAATCAGGCCACACCTTGGTATCAATTTATAGGAAGTGGCGCCATTGATTTATCTTCGTTTAAAGGCAAAATTAATATCGCTTTTAGGTACACTGGATCGGGGAAAAATTTGGCTTTGGATGGTGCTTTCCAATTAGATGATGTTCAGGTTTTTGGGGATAAATAATTTTTATAAAAGACAAGAGTTGAAATCACTATATTTGCCCTTCTTAAAAAAACACACATCATGAAATCTACTTTATTAGCACTTGTTTCTTTATTATTTGTTTCTTGTTTATCGGATAACGAACCATCTAAACCTGTTGATTACACGGTTCAAAACGAAAAAGAAATCGTGGATTACATTGCCAAAAATAATTTGACCGCCATAAAAACCGATTCAGGTTTGTACTATGTGATTAATGAAGCGGGAACTGGAACTCAACCAACAGCTTCATCTAATGTAACGGTAGCGTACAAAGGGTATTTTACTAATGGAAATACTTTTGACCAAAGCAATGCTTCAGGAATTTCATTTGGTTTAAACCAAGTGATAAAAGGATGGACAGAAGGTATTCCGTATTTTAAAGAAGGTGGAAACGGAGTTCTTTTGATTCCTTCTCATTTAGGGTATGGAAGCAATGGAAGCGGACCGATTCCAGGAGGATCTGTTCTTGTTTTTGATGTAAAACTGATTAAAGTAAATTAGTTCTACGCTATTATAAAATCACAAAAGGCTGTTCAATTTGAACAGCCTTTTGTGATTTATTACTTTTTGATTTCAATAATGCTAATCGCATAACCGCCACCTGGAGCACTAAGTTGTGCTAGTTTTGATTTGTTGGTTATCGTCATTTTTCGAATCGTATACGCTTGCGGATTGGTTTTATAATGTGCGTCTTTAGCATCAGCATAAATCGTTGCCTCATATTTTTTTCCTTTTTCTAAGAAATCAAATTTGATTGTTGAGGTACGAGAAGTTTCTCCATTAACATTACCAACGAACCAATTGTTCGTCCCTTTTGCTTTACGTGCAACGGTAACATATTGACCAGGTTCTGCTTCCAAGTATTTACTGTCCGACCAATCTACTGCTACATCTTTAATGAACTGAAAAGCATCTGGAAAACGGTCATAATTTTCTGGAGTATCAGCTGCCATTTGCAGTGGGCTGTACATCGTTACATACAATGCCAGTTGATTTGCAATTGTGCTATTTACATGGGAATTGTTGTCCTTATTCATTTTACTCAAATCCATTTCAAAAATTCCAGGCGTATAATCCATCGGTCCGCCCACTAAACGTGTAAATGGCAAAACCGTCACGTGATTTGGTTTAGAACCTCCAAAAGATTGATATTCTGTTCCTCTTGCCGCTTCATTACCTATTAAGTTAGGGTATGTTCTTGCAATTCCTGTTGGACGAACCGCCTCGTGCGCATTCACCATAATTTTATAATCAGCTGCTTTTTCTATTGCGAATTGATAGTGGTTATTCATAAATTGGTTGTAATGATTCCCACCGTTTTCAATGATAGAACCTACATAACCACTTTTTACGGCATCATATCCATTGTCTTTCATGAACTGGTAGGCCTTATCCATGTGACGCTCGTAGTTACGCACAGAACCCGAAGTTTCATGGTGCATCATCATTTTAATACCTTTTGATTTGGCATATTCATGCAATCCTTTAACATCAAAATCCGGATATGGAGTCAGAAAATCAAAAACATAATCCTTGGAATGTCCAAACCAATCTTCCCAACCTTCATTCCAGCCTTCGACTAAAACCGCATCAAAACCATGTTTCGCTGCAAAATCAATGTATTTTTTCACATTGGCGTTATTGGCACCATGTTTTCCATTAGGTTTTGCTTTTGAAAAATCAGTAACGCCAAGTTGTACCGTAGGAAATTCATCCGTGTACGCCCAAGAACTTTTTCCGGTAATCATTTCCCACCAAACACCTACGTATTTAACGGGTTTTATCCATGATGTATCTTCAATTTTGTTAGGGTCGTTCAAGTTCAACGTCATTTTTGAAGCTAAAATTTCTCTGGAATCATCACTAACAATTATGGTACGCCAAGGCGAATGATTTGGCGCCTGCATATATCCTTTGTCCCCTTTTGCATCTGGTGTCAACCAAGATTCGAAAACCATAGTTTTATCATCCAGATTCAAATGCATACAAGAATAATCAATTAATGCCGCTTCGTGTAAATTGATATACAAACCGTCCGCCGTTTTTAGCATTAGCGAAGTTTGAACTCCTGTCAAAGAAAAAGAAGTTTGTGATACATTAGCCGTTTTTGCTTTTTCAGCCAATCCTCTAATTTCTGATAATTTTGAAGTTGTATAATCATATTCCTGGGTATCATAATCACCAGGAATCCAAAACGCGGTATGATCGGCTGTCATGGCAAACTGTGTTCTTTCTTCTTTGATTACAAAATACGTAAGGTTTTTTTGCGAAGGGAATTCATAACGAAATCCTAGACCATCGTCAAACAAACGGAAACGAATCACAATTTGTCTGTCGGTTTCTTTTTGATTTAAGGTTACTGCCAATTCGTTATAATGATTGCGAATGGAGGCTACTTCTCCCCAAACTGGTTTCCAGTTTTCATCAAAAGTTGACGCCTTCGAGTCAATAACAGTAAAGTCATTTAGCAACGATTTTTTGTCATTTTTCAACTCAAGACCCAATTTACTTGGTTTTACAACTGCTTTATTTTTGTAGTTCAAACTGTAACTTGGAGTTCCGTCATTTTGTAAGGAGAATTCCATTAGAAATTTTCCATTTGGTGATTTTAACTGCTGCGATTGTGCAGGGCTAAAAAACGCGAGCCACATTAGGGCTGTGAAAAGAAATTGCTTCATTTTTTAAATAGAATTTGATAAATTAATTTTTCAGGTTTAGTAATAGATTGTGATTAACATGATTTTCACGAGATCGATTTATTAAAAAATCCATAGTTTTCCATATTTCGAAAAGGTAAAAGTAAACGCTTTACACACTACATATTTTTGTCATCATAAAAAAGTAGATTGTATTTCTCTTTTTTAAATGCAAGATACTGAATAACGGTTTATTATGTAAATTTGGTATTTAAAAAAAGTGGTGGATTGATAGTAAAAATAAGGTTCCCAAGATTGTTTTAATCCCAAAGACCTGCTAGAAAAACAGCATTTTTCTATTTTAGATTGGTTCCAATCCGCATTACGTTAGCTTCAAAATCTTCTCGTGGACCTGCTGCTTTGTTTTTGAGTTGGGAACGGTAATTGTAAATTGTGGATACTGAATACCGAAGAAATATTGAAATTTTTGCACTGTCCTTGATGCCCAAACGAATGAGTGCAAAAATCCGTAGTTCCGTATTCAGTAATTCGCCTTCTTTCAATTGGATCGCTTCGTCATCAATCAACAAAGCGCTGAATTCTGCTATGAAATTAGGAAAGAGTTGCAGGAACGTCTTGTCGAAATTGGTGAGAAATGCAGCAAATTCATTTTCGACAAATTGTTTCGATTTTACGGCACTAATCAGGTCATTCATTTTTCCCGTTGTTGCCATTACATTCAATTTTCGGCGGTATTCGTCTAATTTTCCGATGTAGTCTGAACACTGATCCATGTAACGACCAATGTATATTTCTTTCAAAAGATTGGCTTCGGTCAGCGTATAATTGGTTTCATTCAATTTTTCATTGAAAATATTTAGTTCAGTATTCAACTCCGAAAGCTTGCTGTTGGCCAAACTTAAATCCTGCTTTGCTTTGGACAATTTTTTCATTTGCTTAAAAAGTAAAAAAAGCACCGCCAACAGGAACACGGATAATATACTCGCACTTATTAAAAACAGTACCAACTGAAATCGATTGGTTTCATTTTGTTTTTGATACGCCTCGTTGATAATGGGCAGCATCTTCGATATTTCATAAGTTCGTAAGCGCGCATTACAAAAAAGAGCATCTTCAAGAGAGCGTTTTATGTATTTGTAAGCGCGATCAATATCTCCGTTTTCATACATTAGAAAAGCCAACGAACGCAACGAAATGTATTCTTTTTTGGCCAATTGCAAATCGGAAATGGCCGAAATAGTCAACCATTTTTTCTCCTGATTAAAGTCTTTTTTTTGGCGATAGGCCTGCGAAATAATGTAGGCAATAACCGCTCGATCATCACTGTTGTGAGCAATATTTGGGAAATAGTTCAGTAATAAAGTCAATGTTTCTTTGTGTTTTCCAGCATCAAGAAACGTACTGGACTTTGCCATAATGTAAGCACTTGATTGCGGTTTGTAATAATTTAAAGAAGAATCACGGTACTTTTTTGTTAAAACAATATAGTTCTTTTTTTCCGGAAGTGAAGCCGCATAATCAGACATATAACCATAAACGACGCTATTTACGGTGAAATAATAGCCTTTTATTTCGGGTGAAGTATTGATGTTGATTCGATTAAGAATATCCGTTGCTTCCTTGTACATTCCTAATGTTCCCATGATGGAAGCCAAATTTAATCGAGCATGATTTAGCTTTTCATTATCATTTAGTTTTTCGGCTATTTGAAAACTCTTTCGAGCATAAATCAAGGCGGAATCCGATTGATACGATTTATACTCCGCATATAATTTACCATAGATATCATATTTTTGAATATCGGTAAAAGCAGATGGCAGTAGCTCTTTGTATTTATTGATTTGAATCTCTTTTTTATCCGAATACAATTGGTAATCAGCAACTGTTTGATCCAATTCCTGTAATAATTGTTCAGAATTTTTTTGGGCAAAAAGAAAAATAGGAGACAAAAATGCAATAAGTACTGTCAAAAAGCGATTCATTCAAATGGTATTAAATTGCTGTAAAAATAATTAAAAATCCAATGGAACTTCAAAAGTAAGGTTTGCAAAAGCAAGAGTTTTTAAAATAACCGCAAATTCGCTAATTTCTTTTCGATAAACTTTTAGCCACTAATTATCCGAATATTGACTAATTTTTTTAAAAGTAAAGATTAAATTGTGGAAAAATATTTCTTCAGTCTAATTTTTGGCTCGACCAAAATACTATCATTATTCACACGTTATGATTTTTTTATAAACCCAGAACTCAATAAGTCCCTTACAAATCATTAAATTTGTAACTTATTCAAAGACATGTTAGAAAAAGAAGTAATAAATTTCGAGAAAACGGCTATAGTTGGTATTGTAACTCAAAACCAAAGTGAAGAGAAACTACGCGAATATCTTGACGAATTGGAGTTTTTGACTTTTACCGCAGGAGGCCAAGTGGTGAAACGTTTTTCGCAAAAAATGGAACGTCCTAATCCTAAGACTTTTGTAGGAACTGGAAAAATTGAAGAGATTCATCTTTTTGTAAAAGAAAATGATATCTCGACTTTGGTATTTGATGATGAATTATCGCCTTCACAGCAAAAAAATATATCTAAAATCATTACAGAATGTAAAATTCTGGATAGAACGCACCTTATCCTTGATATTTTTGCGCAACGTGCCGAAACTTCGTATGCAAGAACGCAGGTAGAATTAGCACAATGTATCTATATGTTGCCTCGATTATCGGGATTGTGGACACACTTGGAGCGTCAAAAAGGGGGAATTGGAATGCGTGGACCTGGAGAGACAGAGATTGAAACCGACAGACGTATTGTACGAGATAGAATCGCTTTATTGAAAGATAAAATCAAAGCAATCGACAAACAAATGGGAACGCAAAGAGGCAATCGCGGTTCTATGGTTCGTGTGGCTTTAGTTGGGTATACTAATGTGGGGAAATCGACTTTGATGAATGCCGTTGGGAAAAGTGACGTTTTTGTAGAGAACAAACTTTTTGCAACTTTGGACACCACCGTTCGAAAAGTAGTGATCAAAAACCTGCCTTTCTTGCTTTCGGATACCGTAGGTTTTATCAGAAAATTGCCAACACAACTGGTTGATTCTTTCAAAAGTACGCTGGATGAGGTTCGCGAAGCGGATTTGTTATTGCACGTAGTTGATATTTCGCATCCGGAATTTGAAGATCATATTGCATCCGTAAACCAAACGTTATTGGACATCAAGGCAAATGACAAACCCGTTATTATGGTATTCAACAAAATCGATGCGTACAAGCATTTGACTATTGATGAGGATGATTTAATGACCGAAAAAACGCCAAGACATTACACGCTGGAAGAATGGAAAGCGACTTGGATGAGTCGAGTAGGAGAGCAAAATGCGTTGTTCATTTCGGCTACCGAGAAAGAAAATTTCGAGGAATTCAGAGAACGCGTTTACGAAGCCGTAAGACAAATTCACATCACCCGTTTTCCGTACAATAAGTTTTTATATCCGGATTATAAAGACGCGGTGGAAAAAGAAGACAAAGACGAAGAAGAAAACGAATAATTTTCTCGTAAACATAAAATACACAATCCCTTTTGATATTTTCAAAAGGGATTTTTTTTGGGCATGCCCCAGCTTCCTCTGCGTTACAGCTGCGTCAGGCTGTTCGCTATAATCTCCCGAAGAAAAATCGGGAGGATTTCCGCTGCCATCCTTCATGTGGTTTAGCGATGACGATAATTTACAAATAAAAAGTCTATTTGATGATTTGTAAGATAATTATTAAACTGTATATTTGAAAGTAATACGCTATGTAGTAGCGCCTATATATAAGTTATCTGTAATCATAAAAACTCGATGAAATCAAATTTAGTAATCTTTTTGACGTTTTTTATTGTATCGTGCAAAAGCTCAAGTGGTATTTCTTTCGTTGTAGAAAGTATAAATAATTGTTCAGAAGGTTCTAATCAAATAGAAGTTGATGAGAAAGCTTATTTTGACGAAAAATCTAAATCATTAATAATCTATATTGGCGAAAACTATAACCAAAGTTTACAAAAATGGATAATTCCCCTTTCTGAACTTAATCCAGAAAACGTGTCTTATCAGAATAATGATTTTACACAAGTAGCAACTACGATTCCAAACGGTCTGAAGAAAATTAAGTACTATCAAAACGAAATTGAAAATGATAGTCTCAATCAATTTGTGTATAATGTTCATGACTATTGCATGGATAAAAAAAATATAGAAAAATTTATACAACATTACAGAAATGGAATAAGAAAAATTGACGAATGACTACAGATAACCGCCATTTTGAGCTAGCTGTAATTTAGTGGAATTATCGTTTCGCATTAAGTTTTCGTTAATCCGAAAACTGAGCGGTTACGAACTTCCAGCCATCTCAAAGTGGCATAACGTTAGCGATAATTGTAACCCCACTAGCGCTCGTTTGTCCTCGTTCTCTGGTGCTCGTCTGCGACGAGTACCTACTTAAATTAAGAAACAAATTATAGCGTTTGCAACGCGGATCGCTAAAACCGGAGTAGCTTTAAATAACTATACGACTGTTTTATAGTAGAGTTTCTTAAAATCAATATTTGAAAAGAATGTCTGAGAATTACAAAGTTATCGATAGTACAGTGCCTACTTTTATTACTATAACAGTTGTAGACTGGGTAGATTTATTTGTACGACATAATTATTGTACTATTATAGATGAACCCACTAGCGCTCGTTTGTCCACGTTCTCTGGTGCTCGTTTGCAACGAGTACCTACTTAAATTATGAAACAAATTACAGCGTTTGCAACGCGGATCGCTAAAAGCGGAGTAGCTTTAAATAACTATACGACTGTTTTATAGTAGCGTTTCTTAAAATCAATATTTTCAAAAAACATGTCTGAGAAATATAAAGTTATCGATAGTACAGTGCCAACTTTTATTACTATAACAGTTGTAGACTGGGTAGATTTATTGGTACGACCTAATTATTGTACTATTTTAGATGAATCCTTAAATTATTGTATCAAGGAAAAAGGATTGAGTGTGCATGCTTATGTATACATGACTAGTCATATTCATTTAATTGTAACAGCATTTGACGGTGAGCTGCAAAATGTTATTCGGGATTTCAAAAAATTCACATCAAAAAAACTGATAGAAGCCATAAAAGAACATCCTGAGAGCAGGCGAGAATGGCTGTTACGGAAATTTAGTTTTGAAGCTCAAAAATCAGGAAGGGCTAAAAATTATAAGGTGTGGCAAGATGGTTTTCATCCCGTTATATTGGATACTTTAGAAAAAATAGAACAGCGTGTAAACTACATACATTATAATCCTGTTGAAGCCGAAATTGTTTTTAATGAAAGAGATTATGTAAACAGTAGTTATAGAAATTATGAAGAAGACAATACTGTTTTTTGTAATGTAAATGTGGATCCTTTTTGGTAATCTGTTTAGATTGGCCGCGTTGCAAACGCTTTATTTAGTTTACATAAGTAAGTAGGTACTCGTTGCAAACGAGCACCAGAGTACGAGTGGCAACGGTATAAAAAACAGACCTTTAGAAATTTTCTAAAGGTCTGTTTTTATAAAAATGTATTTTCTTAAAAACCATAATTAACGCCTAATCCAAATACTTCTCTAACCTGAACGGCTTGAATCGAATTGTCATCATAAATAGCTTGTAAAGCTACGTTAGCCGACAAGTATTTATTGATTTTCATGATGACATTCATTTGGTAATCAACATCTACGTTTTGAGGATTATCTAAATAATTGGAATATAAATTCAGTCGGTTTTCTACAGACACATTCGTCATGATATTGAATTTATAGTATGCTGTAATACTGGCTCCAAATTCAAATCGAGTAGAGTTACCTTGCAATACTCCAAACGAAGGTCCAAATTCAGTAAAATGCGGATGAACAACAATCAGTTTTGCAGTCGCTGGAGAAAAATTGACACTTAAATTATCACTCTTTTTCCACAGCATTCCTGGTCCCAACTGGAAATAAGCCGGAGAGAAAAAATGGGATATTTTATCGTCATTTTTGTCTAAACCAGTGTCCATTTGAGTCTTGAAATTAAAAAACATCGAATAGTACCATTGCCCTTTGGCTTTCTTTCCCCAAAGAGAATTCAGTTCCAGACGATCGTCCGTTTTTGCGGTTTTTTCGTCTCCTTTTATTTTGGTTAAACCGTATGCTAAAATAAATTTGTTATCCCAAACGATATCTTCTTTTTTATAATTGAAGTCATAATTCAGTCCAAAATTCCCCGCAATATTGGAAGTTCCGCCACCGAGCCATTGCTTATTATAAGCCGATTGATTAAAAAGCAGTGAGATATTTCCTTTTTTAGTCCAATACTTTATCGTGTCTGTTGCTGTTTCTTGGGCGGTAACAGAAAGTGTGGCGAAAATAAATACGAAAGAAATAGCTATTTTTTTCATGACTTTATATTTTTAGTGCTACAATAAAAGTAAAAAAAAATTACAATAAATTAACCTTTCTTTGAAGCTTTGTACAACGGCACAGCTGAGCAGGCCTCACCATACATAATACTTCGGGCAAAAGGTTGCAAGTAATGCGCTGCTAATACATAAGCCCGCATTGGAACCGGTTTTCTGGAGCATCCTTTTATGATTACTGGCTTGTTTTCGTAAACCGAATAGTCTATTTTAGACAGTAACTCTTCATAAAGAGAAGCGTCTAAATCTTCCAAAGTTCCATTGATGATTTTCTTCGCAAATGGCGCTAGTTGAATGGCAACCAAAATAGAAGCCCAAGCTGGAACAATTGCATTGGTACTGCAATGAATAGCGACATATTGATCTTGATATTGTGACCAATCGTGATTTTTCAATTCCTCTCTAAAGTCTTTTTCTTTCAATAAAAAACCTTCTAAAAGCCATTGCGCCATATCAATTTGTGTCCGAGTACCTATAGGATAATAATCTTCAAGATCAAAAACCACCAAAATACTATTGGCAACTTTATTTATAATTTCATCTTCCATACCATTTTTTATTGATAGCCTTCAGCCTGTAGTGTAAACAGTTGGGCATATAATTTATTGTTTTCCATTAACTCATTATGCGTTCCGGATTCTAAGATCTTACCTTCTTGTAAGACTAAAATGCGGTCTGCCTGTCTCACAGTGCTAAATCTATGAGAAATTATTACACTGGTTTTATCTTTTATTAATCCTATAAACCGTTCAAAAACTTCACTTTCAGCCTTGGCGTCCAGCGCCGATGTGGGCTCGTCCAGAATCATAACCTCAGCGTTTTTCATGTAAGCCCGTGCCAATGCGATTTTTTGCCATTGTCCTCCGGATAGTTCCTGACCTTTGGCAAATCGTTTTCCCAGTTGTTGTTCGTAGCCATACTTTAATTCAGAGACAACTTCGTTGGCCAAACTCAATTCAGCCGCTTTTTGTATTCGTTCGTAATCATTAATTTCATCAATTTTTCCGATGGCGATATTTTCTTTCACTGAAAATTCATACTTGAAAAAATCCTGAAAAAGGACTCCAAAATATTCCTGGTAATTGGCCTTGTTATATCGATTTATATTGATGCCATCAAGTAAAATTTCACCTGATGTTGGCTCGTAAAACCGAAGCAGTAATTTAGTAAGTGTTGTTTTTCCAGCACCATTCTGCCCAACGAATGCCATTTTTTCTCCAGCTTTTATAACAAAACTAATGTCTTTTACTATTTGATTATCAGATTCCGGATAAGCAAAATAGACGTTTTTAAATTCAAATCCGGTTTTGATTTTTTCTGGCAACGGAACCTCCTTTTCATTTTTATATTCGGACGGAATGTCAAGAAAATCAAAATAATCTTTCAGATATAAAGAGCTTTCGGATATTCGAGTAAATTTCGAAAAAAAATCTCGCAGACTAGTCATTAAACGATTGAAACTCCCGGATAAAAAAGTTAATTCACCAAGTGTAATTCCGCCCGAAAGAACTCTGTAAATTATAAAAACATATGCTGCATAATAACTAATTGATCCTAAAACATTAAATAAAAACCCATAACTGGAACGTTTTACAACGAGCGATTTATTTAATTTAAAATAGCGCGTTGCAAGGGTTTCAAATCTTTCGACCAGAAAGCTAGTTAATCCAAAAAGCTTAATTTCCTTTGCCGTTTTATCATTAGCGCCAATGAATCTAAGGTAATCCAATTCCCTTCTTTCGGAAGTCCAGCTTCTAGCCAGCGAATATTGTTGTTGACTGAAACGTACTTCGTTAATAAAAGACGGAAAAATGCTTAAAATTAATAAGACAATTAAATAAGGTTCAAAATAAATCAATCCTATTACAAGCGAAAAGATAGAAATAGTAGTTTGCGCTTGACCTAAAACATTCGACATTAAATCGACACGACCTGCCGTTTGCGTTCTTGCTCGATCTAGCTTGTCGTAAAATTCAGAATTTTCCAGCAGACTAATATCGATTTCATTAGTCTTTTTGATAATTTTAATCGAACTATTGATATTGTACTGATCTCCAAGAATTCCATCGGTAAGTGAAATTGCCCGACCTACCAAATCAGATAACACGACGAGTATAAACTCTATTGCTACAGAACGCCATAGCGTAGAATAATCCTTTTCGCCATGTGTTGTAATTTGGATGATGGCATCAAAAATGAGTTTTCCAACCCATAAAATTGCAACCGGCAACAAAGCTGCAACTAGCCTGCAAAAAGCTGATGTCAAGAATAGCGTTTTGTTAGTACGCCAAATTTCTTTGAAAAAGCGGGGTATAAAAAAAAGCGAATCAAAAGAAGATTTTAATCCAATTTTTTGATCGTTTAAAGATTTGGGTTGAGTCCGCGCCATTTTAAAGCATTCCCAATTCTAATTTTGCTTCCTCGCTCATTAAATCTTTGCTCCATGGCGGATCAAAAGTGATTTCTACTTCAGCATCTTTTACATGCTCAATCGACTTTACTTTGTCTTCGACCTCTCGTGGTAAACTTTCTGCAACTGGGCAGTTTGGAGAGGTAAGTGTCATTAGGATTTTTACTTCATAATCCGTATTTACCATCACGTCGTAAATCAATCCTAATTCATATATATCTACAGGAATCTCCGGATCGTAAATAGTCTTTAATATTTTTACGATTGATTCTCCTAATTCTGTGGTGTCTATCTCTTGTTCCATTGTTTGAATGTTTTAACCATATAAGACATTGAAGGTCATTTAAGGTTTTTGTTTTGAATATTATATTTGTACTTTTTTATTATTTAGCTTGATTAAATCGTATCAAGAGTATGCTATGTTTATTTTTTATTCTTCCAGATATCTATATCTTTCGTTGACATATGTTTTTTGTCCTTCTTTAAAAATATGTGTTACATTGAAATTTATCATTAATCCTATAGGAATTTCCAAAAGGTTCATATAGGTTAAAATTTGGGCTTCATGTATTGGTAAAACTTTTTCGACTGCTTTAAGTTCAACTACTAAACTTTTTTCAACCAATAAGTCACATCTTAATCCTGTTTCAAGTTCTAAACCTTTATAATAAACAGGTATTGTAAGTTCAGTTTCGAATTCTAAACCTCTAATTGTCAATTCTTTTTTTAAACAGGTATGATAAACACTTTCTAAAAGACCGGGACCAAGATGTTTATGGACTTCTATAGCACAACCATTAACCTGATAAATTAAATCTTTTAAATATGTTTTGGTCATAAATTTTTCGTTTTTATTCTGACTTATATGACCTTAAATGTCTTATATGGTTAAACGAATTAGTTCGGAATCAATTCTGTGCATTGAACGCCAAAGCATACATTTTAATATTTTTTATCATCGATACCAATCCGTTAGCTCGCGTTGGCGATAGGTGTTCTTTCAAGCCTATTTCATCAATAAAATTCATGTCGGCTTCTAGGATATCCGATGCTTTTTGATTGGAGAAAGTCCGAATCAATATCGCAATGATTCCTTTGGTCAAGATGGCATCACTATCAGCGGTGAAAACAATTTTATCGTCTGTTTGTTCCCCTTGCAACCATACTTTCGATTGGCAGCCTTTGATGATGTTATTTTCGGTTTTGTATTCTTCTTTGATTAGCGGCAGTTTTTTTCCTAATTCGATGATGTATTCATACCGTTCCATCCAGTCGTCAAACATGGAGAACTCATCAACAATTTCTTCTTGTATCTCTTTAATTTTCATAATTAGCTGATTTTGTTTCCGTATTACTCTTGTTTAACAAATGAATTTATCTTAACAACGAATTTCTTTATTTCCTTTGGCGGAAAGCCATGATCAAAACCTGTTGTATCATAGATTTTGTCTTTGTAATTGATTGTTAAGTTGGCAATAGCTGCACCATCATGAAAACGCTTTTCAGTTGGTGCTTTCAGTTCGGATAACCGATCTAATTCTAACGCTTTGAAACAAGCCACAACTTCTTTCCAATCGGCATCACTAATTTTTATGGGCGCCGCTTTATCATTTCCATCTCTGTCTTTAGAAACAGTGATTGTCTGATTTTTCAGGGTGATTTTTTGATAAAAACCTCTGGTATTGGCGGTGTATTCAATTACGGCGTTTTGCATATCTTGAGCCTTAGCACTATCGCAACCGTTGCTTAAGAAAATAGTAAGGAATAAAATAGATAGTATTTTCATGTGACTTTAATTTTGGTTTTTAAGACAACATAAGCTGCGCTTTTTTAACTGCCGCTACCATGAGATCAATTTCTTCTTTGGTATTATAAAAAGCAAATGAGGCTCTTATCGTACCAGGGATGTTAAAGAAAGTCATGATAGGTTGCGCGCAATGATGTCCTGTGCGTACCGCTATTCCTAATTTGTCAATTATTGTACCAATATCATAAGGATGGATTCCTTCAATGTTAAACGAAATTACGGAAGTTTTTTCTTTGGCAGTGCCAAAAATTTTCAACCCTTCAATTTCTAGCAAACGTTTGGTACCATAGTGTAGTAATTCTTTTTCTTGCTGTTGAATGTTGTCAAAACCCACTTCATTCATATAATCAATTGCAGTTCCTAGGGCAATTCCCCCAGCAATATTTGGTGTTCCGGCTTCGAATTTATGGGGCAATTCCGCATAAGTTGTTTTCTCGAAACTCACTTCCTTGATCATTTCTCCTCCACCTTGATATGGCGGTAATTTATTCAACCACGCTTCTTTTCCATATAAAATTCCGGTTCCCGTAGGTCCGCAAATTTTATGACCTGAAAAAACATAAAAGTCACAGTCCAATTCTTGAACATTTGGTTTCAAATGCGGAACGGCTTGCGCACCATCAATCAAAATTGCAGCTCCCACCTCATGTGCTTTATCAATCATGTATTTAATAGGATTGACAGTGCCAAGGGCATTAGAGATATGATTAACCGTTACGATTTTCGTTTTGTTTGAAAGTAACGCATCATATTCGGCCATGATTAATTCGCCTTCCTGATTCATAGGAATTACGCGTAAGACAGCTCCAGTTTTCTCACATAACATTTGCCAAGGCACAATATTGCTGTGGTGTTCCAATGCGGAAACCAAGATTTCATCCCCTGGTTTCAAGATAGCAGCAAAGCCATTGGTAACCAAGTTAATTCCATGTGTAGTTCCCGATGTAAAAAGTACTTCGTGAGCGAATTTCGCATTGATGTGACTTTGAATTTTACCACGAGAAGTTTCATACGCATCGGTTGCCAATTGGCTTAATGTGTGAACACCGCGATGAATGTTGGCATTAATCTCTTGATAATATTTTGAAATCGCATCAATCACTACTTGTGGTTTTTGCGAAGTAGCTCCATTATCGAAATAAACTAATGGTTTTCCATTTACTTTCTGAGTAAGTATAGGAAAATCGGCTCTAATTTTATTTATATCTAGCATAATTATTTAGAAAAGTTCTAAATACAAAAGTAGTGAAAAACCAAATCGTTTTAGCCACGAATTCACTAATTTTTATGCTTGTTTCTTATGCGTTTATAGAATTTTCTTATTGAATTAGTAATTGGATTTTTTATTAAATTGCAATAAATTAATTCTGTAGTCAAAATGAAAAAATTCTTTAAGTTCGTTGGTTTTGCCGCTGTTATCGGAATGTTTTATTTGGGATTCACTACCTACCCAAAACTCGATTTAATTTCTGGCTTTTCAGCCAAAAGCATCGCTTCAGGACATTTTATTGATGATCGTTCGCAAAACATGATTGAAAAAGGAGACAATGATATTGATATGATTGATTTGGCCAACAACACAATTGAAGATGCTGGACAGTTTGCCGTTGCTTCAGTTTATGGTTTGAAGGAAAGAAAAGCGATTTACCGTAAAGGATTAGGAGCCACTTTGATCAACGATGATTTTGATATTTCAAAACCGTATTTGGTTCCTAAACGAAGTTTACCGAACAACACAATTCCTTTCCCTTACGGAAATAAAGAACCAAGAGATACGGTTTTTACCAATATTGATTATGCTAAATTGAATGCGGCTGTCGCCAATGCCTTCGATACAAAAGGAGCACTAAATAAAAGAACGCGTTCGCTACTGGTGATTTATAAAGACAAAATTATTGCTGAAAAATACGATACTGGTTTTGATAAGAACAGTAAAATATTAGGTTGGTCGATGACTAAAAGTGTTACGGCGACCCTGTTTGGAGTTTTAGAAAAGCAAAGAAAATTTGATATTGATGCTCCTGCTCCAATTCCAGAATGGGCAAACGACGAACGAAAATTGATAACCACAAGTGATTTGCTCCACATGAATTCTGGCTTACAGTGGGTGGAGAATTACAGCACAATCTGTGATGCTACTAAAATGCTTTTTCAAGCCGAGGATATGACGCGTTCCCAACTTGAGAAACCAGCGGAGCATAAACCCAACACGAGATGGAATTACTCCTCAGGAACAACCAACTTACTTTCTGGAATTTTGCGAAAGCAATTCAAAACGCATCAGGAATATTTAGATTTTTGGCACACAGATTTAATAGATAAAATAGGAATGAACTCGATGGTAATCGAAACCGATATGGCTGGAAATTATGTAGGTTCTTCATACGGTTGGGCTACCACGCGCGACTGGTCAAAATTGGGGTTATTGTATTTGCACAAAGGGAATTGGAGCGGGGAACAAATTTTCAATGAAGGTTGGGCAAAATATGTTGCTACACCTACGAATACGTCAGACGGAAAATATGGTGCGCATTTTTGGCTTAATGCTGGTAGCACGTTTCAAGATGTTCCGAAGGATATGTATTTTTGTAGTGGTTATCAAGGTCAAATGATTTTGATTATTCCGTCACTTCATTTAGTTGTGGTTCGAATGGGTTTAAAAGAATCTCCAGAATTTAATTTTAATGAAATCATGAAGGGGATAATCGATTCCATAAAGCATATTAAATAAAATAGCAAAAGGCACAAAGTTTAGTAAAAACCTTGTGCCCTTTGCGTAAATCTTAGCGAACTTTGGGGTTAAAAACTTAACTACAAATCAAATCCCATTTTAACGCCTAATTTTGTAGCGATAATTTTGGTGATGCGCTGTTTCAATTCCGGTATTTTGATGTTTTCAATGACGGCATTCGAGAATGCATACATCAACAATGCTTTGGCTTCTTTTTGAGGAATTCCACGTTGCTGCATATAGAATAGCGCAGTTTCATCCAATTGTCCAACCGTGCAACCATGAGAACATTTTACGTCATCAGCAAAAATCTCCAATTGCGGTTTAGCATTTATTGTTGCTTTGTCGCTCAATAAAATATTGTTACTTTTTTGGAACGCATTCGTTTTTTGCGCTTCTTTTTCTACGTACACTTTTCCGTTGAAAACGCCCGTAGAACGATCGGAATAAATTCCTTTATAGTCCTGAAAACTTTCGCAGTTTGGAGTGGAATGTTTTACTAGAGTATAATGATCTACATGTTGTTTTTCGCCAATGATAGTGATTCCGTTTAAGGTACTTGTCAATCTTTCGCCAAAATGATAGAAATTTAAGTTGTTTCTCGTCAAGTTTCCTCCAAAAGAGAAGGTATGAACTGAAACGTGACTTTCCTGTTTTTGGGAAACATAAGTGTTGTCAATTAAATTCGCTTCAAGTGTATCATTTTGTATTTTGTAATAATCAACGATAGCACGTTTTTGAGCAAAAATCTCCGTAACGGAATTCGTTAACACTGGATTTTCATTTAAACTTTGATGACGCTCAATAATTTGAACATGAGAATTTTCACCTACAATCACTAAGTTTCTCGGCTGAACCAAAAGAGCTGCTTCATTTCCTGTAGAGAAATACATGATTTCAATAGGTTTGTCTGCTACTTTGCTCTTTGGGATGTTGATATACGCACCTTCCATGGCAAAAGCGGTATTCAACGAAGTTAAACTTTCGTCTTCGTTAGCGATTTGGTTAAAATAAGCGTCAATAACCATCTTGTATTTTGGCTTAGTCAATGCTGATGACATCAGGCATACATCAATTCCTTCATGCGTTGTTGCTGATAAATGGGAGCTGAAAACACCATCAACAAACACTATTTTATAGGTGTCTATCTCGTGTAAAAAGTATTTTTTTACATGATTGAATTCAATTGCATTTTCTTTTTTTGAAAAAACGGTAAAGTCATTTTTTAAGATGGCGTTTAACGAGGTATATTTCCACGATTCGTCTTTTTTGGTTGGGAACCCTTTATTTTCAAAGTTTTTTAAGGCAGCTGTGCGCACATCATGAAGTTCTGAATGAACATCGATGCGTTCTTCAAAAGCCATGAAAGACGATATTAATTTTTCTTTTAATTCCATTTATATATTGTTTAAAGTTTAAGGTTTAAAAGTTTAAAGTTATCTCGAGGCAACTTTAAACTTTAAACTTTAAACAAATTTTTAAGCTTCTTGTTCTTGTTTAATCCAGTCGTATCCTTTTTCTTCCAGCTCTAAAGCCAAAGAAGCGTCTCCAGATTTTACAATTTTACCGTTGAGTAAAACATGAACAAAATCAGGGACGATATAATCTAATAAACGTTGGTAATGCGTAATTACTACGATGGCGTTTTTGTCGCTTTTTAGTTTATTTACTCCGTTTGCTACAATACGCAAAGCATCAATATCAAGACCAGAATCAGTTTCATCTAGAATTGCCAATTTTGGTTCTAGCATGGCCATTTGGAAAATTTCGTTACGTTTTTTCTCTCCACCAGAAAAACCTTCGTTTAGAGAACGAGACAAAAATTTACGGTCGATTTCTAATAATTCTGATTTCTCACGAATGACTTTTAGCATTTCATTAGCAGGCATTTCTTCCTGACCGTTTGCTTTACGTGTTTCGTTGATGGCAGTTCTCATGAAGTTGGTAACTGAAACTCCCGGAATTTCCACTGGATATTGGAATGAAAGAAAAACACCTTTATGTGCTCTTTCTTCAGGAGCTAATTCACTAAGATCTTCTCCGTCTAAAGTGATTTCACCATCAGTTACTTCGTAGTTTTCATTTCCTGCAATGATGGACGCAAGGGTACTTTTTCCAGCACCATTTGGTCCCATTATCGCGTGAATTTCTCCTGCTTTTACTTCAAGGTTAATCCCTTTTAATATTTCTTTATCCCCAATTGAGGCGTGTAAATTTTTTATACTTAACATGTTTTCTTTGTTTAAAGTTTAAAGTTTAAAGTTCTCGTGTTTACTGAAACTTGGTGCCTTTAAAATCTTTCTTGTTTAAATATGATATAAAATTGTTTATTTTTCCGCTTAAATTTTCAAAATCTGTTTTTAAAATTTCAAACTTTTCTTCATTGATATAATTATAATCCAAAACTCGGTATAATTGCGACCTTGTTTCTCCAGCGGATCCTTTAGCAATTGACAAAAACTGTCTGAATTCTAAATTTCCATTTCTTTCAAATCCTTCGGCAATGTTATCCATTACTGAGCCAGAGGATGCTTTTATTTGATCTTTAAATCTGAAATCATTTTTTAAATCTGATTCTACAGCAATAATTTGAATTTCTTTGGCCAGTCGCCTTGCCTCTTTCCAAATTTCTAAATCTTCAAACCTAGTTATTGTCGCCATTCATTTTTGTTTAAGGTTTAAAGTTACTCATAAGTTACTCAACTTTAAACCTTAAACTTTAAACAAATTTTTATCCTACTGAACCTTCTAACGAAATTTCTAATAATTTTTGTGCTTCTACGGCAAATTCCATTGGCAACTTATTCAATACATCTTTACTGAAACCGTTTACGATTAAGGCAATTGCTTTTTCGGTTGGAATTCCCCGTTGGTTGCAATAGAAAACTTGGTCTTCGCCAATTTTACTTGTCGTAGCTTCATGTTCTATTTTGGCTGTTGGATTTTTGCTTTCGATATAAGGGAACGTATGCGCACCACAATTATTCCCCATTAAAAGTGAATCACATTGTGAAAAGTTACGAGCGTTATCAGCGTTTGGTGAAATACGCACTAAACCGCGGTAACTATTTTGAGATTTTCCAGCAGAAATTCCTTTAGAAATAATAGTCGATTTAGTGTTTTTACCTAAATGGATCATTTTAGTTCCAGTATCGGCTTGTTGAAAATTATTAGTGACAGCAATCGAATAAAATTCTCCTGTTGAATTGTCTCCTTTCAAAATAACAGAAGGATATTTCCAAGTTATAGCAGAACCGGTTTCTACTTGTGTCCAAGAAATTTTTGCGTTTTTCTCGCAGATTCCTCTTTTAGTTACAAAGTTGAAAACACCACCTTTTCCTTCTTTGTTTCCAGGATACCAGTTTTGTACCGTAGAATATTTGATTTCGGCATTGTCTAAAGCAATCAATTCTACGCAAGCAGCGTGCAATTGATTTTCATCACGACTTGGAGCAGTACAACCTTCTAAATAACTTACGTAACTTCCTTCATCAGCAATGAGTAAGGTACGCTCAAACTGTCCTGTTCCTGCTTGATTTATTCTAAAATAAGTAGATAGTTCCATTGGACAACGGACACCTTTTGGAATATAACAAAAAGATCCATCAGAGAAAACAGCTGAGTTTAATGCTGCATAAAAATTATCTTTTTGAGGAATAACAGATCCTAAATATTTACGAACTAACTCTGGATGTTCTTTGATAGCTTCAGAAATACTCATAAAGATGATTCCTTTTTCGCCTAATGTTTTCTTGAAAGTTGTCGCTACAGAAACGGAGTCGACTACGATATCCATAGCAACATTATTCATCATTTTTTGCTCATCGACAGAGATGCCTAACTTTTTGTACATTTCTAAAAGTTCGGGATCTACATCGTCCAATGTTTTATTGGGATCTACTGCTTTTGGAGCTGAATAATAGGAAATAGCCTGAAAATCAGGTTTGGTATAATGTACATTGGCCCATTCCGGCTCGGTCATTTGCTCCCAAGCACGAAAAGCCTCCAGACGCCAATCGGTCATCCATTGTGGCTCTCCTTTTTTGTGCGAAATAGCGCGAACGATATCTTCATTTAAACCAATAGGAAACGTTTCTGATTCTAATTCGGTGTAAAATCCGTATTCGTATTCTTTAGTTTCGAGTTCGATTTTTAAGTCGTCTTCTGTGTATTTGCTCATTCTGATTTAAAGATTTAAAGATTTAAAGATTCAAAAATTGAACATTAAACTTTATTATTTGTATCTAAATATTTAATAAAATTAGAAAGGTTTTGAGAAATTTCAATAGTTAAATTATAACTTTTTTGAATTTCTTCGTGATTGCAAAAACCTAACTCTCTGGATAATATCAACATATTTCTAACCTCAGCACAACTGCCTTGGGAGATTTTTAAATATCTTGTAAATTGTCTATTACTGTTGTATTCTGAACCTTCGGCAATGTTATTTGTAATTGAAACCACTGCTCTTTTTATTTGGTCCTTAAAACCAAATTCTTTTTCCAAGGATTTATTATTTAATAATTCAAAAACTAATTTAGTTAAGACAATACCTTTTTTATGAACATCAAATTCTTCAAATGATTTTGTCATACTATCATTAATCTTTTAATCTTTAAATTACAGCGAGAAACTCTCCCCACAACCACATGTTCTATTGGCATTAGGATTATTGAAAATAAATCCTTTACCATTAATTCCTCCTGAGAATTCTAATATTGTTCCGGCTAAATAAAGGAACGATTTTTTTTCGACTGCGATAGTAATATCGTTGTCTATGAATATTTTATCGTCTTCGTTTTTTGTTTTATCAAATTTTAAATCATAAGACAATCCAGAACATCCGCCGCTTTTTACACCAACTCTTACGTAGTCGATTGCAGCATCAAAACCATCATCTTTCATTAAATCGATGATTTTTTTTCTAGCAGTGTCAGAAACTTTTATCATAGCTTATATTGATTTTGTCTAAATTAAGGACAAAGATAGTGCATAAAAAGCTTTTTCCATAATTCATAACATTTTTATAACTAATCCTAAAATAGAAAAAAGCTATTTGATCCGACTAAAAGGATTTGAATTCCTTAACTTTGGCTCCGATCAAAAAACGCATAATATATGAAATTATATCCCATAGAAACCGGAAATTTTAAATTGGATGGCGGCGCCATGTTTGGTGTGGTGCCAAAAACAATTTGGAGTCGAACCAATCCCGCCGACGAAAACAATTTAATCGACATTGCGGCTCGTTGCTTGTTGATTGAGGATGGCAATAAATTGATTTTGATTGATACTGGTATGGGGAACAAGCAGTCCGATAAATTTTTTGGGTATTACTCGCTGTGGGGAACCCATTCCATGGATAAATCATTGGCTCAATATGGTTTTCATCGGGATGATATTACAGATGTTTTTATGACGCATCTGCATTTTGATCATTGTGGGGGAAGCGTGCAATGGAATGCGGATAAAACCGGTTATGAAGTCGCATTTAAAAACGCTAAATATTGGTCTAATGAAAATCATTGGGAATGGGCTACTAAACCTAATGTTAGAGAAAAAGCTTCTTTTCTCTCTGAAAATATTTTACCAATGCAAGAAAGTGGGCAATTGAATTTTATAAAAAGACCAGCAGGTGACTTTCTCTCGACCTCTGAGTTGGGGTTTGGCATCTTCTTTGCTGATGGACATACCGAGAAACAAATGCTTCCACACATTCAATATCAGGATAAAACTATTGTTTTTTGTGCTGATTTGTTGGCAACAGCCGGACATATTCCCATTCCTTACGTAATGGGCTATGATACCAGACCATTATTGACCATGCCAGAGAAGGAAAAATTCATGAATGCTGCCGCGGATCAGAATTATTATTTGTTCTTAGAACACGACGCACATAACGAAATCATTACAGTGGAACGAACAGAAAAGGGAGTTCGTTTAAAAGAACGTTTTTCCTGTAATGAAATACTAACATAGTGTTAAGGACGACTACAGTTGTAACAAAAAAAATTATTTTAGACAAATATTTCAAAAACTTAATATAAATCCAAATGAATACCATTAAACCTATTTACATTTCTGCTTTTGCCTTTTTGGTATTAGTAGGATGCGGAACCTCAAAACAAGTAGTAAATACTACTGGACTAGTTGCCATAAGTGCTCCTTTGAACATTGCAAAAAAAGCGCCAATTAAGGAAAATGACCTACAACGCTGGAGTCATTTAGATATTGTAACGGATACCATTCCAGGGATGAGCGTTGATAGAGTGTATGCTGAATTATTAAAAGGTAAAAAAGGCGTTCCAGTTATTGTTGGAATTTTAGATTCTGGAGTAGACATTGAGCATGAAGATTTAAAATCGGTGCTTTGGACCAATACCAAAGAAATCGCTGGAAACGGAATTGACGATGACAAAAATGGATATATCGATGATATCCACGGTTGGAATTTTCTTGGTGATAGTACCAAAGAGAATTTAGAATACGAAAGAATTGTAAAAGACAAAACCTTAGTCGATGAAGCGACGTATCAAGCTGCAAAAGCGCTGAATGACAAAAAAGTGGCTGATGCTGTTGCCGGAAAAACACGTTCAGAGCAAATGTTAGAAGCTATTGTTACTGGTGATGCTGTTTTGGTGAAACATTTTGGTAAACCGGTCTATACTATTGAGGAAGTAACTGCAATTGTTTCGCAAGAGCCTGCAACCCAAAAAAGTAAAGCGACAATGCAACAAATGCTTTCTTACGGTTTGCCAATAGCAGATTTGAAAGTTGCTGTTCAAAAACAATTAGACGAACAGGTTGCTCTTATTAATGGCGATCATCTTAAAACAGACTACCGTAAAGTGGTAGGTGATAATCCAAATGATATTACGGATACAAAATACGGGAATAATAATGTGATGGGACCAGACAAGAATGAAATTCTTCATGGAACACATGTTGCCGGAATTGTAGCTCAAACCAGAAACAATGCATTAGGTGGAGATGGAGTTGCTAATAATGTTCAAATTCTTACCATTCGTGCCGTACCAGATGGTGATGAGTATGACAAAGACATTGCACTTGGAATTCGTTATGCAGTTGATAATGGTGCTAAGGTAATCAACGGAAGTTTTGGAAAAAGTTTTTCTCCACACAAGCAATGGGTTTACGATGCTATAAAATATGCGGAGAAAAAAGATGTTTTGTTTGTTCATGCCGCTGGAAATGATGCTAAAGACATTGATTATGCAGAAAATTTCCCTAACGATTCTGAGGATAAAGTAACCGAGTTTGCTGATAATGTACTTACAATTGGTGCGTTAAACTATGAATACGGAAATAAGGTTGTAGCTCGTTTTTCTAATATTGGAAAAATTAATGTAGACGTTTTTGCTCCTGGAGTAAAAATATATGCTACCACACCAAACAACACTTACAAGTACTTACAGGGAACATCTATGGCTGCACCAAATGCTGCGGGAGTTGCTGCTTTAATTCGTTCTTATTATCCAAAATTATCTGCTAAACAAGTGAAACATATTTTGATGGATTCAGGAGTTGCCATTTCAACAGATGTAATTGTGGGTGGAAAAGCAACAGATACACGTTCCTTTACTACATTGTCTCAGTCAGGAAAGATCGTAAATGCTTACAATGCTTTTTTGATGGCAGAAAAAATGTCTAAATAATATTTAATGCATTCTCTATATGGAAGGACAATTTGTCCTTCCATTTTTATTTCAATCAAATATGAAAAAACTACTATTATTTTCTTTTATTACTTTAAGTTTTGGAAGTCTATCGGCTCAAAACACAGGTTATTGGCAACAGCACGTAGATTACAAAATGGATGTGACTATGGATGTATCCACTTATAGATACAAAGGCACACAGGAACTGGTTTATACTAATAATTCTCCTGATACTTTAAAAAAAGTGTATTACCACCTTTATAACAATGCTTTTCAGCCGGGAAGCGAAATGGATGCCAGAATCCAAAGTATAAGAGATCCAGATGCTCGAATGGTCAACAAGATTAAAGTAGGTTCAAATGAAATGAAGCAAAGCAGAATCAAAATGTTGAAACCTAACGAAGCAGGGTATCTGAATATTACTGATTTTAAGCAGGATGAAAGTACTGCCTCTGTAGAAACTAGAGGAACGATTCTAGAAGTTACTTTGGCTAAGCCAATAGCGCCCAACTCAAAGACTACTTTTACTTTAAATTTTGATGGTCAGGTTCCAATTCAAATTCGTCGTTCCGGAAGGAATAATGCCGAAGGAGTCGCACTTTCCATGGCACAATGGTATCCAAAAATGGCCGAATTTGATTTTGAAGGGTGGCATGCTGATCCCTATATCGCGAGAGAATTTCATGGTGTATGGGGAAATTTTGACGTTAGCATTACAATTGACAAGGATTACGTTTTAGGAGGTACTGGTTATTTGCAAAACAAAAACGAAATAGGTCACGGGTATCAAGATTCAGGCGTTGTCGTAACTGTACCTAAGAAAGTAAAAACATTGACATGGCATTTTAAAGCGCCAATGGTTCATGATTTTACTTGGGCTGCAGATAAAGAGTACATTCACGATGTAGTGAAAGGACCTAATAATGTCGACTTGCATTTCTTGTATAAGAATAATCCAAAATTTATAGAAAACTGGAAAAACCTACAGCCAAAAACAGCTCAGTTAATGGAGTTTTACAATAAAACAGTTGGCGATTATCCGTACAAGCAATACTCTGTAATTCAAGGAGGAGATGGTGGAATGGAATATGCCATGTGTACCTTAATTCTAGGACAAGGAAGTTTTGACGGATTATTAGGAGTAACTGCGCACGAAATGGCACATTCTTGGTTTCAGCATGTCTTGGCTAATAATGAATCAAAACACGGGTGGATGGATGAAGGATTCACTTCTTTTCTAGAAGATCTAGGGATGAATGAAATAGCCGATAAAAAAGTAGAAAATCCGTTTACGGGAGCGTACGCAGGTTATTTTTCAATGGTAAATTCCGGTAAAGAATTGCCGCAATCTACACATGCGGATCGTTTTGATGAAAACAGAGTCTACAGCATCACTTCGTATAGTAAAGGAGAACTTTTCCTAACACAGTTAATGTATTTGATCGGTAAAGAGAATCTAATGAAATCCTTAAAAAAATATTACAGCGATTTTAAATTCAAGCATCCCACACCCAATGATATCAAAAGATCAGCGGAAAGAGTCTCTGGAGCAAACCTCGATTGGTACTTGACGGATTGGACACAAACGACCAACACAATTGATTATGGGATTAGAGAACCAAGAGCTATTGGAGATAAAACGATTGTTACTTTAGAAAGAATAGGCAGAATGCCAATGCCACTTGACTTGTTAGTGGAGTATACGGATGGAACAATGGAAAGTTTTTATATTCCCCTTCGCATGATGAGTTTCAAAAAGGAAAATCCGAATCCTGCACTAAAAAGAACAGTTTTGGGGGATTGGGCTTGGGCATATCCTACCATGGAATTTATGATTGCTAAACCTAAAAGTACCATCAAAAAAATCACCATTGACCCAAGCGGTTTAATGGCGGATATTAAGAAGGATAACAATGTTTATAAGCAATAAATATTTAGTTGAAAATGTAATTTTATGGATATTAAATACAATCAAACTACAGCATCAATTGGGATCAAAGATGGTTTGAAAAATCATTTCTTTATTGTGAAGTTGCTATTGATTATAACTTTCATCAATGCAGTTTTAAATTTATCCAATGCACAGGTAGCTTTTGGATTTATGAAATTAATGTGGTTGTTTATTGGAATGGTTGCCGTTTTTGGACTAAGAATTTATTTTTTTAAAAAAACAGGTACAGATAAAATCCCAGTAGATGAAATAGTAGGAATCAAGGAACGTGTTTCATTTAGTAAAAAGATATATTTTATCCAATTGAAAAACGGGAAAACAAGAGACCTGTTAGAAGTTAAATCGGAATCACAGTTTAAAGAAGTAAAAAAACTGTTAACAGAGATTAAATTATAAGTATAGAAAAAGCCGCGAAAAATATTTTTTTGCGGCTTTTTTAAATACCTTTGAAAGAGGTTTACAATTATCTGCGAAATTTAAAATAGTCGGCTAATGGATGTTTCTTGTTTTTTAGCATTTCTGAAACAAGTTCCATTCCAATAACTGAAAACGTGATGCCATTTCCGCCAAATCCCAAAACAAAATAAGCACTTGTAAAATTTGGATGTTTGCCAATGTAAGGTAGGCCATCTTTAGTCTCGCCAAAAGTACCCGCCCAAACAAAATCCATTCTGAAATCATAATCAGGTAAAATTTTCTTCAGATATTTAGTCAATTTATCGGACTTTTCGTTGAGTAAGGAATCTCTTTTTGCAGCGTCTACAAAATCTTCATCTTCGCCACCAATGAGCAATCGGTTGTCATCCGTGGTTCGCATATACATATAAGGCTCCGCTGTATTCCAAAAAAGAGTATCGTTAAGATATGATTGGTCGTCCTCAAACTGTTCTCCCACTATGGCATAAGTAGAAAGTAATTTTACAAATTTGTCTTTAATGATTTCAGTACTTTCAAAACCGTTGCAATAGATTATTTTTTTGGCAGTAATACTAGTTCCATGTTCGGTTAGAACGGAAACGCCATTTTGTTTGTAAGTAACTTTTTTGATGTCGGTTTTATCAAAAATCTGCAATCCCTTTTCGTGATTGTACGCTAGAATATCGTGAGCTAAGTGGAAAGCATCTATGCTGCCGCCTTGTTCCGATAAGATTCCACCATGCGAATGTTTGATGTGAAATTTTTTATCAATTTCATCGGCTTCGAGCCATTTTACAGGCATATCAATTTTTTTTCGAGCTTCGAATTCTTTTTTTAACCATACAACATCCTTTTTTAATGCGGCAAAATAGAGTGATTCTTTTTTCTCAAATCCACAATCAGATTTTACTTGTTGCACTATTTTTTTCAAATCATCAATCGATTTATAGCATGCCCAGTAACTGTCAACGGCAGCTTTTTCGCCAATCAAATCTATAAGTTGGTACAGCGGCACGTCAATCTCATACTGTAACATGGATGTCGTAGCCGATGTGCTTCCATGACCAATTTCTCTGCGATCGATCAGTACGGTTTTGTAACCATCTGCCATACATTGATGCGCTATAAGACTGCCGGTTATTCCGCCTCCTACGATTAGAATTTCCGCCTCCAGATTTTCTCGTAATGACGGATACGAGTTGATGATTCCGTTTTTAACCAACCAAAAAGGTTCACTTGATTTTAGTTTCATGGCGCTCAGGTTTTTATCAAATTTAGTTAAAAAAAAATAATTTTAAAAAAAATTCGGGTTTCAAAAAACTAGATTTTTACCCTAATTTTTTAAAACCCGAATTCTATATAAATAAAAGTATTATACTTTTTCAGCACTCAAATTTTTCAACATATCCACTGTCATCGTTTCCAAATCAAATTCTTGTTTCCATCCCCAGTTATTTCTGGCTTCAGCATCATCAATACTCGCTGGCCAGCTGTCAGCGATTTTTAATAAAAATGATTAAATTATCAATGATGATTTTCTTATCTAATTTTGTAAGCACTATTAAATTCATTTTTTTGGTTGTAAAACTGATCAATAACTCTCTTTAAAATATCATTAAAAGTGGGTATATGTTTGATGGTTTGCTTTTTATACATTTGTTTATCAGTAGTTAAGAAAGACTAATTTTAAAATTAAAAATTATGAAACAAACAAACTTAAAAACTATCTTGGCAGGCTAATTCTCTTGTTTATTGTAACTGTTACATTAAGTAATTGTCAAGCAGGAGAGGATTTTTTTGAAGATAATGATCCAGTAAGTATTGCCTATAAAGAAGAAATTAAGCGTTATCCAATAGAGCTAAAATTAAGCACTAATAAGAAAAAGTTAGATAAAGTAGAGGACTTGTCAAACGCAATAAATCCTAATTCATTAAAAATATATGATTTAAATTCTACTCAAAAAGTATTAATTGTGGATGTGAGTAATTTAAATGGATTAGAAACTTCATTTGTAACAAAGGCGATTTTTTTCTTGAATAAAAATAAAATCATAAGATCAAGACTTGTAACTATCAATGATGCCGATACCGTGATGGATAAAAATGAATTAATACTATCTGTTTTAAATACAGCTAAAGATAAAAAACAATACAATGGAATAGTATCTTTTTATAATCCTTTTCAAGAGATACTGCAAAAAAATGTTTATCAAAACGGTAAATTAGTTTAAAACCAAGTTTTAAGCAGTAGTAGTAATAACCCAAATTCTTAGACGAATGGCTGTGTTGCGTGGTATTGGGTAACAACCTATGCTAGTGGTCAACAAACATGGAGTTATTTGTACACCATTTGTTCCTGTGAGGAAAACACATACAGAATTAGTTGTGGGGGTAATGGCGGCGGATCAGGATCAGGATCAGGACCTGAATTCCCAGCTAATCCTGAGGAGAATAAAGAAGTTGACTATTTCTCTCCAGAAGGAGAACACATTCGCTATCAATTTAAAAATAACGTTTGGCGAATTGTCCTTATGAGTTTACCAGAAGTTGTTGTAAAAGCCAAATCGTCAACATATCCTTACTTAATATTTAACTGGCCTCAAGATCAAAGAAAAGTATATAATGCAGGAATGGTTTTTACTTTTGAGTCTGAAACAAATACATGGAATGGTGTGCTTGCAACAGATGCAATAATAGCACAAGCCATAGAAGATAAAATTGACGACTCCTTGCTTGATTCTTGTCTAAAAGGGATTATGGAGCAACTTAAAATGGCTACAAACGCAGATATAGCAAATGTAATGGCAAAACTGGATGCGACAAATGTGTATAATTTGACTATGAAAATGGGAACTGTAAACCCCGGGAAATATGCAGCAACAACTAAAGTCTCAAAAAACAACTACTTAGTTACTGTAACACAAAATGATTTTACCACGGCATCAAAATTGTACAGAGCTACTGCTTTATTACACGAAACAATACATGCATATATGTTAAGTATAGTAGATGATTACAATACCTATCCAACCAATGCGCCGTTTACAGATTTTCCTGAATTATTCAAAATCTACGTAAGCAAAATCAATAACGTAGACAATGCAGAGATCGCCCAGCATGAAGATATGGCTAACAAATATATTGATGCAATGGCATCCGCATTAGAAGAATATCAAAAAAGCACCACGGGTATTCCAAGTTCTCTCGCAGACAAGCAAGTTTTTTTGGATATGGCTTGGAGTGGTTTGCAAGGTACTGCTGTATATAATAAAAAATCTCAGGAAGGAATTATAGACGACACAAGAATAACCGCCAGAATTGGTGCGGAACTTAACGGTGTCTATTCTCAAGGACAATATGCTGTAGGGCAACCATGTAATTAAATGAAACTGGAATGCGTCGAGATATCATACTCATTTTCGACCATATAACAAATAAATACAAATCATATGAAACGTCTACATTTTATAATCATTGTTGTAATCCTTATGGTAGGTTGTGCATCTAGATCTGACAAAAGTATAGTTGTACCCACTGATCCTATCAATCAGATTAATGACACACTTAGAGAAAAACATGCAGTAATCAATGATTTTTTAGAAACAAAAATTAAAGATCGTTCTAAAAAAATTATGATTCATAGCAAGAAAATCAATACTAATATGACTTTGAAAATTCTTAGACTAAATGAGATTTATGCTTTGGATTCAATAGACAGCAAAAAAAAATATGAAGATAAAACATTCTATAAAGAAGTAGACTGGGAAATAGCCCGGAAAAAATACAGCAAAAACTCAGTAGCAGAAATAGAAAATGCTACTTTTAGAGGAGGAGAATGTTGCTGGGTTACGGAGAATTTTAATTATAAAAATCTCATTTTTGAAGAATTAGATTTTGGCACACCAGCTTATGAAAAAAAGTACTTTTTTGGTTTAAATGTGTATGGGTATAAGTTGGAAGACTTTTATATTTCGGAGCCTATATATTATCAAAATAAAGAATATCTCATTTTTACTTTTTCCCATGGAAATGTATTTCCAACTTATGAAATTTCTACAAGAATTATAATTTATAAAAATATAAACGGCAAATGGGTTCAAACGCATATAGGGGTGCCTAATTGGATAAGTTGAAATTAAGTTTACGATCAAGGACAATATGCTGTAGGGCAACCATGTAATTAAATGAAACTGGAATGCGTCGAGATATCACACTCATTTTCGACCATATAACAAATAAATACAAATCATATGAAACGTCTACATTTTATAATCATAGCCGCAATTCTTATGATAAGTTGTGCTCCCAAATACGACAAGAGCTTAGGTGTACCCACTAATCCAATCAGTAAGATTAATGACACACTCAGTGAAAAATATGTAGTTGTCAGTGATTTTCTAGACACAAAAATTAAAGATCGTTCTAAAAAAATTATGATAATGAGTCAAAAAATAAATACTAATATGACCTTGAGAATTCTTAGATTAAATGAGATTTACGCTTTGGATTCAATAGACAGCAAAAAAAATTATGAAGATAAAACATTCTATAAAGAAGCAGACTGGGAAATAGCAAGGAAAAAATACAGTAAAAACTCTGTAACAGAAATAGAAAATGCTACTGATAGAGGAGGAGCATGTTGCTGGGTCGCAGATAATTTTAATTATAAAAATGTAATCTTTGAAGAATTACGTATTGGCTCAACAGCTTTTATTGAAAAGTATATGTCTTCCAAATTAACAGATATTGAGAAGAATATTTTCGGCACGCTTAATTATGATTTTTATTCTTTTTCGGAGCCTATATATTATGAAAATAGAGAATGTCTGATTTTTACTTTTCATAAAGGCTATATTGATGGTTTGAGCGGTAGTTCCGAAATTATAATATATAAAAAGAAAAAAGGCAAATGGGTTCAAACTCATATAGGAGTGCCTAATTGGATAAGTTAAAATGGAGTTGAAATAAATTATTAAGATGAAAAAATATGTTTACTTTTACTTTTACCTCCGCCTCTCCCCGTTGGGACTAGCGACTAGCTTGTGAGCTATAAGGCTAAAACAGAAAGTTAGAATATTACAATTCTTTTATAGATAGTAAAACGTCCAAATTTTGTTTCATAGAGATGAACTGATACATATCAACTACACGAGCTACAAGTTTTACTCGTTAAAAATAAAAAATAAATATAAAAAAGGCCGCAAAATATAATTTTGCGGCCTTTTTTTATTGTTAAATGATTTACTTCAAATGCTCCAACATATCCGTTGTCATCGTTTCCAAATCAAACTCATGTTTCCATCCCCAGTCTTTTCTGGCCTCAGCGTCATCAATACTCGCTGGCCAGCTGTCAGCGATTTTTTGACGAAAGTCCGGCTCATAAGTGATGGTAAATTCAGGAATGTGTTTTTTGATTTCGGCAGCAATCTCCGTTGGCGTAAAGCTCATAGCTGCCAAATTGTATGCTGAATGAATTTTTATTTGGTCTGCCGGAGCTTGCATTATTTGGATGGTCGCAGCAATGGCATCGTCCATATACATCATCGGCATTTTGGTTTCTGAGGATAAAAAGCATTCGTATGTTTTATCCGAAAGTGCTTTGTGAAAAATATCCACTGCATAATCAGTAGTTCCACCACCAGGAGGCGATGACCAGCTGATTAAACCCGGATAACGGATGCTTCGTACATCTACACCAAAAATATTATGGTAGTATTCACACCATCTTTCGCCCGCTTGTTTGCTGATTCCGTACACCGTTGAAGGTTCCATAATCGTGTATTGTGGCGTATTTTCTTTAGGAGTGGTTGGTCCAAAAACGGCAATACTCGAAGGCCAGAATATTTTTTTTATTTTTCCGGCTTTCGCCAAATTCAAAACGTGAAACAACGAATTCATATTTAAATCCCAAGCAAATGCAGGATTTTTCTCGGCTGTTGCCGATAACAATGCGGCCATCAAATATACTTCGTCGATTTGGTGTACTTCGACCAAATGTTCAATTTGATTAAAATCCAAAGCGTTCACGACTTCAAATGGACCGGAATTCACCACATCAATATTTAGCTTTCGGATATCCGAAGCAATTACATTTTCGGTTCCGTAAATGGAGCGCAATTTTTGCGTAAGCTCCGTTCCTATTTGGCCACAAGCGCCTATAATCAATATTTTAGTACTCATTTTTATCTGTTTTGAAAAACAAAGATAACGTTTTCGCAAATAACATAATTTTGATATAAACGATGATAAATATCTTAAAATGATAGTAATACTTTAGATGATTTACTAATTGTCCTTTTTTTTAAATATAAAAAATGCTGCTGGGCTATAAATTTAGTAGTCCAAAATGTGATTTGCACTCAACGATTAATTTTACCAAAATATCGTACTAAAAATTCTAAAATTGCTTTGGTGTGATTTCAAGTTTATTTTGTGAGATATTACCTTTTTTGATACCTTTATTTGTAGGCTGTTTAACCTGAAATAAAACACTTTTTAAGGAGGCAAAAAAGTGTAAAGCAATCCTATTTCTGGAATTCGTTATTGTAAATTTACTTTGTAACTTTGTGCTTTAATGAAATTAAAAATGAAATACAATTTAGCCGTGTTCTTTTCGCTGATTTTCCTTTTGTTATCTTGTAAAGATGACAATCAAAAACGCATTGCGGAGAATGAAAAAGCGATCCAAAGAAGAGAAATCATATTTACAAATGTACAGAAAGGATGGGTTTTCTACGACACTCCGGTAACAGAAGCTTCTGAAAACAGTGTAGCAACTTGGAGTGAATGGCGAATTTTTTTAGCAGAATTAGCGCAAAAACCCAAAAAAACGATTGGTGCTTTTCAGCAAAAATCAAAGTCGCTTACTAAAAAAGCAATGGCTTTAAATGACAATATTCCTTTTGAATTTAGCAAACCACAGATAAAAAGCAGGATTTCGACCTTAATTACTAAAGTTCAAATGCTGGATTTATTTCTTAATCTAGATAATATTCCAGATAAAAAAGTGACGCAGTTAGTTGCTGAAATTAATTTGGAACTCGTTTCCTTACAAAGACAAATGGACAAAATTGTTGACAAAAGTAACATTCCAGTCGAAGAAGGAGAATCTGACTTATTGAAAATGATGGACACCTCAAGAGCCATTCCTAATACACCAATCATAGATCCAAATATACCACGCGTTGAGTAAAAAAATCTTATACCATACCTACGATAATTCGCCAAAAACCCAGCAAATAGTTGCACGGTTATTAGAAAATAATCAAGTAAAAATGCAGTTGTCAGGACTTTTGGGTTCTGCAGTTTCGTTTGTAATTCGTTCCGTTTTCAAACAGTCGGAGCTTCCTTTTTTAGTTATTTTAAACAATAAAGAGGAAGCGGCGTATTACTTGAACGATTTGGAACAAATGATTGGGGAGCAAGATGTGCTATTTTATCCCGGTTCATTTCGCCGCCCGTACGAAATTGAAGATACGGATAATGCGAATGTTTTGCTTCGCGCCGAAGTGTTAAACCGAATCAATTCCCGCAAAAAGCCGGCCGTTATTGTTACGTATCCTGAAGCCTTGTTCGAAAAAGTGGTCACCCGAAAAGAACTGGATAAAAACACACTTAAAGTAACCGTTGGTGATAAGATTTCGATTGATTTTATTAACGAAGTATTATTCGAATACGAATTTAAAAGAGTTGATTTTATTACTGAACCTGGAGAATTTTCTGTTCGTGGAGGAATTGTTGACGTGTTTTCATTTTCGAATGATAATCCGTACCGAATTGAGTTTTTTGGCGATGAAGTGGAAAGCATCCGTACGTTTGATGTTGCGACTCAATTGTCAATTTTACAACAGAAGAAAATCACGATAATCCCAAATGTGGAAAATAAAGTTTTTCAGGAAAACCGAGAAAGTTTCTTAGATTATATTTCGGAGAAAACAGTGATTTTCATTCAGAACACCGAAGATTTTTTATTGCAATTGGACAAACAATTTGGCAAAGCCGAAGAAGCTTTCGCAAAATTGTCGCAGGAAATAAAGCGGTCTTCGCCAGAACAATTGTTTTTGAACCAAGCAGAATTTATAAAAAGAGCGTTAGATTTCCCCATTGTGGAATTGAGTTCAAAAGCTATTTTTAAAACCAACAAAAAATTTGAATTTCACATTCAGCCACAACCGTCGTTTAATAAACAATTTGATTTGTTGCTGAATAATCTGAATGAAAATCATTTTAATGGTTACAAAAATTACTTGTTTTGTTCGAATGAAGCGCAGGCAAAACGATTTCATGATATTTTTGAAACGTTGGATGAAGCGAATTCTGAGAATATCCGCAAGCAATACAACACCATTGTTTTGCCTTTGTACCAAGGATTTATTGACGAAGAAAACCAAATAACCTGTTACACTGACCACCAGATTTTTGAACGGTACCATAAATTCAATATTAAAAACGGTTATTCGAAAAAGCAGAATATCACGTTAAAAGAACTCACGACCTTAGCTGTTGGTGATTATGTGACGCATATTGACCACGGAATTGGACGATTTGGAGGACTGCAAAAAATACAGGTTGAAGGCAAAATACAAGAAGCCATCAAGCTCGTTTATGCTGATAATGACATTGTGTATGTAAGCATCCATTCGCTGCATAAAATTTCGAAATACAACGGAAAAGACGGAACGCCACCCAAAATTTACAAATTGGGTTCAAATGCTTGGAAGATTTTAAAGCAAAAAACTAAGGCACGCGTCAAACATATTGCATTTAATTTGATTCAATTGTATGCCAAAAGAAGACTTGAAAAAGGATTCCAATTTGCGCCCGACAGTTATTTGCAAAATGAACTAGAAAGTTCTTTTATGTACGAAGATACGCCGGATCAAACCAAATCTACGGCAGAAGTAAAAGCCGATATGGAAAGTGATCGTCCGATGGATCGCTTGGTTTGTGGAGATGTAGGTTTTGGTAAAACTGAAGTCGCTATTCGTGCGGCTTTCAAAGCAGTGGATAATAGTAAACAAGTGGCAATTTTGGTTCCCACAACCATTTTGGCATACCAACATTACCGAACCTTTACAGAACGATTGAAGGATATGCCGGTTTCTATTGGGTATTTGAATCGTTTTAGAACGGCCAAACAAAAAGCAGAAACCTTAAAGTTATTAGCCGAAGGAAAACTTGATATTTTGATTGGAACACACCAATTGGTTAGCAAAAATGTAGTTTTCAAAGACCTTGGATTGTTGATTGTGGATGAAGAACAAAAATTTGGCGTCAATGTAAAAGACAAGCTAAAAACGATTGCGGCCAATGTGGATACCCTGACATTGACAGCAACGCCAATTCCTAGAACCTTGCAGTTTTCACTGATGGCTGCCCGTGATTTATCCGTGATTACAACGCCTCCGCCCAATCGTTATCCTATAGAAACAAACGTAGTTGGTTTTAGTGAAGAGATGATTCGGGATGCGATTTCGTATGAAATTCAGCGCAACGGACAGGTTTTTTTCATTAATAATAGAATAGAAAACATCAAGGAAGTGGCCGGAATGATTCAGCGTTTGGTCCCAAATGCCAAAGTTGGAATTGGTCACGGCCAAATGGATGGAAAAAAACTCGAGGAATTAATGTTGGCTTTCATGAACGGAGAATTTGATGTTTTGGTAGCAACAACAATTATCGAAAGCGGTTTAGACGTTCCTAATGCGAATACGATTTTTATCAACAATGCCAATAATTTCGGATTGTCTGATTTGCATCAAATGCGCGGTCGAGTAGGACGTAGCAACAAGAAAGCATTCTGTTATTTTATTTGTCCACCATATTCCGCGATGACTGATGATGCCAGAAAACGAATTCAGGCTTTGGAACAATTCAGCGACTTGGGAAGCGGATTCAATATTGCGATGAAAGATTTAGAGATTCGCGGTGCCGGAGATTTATTAGGAGGTGAGCAAAGTGGTTTCATCAACGAAATTGGTTTTGATACGTACCAAAAAATAATGAACGAAGCCATTGACGAATTGAAAGAAAATGAATTCAAAGATTTGTATCCGGAGGAAAATAATTTGGAAACCAAAGAATACGTCAAAGACTTGCAAATCGACACTGATTTTGAGCTGTTGTTTTCTGATGAATACATCAATAATGTTTCGGAGCGATTGAGTTTGTATAATGAATTAGGTACTGTAAAAAACGAGGAAGAATTAATCGTATTCCAGAACAAATTAATTGACCGTTTTGGTCCAATGCCACCACGTGCCAAAGCGTTAATGAATAGTATTCGTATCAAATGGATTGCGACCCGCATTGGAATCGAAAAATTAGTGATGAAACAAGGCAAGATGATTGGGTATTTCATTTCGGATCAACAATCAGATTATTACCAATCCAAACGTTTTCAGGATGTGTTACAATTTGTGCAAAAACACAGTTCTATTTGTAAAATGAAAGAGAAACAAACGCCGGCTGGATTAAGACTTTTGTTAACTTTTGACAATGTGAAAAATACAAGAACAGCATTGGAATTGATGGAGTTGTTGGGTGGGGAATAAGACATTACTAAAGCTTCCAGCCTTCAAAAGGCTGGAAGCTTTCTTTTGAACTTACTCCATAATCAATCCTTCAATTTCATCCAAATTTGGATTACTAGAATGGTAGTATTTAAAATTTTCTAAATCATGAAAATATTCTATAACCTTTTCTCTTTGTAATTTTGTCTTCTTGTTTGAGATAACTGTCCCATAAGAAGTCCAAGGATATTCTATGATGTGTTCTGTAAACTTATGATGAACCGGATTATTGTGGATATAAAAAACAAGTTTTTGGAAGTAAGTTTCTGAATTAACTACTTTTCGCCTAAAGTTTTTCTCAAATAAACTACCTGTCCTGTTATATCGTTTATTCATGGCTAAAGTATAAGCATTGAATAAATTTGAAAACTGTTTTGAAGCAATAACTATTTTTGGTTTATCAGTTGAAGAGTATTCTAATTTTGTACTATCAATTTCTTCAGTTTCTTTGATGTACACCAAAATGTGAAAATGATTTTTCATCAAACACCAAGCATAAGTTTCTGCTACGGGGTCAATGTATTTCTCGTATAACCTCAAAAAATGTTTATAGTTCTCAATTTCATAAAACAAATCGATTCCATTATTGCCTCTATTATAAATATGATAGTATTTACCGTTTTCAAGAGGAATTGGATTCATAATATTTTTTAGTTTAAAAGCTTCTTTCAATTTAAAGCTTCCAGCCTTCAAAAGGCTGGAAGATTTTTTGATTAGCGGAGTTTTCTAATTCTTCAAATCCTTAATCACTTTAAAAGCAACATCAACTTGTTCTTCACTCACTAAAATGGTAAACTCGTTTGAAGTCGAAATCACTTCGTTTATGATAATTCCTTCCCAAGCCAAACGTTGAAAAATGAAATAGTAAATCCCCGGAACGACAATGTTTTCTTTGGGTAATTTTACTGTAATCGAAGCCAAGTTATCCAGTTTTTGAATCAGTTTTTCAGTGGAAAAATGCTTGTCTACTAAGTGATTAATGCTGTTACTAACTACAATATTAGTTTCATTTACACCTCTGGAAGAAGTGTAAAAAATATCAGGTAACGTATTAATATCTGTAATTAAATCGGCTTGTTTGTTCAAAACGGTGTCGGAAGCAGCAAAAGTGTAGTCAGTCAAAGCGGAACGAACGGTGATTTCCCCGATATTTTTGATGACTTTATTGATCTTGTGATTTAACCTAAAATCCAGTTCTTCTGTTAGTCTTTTTAAAGCCATAACAACGGCTCCTTGTTTTACTTCCTTGCCAAATTCACTTTCTAATTCGGTCATTATGTTTCGGGATAATGAGGTCAGATTGATGATACCTAATGACAATGCATTCAGCAAAAAAGGCTTTGTTTTGATGTAGTTTTCTACAATGGAAGAAACAGTTTTCATGATGTAATTTTTTTAGTTGGTTGTTATTATACGCGTAGTTAGTGTGTAAATAAGACGCAAATATAAATAAAAAACAATTTGTTACAAATATAACATCAAGAAAAAACGTTTAAAAGTGATAAAAAGCATCGATAAGATGCTCAATTACAAAAGATTTACCTTCTTTATGGATGGCTATTATGTCAAAACGGACTTCAATATCTAAATTTCTTTCGTTGACAAACGCATCAACGGCCTTTACAAGAAGCTGAATTTTTTTTGGTTTTACAAAATCCTGAGGCAAGCCAAATTCCAAAGAGGAACGGGTTTTTACTTCAACAACAGCAAGTGTGTTTCCTTTTTGGGCGAGAATATCTATTTCGGCTTTTTGGAACGTCCAGTTCGTTTGCAAAATCGTGTAACCGTCTTTGCGTAGAAATTCAATTGCCATTTCTTCTCCAAGTTTTCCGAGTTCATTGTGTTCCGCCATAAAAAGTCTTCTTTTAAGGTTCAGATATTTAGTTTTTAAACTTCAACAAGGAATCCCCAGTATTCGGGACTTTAATCTATAATCAAAATTTAGTTGTACAGCAATTATCCTGAGTGTACTTTCTTTTTGTCTCTCCCTCCTTCGGAGGGAGGATTTCTTTATTCAAAAACCAGTGTACTACTTTTATCGTTGACATTTATCGTCACATTATTCCCTAAAATCAAGGCTCTATTATCTTGAATATGACCTGCAGGAAAATTGTACATAATAGGAATATTGTACTTTTTGGTAACATCTTCTATAATTTCCATTGCATTTTTCCCCCACGGAATATCATTATCTTTCATTTTTGTCATGGAACCCACAACAATTCCTTTAATGCTTTCCAGACAACCATTTCGTCTTAAATTCATCATCATGCGGTCAATATGATACAAATATTCATCTAAATCTTCGATAAACAAGATTTTATCAGAACAATCAATAGCGGATGGAGAACCAAACAAACTATACAGAATCGATAAATTTCCACCCACTAATTCTCCGGTGGCTTTTCCAGGTCTGTTCATCAGGAAAGGATCTATTTCGTAAGACAGTTTTTCGCCAAATAAAGCAATTCGCAAGGTTTCTATGGCTTGGGGAGTTGCTCTTGGAGCGGTTATTGGCATGATTCCGTGAATGGATTTGTAACCCATAGTATTCAGATGATTGTGTAAAACGGTCACATCACTGAAACCTACAATCCATTTTGGATTTTCTTTGAAAGCAGTAAAATCTAATAAATCAATTATTCGTACAGTTCCGTATCCACCTTTTACGCACCAGATGGCTTTGATATTTGGATTGTCCAATTGCTGCTGAAAATCTGCGGCACGTTGTTCGTCGGTTCCAGCTAACTGATTGTTGTCTAAACCTATTGTGCTGCCAATGACTACTTCTAAACCCCAACTTTTCAATAAAGCAATAGCGGGTTTCAAGTTGTCATCTGTATTTTTTCTGGCTGTTGCCAAAATTGCTACGGTATCTCCTTTTTGTAAATTGGGTGGTGTAATCATGTTGTATTGGGCTTGACTGTTGAAAGATTGTAAAACAAAAATAAGCAATAGAAATTGATATAATATAGGACGGCGAGGTGTAAAAGTAAATCGGTTTTTGATCATGCTTGAATGCTTTTCTGAAAAAATTCTAGTTGGAATGTGTTTAAATGATTAAAACAAAGATAGACAATTAGAAAATAATTCTAAGTTCAGGTTCAAATGACTATTTTTACAATAGCCAGATTCAAAGAGGAATCTAATCACCGACTGGAAATAAATAGCATTTATGAGAATTACGCACTGGATTCCTATTCTTTTTTTATTTTTTCCAATACTAAAATCTAATGCGCAACAGAAAAAATACGTTATTCATACGGTGGCGTTTTATAATTTCGAAAACCTTTTTGACACTATAAATGATCCAGATACTTTTGATGAAGAGTGGACGCCAACAGGTTTGCAGCGCTGGACGTATGATAAATACGAAAAGAAACTAGGAAACCTAGCTCGTATTTTAGCCGAAATAGGTTCGGCTGAAAACACAGATTCGCCTACATTTATTGGCGGCTGCGAAATAGAAAACAGAAGCGTGCTGGAGGATTTAGTCAAGCAACCCAAACTAATCGAGAAAGACTACGGAATCATCCATTTTGATTCTCCAGACAAAAGAGGAATTGATGTGGCGTTGTTGTACCAAAAAAAGAAATTCCAACCCACGAGTTATAACAATATTCCGTTATACATTTATAAAGAAGGAACTGTTACGAATGAAAGTTCCAAAGCCAGTTCAGAAGAAAAAACAGATGACGAATTGCAAATCAGCACCAAAAATTATAGGGTTTACACTAGGGATCAATTATTAGTAACGGGATTTCTTGATGGTGAGGAAATTAATATTATCGTGAATCATTGGCCGTCGCGTTCTGGCGGAGAGAAGAAATCAAGTCCGTTTCGCGAAGCCGCCGGTGCATTAAACCGAAAAATTATTGATTCGCTGCAACGCATCAATCCAAATGCAAAAGTGATTACGTTGGGTGATTTGAATGATGGACCGTATAATAAAAGTGTTAAAATTGGGCTTGGCGCCAAAGCAAAAAAGGCAGAAGTACTTCCGTTTGGAATTTACAATCCATTCGAAGAAATGGCCAAAAAGGGATTTGGAACCATCGCATTTCGAGATGCATGGGATGTTTTTGACCAAATAATGGTTTCCGAAACCTTACTGCAAACGGATTATTCGAGCTTTCGATTTTGGAAAGCAGGAATTTATAACAAGTCGTTCTTGATACAAACCAGTGGACAATACAAAGGCTATCCGTTGCGGCATTCCACCACCGAAATAGGTTTCAGCGACCATTTTCCTGTCTATATTTATTTGATTAAGGAAAAAAAATAACGTTTTAATATTTCATAACATTGTTGTCCGATAAAAATAATCGGAACGTTATTTTTTCTTTGTTTTTCAAGGCTTGACGAGGTTTAAACCTAGTTCAGCTTGTTTTTTACTACTTTCCTGAGAATTCGATGTACTAAAAA
>NZ_FNDB01000018.1 GCF_900099915.1 Flavobacterium omnivorum
AAAGCGAATTGGTTAAACAAGCGACAATTGAATTACTCCAGAACTGGAAGCCGTATTTGTTTACATTAACATCCGACAATGGAAAAGAGTTTGCAATGCATCAAGAAATCGCAACAGCATTAGAAATCGACTTCTATTTTGCAAATCCTTACAGTCCTTGGGAACGTGGGGCAAATGAAAATCTAAATGGACTTATAAGGCAGTATATACCCAAATCGACCTCTTTTGAAGAAATAACCATCGAAAGAATTATAGAAATACAAGAAAAATTAAATAACCGTCCGAGAAAAAGATTTAATTTTGAAACACCAAATTATATGTTTAACCAAAAAGTTGCATTAGTAACTTGAATCCAGCATTATAAAACCAGTCGATTTTAATACTCTTATTTTAGCCGTTTATAAAGTAATCAAATGGACTAAAATGGAACGTTCCTATCAAAATCAGAAGATCAATGCTATTCAGCTTTTAAACTCTTTTAATCAGCCAAATGATTATGTTGCAGTTTCCTCCTTGGACAAAATTGAACTTATTCCTACTGCGGAAATTATTTATTGTCAGGCTGAAGGACGATACACTACTTTTTTCCTTTTGAACGGAAATAAAATTATTTCTAGCAAAAATTTAGGCGAATACAATACGATCCTGGATCCCAATTATTTTTTTAGAATTCACCACTCGTTTATAATAAATTTGCGTCACATTGTTAAAATTTCTAAAAAAGAAGGTTATTTCTGCGAATTTCCAAATGGAGCACTTTTGGCTGTTGCCAAAAGAAGACAAGAGGACTTTAACAAATTTATTAAACTTAAAGAATAACAATTTTACACAAATTAATTGGCGCTGCTTTTAGTTATAGACTAATCAAAATATCCTTTGCGACTGCACCTAAATAATAAAACCATGAAAAATGATTTAGAACCTAAATTCGAAAAAGTAATAGTAATTGATGATAATCCAATCGAACGCTACATTTGTTCTCGGATAATCCTCCATAATAAATTTGGCAAAAATGTTGTTGAATTTTCACATGCAAGCGAAGCACTGGCCTATTTAGAAGAAAATCAAGAAAAAGAATGCCAGCTGCCAGAGGTGATTTTTATAGATTTATACATGCCTCATTTTTCAGGTTTTCAATTCTTGGAAGCTTATGATAAACTGCCGCTTTCATTAAAAAACAGAGTTAAGGTCTTTATTATCTCAAACACAATTGACGATCTCGATATCACGCGGGTATGCAGGGATCCAAATGTAGTTTCCTTTCAACAAAAACCACTTACAAAAGAATTTTTAGATCGAATTATGCTCAAATGACGCTAGTTTTTTAAATCTATAAAAACAACTTGTTTTAATTCAGAAATTCATTCTTTTTCATTATCGAAACTACTTAGGTTTGTTCTTAAATTAATTTTTAGAACTTTTTGCAAAATATGAAAGAAGAACGACTCTTGTTTTAACATTTTTTTACAAAAACTAAAATTATGAATAATTTAAGTATTTTTAGTTAATTTTAACTTTTTAATGTTTTTTTAAAGTAATAAAAAAACACTAAAATAATAAAATTGCGATTTTATTATTTATTATTAAATAATTTTCCTTGGGTTCTTTTTCACTTGTGACTTAGTAGACACCAGTTGTTACATCTTGTATTACTTGTGTACGAATAGTAGATACATTTGTGCTGTAATTGGCTTTTATGCTATTACAAACACCAATTTTTAAAACTGATTAAGCATCTGTACAAAACCTGTACCTGCTTCTTAATCGTAACTCTCAAAATATTTATTATGAAGAAAATTACTTCAATTTTATCGATTATTGCCTTGACTGCTGTTTTCAGCACAAGCGCATTGGCACAAAACGCTCCTGCTTCTGCAACTTCCGCCAACACAACCACAACAATTGTAGCTCCAATTGCTATTAGTGCTTCAACCGCATTAAATTTCGGTTCTTTTGCAACTTTATCTACTGGTGGTACACTTGCTTTGAGTCCTCTAAGTGTAAGAACAGCTACTGGCGGAGTTAAATTGACTACAGCTACTGGATCTCCTACTGCTGCTGCATTTACAGTAACAGGAGAAGGAGCTTACGCTTACTCTATTACACTCCCTGATGCACTTACTCTTACCAGTACTGCTACCGCTACAGGTACAAAAACAATGGCAGTTAGTTCTTTTGTAAGTTCAATCGGAACGGGTGGAACTCTATCTAGTGGAACTCAAAACTTCACTGTTGGAGCTTTATTAACGGTTGGATCTGGACAAGTTGTTGGTACTTACTTAAATGCTTCAGGTTTTACTGTCACTGTTAATTACAACTAAATTAACGAAAAAGGGTGCTTATTTCTAAGCACCCTTTTTAATATCATTTTAAAGAATTCAATTCATTGAATAGAAAAGCAAAATACTATACATTAAATATTCTCATGATTAAAAAAAGTATTATAATTCTAGTACTATTATTAAATTGTTATCTTCCATTACTGGCCCAAGGAGATTTAATGGTATTCCCAAAACGACTTGTCTTTGACGGAATTCAAAGCCGGGTGCAAAATGTTAATTTATCTAATACCGGGAAGGATACTACAACCTATAGATTATCCTTCAATCAGATTCAAATGGATGAAGACGGTAAATTTAATATGATTGAAGAACCAGAAGAAAATCAAAATTTCGCCTCTCCGTATCTTCGTTACTTTCCCCGCACCATAACTTTAGCTCCCGATGAATCTCAGATTGTAAAAATTCAACTCATCAAAACCAGCGAATTAAAAGAAGGTGAATACCGCTCCCATCTTTACTTCAGGGGGGTTCCTAAAATAAAACTTTTAGAAAATAAAGTAATTACAACCGATACGCTCCAACCAAAAGATATTGACATTCAGATAACACCTATTTATGGAATTTCAATTGTAAACATTATTACGATAGGAGCACCCACTACAACGGTGAGCTTCTCTAATTTAGCATTACTGCCTTCGCACGTTTTGTCTATGGACATAAACCGCACAGGCAATCAATCGACTTATGGGGAACTCCATGTCAATCATATTTCTCCAGAGGGAGTTAGCAGGAATGTAGGACTAATAAAAGGTTTTGCCGTGTACACGCCGGGTAATTTGCGTCGAACTAAAATTAAACTAAATACTATTTCATCGGTAGATTACAGCAAAGGAAAACTGCAGGTAGTTTATTCCACCCCAAATCAAGAAACTATTTATGCTGAAGCCTTCCTTAATCTAGCAGACAACCAAGAATATTCTCTTGAAACGGGAATTGATAATAATAAATAACAATCATCTATTTATTTTTTTTCTGAAAAACTTTACAATAAAAAATACCATATCAAAACATCAAAATATTTCCAGATAAATCATGCTGTGAAAGATTCCGTTATTCTCTATATGAAAGCTTGGTAATAATATAGTTATAATCACCAAAAAATGCACCCCATAGAAAACATATGATTTATATATTACTTACAGCAACGGAAAAATTAATAATGCCCAAATTATTTACATCAAGCATCATTTTAATATTATTCATCATAGATTTAATGGTACCTCTTGGAGTTGCGATAGCTGTTTTGTACATAATTCCTTTAGTTCTTTCATATGCTTTAGACAAAGATAAAATAAAAATGCTTGCAATAATATGTACTATTTTAACGCTAATTGACTCTACCGATTATTACTATATTGAATTGTATTATAATATTTTTATTAACAGATTATTATCAATTATCGCTATTTGGGTATCCTACTTTATTATTCTACGATACAAAGAAATCTTGTTACAAAAAGATATAGAAAAACAGAACTACCTTAAGTCTGTTACTAAAATGCTTTTTCAAGTTTCCCATGAAGTTAGAAGTCCTCTATGTACAATCCAAGGTTTAACAAATCATATTGACTCTAAAACTATATCAAAAGAAGAGTTAGAAAGTATAAGTATTTATTTAAAAGATTCTGTTACTGAACTTGACATCTTCACAAGAAATTTAACACATAGTTTAGAAAAAATCCGAATACAAATTACTTACAAGTCAACAAATTCTAATTATTATTTATAGATACCACATAATTCTTTCTTAAAAAGTCTTTTTATTCAGGAAATAATTTGTTCTATATCCTCTTTTTATGTCCAAATTGTGTTCAATACTGTACCTATTTCTGTTCTCCATGATAGCCTTTTCTGCTACTGCGCAAGAGGAAAATTGTGATGAAGTTTTAGTATTGCTTCAGGTAAAATACATTGGTAGCAGAGAGATTTCCTCTGTAATTTGTGGATCAGATGTTTATCTTTCGATACCCGAAGTTTTGGATTTTATAAAAATAAGAAATACGCCTAATTCGAATTTTACTGTTATTAATGGTTTTTTCATCAATCAGAATAATACCTTCAAAATTGACCAAAACACCAACACCATTTTTTACAAAGAGGAAGTTTTTACCCTGAAACCATCTGATTTTATTCGAACTAGTACTAATTTATTCTTGAAAGCTTCTTATTTCAATCAAATATTTGGACTCGAAAATAGTTTTAGCTTTAGGAGTTTATCCGTTGAAATGACCTCAAAACTAGAACTCCCCGCCATTAAAGAAGCTCGATTGCAAGCGATGCGAGATAATCTTAATAAAATAAAACAGGAATTTATAGCCGATACGACTATTGTACGTGAGAAACCGCTATTTCATTTTGGCACAGCCAATTGGGCTGTTAACACAATACAACAATCCGAAGGAGGTCATTCAGAAAGAATACTCCTCAATTTAGGCGGCATTGTAGCTGGAGGCGAATTGACCACATCGCTAAATTACACCAACAACCAACCCATAGCGGCCAAAAATCAGTTTTATCGATGGCGGTATGTGAACAATGACAATAAATATATTAAGCAGCTCACCCTAGGAAAAATTTCAGCTCCCTCTAAAGCAACTATTTTGTTTCCCTTTGTCGGAGCACAGATCACGAATGCTTCTACTCGAATCCGAAAATCTTTTGGCACCTATATTTTGAGCGATCATACCCAAGCCAATTGGACGGTGGAACTATACATCAACAATGTATTAATCGATTATCTCCAAGCAGATACCAACGGTTTCTTTTCGTTCAACGTTCCCCTAATGTACGGTCGAACTGAAGTTACATTGCGGTATTATGGTCCTTGGGGCGAAGAGCAATTTTTTAGTAATCAATTTGTAGTTCCGGCTCTTTTTCTTCCAAAAAAGGAAATAGAATACACAATCAGTTCTGGGATTATTGAAGATGGCAGAGGCAGTATTTTTACCAATGCAAAAGTAAATTATGGACTATCCAATTATATTACTTTGGGCGGCGGACTGGAATATATATCCTCATTAGAATCGAATAAAAGCATTCCGTTTCTGAATTCTTCCTTTCGACTCTCGTCCCAATTATTTCTTACGGCAAGCTATTATTCAAAAGTGCTGTATGATCTCAATTTGAACTATACAACACCCAAAAACCTTCGTTTTGACTTTGATTACATCAAATATGACAAGAATCAAGAAGCCGTTCGATTCAATTATTCCGAAATGCGGAAAGCAAGTATTTCCATGCCAATTCGCAGTTCTTTTTTTTCGGGAACTTCCCGATTTAACATTCAACATAATCGATTTAACACCTCCAAATTTACTACTTCTGAATTTTTGCTCTCCGGAAGTTCTCATGGTTTTAATTTTAATTTTACGACCAATGCCTTTTTTATCAAAAACCAAAAACCATTGGTATTTAGCACTATTTCAACCTCATTCCAACTTCCTAAAAGATTTGTCCTTGTTCCCCAATTGCGCTATGGATATGATGCTAGTATCATGACGACATTGCAAACACAATTGAGAAAACCAATTTTTAAAAAGGGATTTATTCAAGCTTCATTTGATTATAATTTTAAAAATAAAAACAGTAGTTTTCAGATTGGTTTTACTCATAATTTCGATAAAATCAATACCGGATTTTTAAGTATTTTTAATAACAATAGCGCTTCTTTTTCACAGTATGCCATCGGAAGTTTGATGTTTGAACCGCAAGCTGATTTTGTGAGTTTTAATAATCGGATAAGTGTGGGCCGAGCAAGTGTAAAATTTGTTCCGTTTTTAGACAGCAATGGAAACGGAAAAAAAGAGGTCAAAGAACCTCTGGTAACAGGAGTTAAAATTGTATTAATGGGCGGTGATCGACATATCGTCAATGCTGATGGTACTACTATCATAACCGGTCTAGAACCCTATAGTAATAATTATGTAGAGCTCAATACCAGCAAAATCAACTCCATTGCCTGGCGCATCAAAAACAAAACTTTAAATTGTACACTAAATCCCAATGAATTGAAAATAATTGAAATTCCTGTTATAGTTGTGGGAGAAGTCTCTGGTATGGTGTATCAAAAAGTAAATGATCAACTCCTAGGAATTGGAGGCTTAAAAGTTGTAATTTATGATTTAAAGGATATATTAATCACCGATATTCTATCGGAACCAGATGGTTATTTTAGTTTTTTAGGTTTAAAATCAGGGAAATATTCTGCAAAAATAGATTCACACCAATTAGAAAATTTACAGATGATGGCAGCACCCTCCGCCCAAAATTTTGAAATCGATAATGGTATTGATGGTGCTTTTATAGATACTTTGGAATTTGTACTCGAAAAAAATAAATAGGTAAATCTACACAATCTTCACCGAGGTCATACTCAACGAACCCGCCAATAACTTATCATTAAATAAACTGAGTTCTTCGGATTTTCCTTTTAATCCCAAAGTATAAATTAAAGGTAAATAATGTTCTGGCGTAGGAATCGCTAATTGAAACGCCTTGCTTTGTTTATCAAAATCAATCAATGGTTGAAAATTCCCGTCTAATAAATATTTGTTTATCGTTTCCCTAGCCTCAATTGCCCAATCATAACCGTAATTGTCTTTATCGAAATTTTGAAAATCGACCAATCTCAAATTATGTACAATATTACCGCTGCCTACAATCAAGATTCCTTTGGTACGCAATGCACTTAGTTTTTGAGCCAAGTCAAAATGGTATTGACCGGATTTTGTATAATCAATACTCAGCTGAATCACAGGAACATTCGCTTCCGGATATAAATGCTTTATAACGCTCCAAGAACCATGGTCTAAACCCCAATGTTCGTCCAGCTCCACTTCTACAGGAGTCAACAATTGTTTGGTTTCTAATGCTAATTCCTGACTTCCTTTTGCTGGATATTGCACGTCAAACAATGCTTGCGGAAAACCGCCAAAATCATGAATCGTTCGGGGCATTTCCATGGCGGTAACTTTTGTTCCTTTGGTAAACCAATGCGCCGAAATACACAAAATAGCATTTGGTTGTGGTAACGTTTTTGCCAAATTTCGAAAACCCGTCACAAACTGATTTTCTTCAATTGCGTTCATCGGGCTGCCGTGTCCCAAAAACAACACCGGCATTTTTTCGGTATTCGAAAAAGAACCTGAAATTTTATGTAAGTCGTTTAAAGTGCCCATTACCAAACTATTTAAAATTATTAAACCATATAAGTCATGAAAGGTCATTGAAGTTTTTCTTTGATTTTAGCTTATATGACTTATATGTTTATCAAATTTACTCCACAAAATTCTCATCCTTAAAACCTATCAAATATAATTTATTTTTTGCTCGGGTCATAGCCGTATACAACCACCTAATGTAATCACGATTGATTCCATCAGGCAAATACGGTTGTTCTATAAAAACCGTATTCCATTGACCACCTTGTGACTTATGACAGGTTATTGCATACGAAAATTTAACTTGCAGTCCATTAAAATATTCGTTAGCTTTTACTTTTTGGAATTTTTGGAATTTAGTTTCGCCTTCATAATCTTTCAACACTTCCTGATATAATCGGTTGGATTCGTCGAAAGTTAAAGATGGTGATTCGCTTTTTATCGTATCCAATAATAAAACGGTTTCAAACGGAATCTGATTCGGATAATCGACCATTCGTATTTTTACGTTGGCAAACTTAAAACCGTATAATTCTTTGATGTTGAAAATTTCTAATATTTCGATAATATCTCCATTAGCAATAAAACCAGCTTCATCCGAATCTTTCAACCAAAAATAATTGTTCTTAACAACCATCAAAAAATCCCCTGTGGAAAGTTCGCTTTCTTTATCGAGGATTTTGGTTCTGATTTGCTCATTATATTGATTCGCCCTTTTATTGGAACGAACAATAAAAGCGGTATCTTCAATACTGTAATTACTGTAAGCAGAATTGATGGCATCCTGAATATCATAACCGTCAGTCAACCGAACTATATCTTTGAACTTTTTGAGATCAAATTTGAATTCATCAATAAAAGAATCTTTCAATAATTCCCGAAGTTCCGTTGCGTTATGCAAAATCCCGGAATTTTCTTCCTGACGCATTACTTCATCAAGCTCTATATGTTCCACTTCTTTATCGTAATTCATTCCCAAAGTTTGAATATCTAAAGCGGGACTGATATCCAAATTCACCGGGGGCAACTGGGCGGTATCTCCCAATAAAATCATTTTGCAATTGGTTCCCGAATAAACGTATGAAATCAAATCGTCAAGTAACGAACCATTTTCATACAACTTCGAATCAGAATTAGTATCCGAAATCATCGAAGCTTCATCGACTATGAAAATAGTATTCTTATGTTTATTTTGTTGCAAAGTAAACGAAACGCCGCCACCGGAAGATTTCTTGGGAAAGTATATTTTTTTATGAATTGTAAAAGCCGGTTTATTCGAATAATTGGCAATTACTTTTGCTGCACGACCTGTTGGCGCAAGCAACACATATTTTTTATTAATGTCTAATAAGCTGTTTACTATGGTAGAAATCACGGTCGTTTTTCCCGTTCCCGCATATCCTTTTAAAACAAAAATGGTTCTATTATCGGTTTCAGTCAAAAAAATAGCAATTTTTTGAAAAAAAATATCCTGTTTATACGTGGGTTGAAAAGGAAATTTTTTTTGTAAAAGACTATAAAACAGGGAGGAATTCATTTCGTATTATTTGAATGCAAAGTAAAGAATGTTTTTTCAATTTCAATGACAATAGCAATTTCAATTTTCAAATACTGCTATTGTTTTTTTGCCACTGCGATAGATATTGATAATGAAATTGATTTTTAAATTTGTAAGTTTGCGTTGTTGAAAAAAGCGATAGTATGATAAACATAGCCGAAAAAAAATATAAAAAACTTTCCATTCAAGTTTCCTTGACAGGACTTTCTTTTTGTTGTTTTGATACGCTAAACAATACCGTAATTTCGTTCAATGAAGTGCATTTTGAGACTTTTCAAAAAGCCACAAAAATTGAAGATTTGTTTGCCGATGCTTTTAGAGATCATCCGGAATTGAAGGATTCGTATGATGAAATTTTGGTAATTCACAATAATAATCTATCGACGTTTGTTCCGGAACCATTATTTGACGAGAACTTTTTAGGCAGTTATTTACAGTACAATACAAAGGTTTTTGAAACTGATTTTTTCGCTTTTGATGAAATTCCAAACTATCAAATGAATGCGGTGTATATTCCGTATGTGAATATTAACAATTTTTTTATTGACCAATTTGGTGCATTCGACTACAAACACGCCAATAGTATTCTAGTTTCCAAGCTTTTAGTGGCCTCCAAAAACAAGGAGGACAAAAAAATGTTTGTACATATTAATAAAGGTCATTTTGAAATTATTGTGGTTCAGAACCAAAAATTATTACTTTTTAATTCTTTCGATTACACTACTCCAGAAGATTTTATATATTACATTTTATTTACTGCTGAACAATTGAACTTAAATCCCGAAAATTTTCCATTGGAATTAATCGGAAATATTGATACCGAAAGCCATTATTTCAAAATGGCTTTCAAATACATTCGCAACGTTTCCCTAATAGATGTGGAAGATTTGCGATGGAACAATTATTTTTCTGAGGCCGAAAACAGAAATCATTTTATACTTTTCAACTCATGAGAATCATTTCAGGAAAATACAAAGGAAGACGCATTTTTCCACCAAAAGGATTGCCCGTTCGTCCTACAACCGATATGTCTAAGGAAGCATTATTCAATGTTTTGAACAACCATTTCAGTTTTGAAGGACTTAAAATATTAGATTTATTTGCAGGAACAGGAAATATCAGTTACGAATTTGCATCAAGAGGCTGTACACCAATTACTTCTGTTGATGGTGATTTTGGTTGTGTAAAATTCATCAAGCAAGTTGCAGCTGAATATGATTTTAATATTGCCGCTACAAAAAGTGATGTTTTTACCTATTTAGAAAGATGCAAAACGTCCTACGATATTATTTTTGCAGATCCACCGTATGCATTGGACCAAAAAACTTTTGAGAGAATTATCTTATTAGTTTTCGAAAAAGAATTGCTTAATGAAGATGGAATGATGGTAATCGAACATTCGAAATACACTAAACTAGAGCACATGATTCACTTTTCGTTCCAGAAAAGTTACGGAGGTTCCATTTTTAGTTTTTTCGAAATAGGAAAAGACGAAGAAGAAGCTGAGGAATCAATAGATAACGACAGCGAAGAGGAATAACCCCATTTTATCTAATTAGGAAGTTGAAACACTTGACAATTTATCCAAAACCATTTGATATGTTGGTGTTTCAATTTCATATTTAGCCCCTTCATTCACCACAAATTTAGTCAAAGAAGCTAATTCAATTTCTCGTCCTCCCATCAAATCCCGATGCATGGAGGAGGTCGCGTCATGAGGTGTTTTTTCTAATTTTAGAATGGTTTGCATAACTATGTCAGGTGGTAAACTCAACCCTTTTACGGCAGCAATCATCGTAATTTCGTTTAATAAGGCAACATACATAGACCGACTCGATTGACTTTCTAAAATTTCGCCAATATTTTGATTCAAATACGAAGTAGCTGAAGCCAATGCCGAGATAAAAATGAATTTCTCCCAAACGGTTTCTTCGATGTTTTCCACCAAATAACTTTCCATTTTCGCATTCTTAAAAATAGTTTGTAATTTATTTAATACAGCAAGGGGAGCAGTTTTAGATCCAAAAAATAGTTTTTCAAAAGGACCCACTTTTCTGATTACTCCTGGCGATACGATCATCGACACAATGTAAACGCAGCCTTGTAAAACTTCATTCTCAGGAAATAAAGCACTAATGCGCTCTGGCGCATCAACACCATTATACAACGGTAGAATTAAGGTGTTTTTAGTAATACATTTTTTGATAACAAGAAGACTTTCTTCAATATCATAGGTTTTGGTTGCGCAAATAAGAAAATCAAGTTTTCCAATTATTGCTGGGTCAATAGAAACGACAGTTGGAAAAACGATTGACTCCTTTTCTTCAGTAGTAATTTTGAGTCCGTTCTTCGCAATTATTTTTTGAGTTTCACCCCTTGCAATAAATACAATTTCGATTGTATCTGATTCAAAATAAGCTTTTGCTAGTAAACCACCAAAATAGCCTCCCACACCACCTATTCCTAAAATTCCGATTCTTGTTCGCATACCTATTTTACTGTTTCAGATTTTATCAAAAGTACAAAATCTTTAACACAAACTTCTAAACTGTTGTACCGAAAGAATAAATCAAAATGGTAACTTTGCGTTTTTCAAAAATTATGTTAGATAAAGACAATACCATTGAAGTTCAAGGCGCTCGCGTTCACAACTTAAAAAATATAGATGTTTCTATTCCTCGTGAAAAACTGGTCGTAATTACTGGCCTATCAGGTTCCGGAAAATCCTCCTTAGCTTTTGATACCATTTATGCAGAAGGGCAACGCCGTTATGTAGAGACTTTTTCTGCTTATGCGCGCCAGTTTCTGGGTGGTTTAGAACGTCCTGATGTCGATAAAATTGATGGACTTTCGCCTGTTATTGCTATTGAACAAAAAACGACTAGTAAAAGTCCGCGTTCTACCGTGGGAACCATCACTGAAATTTATGATTTCTTGCGTTTGTTATACGCCCGTGGTGCTGATGCATATAGTTATAACACCGGCGAAAAAATGGTTTCTTATTCTGATGAGCAAATCAAAGATTTGATTATTCAGGATTTTACTGGAAAACGTATCAATATTCTAGCCCCAGTGATTCGCGCTAGAAAAGGTCATTATGCAGAACTTTTTCAACAAATTGCCAAGCAAGGTTTCCTTAAAGTTCGCGTAAACGGCGATGTGTTGGATATTACTTTGGGAATGAAACTAGACCGTTATAAAACCCATGACATCGAAATTGTTGTGGATCGCATGGTGATTGAAGACACTGCTGACAATGAAAAACGCTTGACAGAAAGCATTAACACAGCCATGAATCAGGGCGAAAATGTATTAATGGTATTAGATCAAGATTCTAAAGAAGTTCGTTTTTTTAGTCGGAATTTGATGTGTCCAACCACCGGAATCTCTTACCAGAATCCAGAACCAAATTTATTCTCTTTCAACTCACCAAAAGGGGCTTGTGAGCATTGTAACGGCTTAGGAACGGTAAACGAAATTAATACTAAAAAGATTATTCCAAACCCAAAATTATCGATAAAAGCAGGTGGTTTTGCGCCGCTGGGAGAATATAAATCTTCGTGGATTTTCAAGCAATTGGAAATTATAGGCGAAAAATATGGCTTTAAATTGACGGATGCCGTAGCAACAATTCCTGCGGAAGCGATGGAAATGATTTTGAATGGCGGAAAGGAAAAATTCACCATCAACTCTAAAGACTTAGGTGTTGCCCGAGACTATAAAATTGATTTTGAAGGGATTTCACATTTCATAAAAAATCAGCACGATGAAAGCGGTTCAACAAGTATAAAACGTTGGGCTAAAGAATTCATGGACGAAATAAAATGTCCAGTTTGTGAAGGTTCCCGGTTGAAAAAAGAAGCACAATTCTTTAAAATTAATGGAAAAAATAGTACCGAATTGTGCGATATGGACATTTCGGATTTGACCACTTGGTTTAATGATTTAGACAGCCATTTATCTGATAAACAGAAGCGTATCGCTACTGAAGTAATCAAAGAGATTAAGGACCGATTAAACTTTTTGATGAATGTAGGTTTGGATTATTTGGCTTTAAGCCGAAGCTCCAAATCTCTTTCCGGTGGTGAAGCGCAACGAATTCGTTTGGCTACACAAATTGGTTCGCAGTTGGTTGGAGTTTTGTATATTTTAGATGAGCCAAGTATTGGTTTACACCAAAGAGACAATGAAAAACTAATTCATTCGCTGGAACAATTACGCGATATTGGAAACTCGGTAATTGTGGTAGAACACGATAAAGACATGATTGAACGTGCCGATTATGTGATTGATATTGGACCTAAAGCAGGAAAATATGGCGGAGAAATCATCAGTAAAGGGACGCCTGCCGAAATCTTGAAACATCATACTATTACCGCAATGTACATGAATGGTGAGTTGAAAATTGAAGTTCCAAAAAAACGTAGAGAAGGAAATGGAAAATTCCTGAAATTGACCGGAGCAACTGGAAACAACTTGAAAAATGTTTCAATAGAATTGCCGTTGGGTAAAATGATTTGCGTTACTGGAGTTTCTGGAAGTGGAAAATCAACTTTGATTAATGAAACGCTATATCCTATATTAAACGCTTACTATTTTAATGGTGTCAAAAAGCCAAAACCCTATAAAAAAATAGAAGGCTTGGAACATATCGATAAAGTAATTGATATCGACCAAAGCCCAATTGGAAGAACACCACGTTCCAACCCGGCAACGTATACCGAAGTTTTTACCGAAATCAGAAATCTGTTTACGATGACTTCTGAAAGTATGATTCGGGGATATAAAGCGGGACGTTTTAGTTTTAATGTAAAAGGAGGTCGTTGTGAAACCTGTGAAGGTTCTGGTGTGCGAACTATTGAAATGAACTTCCTACCGGATGTTTATGTAGAATGTGAAACCTGCCAGGGTAAGCGCTTTAACAGAGAAACATTGGAAATTCGATACAAAGGAAAATCCATTTCGGATGTACTGAATATGACGGTTGACGAAGCAGTTCCATTTTTTGAAATGATTCCAAAAATTTATCGAAAAGTAAAAACGATCCAAGATGTAGGTTTAGGTTATATAACACTTGGACAGCAAAGTACGACGCTTTCCGGTGGTGAAGCGCAACGCATCAAACTGGCGGGAGAATTATCTAAAAAAGATACCGGAAATACTTTTTACATTCTCGACGAACCCACTACTGGCTTGCATTTTGAAGATATCAGAGTGTTGATGGAAGTGATTAATAAACTGGTGGATAAAGGAAATACGATTTTAATTATCGAACACAATATGGATGTTATTAAACTAGCGGATTATATTATTGACATTGGTCCTGAGGGAGGAAAAGGCGGTGGTCAACTGGTTGCCAAAGGAACTCCCGAAGAAATAATAAAAAACAAAAAAAGTTATACCGCTCAGTTTTTGAAAAAGGAGTTACAATAGCTTTTTATAAAATTAGTGCACTTAATTGGATTTATACCAAAATGCAATTAAGTGCTAATTTTTAAAAATAGACACAACTATTTAGCCTTTCCTCTTTTCACAACTGTAACTACTATCAATCTGCTTTTGCAACATGAATCATTGTTATAAAGTACCTTAAGCAATCAATTATCCTTTTTTTTCTAGTTTAACTACTATTTAGTGCCCTATTAAGTATCAAACAGGGAAGGTTTCTCTTTTCTCATAGCTAAGTTCTATATTTATTTTTATTTTGTACTGCTAAAGTCCAAGTATGCTTCCGATTGCGTGAGTGATGGAAGCGGCATCCTTTCCTTTTTTCTTTAAAAAAGGAAAGATACAGCGTACAGCACGACCCAGACGGAGTTTACAGAGGATGGGGCACGCCAAAAAGTAAACGCTAAGTGAGCAAATACTACTTTGTGATTTATAATTTGAAATAATAGAATCTTTAAAAATTATCATAATATTAGTAGATAGGAGTTGCAAAAAAATGTAATTTGGCACTTTGAATTACGGCATTACAACACTTGTTTATAGAACTTATGGATAAAATAAAAATACTTTGGGTGGATGATGAAATCGACCTTTTGAAACCACATATATTGTTTTTGGAGAAAAAAAATTACGAGGTAACCACTTGTAATAACGGGCTTGATGCCATTACTATTTTTGAAGAAAACAATTTTGATATTGTTTTCTTAGACGAAAATATGCCTGGAATGAGCGGTTTAGAAACGTTATCAGAGATGAAAGAGAAAAAATCTTCGGTTCCTATGATAATGATTACGAAAAGCGAGGAAGAATATATTATGGAGGAAGCCATAGGTTCTAAAATTGCTGATTATTTGATCAAACCCGTGAACCCGAATCAAATTTTGTTGAGTTTGAAGAAAAATCTAGACCATTCCCGATTAATTTCTCAAAAAACAACGCTGGATTATCAAAAGGAATTTAGAAAAATCACCATGGAAATGGCGATGGTGAATTCCTATGCAGACTGGATTGAGTTATACAAGAAATTGATTTTTTGGGAACTGGAATTGGAGAATATCAATGATCAAAGTATGGTTGAAATTTTGGAATCCCAGAAAACAGAAGCCAATTCCCAATTTGGAAAATTCATTGAGCGCAATTATGAGGATTGGTTTGCACCAAAAGCGGATAAACCGGTTCAATCGAACACATTATTCAAAGAATTAGTCCTTCCTGAACTCAAGAAAAAGGACAAGCCTATTTTGTTTGTCGTGATTGACAACCTGCGCTACGACCAATGGAAAACCTTTGAAAGTGTAGTTGGAAATTACTATAAACTAGAAAAAGAAGTGCCTTACTACTCTATTCTTCCTACAGCGACACAATATGCTAGAAACGCTATTTTTTCTGGTTTAACACCATTAGAGATGGAGAAACAGTTTCCTCAATATTGGAAAAATGACCCCGAAGAAGGAGGGAAAAATCTGTTTGAAGCGGAATTTTTGACAGCGCAATTGAAACGATTGGGCTTAAATATCAAGGAAGATTATTTTAAAATAACCAGTCTTGCCGGCGGAAAAAAATTATCCGAAAACTTCAAAGCCCTAAAAGATAATGATTTAGTGACCGTAGTATACAACTTTGTAGATATGCTTTCTCACGCCAAAACAGAAATGGATGTGGTAAAAGAGTTGGCCTCAGATGACAAAGCGTATCGCTCGCTAACGTTGAGTTGGTTTAAGAATTCCCCACTGTTAGAAATCATTCAACAGGCACAAAAAATGGGTTTCAAATTGATTTTGACTACCGATCATGGAACTATCAATGTGAAAAACCCATCGAAAGTGGTAGGTGATAAAAACACGAGCTTGAATTTACGTTATAAAACTGGACGTAGTTTGACGTATGAACACAAAGATGTTTATGCGGTTAAAGAGCCAAAAAATATTGGTTTACCTACCATAAATATGAGTAGTTCTTATATTTTTGCAAAAAATGATTTGTTCTTGGCGTATGTCAACAATTACAATCATTATGTGAGTTATTACAAAAACACGTATCAGCACGGAGGAATTTCATTGGAAGAAATGATTATTCCGTTTTTAGTTTTTAATCCAAAATAAAAAAGTAGTCAGTCTCAGTTTTAGGTGTTTGGCAAGAACCTTAAACTTTAAACAATTTTATAAGAATGAATATCATTTTTTCTATCGACCAACTCGAGGAAGTTGCACAAAAAATAATATCCGAAAATCCCAAAAAAGTAATTCTTTTTCATGGAGAAATGGGTGTTGGAAAAACGACTTTAATTAAACAATTATGTAAAACACTTGGGGTAATTGGAGCAACAAGTAGCCCCACCTTTTCTTTAGTTAATGAGTACGAAGCCGATGCAAATCAGGTCATCTATCATTTTGATTTTTACAGATTAAACAAAGAAGAGGAGGCTTTAGACATGGGTATTGATGATTATTTGTATTCCGATAATTGGTGTTTTATTGAATGGGCAGAAAAGATTCCAAATTTGATTCCTGAAACCCATTCCGTTATAACTATTTCACAGCTTCCTGATGGAAAACGTTGTTTAACCTTAAGTTAAAAGTAATTATGAGTTTAGTCGATACTGTTGCAATTATACCCTTTTCACCTATTTATAAAGAAGCTATAAAAACATTAAATCTGGAATGGCTGAAAAAATATTTCAGGGTCGAACCCAAAGATGAAATTGTACTCTCAGATCCTCAAGGCCAAATTATAGACAAAGGTGGAATGATTTTTTATGCGCAATATAATGAGATTATTGTAGGCACTGTTTCTTTGATAAAAATTGACAATACGACTTTTGAATTGAGCAAAATGGCGGTTCTAGATGGCTTACAAGGCCTGGGTATCGGTAAAAAATTAATACTACACTGCCTAGCTGTTGCTAAAGAAAATGGGATGGAGAAACTAATTTTATATTCGAATAGGAAATTATTACCTGCCATTCATTTATACGAGAAATATGGTTTTTTGGAGGTGCCATTGGAAGATGGTGTTTATGAAAGAGCGGACATAAAGATGGAACGCACCATACACTACTAATTTAATAAGGTCGTAATACGTTTATCAAAATGCATTAGTATTTTTTATAAAACATTTTGCGTAAATTGTACCCTTAATTTAACAACATCAATGTCAATAACTATAACGCCATTTACTAAACAACAATTATTACCGCAAGAGGAAAAATTGGAGATTGCAAGACAAAAAAGCGACCTTTTTATTGGTATTCCAAAAGAAACGAGTCACCAAGAACGTCGCATTTGCCTTACTCCTGATGCAGTAAACTCGCTGACTTATCACGGACATCGCGTAATGATTGAAGCGGGGGCTGGATTAAGTTCGAGTTACACTGACAAAGAATATTCTGATGCGGGTGCCGAAATGACTAATGACACTAAAAAAGTATTCAGTTGTCCAATGATTTTGAAAGTGGAACCTGCAACACTTGCAGAAATTGCTATGATGAATCCACAGACGATTCTTTTGTCAGCCATTCAGTTAAAAACCCGGAAAAAAACATATTTCGAGGCTTTAAGCAAAAAGAAAATTACTGCATTAGCTTTTGAATACATTAAAGACGAGGACGGAACCTATCCTGCGGTTAAATCGTTGAGCGAGATTGCCGGCACTGCTTCAATACTAATTGCAGCCGAGCTAATGATTACCAATGAATTTGGAAAAGGATTATTGTTTGGTAATATCACCGGTGTACCTCCTACGGATGTAGTAATTATAGGAGCGGGAACTGTAGGCGAATTTGCTGCCAAAACGGCGATTGGATTAGGTGCTTCTGTTAAAGTTTTTGATAACTCCATCACTAAATTGCGCAGACTACAAAACAATTTAAACCAAAGAATTTTTACTTCAACCATTCAACCCAAAGCATTACTAAAAGCACTCAGAAGGTGTGATGTAGCTATTGGTGCAATGCGAGGCAAGGACCGCTGTCCTGTAATAGTAACGGAAACGATGGTCGAGCACATGAAAAATGGAGCCGTAATTGTAGATGTTAGTATTGATACAGGAGGTTGTTTTGAAACTTCAGAAGTTACCTCGCATGAAAAACCAACCTTCATCAAGAACAATGTGTTGCATTATTGCGTGCCCAATATCCCTTCCCGATATTCTAAAACGGCATCATTATCCATTAGCAATATTATTTCCCCTTACTTAATGAAAATTGCAGAAGATGGCGGTATAGAAAGTGCCATCCGTTGTGATAAAGGATTAAAAAATGGGGTCTATATGTACCACGGAATCCTGACAAATAGTGCCATCGGTGATTGGTTCGATTTACAGTATAACGACATCAATTTAATTGTTTTTTAAGAAAACTTTCAGCTACCTTTGCCAAAAATATAATTCATGAAGTTTATACACCGTTTTGCCTATTATTTGGTAGGTTTAGTAATAGGACTTTTCTTTGTTGCTTTGGTTTTTAGTGGCAAAGATACCCGCTGTAATTATTTTCCAAACGCTAGAGTACTAAATGATTTGAGGAATAAACCCTTTTACTATTCCGATCAAGCTTCTTTGATTTTAGCTGAAAAATGGATTGACACCGCCGATATAAAGAATACATTACAATTTGGAGATATCGATTTTGATAAAAGTAACGTTGTCCTAAAAAAAGGAAAACTGTACGTCATTGAAGGTAAAACAATTAAGAATCAAGAGGTGACTTTAAAAGTGATTAATTATGCTGACAAAGCCATTTTAGAAGAAATCATTAAAAAGTAAATCCAGAAATTGGTCCTAACTAAAAGCTGATTTTTCTACTATTCGATGCTGTATTTGGGCGTGCCCCTGCGTAAAAACTTCGGGTCCTGCTGTCCGTTCGCGCTTTTTTTGAGAGGCAAAAAAGCTTCTCAAAAAAGAGCTCCACTCCCATCACTCACGCAAAACAATACACAACTAGACGTAATTTTTAAAACTAAATATTTAGAGGCAAAGGGTTCTCAGATTTGGTTTTCAGACTAAAATCTGTATCATTAAAGTCGTACCTCTAAATAGGTCTTGAAAATTGATGCAATTTGCGGCAAAATGTCTTTTTTAGCCGATAAAGCAGCAGGAACTAAAAACACAAAGTTTTAGGCTCTAGTGTTGAAATACAGTAAATTATCCTGCTGAAATCCAATCAATTAACGCTTTATTATTCTGCTTTAAATATGCATTTGTTTTACTAAAATGCTTATTGCCAAACCATTTTCCTTGATTTGCACTCAATGGCGATGGATGTCCAGACTCCAAAACTAAATGTTTATTTCGGTCTATTTTAAGTCCTTTTTTATGGGCAAAATTCCCCCATAATAAGAAAACAACTTGTCCGGTTTCCTCAGAAATTTTCTGAATAACAGCGTCAGTAAAAAGATTCCATTTTAAATGTTTATGACTGTTTGCTGTGTCTTCCCTAACTGTTAACGAGGCATTTAATAATAAGACACCTTGTTTTGCCCAAGATTCCAAATTTCCAGAACTGGGCAGGAAAATCGTTTCATAATCATCGCTTAGCTCTCTAAAAATATTACGTAAAGAAGGTGGAATTCGGACATCATTATTTACCGAAAAACACAAACCATTGGCTTCCCCTTTTCCATGATAAGGATCCTGACCAATGATAACCACTTTCAAATCATTAAAATTACAATAGTTAAAAGCAGCAAAAATCAAATCTTGAGGAGGATAACAGGTATAACTTTTATATTCTTCGCCCACAGATTTCATTAAATCATGAAAATAAGGCTGCTGGATTTCATCTGATAAAATACTTTGCCATTCGGGATTAAGATTGATTTGCATAAAAAATTATTATTTTACAAAGATACACAGAGTAATAAAAGGGAGGCGTTGTAATTAGATTTTTTAATTCCTAAAAAACGATACTAAACATTCATTAATTCTTTGTGAAAGTCTGTTAAATAGTCTTAACTATTAGCTATTTTTGTGTTGAAAAGAATTATACGATAAATGATATCCATCACTGAAAAAACATTACAAGATTTACAATTTCCAACTGTTCTCGAAACCATTTCGACCATTTGTAATACTGACATTGGAAAACAAAAAGCATTAGAAATTACCCCTTTTAAAGACAAGGAAACCTTGATGCAAGCACTACTGCAAACATCCGAATATGTTTCGTCTTTCCAAAATAACAATGCCATCCCAAATCATGGATTTGAAGCGATCACGCATGAGATAAAATTTCTAGCCATCGAAGACAGTTTCTTAGAAGTGGGCAGTTTTAGAAAAATCGCCACGATTTCTTCAACGGTCAATTTCTTGTTGAATTTTTTGAGAAAATTCGAGGATTATTATCCTAATGTAAACGCAAGAGCAAACCAAGTCGAACTTACCAAAGAAATCATCACGATGGTGGATGAAGTAGTCGATAAATATGGTGAAATTAAAGACAATGCATCCCCGGATTTATTGAACATCCGTCGCAGTATGAATGCTGTTCGCGGAAAAGTCAATCAAAGTTTTGGTACAGCATTGACACAATACAATGCTTTAGGATATTTAGACGATATCAAAGAAAGTTTTGTGCAAAACAGGCGAGTTTTAGCAGTTTTAGCGATGTATCGCCGTAAGGTAAAAGGATCCATTTTGGGCAGTTCCAAAACAGGAAGTATTGCTTATATTGAACCCGAAGCTACTTTACAATATTCCCGTGAATTGAGTAATCTTGAATACGAAGAGAAAGAAGAAATCACCCGAATATTAAAACAGTTATCCAATTATATTCGCCCATATTTACCGCTCTTAATCAAATACCAGGATTTTCTTAGTGATATTGATGTAATTGCTGCGAAAGCAAAATATGCCAATAAAATCAATGGAATTTTACCAACAATTACAGAAGAACGCCGCCTTTATTTTAGAGATGCTTTCCATCCAATTCTGTTTTTAAACAACAAACAGAAAAACGAAATTACGCATCCGCAAACTATTGAATTAAGTCAGGAAAGTAGAATCATAGTGATTTCAGGGCCTAATGCCGGAGGGAAAACTATTTCGTTAAAAACCGTAGGACTACTGCAATTAATGCTGCAATCCGGAATGTTGATTCCAGTACACGAACGCAGTGAAACGTTTTTATTCGATCGAATTTTAACAGATATTGGAGACAATCAATCTATTGAAAATCATTTAAGTACATACAGTTACCGATTAAAGAACATGAACTACTTTTTAAAGAAGTGTAATAAAAAAACCATGTTTCTAATTGATGAGTTTGGAACCGGTTCTGATCCTGAATTAGGTGGTGCATTGGCCGAAATTTTCTTAGAAGAATTCTATCATAGAGAAGCTTTCGGGATTATTACAACGCATTATTCAAATTTAAAAATATTAGCTAATGAACTGCCTTTTGCCACCAATGCCAACATGCTCTTTGATGAAAAGTCATTAGAACCTATGTACAAATTAGCTTTGGGACAAGCAGGAAGTTCATTTACGTTTGAAGTAGCTTTGAAAAACGGAATTCCTTTCAGCTTAATCAATCGAGCGAAAAAGAAAATTGAAGTTGGAAAAGTACGTTTTGATAAAACGATTGCAACACTTCAGAAAGAACGTTCTAAAATGGAGAAAACTTCGCAAACGCTTAAAGAAGAAGAAACAAAAGCGCGTGAAGAAGGTAAGAAAATGGAAACCATTAATGTAAAAATCAAACAAAAACTGGAAAGCTATCAAGAATTGTACGACAGCAATCAGAAAACCATTTACATTGGACAAAAAATTGAAGATATTTCGGAGAAATATTTTAATAATAAAAATAAGAAAGAATTGCTTGGCGAATTTTTAAAAATAATTGAAATAGAAAATTCAAAACGCAAGAAAGCTACAACTAAAGAAAACAAAGCATTAATAGAAAAGAAGAAAGAAGTCATTCAAGAAGTGACTATTCAAGTTGAAGAAATTAGACAAGAGAAGAAGGAAAAGAAATTGAAAGTCGTGATTGAAAAACCAAAACCAATTCTAAAAGTAGGTGATCGCGTGCGAATGTTTGATGGTAAAGCAGTAGGAACCCTTGATGCGATAGAAAAAAATAAAGCAACGGTAAACTATGGCGTATTTACTTCAAAAGTCAGTCTGGAAGCACTTGAATTCGTGGAAGCCGGGAAAAAGTAAACTGTATACCATTTATGCAAGTCATTGCGAGGAACGAAGCAAACCCACTAACAAGAGTAACTTTTGCTAATCATTGAAACAGATATACGAAATGCGATTGCTTCGTTCCTTCCAATGACAAATACGAATAAAACTATGAAGCCTGGATTTATCTATATTATAACGAATAAATACCAAACAGTAGTTTACACAGGTGTAACATCAAACCTTCCACAAAGAATTTTGGAACACAAAGAAAAAAGATATCCTGCTTCGTTTTCAGCTCGTTATAATGCGAATTTATTAGTTTACTATGAACAATTTCAGTGTATTGGTGATGCTATAGCGAGAGAAAAGCAAATAAAAGCGGGTTCAAGAGAAGCAAAAAACGAATTAATTCGGACTTTAAACCCAACTTGGAACGATTTATTTGAAGAAATTAAAGATATAATGACGGAATGAATCTTACATAGATGAACATAAGTCATTGCGAGGAACGAAGCAATCGTACTAACAAGATACAAGTTGAGCAAACTAATGCGATTGCTTCGTTCCTCGCAATAACAAAACAAAATAAGAAAATGCTCCATATTCCTAAAGACAAAAAAATTATCCTCTTTGATGGCGTTTGCAATCTGTGTGATTCGGCAGTACAAATGATTATTAAACATGACACTAAAGATATTTTCCGATTCGTTGCTTTGCAATCTGATTTAGGTCAAAAAATCATCAAACAATTAGGAATTGACACGCATAAAACAGACAGTATTATTCTGTATCAGCCAGGTTTTGCTTACTACTATAAATCCGAAGCTGCCTTAGAAATTGCTAAAAATTTAGGTGGAATATTTTATTTTGCTTCACTATTTTCAATATTACCCACTTCTTTCAGTAACTATATTTATGATTACATTGCAAAAAACCGCTACAAATGGTATGGTAAAAAGGACCATTGCATGATTCCTACCAAGGAGTTGCAAGCCAAATTTTTAGATTAAACGACCAATCATGATAATTATCATACCTTTTATTTTGCAAGAATAATATATTTGAACAATCTTAAAAAATAAATGGATCATGAAAGACACTACACTTTTTTCTTGGGATAACGGAACTTTTATAATGGTTGTCGTATTCGGTTTAGTAATCGTAGGAATTATTTCGGCCGTTTTCATTATGATGAATTCCGACAGAAAAAAATAACAGCAAAAAAAGAGGATGACCAATTTTGGACATCCTCTTGCTATTAGTACTTTAAAAAAGAAGAAATTAACTTCTAATTAGTTTTCTATATTTCAGTCGTTTTGGAGTTAAATCACCACCTAAACGTTTCTTTTTATTTTCTTCATATTCAGAAAAACCACCTTCAAAACAATACACTTCAGAGTTTCCTTCAAAAGCTAGAATGTGCGTACAAATTCTGTCTAAGAACCATCTGTCGTGAGAAATAACTACCGCACAACCTGCAAAACTCTCCAAACCTTCTTCTAATGCACGAAGTGTATTGATATCCAAATCATTCGTGGGCTCATCGAGTAACAAAACGTTTCCTTCCTCTTTTAAAGTCATAGCAAGGTGCAAACGGTTACGTTCCCCTCCAGAAAGCATAGAAACTTTCTTGTTTTGTTCTCCTCCGCCAAAATTAAATCGTGACAAGTAGGCTCTTGAATTTACTTGCTTTCCGCCCATCATAATCAATTCCTGACCGTCAGCAAAGTTTTCCCAAATAGATTTATTAGGATCTATGTTAGAGTGTGCTTGATCTACGTAAGCGATTTTTACAGTATCTCCTATTGAGAACTCTCCTGAATCTGGCTTTTCTTCACCCATTATCATTTTAAAAATAGTTGATTTACCGGCCCCGTTTGGTCCTATAATCCCAACAATTCCTGCTTGTGGCAACGTGAAATTTAAATTATCATACAGTAATTTATCTCCAAAAGCTTTAGCAACATTTTTAGCTTCAATTACATTCGTTCCTAAACGTGGACCATTTGGAATATAAATTTCCAGATTTTCATCCAATTGTTTTTGGTCTTCATTCAATAATTTATCGTAGTTCTGTAAACGCGCTTTTTGTTTCGTCTGACGACCTTTGGCGCCTTGACGAACCCAATCCAATTCACGCTCTAAATTTTTTCTGCGTTTGGAAGCAGTTTTTTCTTCTAATGCCATACGGCTTGATTTTTGGTCCAACCAAGAAGAATAATTCCCTTTCCAAGGAATTCCTTCTCCTCTATCTAGTTCTAAAATCCAACCCGCAACATTGTCCAAGAAATACCTATCGTGTGTTACTGCAATTACAGTTCCGGCATATTGTGCTAAATGTTGCTCTAACCAAAGTACACTTTCCGCATCCAAGTGATTGGTAGGTTCATCTAGAAGCAAAACATCCGGTTGTTGCAATAACAAACGACATAAAGCCACGCGACGACGCTCCCCTCCTGATAAATTCTTAATTGGAGTATCACCTTCAGGAGTACGCAGGGCATCCATGGCAATTTCTAATTTAGTGTCAATCTCCCACGCACCTAATGCATCAATCTTATCTTGCAAAAGCGCTTGACGATCCATCAACTGCTCCATTTTATCGGCATTTTCATAGACTTCCGGCAAACCAAAACTATCATTGATTTTATTGAATTCGTCTAAAACAGCCATTGTCTCAGCTACTCCTTCTCTTACAATTTCAATCACCGTTTTACTATCATCTAAAATAGGCTCTTGTTCTAAATAGCCTACGGTATATCCCGGTGCAAAAACTACATCACCTTGATAATTTTTATCAACACCTGCGATAATCTTCAATAAAGAAGATTTCCCAGATCCATTTAAACCCAAAATACCAATTTTAGCTCCATAAAAGAAACTCAAATAAATATTTTTAAGTACTGGTTTATCTGCTCCTTGATAAGTTTTACTCAATTTGGACATTGAGAAAATTACTTTTTTATCGTCTGCCATTTTTTTTTAATTTAAAATTTAAAATTCAACATTTGAAATAACTATTATAGTCTGCCCTTGAGCGAACTGAAAACCCATGCGTTAGCCAAAAAACCAACTCCTACGGCAGCAAAGCCCCAACCTGCAACGTCATCGTATCTAAAAGCACCTAAGCCAATAAGTAATAAACCCATGATAATCATTATAAGCGTGGCCCAACCTAAGATCGTATTTTTATTCATTGCCATATTTATGGAATTTCGTTTTTAATTCCCATTTTGAAACCTCCTACTGGGAATGCAAATATCGGGATTTTTTACCCTTTAATTAAATATTTTATAAAGCATTTCTCTTAATAAGTCGGATTGCGACAATGCATTGGCACCAACACCTTTACTTTTGACATCAATATCACGCAGGGCTGTTACAATTTGACTTACTTTTTTCATTGGATAATTCTTCAAAGCCACATCATATTCTTTTAAAAAGAACGGATTTACGCCTATTACCGCTGCCACATTTTTTGGATTTCTGTCCTTCAAACCGTGATACTTCAACAATTGGATAAAAAAACCAAAAATTAAACTAGTTGTCACCACCATTGGATTATCTTTTGGATTCTGGGCAAAATTTTCAGCAATGGTATAGGCTTTTAATTGGTTGCGTTCACCAAGTGCTTTTCGCAATTCAAATACATTGAAATCTTTGCTGAATCCTATATTTTCCTCAATATCCTTTGGACTTATCGTACTTCCAACTGGCAAAATAATTTGTAATTTTTCGAGTTCATTATTTATTTTGCTCAAGTCTGTTCCCAAGAATTCTACTAACATGGCTGTAGCTTTGGGTTCAATAGCATATTTTTTACCGGCTAGGACACGTTTAATCCAGTCCCCAACTTGATTTTCATATAATTTTTTGCTTTCATACAGCACGCCTGACTTAGCCAATAGTTTGGTCAATTTTTTTCGCTTGTCCAACGTCTTGTATTTATAACAAAAAACCAAAACCGTTGTCGCCATTGGGTTTTCAGCATAGCTTTCGAGTTTGTCAATAGTACGAATTAGATCCTGTGCTTCCTTAACAATTACAACCTGCCGTTCTGCCATCATTGGATACCGTTTGGCTGTAGAAATAATATCTTCGATTGTAACATCTCTGCCGTACAAAACCGTTTGATTAAATCCTTTTTCCTCTTCCGTGAGCACTTTTCCTTCAATATAGTCCGATAATTTATCGATGTAATACGGCTCTTCACCCATCAAAAAATAAAGCGGTTTAATAATGCCCCCTTTTATATCATTTACAATTTTTAGTACTTCGTCCATTTTTATATTTTGTGTGAAGTTAGCCGTTTAAAGTTTGTTGAATCGCATGAGACTTTAAACTTGAAACTTTCAACTAAATAACTATTTTTGCTTCATGCAGCAATTAAATTTTTCTACTTATCATTTTCGTTTCAAAAATAGCGAAAATAAAGTCTCTATTTTTGATGAAATCAGGAAAAAATTTATCATTCTTACACCCGAAGAATGGGTTCGCCAGCACGTAGTTCAGTTTTTATTGGAAGAAAAAAAATATCCAAAATCATTAATTAATGTAGAAAAGGTTTTAAAAGTGAATGGCTTACGCAAAAGATACGATGTTGTCGTTTTTAATTCTGATGGCTCTATTTTCATTTTAATCGAATGTAAAGCGCCCGAAATTAAAATTGCGCAAGCGACTTTCGATCAAATTGCACGTTATAATATGACAATGAAAGCCCAATATTTGATGGTGACTAACGGATTGAATCATTACTTTTGCCAAATGGATTTCGAAAATGAGAAATATCAATTTCTAACTGAATTGCCCCTATATCAAATCCGGTAATCAAAATTTAAAAATGAAAATAGCTGTTGTCATACTGAATTGGAATGGAATTTTATTGTTAGAAAAATTTTTGCCTTCCCTATTGAAATATTCTGCTGAAGCCACAATTTATGTCGCTGATAATGCATCGACAGATGATTCTATTTCCTTTGTCAAAGCATTTTTTCCTGCGGTACAAATAGTAAAAAATGATAGCAATTTAGGATTTGCAGATGGCTACAATAAAGCTTTAAAATATATCGACGCGGAAATATATGCTTTAGTCAACTCTGATGTTGAAGTAACCAAGAATTGGTTACAACCCATTATTAAAACGTTTGAAAATGAACCAAATACGGCGATAATTCAGCCTAAAATATTAGATTTTAAACGCAAAGAATATTTTGAATATGCAGGAGCTGCAGGAGGATTCATAGATCAATACGGCTATCCGTATTGCCGTGGTCGTATTTTTGATGCCTTAGAGAAAGATAGTGGACAGTATGATGATCATTGCCAGATATTTTGGGCTTCAGGAGCTTGTTTTTTTATTAGAAGCCAAGTGTACAAAGACCTAAATGGTTTTGATGGAGAATTTTTTGCGCATCAAGAAGAGATTGATTTGTGCTGGCGTGCCTTTAATAAAGGAAATAAAATAAAATACAATTCGGATTCCGTGGTCTATCATATAGGTGGAGCAACTTTACAACAGGGTAATCCAAAAAAAACATTTTTAAATTTTAGAAACTCCTTGTTGATGTTGACAAAAAACCTTCCTAAAGAACAATTGTATAAAATTCTTTTGGGTCGAATGCTTTTGGACGGAATTGCAGGAATTCAATTTTTAGCACAAGGAAAACCCAAGCATTTTTTTGCAGTATTGAAGGCTCATTGGTCCTTTTATCGCCTTTTTATGGCATACTATAAAAAACGAAATAAATTTCAACATACAGAATACTATAATGTAAAAAGCATCGTTTACCTCTATTTTATTAGAAAAATTATAGTTTTTAACGATTTATTTAGAATTAAATAAAATATAAAAGGCTAAATTTGTCTTCAACAATATAAACTAAATTTTAACAATTTATGAAAAAAATCGTAATTGCCTTATCAGTAATGGCCCTTTTAACTTCTTGTGTTTCTAAAAAGAAATACACGGACTTAGAAGCTAGAAACAAAGAGACACAAGATTTATTAAATACTGCGACTGTAAAATTAAATTCTTGCTTAGAAGAAAAAGCAGGTCTTGCAGCAACTGCCGCTACTTTAAAAGAACAAAATCAAGGTTTAATCAGTGTTTCCAAAGACATGACTGTTTTGTCAACTAAGGGTGCTCAAAATATTGAAAAAGCTTTAGAATCTATTAAAGAGAAAGATTTGAAGATAAGCAGAATGCAAGATGCGTTAACTAAAAAAGATAGCGTAACTTTAGCATTAGTGACAAGTCTAAAAAGTTCAGTAGGAATTTCTGATCCGGATATTGAAATAAATGTTGAAAAAGGAGTTGTTTTTATCTCTATTGCTGACAAATTATTATTTAAAAGCGGAAGTTACGAAGTAACAGATAGAGCTAAAATGGTTTTGGCTAAAGTTGCCAAAGTGGTTAACGACAAACCTGATTTTGAATGTATGGTTGAAGGTCATACGGATAATGTTCCTTACAATGGAACAGGTGTATTGTTAGACAATTGGGATTTAAGCGTGAAACGGTCTACTTCTATTATCCGTGTTTTAACAAATCAACTAGGCGTTAAACCAGAGCAATTAATTGCTGCAGGAAGAAGTTCTTACATTCCTTTAGTTGCCAATGATTCTGCTGAAAACAGATCTCGCAACAGAAGAACTCGTATTGTAGTTTTACCAAAAATTGATCAATTTTACGAAATGATCGAAAAAGAAATGAAAAAACAAAGACCATAATTTCATTCCAATATCAAAAAACAAGCGCCTCAAATTAGAGGCGTTTTTTTTTGCTTTTATTCTGAAAATTTTACCAAAATTAATTTTAGATTGAAACAAAAAAAGCAGGCCAATTGGCCTGCCTTTATGTATCCTCAATTTTTCTTTAACAACCAATTAAATATAATTAAGAATAACATGCTATTATTTTGTAATTAAAAAATGAAAACTATTCGCAAATATAAAAATTTATAATAAAGTAGCAAATATTTTGCCAATTTTTTACATTTTTACAAAATATCTAAACTTCCTTTTCCTTCTCTTATTACAGTAGGTTCCTCGCCGGACAAATCGATAATTGTAGACCCTACATTATCACCATAACCGCCATCAATAACTAGGTCTACAAGGTTTTGCCACTTCTCAAAAATCAGTTCCGGATCAGTGGTATATTCAATCACATCATCATCATCATGGATGGAAGTCGATACAATAGGATTCCCGAGCAACTTAACAATTTCTAATGCAATTGAATTATTAGGTACCCTGATTCCCACCGTGGTTTTCTTTTTGAATTCCTTAGGTAAATTATTATTTCCTGGTAAAATAAAAGTGTACGGTCCTGGCAAAGCCCTTTTCAATATTTTAAAAGTGGCTGTGTCTATTTGCCGAACGTAATCTGAAATATTGCTCAAGTCATGACAAATAAAAGAGAAATTTGCTTTATCAAGCTTTACTCCTTTTATCTTTGCAATGCGCTCCAAAGCTTTGGTATTCGTAATATCACAACCCAAGCCGTAAACGGTATCTGTGGGGTAAATCACTAGTCCTCCATCCTGTAAAACCTTAACTACTTTTGCAATTGCCGCTTCGTTGGGTTTATCAGGGTATATTTTTATAAATTGAGCCATTTTATTTAGTTTAAAATTAAGGGTTTGAAGTTTAATGAATTCATGATAGAAACATAAACCTACACCCTAAAATAAGTTTTTATCCAATAATATCTAGTTTTGCAAATCGCAATAGTAATTTTTTTATACCGCCTACATCAAATTTGATTTCAGCTTTTTTATCCGCGCCTATTCCTTCTAGGTTTATAACTTCCCCTTTTCCAAAGCGTTCGTGCATGACAATATTTCCTGAAGTCAGTTTATTATCGAATAAATTTGCCGCTCCTGAAGCCAAATTATTTGAAACCGGCTTTAATTTTCGAATATTTATATCTGATTTAGGTTCATTATCCGTGTTGTATTTAGGTGGTGTTCCTCCTATTGGTTTTGCCAGACGCAATTTAGATTTATCTACATCACCAAAAATATCACTATCAATCATCGGTTTGTAGCGGTAATTGTTTTCAGGAGGCGTCATATATTCTAGATATTGACTATCGATTTCCTCGATAAAACGAGAAGGTTCGCTATCCGTCAACTTTCCCCAACGGTATCGTGATTGTGCATAAGTCAAATATGCCTGATGTTCTGCGCGGGTCAAAGCCACATAAAACAAGCGACGTTCTTCCTCAAGTTCACTTCTGGTACTCATACTCATGGCACTTGGAAACAAATCCTCTTCCATTCCAACGACAAAAACATGAGGAAACTCTAATCCTTTTGCCAAGTGAATAGTCATTAAAGCCACACGATCTTCATCGCTAGTATCTTTGTCTAAATCAGTTGCTAGAGCTACATCCTCCATAAATTCAGACAAAGCGCCACGAGCACCATCTATTTCTTTTTGGCCATCGGTGAAATCTTTTATCCCATTTAATAACTCCTCAATATTTTGAATTTTAGCCATTCCTTCCGGAGTTGCATCTTTCTTTAATTCTTGGATCAATCCCGTTTTTTTAGCAACATGATCAGCCAGATAAAATGCATCTTGATTTTCATTAATAGCCTGAAAACTTTGAATCATCGTAACAAAATCGAGTAGTTTTTGCTTTGTTCCAGAATTTAATTTTAAATCAATACGTTCTATATTTTGCATTACTTCAAAAATGGAACGTTTGTAATGATTGGCGGCAATGGTTAATTTTTCGATAGTAGTATTCCCAATTCCACGGGCTGGATAATTGATTACCCGCACTAAAGCTTCCTCATCTTTTGGATTAATCACTAATCGAAGATAACACAAAACATCTTTCACTTCTTTTCTTTGATAAAAGGAAAGTCCTCCATATATACGGTACGGAATATCTCTTTTTCTCAAAGCATCTTCCATAGCACGAGATTGGGCATTGGTACGGTACAAAATAGCAAAAGCGCCATTAGGCAACTGATTTTGCATTTTTTGTTCCCAAATGGTACTCGCCACAAAACGGCCTTCTTCATTATCCGTTAAACTGCGATGCACTTTTATCTTTGGACCAAAATCATTAGCCGTCCAAACGATTTTATCGAGTTTAACTTTATTTTTATCAATAATGGTGTTTGCTGCTTCCACAATATTTTTTGTGGAACGGTAATTCTGTTCCAATCTAAAGGTTTTTACGCCTTCATAATCTTTTTGGAAATTCAAAATATTATTAATATTGGCTCCACGAAAAGCATAAATACTTTGCGCGTCATCACCTACCACACAAATATTTTGAAATTTATCTGATAATGCTCGAACGATTAAATACTGCGAGTGATTGGTATCTTGGTACTCATCTACTAAAATATAGCGAAAACGGTTTTGATATTTGGCCAAAACTTCAGGAAAACGAGTCAATAGTTCATTTGTTTTCAGTAGCAAATCATCAAAATCCATTGCTCCTGCTTTGAAACATCGGTCGACATAATTTTGATAAATTTCTCCCATTCGAGGTTTTTTAGACATCGCATCCGCTTCTTGTAAATCCGGATCATTAAAGTAGGCTTTTACAGTAATCAAACTATTCTTAAAGTTAGAAATCCTACTTAAAACCTGTTTGGGTTTATACACATCTCTATCCAATTGCATCTCTTTGATAATTCCAGAGATGGCACGGAGTGAATCCTGAGAATCGTATATGGTAAAGTTAGAAGGATACCCTAAATGGTCTGCTTCGGAACGTAGAATTCGTGCAAAAACAGAGTGAAAAGTTCCCATCCAAAGGTTTTTAGCCTCACCTGCACCTACAATGTCAGAGATCCTCTTTTTCATTTCTCGGGCTGCTTTGTTGGTAAAAGTCAAAGATAATATACTGAATGCATCGATTCCTTGATGCATCAAATAAGCAATTCTTATAGTCAACACCCGCGTTTTACCAGAACCTGCTCCTGCAATAATTATCATAGGACCGTCTTTTTGTAAAACGGGTTCGCGTTGCGCTTCGTTAAGTTGATCGATATATTTATGCATGGAAATTTTTAAATTATATTATGCAAAAATAGCGATTTTGAATGAGGTTTTAAGTACCAAAAAAGAACAATCCGCGATTTCATTTTGCTGCTAATTATTATAAGAGATTCTGAATTTATTATTTAAAAAACACATCGTAGGCAAAACGGACTAAAGTACCAATTACTACCACCAGAAAGAAGACTCGTATAAAACTATTTCCTTTATTAATGGCTAATTTTGCACCTATCCATCCGCCCATCGCATTACTGACAGCCATCGGTATTGCAATTGCCCAAATAATTTTTCCTTTTAAAATAAACAAACAAATAGAACCAAAATTTGTGGCAAGATTGACCATTTTAGCATTTGCGGAAGCATGTAAAAAATCAAATCCCATGATAGCGATAAATGCAACCACTAAAAAACTGCCTGTTCCAGGACCTATAAATCCATCATACAACCCTACTATGAAACTGATCCCAATGGCATTAAAAATTTGAGTTCTTGGAGAGTGATTCTTCTCAATGTGTTGCCCGAAATTTTTCTTCGCATAGGTATAAATCACCAAAAAAGATAGCACTACTAATAATAATGGTTTCATGAAATTATTACTCACATACGTCAATAAAGTAGAACCCAAAAATGCTGATGGAAAGGCCAAAAGCATCATAATTGATAATAGTTTCCAGTTCATATCTACCTTTTTTAAATATTGATATGCTGCAAAAGAAGTGCCACTAAAAGCAGGAACTTTCAAGGTTCCAATGACTGTTGAAACAGGAAGATTTGGCATCAAAATTAATCCCATAGGAGTTTGTATCAACCCACCACCGCCAACAATTGCATCAATAAATCCTGCAGCAAAGGCGGCTAAACAAAGTAAAACAAGTACATAGGTATCCATTCCGGCATTTTATTTTAAAAAGTAGCGTTACTGGCGACAAAAATACTATTCGGTTTGATTAATTGCTATTAAATAGAAAGTGATTTTTAATCAAAAAAGTATATTTTTGTTCAAAATTTTTACAGCAAAATGGACTCAACAAAAATCATAGAAATTCTAGCTTACACAATACCTTCGCTAATAACCGGTAGCGTTGCCTATTTTTTATTTGACTCTTATTTTAAAGATCAGCAAAATACCAGACGCTGGTTATTACAAAAGGAAGTTCAGAAAGAGGCTTTACCGCTGCGTTTGCAAGCATACGAGCGCATGGCTTTGTTTTTAGAACGCATCAATCTTACCAAATTACTGATCCGCATTACTCCTCTTTCCCAAGATAAGAATGATTATGAAAATCTTGTAATGGCGCAAATAGAGCAAGAATTTGAACATAATTCGACACAACAAATTTATATGTCAGATGAATGTTGGACCATAATTGTAACTGCAAAAAATGCGACAATCCAAATGATACGTGCCGCAAACAGGAGTGACCGTGTGGATTCTGCTGATAAGTTACGTGAAGTTTTATTAAATGATTTAATGGACAAACAATCTCCAAGTAATGCAGCTTTGGCTTATATCAAAAACGAAGTGGGACAATTGTGGTAAACAATCCATTCTGCAAATTGAGATTTATTAAAGCATTTGTTACTCATTCTTAAAATCATTGTACTTTAAAGAATGTAATACCTTTATAATTCTGGAGAAGAGATCAATTCTGCCTTGCATTTTTATTTTCCACAGTTGGGATCTTCCTACCTGTCCAAAAAATAAATTTACGAATAGACAAACTTAATTAATGTTTACTTTTATCATACAATTGACGCCCTAATTCAGCTAAAAAAGGAAGACTTATACTTTCATATTCATAATTGTCATCATTAAAAACACCATCTTTATTTGCTAAAATAGTCGCAGACAGCATAAATTCAACCTTATTTTCTTGGTCAAGAATATAAGCACAGTCAATCATGGTGCCATACGCAGTGCCTACTTTATTGTAAATTTTTATATTCGACGGAATATTTGCTGTTGTATCTCCAAACATAAAAAATTTACAATAACCATCATAATATGTAATCGGATCAAAGCCTGCATTTTTAGGTAGATTTTGCATTGAAAAAAGAATAAATTCTCTGTCTTTCTCTGTTATTTTAAAACGTTCTTCTTCTTTGAAAGCTTGAGGAAATACAATTCGTTTTAGTGTATTGTGTAAGGTTTCTAGTGGGTAGTAATTATTTTTAGAAAAGTCGAAAGGTATATTTACTAATTTATCCTCCATATCCCGATAACCCACTCCTTTTTTGATACCTGAAAGCACTAAAGGAACGGGACTTTCATTCAGTTTTGAAGGAAAAACTTCAACCGTTTTGTCATCTTTGTAGATTGTCGTCGATTTTACTAAAGGGTTTCTCAAGTCTGGAGTTGAAAGACGGTGGCTTAATCTAAAAGAAAACAGCCCTTTTTCTTTCATCTTTTGGTTCACATAATCAAAACCAATGAACTCAAGTAAATTTGTACTGGCTACATTATCGCTCACAGCAAAAACTTTTGAAATTTCTTCCGAAAATTTTATTTTATTTGTGTTCCCTTCTATGGTATACGTTGAATTAATAGAAGTATTAGGGATTGTATTCAATTTTTCCAAAGCCAAAACTGCAATAGGAAATTTTACTGTGCTCGCTGGATAAAAGTAAGTTTTAGCGTCTAAATGATATGTGTAATCCTTAAATGAAATTTTTCCCTTTTTATCTCTTACAATCTGAGTATAGATAATTTGAAGCTCATATTGCTTTGAATTTTCCATCACCCTTTTTATGTTAGGATTATCGGAGTCCAATGTCTTTTTTAACAGATCATTTTGCGTACTACAACTAAAAGTCGATAGCACTAAAAAAGCAAAAATATAATTTTTTATTACCATCTTATTTTTCTTATTTGAATGATATGCTTGCGCTATAAATCAGATTTTGGGTGCTATTGGTTGCTGAATTAAAAACTTTTACCTTAAAAAGAGGAACTCCATTACTATTTTTAAATACTATTTAAACCTCTTTATATTCTTTCTATCCGTTATTTTAATTTTTAGCAACGCTGCTTTAAATTGTATTCACCACTGCGAGGAAATAGCTTCAAAAAACATAGCTCAAATCTAAAAAAATCAATTTAAAACATAGCTATTCTTTTAGCAAACGCTGTAACTGAAATTGTTCTGCTTCATTTAAGTCAGGAATTATTTTTTCCAAAGAAACCCTTATTGCTGAATTTTTTAGCAATTTTCGGATGTTATCCCTCCCAAATTTTGAAAATTGCCACATATGATGGGTAGTGGCATTTACCAAATTTACCAAAACCTCATCATTTATAATTTTGAAAGCCAATAGTTTCTCTAAAGCATTTTGTCTAATATTCGCCTCGTAATTTATAGATGAATACTGTATTAATTCATTGATCAATGTTTCTCTTTCTCTAGTATAATTAGGTGTTGATAAAGCGAGTGTCAACCACAAAGTCCTTAAATTATAATCATTGAAACCCATCCAAGTTTTGGATTGATCTAAATATTTAAAACGCTTTTCTGGAAAATTATTCCATAAATTATATAACGCCAATTCTTTTGTTTGATACGATTTGTCCTCTAATAAAGTTTCATAATGCACTCTGAAACTTTCAGGAATTTCATTTAATGTTCCCGCAATTATTTGACGTAATTGCACATTTTTAGTTTCTAAAGCTAAAATAAAAAGACTCTCTTTATCCTCCCATTTTTCATTTATTAATTGATTTAGAATCGCTTCTTTCACCGAAAAATGAACGTCAGACTCCATTATTTTTTGAAAAAAACCGATTTTGTCTAACAACGATTTATTTTTTAATTTCTCTACCTCAAACAAGACCTGAATTGATTTATTTCTCAGCAATAAAACATTAGCTTGCTGGGTATTAAAAGTGGTTGTTTCAAGCCATACTTTACTAAAATTATCCAAATCATAATTTGATACTTTCTTAATTTCAGTAAAAAAATCATTTGTATTCACACTCTGAAACGCCTGTTTTTTCAAATAGTTTTTGACCGCTTTTTTAAATGCCTTATCGCCTATTTCCTCGTGCAAAATAAATAAAGCCCAAGCACCTTTTTGATAAAATGTCAATGAACTTGCTTTTGCATTCAGAACAGGAATCGTATCCGTACGAGAGGCAAATTTTAATTGTTGTGCCGACTCATATAATTTGGAATAAAAATAATCTTCACCATAGATTTCTTTTTCAGCAAGCAGTGCATAATATGTTGCAAAGCCCTCCTGCAACCAATGGTGCTTTCCGCTTTCGGCAGTGACTAAATTCCCAAACCACTGATGTGCTAATTCATGCGCATTGACATTGGTGTAACCTCTGTCCTCAACACCTATAGAATCGACTACAAAACGTGTGTTGAAAAGCGTTGCTGATGTATTTTCCATTCCAGCATATAGAAAATCACGAACAGGTGCTTGTTTATAAATTTCCCAAGGATACTTCACTCCTATTTCCTCTTCTAAAAAATCAAACATTCTTTTTGAATCACGATAAGTTGGTTCAAAATTAGCTTTATCTTTATATTCATAATACATCTCTAATGGAATCCCCGAATTTGATACTTGAGTTTGTTTATCAAATTTTCCAATGGCAACCATCAGCAAATAAGAACTCATTGGTTTTTGCATACGGAAGTTCCAAACGGACAGTCCATTCAATTCCGACTTAAATTGCAACCTACCATTTGAAATTACTTGATAGTCTTTATTAAATGTGATGTTCATATTGAAAACTACTTTTTCATTCACATCATCAAAACTTGGAAACCAATGACTCGTATATTTCCCTTGTCCTTGTGACCAAATTTGTACATTATCATTTGCTTCTGAACCAATGAAATACATTGTTTGCTTTGGCTTTGCCAAATATTGAAAAGTAAGGCTGTTTTTTCCTTTTTTAAAACGATATATGATTTGTAGTTCTTTTTGTGTGTTGCAAAAATCAATTGGTTTTCCGTTCAGCTGAACAGCAAAAAATTCCATATTTTGCGCATCAATTTTAATGGTATCAATGGGTTTCAAAATATTAAAATCATAATCGACAACTCCAGAAACAGTTTTTTCAATTGGATTTATAGCAATTCTACCCAAAACCGATTTAAAATCAACAAATTGGGTTTGTTGTGCAAATGTGAATGTGGAAATAAAAAGAAATAGGTATTTCATTAGTAGCATATTTAATAATGCGATTTCCAAAGTTACAAAGGTTTTCCCAACTAATCCGGCAAATTTTGTAAGTTTACCTCCAGAAAACTATAAGTAAATTACATTGAAAAAGAAAGCCCTATTTAATTGGAGCAGCGGAAAAGATTCTGCACTAGCCTTATATAAAAGCCTACAAAATCCAGAAATTGAAATTTCTTGTTTATTAACCAGTGTAAACCAACAGCATCAACGTGTTTCTATGCATGGAGTTAGAGTTGAATTATTACAACAACAAGCCCAAAGCATTGGATTACCACTTGAAATCATGCAAATTCCTGAAATGCCAACTATGGAGGCCTACGAAGATGTAATGCGAAAAACATTGGCAAAATTAAAAAATCATGGTGTCACCCATTCTATTTTTGGAGATATTTTTCTGGAAGATTTGCGTAAATACCGTGAAGATAAATTATCCGAAATAGGTTTCGAAGGCATTTTCCCGCTTTGGAAAATCCCAACTCACGAAATCATTCAGGAATTTTTAAGTTTAGGTTTTAAAACAATTGTGGTTTGTGTCAACGAACGTCATTTAGATAAAAGCTTTGTTGGTCGCATCATTGATCAGGATTTCATAAATGATTTACCAGACGATGTAGATGTTTGTGGTGAAAATGGCGAATTCCACACCTTCACTTTTGACGGTCCCATTTTTTCCAAACCCATCAAATTTGAAATTGGAGAAGTTGTCTATCGAAAATACGAAAAACCAGAAAAAGAAGATTCATCCGATACTGCTTGCGATACAAGTGCATCCGATGTGTTTAATTTTGGGTTTTGGTATTGTGATTTGGTTGGTAAATAATTTAAACAAAATACTCCGAAATCAATAAGACAACGGAGTTCTATTTGTATGGAATAGTAAAATATACTATTCTAAACTTGGCACAGAAAAAGTATCTAAAACACTTTTTTCACTCATAAGTGCTTCAATTTCATTTGATTTTCTTGGTGCTTCCGATGATAAATTTACCGGTCCATTTGTTGTAATTAAAATATCATCTTCAATTCGCACCGCAATTCCCCACCATTTTTTATCACAATCACTACCTATTGGAATGTAAATTCCAGGCTCTACGGTCACGACCATATCTGCTTCAAAAACAGTATACAAACCGGGATCGTGAACATCTAACCCAATGTGATGCGAAGTTCCGTGAGGAAAATATTTTCTGGATTCTTGTTCCGTTTTAACAATTCCTAGTCTCACTAAGCCAGCACTGATTATTTTGCGTGCAGCAACATCCGGCGCATTAAAACTATTCCCCACTTTTGCAACAGCAATACCAGCTTCTTGCGCTTCATAAACCAAATCATAAATTAGTTTTTGCTCCGTAGAAAATTTTCCGTTAGCTGGAATGGTTCGGGTTACATCAGCAGTATACCCATGATATTCAGCACCTAAATCCATTAAAACCAACTCATTTCCGACTTTCGTTTTGCTGTTTTCAATATAATGCAATACGCAACCATTATTTCCTGCGCCCACAATTGATGGATAACCCTCAAACTCACTGCCGTACTTTTTGTAGACAAATTCATGAATTCCCTGTATTTCCGTTTCCGACATTCCGGGATGCATCGCTTTCATGATTTCACGCTGTCCCATTGCCGAAATCCGAACCGCTTTAGTCAATAAAACCAACTCTTCTTTAGATTTTTTCTCACGCAAACTCGCCATAAAGGTCAAAATCGATTTGGTATTTAGTGTAGCCTTTTTTGAAGTGACACTTTTTTTTGTATTCATTTCGTTTTGAACATTCGAATCCATTTGTGGTCTCTCTTTTTCGCTGTAGCCAATTTGTGACTTAAAAGCACTAATTAATTTATATAAATCGGCTTTTTCATTTTTCGAATTTCGAGTGTCTTCTTCAAATTCCTTAAAGAAAACAGTATCAAAATTTGCATAATCAATACCCGAATTTAAAAACGCTGCTCCATTCAAAGCAGTATCAAAACCCAACTCTTTTATGGCGCCCTCCGTTCCTAAGCGGACTCCTGTCCATTGCTCTGCCCTTGGATTTTTTTCCTGAACATAGAGCAATTCATTGAATGACTTTCCGCCTTTATTGGTTTGATTGTTCGAAAAAACAATTAGTACTGAATTAGGTTCTTTGTATCCTGTTAAATAATAAAAATCCGGATCTTGATGGTAGATAAAATCCACATCATTGGCTCGATTCCGAATAGGATTTCCAAAAAATACCGCTACACTATTCTGAGGCATTTTGGCACGCAAGGCTTCTCTGCGTTCTTTATGGAATTGAGCAGACAAATAATCGTTTGGATTTCCGTTTTGCGCTATGGAAACACAACTAAAAAAGATGGTAAAAACAAAAGAAAGTTTTAAATTCATGGCGCTACATTTTAGGGTTTTGCAAAATAAATAAAAGATTTTGATAGCATTAATTAGTACGTAAATATAATTTTTTTGTGCGTACTAACTATTTTTTTATTGAAAGACTGATTCTACTATTCGATTAAAAATAGAAAAAGAGCACCAGAAGTTTTTACAACTTCTGAATACTCTTTGGCAAAAGTGCTTCATAATCCTAAAATTAACCAAAACTAAACCTTATGAAAATGTTTTAACTAGCACTTATAATTTACTTTTTAACTAAAATTGTAAAACAGTATTTGACTTCGATTATATATATATTATAGATGCTACTTCTTGCAAAAGGTTGCGTCAAATTATAAATATTTTTTCTAAAGCTAAAATAGAGTCTGAAAAATCTTTGTTAGACTCTAAAAAAATACCGCTAATTCGCAAATTTAAGATGGATTATACCATTTATAATTTGCGAATTAGCGGTTGAACCAGACTAGAAGTCTTATTATCTTTCCTCGTAAATTTTCAGCAATTGTGTCACTGTATTCCAATTTCGGATTGTTGCAATAACATTCAGTTTTTTCTCGATGTATTTTTGATCAAATCGAGTTTTTCCAGCGCCAACAGCATATTTTATAAAGATTTTATTGCCGTCAATACTTGCTTCATCTGGTTTGAATTGGCTAATTTTCAAATCATTCATACTCGTACTTTGCAACATGGTTGAAATAAAAGCAACATACAACTTCTTAGTATCACTATCTTTTTCCTTTAAGAAAGGATTGTTCTTGAAACACGCTTCTAAATCTGCGGAACCAATTACCACAACAGGTACTTCATGGCCAAAAGCTTTAAAAATTTCCTGTTTTATTTTGAATCCGACGGCAGCTCCATTTTCTTCTTCGGTATCCACAAAAACATTCCCGGATTGAATATACGTTTGCACATTTTGAAAGCCAATGGCTTCCAAAATCGTTTTAAGCGCTTCCATTTTTATCATACTGTGCCCAGAAACGTTGATGCCACGAAGTAATGCGAGATGAGTTGTCATTTTTAAGCTTTTTATTTTTGCGAAGGTATTGCGTTTTGAGGCAATTTTAGTCTTATTAACACTTTACATTAAAATAAATTCTAAAAAAATTTAGAATCTGAATTGTAGAAAAAAAAATTACCTTAATCTCTATAGTTTCCTGTAATCGGTTAAAAAGAAAGCCTCCACCAAAACATTGTTTTGGTGGAGGCTTTAACTACTAAAATGCAACTTAACTTAGCAACAAACTGCAGTAGTTACAAATATTATTTAAACTCTACTACAAATTCCGCTTTAGGTATTCTCACTTTTTTCATTGGAGCAATCCAATCGTTTGGTGTATCGGCGTAGCCAACATACATTAGCGAAACACTTTTTAAACCTAATTTATCTAGTGCTAAGATTTCGTCAACCACACTGTTATCAAATCCTTCCACTGGGGTGCTGTCTACTTTTAGTTCAGCAGCTTGCGCCAAAGAAAGACCAAGAGCAATGTAAGTTTGTCTGGCAATGTGCACGAAGTTTTCTTCGGCAGGTTGTGCGAGATACATTTTCTTAAGCATATCCGTATAGCTATTAAAACGCCCTTGTGGTAAACCGCGCTCTGCTGTAGTGTAATCGTACACTTTATCAATGCGCTCAGCCGTGTAACGGTCCCATCCTGCAAAAATCAAAACATGAGAACAATCTCTCATGCATTCTGGATTTAGTGCTCCTTTAACCAGTTTTTCTTTTAGATCTTGGTTTTCAACAACAAGCACTTGAAAAGGTTGTAATCCTGAAGAAGTAGGTGCCAAACGCGCCGCTTCTACAATTTTATCAATAGCTTCTTTGCTTACTTTTTTGGTAGCATCATATGCTTTTACAGCGTGTCTCCAGTTTAAATCTTCTAGTAAAGCCATTGTGTATTTTTATTTTTTTAATAAGTAAATTAGTCGTTTGAAACAGTAAGTGTAACTAACATATTTCCTCTCGTCGCATTAGAATAAGGACACACTTGATGCGCTTTTTCTATTAACTCTTGCGCTACTGCTAGTGTTACTCCGGGAATAGTAGCGTGCAAAGTGGCTTCCAAACCAAAACCTCCTGCGTCATTTTGTCCAATGCTTACACTTGCGGTTACGGTTGTTTCACCGGTTTGAATGTTTTCTTTTTTGATTACCAAATTCAAGGCGCTATCAAAACAAGCCGAATAACCTGCGGCGAAAAGCATTTCTGGATTGGCATAATCATCATTGGCTCCGCCTAACGCTTTTGGATATCGTACTTCTAGTGCTACAATTCCGTTTTCGCTTTTTACTTCTCCGTTTCTACCGCCTGTTGCAGTAGCTTGTGTGGTATACAATGTTTTCATCTTTATTTTTTTGTTATTTTAGTAATTATGTTTTTTAAGATTAATAAATCCTCCGCAGAAACATTCATAGCTTCCATTAACTGTTTCGGAATGCAAGCTGCTTTTTCTTTTAGTGCTACCCCTTTTTCAGTCAACGAGATGTTGACGATTCTTTCATCAATCGTGCTTCTGATTCGGGTTACAAATGCCTTCGTTTCCATTCGTTTTAATAATGGAGTAAGCGTTCCGCTGTCTAATTTTAGTTTATCACCAAGCTGATTAACAGTTTGCGCTTCGTGTTCCCATAAAACGAGCATGACTAAATACTGCGGATAAGTCAACTCTAGCGCCTCTAACAAAGGACGGTACTGATTGATGATTTCCTTTGCCAAGGCGTAAACAGGAAAACAAACTTGCTCGCTGATGTGTAGTTGATCTTTCATGGTTTGTTTATTATGGTACAAAGATAGTTTTAATTGTATTGTGTGCAATTTAATTGATTACAATTAATATAAATTTAACTCGTGGTGGTTTTTGTCTCATGGTCTTTTTTCAAGATATAAAATATGTAACTTTTTCTTTCGGAAAGTCTAAGAGAAAAAAAAAGAAGATACTTAAAGCTGGTTTTTTAAACATATAAGGCATGTAAGTGCGTGTAAGTTTTAAACTCAGACAAATACAGCAACGATTGTCTTTCCAAAGGAATCGCTACTAATTAGGTTTATTATTTTTTCAAGATATAACAGATGCAAGCTTTTCTTTCACAAAGATTCACTGAGAAAAAATAAGATTCACTAAGCTGTTTTTTAAATATATAAGGCATATTAGTGCATCTAAGTTTTAAACTCAGACAAATACAGCAACGGTTGTCTTTCCAAAGGAATCGCTACTAATTGAGTTTGGTTTCTTTTAAACATATAAGACATCTAAGTTTTTCTTTCGGAAAGTCTCAGAGAGATAGAAATAAGATTTATAAATCTGTTTTTTAGATAGATAAGCATATCAGTACATATAAGTTATGAGGGAACAAACGAAGCAACGTTTGACATTCCGGGGGAATCGCTGGTAGTATAGACCCTAAAAAATAGATTCCTTAGATCCAAAAGTTCTTTCTAGTTTTTCACCTTTTTAGCCTTGATAGCAGTGGAAAGCCTTTGCGAGGTGAAAACCATTTTTTTCTGGTTGTGGTAGAGCGACCGTAGGAAGCTCCTGCCCTAACCTAGAAAAAAGGTTTGATACTTCAAAGCTTGAAACGGATAGCGAGAATTGCTACTAAGAAAAAAGTACTTTACGGTAATTGAATTGATTTACGTTATTTTGACTCTATTGTTACTGCCAATACCTTATTTTTTGATCCATTGTGATTTTCTATTTTGCAAACAAAAAACTATCTTCGTATTTTGCAAGAAAGAATAATTTTGACTTAAAAGTGTAGTTCTTTGTGCAGTTTTCCAAATAATTTAAAATGTCTGTTAACAACCTCCTCCTTACTCCTATAGAATATTTAAAAGGCGTTGGTCCCAACCGGGGCGAATTGCTACGTAAAGAATTGGGAATTTATAAGTATGTGGATTTGGTTAATTTTTTCCCCAACCGATACATTGACCGAACGCGGTATTATAAGATTAACGAACTGCAAAATAATATCGCTGAGGTTCAAATCATAGGTAAAATTATTAATATTAAAACCGTAGAATTTGGCAGAAACCAAAAACGATTGGTAGCAACTTTTGTGGATGATACAGGTCAAATGGAACTTGTTTGGTTTCAAGGCCACAAATGGATTCGGGAGAGCTTAAAGCTTAATGAAATCTGCGTTATTTTTGGGAAATGTACTTCTTTTGGAAGTACATTCAATATGGCACATCCGGAAATTGAGTTGATGAGCGAGCATGAAAAAAGCTTGCGTTCCGCCATGCAACCCGTTTATCCTTCGACCGAAACCTTGACTAATCGTGGTATTTCAAATCGAGTGATTAATAAAATGATGCAGCAATTGTTTCTGGAAACACAAGCGTTGTTTGCGGAAACATTACCGGATTATTTAATCAACGAATTGAAACTGATTCCTAAAAAAGCTGCTTTATTCAGTATTCATTTTCCAAAAAGCACTGAAGTTTTGGCGAAAGCTAAGTTCAGATTAATATTTGAAGAATTGTTTTTTATCCAATTGCAATTAATTACAAAAAATCTCATTAGGAAACACAAAATAAAAGGACACCCATTTTCTATTGTCGGTAACTATTTTAATGACTTTTATCAAAATCATTTGCCTTTTCAGTTGACCAATGCTCAAAAAAGAGTAATCAAAGAAATCCGAACCGACATGGGCAGCAACGCCCAAATGAACCGTTTACTGCAGGGTGACGTAGGTTCCGGAAAAACTATTGTAGCTTTTATGAGTATGCTTTTGGCGCTTGATAATGGTTTCCAAGCATGCTTGATGGCGCCTACGGAGATCTTAGCAAACCAACATTTTATTGGCTTATCTGAATTAGCACAAACACTAAATATAAATATCAGAATCCTAACGGGTTCTATTAAAATTGCACAGCGCAGAATAATCCATGAAGAACTGGAAAACGGTACGTTACATATTCTCATTGGAACACATGCTTTATTGGAAGATAAAGTAAAATTTAAGAATTTAGGGCTAGCCGTAATTGATGAACAACACCGTTTTGGAGTGGAACAACGCTCTAAATTATGGAAGAAAAATATGATTCCGCCACATGTTTTGGTGATGACCGCCACGCCTATTCCCCGAACATTAGCAATGAGTTTGTACGGGGATTTAGATATTTCAGTGATTGATGAATTGCCTCCGGGACGTAAACCCATTCAGACCGTACATCGTTTTGACAGCAACCGACTGAAGGTTTGGAAATTCCTTCGGGACGAAATCGCTTTGGGACGCCAAATTTATATTGTGTATCCTTTAATTCAGGAATCGGAAAAAATGGATTTCAAAGATTTGATGGACGGTTACGAAAGCGTTTCCAGAGATTTTCCGTTGCCACACTATTCGATTTCTATGCTTCACGGAAAAATGAAACCTGCAGAAAAAGATGCAGAAATGAAGCGCTTTTCGGAAGGAAAAACCAATATTATGGTAGCCACAACCGTAATTGAAGTTGGTGTGAATGTTCCTAACGCCAGTGTGATGATTATCGAAAGTGCGGAACGTTTTGGATTATCGCAACTGCATCAGCTTCGAGGTCGCGTGGGTCGTGGAGCAGAACAAAGCTATTGTATCTTAATGACCAGTCATAAATTGAGTTCCGATAGTAAAACCCGAATGGAAACCATGGTACAAACCAATGATGGTTTTGAAATTGCCGAAGTCGACTTGAAGCTTCGAGGTCCAGGTGATTTAATGGGAACGCAACAAAGCGGCGTGCTAAACCTTCAAATTGCAGATTTAGTTCGAGACAGAGACACTTTGGCTCTAGCCAGAAACTATGCTCTAAAATTACTTAAGGAAGATGCAGGAATGCAAAAACCAGAACATGCCGCTTTAAGAGCTATTTTTATCGAAATGACTAAAAAGAAAAACATTTGGAATTACATTAGTTAATTTTCGTCTAGCAACTATTTTTTAAAAACATAAGGTTTAGCTTAGATGAATTGATACGTTTATTTGGTTTCATTTTTACAATAAGTCCTTTTGGAAAAACTATTTTTCAATTGTCGATTAAACTAATGCTATTTTTTGGAGTCCTATAGTCAATGATTTTATTATTTTACATCAAATCACCTATCGAAATTAAATATTTGTATGTACAAACGTTAAATAAAAAGCAACATGATCACAAATATCGTTTCTAAAACCTAAATTTGTTTTTAACTATATATACTGAAACCTAATCCTACTTTATATTACACTTATGAAAATTAAATACTTCGTTTATGCCTTGTTGACTATTGGAATCATTGGCTTTATTGGTTACAGAATAACAGAAAATAAAAGTGGCGAAGGAGATGCTAAAGATTCCAAAGGAAAAGGCAAATCCATCAGCGTAAACGGAATTGTGGCAACACCGGCAACTTTTGATAATAATTTATCCCTTTCTGGTTCTATTGAAGCGAATGAACAAGTTGAAATCCGAAGTGAAGTTTCTGGAATTGTAGAAGGTATTTATTTTAAGGAAGGAAGTAACGTGAGTAAAGGACAAGTACTTTTTAAGGTAAATGACCTAGAGTTAAGAGCGCAGTTGAGACAAACTTCTACCAGAGAGGGACTAGCCTCGGAAAACGCAAGAAGAGCCAAACTGCTCTTGCAAAAAGAAGCCATCAGTCAGGAAGAGTACGATTTAGCAAGAGCCGACTTAAAATCGGCACAAGCCCAAAGCCAATTGATAAAGGCGCAAATTGCAAAAACATCTGTTAGAGCACCATTCTCTGGTAGAATTGGATTGCGTTCTATTTCACCTGGAACTTATATTACACCTGCGATATTGGTAGCAAAATTAGTAAATACTGGAAAACTAAAAATCACTTTTTCGATACCTGAAAAATATGCGAGCCAAGTAAAAACGAATACGACACTCACCTTTAAAGTGGCAGGTTCTGATGAAAAATTTAGCGCTACAGTGTACGCTATTGAACCAGAAGTAGCCATCGCAACAAGAACATTACAAGTTCGTGCCATTGCAGATAATAAAACAGGTAAATTATTACCAGGAACTTTTGCAGATGTCGAATTGCCTTTAGACATTATAAAAGATGCTATTGTAGTTCCTACTGAAGCCATTATCCCGATACAAAACGGTAAAAAAGTTTTCATTTCCTCTAACGGTCAAGCCAAAGAAATAATGATAGAAACGGCAACAAGAACAGATGCTACCATTTTGGTTCTTTCTGGTTTAAAGGCAGGAGATACAGTAATTACCAGTGGTGTCATGTCGTTAAAAAACGAAACTCCTGTAACTGTTACAATTAAATAGATTAAGATATTATGTTCCTGCAAAGCAATTTAAAGTCTATAATCAGCAATTAAAAATCTAAAATCTAAATGAGTTTATCCACAACAAGTATTAGAAGACCTGTATTTACCATAGTAATCAATTTAGCCATCGTTTTGTTTGGTTTAATTGGATACACCTTTCTTGGCGTTCGAGAGTTTCCATCAATTGATCCTGCGCAGGTTTCCATTCGTACCAATTATACTGGTGCAAATGCGGATATAATCGAATCCCAAATTACAGAACCTCTTGAGAAAGCGATCAATTCCATTGACGGAATCAGAAATGTGACCTCTTCCAGCGCACAAGGAAGCAGCAACATTACGATTGAATTTAATTTGGATAAAAATTTGGAGGATGCAGCCAACGATGTCCGCGACAAAGTATCACAAGCCGTTAGAAACCTTCCTCAAGATATTGATTCTCCTCCAGTAGTTTCGAAAGCGGATGCCAATGGCGATGCCATTATTTCGATGACTGTTCAAAGTGATACACGAAATGCATTAGAGCTTAGTGATTATGCTGAAAATGTCATTTCACAAAGGCTTGAAACCATACCTGGTGTGAGTGGTGTCCAAATTTGGGGTCAAAAAAGATATGCAATGCGGTTGTGGATTGATCCAGTAAAACTGGCTTCTTATGGTTGTACCGTTTCTGAAGTACGAGATGCATTAAACAAGCAAAATGTTGAATTACCGTCCGGAAAACTGACTGGTGATAATACCGAATTAACGGTAAAAACAGTGGGGAATCTTTCTACTGCTGCCGAATTTAATAATATTATAATTCGTGCTGAAGATGAAAAAGTGGTGCGTTTTAGTGATGTAGGAACCGCAATCCTTGGACCTGAAAACACAGAAACTAAAATGACGCAATCCGGAACACCTTTAGTTGGTGTTGCCATTGTGCCACTTCCGGGAGCCAATTATTTAGATATTTCGACCGCTTTTTATAAAGAATTTGAAAAATTAAAAAAGGATTTACCAAAAGATATTAAGCTGAATATCGCTATTGATAATACTATTTTTGTAAAAAAATCAGTAATTGAAGTAGCGGAAACATTAGGAATTTCTATTGTTTTGGTAATCTTGATTATCTACTTATTCTTCAGGGATTGGGCTATTGCGTTTAGACCTTTAATTGATATTCCAGTGTCATTGATTGCTACGTTCTTCATCATGTGGCTTTTTGGTTTTTCCATCAATGTATTGACATTATTAGCTATTGTTTTGGCAACGGGATTAGTGGTTGATGATGGAATCGTAGTTACCGAGAATATTTTCAAAAAAGTGGAAGAAGGTATGACGCCCATCGAGGCAGCTATCAAAGGATCTAATGAAATATTTTTTGCCGTAATTTCAATTTCAATCACCTTAGCAGCGGTATTTTTACCTGTGATTTTCCTGGAAGGATTTGTCGGGCGCTTATTTAGGGAATTTGGAGTCGTCATTGGTGCTGCCGTTTTGATTTCGGCTTTTGTATCGTTGACCTTAACTCCAATGTTAAATGCTTATCTCATGAAAGGTGGCGAACAAAAAAAATCCAAATTCTACATTCGAACAGAACCTTATTTTCAAAAATTAAATAGCGGATATGCCAGTTCCTTGAGCAGTTTTATGAAAAAGAAATGGTTGAGTTTCCCTATTCTTATTGCTTGTTTTGGGTTAATCTATTTATTTTTTAACCTTTTACAAAAAGAAACCGCACCGTATGATGATCGCAGTGGTTTTGTATTGCGAATGACCACACCAGAAGGATCTTCTTATGAATATACGGATCGCTTCATGCAAGAGGTATCAAAATTAGTAGATGACTCTATTCCCGGAAAAAAAGTAGCTTTAGTAATTACCTCCCCTGGTTTTGGATCCTCTTCTGTAAACAGTGGTTTTATACGCGTATCATTAGTTCAACCCAATGAAAGAACCGATTCACAAAAAGAAATTGCAGAGAAATTAACCAATTGGACTAAGCAATATCCCGATGCAAAAACCTCTGTTATTGAGCAACCAACCATCGCAGTAAATCGACGCGGTGGGTTACCAATCCAGTACATTATACAAGCACCCAACTTTAAAAAACTAGAAGAAAAAATTCCTCTTTTTATGGATGAGGTGGCTCAGAATCCAACCTTTGCAGTTAGTGATGTAAATTTAAAATTTAACAAACCTGAAGTTAATGTCACCATTGATAGAGAAAAAGCCGAAAGTCTGGGAATATCCGTGATTGACATTGCACAAACCTTACAACTTTCCTTGAGTGGACAACGCTTTGGATACTTTATGAGAAATGGAAAACAGTATCAGGTCATTGGACAATTTGACCAAGAAGACCGTTCAAAACCACTGGATTTAACCTCGATGTTTGTAAAAAACAATATGGGACAATTGATCCAAATGGATAACGTGGTGAGCATCGAAGAAAAAAGTAATCCGCCGCAACTATACCACAACAACCGTTATATGGCCGCAACTGTTTCTGCAGGTCTTGCTCCAGGCAAAAGTATCAGCGATGGAATTGATGCGATGAACGAAATAAAAGCCAAAGTTCTTGATGATACTTTTACAACAGATTTAGGGGGAGAATCAAGGGATTTTGTCGAAAGTAGTTCGAATACTGCCTTTGCATTTGGATTGGCTTTACTGCTAATATTTTTAATTTTGGCAGCACAATTTGAGAGTTTTATTGACCCTTTCATTATTATTCTGACAGTACCAATGGCAGTTGCAGGAGCATTATTCTCCTTGTGGTTGTTTGACCAAACGTGGAATATTTTCAGTCAAATTGGAACTGTAATGCTTATTGGATTGGTAACCAAAAATGGAATCCTAATAGTCGAATTTGCAAACCAACTTCGAGAACAAGGAAAACCAAAATTAGAAGCCATTTTAGAAGCTTCAGAAGCGAGATTGAGACCGATCTTAATGACAAGTTTAGCAATTTCGCTGGGGGCGTTGCCTATTGCTTTATCCTTAGGAGCTGCCTCAACTAGTAGAATTGGAATGGGAGTTGTTATTGTTGGGGGAACTATTTTCTCGCTAGTTTTAACTTTATTTGTCATACCAGCCATGTATTTAATGTGGTCGAAAGCTCGTAAACATTATCCTGAATTTGACCATATTGAAGAATATGAGAAAGAAGTTAAATAATTTGAATGGAACCCTGATGTATGGGATTATAAATCATTTACAATAATAATCCCTGTCAAAAAATAAAAATATGACACACTATAAAATACTATTGCAAAGCTTTATCTTATTCTTTTTTTGTGTAAGTGAAACCAATGCACAAGAAGTCTTAACACTAGAAAGTGCGGTAAAAATTGCCTTGGAAAACAATTATGAAATAAAAATTGCTACCAACAACTTGACCATTCAAAAAACAAACGTAGCCATAGGAAATGCTGGAATGCTACCCACTGTTACCGCAAATGTTTTAGATAATAACAGTATTCAGAATAGTTCTCAAACACGTCAGGATGGTACTGAAAATGAGTTAGATAATGCCAAAAATAATAATTTGACCTACGGTGTTGGCTTGAATTGGACTATTTTTGACGGACTAAGAATGTTTGCCAGAATGGATCAGCTGAAAGAATTACAAAAGTTAGGCGAAACACAATTAAAGCTGACCTTAATAACAAGAATTAGCGATGTGAACGCAGCCTATTACGATTTAGTACAACAACAACAACAGTTGGCGGCATTGGATACAACCATCGTCATTTCCAACCAGCGCTTGACATTGGCTCAAAATAGATTTACCATTGGAAAAGCATCTAAATTAGAAGTTTTGAATGCACAAGTAGATTTGAATACAGATCAGGTAGCCTTGCTAAGACAAAAAGAGTTGTATGCTAATAGCAAAATCTTACTAAATCAGTTAATGGCTAGAGAGGTCTCCACCGATTTTAAAGTGATTGATGTACTAGAAGTTGATTCCCTATTATTATTACCAGAACTCAAAGCTTTAGCGGAGAGCCAAAATCCTCAATTAGAAGCACAGATTATTAATAAAAAAGTGGCGGAATTAGAATTAAAGCAAATTAAAGCGGCTCGTTATCCTACAATTCGAGTAAATACTGCCTACAATTTTTCAGAAAGTCAATCTAGTCTTGGTTTTGTAACGCAATCCCAATCCAGAGGTTTTAATTATGGTTTTAGTGCTTCTTTGAATCTATTCGATGGCTTTGCACAAAATCGAAATGAAAAAATCGCCAAGATCCTTATTGAAAATTCTAAAATGAGCATAGATCAGCAAAATTTAGCACTAAATTCACAATTATCTACCTCTTACCAAACGTATTTGACTAATTTAGAGTTGATTGGTTTAGAAGAAAAAAATGAGTCAATTGCCAAACAAAATTTAAATATTACTTTAGATAAATTTCGAATTGGAACCATTACCACGTTAGAATTCAGAACGGCACAATTGAATTATGTTAATGCCAAAGTGCGCTACAGCAACGCTCAATTTCAAGGTAAATTATCTGAAATTGCACTTCGTGAATTAGCTGGCAATTTAATTTTTTAATATACTTTTGTAAATAAAAATTTAGAATGACTTCGTATAATCCCAAAGACTGGATCAGTTTTATTTTCCAATTAAGCAAAGGGGACACCTTTCGAAAACTAATACCAATGATGGTTATTATCGGAATTTATTCTGGTGGAATTGGCTATTTAGAGATTGAATATTGGCATTTACCAGATAGTAGCCATGTCAAAAATATTTCAATAATGCACGGAATGTTAGGTTTCGTAATCTCCTTATTATTAGCTTATCGTACTAACACTGCCTATGACAGATGGTGGGAAGGCCGGAAATTATGGGGCGGATTAGTAAACAACAGTCGGAATTTAGCGATCAAATTATCAATCATATTGCAGGATGAAAAAGATCGTAATTTTTTTCGGAAAGTGATTCCCAGTTATGCCTCCATTTTACATGAACATCTAAATGATAGCGATACGGGAAGACAATTGTTTGATGATGTCGATTTAGAAATTGATCATCACAAACACAAGCCCAATCAAGTAGCCAAAATATTATTTCAAAAAATTAATGATTTATATGTTTCCAAGAAAATTACAGGAGACCAATTGATTATTTTAAATACTGAAATACAATCTTTTACAGATATTTGCGGGGCATGTGAACGAATAAAAAACACGCCTATACCTTATTCTTACAGTGCTTTTATAAAAAAATTTATTTTTATTTATGTTCTTACTTTGCCTTTTGGATATGTCTTTAGCCTTGGTTATTATGTAATTCCAGTAGTCGTATTTATTTTTTATGTTTTAGCGAGTTTAGAGCTCATTGCTGAAGAAATCGAAGATCCGTTTGGAACTGATGCCAATGATTTACCAACTAGGAAAATGGCAGAAAACATTAAAAAACATATTGAGGAGTTAATTTAAATTTTGTTAAACACCCCTATCATTCTAATTATTTTCATTAAATTTAAACTTTGACTTTCTAAAGTTTAAATCTATGAATAGTAACCGCGCTTTTATACAACCTCCGCACCTCTCAAACGAAAAATCGTTAAAAACATTAGTAGAAAATAGAACTGTTTATTCCTTGAACCATTGTGAACTCAATCTTTTTGAAACCTACGAATCTTCGACATTAGTTCCTTTAAAATTCAATGATTTAGTAGTAACCAGCATGTTGCGAGGCAAAAAAGTAATGCACCTTTTTGACGATCCGAGCTTTGTATATCTACCAGGAGAAACTGTAGTGATTCCTTCGAATGTAGAAATGAAAATTGATTTTCCAGAGGCTTCTAAAAACAATCCTACCCAATGTTTGGCTTTGGCGATAGACCAAAAAAAAATAACTGATACATTACAATTTTTGAATGAGCGCTATCCAAAAGAGGGAAATGACCAATTCTGGCAATTGAATTACCAAAACTATTTCTTTTATAACAATGCAGCATTAGCCACAACCATTACTAAACTGATAAAAGAATGTATGAGTACCTCAATAACCAAGGATGTTTTGGCCGACTTGACTTTGCAGGAATTATTGATTCGCATTATTCAAACTCAAACTGTCAAAGCAATTGAAGATGGACTCTTTATAGATCCAAAGAATCCTATTACCGATGTTGTAGCATTCATCCGTTTGAATTTGAAAGAAAACTTTAACATGAAACATTTGAGTGAAAAAGCATGCATGAGCACAACTTCTTTTTATCGCTTTTTCAAAAAAGAATTAGGGATGAGTCCAATTGAATTTGTAATTAATGAAAAAATGAGATGTGCTAAACAATTACTCCAAAATCCTACAATACAAATTAATGAAGTCTGTCACATGTCTGGTTTTGAGGATTGTAATTACTTTATTCGCTTATTTAAGAAACATGAAGGTATTACGCCCAAACAATACCAGTTATTGTGCGTAAATTAAATTATTCAATAAAAGTAACAGGTTCAAGCGATTGTTCTTCCTCTGGAGTAAAAATCCGATATTCAATTCGGAATGTTTTTTTTAACGGGGTTTCTAGTGAAAATCCTCCTACTCCAAAAGCATCAATTACATCTAAAGTAAAATGTGCATGTTTCCAGTATTCAAATAAATCTTTGTCTACCCAAAACTCGGTGTTTTCGACTAAACCAATACATACATCGCCCAGTCGTTGATAAAAACCTCCTTTTTCAAAACATTGTGGTTGTGTTCCTTCACAGCATCCGCCCGCTTGATAAAACATTAAGTCTCCATGTTTTGCCTGCAAAATTTTTATTAATGCTATTGCCTTTTCGGTGGCATCAATTCTCTTTATCATCTTTTTATAGGTATTGATAAAAACAGAAAACTTATGCGAACACAAATTTTCTGTTTTATTAATTTATATTATTGCTTGGCAATTTCAAGTACAACACGCCCTTCAATTTGTCCTTTTTTCATTTTTTCAAAAACATCAATTACATCTTCTAACTTTGCTGATGTAACGGTTGCTTTGACTTTTCCTTCTACAGCAAATTGAATCGCTTCCTCTAAGTCTTTTCGAGTACCTACAATAGAACCCCTAATTGTAATTCTATTTAATACCGTATCAAAAATAGACAAATCAAAATTTCATTTCGACCAGGACGATTAACTTCTACTTCTTCAATCTTTAAAAGTGACCCAAATTCCCTAATCACTGCAGCTCTCATTGTTTTTGGTAACATAATCTACAGATTTTAAAAAAAAAGGAAAGCTCTTCCACTTTCCTTTTTCAATTAATGATTCATTCTAAAAGAAACCTAATTTCTTTTTATCGTAAGAAATCAGCATGTTTTTTGTTTGTTGATAATGTGCTAGCATCATTTTATGATTCTCACGGCCAATTCCAGACTGTTTATATCCTCCAAAAGGAGCTCCAGCAGGATAAGAGTGGTATTGGTTTATCCAAACACGACCCGCTTGAATGGCTCTTGGAACCTGATAAATTTCGTGTGCATCTCGTGTCCAGAGTCCAGCTCCCAAACCGTACATTGAATCATTTGCAATAGCAATCGCTTCTTCGGTGGTTTTAAAAGTGGTAACAGCTAAAACAGGTCCGAATATTTCTTCTTGAAAAATACGCATTTTGCTGTGTCCTTTGAAAAGAGTCGGCTTGATATAATACCCTCCTGCTAATTCCCCTTCCATGCGATTTTCTTCCCCTCCTGTTAATAATTCAGCTCCTTCTTCTTTTCCTAGTTTAATATAGGAAAGTATTTTTTCTTTTTGAACCAAAGAGGTTTGCGCACCCATCATCGTCGTTCTATCCAACGGATTTCCCATTTTAATAGCAGCAGTTCTCTCGATAACTTTGGCAATAAATTTATCATATATTGCTTCGTGTACTAATAATCTGGAAGGACAAGTACATATTTCACCTTGGTTTAGAGCAAACATCACAGCACCTTCAACTGCTTTGTCAAAGAAATCATCATCAGCATCACCAACAGATTCCATGAAAATATTAGGTGATTTTCCGCCTAATTCTAATGTAACTGGAATAATATTTTCAGTAGCATATTGCATAACTAGACGACCTGTAGGAGTCGAACCAGTAAATGCTGCTTTTGACACTTTTTTATTAGTTACCAAAGCCCTACCTAACTCGGCCCCAAAACCATTCACAATATTTATAACTCCCGGAGGAAGAATATCCCCAATCAATTCCATTAATACTAAAATAGAAATTGGAGTACTTTCTGCGGGTTTTAGTACCACCGTATTTCCTGCCGCCAAAGCTGGAGCCAGTTTCCAAACTGCCATTAAAATTGGAAAATTCCAAGGAATAATTTGGGCAATTACTCCTAGAGGCTCACTTAAAGCTATAGAAACAGTTTGCGAATCCAATTCGGCAATTGAACTGTCCTCGGCTCTTATTACACCAGCAAAATAGCGAAAATGGTCAATGGCTAAAGGAATATCTGCAGCTAAAGTTTCCCGTATCGCTTTTCCATTATCTATAGTTTCAACTGTGGCAATGTATTCCAAATTATCTTCGATAACTTGAGCAATTTTATTCAATAAGTTACTGCGTTCCGTAGCAGAGGTTTTTCCCCAAGTTTGAAAAGCATCATAAGCTTTGTCTACAGCAAAAGCTACATCTTCCTTACTAGAGTGAGCAGCTTGCGTAAAAACTTTTCCATCTATAGGAGAAACGACGTCAAAATAGTCACCATTTATTGGTGCTACAAATTTCCCGCCGATATAATTATCATATTTTGCCTTAAATTCAGGTCTTTGCACTACGTTATCCATTTGGTTTTATTTTTAGATTTACTCAAAGTTAGCTTCTTATTTATCTTTAGAATAGCATTAATCATCCAACTAATAGCATTAAATTTTACTATCTGTTTTTTTAACCTAATTTTATTATTTATTTCACATTTATTTATAATTAATGATGCCAAATTAACATTTCTTACACGTGCTTACTACTGCAAATCAATTATAAAAAACAAAAAAAATTGTTTCTTTCTCCAACCTGCAATCCTTATATTTGCAATCTTGAAAAAAACATAAAATGAAAATATCTTACAACTGGTTAAAACAATTCATCAAAATAGACTGGAAATCCGATGAAACTGCTGCATTACTTACGGACTTAGGTTTGGAAGTGGAAATAGTAGAAAAATACCAATCCGTAAAAGGCGGATTAGAAGGTATTGTTGTAGGGCATGTACTTACCTGCATCCAACATCCTGATGCTGACAGACTAAAAATAACCACCGTAGATTTAGGCAATGGTATTCCTGTACAAATTGTATGTGGTGCCAATAATGTTGCTGCTGGTCAAAAAGTACCGGTCGCTACCATCGGAACTACATTATATGATGCAGCAGGAGTTGCTTTTTCGATAAAAAAAGGAAAAATACGCGGACAGGAAAGTCATGGAATGATTTGTGCAGAAGATGAAATTGGTCTTGGCGAAAGCCATGATGGCATTATGATTTTAGACGATGCATTAGTACCAGGAACACCTGCTGCAACCGTCTTTAAAATTGAAGATGATGAAGTTTTTGAAATCGGACTTACTCCTAACCGTGCTGATGCCATGAGCCACTTAGGAACAGCTAGAGATTTAAGAGCCGGACTTTTACAAAGTGGTGTAAACGTAGAATTAATTACCCCATCAGTTAGTAATTTTAGAGTAGATAAAAGAACTTTGAAAATTGACATCGATGTAAAAGAACCTAAACTTGCCCCTCGTTATTGCGGTGTAACTATTTCTGGAATCGAAGTAAAACCATCTCCTGCCTGGTTGCAAAACAGATTGAAAGCTATTGGATTAAATCCAAAAAATAATATTGTAGATGTTACTAATTATGTTTTACATGAATTAGGACAACCACTCCATGCTTTTGATGCAGCAAAAATTAATGGTAAAATAATAGTGCAAACGCTTCCTGCAGGCACAAAATTCATTACCCTTGATGATGTTGAAAGAACTTTACACGAAGAAGATTTAATGATTTGTGACGAAAAAGGTCCATTATGCATTGCCGGTGTTTTTGGTGGTAAAAAATCTGGAGTTTCTGAAAGTACAAATTCTATATTTTTAGAAAGTGCTTATTTCAATCCGGTAAGTATTCGTAAAACTGCAAAAAGACATCAATTAAATACAGATGCTTCTTTCCGTTTTGAAAGAGGAATTGACCCTACTATAACGGAATATGCCTTAAAACGTGCTGCGTTACTAATACAAGAAGTGGCAGGTGGAGAGATAACATCTGACGTTTTTAATGTCTATCCAAAGAAAATAGAAGATTTCAGCGTATTCTTAAACTTTAGTAAAGTCGCAAAAATTATCGGGGAAGAATTACAAAAAGATACGATAAAAAAAATATTAGTTTCTTTAGATATCAAAGTGAATAGTGTCTCAGATGCTGGATTAGGATTAACAATCCCTGCATACCGCGTTGATGTACAAAGAGAAATAGATGTTATAGAAGAAATATTAAGAGTATATGGCTACAACAATATTAATTTTTCTAAAAAATTAAATGCTACGGTTTCTAATTCGCCTAGAAACGAAGATTACAAAATACAAAATTTGATTGCCTCACAATTAAATTCTCAGGGATTCAATGAAATGATGGCAAATTCATTAACTACAGCCTCTTACGTTGGACTTTCAGAGGATTTGAATCCAACAAACAATGTGACAATGTTAAATCCCTTAAGTGCTGATTTGTCTACAATGCGACAGTCCTTGCTATTTTCAGGATTGGAAGCAGTATCGTATAATATCAATCGTAAAAATGCCGATTTGAAATTATTCGAGTTTGGAAAAACATATCATAACTACCTTGCTGGTTACGAAGAAAAAAAGCATTTAAGCTTATTCCTTACTGGTAGCAGAAATCAGGAAAACTGGACCACAACTCAAAAACCTTCCGATTTCTTTTTATTTAAAGGGTTTGCAAATGGAATTCTTTCTCGTTTAGGCATTCAAAAAACACAAAATGTTCCAGTAACTTCAGATGTATTTTCTGAAGGCATTGCGATTAGCGTTGGAAACGAAATTTTAGTAGAATTAGGAGTCGTAAAAAAATCAATTTTAAAACATTTTGGAATCAAACAGGAAGTGTTTTTTGCAGATTTTAATTGGAACTTAATTTTAAAATTGCTTTCAAGCAAAATAAAATACACTGAGATTCCTAAATATCCAGAAGTTCGCAGAGATTTGGCTTTATTGATTGACCAAAGTGTAACTTATGATCGTATTTACACGATTGCCTGTCAAACGGAAAAAGCACTGTTAAAAGATATTAATTTATTTGATGTGTACGAAGGACAAAATCTTCCCGAAGGAAAAAAATCGTATGCGTTGAGTTTCACCATTCAGGACCATTCAAAAACATTAACAGATGTTCAAATTGATAAAATTATGAGCAAGCTGAAAAAGAATTTTGAAACTGAACTTGGAGCTAGCTTACGATAATAGCCCTTTATTTATAATATTAATTCCCAATTCTAGATTTAGAATTGGGAATTTTTTTATACAAAAAAGCCCTACTAGTAGCAGAGCTTTTAAGACTAACAAAATATCAACCTCTAATCTTAAATTATTGTTTTGGCAATACTACAGCGTCAACAACGTGAATCACACCATTCGATTGGTTTACATCTGCTATTGTAACTTTAGATTTTCCACCATTCGCATCAGTAATATATAAGTTTTTCCCTTTCATCCAAGCCGTAAGTGTTCCACCGCTAACCGTTTTCAAAGTTGCTTTACCTTTTCCTTTTTTAATAGCTTTTGCTATATCAGAAGCGTTCATTTTTCCTGCAACTACGTGGTAAGTAAGGATTGTTTGCAACATTTTTAAGTTTTCAGGTTGTAATAACGTTTCAACAGTTCCCATTGGTAATTTAGCAAAAGCAGCATTTGTTGGTGCAAAAACTGTAAAAGGTCCTTTACTTTGTAATGTTTCTACTAATCCTGCGGCTTTAACGGCTGCAACAAGCGTAGTGTGATCTTTAGAGTTTACTGCATTTTCAACAATGTTTTTTGAAGGGTACATTGCTGCTCCACCAACCATTACTGTTTTTTGAGCAAAAGAAGTAGCTCCAAATACTAATGCCATAAATGCAATCGATAAAAATTTTCTAGTTTTCATAATAATCTATTTTTTAAAGTTATATAAAAGCATTTACGCATAAAGAACAGATTTGGTTTTAAAAAAATGAAAATAATTCATAAAAAATTAACCTTTAGTAAAATAACAACATTGTTTTTTTTGATAACCTGATGAAGATAGAACGTGTAAACTAGCCCCGATTGAAGCAAGTATCCTTTTTATTGTGCTTTTATAATTTTCTATTGTAAGTTAGATGTGCTGCACAATGATAAGATACTGCGAAAAGCGGGAGGAATAGTGAAATGAAAATCAATTGTAATGCTCCTAAAAATTAAAACACCAATTTATAAAGCAAAAAAAAGCCTCACATTGCTGTGAGGCTTTCTCTATTTAAAAAATTTTAAGAAATTATTTTTTCTCTGATTTTTCCATTTTAGCTTTCAATGCAGCTAACATATCATTGTTGTCTCCTAAAGTTGCAGCTGGTGCGTTTGTAGATGAGTTAGATGAAGTGTTTTCAGTAGCAGTTTTCACATTTTTCTCTTCTTCTTCACGGAAGATAGCAGTGTGAGAGGCAACTACTCTTTTAAATTCTTTGTTGAATTCAATTACTTTGAAATCAGCTGATTCTCCTTTTTTCAATTTCTTACCGTCTTCTTTTTCAAGGTGACGAGTAGGAATGAAAGCAACGATATCATCTCCAAATTCTACAGTAGCTCCTTTGTCAACAATTTCAGAAATTTCACCGTTGTGGATAGTTCCTACAGCGAAAGAACCTTCATACTGATCCCAAGGATTAGCAGTAGTTTGTTTGTGACCTAAAGATAATTTACGTCCATCAACATCTAATTCTAATACTACTACGTCTAATTTTTCACCAACATTTACAAATTCAGATGGGTGTTTGATTTTCTTAGTCCAAGATAAGTCAGAGATGTAAATTAATCCATCAATTCCTTCTTCTAATTCTACGAAGATACCAAAGTTTGTAAAGTTTCTAACGATACCTGAATGTTTAGAACCTACAGGATATTTAGAAGTGATATCTGTCCAAGGATCTTGAGACAATTGTTTGATACCTAATGACATTTTACGGTCATCTCTATCTAATGTTAAGATAACAGCTTCAACAACATCACCTACTTTTACGAAATCTTGAGCAGAACGTAAATGAGTAGACCAAGACATTTCAGAAACGTGGATTAAGCCTTCAACACCTTCAGCAACTTCGATGAAAGCACCGTAATCAGCGATTACAACTACTTTACCTTTTACTTTGTCTCCAATTGCTAATTTAGCATCTAGAGCATCCCAAGGGTGAGCGTTTAATTGTTTCAATCCTAATTGAATTCTTGTTTTCTCATCATCGAAATCAAGGATTACAACATTTAATTTTTGATCTAATTCCAATACTTCAGATGGGTGGTTGATTCTTGACCAAGAAAGGTCAGTAATGTGAATCAATCCATCAACTCCACCTAAGTCAATAAAGACACCATAAGAAGTAATGTTTTTAACAACACCTTCTAATACTTGTCCTTTTTGTAATTGACCGATGATTTCTTTTTTCTGGATTTCGATATCCGCTTCAATAAGCGCTTTGTGAGATACAACTACGTTTTTAAATTCGTGGTTAATTTTCACAACCTTGAATTCCATCATTTTGTTAACGTATACATCGTAATCTCTAATTGGCTTAACATCAATTTGAGATCCTGGTAAGAACGCTTCAATTCCGAAAACGTCAACGATCATACCACCTTTAGTTCTGCATTTAACAAAACCATTAACGATTTCACCTGTTTCGTTAGCCGAAATAACTCTATCCCATGATTTGATAGTACGTGCTTTACGGTGAGATAATACTAATTGACCTGTTTTATCCTCACGGATATCAATTAATACTTCAACAGTATCACCTACTTTTAATGCTGGGTTGTAACGGAATTCGTTCAATGAAATAACACCTTCCGATTTTGCGTTGATATCAACAATAACGTCTCTATCTGTAATTCTAACAACTGTACCATCAACCACTTCTTCTTGATCCGTAGCGATAAATGTTTTTGAAACTAGTTCTTCGAATTCTTGTAAGTTTTTTTGATCAACTGCATCAATACCTTCTTCAAAGTTGTGCCAGTTAAAATTTGCTAAAAACTCTTCTTGTGATTTTACTTGTTCAGACATGCTGATTAAAAATTTGTATTCTGTATTCTCTCGAGTTTCTTAATGTGCCAGAAAACAGCAGAAGTTGTTTGTATAATTAATTGAACCCTAGAGGAAACTCTTATTCACCAAAAGGACTGCAAAAGTAAAACATTTATATTAAATAGCAAAATATTTATGGTGCGATAATCGATTGATTATTAGAAGCAGAACATTTAGTAGTTTTTAAGAACTCTACTCCCGCTTTCCGTTGCAAGCTCCCGAAAAAAAAATCGGGAGGATTTCCACTGCAATCGGAGCTATTCAACTTCAATTGGTTTTTCAAGACAAAAAAACCCGATAACTATTTTAGAGTTATCGGGTTCTATTTATTTTCTACCGTTTGTTAGTGACTTATATTTTCGACAACAAGTGGATTGTGTTTGTGCTTGAACAAAACAGCGAATACAATTGCAATGACCAGCGCGTACATGGCAAAAGCCAACCAGATCGTATGCCAATCTTTCATTAAAATAGCTTTGCTAAACAAGCCATCTGCTCCTATCGCATTACCCTGGCTTGCAACAAATTCTAACATTTTCGAATTGGTCGTTTCTGTTTCTAGAAAACCAGCTAAGTCCGTTGTATTAGTAAATGATTTAGTAAAATATTTATCGATCGCCCATCCAGAAGTGAAACTCCCTAAGACTGCTCCAAAACCATTAGTCATCATCATAAATAAACCTTGTGCTGACGATCTGTTTTTTGGATCGGTGTTGGTTTCTACAAATAAAGATCCTGAAATATTAAAGAAATCAAAAGCCATTCCGTAAACCACACATGACATAACAATCATCCACAAACCAGTTGTTGGGTTTCCGTAAGCAAACAATCCAAAACGAAGTACCCAAGCCAGCATACTGATTAACATCACTTGTTTAATACCAAAACGTTTAAGAAAAAAAGGAATGGCAAGAATAAATAAGGTCTCTGAAATTTGAGAAATTGACATTATAATTGTTGAATATTCCACAACAAACGAATCGGCATATTTTGGAAAATGCTTAAACTCATCTAAGAAAACATCACCATAGGCGTTCGTAAGTTGCAATGCTCCACCTAAAAACATGGAGAAAATAAAAAACAAAGCCATTTTATAATCGGCAAACAACTTGAAAGACTCCAGACCTACTGTTTCCATTAATGACGCATTCTCTTTTGATAAACGTTGTGGCTTACATTCTGGCAATGTAAAGGAATAAATTCCCAATACCACAGCGGCTAAACCTGCTATATAGAACTGATATTCTGTTGCTTTATTTCCTGTTAAATTTGTAATCCACATAGCTACAATAAAACCAACTGTTCCCCAAACCCGTATAGGAGGGAAATTCTTGATAACATCTTTGTTGTTTAACTTAAGGGCCGTGTAGGAAATAGAATTACTCAAGGCAATTGTTGGCATATAAAAACACATGGCCAAAAGCATAATGTAAATAAAGGTTTCGGGCGTGGAAACTTGTGGTATGTAAAATAAAACCGCTGCATATAAAATGTGTAGCGCTCCGTATAATTTTTCAGCATTTATCCATCTATCAGCAATAATACCAGTTAGTGTTGGCATAAACAAAGAAGCAATTCCCATCGTACCAAAAACCAATCCAAATTGTGTCCCATCCCATTGCATTGTCCCAAACCAGTAATTTGCAATTGTAATCAACCAAGCTCCCCAAACAAAAAACTGAAGAAAACTCATTATTACCAATCTATTTTTAATTCCCATGAGATGAATTGTTTTTTTACTTTAAAAAATTTACAAGGCGTAAATCTACTATTAAAAATGAAATCTGCAAATAATTATAACGTTTTAGTCATATCGTCTACTAAATCTAAAACAAGTGCAAATTGTTCCTCTCGATTCAAATGTGAATTATCAATCTCAATAGCATCTTCAGCCATGACTAAAGGAGAATCTTCGCGGTGCGTATCTATGTAATCGCGCTCTTCCACATTTTTGAGAACTTCTTCAAATGTGACCTTATCGCCTTTTGCAACCAATTCATCGTAACGTCTTTGCGCCCTTGTGGTTGCGCTGGCAGTCATGAATATTTTTAACTCTGCATCTGGAAAAACAACGGTACCAATATCCCTTCCATCCATTACAATTCCCTTGTCTTTTCCCATTTCTTTTTGCTGTTCGACTAATTTGGCGCGAACCTCAGAAACTTCTGCAACTTTGCTAACAAAATTAGAAACTTCAATCGTTCTGATTTCGGTTTCAACATTCACATCATTTAAATACATTTCTGCAAAACCCAAATCAGCATTAAATTTGAATTGCAATTTTATATTTGGCAAACTATTAATCAAGGTTTGTTTATCAAAAGATTCCACATTTATGTAACCGTTTTGCATCGCAAAAAATGTAACGGCACGATACATCGCTCCAGTGTCAACGTATACGTATCCTAAATTATTAGCGAGTTGCTTGGCTAAAGTACTTTTTCCGGTAGATGAAAATCCATCTATTGCGATAGTAATTTTTTTATTCAAAATGTAAAATTTAAAGTTCTATGTTATGTCAAAATTATTATTGAAAATTCACTGTTAACCCAAAAAGACTTGTATTTCCGGCTAATGTATATCTGGAATACGAATAATTGAATTTCAGTTTATTCATTTTAAGCCCAAAACCCAGAGAGACACCTGAGAAATTTCGTTGTTCTAAAAGTCGCAATTCTTCGGCTCTTCTAAAATTATAACCGAGCCGCAGATTAAACGATTTTTTAGGAAAGAGTTCAACACCCACAATTACGTGTCGTAATGCATTATTAATAAAGGACACTTTTTCTTCGGTGGATTCGCCATCAAAAGAGGATTCTGCTCTGGCTGGATTTGAAAAAGCAATATTCCATTGCTGTAAATTTTCTAAGGTAAGGTGCCACCGAATAGGTACATTTTCCAATTCCTGTGAAACTCCAGCTATGATTTCAAGAGGTAGTTTCTCATTAGTCCCATTATAAGTTGAAAACTGAGTTCCGATATTCCGTATTGCTAAAGCCCAATTTACATCATTTCTTTCATCAATAAATAAAGCACCAATGTCTAAAGCTCCTCCAAAGGAATGATAGCTTTCCAAACTAGAGGAAATCAATTTTGCACTGGCTCCTATATGAATATCCGTATACGGAATATTGTAGGCATAGCCAAAAGAAAGTGCTATTTCGCTACCGGTAAATGCCGATGTAGGCTGACCATTTTCGTCAAAGCCTTCAAAATTACCGTAGTTTACATAATTTACACCAGCCTGAAAAGTTTGCAAATGTCGGTCATAAGTGTACGCATAAGCAGCAGTTCCATATGTCACTTCCCCAAAATAACTCCCATAATTTAGAGCCAGATGGTTGTCCATTTCAGCATTTATGGTTGCGGGATTAAAATGCGCTTGATTGACGTCATCATCATAAATCGTGATTACTTTTCCGCCTAAAGCTGCCTGTCTTGGCGAAGTAACCAAATTCAAAAACTGATAAGTATACTTCCCTCCTATTTGACCGTAAGAAACAGCACAAATAATGAGGAAACAGTATAATAGAAGTTTTTTTAACATGCTTTAAATTGCAGTGGGTGTAAAATAAAAACGCAACTGCGAAGATAAAATTATAAATACAATAAATCGCAACTTTGAAACTCGTAATTGCAAATAAAAAATCCAAATTCCATCTCTTGATAATCAAGTTTTGAAATTTGGATTTTAGTTATTTCTGAGTTGTATTTTATTACAAATCCTTCGCGTTTTTTACTTTCTGATCGGTCAAAGCAAATTTTAATACTTCGCTCATTTCTTTTACATAATGAAAAGAAAGTCCTTCCAGATATTCAGGTTTTATTTCATCAATATCACTCTTATTTTCATGACACAGAATAATTTCTTTGATATTCGCTCTTTTGGCTGCCAAAATCTTTTCTTTGATTCCCCCTACTGGCAAAACTTTTCCACGCAACGTGATTTCTCCTGTCATCGCTAAGTTTTTCTTTACTCGTTTTTGTGTAAACAATGAAACTAATGACGTTAACATTGCAATTCCGGCACTTGGACCGTCTTTTGGAGTGGCTCCTTCCGGAACGTGTAAGTGAATATTATACTTAGAAAGAATCTCGGAGTCCAATCCTAAAAGTTTTGCATTAGCCTTAATATATTCTAAAGCAATGGTTGCCGATTCTTTCATGACTGTACCTAAATTTCCGGTAATAGTCATGGTTCCTTTTCCAGGAGAAAGCAACGATTCGATAAACAAAATATCACCACCAACAGAGGTCCAAGCCAAACCAGTTACCACACCGGCAACGTCATTGTTCTCGTATTTGTCTCTTTCTAATCTTGGAACACCAAGTGTTTTTATGATATCTTCGTCCGTTACTTTTTTATTATACTCCTCTTCCATCGCAACTGATTTGGCTGCGTTACGGATTACTTGAGCAATTTTAGCTTCTAAACCACGAACACCAGATTCACGTGTATATCCTTCAACAATTTTTTCTAATTGTTTTTTCCCAATGGTTAGCTCTTTAGGCGTTAAACCGTGTTCTTTCAATTGTCTTGGAAACAAATGTTGGCGCGCAATTTCTACCTTTTCTTCAATGGTGTATCCTGACATTTTAATAATTTCCATTCTATCTCTTAAGGCCGGCTGAATGGAGGACATCGTATTTGAAGTTGCGATAAACATCACTTTTGATAAGTCATATCCCATTTCAAGGAAATTATCATAAAATGAATTGTTTTGCTCTGGATCTAAAACTTCCAATAATGCCGATGATGGATCACCTTGATTACTATTTGATAATTTATCGATTTCATCCAAAACAAAAACAGGGTTTGATGTTCCCGCTTTTTTTAAGCTCTGGATAATTCGCCCTGGCATAGCACCAATATACGTTTTTCTGTGTCCACGAATCTCTGATTCATCGCGTAAACCTCCCAATGAAATTCGTACATATTCTCTACCTAAAGCCTCTGCAATAGAGCGTCCTATGGATGTTTTACCCACACCCGGAGGCCCTGTTAAACAAATGATAGGAGATTTCATGTCATTTCGCAATTTTAAAACTGCCAAATGTTCAATCATTCTTTTCTTCACATCTTCAAGCCCAAAATGATCTCTATCTAATATTTTCTGAGCACGTTTTAAGTCAAAAATATCTTTAGAATATTCATTCCAAGGCAAATCTAAGAACAGCTCTAAATAGTTTCTTTGAATACCAAAATCAGGTGCTTGTGGATTCATACGACGCATTTTTGATAATTCTTTATCAAAATGTTTTTTGGTTTTCTCATCCCATTTCTTGATCAAAGACTTTTGCATCATTTCGTCCATTTCCTCTTCCTGAGAAACGCCACCCAATTCTTCTTGAATGGTTTTCATTTGTTGGTGCAGGAAATATTCACGTTGTTGTTGGTCTAAATCAAAACGAACTTTAGACTGAATATCATTTTTCAATTCGAGTTTTTGCAACTCAATATTCATATAACGAAGCGTTTCTAAAGCTCTTTCTTTCAATTCATTAATCGCTAATAAATCTTGTTTCTCTTTAACTGATAAATTCATGTTTGAAGTAACAAAATTGATCAAGAAGGATTGACTTTCGATATTTTTAATGGCAAAGGTTGCTTCGCTAGGAATGTTTGGACTTTCTTTAATAATTTGAATCGCTAATTCTTTCACAGAATCTAGAATAGCTACAAACTCGGTATCACTTTTTTTCGGTCGCTTTTCAGGAACCTCTTTGATTTTTGCTGTTAAATAAGGTAATTCCTCTAAAACAGTATCAATTTCGAAACGCTTTTTACCCTGAAGAATTACAGTAATATTTCCGTCCGGCATTTTTAGTACTCGTAAAATGCGAGCCACAGTGCCTATTTTATGTATATCTGCTTTTGTTGGATCTTCATCTTCCTCATTAATTTGGGCAACAACACCAATAGTTTTACCCGCTGCGTTAGCATCGTTTATTAATTTGATTGATTTATCTCGTCCTGCTGTAATTGGTATGACAACACCTGGAAATAAAACCATATTTCGCAATGGCAAGATCGCTAATAATTCAGGTAATGCCTCATTATTCATTTCCTCCTCGTCCTCTGGAGTCAAAAGTGGAATTAAATCTGCTTCCGAATCAAATTCCTGAAGTGACAGATTGTCAATAGTAAGTATTTTATGATTTGACATAGTATTATTTAAGTCTTTTTGTCATTAAAAAATTAATCCTTTAAGCAAATATAGGATTTCAAAAGAGTCTTTGAAGATAAAAACAATCTTTAATTTTCAAAATTTGCATAACCTTAAAAGAGTCAATCTTTGTGCCAAAAGAAACGGTATTAATTCTATTTTTTATAAAAAAGTATTATTTAAACTGCAACTGTAACAAGAACTAAACCTATTCGGGATTACATAAAATTAAAATTTAGTTTTATTTTCCTAAAAGTGAAACATAGTCCTAAATTACTCGTGTTTATTATAAATCCTGATTAATTGTTTGAGTTTAGCCTATCAAAACATCCAAGAATTGATTTTGCTTTGCAAGCAAAAAAATCATAAAGCACAGTGCGAAGCTTATAATCGCATTATTAAAGATGCCCATTACATAGAAGATGGTATCCAAGATGGTTTTCTGAAGGCATTCTATAACATAAACGATTACAAGCAAAAAGTTTCTTTTGTCGCTTGATTAAATCGTATTGTTGTAAACTCTAGTATTGATTTTTATAAAAAAAACATTCAAAACAGAAGATTTTGATACCACACAGTATAAAATTGAAGAAACAAAAACTAATGGCTCAGATAATTTTACTTTCAACGATTTGAAAGTAAAACATGCTGGATTCAAGTTACTAATGCAACTTTTTGGTTAAACATATAATTTGGTGTTTCAAAATTAAATCTTTTTCTCGGACGGTTATTTAATTTTTCTTGTATTTCTATAATTCTTTCGATGGTTATTTCTTCAAAAGAGGTCGATTTGGGTATATACTGCCTTATAAGTCCATTTAGATTTTCATTTGCCCCACGTTCCCAAGGACTGTAAGGATTTGCAAAATAGAAGTCGATTTCTAATGCTGTTGCGATTTCTTGATGCATTGCAAACTCTTTTCCATTGTCGGATGTTAATGTAAACAAATACGGCTTCCAGTTCTGGAGTAATTCAATTGTCGCTTGTTTAACCAATTCGCTTT
>NZ_FNDB01000020.1 GCF_900099915.1 Flavobacterium omnivorum
GTATTTGTTTACATTAACATCCGACAATGGAAAAGAGTTTGCAATGCATCAAGAAATCGCAACAGCATTAGAAATCGACTTCTATTTTGCAAATCCTTACAGTCCTTGGGAACGTGGGGCAAATGAAAATCTAAATGGACTTATAAGGCAGTATATACCCAAATCGACCTCTTTTGAAGAAATAACCATCGAAAGAATTATAGAAATACAAGAAAAATTAAATAACCGTCCGAGAAAAAGATTTAATTTTGAAACACCAAATTATATGTTTAACCAAAAAGTTGCATTAGTAACTTGAATCCAGCTAATTAAAAAAAAACAACGGATAAAATTATTGGACTTTCAAGACTAGCCAAATGGCATGAGAAAGTAAATCAAGCAGGGTTTAAATCTTTCAATACGATCTCCAGATCCATAATGAATCATTCCAAAACAATATTGAACTATTTTGATAATAGAAGCACAAATGCCTCAACGGAATCATTCAATGCAAAAATAAAAGCATTTAGAAGTCAATTCAGGGGTGTGAGAAACGTTGCATTTTTCCTTTTTAGGCTGACTAATATTTATGCGTAATTTTTGCTACTCCACAGGTTTTGGGATTGATCCGTACCAAATAGGGTATCTGTCGAATCCGATTTAAAGTGTAAAATGAAAATAGACTTCATTGAACAATTTAATAAGGTTTAACTCTTAGATGCAGAAAAATAAGGGATTTTGTAAATATAGGAAAGTACTGAAATGTAAAAAGCCCCTCTTTGAGGGGCTTTTGGCGGAGAAAGAGGGATTTGTTTCTCTTTCCTTATGCCAATGTCTATAAGGGTTTACGCTGTACTATGTTTCGATAGGGCTTTAAATAGGTCACTATCAAAAATGAATAAAGAACATTAAATTATATTCAATGTAAAAATAGTCATTAATTACTGATTATGCAATAGTTAGGATTATTATTTGAACTGCTTATTGAACAAGTATTGTTACATTATAGAGGTACATGAAGACTTTTAATTGCCTTAAATCCTATCCGACTATACAACGTAAAACATGTTCTATTTGAAGCCCTGAATATCCACAAAATTCCTCTATTGAAATTAATTGATGTGGCTCTTTATTCAAGTTGTCTTTAATCTTATTTAGATATAACCTTGCTTGTCTATATGTTTTACCAGTAATACGTTGTACATCTTTTGGATAAATACATACCCTGATGTTACTTGCTATCACCTTTTTATTTTTAATACATTATCTATACCGATGCTATGCCTTTGAGATACCTCATCTTAGGATCTAATTACCATATCCTTTCACAAAGTTATGAAAACTACTTACTTAATAAGTGATTAAAATGGGTAATTATATACCCTTTAGTACCACTATTGACATTTACTTTTTGAAATGTGCTTTAATTGATGGAAACTTTGTTTGAAATCATTCGAGATTTAGTTGCAACGAATATTCGGGATGGAGGAGTAGTTAGATTATTTCAAACTTAAATTTTAGAAATTATGGCAAGACAGAAAGGTATAATTAAATTGAAAGGTACTATCGGGGATATTACTTTTTACAAAACCAAAGATGGCCACTTGGCGCGTGAGAAAGGCGGCGTCGATGCGAGCAGAATTGCGAACGATCCGGCATTCCAGAGAACGCGTGAGAATGGTTCCGAATTTGGAAGGGCAGGGAAGGCGGGAAAAACTTTGAGAACGGCATTGAGAACCTTGCTTTTAAATTCTGCTGACAACAGAATGGTGAGCCGACTTACCCAAGCCATGGTCAAAGTGATCCAAGCGGATTTGGTTAATGAACGTGGATTGCGTAATGTGATTGATGGTGAAGCGGAATTACTTGTGGGCTTTGAGTTCAACATCGGTGGAAAATTGGGAACCAGTTTGTTTGCTCCTTTTGTGGGAGCGATTGACAGAGTTACAGGGGAAATCTCCGTTGATTTGGCTTCATTTGTTCCAGCAAATATGATTGCAGCCCCAAGTGGAACTACTCATTTTAAAATTATTTCAGCTGGAGCTGAAATTAATTTTGAAGCAGAAACTTTCGTTGTTGCCAGTTCAGAAACTGCCATTCTCCCATGGGATTTTGCGCCAACGGTTGCCATCAACCATTTGAATACGGTAACACCAAACAGCGTAAGTCCTTTGTTTTTGGCTCTTGGAGTTGAGTATTATCAAGAGGTCAATGGTAGGATGTATCCTTTGAAAAATGGTTCATATAATCCATTATCATTGGTTCAAGTAAGCGGATTGTAGGATGGTTTTGGTACTATCTAGAACTTATTTCCCCGATGGAACTAACGGAAAACTCGAATGTGAGGGCAAATTCATCTGTTGTACAATTGAATTACCCTGGATAAATAATGAGAAAAGGGTTTCCTGCATTCCGGAAGGGAAATATTTATTGAAAAAGCGTTACAGTCGGAAATTTCAATGGCATATTGAGGTGGTTGCTGTAAAAAACAGAAGTTTTATTTTGTTTCATCCTGCCAATAATGCTCAAAAAGAATTAAATGGTTGTATTGCTCCCGTAACTAAATTCTCCGGGCCGGGTTTAGGTCTTCAATCGCGACAAGCTTTTGTTAAATTGAAAAATTTAGTTTACAAAACTCTGGAGCGAGAAGAAAAGGTTTTATTAATTGTTCAATCTTAAAATTCTAATTATGAATATAGTAAAAAGAGCAAAAGCTCCAACTCCGAAATTTTTTAAAGTGCTTCGAAATATAGGATTGGCATTGGCTGCAGTTGGCGGAACTATTTTGGCCGCGCCAATTGCTTTGCCAATTGTTGTTAGTTCAATAGGAGGATATTTGGCTGTTGCTGGTGGCGTATTATCGGCTGTAAGTCAATTGACTACAACTCAGGAAAAAAGTAATGCAAGCAGGTAATCATACATTAATAGGTACCGCTGGCGGTACATTTTTAAGTGTATTGCCGAATTTGCATTCGGAAGATGTTATAAAAACGGTTGTACTAGCATCTGTTGGTGCGTTTGTTAGTTTTACAATATCTTTAGTACTCAAATTTTTCATTAAGAAGCACAAAAAATAGTCTAATTCCAGTTGTTGTGACCTAGGATTAGACATTAAAATGCCCATTCCGATTGGATTGGGCATTTTTTATAAAAGTCTCGTTCCTTTGTTATTATTTTAAAGATATTTTAAGTCCCATCTCATTTCTCAAATGAAGTAATACCTCTGCGTTCCCTTTCGCATCATCTATTGGATTGTGAGTGGGTGCCGTTTTTCTTAAATGTTTCCATTGTGCAAAAGTGTCTTTTACTAATCCACAATATAAATCTGAAATTCTTCTTGATGAATAACCAAATGGATTTCTTTTGATAAAGTGATGAAAATACCAACATATAAACATCCAATCAAATCCGTTATTATCACTAATAAAGATTGGTTTTCCTTTGGAATTATTTTGAATCCATTCTTCAAACTCCAGCATCACATTAACGGGGTCGTTGAATTCTAAGGTCTCATTTCTGCTAAATCCTGAAATTGCTAGCGCATCAGGATTAAAATTCTCGGAAATTGGTTTTAACTTACCATAAAAGGTTTTGTCTAGATTTTCATCAACTATAACAGCTCCAAAGCAAATCATCGAATAATCTCCTGGTATTGGTCCGTCTGCTTCTATATCAACTACAATATAACTCATGTTTTTTTTCTTTTATTAAACTTATTGAAAGCCATATTTTACTTAGTTTTATGATAATTTCAGAAGCTTATAATTTACCTTTTAAATCCAAAATTAAGATTTTCAGAGAGACCAAAAATAACAAAATGTCTTTATTATTTTTATGTGGGTAGTTTTATTTTTTAATTATTTTTTGCAATATCGGAGCAAAACAACTCTTCTCATTTCATTTATTAGGGCAATATCTTCAATAATTATTTTCAGTCCATTCCCTTTTATTTTTAATCATTTCAGATATTTGCATAATATAATAACATACGCACAGCGTAATATGATAGTCAACAATTTTTCCTTTTTGGTATTTAATAATTCTGGTATTTACAGCATATCCTTTTATTAAATAGATCTTTAGCTGTCTGTTGGTCCATTTTCTAAATCCAATACCTATAGGGGACTTAACTCTATATCTTATAGAAATTATCATATCCAAATTTACGTTGCCGTTTTTCTTTCTACCGCGCTTCTTCCTTCAAGCTGAACTTGGCGGAATTGTCGCCAAGTTGATTTTTTGTCTGATTATCCGTCATTATAAATAATGTAAATTGTATATTTATTTGCCACAATACCGTTTCAAAATCACTTTCTTCATTTCGTTTATAAGGACAATATTCTGATGCAATTGATCTTCTTTTTGTTCCAACAACCTCAACGCCTGAACTTGTTTTTTGTGCAGTTCGTGTTCCTCCAGCATTTTATTTACTTTTGAATTAAACCCTTTTTTAAAATCATAAATACGTAAAAAAGGAATTACGGATCCGATCAGAGATTGGTGCCAGAATTTTGCTTTCCAAAGACTGTAGGCCAACCAATACACTGTTTCTGTATCTTCTGGATTTGAAAATTGGATTACAAAGCTGTTCGTAAATGGCTCTTTTTGAGGTTTTCCGCTATTCATCCCTTTATTGAGAATAAAGATGTGGTTTCCTCTGTAAACAGTGTCTTTTTGGTGGGTTTTGATAATGAAACTTAGCATGGTTTCGGAATTTAAAAGTTAGTTTTTCTTCTGTTTTTCCGTTTTTTATGAATGCTGAATTTGTAGAAACCGCCTTTCCTAAAATATTTCAAAAAAGAAAAAAGAAAAAAAGAAAGTCGTCACTCAAGTAGAGGTTTTTAAAAAATCTAGTTTTTTAGAAAAAATACTACCCGACTTATAATCGAAAAAGTGTTGAGAATCGGAGATTGGTTTATAAAAAAGAACCTGAAATGAATTCAGGTTAAAGGGTGGAGATTTTTTCTAAAACCCGGAGGGCTTGAACTTGCATTTTTTATAAAACCGGAACTTACCTTTACTTTCTTTTTTTATTTTTTTTCGAAGACTGATGTTGTTGTTACCCCTTTTTCGGGAGAGTTGTTTTGGAAACGGGAATCAAACACCCCCAAGCACCGCAGAAAATAATGATTGTAGCGATAGCGGAAATTATTATTTTTCGAGGAGCGCAGTGGCGGGGTTGCGGCAATCGAACAGCCACCGCAGGACGGGAACGAAGCGTAGTCCCGCTTTTTCTGCGGGATGAAGTGGAGAGAAGTACTGCGAGCGTGAAACGGCGGGAAAAAAATAAAAATCAACCGCCTTTTCGGCGGAGTTCCTTGATTTAGGGCAAAGCGACCGAATTAATTATGAATTGTGAATTATGAGTTATGATTTTTTGGAATGGTATTGTAAGACGCAGAGAGAAGGGAGCGGAGCCAACCCCGATGGCTGTGCGAAGGAGCAACCGCTGAAACAACCAGGGGCGACAGACATAATACGGCTGGAATGCAGTGGAACGTACCCGCCGCGGCGGGGGAGCGAAACGGAATGAAGCGGTATTGTGGATGTAGTAGCCCCGCCGAACGTAGGGTAGAGAACGTGTGAAGATGAGGAACGAAGCGGCGCAATAAAAATAGCTGCTTATTTTCAAGCTGCTATTTTTATTGTGCTGCGTAGTGTCTGCGGAATGGAGAGAGGACCCGCCGCGGCGGGGACGACTGACTGGAGCTGCCGAACGGAACAAAGAGAACGACCGAAGTGAGACCGCTAGATTGCCCGTGATTTTAAATACTTAATACTCTTTTGAACACTACTATAATAATATTGAATTCATTTAGACTGTATCCAATAGGTTTATAAAAATTAATAATCCATTTAAATAAACATTATTAAAATCCGAAGCACCTCTTGCTTATTGCTTATTCCACTTTGTATTTACCGCAAAAATGCGGTGATAAATCGAAATAATCACCGCATCTTAGTCTTGAAATTTTTAGCTATAACTTCCCAACCCATTTACCAATCTCAGCCAGTAGGTCATTAAAGTCGGGTTGACCTTTGTAATACAGTGCTGCGGTCTTTTTATATCGTTCTCTAAATCGTTTCCTAAGTTCTGGGTTATTTAGTAAGAACGCTTCGTTATTGGCAATGGGTATCTCATAGTCTTTGGGTGGAAAGCGTGCTACTTTGTGTTTTTGATATTCGTCTGTGCCAATGAATGCTTTTACTTTGTCCTCTTTTAGTAGGCTAAAGACATCATAGTACTGACGCATCAAATTTTGTCGCTCTTCCTTATCCTCTTGTTCTTGCCTGAATTTGGTTGCTATTGTTTGTAATTTTTCGACAAAAGTGTAGCCAATATGGTAACAGGCAATGTCTATTGCCCGATTGTCAACTATATCTACTTTTTGTTGTATTGCTTTGTCGTATGCCCAAGATGCTATTGTTAGAGGGTTGTTCGGCGTTACTGTATCAAATCCAACTTCCAATAAAATCCCTTCTTTGACACCTTCAACAGCTTCAGATTTACTTTCATAATGTAACCTTATACCACCGCTACGGTATTGTCTTACATCATCAAAAGTTTTATCGCGTGTTACAGATATTATTCCGTTTATTTTTATATCCTTTGCTAACCCATCGTAAAAGTCTTTTCTTTTTTGAATATTGCGTGGCTTATTATTGTTTGGGTTTTCATTTATTTCCATTTCTGCTGGTGGCTTGATATGGATGTCAATGTCTTCAGAAAAACGGTGTATTATTCCGTAGCCCTTGGAAAGGGAAGTACCTCCTTTGAGTTCGAATTGATATCCCTGCTTTTTTAAACCATGTAAAGTATGCATGATCCAATAGTCTTTTTCTATCAGTCCTGGCTCGATGTTTAATTCTGTTCCTACAATACGCAATAACGCAGCAAAGTCTTTATGGTTGTGTAAATAATCTTTCATATCAGGTTGTTACAACTGGTTCTAGTAGTTTTTTTGCTTTTGCACTACCATATTCTTGTAGTGATTTTTTTAGCTTTCTTTGATCCATTGTTTTTGCCCTAAAGCACACTTTGGAGACTACTTCCTTCGGGTCTTCTGCAAGTTGGTCTAGGTTGTTAAGCAGATCAACTAATAGAAACTCCAATGTAGCTTTACGTGGAAAATGTGGTTTTACTCTAAAAGAAAATGTTTTTCCGCCCAGATTGAAATCGCCATGACGTTTGTGGTTGTAAACGGTTTTCTGATTGTAAAGTTGTGTTGTTCCAACGCCAAGTGCATTGTAAGCGTTAAAAGAAGTAAGCAAAAAACGAGAGTCTTTGAGAAAGGAACGTACCAAAACTTCTTCTTCAGGTGGTGCTTCTCCAAAAACCGTTACTTCTGGGTAAAAGTATAAGCCTTGAGAAAGTTTTTGTAAAGTACCTTCTTTAACCAGTTCGTCAAGATGGCGGTCAACGGAAGTTGACCACTTGGACAAATCAGCCCTGCGGTAAACCTTACCTCGTTTTAGGTGTTTTTTTAGTTCTTGTAACTTATTCATGAGGCAAAGTTAGTAAATATTATTTTATTGAATATATTTTTATTGAAAATTCATGCAAAACATATTTCATATACCATATGCACTTGTCTTTAATTCAGTATAATAGATGACTTTCTGTTTTATGCAATGGGAGACTTCGAAGACCAGATTATTATATTGTTTTTTAGTAGTTTATATTGAAATCACACAACTGTTATTAAAGTTTTCGTTCTCCTTGTATTTTACATATCCCAATTGATTGGTAATTAATTTTGTATTGCCAATGCTGAAATCTTCTACATTACAATGATGATGGCCATATATCCAATAATCTATTTCATTATTTTCGATAACTGATGCCATTTCTGTTCCAAAAGCTTCATTTATGTCGCTATGGGCATATTTCTCTGGATAATTGATAAAAGTTGGTGGGTGGTGGGTTACAACAATAGTTGGATCATTTGTTTTGGTTTGGAATGTTTCTTCCAAAAACAATCTGCTTTCCAGATGGAGTTGGTTATAATCTTCAACAGTTAGTCTTTTTTCATTTTTTCGAATTACTCGGAAATCCGAAAGGCTTTGTTCAATAATAAATTGTTTTGCTACCGAAACGTGTGACCATAAGGTTGAAAATACTAGTCTTGCTCCATTGATGGTTTTTACCATATTATTCAGTAAAGTTACATTGTCTCTGATTTTTTCCTCAAAAGAACCACTTCTTTTAGAAATATCCGAATTATAATATTCGTGATTGCCAGGAATCCAATAGGTATGTTCAAAATGATTGGAAACATAATCAAAGAATTTTTGATGTTGGTGTATTTCTTTAAAAAGCACAATGTCTCCCGCCAAAATTAGAATGTCTCCTTTGGGGATAATAGGATTTACCAAAACCCATTTACGGTTGTCTAAAAATTCTAAGTGAAGGTCGGAGCAGTATTGGATTTTCATAGTTAATTAAAAAAATGTTTGTCTTGATTTTAGTACTTTTATTGCTTTCTAGAAAGTAGATTGGGAGTTTTGGTAATCGATTTATTAGATTTTATTTTTCCGTAGATACTTGCAAAACTGGACATTAATAAAGCCAATCTATAAAAGCAAGTCATTCCTCCATTATGGAATTCCATCATTCCTTTCGAGTTATCATGTTTAGCAATTGTAGTGTAAGTTCATCAGATAATCCATTGAAATATTTTTCCAATACCTTCTGAAATACCGGATTGGCATTTTCAACGTTTGTGAATAATGTCATGCACGATCGTAATTTCATGTCGTCAGGTGTTCCAAATATCTGTGTTGCCGTTTTTCCTTTGAGGTTCAATACTCCCTCAGTAATTTCAACCAGATGCTTACCTAGGATGGGATGTTGTAAATAGGCATTAGCTTCATTTAAATCTTTGATTCCGTAATATTGTGCAGTCTCACTGGAACCGAGTCCTTTAATTTGAGGAAAGATATACCACATCCAATGGGTTTCTTTTTTACCATTTTTTATTTCCGATAGTGCCTGTAGATACACTTGATTTTGTGCGTCTAAAAATTTGATTAATTCGTTGTTATCAGTCATTTTTCTATTTTAGGTGCTACAGTATACCGTATCACTAAATTAATAATTTATTTAGAATTCATCCAAGGTGTATATTAATAATTTGTTCGAGTTACTTACTTAAAAACCAATATTAAGTCTAATAAACTCAGACTTTGTTGCAATTATTAACGACTGTGAATACTTTAGAGTAGGTTTAAAAAATGAAAAATTTGTATTTTAACAAAAACACACCCCTAACCTCCCGTCTTAAAAACGGGACAGGCTCTCTCAAGAGGGGAATTCGACCCCGCTAACATTTAACCTTTAGTTGTTTATTAAGTAAATAAGTCGATAATTTGTTATAACTGACGCTTAACTTGCCTGAAAGTGAGGTTAATGCGCGGCAGAATATCTTTTGCTGTTTTTGGTACTTGATGCTGCCAAAAGCTTTGCGTTGTTCCTGCCATCAATAAAAGCGAACCGTGATGCAAGGGGATTTCTACCTGAGGAATCTCTTTCCTGAATTTATGGCGTAATCGAAACATACGGGTTTCGCCGAAACTTACGGATGCAATAATTGCATCGGTACCAAAATTCTGTTCGCGATCGCTGTGCCATGCCACACCATCCTTGCCATTGCGGTACAGGTTTAGCAAAACACTGTTGAATTTAACCTGTGTTTCTTTTTCCACTCTTTCTCTTATGGATAGTAATTCGGGTGTCCAGTCAGGCTTGGTCCCATCGGCACCTAGATTGTCGCTGTCCTCATACCACGAAATCATTCTTGGTACTGTAACTGTTTTATCGTAAATTTCCATAGCATATTCCTGCCATGGCGTGTTGTTGAGTAGGGTAGTGTAATAGTTGTCGGATTCTTCTTTGGTGAAAAAATTGTCGTATAGCATGAGTTCGGTATCCGGAAGGTCAAATTTTTTTTTTCCGCCACTGCCTGATGTAAATATTTCTGTGTCATTGAAAAGTATCATTTTGAATAAGGGTATTAAGCTGTTGGGTGAAATGGTTATTGATGCTGTTTTTTTGTTCTCGATACGATTTTCTATTGAAACTGAGGAAAAATTTATCTTCTAAAGGTTCTCGTCCCGATAGCTATCGGGACATTTTTTGTTCCGTTTCACTCCACAAAAAACACTCGAACTGACGTTTTTTATTATGTAGCCCTTCGACTGCGCTCAGGGTGACATAAATGTCATTTTATTGCTTTTTTTGGTAAAAAAATTCTACCGTCGTACTGACGGTTTGCTTAATTAGAGCCATGGGTAAGGTTTATTCGTTATCATGTATTCATTTTTTGCCTTGGTAAATTAATTTCATGTTCCTGTGGATACGGTGCCCGATGGGTCATGCTTACATCTTCCCGAATCTGTTCATGCACTTTATATTGTCTGTCCGAAGTGTTGGAATACCGTGGATCTGGGAGAAACGGCATTTTCGCCATTTTGGTAATTGTAATGGTAGGAAAATGATAGTCCACTTCAACAGTTCCCAGAAGCAGGTAACAGCCACCGCCTTGGAACGGATATTTTTCAAGACTTTTTGTAAAATGTGCGGTATCGAAATATTCGCCCTCTATGTCTACCCAAGTTCCAAAATACATGGCTCCCATTTTGGTAGGCACGTGCTTTCTGGAAATGAGGTAGGCCAGCATCTTTACCGTTTTTTTATGGTGCTTTAATAAATCTTTCGCCATTACGTCCCCCCGATATTTGGTCTGCAATAAATCGAATGGGGTACAGGAGACCGGAAAACTCAGCAGCTCGATTTCATCAAAAGCATCTTCAAAAGGAGAGCGTTCGAGTATGGGCAGTTCATATTCTTTTATTGGTTCCTGTAAAAGCATCCCATTTCTGTTCTCGGGTTTGAAATTGACCAGAATGAGTCGGGCAATCACCAGCAATTGGTTTTTTGTTTTTCCCGTAAAACGGAAGGCTCCGATAAAAATCAAAATTTGGATGCCTTCAATGCCTATTGGAATGCGGTTGATGAAATCTTCCAATGATTTGAATTTCCCCTTTTCTTCCCGCTCTTTAACTATAAAATGTGCTAACTTACTTTCCAACCCTTCCAGATGCATAAAACCCAAATAAACATCGATGCCGTATACCGTAGTTTCATAGTCGCTTTTGTTTACACAGGAATTCTGTATGGTTGCTCCCGACATTTTGGCTTCATGCACATACACTTCGGTACGGTAAAAACCACCCTGATTATTGATCACTGCTACCATAAATTCAATAGGGTAGTAGACCTTGAGGTACAGACTTTGGTAACTTTCTACCGCATAGGAAGCCGAATGCGCTTTACAAAAAGAATAGCCAGCGAAGGATTCGATTTGTCGGTATATTTCTTCACTCAACTTTAGGGGATGTCCTTTTTGGGCACAGCAGGCAAAGTAATTGTCTTTCACTTTTTGCAATGCTGCTTTGGAACGTCCTTTACCACTCATGGCACGGCGCAGAATATCCCCATCGGCTGCGGGAAGCCCTGCATAATGTAACGCAATCTTAATTACGTCTTCCTGATAGACCATCACCCCATAGGTTTCTCCGAGCTGTTCTTTGAACACCTCATGAAAATATTCGAACTTATCGGGATGGTTGTGTCGGAAAATGTATTCCTTCATCATACCGGATTGGGCTACGCCCGGGCGGATAATGGAGGAGGCTGCTACTAAGGTTTTGTAGTTATCGCATTTTAGACGGCGCAATAAGCCGCGCATTGCCGGGCTTTCGATATAAAAGCATCCAATTGTTTTTCCATGGCTTAGAAAATGATTCGCCTTGGCCTCATTTTTTGATATAGCAGTATCCCGGATATCGACTTTGATTCCCCTGTTTTTCTCAATCAACTTCACACTGTCATCGATATGACCAATTCCCCTTTGGCTCAGAATATCAAACTTTTCAAAACCAATGTCTTCGGCAATGTGCATGTCGAACAATACGATTGGAAACCCTTTTGGAGGCATTTCCAAAGGTGTGTAATTGGTAATGGGTTCTTCGGAAATCAGGATTCCACAGGAATGCATGCTGCGTTGATTGGGGTATTTTTCGAGCAGCATCCCGTATTCCTGCACTAGCTTCACGATTTTATTAGTATCATGCAATTGCATTGGGTTTTTAGCCAATGCATCCAATTCTTCCTTTGGCAAACCGAAAACCTTACCCACTTCCCGGAAGATGGAGCGGTATTTAAATTCGACATTTGTTCCACAGAAGGCAACATGATCCGCACCGTATTTATCAAAAATGTATCGGAGTATGGTATCGCGTTCTTTCCAGGACCAGTCAATGTCAAAATCGGGGGGACTCTTGCGGTTCACATTGAGGAAGCGTTCAAAATACAAATCGAGTTCAATAGGGCAGATGTCCGTGATGCCGAGGCAATAGCTCACAATGCTGTTGGCACCGCTGCCCCGACCAATGTGCAAAAAGCCCTGACTCATGCTAAATTGAATGATGTCCCACGTGATCAGGAAATAGCCACTGAATTCCAATTGGTGAATCACCTTTAATTCTTTTTCCACTCTTGCTGTTGCTTGCGGATTATCGGCACCGTACTTTTTGAATAAACCTTCCTGAGCCAGTTTAGTCAAAAGTTGCCTATCATTTTCCCGACTCCCGGAATAATACTTTTTATTTTTGGGTGTTTTGAAGTCGAATTCAAAATGGCACTGATCCATCAGTTTTTGGGTGTTTTCGATAATTTGCGGATACTCCCCAAATTTTACGAGCAATTCTTCCAAAGGAATCATTACTTCGGACGTCTTGCAATAATCAGCATCAGTCAATTTTGATAAAATAACATTGGTATCAATAGCTCTCAGTATTTTATGCAGGTTGAATTCTCTTTTAGTCCGAAAGGTGACGGATTGTAAAACCACCATTTTGTTAAGCCAAGCATTCCATTCCGGAAGAAATAATTTCGGAAGCTGATCGGGAGTAATGCCTACATATTCATGGTCTTTTAATTCCGTTGGCTTATTTTCGAAAGGATAAATAATACAGACGTTACTAAATGAAGGTGTTGCCAATGGTAAGGCAGTGCCTTCAAAATTATGTTTGGTCAGAAAGCGATTCATTTCGGCTAGCCCACCGGCATTTTTAGCCAAGCCGATATAACGCAGTTGATGGTTGCAACGAAATTCTATTCCGACGAGTGGTTTGATATTTACTTCTTCACAGCTTTTTATGAAATCATAGATGCCAGTAACGGTATTGATATCGGTTAATGCCATTGTTTTTACCCCACAAACAACAGCCTGCTGGACGAGATCCAACAGCGGGATGGTGCCATAATGCAGGGAATGAAAGGAATGACAGTTGAGGTACATTATGTTATAATTTGCGTTTTAAAATTTCCGACTTGTTATTTGGTTTGAAGCTTGCTCCGGCACACCGCATCACGGCATCAAAACCATACCGGCTTTTCATTTTATCCATGGCTTGGTATAGCGACAGCATTTCTTCGGTATCTTCAAATAAATTGATTTGATAGGTTCCACGAACCAACCCACTGAAACGAATTCCGATTAAACGGAGTCTCATGCGACGCTGGTATACTTTATTAAATAAGTCGGTAACGGTTTTGGTAAGCATGTGATCGGCGGAGGTATAGGCTATTTTGCATTGTTTAGTTTCGGTGTCGAAATTAGAATAGCGTATTTTGATGACCACAGTGGAAGTCAACCATTCTTCCGAACGCAGCTGAAAAGCTAATTTTTCCACCATTCCGATAAGTATCGATTTTAGTTTTGGAATGTCAATGGTATCCTGACTAAAAGTATGCTCCGTTGAAATAGATTTCCGTTCCGTATAGGGTTCCACCGGATTGTTATCGATGCCATTGGCTTTTTTCCAAATGTCGATGCCGTTTTTACCGATCATCCGTTGCAATACTTCTGCAGGCATTTCTGAAAGTGTCTGAATCGTGCGGATTCCAATCCGGGATAACAGTTGAAAAGTCACATCGCCCACCATGGGTATTTTTTGAATTGAAAGCGGATTTAAGAAAGACCGTACCATATTCTCGGGTATTTCTAAGTTTCCTTTGGGTTTGGCTTCGCCGGTACCAATTTTAGAAACCGTTTTGTTTATCGATAGTGCAAAGCTTATGGGTAACCCTGTTTCTTTAGTAATGGATTGTGCCAGTTCGTTGGTCCATTTGTAGCCCCCATAAAATTTATCCATACCCGTAATATCGAGGTAAAATTCATCGATGCTGGCTTTTTCAACAATTGGTGCTTTTTCTTGAATGACTTCGGTTACGTCATGTGATAATTTGGAGTACAATTCCATATCACCTTTCATCACTTTAGCCTGCGGACAGAGGCGGAGTGCCATTTTAATAGGCATAGCGGAACGCACTCCAAAAGTCCGGGCTTCATAGGAACAAGAAGCCACCACACCACGATCTCCGCCACCAATAATCAAAGGGATTCCCTCCAGTTTTGAATTCCCCAGTCTCTCGCAGGACACAAAAAAAGTATCCAAATCCATGTGTACAATTGTTCTTTCCATCTTCTTTTCTTTTTTATACGTTACAAAATTAGTACAGATGATAACAAATTTGATTATATTTGTTGTTACAAATTATAACAAAATACCTATGTCTTTATTTTCCGACAACATCAGGAACCTTAGGGTGCAACAAAAGATTTCGCAGGAAAAGCTGGCGGAGGCATTAGCGATAACCAGGGGCAGGTATGTCAAATATGAAGACGGAACCTCGGAAGCCCCGTATGAAATACTGAAGAAAATTGCCCATTATTATCACATCAGTATTGACCTGTTGCTTTCCGTGGATATTCGAAAAATTCCGATGGATGATTTGTTACAATTGGAAAATAATAGATTGGTACTGCCGATCACTGTTGATAAAGATGGGGAGAATTTTATTGAAGTCGTTACACAAAAAGTAAAAGCCGGGTATTTGAATGGTTATGCCGATCCTGAGTATATAGAAAGCCTGCAACACATTTCTCTACCGTTTTTGGGACCGGGAAAGCACAGGGGTTTTCCGGTGGAAGGAGATTCCATGCCTCCTCATGAGGATGGTTCCATCATCGTTGGGCGTTATATTGAAAAGTTGGGAGATGTAATGGATGGAAAGACTTATATATTTATAACCAAAAATGAGGGTATGGTTTATAAACGATTGAATAAAAACAAAAAGAATGCACTCGTTGTAGCATCAGACAATAGTTTTTATCCCGCTTATGAAGTTAAGGCTTCGGATATTCTTGAGATTTGGGAATATGAGTGTAGTATTGGGCGAAATGACAGGAAGCCCGAAATCTCTGAAACTGCAAGTGTAAAAGATTTATTTTTGGAATTGAAAAGAGAGATTCAGGATTTAAAAATTAAGCATTAGATGTAAATGAAGCTATCCTTATAAAGGAATACCGAATTCTGGAGACTTCGGAGAGCGGGGAATTTTTGATGTTGGTGTATTTCTCTAAAAAGTACAATGTCACCCGCCAAAATAAGAATATCTCCTTTTGGAATAATCGGATTTTCCAAAACCCATTTTCGGTTGTCTAAAAATTCTAAGTGGAGGTCTGAACAGTATTGAATTTTGATATTATTTTCCATTAGTGGGACTCTAAGTTTAATAAATGGATTTTATTTTCCACTAAAACATGATTTTTAGAGAATATTTTCCATTATAATTTGAAGCGTGCAAAAGTTTCAACGTCATATCTTTTGGCGACAAGCTCACATACTTTATTACTAATACGTTCTTTAGTGTTTTTTAGGTGCTTTAGAATGTCCGATTTGGAGTAGAATTGTTCTAACTTTTCGATATCAGTAATAAAAGTTTCTGTGGTAGTTGCAAACAAAGCTCTTGGAATTATAATATCCTTATCTCTGGAAAGATTTAGTTTACTATGGTCCATATCCCAAAATAAGTGTTTTGGAAAAATAGTTGCTATGTTTACTTTTTCTTTCATATGCTTCAACTGTGTTTATATCGAATTCCTTTATGCTCATTTCGTAATACGAAAATATGATTTGATTCTAGTGTTTGAAAAATTGAGTGTTTTTTTGTTCACTTTGTTTGCATGTTCACGTTTACGTGAACAGTGTTTTTTTATGAACATAAATAAGTATAATTGAGGTTGCCTGTGTTATTCTAATTAAGGTTTGATTTCTAACGGGAATATTTCGGGACTTTAAATAACAGACTATTGTTATTTCTAATTATTATTTTCAAATTTTTCTTTTAGGCGGAGATATTCTCTATATTCTTTTTCCTCGTGCTTCTTTTGGGAAAATGTTTCAAATGCTTCGTATTCCGGGGAATCATAATTCATGAAATCTGGGATTTTTATTATTGCCCAGTCTTTTGCAATATCTTTCCAAGTTTTGGCTGCATTTGCGATTGTATTTCTCCAATCCTCATCGGAATTTCTTTGTATTGTGTAATCGTAGTCAACCGAATGTGGTAATACTATTCGAGCCTGTGAATGCCACCATCCGTGAAAGGGATTCACATAAAATTTATCTAATACCTCTTTTAGAGGATGAAAAAGTGCTTGAGATTGATGGTATTTCATATAAGCAAGAATTTTATAGGCTGCAATTAATTCTTGGTCTTTGTCTTTAAGTGTAACTGACAAATGCCTTGCAGTCTCTTTTAAAGGTGTTTCCTGAAAATATTGCTGACGATTTTCTTTTAGATCATACCAAGGTGAATTGATTGTATTTTCTCCTATTATAAAATCCCTAATTTGCACTTCAGGCACATTTAAGCCTTTCCAATAATTATAGATCTGATTCCACTGTGTCATATAGCTTTTCATAAAATTCAAATTTAGTAATATATTTCAATTATTAAATTTATAATATAATGAGTATGCAAATAATTCCTATTTAATAAACCAAAATATGCATAATAAAGTTGATTGGTTTATTATGCATATTTAAGTTTACTGTGTTGTATTTTAGTATATTATAAAAACATTCAATTTATAAATGATAAATTATATTATTCTTTACTCCATTTCATGTTTAAAGCCCACTTTGTATGTTGACCAATATCATAGAGTTTCTTCTTAGTTCTTTTATCGTGCCCTAAACAGTCAATTAGTTCTCTATCTGCCCACTTTATGTACTCTGTATCTCCTTGATTCTTCAATGCCAAAAGTTCTTTGCGTTGTTCTACGTTTGGTAAAAGTTCTAAAATATCATACTGCAATATTTCGGGACAATTCCAACCAGCTGTTCTTTTTACGGGTGTCGTAACTCTACCAAGTAGATTGTAGTTGACATATGGGAAGTTCTCTTTTGATAATAACTCGGCCTTGCCTTCTATAAGTTCTTCGTAAAATTCTCTCCAATGGTTAATTTCACGGTTCTGACCCTCATTAAACCAATCTAGAAATTTGATAGCATTTTTAGCTGGAATAAAGATGGCAAAATCATCCTTCATTAAATCTTTATTCGGAAGTTTGAGATCATCTATTGCCTCAAATTTTTCTTTTAGTAAGCTTTGTGTACCTTCTAATCGTTTGTACTTTCCGCCAACCAATTGGTAATGTCCATAATTTGAATTTTTCACTAATAAGTATTCATCGTCTATTTTAATAATATATAAATAAGACATTGAAAATCTGATTTTTTCACCTTTCAACGCGAGAAAATATATTTGCAATAATAGATAGAGTCTTTTGTGATTTATAAAAATATGTTCAATGAGAAGCTCCATTAAAGTAGCTAAACCTATTACACCAAAAATTACAACGTCTTTTTGGTATTCCGAACCAGACATTTGGAAATAGCCATAGATTATAAAACCAATGGCTATTATTGTTTGAATTATTCTTCTTATCATATTATCTCAGGACTAGGTTGAATTGATATAATTGTTTCTTTGATAATCTCAAAGGTTAATGGTTTATCAGGATATGCCTTGGCAACAGCTTCCGGCAAGACTTTCAATCTTATATCAGAAAATGAATATCCTATTTTGGTGGTGTCTTTTTTTAGAGACAACTCTGCTAATTCGTTTAATTGTTCTACAGTAAAGGTAATTCCTTTTAAACTCTTTTGATAAAGTTCAACACATTCCTCTTTGGTTGGTCTCTTAAATTCAAGGACTACAGCTGCACGTCTTAAAATTGCTTCATCTATAAAATGAAGGCGGTTAGTGGACATAAACACAATGGCACGACCATTTAATTCTCTTATTACGTCAATTTTTTGAATTAATGTATTGACTGCGGCTTTTTCTTCCTGATGCATTTGACTTGTCGATCTTGTGGTCGCAATTGCATCTGCTTCGTCAATTAGAAGAAAGGCTATTCTTTTCTTTCCGGCTTGTTCTTTAAGTTGTGAAAATGCATCATTAACTAGTTTACCCATTTCGCCATGCAAACCTTCGCCACGAACACGAGTGCTCAACTTGAGAAAAAATCCTTCTTTACCTAATTCACGAGTCATCCTATCAGCAATTGAAATCGCAGATATCGTTTTGCCAGTACCGGCATCACCCGCTAGAATAATAAGAGGATATTTATCCTTTAACTGCTGTATTATGGGTAACTCAACTTTATGGTGTTTGTTACTCCAATCGGTAAGGCTGCCCTGGTCTAAAAGCAGTTTTAGATTATTGTAAATTCTTTCGAATTTGTTTTCAAAACCAATTAAGGAATCGGTCTGGGTTTGAACTTCTTTACTTGGAAGTTCCATTATGTTATCAAATATTGCAGCCATTATTTAAAATTTGTTTTTTGAAGTTCGTATCCTTTACTTGAGTATAGTTGTGCATTTCCGGAACTAAGATGTGAAAATGAAGTGTCATCAGTAGTCGCTGACCAGCTAAGTCGAAAATAATTGTTGGTTTGAAAATCCTTCTTTTGTTGTTCAGATAGACCGTGCCATTTGGAGGAGTAAGAGAGATACAATGTTAGATACGTATTGTCAATATTCTCCCAATCATTATTCTGTCCAGGTCTTGCGCTATCTGTTGCATTACCATCTGCATTAATAGAAAATTTTGTTGCTCTTAAAGTATGGTCATTTGAGTTTTGTTTCAATGCAATAGAAACAGTATCCAAGTAATTATTCTCGGCTAATTTAATTATGTCGTGCATAATTTTATCAACATACTCAGTTGACCATTTATTGGTTCTTCTAGCTATTGTTCTAATGTCTGCTTCACAATTTTCAAATGTTTTACGAATATCGATAACCGTATACGTATTAGTACTTGTCTTAGTATTGTACATATTAGTTGATATTAAAAGTTGGACCAAATACTCGTTTCCATTCCTCAATCGTAGCACCTTCATTATTCTTTGATTGGGCATAATTTAAGCAGTCAAAAGCATCTTCGGCTTGCTCAATAATTTCTTGCCACACCGTACTGTCAATTTTTTTCGAGGCATTATTTTCATTGTTCGTATCATCGGCAATGTAAATTGGAGTGGAATAAGTAGGGATCTTATTTATGGCGTGATCAAATTTGATATTTGGAAAATTGGATCCACTAACAAATTGGAAAAAACGAATAATTGCTTCTTCAATGTTAGTTTCTACACCTAATGTTTCGTCTAAATAGGCAACAATCAATTCAATTGCAAAGGATGTGATTCCTGGTTCGGTATCTGTTGGCCTAAGCTCCTTGTAATTTTTCCACCATTTTAAAGACCTTACAATAGCGGTGTAACTTGGATTATTCTTGCGCAAACTGATTGAGAAATCAATGTGATTTTCTATACTGGTTATGTATTTTCCACCACCGCCTCTTTGTGGCTGCCAAACATAACGCTCGGGATTACTTATTGAAACCACTGGAACAATATCAACTTCTAGTCCAGAACCGGAAAAACGAATGGTTATTGATTTTGTATTTCCTTCAGGATCTACATCTCGATTGATATCCTTTTGGGGATATATTTCTTGTAAATATTTTACAATGAAGTCGTGCAGTTTTTTTAAATCATTTTGAATATTATCACCACCACCCACAAAAAGAATTAAATCTATGTCGATTGGATTGTCTCCTGTTAGTTTTAGAATGGTGTGTTTTTTCCACGAACCTGCCAATAGGTATTTGGTAACTTTGAGACCGTTACTTTCGTCATTCTTGATTTTGTCTTCTAACTTTGTTTTGAGATTGTTTATTTGATCTCGGTACTTCTGCATGTTGTCCTTCTGTAGTTTTATTTTATCTACAAAGTACAATAGTTGATTGTTTTCTAATTTCATTTTACAGTATTAAAGATTAACACTGCAAATATTAGCATGAACTATGCATTATATGTGCACAGTAAAAATGAGAAAAATACTGGTTTTTGTAAGGGGTTTAAAAACAGTGTTTTAAGTTCCGGATTGATTGTTGTTGAAGTCTTGAATGATTTTGAAAATGTAGTCAGCTTGTTGTTCGTTGAATACACCATCAATGCCTAAGCTATGAAACTTTTTAAATGGGGAGTCATATAGTTTTGTAGGATCTATTTTTCCGTTTTTGGTTAAGAAAAGTTTAATCGTATCCAGAAATTGTATTTGTACCGCACTCAGTTGGTAATCGTTTATAAATTTAGCGAAAGCGGCATCCACACAATCAGCAGATAAGCCAATTAGTGATATAATGAATTGGACTAGGTTCAGTTTTACGCCTAATTCCTGTTCGATATGGTCTTTTTTGATGCCTTTTTTAAAGAGTATTGTTTCTAAGGATTCTAATTCTTGGGCTGTTATCGTTTCCCCTTTCTGGATCCTATTAATGGTTATGTTGTCTTTGTTTTTTCTGATAATTTCTTCCAGACGGTGAATATTACTGGTGAATGGTGATGGATAGGATTCCTGTTTTTCATTAACAAAATCGGTAGTAACCACCTCATCTTCATTTAAAAAATCTTCAAAATCGGTAGTCACGTATCTTTGGTCTATTGGATCGATATACTTTACAAGATCTCTGATTCCGGAACGTATTTTTTCAAGGTGTTGAATGCCATCGGTTTCCCAGAATTTTTCCTCTAATGGTAATTTGATTAGCCCTTCTTTCTCTTTTACGTCTGGAATGGTGGTTTTCTTGAGTAATTTTTTTGATAAAATGGCTACTTTTGTAATAGGAATAGTTAAGCTACCCACAAACTCGGGAGTGTTTGGTGTTTCCAATCGCTTAATCATAAGTGCATACAACAGCTTATCATAAAACCTTGCTAAGTCTGTATCCCCCTTGGTTGGTCGGACCAATGGTGCTAGAATTTCCTGTATTGTTTGAACGTCTTTCTTTGATAAATGGTTCCATAGTTCCCGGTTTTCGCTGCCATATTCTAACACGGCCTGCATTTTCATTTTAACATCAAATCGGTGCTTATCCAGTTTTGCTATTTCTGAATGAAGTTCGTTTAGTAAAGTATTGCGATAGGCTGTTAGATAGGCATCGCATTGGAATTTATCTTCCTTTAAATATTGTGCCAATTGTAATTTTAGACCAAAGACCACTTCTGATAAACTTTTTTGAGAGCTGGTTTCAAAACCCTTTGGGTTTTCTTTGAAGAACTCAAAGTTACCGCAGAGATCGAATATTAGAAATCGTTTTTTGTCTTTTCCTACACCAAATAGATCAGGTCGTAATCGTGAACCACGGCCTATCATTTGCCAGAATTTAGAATAGGATTTTACGGGTTTGTAGAATACTAAATTGACACAACTAGGCGCGTCAATACCCGTATCCATCATATCTACAGATATTGCGATTTGAGGTAATCTTTCTTTTTCTTCGTCACAGAAACGCAGTATGAATTCTTCGGCTTTTGGTTCTCCGTGCGTAATCACTTTTACATAGTCATTACCAAATTGTTCCTTGTCCAATTCCATAAAGATGTCTTTTAGGAACTGTGCATGTTTTTTATTTCGGGCAAAGATGATGGTTTTACCCAATTCTTCGTCACCCCGTTTTTTGATACCGTTTTTGATTACAAATTGGAGTGTTTTTCGGGCGGTGTCTTTATTAAAAAGCCATTCGTCTAGTTCTTTGGATTGTATCCATTCGTTACCAGACGCTTCTTCACCGTCCAGAATTTCCTCTTCAAATTCTTCTTTTTCTTCGTCTGACAGTTCATCATATTTGATGCCCTCTCTCAAGAATTTGGTGGGTACTTCTATAGAGCGATATGGTGATAAATGTTTATTGGCTACTGCTTCATCAAAGGTATATGCATCTGTGGGAGACTTATCAGCCAAACCAAATATGGAATAGGTGTTTTTATCAATGCTGTTTTTTGGCGTTGCCGTAAGCCCTAAGTATAGTGCATCAAAATAGTCGAAAATAGCTTGGTACTTTTTGTAAATGGATCGGTGTGCCTCATCAATGATGATTAGATCAAAATGACCTACGCCATAAAATCGTTTATCATCCACTTTTGAACCATCTATTAAACCCATCATCGTTTGATAGGTCGAAAAAGCAAAGCGTGCATCGGGATTGTCTTTTTCTTTTAAGAGATTCACACTAGAATGTTCGGGCAATAACTTTACAAAATTACCTTTGGCTTGACTTACCAAACTTTTTCTATCGGCCAGAAATAATATTCGTTTTGCCCAATTGGCTTCCAGTAATAATTTAGACAGCGCAATACTGGTTCTGGTTTTTCCGGTACCGGTTGCCAATACCAATAAAGCGCCTCTGCTGGTTCCAATGAGTTTTCCTGTGGATTTATCGTTACCTGCAAAATGTTCTGCAATACTTTTGATGGAACGCAACTGGTAGCCTCTTCCGGCTATATTAGTGTCTATAACCGCGGTTCTAATGTCGGCACGGTTCTGACGGCGGTACATGAGTGTTTGCAACTCTTTCTTGGTGTAAAAACCATGAACTAATCGAGCCGATTTATAAAACTGGTCGTCCCACAAGAAGGTTTCAAAACCATTACTGTAATACATTACTGGGCGACGGCCGTACATTTTTTCTAAACTATCGGCATACAGTTGGGCTTGGTTTTCGCCTTTGCTCGCACTTTCTAATGTTTTTTTGGCCTCTACTAATGCTAAAGGCAAACCATCATCATCCCACAATACATAATCTACATAACCCGTTTCAGAGGCATTGGTTGATGAAGGCATGTATTGTACTTTGAATTCCCGGTCTTTTATACCCGCCAAATCCCATCCTGCTTCACGCAAGGAGACGTCTATAAAATACTTTCGTGTTTCATATTCGTTGCGCGGGTGGTGTACGGCATCATCGGTATTGGCTTCTTGTTTGTTGGCTTCTATTTGGGTTTGTAAAGCTTCAATTTGCTTTTTGAATAGCTCATTTTCTTGCTCTAACAGCTTATTTTTATCGGAAGCTTCTTTGAGTTGCGTTTTAAAAGTAGTTAACTCTTTGTCAAACTGCGTTTGAACACTTTTTAATTGCTTTTGTGAAAGGGTATCATGTCCTTCTGTAGGCACCAATTCCCAATCGAACATTTCTAATGGACCTAGATCGTTTACTGAATAAGATTTTGCAAACCATTTGCTGAAATAAAACAGATTGGATATAATTTGCTCTGCATCAGTATCCGAAACAGGTTTGTTGTGTATGGCCAGATTCCCCACTTTGCGGATGAGGTCTATTTCATTATACAACTTATGCGGAAATTGTTCTTTGAATTCGTGATGCTTCATTAATGAATTTAATGAAGTGTCAAAAGGGAGGTGTAGTTCGGAATCGTTATTGAACATCCAGTTGATAGCCAGTTCCAACGCCATACGCGCGTAGGTCAGCGAAGTACGTGGATCTGTAATGGCGTATTGTTCTGCTTTTTGGCTTCTTTCGAAAAAGGCAGACCATTCTTGTGCTAAAAACTGAAAGTTTGTTTTCATTTGTCGTTACGATTTGTTCTTTATGGTCAAATGTAATTTGCTTCATTTATGTGCTCTCAGCATCATACTTCTGGAAAGCACATTTCATACGACTAAGATACTAATGTGTTCTGAAACTATTCCATTTTGTTTTGAATTTTCCTGCTAATACTACTTCTAAAAAATATAAATCGTAATCTTTTGGTACTGAATGCAAAACGACTTTGTAATTTTGAATTACCTTTTTTGCTGGGGTCATATCCTCGTTTGTGATACTTGCTCTATCTGTTATTTTACCTTCTTTCTTCCATTTGTCTCTGGTTTTCAAGTAAGCTAGGGTACATTCATTGTGGTTTTTGCCCCATGCGTGTTGTCGTAATCTTCTAAAAACGGTGCGACTAATGCCAACATAAACTGGAATAACACGACCGTCTTTTTCTTCTCCAAAAATATACAATCCTTTGAATTCATTAGACTCATTTGCTGTATAGCCCAATTCGTCAAACTCCTTTTTGTTTCTTGTTGTTTTACCGTTGACTATATCATACAAATCACCAACTCTTTTACAGTTTAGTGCGTTTAATTTCTCCACAATACTGATTGCGGCCTTATCTGCATCTTTCAGTAAACTGTCTAAACCTTCTGGATATTTTTCTTGGACGTAATTCATTACTTTATTAAAACTGATTCAAATTCATTTTTGATATTTTCCAAGAATGTAATCAACGGTTTTAAGTCGTTTTTATCTCGGTCAATATTTTGGATTATGCTATATGGAATTGAAATTTTTAATTCATAACCCAAAGACAAATCAAATTGTGTCTTACCTGATTTTAAAACCTTATTGTTCCAATCACAATATTTTTTCCAATCATAATGAGTTTCAAAATGATTATCGAAAAATACTTCAATTTTATTCCAATCTTTGTTTTTTATACGCCCTGAAATAGTATTAAAGTTTGTACGGGTATAAAAAGAATTCTTTATGTCCTTTTCAGCTGCCCATAAGCCCGTAAAGTATCTTTTCCAACTGGTAAACTTGATATGATAGGATTTGATTACTTCATAGTTAATGCCATCTAATTCTAATTGCTTTTTAAAAATAGGTTCTCCCGTCTGAGGAAAAATATGATATCCTTGTCCTTTTGTGTTTCCGGGATAAATTCTAGCTTCAAATGTCTCGTTAGTACTATCAAAATCGAAAAGAATTTCATCTGCCCAATGCACATCGCATTCAAAACCTAACCTTCCGTTTATTTTTTTAAATTCCGAATTGGTTATTGCCGTTTCGATTCTATCTTTTATTCTGTTACTATCTCCTTTTATACTTAGTGCATGTAAAGCGGTTTGAGGTAGCCAACGGTAATTATGAATTTGTATAAATTGAATAAAATCTGTCACAAAGCGAGAAGGTTTAGCTATCGCTTTTTCAAAATTGGCTACTCTTAGTGTGATTTCCATTAATTTGTTCCAGTTTAAATCGACTGGAGTTACATTTTCAGGAGAAATAGATTGGTTTAAGGCATTAAAAGCCTGATTGTATAGTTGAGCCGTACAATTTTGATTGTTTGGTTTCACTTCTATAATAATGGTGACATTATCAATACTAATTACCAGATCAGTTATGGGATCATAATTTTTATCATAATTTCGATTAAAAAAATGCTCTAAATCCATTGGATAATCACTTAAACTGACGGCAAATAAATGTTCAAAATCATTTAAATGTGTAACTCGTTTTTGAATATCAATTGTTATGGGTTGCTTTCCTGAAAAGTCGTCAAATAAACTATGATAGCAATCCTTTTTATGTTCTAAAATATATTTAAGCACATCGTGTAAAAAGAGATTGTCTTCCAGTAAGGTGACAGCAAATGCTCTGGTTAGGTCGTTTTCTAATTGATAGTTTCTATCTTCTTTTGTATAAGTTTTGAATAAGTTGAGGTGTCTGTTCATAATATCAATTCTCCTTTAAATACTTTTATGTTACAATCCTGCAGCCTCTACTGGTTGTTCAATTAGAATTAAATTATTCTGTTCTACGACTTCTAATCCTTTTATCTCAATTAATAAAACCTCTCTTTCCTTTTCAAAACCTTCTAATTCACTTAGAATATGTATGTGCTTTCTTTTAAGACGATTTCTAGATTTTTCTTTTATTTCTTTTACCAATATATCAGGACTTCCATAAATAATAAAACCAAAAAAAGTATACACTAACGCAATAGCTCCATTTAAATTCAAATGACTCCCTAAATCAAATATCCAATTTGAGTAAAATAAATAGCCTAAGTTGATGCCAATAAATCCAACTGCTATTATAATTCTAGACCATAAGTGGATTTTCTTTTCAGTGTTATCTAATTGATTACGACGTGGACTTAACACTTCAATATTTGTTTCCACTTCATTTAATCTTCTTTTCTTTTTATCAATGCTCTTCTCCGGTATGGTATCTATTTCTTTTGTTTTTGACTCCTTGCTTTTTTCAAATAGTTCGCCAATGAAAAATATAATTCCAATAACAGCAAAGACCCCTATAATAATATCAATTATTGATAAATATTCTTGTTGCTTCTTTTTACTCATACCAACTCTCCTTTAAACGCTTTTTGTAACAAGCAATTAAACAAATCTTCGCTTTCTTTGAGCTCTTGTTTGGCCAATTCTTTTTGCTTTTCAATTAAGGCTATTTTCTCTGCGAATTGGTTTTGCAGTTCAATAGGTGGATGTAAAATCATAATATTTTGTAATTCTTGGGCATTGATATTAGCCATACCAACAATACTCTTGCACATATTTCTTAAAACCAACTTGCCATATTTGGAATTTAGATAAGCTCTTACAAAGAATGGATTTGCTTTTTGATTAAACCTAACTCTTATAAGATACCCCGCAATAACCATAGGTTCTGAAGAATCAAAAATTGATGTTTTGCCAACAAGATCTTTACTATTAGTTCTGTTGAATAATAAATCTCCTTTTTCTACTAAATATTTATGTAAATCTTTATCAGGAATATTAACATACTTCATACTTGAATAATCCATATACCCTGCATAAGTTAAATTATTCATTCTAAGATATTGATATTGTCCCTCGTCACCTGCTTTTTCACTAGTTCCATATTTAGCTTCTTTTACCAAATCTCTTATGGTTCCTTTTGGAAATCTAAATTTATTTGTAACTGGATCGCCAAACATATCTAAAAATATGGATTGAGCTAAAACATCATATTCTTTTATTAATAGCTCTGTTTTATTACGCAAAGCTGCTGCATCATCTAGAATTTGAGCGATTTTATTTTGAATTTCTGGTGAGGGAAGTGGAATTTTAAAGTTGTTTATATGTTCATTTTTAATGTTGTTTATATTTGAACCATTTACAACATTTTGTATGTAACTAAAATATTGAGGAGATTGAAACAAATGTTTTAAATATGAGCTATGCACATTTTTGGCTCTAACTACCTTACAAAACGCACCAAAAGAAGCATTTATATTTTCCTCACAAAATGCATTTTTACCAATAATTTTTATACTACCTGTTGATGCTGTAATGAGTATATCACCTTTAAGTAAAAATTGTTTTTTATTTACTTTATTCGCCTTAACATATACTAAATCGTCAAGATCGATAGAAGCTTTTTTAATATTATTAGACCTCAAAATTGGAATGTAGCCATCAACAGGAATTTCTGAAACATCAGATTTTCCATAAGTTACACCTCTTATTTGCTCTATGTAATCTGAAATAGGAATTAGATTTTTGATAATAATAATTTTTTAAGTTCAACTCTTTTTTCATCCATTTCATTAATCCTTTGCAGGATTACTTTAGGTTCGTCATATTTCACTTCCTCGTAAAAAATTTCTTTATAACGGTTTATCGATAAATCCCAATCATTTTCTTTGATTTCGTTGAATGGTACTATAAAACTTTGAGACGTTCTATCGCTATAATCGTGGGTTAGTGTTTCTCCCATAAAATGGTTGAAAGCTAGGTTCTCAGGTACATCATTAACTTGTAATAGTTCACCGTTTTTACCGTGCATTTTTTTGAAATAATCACTTTTGTAATAGCGGTAATGGTCGAGTATTTGAGGTAAATTGAATTTATTGTGTACACTACGTTTTAGTTCCTCATCTGCATTTTCTAATGAATTACCAAAGGCAAAATCCATAAACAAATCTTCATCAACTAAAAGATTTCGTTTTACGTCAAGTGATTTACCATCAGCCAACATATCATAGAACCAAACATTATCTGTACCACCAGAACCAGTTTTGGTAAAAATAATAATAGCTGTGCTTACAGGTGTATAAGGGTTAAAAACACCATTAGGCATTGATATAACTGCTTCTAATTTGTTATTTTCAATAATTTCTTTACGAATACTTTTATGTGCATTACTATTATTAAAAAGTACTCCATCTGGCACAATTACTGCTGCGCGACCTCCTTTTTTGAGTTGGCGAAGCATTAGTGCTAAAAACAATAATTCTGTTTTTGAGGTATCAGTAACATTTTTTAATCCTGCTGAAATACTTTCTTTATCTATAGTTCCTTTGAATGGAGGATTTGCTAACATTAGGGTATAAGCATTAGAAACTGTATTGTCTTTAGAGACTGCATCCACATCTACAATATTAGGTTCTTCTATACCGTGCAGGTATAAATTCATTGATGCAATACGAAGCATAGTGGCATCAAACTCCGTCCCGTTGAACATGGTTTTGTTGATATGCTCGGATTTCTTGTCGAGTTCCGTCATTTCATTGTGCTTGTCTATGTATTCTTTGGCGGCAACCAGAAAACCCGCAGTACCGGCAGATGGATCACAAATAGTATCCTCTAATGAAGGTTGCATTAATTCTACCATCAACTTAATGATATGGCGTGGAGTTCGGAATTGTCCGGCAGTTCCACCGCCTTCTAATTTAGAAAGCAGGTATTCGTAAATATCTCCTTTTGTATCCTGATTAGTCATATCGATACGTTCCAGTTTTTCCATGACCTGGTCTAATACCGAAGGTTTAGAAATGCCAAAAGTAGCTCCTTTCATATAGGTACTAAATAGACTTTGATCTTTACCCAAAGAACGGATGAACGGGAAAACACCGTCAACAGTGTTACTGAAAATATTATGGCGTGCATTTACATCCATTTCTTTCAGGTTTTTCCAACGGAAATTTTGTTGGTTTACTTCATCTTTCTCCCCTTTGTATACTGCAAAAAGTGGGGTGTATTTAAAACCGCGCAATGCTTTACGCTCGTTACGGGTTTCGGTTTCATCAAGATCTTTGATAAAGATAAGGTAGGTGAGTTGCTCTACTATGGTAATGGTATTGGAAATTCCTCCTGTCCAGAAAGTGTTCCAGATGCCATCTATTTGTGTTTTTAATTCTCCGGTGATCATTTATTCGTGTTTGTTATTTTGGGATGTAAAGGTAATGTTTGAGTAGCAATATGAGGGTGTTGTAAATTGGTTTAAATAATTTCTATTTCTCGAGCTTGTAGTTTTTCGTCTATTATAAATTTGATACGACTTTTTTCTTTTAATGATAGTTGAATAACAGTGTCTTTAAAAACACTTATGTTTTTATTAAGTCTTTCGCAATTAACAGTTGCCCAACCATTCATGGCAATTTTTACTATTTCACCCGTTTCAAATTTATTATTGTTTTCGTCAAATTCTATTCCTTCCCAAAGTTTTTTATTGGCATTTATGTCAGAATTTTGCTGAGAGTATTCTTCGAACCAAGTCAAGATATCTATCAATTGATAGGTTAAGCTGTATAGTAAGTAAGGGGTTTTTAACTTTTTTCTATACTCTTGTACATCTATGTTTTGATTTATATCAACGTTTGATGTATGAGAAGCAGCACCTGTAATAAATATAATGTTCTTTACATTTTCTGCAATGATTTTCGGGAAGTGTATGTTTTTACATCGTACTTTAAGATGCTTAGTATCTAAGCCAGATAGAAATAAACTTGCCTCGGTTAAATTAACTTGGTTGCCGCTTTTTTGCACACATACATCATGTAAAAGACCTATATCGTTTGCTTTTCGGAAAATATGTTCTAAAATTATTCTAATTTGTGTGAAGTATAATTCATCATCAAAGTTAGATGCTCCATTTTTTACTCCAACTAAAATTTTGAGAATAGTTTTTGAAACCTCAGTATCATAATTTTTTAAGATTTCAAATATTATATGGTTCTCATGCCTAATTTGAGTGTCTAATTGATTATTAGCTGCTTCGATAATGTCATCTAATAGCTGTTTGACATCTTGTGGACTCTTTTTATTGTAGCATTTTATCTCGTTAGCTTCTAGAATTGGATTGGTTTCCTCAGTAAAGTTTGTTTGGCCGGAAAGCACAAAATACGGAAAGACTTTCCTTGACTTCAATTCATTAATTTTTCTTATTGCATTACCTAAACCAACTGAGTTCACAGTTTCGGATGTCTTGTCTTTAAAAAACAAAGCGTCTAATAAAATAACATCATAATGATTTAGTCTGCTTTCTAGTTCTTGAAATCCTTCTTCAAATGATGCAAAACCATCAATCAAAATCCCTTTTGTTTCTGCTTGAATTAGAAAAGGTTCAAATGCTACATCATCATGATCATCATCAATCCATAATATATTGTAAGTCTTACTCATATTAATTAATTTGTATTATTGGTAATAAGAACGAGATGGTTGTATTGTATTCTGAATCAACATCAGCAGAAAATATATTTAAGGCCTTTCTGCCGTTATTATGTGATTTTATAATCTCATTGATTTCGTAGCCACCAAGTCCTTTATTTTTAGTGTTTCCAGCACCGAAATTTTTTCGAATATAGTCTTCTAATTTAAAATCTTTTGGGGAAGGTTTTCCATTATTAGATATTTTAACTTCTATATAAGATTCAGATTCTAGAATATCATAATTGAGTTTTTCGGCCACTTCTACAGTTTCTGTAAATGGAACTAGTTCAATACTAATTTTGTAATTTTTATTAGTATCAAGAAAACCGTGATGTTTTGCATTGTCAATAATGTTATTTAACACCATTGTAAGTTTTTGTTCATTGGCATTTACCATAATCTTTTTTCCGAATTGTTCCAGAACATCATTGTGAATGTCAAGAATAATTTGAACATTGTCTTTAGAACTATTACTTGCGTTTTTAGTATAATTCTTTATAAATGTCAACAAATTGATATCTGTAATCTCGAAATGAGAAATGTTAATTATCGATTTATTTTCATCAACCAAAGATTGAATGAAATCTAAATTTTTACTTATAGATGTAAAAGCATCTTCAAGCGTGAATTTTTTTCTTTCACTTACCATAACCTGTTTCCAGTTTATGTCAACTTTTGCCAATGCATCTTGTATGATATCTAAAGACGAACCTATACTTAAAAGCGGTTTTCCTAAAATATGACTTAGGGAAGTGGAACTTTCTACTTCTTGCTTGTCAATTCCTTTTAAAATTTGCTCCTTATCCCTCTGTAATTTTTTGATTTGTTCAGAGAGTTCCAAAATCCCACTAACTTTCGCTTTCTGTTCTTGTATTGAAAGCAATTGTATTCTAACATTGAACAAGTCCTCTTTTTTAATAATAGGAATTACACCGGTGGTTCTGTAGCTTCCCATTTGCTCTCCGACATAATCTGCATGTAATTCATTGATGAGATAGTAGATGTCTACTTTAGTTTCATCGATTTTGAGAGCAATTATGTCGTTTGCAATGTAAATTGGTTCCCCTTCAAATTCGAAAAAGGTAGGCTTGAGTGTTTTCCACCTTGTTGCAAGTAATAGGCAAGATTCTTCAATTTTTCTGATTCCGTGAAGATGAAGCTCTTTTTTTTCAATACTTTCCAAATTTAAAATACAATCAACGACATCATCCTTTAAATCACGAATACGTATGAACTTTCCATATTCTCCTTTTGAAGCACTTGTTCCTCTAAAAAATTCAGCTATTTCTGGAACTAATACAACACCATGGAATTCTTTCGCAAAGTAACGTTGTACATTCAGATTGTAATCTGCGTTACAAATTTTATCAATGGAAACAAATTTTACAAATTCATTTTCACTATCCTGAGCTATCATTTTACTCAATTTGATATCCTCCAAACGTTTGTCACGTGGGCCTTTAGAAATAACAAAATCGTTTGCATTGACAATACGAATGAAACCATTATGAGATTGAGATTTCTTGAATACCACAATGCATGTCGGAATACCTGTATGCTTCAGTAATCCTGAAGGAAGGGAAATGATCGTGTCTATTAGGCCATTTTTGACTAATTCTTCTCTAAATCTTTGTTCTTTTCCGCCTCTAAACAAGAAACCTTGTGATACAACACAGATGAGTTTACCATTTTTAGGGAGCCTGTTAAGACTACGCTCAATTATATATCTTTCAAGAGTTAAACCATTTTCGTTAGATAAATGATTAGGGATTTTCATGCCAAAAGGTGGGGTAGAAACGATTAAATCAAATTCGCCAAAATTATTCCAATGTTCAATTGAATCATCCAAACTAAAATTTGAATCATCGAGTTCATGCGCCATTAAACGAAGTTTTCCTAAAGCCCAAGTTCTAGGATTGATTTCTTGTCCGTAATAGCGTTGGCTTTTATTTAGGAAAGTACCAAATGATGCTAAACCGGCAAATGGATTATATACAGTAGCATTGTCTGGTAAGTCAGCCAAATTCATAATAAATCGACTTATCTCTACTGGTTGGATAAATTCACCAGAAGATTTTCCTTGTGCAGCTGAAAAACGATACAATAAATTATCAAAAATTTCAGAGAAATGCTCTTTGATTTCATTTTGATTTAGACCAATCAGAAAATCAAGAATTTGTTCTAATTTTTGCGAAGGCATCGACTTAATAATTGGGCCATACACCTCAATTAATCTTTTGTAATTGTCATTTCTATATATACAATCAATTACGTCATAATTGATATCGCCAATATATTCGCTATTTCTTGCTTCAACCAACAAATTATCTTTATGCGCAGATAAAAAAAAGAAAATAACAATAAAATCTTCTGTGGAAATTGAACCTCTTAGGATATCAAAAATTCCCCAAACTTGATTTGAAATTTCATTTACTTCTTTAATATTAAAATTCTGCTCTCTCATAACTTAATTATTTATTATTACTCTGCAAAATTCATGACTAACTGTGCAAAAGTAGTGCACAGTGAATTAATACCTTTCTTTTAGCAGTTTTATTCTGTTAGAAATTGTTGTTACCAAATCTTCAGGCGCTATCACTTTTACTTTTTCACCAAAAGAAAGAATTCTCATTTCCAGTTCATAGTTTAGCATTACCTTGATTCTTACTTCTAAAGAACCATCTTCAAGTAATTTTGTTTTTTGAGACCAGTGCAGCGGTTTAGTATCGATATAAGGTGCTTGCTCTTTGCTAAATATCAATTTCACTTCTTCTAATTGTTTATTTAGGTCTTTAGAAACTCCAATTATATCGTCAAAGAAATCTACCCAATCGGTAGTGTCTTCTCTATATTTTTCATTAGTCTTTTCGATGTCTCCATTAATTCTGTCTAATGCCAGGTTCCAATGTTGGTTTTGATTGAACTCGTTATATCCGAAAACAAACCACCTGTTATTGTACTGTTTTAAGAAGTATGGATGAAAAGTTACAGTGTATTCTGGTGTATTGAAAGGTTCGTATTTTACCTTAATTACACTCTTGTTAATTATCGCATTAAATAATGGTGTTATGTGTTTATATCCTTTGTAATCGATATTCGACTCTAAAGACATTACTTTTTGATCTTGATTTTTCAATCCGAATTTGTCATTCAATAACGGCGCTATTTCATTTACCCATTCGAATTCCGGGCTGCCTTCAAATCTTTGTAAAATGGAAACTGCATTTTTTAATTGCTGAGCTTCTGTATCATTTAATGGACTGCTATTGATAGAGAAACTTTTATCAGAATAACGATAGTAATTTATGCCATTTGAACCTTTAATGGTTTCAATAGGCGCATTATATCCTGATTCACTTCGCATGAAACTAATGTCTTTTCTCAAAGTTCTGATTTCAACTCCAGAACTTTTTGAATCAAATTCTATGATAGATTCATTTACAGCATCAAGCAGGTCGTCGATACTGTATTCTTTACCGAGGTTTTGAAAACATCTGTCGAGCTTATTGTATCTTACTATTTGATGCTTGGTTGTGAACATTTTACTTTTCTAATTAAATTGAATTTTAACCAAAAGGTGTTATTTCAATCAACTTGTAAAACTAAAAATTTCAACTCATATAACCTATTCATTTTTTGTACTGGTTATCAATATTGTAAGGGACTCTTTGTGCTTGATTTATACAATTTCACTTTTTTTTTTGAAAACGTAAGGTTTCGATTTAATGTATTTAATAGTGTTATCTATTGGATTAATTTTTATGATTGAAAGTATCAATATAGCTTTGTAAATCATACAAATGAATCAATTCCTCATTGTTATCCGGCATTTGTGCCAGCTGTACAAAATTGATGTTTTGATTGTAAATCAACACAGAATCTATCGGAATCCTCTGAAGAAAAAACCTTTTTCAGAGCTATCGGAATACGCATAGGGATACAACGGCTTACTTCACGGCGTTCGCAATGACGTTAGCGCTTGTCTTTTATATCCTTATCATAAGCTATGAGGTTTATCATTTCCCTTAATCTGCTTCTTACACGATTACCATACTGATTTTCGATTTCGGTTGCGGATAGATTGGTGGTGATATGGGTTTGTAGTTTTTTGTTTGTGAATAATTCGTAACGGCTTAATAGGATTTCTGCCATTACGTTGCATTCGTTTCCGAAATATTTTAGGTTGTTTTCTGTACCTAAATCGTCAAAACAAATTGTTTTTGGTTCGGATTGGTAGAGTTTTCCTTTGCTGTATTTGTGGATGATTTCATAGCCGTCCTGGATAAATTCGAAACTGATGTCCCGGCACGGTTTAACGAAAAATTTGTGCTCGGTGGGAGTTAGGTATTTCATTAAATTTAATAATGATGTTTTTCCACAGCCGACTGGGCCAGATAGCATAATTCCTTTGTTGAGGTTGATATTGAATTGAAAACAAGTTGGCTCGTCTTTTAGAAAATAGGCAATGAGTCTGAAAATAATGGGATGGTCATTTTCAAGGATTTTGAAATGGTTTCCGTAGAGTTCAATGCCTTTCTTTTCGAGCCAGATGATTACTTCTTCGTAATTGTAATGGGATTTTATTTCTGTTTGCATTTGTGGTGTTTTTAAATTATTTAGTGAGCTTCACGAAATAATTTTTAAGGAAAAAACTTAAAAATCATTCGAAGTGAGGCTTCAAGTTTTACCACCCCGCCTTTCAGGCACCCCTCCGGAGGAGGGGAATTAAAGAGGTTCTGCATAGTTTTTTTCTGTTGAAGTATTGAGGTGTTTTGCTCTGTTTGGTTTTTCATTGGTGTTGAATTTATTTGCGTTCAGCATCCAGTTTTGTGCAGCTGCTGTCCAGTCAATCATTGGGGTTTTGCCACCAACGAGCCAACCGTTGCTGGAGAAATAATTGAAGAATTTTTGTGCTTCGAGTTCCGGGAAGTTTTGTTTGAGAAAATATGCTTTGACGTCTTCGATTGTTGGCTTCTCGACTGCGCTCGAAGTGACAAAACCTTCTTTTTCTTTTTTCGCGGAACTTTTTTCTTTTTGATTTTTATCATTTTGAATTTTTAAATCGGAATTGTCATTTTCAAAATTTTGGGATTGCTCACCCAAGTTTAAATCATTTGAAATGTTTGTTTTGTTTATATAGTTTATAGAAGGTACTAGCGCTTGTTCAGTGCCTGTCTCATTACTTGTTCCTCTCTTGTTCACTACCTGTTCAGTATTTGGTAAAATTTTTTCGTTTTTGCTTGCTCTTTTTTGAACGGGTTTTAAGTCTTCTGAAAAATTGAAAAGTATGACCATACTGCCTTTATATGGATTGAATGAGGGTTCATATTTGAGATACCCTTTGTCGTTTAATTCCCTCATGCACTTGTGATAGGTTGCTTTGGAACAAATCTTACTGATGCGCATCACCTCATCTCTGGTTATGCTTATTGGATTTTTAAAACGGTTTATATTCCAGAATTGGAATAATGCAATGTATAAACTGATATGAGTAGGGTTGAGGTTTCGATCGTGGACTATGCGGTCGAAGAATCCGGTTAGGTGTTTTATGTAATTCATTTTATTAGTGAATAGTGAGTAGTGAAAAGTGTCCTTCGACAAGCTCAGGATGACAGTGAGTGGTGAATGGTGAAAAGTAAAACGGAATTAGATTGCTTTGCTCCTCATAATGACTTTACTTGAAAAGGACAGGAAGGGCATTCACTTTATTTCCGTTTAGAAGTTTTTCAATATCAGTGTGGTCATAATACATAGTTCCGCCGATTTTCGTGTAGGAAAGTGTTCCGTTAATGCGGAGGTTTTGAAGTGTTCCTGGAGAAATGTTTAGGAGCTCCCGTACTTCAGCAGATTTTAACCATTTTTTGTTTTGGGTTGTGGTTTGCGATTCAAAGATTTTTTTGATTTCCTCTAAAAGCTCTTTTTTGAATTCGATCAAATCTTCTGTTGTGATAATTGTTGCTGCCATTTTAATGTGTTTTTAAGTTGTTAATTTTCTAGCGCTATTGTGTTACAAAATTGTTTGCTTTTATTTATTTTTTATCCCCATGGCTTTCGTAGTACCGAAGTAATTTAACATTTCGGCATTTTTAAAAGCGTGTTTTGGGGCTTGTTTAGTTTTATTTTTTTCTTTCTGTGTTTACAGTTTCGTATTTCAAGAGTATATATTTCTAAAAAAGAATGCATCAATATGTATATCCGATCAATTTAAAACTGCTAAAACTGCTTGATTGGTTGTTCCTTCCGTCAGAAATAGTAATTAATTCTGTTGAACCATCTTCTTTTTGTTTATAGTTTATCAATCTCTTGTTTTACTTGGTTCCAGTATTTTTTTGTTTGTAAATCATTAAATGCATTTTCCTCGTTGTAAAGAGTCAATAAACTTAAAATTTCATCAACTGCTATTTTGGCACATTCTTTAGCTTCTCTAAATTCTTTTGCATCGGCTCTCCATTGATGTTTATACATCTGTTTTACCAATTCTTTTGCTTTTGTTTTTGCACTCATAATATTTATCGTTCATAACCACATCTGATAACAGCTAAGGTTTTACAAAATATGGGTTGTATTTTGGGATTTAAAAATTAGTGATTTTTTGTAATTATTGGTGCTTTATAAAAGTTGTGACCTATTTAATTTCTACTTCTTGAAGCTCCTTTCCGTTAGCGATTATTACAAGAGAATTGAATTCACTATAGATGAACTTTTGATATACTCTGGGTTTACAAATTTGTTTTTTGAAGTGCAGTATCTTTCGTTAAATCTAAAACATTCTATTACTTGTGCTTTACCATCGTGAAAACAACTGACTAAATATTGATTTTTAGGATTGAAACGTGCGTAAAAATAACGGCAGTTTTCATTCTCTAAATCCAATTTTGGACTAATCCATTCAAATAATCGTAGGCGTTCCTCTTTGGTCATTTTATGATAATGTTTGTCGCTTACATCATCGAAAAACATTGACCTTGCGATTGGTCTTGGAGGAATACAAGCTTCTACGAGAAAAGCTAGTTCGAAAAAATCTATTGTAAAATTTGACATATTATAAAATTTTAAAGGCTAATAAATAGAGCAATCACCTATATACCATTTAAGCCTAGCATTTACCGTAATAAAACATTCTTTTTCCCTTTCTTATTCAAAATAAAAATAAACCGTAGCCCAGCTATGCTTAATTTTTCTTTTTCTAATAAAGAAAAAAATCTCTATTTTATTTTACAGTAAATCCTAAACTTAAATGGTATAATAGCACATTTGTAAAATGGCTTTTAAAGGCGTTGCTTAGTTGATGTTTTGTGTTTGTAAAATTATCTGAAGGTGCTGTGGTGGACTTTTATGCCCAATGAGATAACAGTTTTCGATTGCTTTAGTTTTCGGAGTTCCGATTGGGTTCCGACTTTTCATCATTCGTCTTCTTTGTGAATTTTTTGCTGTAGATTCAGCATCAATTCTTCCAAAAATTTTGTTTTACTGCTTTTTCTATCTTTAATTTCTGAGTAGGTTTTGTAGATATTGTCTATTTTGATGTTGAAGAAATCTTCAAATGAAGAAGCTATTGTATTTATGTCGGCCGCTCCATGGTTTAATGCTCCATTGGAGTAAAGGGCATAGATTAATTCGGCTAGCGCCGTTTTGGGCGCTGTCCATAGTAATACTTTGTGTTTTTTTTCTTCAAATAGTGTGGCATTTCCAGCATTGAGTTTTTGCATTGCTTCCCGGATATAATGGATGAAGCGGTACATTGCTTTTACTTTCGCCCAGAGCATATCATGTGAGGAGGAGAATTCGGGATACTGGTAATAATCGGTCATAGGAGTGAAAGGAAAGCTATTGCCAGGGTTTCTTGTGAAAAACTGATGATCGATATAGGTGTATCCTTGCTCCATATAATTTACAAAATCTAAATTGCGGGAAAAGAACTTATTGATTTTTCGCATTTCTTTCTCCAGAAACTCGATTTGGTAGGATGTTCCCGCTTTAGGTTTGCGTAGTTCACAAGAATGGACTTCGGTAAAATAGATGAGATAACTCATTGGAAGCGGTTTGGTGTTTTTGAAAAAATCAATCTCGTCGGGTGTTGTTTCGAAATCGTTTTGCTCGACTTTTTCTTTCAGGTTTGCTAAGGTTTTGTTGCATAAATTAATGCCATCAGTTGCTTTTTTGAGATGGTTTTCTTCGGAATTAATGATCGAGTTTATTTTATAATTAAAATCTTCAATAGTGTTTTTGAACATAGTAGGGTTTTTATCCTCTCCCCAGCCCTCTCCGAAGGAGAGGGAGCGAAGGCTTGATTCGTTTATCTTTTTATGATGTTTGTTGTTTTAATGGCAAAGGTTTGACTGATGTGATCCCTCTTTCGTCGGGACAAAACAGTGAAGAACTAAAGCGGTTCTCGATACATTTTCCATTCCATTTTGTTCCATGAAAAACACTCGAACTGACGACTGTATTTTTAGACTTTATTTCCTGTATTGTTTTAACGTGTTTTGTCTTCATTTTGAAGTGTGCCCATTAATTCCATTGAAAAGTTATCTCTTGTCTGAAGGTAGGCGACTTTTGGAATTATTGTAGCGCCGAGTTTTCTTTTTTCGAAAGTTGCCGATACTCCAAAATCAATTTTGTTTAAGTTTAGTTCTCGAGCTCGTTTGATAGCCTGAAAAAGGAGTTGGCGGTAGAGCTGGAATTCTTTGGCGTAGGTATAATCCATTCCTATTAAAGCTGGTACAAAGGTGGAGTCCATATTTTTATAACAAAATAGAATTCCGACTAATGGGGTTGAAATTTCTTCTTTTAAATATAGAAGTATGAATTCCCATTGGGGATGGTTCTCCATTTTTTGGAATACTTCTATGGGGTAGGTAAATGTATTTATGGCGTGATTGTTATTTTTTACATTTTCATACAATTTATATGCCTGCTCTAATTCTTCGTTTGTTAATTGATTTTTTATTACAATATCAAAAGCCTGTTCAAAAGGAAGTACCTCTTTCAAAAAATGTTTTCTAGAACGGGAAGAAAGAGAAGCCGAAAATTCCTCGATACTATTCCATTCGTTATTTTGTATGATGCAGGTTTCGGGCATGTTTATTTTTAAGAAACCCTGATTGTGGAATATACGATTCAATTGTTCGTCTTCTTCGAAATCTCTTAAAACGAGTATATCTGCGTTTAATTGATGGTACAATGTTTCCACTTGTTCCAGTAAAAGCATTATGGCTTCTTCTGCTAATGGGTGTGTTTTATTGATGTAACAATGATTGCCCTCTGTAAATAAGGAGCCCATTCCCAAGACTTTTGAAGTCAGGTATAATGGATTTTGTTTTCTTTTTTCTTCCAGTTGAAGCGAAATGGATTCTGAAGCTAACATATCGTCTTTCCAGAGTCCGAAAGTAAAAAAAGTTGCCAGTATGGGAATTCCATTTTTGTCTGTGATTACATAATAATGAAAGTCCCAGTTGTTTTCCGGGCAATCTGTATTTGTAAAAGCATTTTCCAAGAAACATAAACCTTCCCAGTCAAAAGTGCTTTGTCCGCCTAAAAGTTCATTCCAATTTTGCTTGTTTATTTTTTCTATGGAAGTTTCATACTGTAATTTTAAGTCTGTTTTTGGCTGTAAATTTCCAATAGTAGAAATCGTTTCTACTACGCCAAAAGCTTTATTTACTTTGTGTTGCGAATTACCCGATTCTTCCAATGCTTTTGGGAAATGGTATTCCATTGCTTTCACTAATGCTTTTATTTCTTCTTTTTGGTTGTGTCTCGAAAGGGTAATGCGAATACCTGTATTTTTGATTGGAACTGCGGGGTATATTGCGGGATTTACATAAAAACCTTCGTCAAATAGTCGTTGTACCATTTTGTAAGCTGTCAAAGGCATAGCGGTTCCCAAGAAAAATACCGGAGAATTGTTTAAGGCAATCATTGGAAGCGTGGTATTTTCCAATAATGATTTGAAATATTCTATTTTATTGGATAAATCGGATTGTAATACTGTGATTTCGGGAGAAAGATGAATATCTGCGGATGCAATTGCAGCTGCTACTGAAGCCGGTTCCAATTGTGCTGAAAAAGTAAGAGGTCCACCAAAGTTTTTGATTTTGTCACGTAATTTTTCATTGATACACAATAATGTCGCTCCGCTAGCACCAAATGTTTTGCTCAAAGTTCCAAATAGTAATACATTTTCAGGTAAATCTTTTAAAATGTCCAAGACATATCCAGTTCCATTTTTTCCTCGCCAACTCATACCATGTACATCGTCAAAATAAAGGTGTAGTTGCGGGTATTTTTTGGATAGTTGCATCAAATCTGTTATGGGTGCGAAATCGCCAAACATAGAATATACACCGTCTGCCATATACCATATTTTATTGCATCGCGTAGTAAGTTGTTTTATTTTGTCTTCCAGCATATTCAAATTACAGTGTCGGATCATTTCAACTGGTATACCTCTTATTTTGAGTAATTGACAGGCATTTTGTACACTCCAATGCACCTGATGGTCTAGAATCACCCCGTCTTCATCCCTTACTACTGTTGGGATTACTGCTAGATGACCAAGCGTACTGTTCTTGGTTATAATGGGAGGTATTCCATACATTTTCTCGATTTTTGATTCCAGCTCATTATATAACGGATTAGAAATATAGGTTTTGGAAAGGGGGAATTGTGTTCCATACTGTTGGATGGCTGCTATTGCTGCTTCTTTTAATCGGATGTCTTGTTCGAGTCCCAGGTATCCTGTTGTACCAAAATGAAACATTTTTTTGCCTTTTATTTGTAGCGTTCGTCCATTCAATATTTGATCTTCGGCATACAAATGGAGTACTCCTTCTTTTTTTGCTCCTGAGATTACTTCATCGACTGTATCAATGAAATTGTTGTGTTTGATTTTTGCCATTTGTTTGAGGGATGTGGTTATTTGATATTAATTTTTAGGAGTACTATTTTTAGGTAAAAATCTGAATAAATAATAAAACTAATGTCTTCTGATTACACAATAATCCTTATGAGATAACTTATAATCCCGATTAGATAATTTTTTGTCTATTTATGGCTAATTGTATTGTTTTGTGTTTGTTTTGTATGATTTTTAATATTTTTTTTGGTAAATTGTGCCGTTTTTATTTTTAAATCTATATAAAAATGATAGATAATTATCATGAGAATGAGTTTGCTCTATTCTGGATTCAGAATGATATTTTTTATTTTGAGTATAAGCCTAATGTTGTCATTAATTTAAAAGCTGCTCAACTTGTAGTAGCCGATCGAATACTAGTACAAAATGAAAAAGCATATCCAGTCTTATGTGATATTCGTGGAATAATGGATTCTGACAAAGCTGCCAGAGATTATTTGGCCCAATCTGGTTCTGTGTTAACCAAAGCTGTTAGTTTAATAGGAAACGATACTGTCTTATTGAGCATTATGTCTTTTTATATCACAATCAACAAACCACGGGTTCCCACAAAATTTTTCACTGAAGAATTGGCTGCGCTGGCATTTCTCGAAATGTACACTTAGATCCTGTTCTCAACTATTGGACTACTGTTTTATCACTAATTTGAATTTGTTATGCATCAAGAAATTAATCAGAGGCGTATTCATAATATGTCACAAATGCAACTTGAAATGGCGAGGGGCAATTTTTCAGTTCGGGTTCCAAGAAGTGGGCAAAATGATGAATTGGAGGGATTAGCAGTACTTATGAATATGGCAGCCGAAGAAATGAAGGAAGCCGTTTTTCATTCTGGTTTTGTTAATCCTCATTATAACTACAAATACATGGTGCAATCCTCATTTTTATTGGATGCCGATTTTATAATTAAAACTTACAATGCAGACTCCTCAGCTGTTTTAGGATTCTCTTCTGATTTTTTACTCCGTAAAACTTTTAGTAGTTTGCTTGCGGAGGAGTCCTTATCCTTATGGAAAACAATAGAACAAAAAATAGTACTAGATTCGAATTATCATACTACAGTGGAGCTTGTGTATATTACAGAAAATAAATTGTTGTCGCCCGCTTTATGCACTGTTTATGGACTTCCCCATACTTCTGAAATTTTAATTACTACTGTGTCGACTGTTGTTGAAGAAAATGTCTTAAAATATGTATTGGCAACTTCAAAACATATTACCCAACGTATAGGATTTAGCCGCTCTTCTGACGTACAAATGATTCAAGATGTGTATGATTATATTTTAGATCATTTGGATACACCATTACCTTCCATGCAAGAGCTAGCCCGTATTTTTGGGACTAATGACTTTAAATTAAAGTTTGGATTTAAGCTATTATTCAAAAAAAGTATTTATCAATTTTATAATACGGAGCGATTGAAAAAAGCCCATTTTTTGATTCAACAGACCACAATTCCTTTGAAAACGATTGCTTTTATGAGTGCATTTGCAACTTATCCCAATTTTTCAAAGAATTTTAAAAAAGAGTTCGGTTATACCCCGATGGATATTAAGAGGAGTTTAAGGGTTTAAGGGTTTTGAAGTTTAAGAGTTTAAGGGGTTAAGGGTTTAAAGGTTTAATAAGAAGGGAAGTTAGATATTGATCGGTCCATTATAAAAAAAATCCTTTTTAGACAATTTAAGATCCTGATTTGACAACACTTATGGTTTTATATTTTGGAATTTTATATCGTAATAAATTAATAGTTTATCGATATGAAATTAAGTGTCCAAAATAGCCGTATTGTTCTAAGTATTATTTGTCAGCTCTATATTCTATTATTTGTTTATGCAGCAGTCAGTAAATTATTGGATTTTGAAAATTTTCAGGTGCAACTGGGACAATCTCCACTACTAAGCAGCTTCGCAGGTTCGGTAGCTTATGTAGTTCCTACTTTGGAATTGATTATATGTGGCTTTTTACTATCATCACGATGGCGAATAATTGGATTATTTGCAGCGTATGGACTTATGGTCATGTTTACAGCGTACATCTATATTATCCTCAATTACAGTTCATTTATTCCCTGTTCATGTGGTGGTATTTTGGAAGATTTGTCATGGAACCAGCACATGTTTTTTAATGGCGTTTTTATAGTGCTTTCAGTTATGGCAATTTTGCTTAACAATCCTGAACAAAATGGAAAGAAATACATTCTTCTAGGAATTGGAGGTTTTTTCAGTATAGGTTTGATCGCTACGTTATTCTATATGTCCGAAAACATTATGCATCATCATAATAATTTTACCCGAAGGTTTCCTCATTTTCCTGCGGTCATGGATAAAGAAATGGATCTTCAATCTGATTCCTATTACTTTGCAGGAAGTGATAGCGGTAAAATATACCTTGGCAATTATACTGCACCGCTTCAGATTCTGGAAATTGACAGCACTTTAAAAACCAAGACGATTCATAGAATAAAGCTCGATAGAATGAATCTACCCTTTACTGCGATTCAGATAAAAATTCTTGCACCCTATTTTTATGTTGTTGATGGCAATGTGCCGTGTGTTTTCAAAGGAAAAATATCCAATTGGAAAGCTTCTTATGTTATGCGTGGCGATCCCTATTTTTCACAGTTTGTACCAACTGATTCTTCAAAAATAGCATTCCGTACAATATTAAAAAAGACCAAAACAAATACTTTGGGCTTGTTTAATCTTAAGGACACTACAGTTATAAAATTTGAACCGAAATTAATTCAAAAGCAGATTGATGGAGTTTTCGACACCGATGGGCAAACGCTTTATGATAACCAATCAAAAAGACTTGTGTATGTGTACACCTACCGGAACCAATTCATTGTAACGGATGTAAATCTGAAATTTCAGTACCGAGGAAATACGATAGACACAACGGCTCATGCCAAATTGAAAGTAGTAACTATTTCAAGTTCTGGTGAAACCAAATTAGCAGCGCCACCTTTACTGGTAAACAAAACCAGTGCAGTACACAACAATCTGTTATTTGTTGCTTCCAATTTACCGGGTAAATACGAAAGTTTAGTAATGTGGAAAAAGGCAAGTATTATCGACTTATATAATCTTGACAATCGTGCTTACCTGTTGAGTTTTTATATATATGACAACGATAATAAAAAAATGAGAAGTTTTTGCCTTGAAGGGAACTATCTATACGCATTAATTGGCGAAAAATTAATATCCTATAAGCTACGGAAGTCAGTTACCAAGAATTACCAAAATGAAATTATTTTATAATCAAGATATACCGGCCGGTATCAGGGATAAGATTGAAAACCTGTACAAAAGAGTAAATCATAACTTTTTAAATTTTACTATTATGAAAATCAAATTTTTTAAATTGATTCTACCAATGGCAGTCGTTGCCTTTGGTATTGCTGGTGCCATGCATACCAATGCGATGAGCAAAAAAGCAACTACTTTGGTTAACAAATGGGGGTACACTCACATCGAAGGTGAAAATTGTGTACTAACAAACCAGATGTGTAGAACGGAGCCAGGGCCATCTTGTAAACTTGCCGGAGAGCAGCTTTATGATTTTGTGAGCACAACAAGTTGCCCAACCCCATTAAACAAAATTCAATAGTTTTTTGGGTTTAAAAGAGTAATGCAGTTCCCCGCGGAACTGCATTATCATTATATCTAAATTGGTTTTGCTGTAACTATAATCCTTTTACCATCCATTCTTTTTGCGTTGTACCCTTAAGATAGTGATCAAACCATTCTCTAATTTTCTGTGCCAAATCTACCTGTTTATCAGGGTTTTCCAAACTATGGTCTTCATTTGGATACCTCAACATAGTTACATTTTTACCAAGTCTTCTCATTGCAAGATACAATTCCATAGATTGTGTGGCTGCAACATGTTTGTCTTTTTCGCCTGTCCACAATAATAACGGAGTTGTTATATCCGGTGCTTTATATACAGGCGAATTATACAAATAGCCCTCAAAATCGGCAAACAATGGTTTTACCATCCGATTGGTGAAATACTCATACCTCCAAAATTCTGCCCTTTTATAATTTTCACTTACCGTAAAATACCCACTTAGGTAATCCGTTTGGGCAGCTCCTGCGACAGCAGTTGCAAAGAGATTGCTTTTCGTAATAATATAAGTCGTTTCAAAACCACCAAATGAATGGCCAATCAATCCAACCCTTTTAGGATTAACATCGCCTTTCGACAACACATTATTAACTGCTGCCGTTACACAAAATACTGCAGAATCACCCGGAGTGCCGATAATGTACTCAATATCTGGTAGTAACACAAAATATCCCTGTGTAACAAAATTAGTCACATTAAATCCATCTTCAAGAAACCCTGATGGGTTAATGTAATTATAAATGTTTTGCGCCTGCTTTTGGTAAACATGTACTATCATTGGGTACGCTGTTCCCTTTTTATAATCTGAAGGGTAATAAAGCAGCCCTTTCAGCGGCACACCCGTCTCGCTGGCATAGTTTATTGTTGTAATTTTTCCCCAAAAGTAATCAGAATGTTGTGTATTACCCTGATAAATACTTTTTGGCTTATCGTCTTTTCCTTTTCTAACCTGCAAACTTGTTGGGTGCTCGTAATCTTCCTGAAGAAAAATATAAACATCAGCACCTGAAGCCTTTTTTAGGTCATTGATACGATGAGGGCTAAATTGCAATGGTGTTACTTTACCATGGTCAAAAATGTAATATCCCTGCATACTATTGTCAGTAAGCGAAGCTTTAAGTACCAATGCAGTATTCAAATCGATAACATTGCTATCATTAACACTAAGAAATGGTGATTGTTTAGCTGAATTCGTTTTCGTGATGCGATAGCAAATATTCCTTTCCCTACCATTGGTCAGCCGTTTTGCACTTGTTCCGTCTGTAGGAACTTGCCAAATATCAAACTGATCGTAAATGACGATAGATTTATCGTTTGCAGTCCAGCCAGCAAAACCATAAGTATCCGGCTTGTCACCAATGTCATTAGCCTCGTCATAAAAAGCAACACCTAAACCGCTGGTCAAGTTTTTATGCTCCCCTGTTGCAAGAGTATACATATACCAATGCCCGTCCATAAAATAAGTAATGTATTTACCTGAAGGTGACATAATGGTATGATGCATTTCAGGCGAATGGCATTGCAACCACAATTTACGTTCTTTGGTAGCTAAGTTGGTTAGATAATAGTCCCTGTCAGGTGCATACTTAAATTGGAGTTCACATGGCTCTAAGCTAGAGGTTAAGGCAAATTGTTGGTCTCCCGATAACATCATATGCGTTTCCTGCGGCATAAACTCAAAAACCTCATTTGCATCGGTATACCATACTGCTGTTTTTGCCCATTCGTCTAAGTGTCCATAAAGCTTTTGTTCGCTGTATATGATTTTATCGTCGCCATGCCATACCTCAACCAGTGGAGTATCAAATGAGTTAGTAGGTATATCAGGCAACACCTGAAAAAAAATTCTCTTGCCATCATCGGAAATTTTAAGATTGCTTGAGCTGTTTGATTCAATGTGTTTATCTTTTGGAAAACTATTTATACCTTTGGGTTCTAACACCAGCAGTTGACTATTTGCAAAACGGTATTGCGCCAGCTTAGTTGCTGTTAAATTTGGTTTCTTTAACTCATTCAAAGTTTGAAGTACAAAAACAAGCGAGGCACTATTTTTTTGCCATACTATAGCACTTCCAACATTACCCTCAAATGGTAATTCAGCAATTGATTGAATAGTATCTTTAATTGATACAACTTTTCCCTGACTATCTATACCATTTTGCACGCAATAAGCTAATAGCGTATTGTTATTATTAAAAGCCCAACTACTTGTATTTTCAATCTTTTGCGTTACACCATTGGTTAAATTTCTAATCATAAGTGTTTTTCTACCCTCCTGTGCTTTAGAAACCGCAACAAGGTACTTTCCATTACTGCTAAATTCATAATCATTCACATCCTCTATGATCTCCTGTTTTCCATTTTTTAAATGGGTCAGCTTAAGCATCCTTTTTGCTACAATACAGGCGTACCATTGGTCTCCACTGAATTTGCCTTTTCTACCCAGCGGATAAGAATAGGTTTTTTTAGTATCTGCTTTTTTAACAAATAAGGTATCCTTATCCGATTCATAGCGCAATGAATAACTAACCCACAAACCTGTACTTGAAATATCCGAAATGTCCAGCGTACTCCATAAATGATAATCTGCAGCCGTCAGCTGCTTTTTTGGTTTAGCCTGCCCCATAACGGAGCAGGAAACTAAAATAAAAAAAATAAAACATGACGTTTTACGAATGTTCAAATTGTAAATTGATTTATACATAGCTTAATATCCAGGATTTTGAGGATTCAGGTTTGGGTTTAATAATAGTTCAGATGCTGGTAATGGCAATAATTTATCATCATCATTCCAACCTGGTTTCACTGAGCTTAAAACAGTAGTAAGATTGTTGGTTCTCTTTAAGTCAAAAAAACGATGGCCATGTTCTGTAAACAATTCAAAGCGTCGCTCTTGTAATACAGCCGCAATAATTTCTTGTGCTGTTACTGCTGCAGTGTCTGCAAGACCTGCTCGGGTTCTCACCCTGTTCAAATCTTCTTTTGCCCCTATAAGGTCGCCTTGGTGCGCTCTTGCTTCAGCTCGTATTAAATATTGTTCCTCAAGTCTAAAAACAATAGAATGCTCCATCGAGCCACCTTCAGTCAAAGTATTTTTGTATTTGTTAGGATAATACCATGTCGAAACCCCATCAGTAATAACACCTATCCAATGGGTTCTTCGCAGGTCGCTTGGCAAAAAACTGTTAACTAAGTCGGTGGTTAAAGCTGACATTGGCGGTGGTCCCGACGTAAAAAGAAAAGTACTTCCTTCTTCTGTATTTGTATCGCTCAACGCAGGGCTAAACTGCCATATAGTCGAAGGGCTGTCTTTTAAAAAAACAGCATCTATGTTGGGTTCCAGTGCATATAAATCAATAACATTAATAACTGCCGAAGCATCGTTCGAAGCTTCATCCCATGAACCTTGATAAAGGTTTAAACGAGCCAACAGCGCACGAACAGTATATTTATTTGGTCGTACCCGATTTGGACTCACATAACTTTCTGGCAGTAAATCCAGGGCGACAATAAGGTCTGCTTTAACAGCACTATATACTGTTGCAACTGGCATTCGCGATACTGTACTGTTAAGTGCATAATCGGTCGTGGTAATATACGGAACATCACCATAAAGATTCGCCAGATAAAAATGCAACAATGCCCTGATAAATAAGGCTTCGCCTTTAAGTTGATTGCGATTAGCTGTTGAAAGTAGTATTGAATTTTCTGCGCCATATACAACAGCATTGGCATCATAAATTTGATTGTATGTATTGGTCCATAAATTCTTCATACTGCTCTCGACAGCAGACAACGAATTCGTGTAAAAATAATCCGTACTGGTTTGTGGCGATCCATAGAAGTCTAGTTCATCGCAATAATTTCCTAATTGGTGTGATAATCCTGCTGGCGAGCCACTAAGCAGCCCATTGTCACGCATTTTCGAGTAAATACTAGTCAAAGCAGCATTGGCTGTAGCCATGTCTTCAAAAACAGTAGGAGCGGTCAGTTGTGAATTAGGCAGCTCAACATCTACAAAATTATCGCAACTGCTAAATAAGAGCATCAAGCACATGATAGGCAAAAGCCCTTTTTTTATAAATGATATAATGGTTCTCATAATATAATGTTTAAAGATTAAAAAGTAAATTGCAAACCTGCCGTCACCACTTTTAGCGGAGGGAGATAGTCATAAATCTTGAACTCCGGATCGGCTCCTTTATAATTAGTAAACGTTAAAAGGTTCTGTCCGGTAAGTGATAAACGGCAGCGCACCTTGTTCAGCCACTTTTGAGGAACATCATAGGTAAAGGCAATATTTTTAAGTCGTATATACGAGGCATCACTTATGCTCGCATCACTTTCCGTATAATTAAAGTAAGCTGTACGCACTACACCATTAGTGGCAGAATACATTTGATGGGGCGACACATCACCTGCATTTTGCCAATGGTTTGTTGTAGAAGCCAATTGGTTACTTCGTGTACCCGGCATATTAAATGTGGTATTGGCGTTGTAGTTTTCTTGCCTCACAAACTGAAAAAGAAAATCAAACTGAAATTGCTTGTACTTCAATTGATTTTGCAGACCTCCAAAGAATTTCGGATTCAAATCTTTTACCGTTTGTTTATCATCCGTTTCATTTATTTCACCATCACCGTTCACATCCTCAAATTGGTAAATTCCAGTGGCTGGGTCAACTTTCGTAAAATGATATACCTTTACTATATTAAGAGGCTGTCCAATCACAAACTGATTGCGGTACGTAGATGCCTCTAAACCCGGAAACGACACCAGTTTATTTTTTGAACTAGAAAAGTTCAAATTGGTCGTCCATGTAAAGTCGTTATTCTGAAAATTAACGGTTCGCAAGGTAAGCTCCAAACCACGGTTCTCCACAGTAGCATCCAAGTTGGCTTGCACAGAAGTAAATCCTGTAGTGCCTGGCAACGGAATCCCTACCAGCTGATTAGAAGAACGGTTACTGTACCATCCGGCAGTAAAAAATATCCGGTCTTTAAGGAATCCCGTTTCTAACGCTACTTCAAGTTTCTTATTCGTTTCCCAACCAAATGCCAGATTATAAAGGCGACTTGGCAGCAACCCCACTACACCGTCATACGCAACACCTGTAGTGGTGTAGGTGTCAAGAAACTGATAATCTCCTATCTGGTCATTCCCTGTTGTACCATAGCTGGCTCGCAGTTTTCCAAAACTCAAAATCCTGTTTTCTTTCAATACTTTTTCATTCGTAAATAACCATGCAGCTCCCACCGCACCAAAAGTGGTAAATTGTTTGCCGGGTCCAAAGCGACTGGAGCCATCGCGTCTGCCTGTTAGATTTAGGATATACCGATCGTCCCATGATAAGTTGGTTCGGCCAAAAAAGGCCTGATAACGATATTCCGACTCATCATTTTGAGTGATGGTAACGTTAGATGCCGCAGCAAGATTATAAATAAGGCTGTTACTGGGAAAACCCAATGCCTGATGTACTAGTTGGCTACCTGTTCTATTCTGGAATGTACCACCAGCAAGAACAGAAATTTTTGCCTTCCCATACAATTTGTTCCAGTTCAGCTGTGGCTCTACAATCCACGATTGGCGGTTGGTGGTATTTAAGAATAAAACAGAATTATCACTACCAATTCCCAACGACGGATTATAAATAGTCGAGGGAGCGGTGCTGCTCTCATCATGGCGTAAGTCTGTAAATCCAAAAGCCGATTTTATTTCAAGGTTAGGAAACAGATTGTAGGACAGAACAGTATTGGCGAGCAAATCATAAGTTAAGGCCTTGTATGTTCCATTCAAATGCCTTAACGGATTGGTAAATGTATTGTTCTGCCAGTTCAGGTTGCCCGCTACGTCATACAAAGAAGGCGCATTGGGCGCTAACAATCTCGATTCTCTGGTAAGGTCAAGATAAGGCTGGTTGTTGTCTTGTACCGTATAACCACCCGAAAAAGAAATACGGAACTTTTTGTTATCCGATTCGTGATTGGCAGTCACATGTATATTACCTTTCTTATACCTAAAATCACCCGGAAAAACTGTCGTTTGTTTCGAAAAATTTCCACTCATCAAAAACTGTGTAGCACTATTGCCTCCCGAAACGCTGGTATTAAGATCAGTATATTCAGCTGTTCCACCTGTCAATTCTTCCTGCCAGTCGGTGTATCGGTTTTGATCCCATGCTCCATTAAGGTCATAGGCACTCCTTGGATAAGTCGTTATGCCGTCATTGGCATAAGCTTCCCTACGCATGGCAAGATATTGTTCGGTATTCATCAAATCCATAAATCGGGTTACGCTACCTGTTCCTTTGGAGTAATTGGCAGTAAAATGCGTTTTCCCAATCTTACCCTTCTTTGTTGTAATCAGCACAACACCGTTAGAACCACGGGAACCATAAATCGCAGTGGCATCAGCATCCTTCAACACCTCGACACTTTCAATAGTATCAGGATTAAGGCTGTTCAACGGACTCGTTAAGCCACCCAAAAGACTGGCAGTAGAACTTGAACCAGTAGATTCTGATGAATAAGGAATACCATCAATGATATATAACGGATCATTGCCTGTGCTGCGCAAGCTGTTTTGCCCTCTAATCTGTATGGCAAAACCACCACCGGGCACACCTGTAGTTTGGGTGATATTTACACCAGCCATACGACCCTGCATAGCAGCAAGCACATTTGTTACAGGTTGTTTTTCAATGTCCTTTGATGTTATTTTAGCAATGCTTCCGGTGCGTTCCTTTTCTTTCACAGAATAGTAGCCAGCATTGATTTTGACCTCCTGTAGTGTGGTCGCATCTTCCTGCATCCGAATATTAATTATGGATCGACCATCAACAGGCATTGTAACGGTCTTAAAGCCCATGTAAGTAAAAATGAGGATGTCACTGGGTGATACTATTATAGTAAATTTCCCATCGAAGTCAGAGACTACCGTTTTTTGCTGACCTTTTACAGTAATTGTAACGCCGGTTAAAGGGTATGTACCATCAGTGATGGTGCCGCTTATTTGACTTTGCTGGGGTAAGGATTGTATTTGCCTCAGTAGCTTGTTGGCTAGAATAGGGGTGTGGCTTAGGGAGAACCCAATAATAATCAGGCACCAAAAAGTCGAACTACCCTTGTAAAATGAAATAATTTTCATAATATTGGTTTAGTTAAATGAAATGTGAGTTTTGTTTTGCTATGGTCCTCTAGTTTAGCTTGCCGGCGATTTAGGGGACTTTTTTTGTTTAGTCTTAAAGTCTCAAGTCGAATGTCTTAAAGTCTTTAGGCATGGTGTTTTTTACTATATCATAGGTGTTTTTAGTTATGAGTTATGAGTTGATGTTGCGGCTAAATAACCTGTATCTCAACCATAAAGCCACATGCACATCGTTGCTATAAAAAGTATAATTATTCCTATTTGTATTTGTTTGTAGTATTTCATAGGCATTTTTTTTAGTTATTGGTTAAGGGTTTTGGGTTATGAGTTGCTGTTGCTGCTAAATAACCTGCACCTTTTATTAACAAATTCAAATTAAATTAACTAGGTGTTTTTATTCAAAGGACCTTTCGGTGCAGGTGTTTTTAGTTTTGGGTCATGGGTTTTGGGTTATTGGTTTAAAGTTGGGCATAGGAATCTTGTGCCGGTTAAGAAAAGGGTGTTTTCCTAACTTGGATTTATGAATAATGGGTTTAGGGTTTAAAAAACTCCTTTTGCTCTCCTTTCTGAAACGAAATTTAAAATTTTAATATACCATTTGGAAAATAGAAATAAAGGCAATACTTTTAAAGTGCGAGTTTAAAGAGAAAAAGCCTAAATCTAAGTGCCAAAAGCATTTTAGGTTTGGGTTGAGGTTTGATATAGAGGGGATTGTTATTTTATATGATTCCCTTTTTTTATATATCAAGGTAGAGTTAAACACATCAGGACTAAAATTCTGATGGGAGAAGAGTCTCTGATAAGAGTGCTTCTCGGTGTTTTCCTATCCTAACGCAATGTTTATTTCAGTTTTGGGATAACAAAAGGCAGCTTGCTTTTAGCAGGTAGTTAAGGTGGTTTGGTAACGGTTGTACATAAAAAAATCGTTCTCATAATTTATAAGTTTATGGTTATGGAACGATGTATTTCGGGTATGAAGGGTACTTGCAGAAAAAAGCAAGGAGCGGTTTCACACTTTAGACTCATGGGCGACCAAACCCGTCTTCTAAATCTTTCGATTTAAAAGTTACCATCTAAAGCTTACGTGAGAACCGCTCGCATGCCATTTGCAAAAGTAAGAAACTTTTTGACATGGAGCGACTTCACGATACTCTCGAAGGTAAAATTGGTCGTTTTGAGTCGAGAAAACATCGTTTTAATTATGACTTTAAAGTCTAATTATCAATTCGCTGTAACAAATGTAATATTATTTTTTAATGTGGCAATAAAACCACAAAATATTTTTTAAAAAATGCAAGGAAATTTTATCGAAATATACAAAAGGGTAGGGAATTCAATACGTAATAAGAGAAAAGAAAAAGGATTAACTCAACAACAATTAGCCGATAAAGACTCGAAACTAGATAGAGCAAAGATTAGCGATATAGAAAATGGTAAAGAAGACTTTCACTTCTTTACTCTTTTGAAAATCTGTGAAGCTCTTGATATGGATATTAAAGACGTTTTCATAGACAAGAAATAAATCTCAAAACTATCAATATCTTAAGCGTAAAAATTAATATAGATAAGTTTACTAAAGAGAATGCAAACCGGAAGTAAATTAAGTCGAACACTGACAGAAAACTGTAACGGATATAAAAAAGATGCATGGTCATCTTTTTTTGTTTTATAGTGATACCGAATAGTTGTCAATTCGGGATTAAAGCTTGTCGAAAACGGAGTAATTTATAATTTGTTGAAATTTTCTCATTGAAAAACGCTTTTTTTTAATATTAGTTTGTACTCGATATGAGTCAGGGCGGTACATTATGGGAGCAAACGACTGTGATTTATATTCATATAATTACTAAAAGTATGTAACTGAAAAAAGTCCTTTTGATTATTTGTAATAATATATTTATGGATGTTTTAAAAAAGTAATATATTATCCTTACTTTTAAAGTTGGATTTCCAAAGGATAGGGAATTAAATTTTACTAAGTTGAATTGTTTTTTAACCAAATATAATACTTGAGTGTTATATTTGATTTTTATTATCACTTATTTATTTGAACATGGATTATAGGTTGGAGTTATTAAATGAATCTCAATTTGAGAATTTAGTTAACAGAGTTTGTCAAGATATTTTGGGAATAGGTATGATATCATTTTCTGCGGGAAAAGATGGAGGTAGAGATGGAAAATTTACCGGAACAGCTAGTAAATATCCTTCTGGAATAGATTCTTGGAAAGGAAAATTTATAATACAAGCTAAACATACTGCCAATCCAATAGCTTCTTGCTCTGATTCGGATTTTAAAAAAACTATTGGAATTGAAATAGAGAAAGTAAAAACTTTAAAAATAGAAGGTGATATTGATTGCTACATGATTTTTACTAATAGAAAGTATTCAGGGATCGAAGGAGAACGTTTAGTAAGAAAAATTAATGATGAAACAGGTCTTGAAAATGTAGTAATTGTTGGTAAAGAAACATTGAATGATTTATATATAAATCCTAATAAACAAATTATAAGAGAGTTTCAATTAGATTTACATCATATTCCTTTCGATTTTTCTGAAGAAGAAATCAAAGATATTATTTTAGAGTTTCATAGTGAATTTCCAAAAATAAAATCAAGTTTGGAAACGGAAGTAAATAGAATACAATTTGATTTTGATAGAATAAAAATAGAAGAAAAAAACAAGAAAAATGAATTAGGTAAAGACTATTATGAAAATGAAATCTTAAATCACTCATTGCAAGATTTTGAAAAAATAGAATCATTTCTTGGTGATCCAAGAAATGAGGAATATAAGGAGCAGTATTTTGATACTGCATCTGAATTAAGAAACCTAATTCAAGTAAAAAGAGCTAACTTTGCAACGTTTGAAGAAATATTTATTTTTATATTCAAGCAAATTTCTGATGGAAATAAGATAAAAGGAAAGAGACATATTTTTACTTTATTGCATTATATGTATTATGAATGTTTAATAGGAGTTAAATGATTAAACCTGACAGACACACAAACCCCAAATATTCTATTTTGAATATTAGCACAATTATATTAACTGAGCTAAATGCTTTCTATGCTATCAAATACGATAATCTGTTAAATAAAATTATAATTATATTGGGGGATCAAGCTAAAGTTAATTTTCCATATGCCTTAAATTTTTTATATTTATTAGGTAAATTAAACTACGAACAAGAAACCGATTCTTTTAAAGCAAATGAAATTAAGTAAACTTTATAGTAATGATAGTCGATTTAAGAATATAACGTTTAATCTAAAAGGGTTAAATGTTATCTATGCAGATGTATTAACAGACTTAAAAGAGAAAAAAAATTCACATGATTTGGGAAAAACCAAATTAGCTGAGTTGATAGATTATTTATTAATAAAGCAAATAGACAAAAATCATTTTTTGCTAAAGATTAAAGACGAAAAGGGAAATTCTATTTTTATTAATCATATATTTTACTTGGAATTATATTTAAATGATGGTCGATTTCTAACAATAAAAAGATCAATAGAAAATCATTCGAAAGCATCATTTAGCATTAATAATCAAAAAGTCGAAGCATATATACCGCCATCTGTATGGCAGTTTGAAGATTTAGGAAATGATGCTGCTAAAAAGCAATTGTCAGAAATTATAAGATTTGATTTTTTTAAGAATAAAACCTATGATTATAGAAAAGCAATAAATTATTGCATTCGTATGCAACCAGATTACGAAGATGTATATCGATTGTCTAAATTTAAAGGCGGTAAAGATGTTGATTGGAAACCTTTTATGTTTGACTTATTAGGATTTGATGGAGAAGTATTGCGAAAGAAATATCAGAATGACACCCAACAAGAAAAAATAGAAACTGAAATAAAGCAATTAAAAAAAGATTTTTCAGTTAATGAAACAGATCGAGATGAAATAGTAGCCCAAATTAGTCTTCAAAAAAATAAAACTGAGGAAGCTGAACAGAGGATTGATCAATTAAATTTTTATGAAGAAGATCAGAGTTTAATTGAAGTTGGAATAGATGAAATAGAAAATAAAATATCAAAACTTAATACATTGTCTTATAATTTGAGTTTTGATATTAATAAGCTTCAGACATCAATTAAAAATAATTTTGCTTTTGATCTAGCTAAAGTTGAAAAAGTATTTTTAGAATCGAAAATTTATTTTGCAGATAGTTTAAAAAAAGACTACGAAGAACTTATTAGTTTTAACGAAGAACTTACAAAAGATAGAAATAGATTACTTAAAAAAACATTAAAAAGTAAAAATGAAGAATTAGAAAAGATTAATTTGGAGTTACAGGAGCTTAATAACAAAAAAGAAAATCTATTAAGTTTTTTAAAAGATACAAATACATTTAGAAAGTTAAAGGAATATCAAAAAGATCTAGCTAGGTTAGAATCTGACCTTATTCAATTACAAGAGCGTTTGAAAATTATTGATATGATTATCCATAAAGATGATTCAAAAGAAGTGCTTAAAAATGAAATTGAAGGTACTATAAAGTTGATTAGAAATTTTAGCAATAATACTGAAAGAAACGAAAAATATAAACAAATCCGTGATTTGTTTTCGAAATTTTTCTTAGCAATAATGAATGAGGATACATATATATCATGGTCTATCAATGCTAATAACAATGTGGATTTCAAGCCACCTATAATAAAAACAAAAGATCATTTATCAAAAGATACCGCTAAGGACGAAGGAAGGACATATAGAAAGATATTATGTGTAGTATTTGATCTTGCTGTTTTAGTTGCTTATAGCAAAGAATCTTATTTTCGTTTTGTGTACCATGATGATGTACTATCACAGCAAGATAATGGAATCAAATTAAGATTATTAGATTTAGTAGACAATGTAACAAAGAATAATGATATTCAATATATATTATCTGTAATTAAATCTGATTTACCAACAGATGTAAGTGATGAGTTTGTCTATTTTAAGAAAGATAATGTCGTTTTGGAACTAAATGATCGTGATGAAACAGGTACTTTGTTTGGTTTTGAATTTTAATTTAAAAGGTGTGTTGAACGGAACCGGAGGCAGTTTAAAAAATACTGTTTTTAAGCTGCTGATTTTGAAGACTGGAATTATACTATTTATGAAAAGATACTGATGAGGTGTCTTTTTTTTGTTTCATCTTTTTTAAGATAATGAGGGAAACCGTAAAGTATTGTGAAAATGGTTTTGTATGTTTGGGATTGTATAGTAGAAAACTATTGTATGCTACAAGGCAAATTGATTTAGGGGCATTGTGACCACTTTGTGGCTTGTAAAAACAAGTTAACTGATATTTTTATGATATACGAATTCGAGAACACAACAGATTTCATAATTGAAGTTGATAAAATTATAGCTGGTAAATACTTTGAACATTATTTTTTGATAGATGCTGTTTCAAGGATTGGACACTATCAACAAGAGTATTATGATTCATTTATAATTGGAGATTCTAAGAATTGGATACTTGGATTCTGGTTCAATGGTAATTACTTTCTTTATGGAAATGATTGGACAGAAAATCAATTACATGAATTAAGAGATAGAATAAATTTTGAAGTGTATCAAAAAGGCTTTCATTTTAACGGGACTGCTAAACTTATTACGGAATTAATGGAGAATATAAATTATTCCATTTTTAAGGAGCGTCTTTATTATAGTAATAGTAAAGTTGTAAAAGTCAGTAAAAAGGAAAACATAGCAGAATTAGCCTCATTAAAATATCTTGATGAAATAACTCAAATGATATGTGAATATTTTGAAGATGAATATCACGGAAAAAACAATAAAGATTTTAATAAAATGAGAAAAGAAACGGAATCTTCAATTAAAGAAAATTCGATATGGATTTTAAAAAATGAAGACGTAATAGTTTCAATGTGTTCAATCATATCAACTCCTTTTAACTTCCCAATTATTGGATCTTTTTTTACAAAAAGAGAACATCGAAATAAAGGATTTGGAACAAAATTAATGCAAGATGTAACTGAATTTTTAAAAGGCAAATTTGATATGGTTAATCTTTTAGCAGAAAAAAATAATATAGAATCAAATATTGTCTTCGAAAAACTTAATTATAAAATAGTTTATAAAACAAACGATTACATAATTCAATAAAAAACATAAATTAACAATGGCTAAAACTTTATGATAACAGCATCATTCAAAGACATTAAGAAAAAGATTGAATCAAATATTTATTCTGCTAGAGAATCAATAGTTGTATCTGTCGCATGGTTTACTAATAAAGATTTGTTAGGCCAATTAACTGATAAACTTGAAAGTGGCTGTTCTGTAGAAATAATAATCAGCGATCATTTTGAAAATAAGCGGTTATCTTTTGACAACTTTATCAAAAATGGAGGGAAAGTTTACATTTTGTCAACTCGCAGCGGGAAGTTTTTGCAGGATAAGTTTGCAATATTTGATAACGCTAAATTAATTGCGGGATCTTACAATTGGACAAATTCAGCAGAATACTTTAATCACGAATTTATTATTCAAAGTGATGAATCGCAACTCATCAAACAATTTGGTATTCGTTTTACCAAATTAAAAGAAATTGTTATCAACTACGATAAGTTAATTTTACAAACACAAGACATTCTCCTTTCTGAGACAAAAGAAGATGAATTTTTAGCACTAGAAAATGAACTACATGATGAGTTAATCTCTTCCATTGATCTTTCGATTAAAGCAGGAGCAAAAATCAATAAGTCAATAATATTAAATCAAATCTATGACTATGGCGCAATTGGCGCGGCAAATAGATTAATAAAAGAAGGTACTGAGAAGTTACATTCAGGGTTACTTAAAATGTTTGATATAAATAGACTTGATCTTACAATCGAAAGCATTATACAAAATGAAAAGTATAGAGTTTTATTCAGCGAGGAAATATTATTGAAAGCTCGTGAAAGATTAGAAAAACTACAAGTAAACTAAGAGTTATTGCTAATAGCTATGGGGTCGTTGCGTGCGTAGCACCAACAATGAAACCTGTGTTGAACGGAACCGGAGGTAGTTTAAAAAGCACTGTTTTTAAGCTGCTGATTTTGAAGACTGGAATTATACTATTTATGAAAAGATACTGATGAGGTGTCTTTTTTTTATTTCATCTTTTTTAAGATAATGAGGGAAACCGTAAAGTATTGTGAAAATGGTTTTGTATGTTTGGTAATGCACAGTATAAAGTTACAATTTGAGACAAAGCCAACCTAATTTGGGTGGATTGTAGCCGATTTGTGACTAGTATGTAATAAGTTAGCGATAATTGTATTTCAACCTACCTACTCTAAATGAAACAAAATTTCAACTCACAAGAATTATTAAGATATTTAAAAAAAGGAGAACTAATTCGAAATGGATTAGAAAAAGAAGATGTTGCTGATGAAATTGATAAACTTGAAGTAAACATTCTCAATGAAAGTTTTGAATTTAATATTAAAACAAATGGTGTTTTTTATTTTTTAGAAGATATCCCTCAAAAACTAATTTTGAGGAAACTTAACGATAATATCAAAAGAATATATAAAGACGAACAAGCTAATCGAAAATTTATAATTCAGCAAGTCAAAACTTTACTAAATGAGAATGCCCCTTTTTGGATAATTAAAACCGATATAAAGTCATTTTATGAAAGTATAGATAGAGAAAAAATTTTTAAGAAACTTAAAGATGATGCGATGCTTTCGTATTATTCAATTTTTCTTTTGAGAAAAATATTTGAAAATTCAAATATAGAATCAAACCTTGGTCTGCCCAGAGGTATGAATATTAGTTCTACTTTGTCAGAAATATATATGAGAAAATTTGACAGATGGATTCAAAGGCATTCGGACGTATATTATTATGCAAGATTTGTAGATGATATAATAATATTTTTAAGTAATAAAGAAAGCGCATTAGATCTTTATAATTCATTAGATATAAACCTTGAAAATGTCTCATTAGAAATTAATACAACTAAAACGGAACTAATTGAAGGAGCGACTTTTAAAATAATAGATAAAAGATACGATAAAAGGCCAGAACATAATAAGATAGAATATTTGGGATACCAATTTTATCTTGAGAAAACTGAATCTAAAAGAGAAAATAAATTAAGAATAAGTATAGCTGATAAAAAAATTAAAAAAATTAAAACACGTATTATTAGTTCCTACGTTGATTTTATTAAAAATCAAGATTTTGAACTGTTAAAGAAAAGGGTTAAGTTTTTATCGGGTAATTACGGAATAAGTAAAAGTACAGATGGAAGTATTTTAAAAGCTGGTATTTTTTTTAATTATACGCATCTAAATAATTTAGAAGTATTAAATGAACTCAATGTATTTCATAAAAAAGTTATTTATTCAAAAAAAGGTAATTTAGGTATAAGATTAAATGCGATTCTTACTCTTAATCAAAGAAATTTATTAAAAAAGAATTGTTTTATTGCTGGACATAAGAATAAAACGTATAATAGTTTTAGTTATACAGAAATGGGACGAATAATAAAATGTTGGTAATGGGAAAAGTAAAAATAAATAAAGAAGATAAAACAAGAGTTCTCCTTACTGAATTATTACCTTATGAGGTTCCAATGCTTTTTTCTAATGAAGGATTTTATAATATTATTAGAAATGGGAATTTTGAATATTTCAATCATTGTTGTCCGATAAAAATAATCGGAACGTTATTTTTTCTTTGTTTTTCAAGGCTTGACGAGGTTTAAACCTAGTTCAGCTTGTTTTTGACTACTTTCCTGAGAATTCGATGTACTAAAAAATATAATTTTTGGTTTCTTCT
>NZ_FNDB01000021.1 GCF_900099915.1 Flavobacterium omnivorum
CAAAAAAGACTTCTGTTTCTCTAGAAGTTTTACTTTGGCTTCAAGTTCCATTATCTTTTGTTCTGGCGACTTTGACATAGTAAATGGTGTTTGGTTTTCCCAATCAAAGTTACCGAATTTTCTAAGCCATTTAACAACAGTTGATCTATTTTGAATGCCATAAGTCTTTGTGGATTCTGTAACTGTAAGTTGTCCTCGTTCAATTTCTTGAACAATTTGTAATTTAAAAGACATTGAATAATCTTTTTGAGTCCGCTTCACATAGCGCGTTTCTTCATGTTTTTCCATTAGGATACTTTTTGTGTATCGCTATTTCAGGACGGGACATTACATACAAAAAAAAGCCCTCATAAAATGAGAGCTTTTTTTGTATGTAAAAAATTGTATTAATTACAATTTAGAAACAAGTTTCGTTAATTTAGATTTTAAATTAGAAGCTTTGTTATCATGAATAATATTCTTTTTAGCTAACTTATCAATCATAGAGATCACGCTTGACAATTTAGATGTAGCATCTGTTTTATCAGTAGCTATTCTTAATGCCTTGATTGCATTACGAGTAGTCTTGTGTTGGTATCTGTTTAATACTCTTCTCTTTTCGTTAGTTCTGATTCTCTTTAGAGCTGATTTATGATTTGCCATTTTATTGCTTTTTTATCTTTTACTATTTTATTGTAGTCCGTAAGGGAATCGAACCCCTGTTACCAAGACGAAATCTTGGCGTCCTAACCCCTAGACGAACGGACCATTATCCCCTAAGTTTTATCAATATGAATTGAATTTTGTAGCCCGTAGCGGAATCGAACCGCTCTTACATGGATGAAAACCATGCGTCCTAACCGATAGACGAACGGGCCATACTTCCCTCTAAGTTCAGGAAAACTTTAATCTGCAATAAAAATAGTAGCCCGTAGCGGAATCGAACCGCTCTTACATGGATGAAAACCATGCGTCCTAACCGATAGACGAACGGGCCCTGCTTCTCTAATGCGGATGCAAAAATACAACTATTTTTGAGACGCACAATAGCTGATGCAAAAAAAAATATTTTTTTTTAATATGCCTTCGCAAACAACACCCTTCCAACTGAACTTTCTCCAGTAAAAACACAGCTTCCCGTCGCTTCTACCCTGTCTAATGGAATACATCTGATGGTCGCTTTAGTCAAGTCTTTAATCTTTTCTTCAGTGGCTGCAGTTCCGTCCCAATGTGCTGATACAAAACCTCCTTTAGTATCTAAAACTTCTTTAAACTCCTCAAAACTGTCTACCTCAGTAATATGTGTATTTCTATAATCTAATGCTTTTTCGAACAATTCTTTTTGAATTTGTTTCAATAAATCACTGACATAAGTTTCAATTCCATCTTTAGAAATTACTTCTTTAGACAAAGTATCTCTTCTTGCAACCTCAAAAGTTCCATTTTCTAGATCTTTTGGACCTACAGCAATTCGCACTGGTACCCCTTTCAACTCCCATTCCGCAAATTTAAAACCAGGCTTCTGAGTAGTTCTATCATCAAATTTCACAGAGATATTTAATTTTCTTAGAGCTACAGTCAAAACATTTACCTCAGCTCTTATAGCATCCAATTGCTCATCTGTTTTATAAATAGGAACAATCACTACCTGAATAGGTGCTAAACTAGGAGGCAATACCAATCCTTGATCATCTGAATGCGTCATTACCAATGCACCCATTAAACGAGTAGATACACCCCAAGAAGTCCCCCAAACGTGCTCTTGCTTTCCTTCAGCATTTGCAAATTTAACATCAAAGGCTTTAGCAAAATTCTGACCTAGGAAATGCGAAGTTCCTGCCTGAAGCGCTTTTCCGTCTTGCATCAAAGCTTCAATACAATACGTTTCCTCTGCTCCCGCAAAGCGCTCTGTTTCTGTCTTTATTCCTTTTATAACTGGAATTGCCATGAAATTCTCGGCAAAATCAGCATATACATTCATCATTTTTTCCGATTCTTCAACTGCTTCTGCTTTTGTTGCATGCGCCGTATGCCCCTCTTGCCATAAAAACTCTGCTGTTCTCAAAAACAATCTGGTTCTCATTTCCCAACGCACTACATTGGCCCACTGATTAATCAACAACGGTAAATCTCTGTAGGATTGAACCCAACCTTTGTATGTAGACCAAATAATTGCCTCACTGGTGGGACGAACAATCAATTCTTCTTCCAATTTTGCATTAGGATCCACCATTAATTTGCCGGGTCTGTCTGGATCGTTTTTCAACCTATAATGGGTCACGATCGCACATTCTTTGGCAAATCCTTCCGCATTTTTTTCTTCGGCTTCAAACATGCTTTTTGGCACAAATAATGGAAAATAGGCATTTTGATGTCCCGTTTCTTTAAACATTCGATCCAACTCCGCTTGCATTTTTTCCCATATCGCGTAACCGTAAGGTTTGATAACCATACAGCCTCTAACTCCTGAATTTTCGGCTAAATCGGCTTTAACAACCAACTCATTATACCATTTTGAATAATCGTCTGCTCTCGTAGTTAAGTTCTTACTCATACTGAATAGTTTGGCACAAATTTTGCATTAATAATTTTACGTAAATAGTTCCGCAAAACTAACTATTTTTGTAGTGTCCAACAATAAAAACTCCATATATATGAAAACTAGTACTCTTTCCTTCCGAAATCCAACAATTTATTACTTCGTTGGAATTTTGAGCATTTTGTTTACATCTTGTGGCTCTTATCAAAACAGCTCTTACTATGATTCTGATGGAATATATGGTAATACCCCAAGAAGAGCTGTTGCAGTAGAGGCAGAAAATGCTCCCAACAATCAATATAAAGACTATTTCGGGTCTTTGCAGAACAACAATCAACCTGTAGAAATTTTTACAGATGTAGACAACTATAATGATTACAACATTGAAAACGACTCTCTACAAGACAACGTAAGCTATCCTGGATGGGGCAGTAATCCTCAGGGCGTAAGCATAAACATCTACGACAACAATTGGGGCATGAACAATTGGGGATGGAACGGTGGTTTCGGTTGGGGCATGAATAACTGGTATGGAAACAACTGGGGATGGAATGGCGGTTTCGGCTGGGGATGGAATGGCGGTTTTGGTTGGGGTATGAATGCCGGTTTTGGATGGAATAATTGGTACGGAAACAATTGGGGATGGAACAATTGGCAAGGTAACAACTGGGGATATCCTAATTCCAATAATAATGGCGGCTATTCATACAATAGAGGCCGAAGAGGTTCTTCCTACACCACCAATACGAATACGGATAGAAATTACAACACCCGGAATTCAGAAAACTACTCTAGAAACCAAGGCAATACCATTAACCGTAGAAACGATTTTAATGGTAGAGGAAATACAAATACCGATTTCCGAAGAAATACTACAAACGGATTCAATAGGAACAGTCCAACCTTTTCAAGAAATCAAGGACAATCACAAAACAACTCGAATTACAATCCAAGTAGAAGAGGAAGTGGTAACGCTACTCGCAACCAAAGCAACAGACCGGAAAGATCCTATACTCCAAGTTCAACAAACGATAATAATTCAAGATCATACAGCCCTAGCAATAGTGGATCAAGCAGTTCCAGAGGATCTGGTAGTAGCGGAAATTCTGGAGGTGGTGGAAGATCATCCGGAGGTGGCGGTAGAGGCGGTAGAGGATAATCAAGATAAATTTCCGTTCTTTTTGCAGTATTAAATTATAACGATTCCATTATATGAAAAAATATATATTTTTAGTAGCATTAGGCTTCTCAGTAAGCGTTGCGCAATCACAAGAAATCTCTGATGCACTTCGCTATTCACAAGATAATTTAAGCGGTACAGCTCGGTTTAGGGCTATGAGCGGTGCGTTTGGAGCATTAGGAGGAGATTTATCTTCCATAAATGTAAACCCAGCAGGTTCCGCCATTTTTTCGAATAATCAAATGGCCATTACACTAAGTAATTACGACATTAAAAACAATTCGAACTACTTTGGAACCTCAACGTCCGAAAAAAACAATTCTTTCGATTTAAATCAAGCTGGAGCTGTCTTTGTATTTAACAACAGAGGGAATAGCAAGTGGAAAAAAGTTTCACTCGGCATCAATTATGAAAATACTAATAATTTTGATAATGGATTATTTTCCGCAGGAACGAATCCAAACAATTCAATAGGCAATTACTTTTTGAGTTATGCCAACAATTCAAATGATGGAGCCCCTGTCCCGCAAGAATTTGTAAACAGAGTACCTGGCGAAACAATCTCAGATTTATATTCATTTTTAGGAACTAATCTTCCTAATAATCAATATCAAAACTTAAACGGATTCTCTGCTCAGCAAGCATTTTTAGGATATCAAGGCTTCGTAATTGATGCTGTTGACACCAATAACAATAACTCTCCTTACACTTCGAATGTTCCAGCTGGAGGCAATTATTATCAAGAAAATTCTATCTATAGTACTGGTTATAATGGAAAACTATCTTTTAATGCAGCAACATCGTATAATGATAAGTTATATATAGGACTTAATTTGAATTCTCATTTTACTGACTATCGCAAATCATCCACTTTTTATGAAGATAATAATGCACCACTAACAGCAGATTATACCGTAAGCAGATTGAGTTTTGAAAACGATTTATACACGTATGGCACAGGATTCTCGTTCCAAGTAGGAGCCATTGCAAAATTAACGAATGAAGTTCGTGTAGGTCTTGCTTATGAATCATCTACATGGTACAACTTAAATGATGAATTATCTCAAAGACTAGTTGTTGTAAGGAGCGCTTCAAATGCTGATGATATCACTAATGATGTAAATCCTCAGTACGTAAATAGGTACGAACTTTATAAACTGCAAACACCAAGTAAGTTAACTGGAAGTTTTGCTTATGTATTTGGGAAAACCGGTTTAATAAGCGTTGATTATGCTATGAAGGATTACAGCAATACTAAATTCAAACCTGAAAACGATTCTTATTTTAACAATTTAAACAGTGAGGTGAATTCCACTTTAACTTCTACTGGCGAATTAAGAATAGGGGCTGAATATAAGATTGAGGCTTTAAGTTTAAGAGCAGGATACCGCTACGAACAAAGTCCGTATAAAAATGCTGTAACTATAGGTGATTTAACTGGTTATTCAGGTGGTTTAGGTTACAGTTTTGGCTCAACAAAAGTTGATTTAGCCTACTCCTATGCCAAAAGAAACACACAACAAGGATTTTTTAGTCAAGGACTAACTGATGGCGCAAACATAGATGCTGTAAACAACGCTATTTCACTAACCTTGCTATTCGAATTATAAAGTACTAAAATTAGTATAAGAAATCCGTTTCGTGATTATGAAACGGATTTTTTTTAGCCCTGATGGCAGTGAAAATCCTCCCGCTTTTTAGCGGGAGATTGCAACGTACAGCAGGAATAGCTCCATAAAAAAAAACAAAGTTTTATGGTTCGAAATGAATTAATAGAAACTGAAACAAGTTCAGTTTAAATAAAAATTGTAATTTTGCAAAATTCCCAAATTATAGGGATTCTAATGATATGAGAACGAAGTCTTTAAAAAAGAATAAAATAAACGTGATCACTCTCGGGTGCTCAAAGAATGTATATGACAGTGAAGTACTTATGGGTCAGCTTCGCGCAAGCGGAAAAGACGTTACGCACGAAGCTCCGGAAGCCGAAGAAGGAAATATTATTGTAATAAATACTTGTGGGTTTATTGATAATGCTAAGGCAGAATCAGTGAACATGATTTTAGAGTATGCTGATAAAAAAGAAAGAGGACTTGTTGACAAAGTATTTGTTACTGGCTGTTTGTCGGAACGTTACCGTCCCGATTTAGAAAAAGAAATCCCTAATGTGGATCAATTTTTTGGAACTACGGAATTGCCTGCTTTGTTAAAAGCTTTAGGAGCTGATTACAAGCATGAATTGTTAGGAGAACGTTTAACGACCACCCCTAAAAACTACGCTTATTTAAAAATTTCAGAAGGTTGCGATAGACCCTGTAGCTTTTGTGCAATCCCATTAATGCGAGGAAAAAATGTTTCCCAAACTATTGAAAAACTAGTAAAAGAATCTGAAGGTCTAGCTAAAAATGGCGTAAAAGAATTAATTTTGATAGCTCAGGATTTGACCTATTACGGTTTGGATATTTACAAAAAAAGAGCCCTTGGAGAATTATTAAAAGCGCTAGTTAAGGTAGAAGGAATCGAATGGATTCGTTTGCATTACGCTTTCCCTACTGGCTTCCCTATGGAAGTATTGGAAATCATGAAGCAAGAGCCTAAAATTTGTAATTATTTAGATATTCCATTGCAACACATTTCAGATTCAATTTTGAAATCTATGCGTCGTGGAACTACTCAAGCAAAAACAACTAAATTACTAAAAGAATTCCGCGCTGCTGTCCCAGGAATGGCTATTCGCACGACTTTAATTGTAGGATATCCAGGAGAAACGCAAGAGGATTTTAATATACTGAAAGATTTTGTTCAAGAAATGAAGTTTGACAGAATGGGTTGTTTTGCCTATTCTCATGAAGAGAATACACATGCTTATTTACTTGAAGATGATGTTCCAGACCAGGTGAAGCAAGATCGTGCCAATGAAATAATGGAATTACAATCACAAATTTCTTGGGATTTAAACCAAGAAAAAGTAGGTCAGGTTTTCAAGTGTATTATCGATAGAAAAGAAGGAGGTCATTTTGTAGGACGCACAGAATTTGACAGTCCTGATGTAGATAACGAAGTTTTAATAGATGCGTCAAAGCATTATGTGAAAACTGGCGAATTTGTTCTAATAAAAATTACAGAAGCAACAGAATTTGATTTATACGGAGAACCCGCTTAAATTTATAATATTTGATTTAAAACATTAGTTATGAAACCACTTCAATCTATTCTAACGGTACTATTTATTGCGCTATTTTCAAATACTGTTTCCGCACAATTTGGAAATGGCGGATTCAATAATGGTTATGGAAATAATAATGGTGGTAATCGCCGCATGAATAGTTCGATGGATCAAAATAGAACACAGGAAAAACCGAAAGAGATTCCTGTCGAAGTTACGGTTGCAAAAATAATCGAGCGAATAAAACCTGAACTCCTTCTAGATGAACTTCAAGTAGTTGCTCTTTCTAATATTTTGAACGAGAGCATTAGAACGCAGGGCGTGCTTATGAAGGCAGAGACTAGCCACGAACTTAAAGTGGAAAACTTGAAAGTACTTTCGGAGGTTACAGATAGAAAAATAATGGAGTTACTGAATAAGGACCAGAAAGAAAAATTTGTCGCCCTTAATGAAGCGGCAAAAAATCCAAAAAAATCCAAAAAAAAATCTAAGTAACTGCTTATAGCCCATTGTTAAATAAACCTACATGAGAAAAATTTTTTATTATCTAATTTTTGCCGGCATTATTACTTCCTGCTCTCCCAATCCTTACAAAAAAAGTGAGAAAGTATATGACGAGAAACTTAAATCATTAAAAGAAACTATTTCAAATAAAGATCCGCATCCGTTGCCGGTCATTCCTCATGTAATACTAAATATTGATACTTTATACACACAGCAATTACAGACTTATAAGGACACGATTTTCAAAATGGGTTCTACCCCATTAGAAAACGGAATCAATACAGAATGGATAGGAACGGTAAATTTTAACCTGCGAAAACCCAACTTAATCATTATTCATCATACGGCACAAGATTCTCTGCAACAAACCTTAAACACGTTTACAAAAATAGCACCGCAAGTAAGCGCTCATTATGTAATTTCAGATGATGGTAAAGTGGTTCAAATGTTAAATGACTATTTAAGAGCTTGGCACGCTGGAAATGGTTCTTGGGGAAAAAATACAGATATTAATTCTACATCAATAGGTATTGAACTAGACAATAATGGATCTGAAGTTTTTTCTGAACTGCAAATCAATAGTTTACTAGCTCTTTTAACTAAGTTGAAAAAAGACTACAATATTCCGGCTCAAAATATTATTGGTCACGCTGATATTGCACCAACGCGGAAAAAAGATCCAAGTGCTCTATTTCCATGGAAAATATTAGCTGAAAAAGGGTTTGGAATTTGGCCTGATGCTTTTTTAGAGACAGCTCCCACTACTTTCAATATAGAACAAGGGTTACGAATCATAGGATATGATACTAAGAATTTGTCCGCTGCAATTATCGCATTCAAGCTACATTTTATTCAAACTGAAGTAAATGATCTTTTAGATGAAAAAACGATAAACACTATTTATTCTATTTATAAAAAGCAATAATTAGTACCCATCTAAAATTAAAAAACGGCTTCTAGATCACTCAACAGCCTATTTTTAGCCACACTAGCTATCATACAATATCACAGAAATCTAGAGTGCTCCTACTAAATAATGTTTAGTCAAGCCCCTATTTTTACATTGATGTATAGGAAATTAAAAGCCAAAACAACTAAATTATTGCAATTAAATGTTCACCTATGTAGTACAATTAACTACATGTACGCAAGGATAGATCGATAAAAAATTAGTGAAATTTAATTCCATATTCAAAGATGAGTTCATGATTTCAAAATTGATAGTTTGTGATAAAAACATTTATTTAAACCACGGCTAGAACGTTACAAAGCGTTTAGTTTAATCATTTAATACAGAGCAATAGCTATTTTAACCAACGACCTTTTCAATACAATAATTCCAACACTTTTCCTCTTCTAGGATCAAAAAAGAACGAATCGTTGCAAAAAATTCACTTTTCATTATTTAGATTTTATTCCCTTTACCTTATAAAAAAACTGCCAAAATACTTAAAAGCATTCTGGCAGCAAAAAAAAAAATAGTATTGGAATTAGAATGAATAGGTGGTTGCGAGTAAAGCATAAGCAGTTACTCCTTTTGGTGCAGCATCACTATTTGAAAAGATATCCTCTGAGGCCATATCTACACGAAACTCTGGTATGATAGTGAGATTCCCCACTTTATAATTTAAGGACAAGGTATTGCCCACAACGCTGGTCCCAGCAAGCAAACCTAGTCCTGCAGTAGCCTCCTTAGCATCTAAATATTCCAATCTGTAGGCTAAACTTAAAGATTCTTTAAAAGTTACATTTGCATATCCTACTAAAGAAAACCATTCGCCATCTAACGTACTATTAGCATCATTATTTGTCATTGCGTACGTACCATTGAATCCTAGTGAAAAAATGTTACTTACTTTTTTTGTTCCCACAAAGTCAAATTGGGTTTTATTTTCGTCTGAAGATGGATTACTACTCCCTGAAGTTACATTAAAGTAAGCACTCCCGCTATCTCCCAAAAATGCTACCTGCCCGATAAATGTTTTCTGAGAGGAACCCGCCTCTATTGCTGTTTTGAAATCAGTTGGGTTCGAAACACCAGCCATAAGACTAAACTTTCCTGATGTATATTGTGCTTTTACACCCGTATTAAAGAAAGGACCATAGGTAAATGCATAAGACATACTGTAATTCTTGTTATCGACGGCATCCAATAATTCATATCCAATGTGAGTACCAAAGCTTCCAGCGGTTACTTTAAACTTATCTGAAAATTCATAAGTAAAATTCAATTGTTTAATCATAAATGTTTCCGGCCCGTCATTATAAGTAAATTGAGCCGCTCTATTTCCAAAACCTAAATCTACAAAAACAGATGCTTTACCCATTTTATGGGAAGCCTCTATAGAAGCCATTCCTAATTCAAAGGAGTTATGAGAATTCGTAAAACTCGTTAAACTGTTATCTACTCCGGAAAAATCATACTTGTAATAAGCGTCCGCTGATCCTGCAAAAGTAGTGGCAGGAGCAGGAGTTGTTTCTTGTGCAAATGTTAAGGTAGTTGTTAGTAAAAATACTAAAGTAGCTAGTTGGTTTTTCATGTTTGGTTGTTTTGATTCGTAATAAGTTGGATAATTAATCGCTTCTGGTTTTAATCTTTGGAGTTTTCAGACAGTATTAGATCAATAAATAATTATTTTTAATGCCTTTTATACCCTAAAATTCTCTTTTTATTAAAGCGAATTTATTAACTTTTATCCCACTTGAATTACTATTTTCTACTTTTTTATCGAGATTTAAGAAAAATTATCAATAACGAAAAATGAATAAAATTAAATGTTTATTCCCTATTTTTTAGCACCTATTTTAAAAATTCAATAATGATGTTTTATTCTTGAACCCTATTTTATTTGGATATTTAACTATATTTTTAGTTTTTAAAACCTAAAATGTCATTTTTAAACATTTTATTTCAAACACACCCCCTTAAAAAATACATTTTAATTAAAAATAAAAATATTTATCAAAAAATATAAAATAACAAATTATTTGATATATTCTTGCTAAAATAAAGTTACACCCTATTTTGACAGCGTCCAAACCATCGATCTAAAGCATCGAAACAAATAGATCTTCATTAATTTATGAAAATTTTAATTGTGTTTAGTTTCCTTTTTTATTATTTTTAGGAGATGAATCAAGTACTCGTCAAAACTTGTTTGTTTTTAGCATTGGTCACTTTCTCTTTTGTATGGATAAGTGATGGACTTGCTGTGCTAGCTGGTGATAAAAAATTTGATTTTTACGAACAATCGGAAAAGAACTTAGAGGAAAATAATTTAGAAACCCAAACAAAAACACTTTTCCTAACGACTATTGAAAGTCACCACTCTTTAGAATTTTCTATTTTCGAAAAAATCAGTATTCATTCTAATGATTTGTTTAGCATGAAGGAATATGCCTTGCAAAACACTACTCCACCACCAAAGCAAGGATAAACAATTCCAGCGTCCATAAAAAAAGAAAATACACGTACAAAAAGCTTTAAAAAACACCTAGATAAAAATCTATACTATAATGAGAAATATATTCACAATACTCGCACTTTCACTTACGGTCCCTGTGATGGCACAAACTCATGAGATCACAAAACATAACGGAGAAACAATGGAGGTAAACTTCATTAAAATTGAAAATGATTTAGTTTACTATACCAATGTAGAAAGCAACGAAGAAAAGAAAGTTAGCCAATTCGCAATTTCCCAATTACACGAAAAATCGAAAAATGAAGCTAAAACCATATCCGAAAAAATAATGCCATCTGGAAAGGCCGATTATACGAAAGTCATCGTGTTAAACGCCTCACAAACCGAAGGCTTACTGGAATCCGGTACGATAACAAGCTTTTTAGGAAAAACTAAAGGAGAAACTAATCAATCCTTTAAGGATGGAGCTGCAAGAAGATTAAAACAAAATGCGGCTGATCAAGGATATCCCTTTATTGTGATTCTTTCCACCAAGTCTAAAGATTTAAAAGCAGTTATGTATACCTATTAAGAAAGGGGACATTTACATTGCAAGGAAAAACTCAAAGCGCTTTTGATAGGAGCGAAAAAATAAAACGAGAATAGAATTGTAAATACAATTTCTATTCTCGTTTTTTGATTAAACTGTAGCTTTCCCTTTGAAATAAAAAAATATTATTCGATAACTAGTGATTTCATGTTCATAAATTCTTTGATTCCAACTGCTCCTAACTCCCTGCCATAACCAGATTTTTTTATTCCCCCAAAAGGAACTCTCGAATCCGAACGGACTAAGGAATTCACAAAAACATTTCCTGCTTCTATTTTTCTTGCTAGTTTATAGGCATGCTCACGGTCTTCAGTCCAGATTGCAGCAGCTAATCCATATCTATGAGTATTGGCAATGGCGATCGCATCATTTTCATCTTTGGCTCTACTAACCGTTGCCAGTGGACCAAAAGTTTCTTCCTGAAATGCAATTGAATTAACGGCTACAAAATCAATTAAAGTAGGCTGAAAATTGCAGCTTTCCCACTCTCCTCCTACTATTAATTTCGCTCCTTGCTTTAGTGATTTTTCCAATTGATCACCTAAAGTTTCTGCTAAATCTAAGCGAGCCAAAGGTCCCATCTGAATTCCTTCTTGTACTGGATTACCCTGTTTTAATGCTTTTATATTTTGCGTAAAAAGTGACACAAATGCATCAGCTACTTTTTCTGTAACTATAAAACGTTTTGCGCAGATGCAAGCCTGACCCGCGTTTAACATTCGGGATTGTGCCGCAACGTGGGCAGCTTTCTCTAGATCAGCATCATTTAATACGATAAAAGCATCTGAACCTCCCAACTCCATAACTGTTTTTTTGATGTGTTTCCCCGCAAGTGAAGCTACTGAAGAACCTGCACCCTCGCTACCGGTCAAAGTAATACCATGGACAATATTAGAGGCTATAACACTTTCGACCTGCGGTATTTCAATGCTTATTTGTTGAAAAACTCCTTCAGGAAAACCGGCTTCTAAAAAAGCACTTTCAATCGCTTTAGCACAGCCAATTACGTTGGATGAATGTTTTAAAAGGGTAACGTTTCCTGCCATAATTGCTGGTGCGGCATAACGCAGTACTTGCCAAAAAGGATAATTCCATGGCATTATTGCAAAAACAGCTCCCATGGGATCATAAACAGACATGCTCTTGAATGGCGTGCTGTAGTATTCGTCTTGTAACATTTCCTTTGCATGCTCCGCGTAAAAATCACAATTACTTGCTGATTTTTCTACTTCAGCTATACTTTCAGCTATAATTTTGCCCATCTCATTCGTAATAAGCAATCCTAATTTTTCTTTATTTTCTCTTAAAATACCCGCAAGTCTTTGCATTTTATCTGCTCTTTGTTGAAAAGAAGTAGTTTTCCAATCTTTAAAAGCGTTTTCAGACAATTTAAGCTTGTGATTGAGTTGCGCATTTGTTAAAACTTCATGCTCAGCAATCACTTCTTGTGAAAATGGATTTATGGATTTAAAGATCATGTTCGTTGTATTTAAAATTCGTTGTAAAGGTAGTTAGGAAGCAGCTGAAAATATTTTCAAAATCATGCTAAAGCTAATCAAATGCTTTTTATAATATCTGCTTGAAAAGAAATCAGTTTGGTAATTAGAAATCTCTACTATAGAATAAACTGTAAACATAAGATTTTAGATTCTTACGTTTATTGTCAATTAAAAAAATTGACTTTATAGCGTTCTTTAGCGTAATGGTATGGAATTTATGAATTAATTTCCATAAAAATCGAATCTAACAATTCAAATATTTTTTCTTTATCCAATGGTTTTGTAATGTAATCGACAAAACCAAACTGCAAGATTTTTTCTCTATCTTCAAAAGAAGAATAAGCAGTCTGCGCTATTACAGGAAGCTCTGGTTTAATGGCTCTTATTTGTTCGAATGCTTCGAAACCATTTAAAATAGGCATTTTGATGTCCATAAAGACCAAACTAATATTAGGATTTTCAACACAAATATCTACAGCTTCTTGGCCATTATGAGCTCGCAAAACCGTATGATTTTTTGATTCAATAATTTTCTTTAACAACAAGAAATTAATATTATCGTCCTCAGCAATTAAAATTATTTCGTTCTCATGATTACCCGAAAACGAAATTGACTTCTTTTGAATATTTGTATTTATTGTTTGATCAAACTGCAAGGGTATTGTAAACGTAAAAATAGATCCAAACCCTATTGTCGATTTCACATTTATTTCGCCACCTAACATTTCGACATAGGCTTTAGTAATAGACAAACCAAGGCCGAGTCCTGTTGTGTCATTTGTGGAATTATCTTCAATTCTTCTGAAGCGATCAAAGATGATTTTTAAATAATTTTCACTAATTCCAAGGCCCGAATCTTCGATCGTAAACTCTAAAAGTTCTTTTTGTTTATTTATTTTATATCCAAAGGAAACAAAACCTTTCTCTGTAAATTTAACGGCATTTGTAATTAAATTTACGATAATCTGTTTCAGTTTCGTTTCGTCAGTAATAATAGTGCCTTGCAGAATCTCAGGATTTTTTACAATATAAAACTCGATCTCTTTATCTTTGGGAATAGTAATCTTAATGGCGTGATATAGTTCCGCAACACATTTTTCTAAATCCAACCCCTTATAATTTGGCGTAATTTGCTTGGCATCAATCTTAGACATTTCAATCAAATCTTCAATAATGGAAACCAAGCTATTTCCGCTATTTTTTATGATTTTTAAATAGTCTATTTTTTCCTTTTCTTTCAAATTAGCATCCATTAGTAAATCACTAAAGCCAATTATGGCATTCATGGGAGTCCTAATCTCATGCGACAAATTAGCCAAAAAAGCAGATTTTAAAGTATCGCTTTCTTCTGCCTTTTGTTTAGCGATTTCTAATTGTTTTCGTTGATTGCTATTTTCTTCAAAAAGATTCCCAATATAACCAAACTCGCCTTTGGATTTTTTTAAACTCGATATTGAATTACTACTCCCTGTTTCTAAGATATTTTTAATTAATTTTAAAGGATCGTAAACCCATTTTTTAGTATAATAAATGAAAATCAAAATATTAATGATCGAAGCTATGACCACTATTAAAAGAATTTCTTTCGTTTTACTATAATTTAAATTAAAAGGTCTTTTAAAAAGCAACGTGCTTACTACATTATTTTTCCAATCCTTTAAATTTAGCCCAACAGTTACAAAATCATCTTCCGCCTTAATTTTTTGATTTGAAAATGCTAAACTAACTTTAGAACTACTAATATCTTCTAGAGACGCGAAAAAAGACGCATCTAAAAGTCGAGCCATAAAAAAATAACCGGAAGGTTTTGTTTTATTCTTTTTTGGATCATTAGAAGGATGTATAGTTGCACCAAAAACTTCAACAACACCCTCTGGAAGCTTAATATAGAACCTTTTAAATTTAGATTTATAAAGTGCAGTCATCATCTCCTTAGGAATAAAGTCAAAACTTTTAATCTTAGATGATCTTGTCTTATTTAATAATTTGCGGTCTAAATCATAAATTCCAATGTAATCTGCTTCGTAGGATTGAAATTCATTAGATACGTATTTATTATACCATTTATTATCCTTTGTTTTGGTAAATCGAACTAACTCATCCCAAAATGTAACATCCATAACTGTGGCAGTTGGTGTTCTAGAGTTCAGTATAAATAAGGATTTTACTTCATTGTCATATCGACTGTGAGTAGTTTTATAAAAGTGCTGTTCTTCTTGAACGGTATAAAGGTATAAGGAAGTATAAAGTATAAAAAAGAATACAGTCGCTGAGGCAATCAGCAACAATAGTTTAAAATAAGTATTCAGGTTAATTAATTTCTTCATATTGTAAGCAAATAAAAAAGAGAAAACAAAAACATCTTACTCAATTATTTGTAAGATATATCACTTTTTCTTGCTGGCGCAAGTTATGTTTTTTTTATGATAAAAAAAACTGCATCTATTTAAACTCATGAAGTTCATTATTATAACTTCTGTTTTACAATGGTAAACTTTCCAACAAAACCTTTAACTTACCTGTTGCCAATTTTAAAGTACGCAATAGGTTTTTCCAACTAATTTTACAGTTTTACTTCTTGTTACATTCCACTTTGTTTTTATCCTTTAAAGGGCAAGACGATCGGATTACAATGCTAACTTTTGTTCCACCACTACTGCACCTAGTGTTAAAATAAGCCATTGGTAAATTCAGTACTGTGCGTTATCAAATTAGTTGTCAGGAGTAATTTAAAATAAAATAATAATAATAATAATTAATTTTAGCCTATAATGGTTAGATTGTGGTGTATTCCTAAAAATTTTCAGGAAATTGGGTTGCCAATACAATTCGTAATTCGAAATAAAAATAATTTTGACAACATCAACAAGTACTCCATGTTCTCTTAGCTACAGGTTCAATCTAAAAATTCCCTTGGTACTACTATCACTTCAATACTTGCAGTTCTGAAGTCAATTTTACTTTTTTTGCTTCATTTACATTTAAAGTGTATCCATAAAAAAACCAGCTGGATTAGAGCTGGTTGCTTTATTTTTACCCAAAAAATTACAAAGGGATGTTTCCGTGTTTTCTATTCGGAGTGACACTTTTTTTATTTTCAAGCATGCTAAATGCTTTTATCAATTTGCGGCGAGTGTCTTGTGGTAAAATCACCTCATCTACAAAACCACGTTGTGCAGCAGTGTAAGGATTAGCAAACAAAGTGGCATATTCTGCTTCTTTTTCTAATAATTTTGCTTCATGATCGTCTGCATCGCTGATTTCTTTTTTGAAAATAATTTCAGAGGCACCTTTAGCTCCCATTACGGCAATTTCAGCAGTTGGCCAAGCAAAATTCATATCGGCACCAATATGTTTTGAATTCATCACATCATAAGCTCCTCCATAAGCTTTTCGAGTAATAACCGTCACTCTTGGCACGGACGCTTCACTCAAGGCATACAATAATTTAGCCCCATGAACTATAATACCATTCCACTCCTGATCCGTTCCAGGTAAAAATCCCGGCACATCCACCAAAACCAATAAAGGAATATTAAAACAATCACAAAAACGGGTAAATCGTGCCGCTTTTTTGGAACTGTTCACATCCAAACAGCCTGCTAAAACCATAGGTTGATTAGCAATAATACCAATGCTTTTTCCTCCCAATCGAGCAAAACCCACCAGAATATTTTCAGCATAATTTTTATGAACTTCAAAAAACGAATCTTCATCAATAATCCCACCAATCACACTGTGCATGTCATACGGTTTATTAGGATTATCAGGAATTATATTTGATAATTGCTCCCGAATCTCATTCCCTAATTCATAAGGCAAATCGCGGGCAGTTTCTTTATTGCTCTGTGGCAAATAGCTCAGCAATCGCTTGAGATCCTCTAAACATTCTACATCATTTGCAGAAGTGCAGTGCGCCACACCTGACTTAGTTGAATGCGTACTTGCCCCTCCTAATTCCTCTGAGGTCACAGTTTCATTGGTTACGGTTTTAACAACATTGGGTCCTGTGACAAACATATAACTAGTATCTTCTACCATCATAGTAAAATCAGTCATGGCAGGAGAATAGACCGCCCCACCAGCGCAGGGGCCCATTATAGCTGAAATCTGAGGAATCACTCCTGAAGCTTGAACGTTTCTATAAAAAATATCGGCATAACCACCCAGAGAACGCACCCCTTCCTGAATACGTGCTCCGCCAGAATCGTTTAATCCTATCATTGGCGCTCCCATTTTGACCGCCATATCCATGACTTTACAAATTTTTTCGGCATGAGTTTCTGACAATGAACCGCCAAAAACCGTGAAATCTTGGGCAAATATATAAACCAATCTTCCATTTATAGCTCCGTATCCTGTAATAACACCATCGCCATAATACAATTCTTTTTCCATTCCAAAATCAGACGTACGGTGTGTGACCAACATTCCAATTTCTTCAAAAGATCCTTCATCCATTAAGTACTCAACACGCTCTCTAGCTGTTAATTTTTTATTGGAATGTTGTTTCTCGATTCGCTTTTTACCACCACCTAAATGCGCTTCGGCAATTTTATTGTTTAATACTTTTATTTTAGATTCCATAATTTACTGAATTGGTAATCGTATGATTTTCTGATCTTCAAAATACTGTTTCATAGCCACAAGAGCTGCAATTTCGGCTTCTTTAGCCATTTGGTTTTTCAATATTTCCGCATTGTAATATTTTTTTACAAAATGAGTATCGAAATTACCCGAACGAAAGGCATCATGTTCAAAAACAAACTTCCCAAAAGGCAAAGTAGTTTGTACTCCTTGCACATGATACCCATCAATCGCTTTAATCATCAACTGAATCGCTTCTTCACGAGTTGCTCCGTAAGTAATTAACTTGGCTAACATGGGATCGTAATAAATAGGGATATCCATGCCTTGTTCAAAACCATTATCGACGCGTATATTTTCACCCACAGGTAATTCATACACCTCCAAGTGACCAACACTTGGTAGAAAGTCATTCGTAGGATCCTCTGCATAGACTCTCAATTCGACAGCATGACCTTTAATTTTTAAATCTTCTTGCTTCATCGATAAAACTTCGCCTCTCGCTACTCTGATTTGCAATTCCACTAAATCAGTCCCTGTGATCCATTCCGTAACAGGATGTTCTACTTGCAAGCGGGTATTCATTTCAAGGAAATAAAAATTATTGTTTTCGTCCAATAAAAATTCTACTGTTCCCGCACCTAAATAATCACATGATTTAGCCACTAAAATAGCCACTTCTCCCATTTGCTTGCGCAATTCAGGCGAGAGAACGGATGAAGGTGCTTCTTCAATTACTTTTTGGTGACGACGCTGGATGCTGCATTCCCTTTCGAATAAATACAATATATTTCCGTGACTGTCGGCCATAACTTGAATTTCGATATGCCGTGGTGAGGCTACATATTTTTCGATAAAAACAGAACCATCCCCAAAGGCTGCAATTGCTTCGCTAATTGCACGGTTCATTTGAGATTCAAAATCACTTTCACTTTCGACCACACGCATTCCTTTTCCACCGCCACCGGCTGAAGCCTTTATAAGAATAGGAAAACCAATTGCTTTAGCAGCTAATTTTGCTTTTTCGATGTCTGTAATTGCTTCGTCTACACCAGGAACCATAGGGATATTATAGTCTTTAACAGCCTCTTTAGCTGCTAATTTACTCCCCATAACCCTAATAGCTTTGGATTTTGGACCAATGAATATAATGTCATTTTTTTCACACTCTTCAGCAAAATCTGCATTTTCACTCAAAAATCCATAACCAGGATGAATTGCATCTACATTTAAGGCTTTAGCTACCTCAATGATTTTGTTTCCTAACAAATAGGATTGACTTGAAGGTGCTTCACCAATCCAAACTGCTTCATCAGCAAATTTTACGTGAGGTGCATTTCGATCTACAGTTGAATAAACGGCAACTGTTTTAATGCCCATTTTTTGTGCGGTTTTCATTACCCTGATGGCAATTTCCCCTCTATTGGCAACTAATATTTTTTTCATTTTGATTATTTTAACCACAGACTCGCTATTTTTTAATTCTACTACACTCCCTTATGTTGGGTAACTCGATTTTGAATAAGCAAATTAGCCTTAATTTATTATTCGAATTCAATTAAAAGTTGCCCTTTCTCTACTGCATCTCCCATAGCAATTGAAATAGATTTGATAACCCCATCACGTGGCGAAAGGAAACTGTTTTCCATTTTCATGGCTCCAAGAATGATTAGATTATCGTTTTCTTTCACTTCTTGACCCACCACAACACTAATTTCCAAAATTAGTCCAGGCATAGGCGCTTTAATGAAGTTTACCTGTTTGGCAAGACCCACTTCAAATCCCATTTCCTTGATGAGCAAGTCGAGGTGATTTGCTATCGTTACGGTGTAAGTGTTGTTGTTTACCTTAACGGTATAGCTTTTTTGATTGAAATCCGACGTTAGGATTTCCGCTTTATAAGGGGTGTTTTCATGTAATATATGGAATTTATTTGTTTCCATACGCACTGCGTCTAATTGTGAAATATCCTTCTTTTCAATATCAAAATGAAAAGTGTCATTTACATTTACTTTATAACCAATACTCATAAGTACATTTTTTATTGGATGTAAAAATAAGTAAAGAAAACGTTTGCGTACATTTAAAACAGATGTTTTATGCTAATTTAGTATAGTTTTTCTAAAATAAATTTACAAAATTAGTAACCCAAATTCTCTTAAGGTTTTGATGGGCTTGGAATACCAAAATAATTCGAAGTCTTCCAATTGAGTTTCAAAATCGGATTTAATTTCTTGAAAAGTATAAATTTTAGCATTGGAAACGGAGATTTTTAGAAGAATTTCAGTCAACCATTCCCCTTCCTTTTTATTAGTTTGAATACTAAAACTTTCTTTTTTATCATGAAAAGTCAACGTCATCAATTCCCAAGAATTCCCTTTTTTAGATTTAGTAAAATGTTCTATAAAGGGCTTCCCTCCTAACCAAACAATTTTGGCAGTTGGTTTTACATTAAAATCAGGATCTTCTTCTAAAGCATCAAAAATGAAATCAGGCGAGATTTTAGTTTTTGGAATTTTAAACTCGAACCAATCCTGCAATTCATAATCAAAACAAATTCCGTGCATGAAGTTGAACAAGGATTTCTTGAGTCCAAAACTGAATTTATCATGGTCAATTCCTGTAGCATCCGTGTAATTAATATCGTTATTGGCGAAAGTTCCAATGATTTCAGTTTCTTTTACCACACCAAATTTCTCTGGATACAAACCCACTGGACTGTGTGCGGTCATGGCAAATTGATGCCAAAATCCGGATTGCAATACATCTGCTTCAAATAATTGACGCACCATTTCTAAGCTATCCACGGTTTCCTGAATGGTTTGTGTAGGATAACCATACATTAAATACGCATGAACCATAACGCCAGCTTCCGTGAAATTCCGAGTCACTTTTGCTACTTGTTCAACCGTAACCCCTTTATCTATTAATTTTAATAATCGATCCGAAGCAACTTCGAGACCTCCAGATACAGCAATACAACCGGAAGCTTTTAGTAGCAAACATAAATCTTTGGTAAAACTTTTTTCAAATCGAATGTTGGTCCACCAAGTCACTGCTAATTTCCTACGAAGGATTTCCAGAGCCAAGGCACGCATTAGAGCTGGAGGAGCGGCTTCATCAACAAAATGAAATCCGTTCTCACCCGTTTGCGCTATCATTTCCTCCATTCGATCACACAAGAGATTCGCAGCAACGGGTTCGTAAATTTTGATGTAATCCAATGAAATATCACAAAACGTACATTTTCCCCAATAGCAACCATGTGCCATGGTAAGTTTGTTCCAGCGTCCGTCGCTCCACATGCGATGCATGGGATTCACAATTTCGATAACCGAAATGTATTTATCCAATAGCAAATCCGAATAATCCGGCGTTCCCACTTGTGCTTGTTTATAATCTGGTTTTAGGGAATTATTTTTGTAAACGACTTTTCCGTTTTCTAAAAGGAATGTTCGTTTATATTGCTTCTCGACTACGTTCGAAGTGACAGCGTTTATTAGTTCTTCAATAGGTGTTTCGCCATCATCCAAGGTGATAAAATCAAAAAATTCAAATACCCTGGCATCCGAAAGTGAACGCAGTTCCGTATTTGGAAAACCGCCACCCGCTGAAATTTTAATATCCGAATAGTGCTTTTTTACCCATTGTGCGCAGCGAAAAGCCGAGTATAAATTCCCGGGAAACGGAATTGAAATCAGGAAAAATGTAGGATGTATGGTTTCAATCTTTTCTTTTAAAACTGAAAGAAGAATAGCATCGATATAGGTGGGCTCCTGCTGTAAGGCCTCATATAATTCGTCAAAAGAATTTGCACTTCGGCCTAAACGTTCCGCATAACGGCTGAAACCAAAATTAGCATCGACACATTCCACAATAAAATCCGAAATATCTTCGAGATACAAAGTCGACAAATGTTTCGCTTTGTCCTGTGTTCCCATAGTTCCAAAAGCCCAATCCAATTCTTCTAGTTGTGCAAATCGGGACGCTTCTGGCAAAAAATCTTCTTGACAAATTTGGAGTGCTAATGTTGGATTTTTTCCTTGTAAAAATGCAATTACAGGATTTATAGTTTTAAGGTATTCATCTTGCAAAGCGTAAATACGTTTAGAATTATCGGAGATTTCTCCAACGGTAAACTTTAAACTTGCGACTTTAAACAAATTTGCAAGTCCTTCTTTCGAAAACAATTTCAAAATAACTTCGATACCTAAATCCGCCTGAACAGACTCAATATTTTTGGTATTCAGAAACCCTTTGATATAAGCAGTTGCCGGATACGGCGTATTCAGTTGGGTAAAAGGAGGCGTAATTAAGAATAATTTGGTTTTCAAGAGGAATTGTTTTGTGCAAAAATAAGGGATAATTATGGATTTTATACAAAAGAAACAACTTGCAGTTATTCGATTAAAATTGCATAATTAATTGAATTAAATCTTTCGAAAAACAATGTCATTTCTGCATTTTGATTCTTACCATTTCAAATATAAAATTCATACAAAAATTAAGATCTTTCACGCTAAAACACTGATTTTTTATTTACTTTTGTTTACAAAATTCCCACAATGAAGCTTAAAGTCCTACTGCTGTTTATTCTATTTCACCAATGTATTGTTGTTTTTTCTCAAAAAACAAATCCAAATTCATTCAATAAAATTTTATTGGAAGATAAAAATGGTCATTTAATTCAAACTTTGGATGAGCAAAACGAGTTTTTGAAAATTCGGGAAGAAAAAAGGAAAAAAGAAATCCTGAATTTAAAAAAAGTAAATCTGTATTTGAAAACAACAGCTTCACAACAAGCTGTAGAAATGTGTACCAATGGAAGTTTAGAACAATATGAAACTATCAGTGGAAGTAATTCCCTCAAGAATTTTCTTTATACCATAGGTGATCCTCCTGGACCAACGCAATGCCGCTCAATTACCAATACCGCAAATTCATACATCAATCGGTATGACCCTAATAATATGGATATTATGGCAACTGGTGTGTCTTCAAATTTAATTGATCCTTTTATGGGAGATATAAAAGCATTCGATCAATATGCCCTTAAAATTAATTATGAGAACTCATCTACTTATGGCTCTATTGTTCAGGGCAAAAGGTTTAAAACTAATAATGAAAATTATCTAAAGTTCAATTACAAAGCAGTATTACAAAGTGTATATGACAATAGTCACACTGACAATCAAGCATTTGTAAAGGCTAGGATTTTAGATAAAAACGGCGTTGTCGTAAATGAATTTTGTTTGGTAGGTGACGAAAAAAATTGCATTTTCACCAAAGTTCCAAGTCAAACTTCTTCTTACGTCACTTTGTATACTGCCAATTGGCAATCTGGAATACTGGATATTTCATCTATACCTAACAATGAAGAATTTACCGTGGAATTTATGGCTTCAAGATGTGGATTGGGTGGACATTTCGGATATATGTATGTAGATGATATTTGCTTACTGCATTCTACAGAAAATTTACAAGGATCTGTAGAACTAGATCCTTTGAATAAAGTTTGCCCTAGTTTACCGATTTCCGTGTGTGGAAATTATACCATTCCTAATTCTGGCGGAATTTCTTCATCTGTAAAAAAAATCACTTTAAATGTTTATAACAGTAATAACGTATCAGTTTATAGCACATCTACAACCTCAAGTTTAGACACAACAAATAAAAAGTTTTGTTTTACACTGAATGCTACTGATTTTCCAAATAGCACCAATGCCAATTATAATGTTGGAGTACAAGTAGATTATGATATTACTGGAACTTCTTGTACGGGAACTACATTTAATTCAGCCACAGATCCTGATGCGAATTCTGGTTGGGATATTTCTTTTTTAAATTGTACTTCAAGTTGCAATATTAATGTAACAACAGCAAAGATATCTCAATGTGACGCAAATCGTGACGGGAGTGAAAATTTTGATTTATCTAAATTAAACTCTTTGGTGGTAACGTCTACTACAGGTTTAAGTTTTAGTTATTATAAAAATTACAATGATGCGCAAGCTAACTTGAATGCAATCGCCAATTTCTCAAGTTATCCAAGTTCAAGCGCTTCTATTTTTGTTAGAGTGAGTAAAGATGCCACTTGCTACAAAATAATTTCTGCAAGTTTAGAGGTGAAAAATCCAACGGCAAATATTACAGGTATTCTAAATGTTTGTTCAGGAAGTACTGTATTAACAGCTTCTTTAGGATCATCCTATTTATGGAGTACAGGAGGCACTTCACAAAGTATTACAGTAACTTCGACAGGAAATTATTCTGTAACTGTCACTGATTCTTTTGGATGTAGTAGCGATGCTAGTGTTTCTATAGAACCTAGCCAAACTGCTGTTTCACCAATTTTGCAAATCACTCAACCCTCGTGTTTTTCTACCACAGGAAGTATAAAAGTAACTTCAGCCGCATCAGAATATAGTTTTGATGATGGTTTAACTTGGAGTAAAAACGACACAAATAGTAATTTATATCCTGGAACGTATTTAGTGAAAATAAAAACCATAAATGGATGTACTTCTTATTCTCAAAGTGTAACCATTACATCTGTGTCAACTTCATATCCAAATTATAACTATACCAATCCACTATTTTGTGGGGATGCAGGTAGTATTACTATCACTACGCCATCTGCATATTATAGTTTTGATGATGGTGTAACTTGGGTAAATTATGCTACTGCCACCAATCTTTTACCAGGGAATTATAAAATTCGTATAAAAGATTTACAAGGTTGTATTTCTTCAGCTAACAATGTACTTATTAGTAGCAATACGCTAGAAACTGCAACTTATACTATCATACAGCCTGCTTGTAGTATAGCTGGAAGCATTACCATTAATACTATTTCAGATTTTTATACTTTTGATGGTGGTACAACTTGGGTTACAAGTAACACTATGAGCAATTTAAGCACCGGAAGTTATTCTTTAGGAATCAAAAATGCTTTAGGTTGTACTTCCTATTATACCTATGTTTATTTAAATGATTTTCAATATTCCTATCCTGAATATACTACAGAGCAACCCGTTTGTGGAAGTAATGGAAGCATTACGATTACTACAGTTGCAGATTCCTATAGTTTTGATGATGGTGTAACTTGGACTAACAATAACGTAGCCAGTTTACCCCATGGAAACTATCCCGTAAAAGTAAAAAATAGTTCAGGATGTATTAGCGCTGCTAATTATGTTTATTTATACCAACCCTACTTGTATACACCAATTATTAGCCTAGAACAACCAACCTGTGGTGTTAACGGAAAAATCACTGTTAATTCATTATCAGATTTTTACAGCTTTGACGATGGAGTAACTTGGACAACCCTCAATAATAAATCATTGCCTCCAGGATATTACAACATAATTATAAAAAATAGCATTGGTTGTACTTCCTATCCAACTGGTGCTTATTTAAACAATCCAAATATAGCGGTACCTAATTTTACTGTCAGTCAGCCAACTTGTACTACCGCAGGAAGCATTACAATAAATACAATTGCAGATTTTTACAGCTTTGACGGGGGAGATACTTGGGGAACCACACCTACATTATCAAATATTAATTCTTATGGATATTACAACATTTCTATTAAAAATAGTTTAGGATGCGTATCCGAGAATATAGGTATTCCGATTAATAACCCTAGTCTTCCAGATCCCGATTATATAGTTACTAATCCAAGTTGCGGAAATATTGGTAATATTACATTCAACAGCACAGCAGATTACTATAGCATAGATTATGGAACAACCTGGAGTACCAATTCTATTTTTAATAATTTAAGCTCAGGATATTACTATCTATTGGTAAAAAAAGCGGATTGTACATCGAAATATATTTCTGTTTATTTAGATTCTACTCATTTAGCATCTCCAAAGTACACAATAACTCAACCCTCTTGTGGAACTAAAGGCAGTATTACAATCACTACTACTGCCGATTTTTACAGTATTGATGGTCAAACTTGGATTACAAGTCCTACTTTTTCAAATCTTTCTTCTGGCTATTATTACCCTTACATAAAAAATGCCCAAGGTTGTATTTCTAACTCGAGTTTTGCAAATATTCAAACTTTTTATCTTCCTAGTCCTACTTTTACATCAATACAACCCACTTGTGGAAATGGAGGAAGCATAACTTTTACTGCTACTGCAGCACAATACAGCATAGATGGAGGTAATACATGGAATACCAATCCTGTCTTTACTAATCTTAATTCTGGTTCTTATTATTTAGTGTTAAAAAATGCTGCTGGATGTACTTCTTATCTTTATGATACTTACGCAAATTTAAATCCATATTATTTGCCAAATCCCGACTTCACATTCATCCAACCAACTTGTGGTACCAATGGAAGCATTACTATTGCAACAGTTGCAGATTCATATAGTTTTGATGGTGGTACTACTTGGACAACAAACCCCACCCTTTCTGGACTAACGTCGGGATATTACAATATTGTTATAAAAAATGCAACTGGCTGCAAATCTTATGGCATATCGATATACATTAACCCTTTTTATCTTCCGAATCCAAATGTAAAAGTGATACAACCAAGTTGTGAAAATGGAGGAAGTATTACCGTCACTACTCCAGCTGATCAATATAGTTTTGATGGAGGTACAACTTGGAGTACCAATCCTATTTTACTAAATCCAACATCATCATCTTACACTATTGTTATTAAAAATACGGCTGGTTGCAAATCACAGCCGCAATACTACTACATTAATAAATATTATTTACCCACACCAAATGTAACTTCCATTCAGCCAACTTGTAGTTCTCCTTACGGGACTATAATAATAAATACTACTGCAGATCAATACAGTTTTGATAATGGTGTAACTTGGACTACAAATCCCATGAAGAAAAATCTGGCTGGCGGTTCATATACTGTAGTAATAAAAAACACATTAGGTTGTGTCTCTTATGGCAGTTATGCCTATATTGACATACCGCCTGCCATTCCTCCAGCACCCGCTGTACAGATTGTTCAGCCCTCTTCTTGCGGAGCAACTGACGGTAGCATAACCATAACTACAACGGCACTAAGTTATAGTTTCAATGATGGAAACAGCTGGACAACAAATCCAACAAAAATAAATGTAGGAGCTGGTACGTACATTATTAAAATCAAAACATATTCTTATAGTTGCGAATCATCAACAACAGTTGTAAATTTAAGTTCAGGTACTACAATTGCTGCTCCAGCTTATACTTCAACCCAGCCGAATTGTAGCTCTGCAAAAGGTTCTATTACTATTGCCACAACTGCTGCTACATATAGTTATGACAATGGATTAACCTACGTTTTTTCGAATACAAAGACGGATCTTTCTCCAGGAATTTATTTTATAAAAATTAAAAATTTAGCTGGTTGCGTTTCTGATGCTGCCACAGTCACTATTTCAACATTATCTGCACTTCCTGCTCCTGCCTACAAAGCAAGTCAACCAGATTGTACCAACTTTACAGGATCACTATCCATCGATACCGTTGCCGATTTATATAGTTTTGATAACGGAATCACGTTTGGAACTTCAAACACAAAATCCAATGTAGCACCAGGAACATATAATTTAATGATTAAATATAATTCTGGCTGTATTTCTCTTAGCGCACCTGTTACCATAGATGCTGCACCCACAATTCCAGCAGCACCACAAGTTGTAGTAACAAATCCTATTGGTTGCACATCATCAACAGGTAGCATTATGGTTTCTACTGTTGCAAATCTATATAGTTTTGATGATGGTTTAACTTGGAATACGACCAATACTGCTAGTTTATCTCCTGGAAATTATTTAATCCGAATAAAATATACAAATGGTTGCCCTTCGATTGCCTATGCTGCAACTATCAATACACCTCCAAATGCACCTTCAACTCCAATCTTAAACGTTTCTCAACCTGTGAGTTGTAGTAATCCGTTTGGTTCTATTTCCATTACAAGTGCCGCTTACCAGTATAGTTTTGACAATGGCGCAAATTATTCGACCAATCCAATTTCAGGAAATTTAGTAGCTGGGACCTATTTAGTTCGGGTTAAGAATAGTAGCGGTTGCGAGTCTGTAGCATTATCTGTAAAAATTAATCCTCCAACTGATTATCCCGTAAATCCTAAATTTACAACTATTCAGCCAGACTGTAATAATCTTAAAGGGACTATTATAATTACCGATATTGCCGCAGAATATAGTTTTGACAATGGAGTTACTTGGAAAACAAATACAATGCAATCAAATCTTGATCCTGGAACATATTATCTAAAAGCAAAAAACAGCATTGGTTGTATTTCAAATGCTACCACAGCTACACTAATTCCTTTTACAAATTTTACTCCGAAACCTACATTAACAAATCCTCAAATCTTCTGCATCCAACAAAATCCGACTTTAAGCGAGATTTCAATTACGGGCCAAAACATAAAATGGTATGATAATTTAACTAATGGAACTCCTTTATCAAATACAGCTCCACTACAAAACGGAACCACTTATCATGCTTCGCAAACCATTAACGGTTGCGAAAGTGCAAGAATTCCAGTTTTAATCAATATTCAAAATACTCCTACTCCAACAGGAAATACAAATCAAATGTTGTGTTCCAGTCAAAATCCAACTTTAGACACCATCCAGATTTCTGGAACTTCTATAAAATGGTATAACTCCTCTGGAACGCTTTTAATTAATTCAACTTCTTTGCAAAACGGCATGACTTATTATGCAACTCAAACTGTAAATAATTGCGAAAGCGAACGACTCGGAATCACCATTTCAATTGTAAATACGCCCGCTACTCCAACAGCAATTACAACTCAATCTTTCTGTAAAAAAGAAAACGCAAGGCTGAGCACTATCCAAATAGCAGGACAAGACATAAAATGGTATGAAACTAATTTTAGTGCAATTAGTTTACCTAATTCTACTTTACTTGAAAATAAGAAAAGCTATTATGCCTCACAAACTATAGGATGTGAAAGTGACAGAATTGCTGTTTTAATTCGAATTTATGACACTCCACCTCCAACAGGAAACACTAATCAACAATTTTGTTTTGATGAAAATGCACAAATTTCTAATCTAAATATTTTGGGTTCCAATATGAAATGGTATGATGCCTTAACCAACGGAACGGTTTTAGCAGAAATAACTGTATTAACAAATGGCGTAACCTATTACGCTACGCAAACATTAAATGACTGCGAAAGTGAAAGAATAGCAATTACGGTAACAATTCAGGATACTCAAAGCCCCATTGGTAATCCAAACCAATCTTTCTGCATTCAAGAAAATGGAAAAATTAGCACTATATCTATTGAAGGTCAAAACATAAAATGGTACACAAGTCTTTCCTCATTAACTACATTATCTGAATCAATTGTACTTGAAAATGGAATGACTTATTACGCATCTCAAACTATAAACAACTGCGAAAGTGAACGAACTCAGATAACAGTGAAGATTCTTGAAGCAACTAATGCGGGCTGTCTTGATTTAGTTTATGAGCTTCCCTACCCAAAATTCTTAACGCCAAACGGAGATGGGTTTAATGATTATTGGACCATTAATTTTGCTTATTTGAAACCTAATACCGGAATTAAAATCTTTGATCGTTATGGGAAATTATTAACAGTTCTAAATCAAAATGAAACTTGGAACGGAACTTATAATAATCAACAACTTCCCGCCACTGATTATTGGTTTGTAGTCACTCGAGCAGATGGAAATGAATACAAAGGGCATTTTAGTTTAAAACGATAAAAAAAGGTCGGCTGAAAACTTTCAATCGACCTTTCTCTTTTAAAATATTTTAAAATTTAAAATTTATGCTCCTCTTTACTAATCACCAATAATGCAAACAAGGAAATAGAAGCCGCTATGGTCAGATAATATCCAACATAAGTCAAACTATAAGTGCTTGCTAACCAAATCGCAATCATAGGTGCAAAAGCAGCTCCCAAAATTCCAGCTAAGTTAAAGGTCAAAGAGGCTCCAGAATACCGAACGGCAGTGGGAAATAATTCAGACAAAAATGTACCTAAGGGACCATACGTAAATCCCATTAAAGCCATTCCTGTACATAAAAATACAGTGATCATGACCGAACTTCCTGAGTTTAGAAAATAAGAAAATGCAAAACCAAACACCGCAATAGCAGTTGTGGCAATAATCAGCATTGTACGTCGACCAATTATATCAGCAACTACGGCTGAAATTGGAATAAACACTGCAAAAAATAAAACAGAGAACAACTGAATCAATAAGAAATCTCTTTTTGCAAAACCTAAGTCGGATGTAGCCCAACTCAATGTAAAGACTGTCATTAAATAAAAAACTAAAAAGGTAGTCACGGCAGCAAAAGTCCCAAAAATTAATTGGTTTTTATACGATTTAATCAGCGTTAAAAAGGGGATTTTTACCTCTTCCTGTTCTTTTTTTGAGTTTTCAAAAGACGGAGTTTCAGTGATCTTAGTTCGGATATAAAAACCTACTATAACCAAAAGCGAACTCGCTATAAAGGGAATACGCCAACCGTAATTCATAAAATCTTCATTGCTCAAAGTATCAGTCAAGAGTAAAAATGTCCCACCAGATAACAACAATCCTATGGGAGCACCAAGCTGTGGAAACATACCATACCAAGCCCTTTTATTAGGTGGGGCATTTTCAATAGCTAACAATACCGCTCCTCCCCACTCGCCTCCTAATCCAACACCTTGCCCAAATCGACACAACATCAACAACAAAGGAGCCGCAACTCCAATACTGGCATAACTGGGCAAAAAACCAATAGCTACCGTAGAAATTCCCATAGTCAATAATGCAGCAACCAAAGTAAATTTACGTCCTATTTTATCTCCATAATGTCCAAAAAATGCGGAACCAAGCGGACGCGATAAAAAAGCAATTGAAAAAGTGGCTAATGATTGTAAAGTCGCCAAGGTGTTATCTGAACTTGGAAAGAATAATTGTGGAAAAACCAATACAGCGGCATTCGCATAAATATAAAAATCAAAAAACTCTATCGTGGTACCAATTAAACTGCCAAAAAGAACATGTTTTACTGAGTTTTTGGCGGTAAGCCTTGAATTATCTTTCATAAGATTGTTAAAAATATTTCAATAAAAATGATACTATTTTTCGAAAGTAACAAATTAATAATTCCAATAAATAATGGTAAATTAGCAACATATAAAACTTTATTATGCCAACCGACTGTATCAGCTATCAGAATTCCGGATATTTTTCTCCTTTGATGAATGATTATTTAGACCATAAAACCAACTTATCATCCTTATATAACAGATTTCCAACACTTGAAAGCTTTGAAGCTCAAATTCTCGAAAAGCAAAACACCTTTGATAACGCTTCCCGAGAAACGCTAGTTACTGTTTTACAAAAACAATATTTAAAAGTTGAAACTTCCGCAATAACACAACAAAATATTAAGGATTTAGCACTTCACAATACATTTACCGTTACCACTGGGCATCAATTAAACTTATTCAGCGGACCGCTTTATTTCTTGTACAAAATCATTTCGACTATTAATTTAACAACCGAATTAAAATCAAAATATCCAACCTATAATTTTGTACCTATTTACTGGATGGCAACCGAAGACCATGATTTTGAAGAAATCAATTATTTCAATTTTAAAGGAAAAAAATTCCGTTGGAATAAAGAAAGCAGAGGCCCCGTAGGACGATTATCTACTGATGGTTTAGCTGATTTCCTAGAAGTATACAAACTGGAATTGGGTTCCAATACGAATGCCGAAACTTTAAAAAAATTATTTGAAGATTCCTATCTTGCTCACAACAACCTAGCAGATGCAACACGTTTTTTGGCAAATGCACTTTTTGGCATGTATGGATTAGTCATTTTGGATGCCGATAATGCCAATTTAAAACGCCATTTCATTCCATTTGTAAAAGAAGAATTACTACACCAATCCTCCCACCAATTAGTAGTAGAAACTGCCGAAAAATTAAAAGAATATACGATTCAAGTTAATCCCCGTGAAATAAATTTGTTTTACATCGAGGATAATGTTCGCGAACGTATTGTTTTTGAAGATGGGAAATACAAAGTAAATCATACAAAAATTGAGTTTTCTGAAACAGAAATTCTAACATTATTAGAAAATCATCCAGAGAAATTCAGTCCTAACGTGATTATGCGACCATTATATCAGGAAGTGATTTTACCTAATCTATGCTACATTGGTGGGGGCGGAGAAATTGCCTATTGGTTAGAGCTAAAATCCTTTTTTGCTGCTGCAAAAGTAACTTTTCCAATGCTATTGCTAAGAAACTCTGTCCTATTGGCAACTGAAAAACAAGCTAAAAAAGCAGACAAATTAGAATTGAATTGGGGGAATTTATTTTCAAAACAGGCCCATTTAGTAACTACTAAAACCAAAGAATTATCAGATTTCCCAATCGATTTAGCCGATTTAAAAGCGCAATTACAAAAACAATTTAGTATTCTTTATGATGTTTCGAACAAAACGGACGAATCTTTCCTTGGAGCTGTAAAAGCACAAGAAAAAAAACAAATCAAGGGTTTAGACAATCTAGAAAAACGTCTGCTAAAAGCTCAAAAAAGAAAATTAAATGACGTGTTAGAACGCATTACAAACTTACAAAGTGAGCTGTTCCCTAACCAAAGTTTACAAGAGCGCCAAACTAATTTTTCGGAATTTTATTTGGAATACGGCGAAAATCTGATTCCAACCTTGATTAAACAACTCAAACCATTGGACAATCAATTTGATATTATTGTACTTTAATCAGATAACCTTTATTTGAATGCCGAATTTGTAAAAATATTCAATAAAAAAATACTATTTTTGCACAAAATTTAAAAAAATAAAAGATGGCTACTAATAGAACATTTACAATGATTAAGCCTGATGCTGTTGCTAACGGACACATCGGAAACATACTTGCAATGATTACAAATGCAGGTTTCAAAATCGTTTCTTTGAAATTAACACAATTAACTATTGCTGATGCTCAAGCTTTTTACGAAGTACACGCTGCAAGACCTTTCTACGGTGAATTAGTTGAGTTCATGTCAAGAGGACCAATTGTTGCTGCTATTTTAGAAAAAGACAATGCAGTTGAAGATTTCAGAACTTTAATTGGTGCTACAAACCCAGCTGAAGCTGCTGAAGGAACGATCCGTAAAGCATACGCCACTTCTATTGGTGAAAATGCAGTTCACGGTTCTGATAGCGATGAAAATGCAGCTATCGAAGGTGCTTTCCATTTTGCTGGAAGAGAGCAGTTCTAGTATTCCGTTTTCAGTCGCAATTGACAGTTACGAATTATAATAAATTAGAAAATCCCGTTTCAAAATTGAAACGGGATTTTTTTATATCAAAAATCTGAAATCTAAAATCGTTAATCAACAATCTAAAATCACTACCTCAAAACTACGTCTTTTACCACATCACGTCTTAATTCTTCATTAATCATCGCCACTATTTTAGACTTTCCGTGACTTAATTCTTCCCGCAAAACAGACGAAGTCAACTCAACATACAACGTACTTCCTTTTAAAACAACATTATTCGTATAACTGTTCACGCCATTACCCATTAAGTTTTTCCAAGCGTCTTTCACGTCAATTTGATCCATTCCGGGTTGCAGTTTATTCACTTGGATTATTTGTTTCAAAACATCCCCTATCGTACTCTGATTATTTAGTCGTTTTGCCATCGCCCAGTAAATTTATTGGTGTTGCTTTTTTGTAATGGTATTCTACTTTTTCCTTGTTCAACAGTACTAATTCTTCCGCTGATACAGCAATCAACTCCTCACTCCACTTCATATAAGGCGTAGAATAATCTAAGAATACTTTGTCATCCGCAAATCGAACTGTTACGTTTTCATACGTATCGTTCACCACAAACGTACCGTTTAATTGCGGCATCACTTTCTTCCGAATCCCTTTATTATTCTTTAATTCGAAATAATCATACACCTCATTCATCCTGTATTCTTTGTCCTTTATGGAATCAAAAACTACCTTCTCCACTTCCCAATATCCATTTATTTTTGAAATATCTTCTGGCTTTACCTTTTGCTGACACCCCATAAAAAGAAATGCTAAAAATAGAATGCTAACTGTTTTTTTCATAATACTAATTATTTTTAGGAGCTGTTTCCTGCTTTACGCTTCAATCTTTTTACCCGCTGAAAAAGCGGCTAAAAAGGATTTACGCTACAAACGAAGTTCACTGAACTCCTCTGAAAATAAAAGTACAGTGAAGTAATCAGGGCTAGTGAATTCGTGATAAATCGCGTTTATTCTAGATACAAAGTTACTCTTATTAACTTCAAAGAAAACAAAAATTTCAGAAACACTTTAAACTATTTTCTATATTTTTGGTGGTAAAGGAATTAGAACTAAATCAGTAGCAAGATGTCAAAAATAATCTACAGTTTCTTCATCATATTATTGTGTAGCAGCTGCAGTTCTGAAACCACGGAATCAGTTCCTTCTCCACCAACAACAGAAATCCTTTATTTCCCGCCTTTAACTGGTACCACTTGGGAAACAAAATCAATTGCAAGTTTAGGTTGGAAACAAACCGCTGTGCAACCGATACTAGATTATTTAGAACTCAAAAAGTCAAAATCTTTTATCATTCTTGTCAACGGAAGAATCGTAATGGAAAATTATTTTAACGGTCATGACGCCAATAGTTTTTGGTATTGGGCAAGCGCCGGAAAAACCCTAACCTCAACTGTAACAGGAATAGCACAACAAGATAACCTCATCAACATCAATACTAAAGTTTCACAATACATAGGAACCGGTTGGACGAGTTTGCCTTTAGCCAAAGAAAATTTGATTACTAGCAAACACTTACTCAACATGACTTCCGGATTAGAAGATAGTACCGATGATGTTGATCCAGTAAACCTTAAATACAAAGCAGATGCAGGAACGCGTTGGGCCTATCATAATGCATATGTAAAATTACAAGATGTAATTGCGCAAGCCAGCGGACAAACCTGGAATTCCTATTTCAATACCAAATTGAAAGATAAGATAGGAATGGATGGCGCTTGGTTTCAATTAGGCAATAATTCAGTTTATGGAAGTAATACACGCTCCATGGCGCGTTTTGGACTTTTAATCTACAACAAAGGAAAATGGGTAAGTAACACGATAGTGAATGAAAACTTTTTAAATGAAGCTACAAACACTTCACAAACAATCAATCTAGGATACGGCTATTTATGGTGGTTGAATGGAAAATCAAGTTACCATTTACCACAAAGCCAATTGCAGTTCACTGGTAGTTTGATACCAACAGCTCCAACCGATATGTATATGGCATTGGGTAAAAACGATCAAAAAATATACATAGTTCCAAGCAAGAAAATGGTCGTTATCCGAATGGGAGATGTTGCAAATCCAGATAATCCAACTTTTGCTTTATCCGATTTTGATGCAGTTTTATGGCAAAAAATAAGTGCTTTGTACCAATAAAACTACTTGCTTTTCAAACGTCTCATAAAACCCAAAACAAAGAAAACCAAACCTATTATCAATAAAAAATAATAGAAAGCAAGACTTTTATCTCGGACAAGGTTGGCCAATATAAAAGAAATGATACTCACTAAATAAAGATACATCGGAGGTGTATTTTTCAACGAAGAGAAATCCATTCTAATTATTATTTAAAAAAACTATCTACAAACTCATACTTATTAAAAACCTGAAGATCCTCAATTCCTTCTCCAACACCAATATATTTTACTGGAATTTGAAATTGATCTGAGATTCCTATCACAACTCCGCCTTTGGCAGTTCCGTCAAGTTTAGTAACAGCTAAACATGTAACCTCAGTAGCTGCTGTAAATTGTTTTGCTTGTTCAAAAGCATTCTGACCGGTTGAGCCGTCCAAAACTAATAACACATCGTGTGGTGCATCACCAACTACCTTTTGCATCACTCGTTTTACTTTGGTCAACTCGTTCATCAAATTAATTTTATTATGCAAACGACCTGCCGTATCAATAATAACGATATCCGCATTTTGAGCTACAGCCGATTGTAAGGTATCAAACGCTACTGAAGCGGGATCACTTCCCATATCTTGACGGACAATAGGAACACCTACTCGATCTGCCCAAATTTGTAATTGATCAATCGCCGCGGCACGAAAAGTATCAGCAGCACCCAAAACAACATTATAACCTTGTTTTTTAAATTGATACGCTAACTTGCCAATGGTAGTAGTCTTTCCAACACCATTTACCCCAACTACCATCAAAACATAGGGTTTTGTCTGAATTGGAATTAAAAACTCAGTACCCTCACCAGAATTGGTCTCTGATAATAAACCAGCAATTTCTTCTCTGAGAATTTGATTGAGCTCCTCTATTCCCATATATTTATCTGAGGCAACACGACTCTCTATTCTTGTAATAATTTTCAGAGTTGTATTGACACCAACATCTGATGTAACAAGGATTTCTTCTAAATTATCTAAGACTTCATCATCCACTTTTGACTTTCCTGCAACAGCTTTAGTTAACTTTGAAAAGAAATTTGTTTTTGATTTTTCAAGACCTTTGTCTAATGTTTCTTTTTTCTCTGATGAAAATATTCTTTTGAAAAAACTCATTGTATAAATAGTATTAAGAATGAAGTATTTAAGTCCAAAGAACCCATACGTTTTCTAATGGTAAATATAGAAAATAAAAAAGCTACTTTCCAATGAAAGTAGCTTTTCTATATAATGTTAATTGAATATTATTTCTTTTTCAAGAATTCATCAACTGATTCTGGTGTCATTATAGATTCTACGAATGTATATGCACCTGTTTTAGGAGATTTCACCATTTTGATGGCTTTTGATAATCTCTTAGAAGCTGTCTGTAAGGTTGCTACTGTTTTCTTTGCCATGACTAATAATTATTTAATTTCTTTATGAACAGTTACACGTTTCAAGATTGGATTAAATTTTTTAATCTCTAATCTGTCTGGAGTATTTTTTTTGTTCTTTGTTGTTATGTATCTTGAAGTCCCTGCAACACCTGATGTTTTGTGTTCAGTACATTCTAAAATTACCTGGATTCTATTACCTTTCTTTGCCATCTTGCTATTTTTTTATTTTGGAAGGGATTATTTAATAAATCCTTCTGCCTGTGCTTTTTTCAAAACTGCAGCGATTCCATTTTTATTAATTGTTTTTATCGTAGATGCTGCTACTCTAAGAGTAATCCATCTATCTTCTTCTGGAAGATAAAAACGCTTTTTAACTAAGTTCACAGAAAATTTTCTCTTAGTTTTGTTCATAGCGTGAGAAACGTTATTTCCTACCATCGCTCTTTTACCTGTAAGGTCACAAACTCTTGACATTATACTTATCTTTTATCGTTATTCAAAATCAGGGTGCAAAGAAAAGAAAAATAAACCTATTAACCAACATTATTAACGCACATTTTTTAAAATTTCTTTCTGCAACAGCTCTAAACTTTTAATTACTGCTCTATCTATCACTTTTTCACGGGGTTGACCAAAATTAAATTCTTCAACAATTATTTCGCTTGGCGTAGCCAATGCAATAAAAACAGTCCCAATTTCAGCATTAGAGTCCCCTTTTGATGGTCCTGCATTTCCCGTTGTCGCAATTGCATAATCTGTTTTCATCATCTTTTTAATATTCAAAGCCATCGCCGAAACCACTTCCCTGCTCACCACAGAATACTCATTTATGAGACTTTCTGGTATGCCTAAAACATCAATTTTAACCTCTGTTCCGTAGGAAACTACACTCCCTTTAAAATAACTTGAAGCACCAGCAATAGCGGTCAAAACCTGTGCGATTTTACCTCCAGTACAACTTTCAGCTGTCGATAGCGTTTTATTTTGTTTTATCAGCATTTTACCCACAACAACCTCTATCGTCTCACCATCGTCAAAACCCACGATAATATCATTGATTAAGAGATCCAGCGACTTTACATTTTCAGCTAGAGCAGCTTCTAATTCTTCTTTGTCAGTACCCCGTGCCGAAAGTCGCAAACGAACTCTTCCAGGCGCAGGCAAATAGGCCAATTTAATAAATTCTGGAAGATTATTTTCCCAATCCTCTATTCGTTCCGCTACTATACTTTCGCCTTGACCGTAGGTCAGAATGGTTTTATGAATAATATAAGGACGCTCGTATTCCCGAATTACTTTTGGAATAATTTCATGCTCTACTATATATTTCATTTCATAAGGAACTCCAGGAAGAGAAATAAAAACCGTATTCTCTTTTTTCATCCACATTCCAGGCGCTGTCCCCAATTGATTGTGCAAGACCGTACATTTAGAAGGGACTAATGCTTGATCTCTATTGATTTGGGATGCCGCTCTATTCATAACCCGCTCAATAAGCTCAACTACATGCTTCTCTACCGCTTTATCAACAATTAATTCGTCATCAAAATAATCACAAAATGTCTTCTTTGTAATATCGTCTTTGGTAGGTCCCAAACCGCCAGTGATAATCACTAAATCTACTTTGTTTTGTAGCGCAGCAAACGTGTCTAAAATATGCGCTTTATCATCACTTATCGAAATCATTTCATTGATCTCAACGCCAATTTTATCCAATGAATTGGCTATAAAACCAGAATTAGTATCTACAATTTGGCCTATTAAAATTTCGTCACCAATGGTAACTATAGTTGCTTTCATTTTTCTACTGCTATTTATTTTATACCGTTTTAATCAAAAAGAGAAACATACTATAGTTAGCACATTTCTCTTTTTCTTAAGGAAGTAGTTTACCTAATTTTATTTTCATTAGAGCTCCTTGAAATTTGTTCAAAGCGAAAATCTTCTCTCATCAAATTATTAAAAAGAGACCAGAATAATCGCAACGAGTAGCCCGACATACTTTTCAGTGAGTCAAGACGTACTATTACAAATCAAAGTCTTTTTTGATTTCTTTGACCGCATCATTTACTTGATTTTTCACACTCTTAAAAGTTTCTTTGATGTCTTTCTTTTTCCCTTCGGCTTTGGTCCATGCTTCGATTTGAAGAATCTCTTCAAAAGCTACATTTAAACCCATTAAATCAAGCGTTGGTTTTATCTTGTGCGCATAAGCATAAGCATGCTTGTGGTCTTTCTTTTTTATTCCTTCTTTGATTTGAAGTAAATCTTCTGGAACTTCAGTAACAAACAAAGTTAGAATTTCGTTTACAAATTCTGGATCGTTGTCTGAAAGTGCGTACACTTTTGAAAGGTTGTAATGTATAGCCATTATTTTACTTGTATTCTAAATAATTGTTGTCCCTCTAAAAATCCTTCTAGTACATCATCGGGTTTTACTGCTGCAACCCCTTCCGGAGTTCCTGTAAAGATAATATCACCAATTTTTAACGTAAAAAACTGCGAAACGTATGAAATAAGCTCATCAATTTTCCACAACATAAGACCGGAATTACTCATTTGCACTGTCTTACTGTTATTTGTTAATTCAAAAGTAATATTTTCTAATGAACTAAATTGACTTTTGGGCAAAAATTCACCTAGTACTGCCGAACCGTCAAATGCTTTGGCTTTCTCCCAAGGCAATCCTTTAGCCTTTAACTTATCCTGCAAATCGCGAGCAGTAAAATCGATTCCGACACTAATTTCGTCATAATATTTATGAGCAAACTTAGGTTCGATGTATTTACCGACCTTACTAATTTTGACAATAATTTCAATTTCATGATGCACCTCTTCTGAAAATTCAGGAATCACAAATGGATGTTGCTTCAACAAAACAGCCGAATCCGGCTTCATAAAAACTACGGGCTCCGTAGGCCTTTCGTTATGCAATTCTTCAATATGATTGGTGTAATTTCTACCTATGCAAATAATTTTCATTTCGTGCTTTATTAAATAATGGTTGATTTCAAAATTAGCTAAATTTATTATTCAGTTTTCGAAGTTTGATAGCAGTCAATACTTTTTTAGTATACAAAGGAAAATCAGCGTTTTGAATCCAACTAAAATAACCAGGCTCTGTTTCCAGAATTTTATCTACTTTGATTCCTTTGTGTTTCCCAAAAGCAAAAATCTCTTCATTATCTTTATCAAAAGCAATCATTCCTGCAAAATCAGCAATTTTCTTTCTTGTAGAAAATTCCGAAAGTAGTTTCATGTCATTTTCCAATTCGGGATAGCGATCCAATTGTGCTTTAAGGATTTCATAAGTTGCCATAGTATCCGCCTCCGCAGAATGCGCATTTTCCAATCCTTTATCACAATAAAATTTTAAAGCTGCAGACAACGTTCGTTCTTCCATTTTATGAAAAATAGTCTGAACATCTACTGATACTTTTCCCTTCATATCAAAATCTACTCCAGCACGCAATAATTCTTCCGCCAACAAAGGGATATCAAATCGATCCGAATTAAATCCAGCCAAATCACTATCTTTTATCATATTGTAAACTTGCGCAGCCAACTCATTAAAAGTAGGCTCATTAGCCACTTTTTCATCGGTAATTCCATGAACAGCTGTGGTTTGTGCCGGGATTGGAATCGTTGGATTCACTAACCATGTTTTACTTTCTTTATTTCCGTTTGGAAAAACTTTGAATATTGAGATTTCTACAATTCTATCTTTTCCGATATCTATTCCAGTAGTTTCAAGATCGAAAAAGCAAATTGGTTTATTGAGTTTGAGTTCCATTTTTAATTTTTGTGTGATTACAAATATAGAAATTTGGGATTAATTTTGTTTCACCTTTGACCTTTAAAGTTCTAAAAAACATGACAAAAACAAAAAACCCGACCAATTTATAAAAACGAGTCGGATCTAAAATACTATTATCTATTTTTAAATATCTCTGTTGACGTCAAAAGCTTCTAAATATTCAGCTACGCGTTTTACAAAACTACCTCCTAATGCACCATCTACGACACGATGATCGTAACTGTGCGATAAGAACATTTTTTGGCGAATGCCTATGAAATCACCTTCCGGAGTTTCAATAACTGCTGGCATTTTACGAATAGCTCCCAATGCTAAAATTCCTACTTGTGGTTGATTTAATATTGGTGTACCAAAAACACTTCCAAAAGTACCAACGTTCGTTACGGTGTAAGTTCCACCTTGTGTATCATCTGGTTTTAGTTTTCCTGCCTTTGCACGACCCCCTAAATCATTTACGGCTTTTGCCATACCCACTAGGTTCAATTGATCCGCGTTTTTAATAACAGGAACAATTAAGTTCCCGTTAGGTAACGAAGCCGCCATTCCAAGGTTGATGTTTTTCTTTTTGATAATGAAATCCCCATCTACAGAAATATTCATTCCCGGAAAATCTTTCAGTGCTTTTGCAACTGCTTCCATGAAAATTGGAGTATACGTCAACTTCTCCCCTTCTCTTTTTTCAAAAGCATTTTTATTTTTTTCTCTCCATCTCACAATATTCGTCACATCCACTTCAATAAAGGATTGTACGTGAGCCGAAGTTTGTACCGAAGCGACCATATAACCCGCAATTAATTTGCGCATTCTATCCATCTCAATGATTTCGTCTCCACCACTTACTGATACTGAAGCCGCTTTTTGAGCAACTGGAGCCGCAACTATTTTTTGAACTGCCACAACCGGAGTCGACACAGCTGGCTGATTTGATCTGTTTTTTACGTAATCTAAAATATCATTTTTAGTTACTCTTCCTTCTTTTCCAGTTCCTGAAATTGATTCTAACTCTGCAACAGAAACCCCTTCTTCTTTGGCTATATTTTTGACTAAAGGCGACAAGAATTTTTCAGAATCAGAAAAGTCAACTGGAGCGGCAACACTTTCTTTAGCAGCATCAACAGTTTTTGCAACTTCAGCTACGACTGCAGCAGGTACCGCTTCCTTAACGATTGGTACCAAGTCACCGCCTTCGGTTTCGATTATTGCAATAGTCTGACCTACTTGAACCAGATCATCTTTTCCAAACAATTGTTCGACTAAGATTCCCGAAACTTCGCTTGGCACTTCACTATCTACTTTATCAGTAGCAATTTCAAGTACTGCTTCATCGGCTTCTACTTTGTCTCCAACTTGTTTTAACCAATTTGTAATGGTTGCTTCTGCAACGCTTTCTCCCATTTTAGGAAGTTTTAATTCAAATCTTGCCATATCGTTAACCTAAAAGGTGATTTTGATTTTCAGTTTGCGAAATTACTAAATATTTCAATTATAAATTACATTAAATGCAATTTTTTACTCGATTTTAATAACCTCACCTCTTTCGCTACTATTGTTACTTCCTATTAAAAAATTAGCTTTTTTTGGTATAATTTTAAACGTAAATCCTTTATTCTTTAAAGATTCAAGAATAGCGATGCTTTCTTTAAACGAAAGGAATTCGTTATCCAGAATAATTTCCACTCGGTCTTTATTTTTAATAGAAGACGAATTTACCATTTTTTCTGTTTTTAAATCGTGAAACGACACTTTTTTTTGCAATACAAAGCAGAGTTTATCTGCTAATTTTTCGTTAGATGAAACTAAAAGATAGGAGTTTGGACTGCTTTTTACTTTGGATTTTCCCTGAAACATTTTTACAAAAGAAAAAAATATAATTCCCATTTTCATAAAAACAGAAAAAAATGCGGAGCTAAAACCATCGGAACTAAAATGCTTTTTATAAAAGAAGTTCATTGCCTCTTGAAAACGCTTCATATAAGTCCCATCCTTGATTGTACTTTCGCCTTTGTAGTGAACAACAGTCGTTTCATGAAAATAAAAATTGAATTTCCCTTTTTTAGAAATCATGTAAGACAAATCAATATCATCGGAATACATGAAACAATTTTCATCGAATCCACCTACTTCACAATACAACTCTCTTTTCATGACCATAAAAGCACCAACCAAAATTGCAACTTTTCCAGTTTGATCTCGGTTTAAATGCTGCGCATAATAACTCCCAAAAAGCGGAAACTTAGTAAACAATCGATACAATCCAGTGATTTTGGTAAAAGCCACCCAAGGCGTGGGAACACCCCGCTTACTTTCAGGCAGAAAATTGCCAGTTCCATCAATCAGTTTACAACCTATAATCCCTAAGTCAGATCGTTTATTGGCAAAAGCCAAGACTTTTACAAACGTGTCTTCGGCAACAACGGTGTCAGGATTGAGAATGCAAATGTATTCTCCACAAGCTTCAGCAACAGCGCTATTGTTTGCTTTCGAGAAACCTACATTCTCCTTGTTTTGAATGAGTTTTATATTTGGAAACCGCTGTGTCATCATTTGACAACTATCATCCTGCGAATTATTATCGATGACAATAATCTCGCCCTCCATGTCTTCTAATGCACTTTGAACGCTTAAAACACATTGTTCGAGAAAATAGCGAACGTTATAATTAAGAATAATAACTGATAATTGCATTTTCAAAGATAGATTTTAAGATGTAAAGCCACAATAATTACAAAATAAAATACACGGTTTCTATTTATCGTCCAAAATCATCTTGCAAACGAACAATATCATCCTCATCTGAAGGATTTTCAGCATCAGTGTGTTGCCAAATTTCAGCTACAATTCCCCAAGAATCTAGACCAATTAAACGGTGTCGCTCCCCTTTTTCCAGTTGGATGAAATTTCCGGGTATCAGCTGTTTAATCTTACCTTCTTCATCTGTTAAACTAGTTTTCACTCCTACAACTCCAGAAAGTATCTTCCACAACTCTGCCCTGCGAAAGTGATATTGCCAAGATAAACGTTTGTGAGGCGCAACTACCAGAATCTTTGGACTTAGCTTATTGGTGATTTTAATTGTTTTCAGATCAAGATGCGGAAAAAATGCAGCGGCAAATTCAGGCGCTTGGCTTTCATCAATAACAAAAAAACCTCCCCAAGGTCTTGTCGCATCTTGTTTTTCAATCGTAAAGTTTTCCTTTTTCAAAGCTGCTGCCAGTTGTTCAAAAACAGCTTTTTTTTCTAAAGTATCCGGGACATTAAAACTCATTTTTAGTATTTTAAAATTATAAAAGTGTCAATTTTAATGAGATGCATGCTACCAAAAGTTTCTACAAATACTAAGATTGCTTGCTTACCATGTAAATTCTATCGAAAGATTTTTCACTTCTTTTGAGAGACTCTTCCTTTTTTTTGCCCAAAGTTAAGCATAATTGTGATTTTATTTCCTTCAAAAAACATAGAAACAACATTTGTTGGTCATCTATTGCGGTTAATTGGCATTTCTGTACCACAAATTGTTTTCCTGCATTGTAAGTTATAATTCTTTTTTCGAAAGAAAACGTGCTACTTCAAATTCATGTAAACAAAATCATTCCTTCTCCATTCCTTCTTTAGTCTTGAAAATCGTTTACTTTTGAAAAATGGAAGGAAGTACTAAACCTAATCTAATTGAAGCATTGAGAAAGAGACTCCTATTATTATCGCTACTAACTGCTAGCATTGCTCAATCCCAAATTTCAGGATGTACGGATCCACTTTCTAAGAATTACAATCCAAAAGCTACCACAAATGATGGTAGTTGCCACTATGCTTCGATAAAAATCAAGCCAAAATATTCTGTAAAATTAAATGCAAGACTAAAAGAAACTTCTGGTTTAACACAAAGCGATTCGCTCTTTTGGACCATTAATGACGATACCGATACCGTTCTTTATGGCCTTGATACGATTGGTAGTATTAAAAACAAAATACTGCTTAAAAAAGCATCAAATACAGATTGGGAGGAAATAGCACAAGACAACAACTATTTTTATGTAGGTGATTTTGGAAATAATTCCAGCGGAAACAGAAAAGATCTTCACGTTTTACGAATAGAGAAAGAAACACTTTTAACACCTGTCCAAAAGATTGATACGATTTCGTTTTCCTATTCCAATCAAACTAATTTTAATAAAAAAACGGCTAATACTACAGATTTTGATTGTGAAGCTTTTATTGTTTGCGATGATAGTATTTATCTGTTTACGAAGCAATGGAAGAACAAAAAAACGAGTGTGTATGCCTTACCAAAAACTCCAGGTACTTACATTGCTAAGTTAAAAGAGACTTATAACACCAAAGGACTAATCACTGAGGCAGCCTATTTACCCGAAAAAAAATTACTTGTTTTATCAGGATATAATAGATTTGTATTTCCTTTTATATACCTTTTATACGATTACAAGACAACTCATTTTTTTTCAGGCAATAAAAGAAAGGTCAAAATTGCACTTCCTTTTCATCAAATAGAAGGCATCGCCACTCCAGATGGAATTCATTTTTATTTGACCAATGAAAATTTTGTCAGAAAACCAATAGTCGACGTAACACAGCAATTGCACCAACTGGATTTAAGTCCATTTTTAGGTAATTTTCTTAATCAATAAGTCTTGAAAAGCTTCATATTCAAACAAACTATTCGCAATTAGTCATTTAATAGTTTACTTTTGCCAAAAATTTAGCCTTGTGAATTACTTATCAGTCGAAAATATCTATCATATTCTGCAAACTCACTAAAAACAGCCTTAACCACTGAAAAACAAGACAAAAGTTTAAAAATAAAAAAATAAATCAATCATTAATTATCAGTATATTTCATCTTTTATCATAAAATTAGAGACCTAATTAGAGACCCATTGAATTTAAATTTGTAACTTTGCTCTTATGAAAGCACTGACCTACAGATATAGACTCAAAGCTAAAAGTAAATCTTTGAATGTGCGCACTAGACCTGAATTGGTATTGGCAGAAATCAGCGGAGCATTTGCCAATAAAGTAGATGGTATAGTCAAATACAAAAAATTTCAATACTCTTTAGAGGTATCAGTTTTACCAAAACACTTCGGAATTGTACGCGAAAAAAGAGGTGTGTTTAATTTTGTTTATGATCCAGCCACAGTTAAAGCAAATGAAAAGTATAATAAATTATTTAGAAATAAAATAACCGATTTTGAATCGAATATAGAAACAGCTGCAACCCACTTTAAAAATCAAGAACCAAGCGCTGAAGAAGTTAAAAACTATTTGCTTTCTATTAGCGGTAGAGAAAAAAGAAAACCAGAGGAAACTTTTGCAGTCATAAATTTTCTAAATAGTCATATTACTCATCTGGAAAATCTTATAGGCAGTAGTCGTAAAGATGAAGTTAAAGATACTACCATCAACTCTTATCGAAATCTAAATCCAATAATAAAATTATATCAAGAAGCAAAAAAAATTAAATTAACATTTGAAAAACTCAATGAAGAACTTTATCGAGAAATCTGGGAAGTAGTAAATGATATTAGGACTGGCAAAATCAAAATAGATAGTTTCCAACAAAAACAAAAAAAAGCATTTTCAACAAACACCTTAAAAGCATATCAAACATATTTTATACTACTTTGCAAAGTTGCTAAAAAACAAGAAATCAAAATCCCATTAGACCTTACAGACAAAAATTTAATTAATGTAGCAGAAAAAAATAAGTCTGAAAAAACGGAAGCATTTCTCAAAGAAAAAGATATACTTAAAATAATCGAATATGTACCTACTTCAAAATATTTAGAATTAGCAAAAAACTACATCCTTATAGCTAGCCAAACTGGCATGCGTCTCCAGTCGATGCAAGAAGCAAAAGGACGAACAATTCAAATATGCGATGAGAAAAAAAATATTTTTTACTATATACACACAATTCAAGCTAAAACCCGAACAGAATGTTATACACCTTTATTCGTTACAGCATTAAAAATTATCAAAAAAAATGATGATGCTTTTCCTGATTTTTCCAATATCAGATTGACCAATCTCAATATTAACATCAGAAAAATATTAAAATCAGTTGAAATTGAAAACAGCCATTTGTTTAGCACTCACAACTTGCGAAGTTCTTTTGTTAGTAATCTATCTTTACTAAGAATCTCCGAGAAAGTAATAAGTTATGTCACGCATCCTGCAAAAAAAAGTAGTACTTCAAGCGTACACATTTATGACAGGAGAGATATGCTAGACAAAGCCAAAATGTTTGTTGAAGAAGTCAATTGGGTTAACAAAATTAAATCTTCACAACTTTATACTTTTGATTAAATACCATACATTGTATTGGTAAACAATCAGCTAAGTCTAATACACTATCCATAAAGTTAAATTTGGATTAAGAAAAGCACTTTTCATTTGCTTTAAAATGGCTACAATCTTAAAAACTCTTTACGCATCTCGAATGGATGTTCGATTTGGAGTTCAATAAAAAATGGTAAAAGTAGTTAATCATTGTGTAAAATATTCGATCCACACATTGATAAAGAAAAAAAATCATTATCAACAAATGGAAAGGACATAATCCAATTGCTAAAGATTGATTTGATACAAATATTAATCGATGAAGGCGAGCAATTCAGAGCTTTTCATGATGATTTATCAGGTTAAATCTTGGATGAGAACGACCTATTCTTGGGTAAGTGAAATAGTATTAATAGATGTTTTTCCTAGCTTCGTTACCGAATTAACCGTATCCAGAGCAAAGACAGAACATTTAACAATTTAATCAAAAGGATGGTAAAGCCCAATAATATTTATCATAGAGAAATAATACACGGTTAGATACCGACCTCAATAAATTTTTTACGAATTGTTGAATAAATCTGTCCTAATTTTCAGTCTTTTAGTCTGGATAATTATATGTCCAAAAGCGCTTCGAATGTAATTTAAACATAATGATTATTAGACTTTAAATAAATTTCCTAAAAGGTATTTCTTTCTGTTTTTGTCATGTATGCAACTACTATTTCAACCCTTTATTCGCATATTTAACTAACAACAAACATTAATAAAACTATAAAAGGATGTGTATTCAATGACATAAAAAAATCTGCTACGCAAAAAAAGGAAGTCACTTCTGTTATTCTAAATTAGCTTCATTACCTTGTACAATACAGATACAAAATGGTCCGGTTTCAATTACCTCCCTTATTCTTCTGCATAATCACCTCAACAAACAATTGGTCCACATTGGTTTTATAATTCCTTTTTTTTCTGAAATTTAAATGCTTAATACTACCAAGAGCAGGATTGTTCTCCATTTTGTTTAGCAATGCCACGCAGCCATTAAAAGAACCTTCTAACGAAAAAATATAGCTTGTGGCAGTAAACCCTTTTTCGGTTGTAATATGAGGTTCTTTAAAGTCTATAATTTTCAAATGAGAGGAATCGCAGTAGATACTAAGTTGTTTTAATAAATCATTTTGAAAAGATTCCGAAGCGGTTATGTTATAATGAGCTAACAGTGAGTCTAATTGTTTTTCCTTTTGGTGAAGTTGATGTGCTAATCTTGGACTACTATTGTTATTATTTAACATTTCATTTTTAGAATGGTACTCTTTAAAATAAGTTATCGTATTAGAAATAGCGAAAGAATAACAGAAGTAGAGTGCCACGAGAAAACCTAGAAGTAAAAATTTATTTTTTCTGTTGAGTCTCATTTTATTTTAATTTTAATTTGATAGAAAATTCAGTCTCATTCTGCTCATTTTTTCCAAAATGAGTAATTACAACTAGATTAACCTCTTTCAATAGATCAATTGTTTTAACCCAACGGGTAAAAGCAGTATTATCAATAGTTGTCCCGGAAATTATTACTGTTTTTTCTTGAGTTAGAATAGGTTCCTCTATTTTTATCTTTTTTTCTAAGGGATGGTACACCAGTTCCGTCAGCAAAATAGACTGTGGAATGCTCTTTGTAATTTCATTAATGACAAGCGAACTTTGCGAAGCGGTTATCGCCATCACATTTTTTATTTTTTGTTCTTTAACTTGAATATTTTCTTTCGTTTTAATCACATCTTCGACTGAGGATTTACTCAACAAAAGACTTTCGGAAGATTCTTCGGCTAGTTTAAAATAATGCGTAAAGACGAAAAAGTTGATTAACAATATAGTGACTAATATCCCGAGCATTATCTTTAATCCTTTTGAAAAGAAACTTTGCTGCTTATAACTTCCAAGAAGATAGTTACTATGAGCGATCAGATTTCCTGTATTTTCAGTGCGATTAAGCAATAAACGCAAGATGCCTGCAAAAGCTAATATATGACAGTTTTGAACAAGCAGTCCATTTATGTCATAAGTTGATTCTAAATCTATTATACTTGAGGTAATAATTGAGGTCTCTTCACTCCAAGAAATAGTCTGATGATTCGTTAGCAATTCATTTCGCTCTGAATAGTTCATTAATTCAACAATGGAACAGGCACCTAGGCTGATTCCGGCAATTCCAATACCTTGCTTGTGATAATTGAAAAGCAATTCGTCCACATAGATTTTTCTGCTAATAACAACAATGGATTTTGTCTTCAGTCTCCAAATTTCAAAATAGAATTCATCCCAATTGGTATTAGGAAATCCTTTTTGAAGTAGTTTTTCATCTTGAGATTCTATTCCCAACAATTCTTTTTGGATAACCTGATTGGTATTAATAATAAGAACAAAAGGAAGGGTTTTGTCCCATTTATCAGGTAGCGTTTCACAATAGGAGACTTTATCTTTTTTACTAATTACTAAAGCTGCTTTTTCCTTTTCAATCAACAAAACAGAAATCATTTCCTTATTATTTAAAGAAAAATGCTCGATACCAATATATCGTTTTCCAAGTAATATATCATTTAAATAAGGTAGCTTCATTAGTAAATAACGGTAGGTTTAATTAATACAGTTAATTTTTTCTTGGAATCTTCACGCCTTCTAGAACTAAACAACCACTTTATTACTGGTATCCGCGCTAATATTGGAACACCCGAACCCGAATCATCTTTAACCGATTCTTCAAGTCCTCCCAGAACTATTATGTCTTGATCTTTCACTCGAATAATCGAAGTAAATTCTCTAGAGTTGATTCCCGGAGGAGCATTTGCATCTACTTTTTGACCGTTAAAACTAGATTGAATTACTTTAATATCCATTGTTATTTGTCCATCACCTGAAACTAAAGGCATAATCGTTAAAGAAAGTTCAGCATCAATAGGTTGGTAGTTTTTAACTTCCGAAGCTTGTGGGATTTGGGAACCATAAAAATTCTGGTTCGTGACAACGTAATAGGTGGTCTCACCAATGGATAAATACGCTTTATGTCCATTCAATGTTGACAATCTTGGAGAGGACCGTATTTTTAAATTTCCATTGCTTTCCATTGCTTTAAGACTCAAATAAAAATTCGGGACTACACTTCCAACATTTAAAGATCCAAATCCACCAAAACCATTAATGATTTTGTTAATGGTTTGAGCACCAAGATTAATGTCGACGCTAGGAAATACAGCTCCACTGGTTGTTACTGGTTTATTTCCAATTCCCGCACTTATTCCTGTTTCTACAATCGCACTCTTATTAACTTCCAATAACATCACCTCAATAAGTATAACTGGAACAGCTTTGTCAATGAATTTAATAAAAGATTCAAAACGAGCTATATTTGCCGCTGGACCATTCACCAGAAAACCATTTAATTCTTTGTCAATCTTAATATCTAAATCTTTTTTTATTTCATCGGGAATAATAGACAATATAGATTCTGAGGTAGTACTGCTGGCAACAGAACTATTGCTTTGAAATTGATTGTTTGATCCGTTTTTAGGCTCAGATAAATTAGTGTTATAATTAGAATAACTATTATTGTTATTCAATCTTCCAGCGCTCCTACCCTCTTTTAAAGGATCACTTAATAGCTCTATGGAGCGATGCATCAATGGAATTGACTTTATATTCCTGACAACTAACTGGTTTTTGGTGCCAAAATAATAAATTTCGTCATTTTTCATATAAGTATACGTATCACCCGTTGAAGCTACACTATAGTTAGTACTGCTATTAAATTGGGCAGGTGATGAATTATTTGAGAGTAAAGCACCCTCCATTTTAGTTTCAAACAATTTGTTCAATAAGGCATCAAAGGAAATGTTTTTGGCCTTAACAGTAGCATTACCAATACTTTCCAAGGGGCTTGATATAAACATATCGATATCTAAATCATGGCCAATATCATAAATAATACTAGAAATGGGTGTGTTCTCGAAATCGACGTTCAATATTTTTTTATCGGCATCAACCACTGTAAAAAAAAAGTTTGATTTTCTGGAACGCAGTGGTTTAAATTGTCGAACATTTGTAATGCTTTTATCTGCATTATTCTCAGGGGAATAAATCCCCTCTAATTGATCAAATACATAGAAGTTATCTCTGGATTTCGAAGTACTAAGATTATTGGCATAAGCTAATTTATTTAATGCGGCATCAAATGGCATATTTTTGATATAAATAGTCAACATTTGTTTTTCCAAGCCTGGGGCAAAAACTAAATTTTTCCCACTTACATCCATTATTTTTTTGAAAACATCATATAATTTATCTTCTTTTAAATCAAGAGAAAGCAAATTATCAGAAGCATCATATGTTACATCAATTAATTTTTCAACAGGCATCTTCATTGGCTTTTCATACGATTTAACAGATAGTATATTACCCGTAAAATCAATCGAAAGACTATGTTCCTTGCATAGAAAAACCAATAAATCCCCAACCGTCACATCAGTAAAATTATTGACAATATTTATTTGTCCTAATTCTGGAGCAACGCTGATGTTTACTTTATGCACCTCAGACACCGCCAATAAAAAACTGGAAAGCGAAGCCTCTTTAATGTTTATATTCACTTTTTCAGTTAAACCAGGTGCATCGGCACTAATGGCTTCAATATTATTTTTAAGCTGTTGAATTCTGTTTTCCTGAGAAAAAGAAAACTGGAAAATAAATAGTAAGAGGAGAGTTGATATTTTTTTCATGAACGGTATTAAATTGGATGGCTAATATAGTTTTTATTAAAGAAGTAAAGAAAAGACTTCTTCAATAGACGTAATTCCTTTTTTTATTAGTGACAAAGCATTTTTTTTCAAGGTAAATATTTCTTTTTCTTCGATATAATGATCAATTGCTAACTGATTGTTTTTAATCAAAGTAGAAAGTTCGGTATCAATAGGAAGAATTTCATAAATGGCTTTTCTTCCTGAATATCCTGTATGATAACACTGCTGACAACCTCTAGCTTCATAATGCTTTTGCAAATCTTCGGGTATTTCAAATCCCGTTGGGAATAATGCAGAGCTGACATCTTGCTCCGATTTGCAATGGATACAGAGTCTACGAACTAAACGTTGAGCAACACTAACATTGAGTGTGCTTGCGATCAGGAAAGATGGAATCCCCATATCTATTAGTCGAGATACCGTAGCCCAGGCAGAATTGGTATGAATCGTGGACAAAACAAGATGTCCAGTCAATGCAGCTCTAATAGCCATATTAGCAGTATTTACATCACGTATTTCACCTACCATAATAATATCAGGATCCTGCCGTAAAAAAGCACGGAGGGTTGTAGCAAAGTCTAAACCGATATTTTCGCGTAATTGCACTTGATTGATGCCTTCAAGCGTATATTCTATTGGGTCTTCAACCGTCAATATATTCGTGTTGGGCAAGTTTAGCTTTTTTAAAGTGGCGTACAAGGTCGTTGTCTTCCCTGAACCAGTGGGCCCTGAAATAAGAACGATACCATTTGGTTTCTTGATATTTTCTAGATAAGTAATTAATTCGTTTTCTGTAAAACCGAGTGAGTTAATATCGATATGGCCCGTGTCCTTGCTTAAAATACGCAAAACTGCCTTTTCTCCGTGCAGAGTAGGCAAAATAGACACCCGAATATCAAAATCTTTTGTATTGGTTTGCATAGTGATACGGCCATCTTGTGGTAATCTTTTTTCCGAGATGTCCAATTGTGCTCGAATCTTGATTTTATTAATAAGAATAGGATACTCATCAATAGCAATATTGAACTGTTCTTTCAGCTTTCCGTCGAGTCTACAGCGAACTCTTGCATTCTTTTCATAAGGTTCAAAATGAATATCACTACTCCCAATTTCCTTGGCATTAATCACGATTTTTTCCAAAAAATCAACAGTGTAATGGATTTCGCTGATACTATCAGATTGGGTTTGTCTGTAATTCGTACTCAAATAACAATTGATATTCTCAGTAGAATCAGACACTATTTCAATATTAGTGTTCCATAAAATCGTCAATTCCATTTGTATTTGTTGCAATTCCGGGTGATCCGTTTTTAGAACAGTCACTCCTTGTTGCTGGGCGATAGGAATAATACGGTAATGGAAGGCTTGTTCTGGAGTGACCAGTTGTTGTATAGAAAAGGGGAGGTTGAAATCATTCATAATTAGTAAGCATATAAGGAATAATCCTTAGTAAAAAAGAGGACCGCATACACCATTCCAAAAAACAACGCCATGTGACCAGCCAACGGTACTGTCACAACATTTTTTTTTGGATTAAGGACTAAATGAATAGCTAAGGAAAAAAGTAACGAAAATACAAAAAGTATAAAAAATGAAATAGGAGCAAAAGCGAAAGACATTGCAATAAATAAAAGAACGTCTCCAAGACCTATGGACTCATTAATCAACCTTTTTTTGAATCGAATTTTCGAATACAGAGCGGCAAAAAGCAATAAGACACTTATAAAAATAAGATTGCTGAAGCTATTTAAAAGCACGGTGTAAATTGGATTTTGTATCATTTGAATACCCAATACAAACAAGCCTACCAACGCATATAAAAACCAGTAGACACTTCTATCTTTATAATCCTGAATGGTGATTAATGCGAGGGTAATCCAATTTAATATGAGTAAAATAATCATTAGTCGCTAGTAGTTTGTTTAGGTGTTCCATTTTGATCTATTTCCCAAACATTAAAAACTCCGTTTCCATTAAAGTCTGTCAAAGCAGTGGCTTTTACCTTAAAGTCACTTGTATTGGCTTGAATGATTTCATAAGTGTAATTTGCACTGCCATTTTCTTTGACTGTTTTAGGGATTTCAAAGTCAATTTCAGCAAAGTTAGCACTATACTTAGAATACATAAAAAAATATTGCTTCTCTGCATTGTATATGGCTTTGAGTTGTACTTGTGCTTCTACACTTTTAGCTTTGGTAATGAGCGGCATCAAATTAGGTAGGGCAATAAGCAATAAAATACCTATGATGGCCAAAACGATTAGCATTTCCTGTAGGTTGAAAGAGGTGATCTTGGTCTCTGATGTTGTATTCATTGTAATAGCGAATTGGTTTACAAATATATATAAATCTCACTAAAATAAAGTACAATTTAGTTTGTTAAATTTGTTAATTTGCGTTAATATTGCATAAAAAGTATTACTTATATTACTTTAATTAAAGTTATGTAATGGTTTTAATGCTTAACAATTGTAGCGTTAATAGAAAAAAAAATGGCAGATGAAACCAACCAAACGGAATATATTTTTAAGCAATTAAGCAAGAAATATAGTAAAGAGGTTCCGTAGTTATCCAAAGTATTGACTACTGTATTAGAGTTCTTTGTTATTCTATTGCGGGGGTTTTAGCAGCGATATTGTTTGTAGCGATGTACTAGCCCATTTTTCAGTTAATTCTTGTTGAAAATTAGAAAATAACGTTTGTTTAGTATTTTATTTTTCTAGTTTTTCATTAAAATTTATTTTGTTAATTATTGTTGATGATTAATGCATCATAATATTAGTACTTTTTTAATTATACCATTTTTTTATTTTAGTAAGAATAATAATACTTTTTAATAAAAAAGGTTAAATTAGTATAGGACCTTAGCAAATCCTGCTTGCTTAGATAAAAACTGAAAATTAAAATATGATTTCTAATTTGGCATAGAATTTTTTTATAATTCAAATCGAAGGTAATTAAAAAATATTTACCTCAAAGCGAAGTGAACAATCCCAAACAATTTAGATAATATCTCATAAAGTATTCACATTATAAAACTAAAAAACAATAGAAATGAAAATTATAAAACCAATATTGCTTACATTATTAAATTTGTTTTGTTTAAATGTATTTAGTCAAACACTAGAGCAAACGAAAACTTTTACATCAAATGTTAAATCACCAAATGTTTCTGATTTTACAAGGTATGGTAATATTTCTACAAAGTTATATACCGGCGAATTAGATGTAGCAATACCTTTGTTGTCAGTGCCAATAAATAATCAAAATCCAATAGATGTTTCGCTGGCTTATAATGCCTCTGGCTTCGTGCCGAACAAACGGTCCGGAATTGTAGGTTTAAACTGGACTTTTATAGGAAATGGTGCTATAACAAGAGAAGTTAGAGGTGTACCCGATGATCATATGGGATCACCAGAAACTTTAGGGGGTCAATATGGAGAGTATGCACATGGTTTTATGGTAGGTATGAATTATTTGAAAAATGTGGGGGCTCAATTGCCTAATGGGGTTGTTTTTTCAACACCTCCCTTTGCTTATGCTGCATTAAATAATCTTGACGATTTATATTATTCGGTTCGTTACAACGGACCAAATAATGATTATACAAAAGCTTTTGAAACAACTCCAGATATTTTTTCATTTAATGTTAATGGTATTTCTGGTAAATTTTTTATGGGTAGTGATGGTAAAATTAAAGTAATGAGCAATAATCCTGGAATAATATCAATTGATATAACAAATTTTAATTTTCAGCCATATACTAAATATTGTGCTCCTATGAATAATTCAGAAATTAAGATAATTGATGAAAGGGGGAATAAATACTATTTTGGTGGCGAATCAAGTTGTTTGGAGTATACATTACAATTTAGTAATGACAGTGGCAGGAGGCCAATAATAAATACATGGTTTTTAAAGAAAATTGAATATTACAACAATGAAATAATACAATACAATTATAAAAATGATTTTATTAATAGTGAAAGTAATTTTTGCGAAAAAAATCTAGGGTTTTGGAAGCTTTCCGATTTAAACTTAGCAAGCAAAAAAAATTTCGTTCAACTTAATGAATATGCCAATGATACTAGAGAAAGTGTTAATTCATTAACAGAAACTACTGGTTCAATGTCTGATTTTACAATGTCTGTTGAATATGGAACTGGCTTCTCAAATATTTTTACACTAAATAAAGTTGCTATTTTAGATAATATTCAAGCCAGTAATTTTAAAATTGAATTCAAGTATTCTGATCAAGATTTTGTCTTTAACAACAAGAGTTTGATAACAGCATTTCCTAAAAACCACAAAGAAGCAAAACTAGACTCAATTATACTTAAAAATAATTCTGGTTCAATAATAAATAAAATTGTTTTTGAGTATCTAACGAAAGGAGGTACGAATAGTGAAAATTCTTACCCTAGACTATTTCTTGATAAAATAAACGAAAGAGGGAAAGAGCCTTATCAATTTCAATATTATTTAGAATCTAATCAAATATTACCAAGCCCTTCTACATGTGCTGTAGACTATTGGGGGTACTATAATGGAAAATTAACTAATGATCCTCCAGCATACGGTTTACCCAAGATTATTCCATTAACTAACTATGATAATAATGGAGATTTTACCTATATTGAAGACATCAGGGAGCCAGACATCAATTTTTCTAAAATAGGACAATTAAAAAAAATTATATACCCTACAAAGGGGTATTCAGAGTTTGAATATGAGGCTCATACCTATTCTAAAAGGCTTGAAAGAAGATTTGAGGGTAATTTTTTGCCCAAACTTTATAATGTTTTAGGTACATCAGGGGGAACAAGAATACAGAAAGTATTTGCTTTTGATGGTTTAGAAACAACTAATATCAAAGAATACAAATATAATCCATTGAATTCCAATGCATCAAGTGGAATATTGATGCAATGGCCTAGGTATATATTAAAATTTAGATCATTAACTAATAATTCATTGTCAAGTACAGGTTTCCTTAGTACTCAGACAATCAATGTAACTAATATTACTGATAGGGGATTTATTCAGTCTTCGACATTAAGTATTAACACTTTAGAAAATGCGAACATCCATTATGCTTCAGTACAAGAAAAAACTAATGGGAACGGTCTTATACTGCATAAATTTAAAAACTATGAGAACTATCCAGATACCCAAGATACTCAAATAGAAAAAATAACTAATGGTACATATACTCCTGAATTAATAGTTAAAAATCTAAAACTGTTGTATAATGATACGAGTTTTGAAAGAGGAAAATTGGAGAGTAAACTTATATTTAATTCGTTTGGATATCCAGTTCAATCGGAGAGTTATGTTTATAATAATGATCCAGGCCGTTATCTTCTCAACACACAATCTATTAATCATTCTTATGCTTGGGCTCAATCCTTAAAACATTATTTTTATAACGATTTTTTAACACAAAAAATTATAACTCAGCATACGCCCGCAGGCGATTTAACTACAACTGAAAAATTTATTTATACTTCAGCACCAAATTATTCGACTTCAATGTCAAATCAGGATGTTTTAAGTAAAACTAATTTTGTTTCAAGTGTAAATAATGAATTAGTAGAAACTGAATATAAATATCCTTGGGATATATACACTGCAGGCTCTATTGATTATATAAATTTTAAAGATGCAAATATTTATTCATCTCTAAGAGAAAATCAGTACAGAAACGGCTCCAAACTTTCTGAAAAATTCTCTTTTTTAGGAAAAGATGCATCGACAAATAATAAATTAAAGGTAAAAAATAGTTATTTTGCAAAATTTCCAAATACATTACCTTCTTTACCCAACATTGGGAATTTAGAAAAAAATGTTACCTACGATCAATATGATAATAAAGGTAATATCATGCAATATACACCTGAAGGCGGTACTCCTATTTCTATAATTTGGGGTTACAATAAAACACTACCTATTGCAAAAATAGAGAATGCAACTAGTACACAAATAGCAACAGCATTAGTTGTAAGTGATTTGAGTTCGCTTAATGAGACTAATTTAACAGCAATTAACAGTCTGCGAATTAACAGTACTCTTCCTGATGCTATGATCACTACCTATACTCATATCCCATTAGTTGGAGTGAGTACCATTACAGATCCTAAAGGACTAAAAACCACATATGAATATGATTCTTTCAACAGACTACAGTGGGTTCAAGATCATGAGGGCAATGTTTTGCAAAAATATTGCTACAACTACAAAGGACAACAAGTAAATTGTAAGGAAGTAGTCTATAAAAATATAGCCAAGAGTAGCCCTTTAACTAGGAATAATTGTGGTGCAGGTTTTACAGGAAGTCCCGTGACATATAATGTAGCTGCAGGAGTATATTCATCATCAGTTTCTCAAATTGAAGCAGATAATCAAGCACAAAATGATGTAAATGTAAATGGTCAGAACTATGCTGATGCTAACGGTACTTGTTTACAGCAAACACCTGCCTCTTTTTCTTTTGATTATTATGATTATGACCCGATAGGCAAACAGCAAAGAATCAATGTTTACGCTTCCTCCACAATTCATAATGGAGCAACTTTTACTTTTAGGATACTTTATTCAAATTATGCTGGACAAGTACGTAACATTTCTAGTGTTATAACTTTGGGTGCTGGAGAAACAATTAAAAATACTAACGTATCCATATCAGCTGAAGAAATTGTGGATGTACAACTCCTTAGTTTAGTTCAAAACTAAGAATAATTTCATGAAATATTTATTCTATATATAAAAGCTAAAACCGAATGAAAAAATATATTTATCTATTAATAATCCTATTGCTTTCTCAGATACAAATGTATTGTCAAACTTTAAGCAGTGAGAATTTCATCTACAGCGAGGTGCCTCAAAAGCCAGTGCAAAAATCAAATTATGGTAATTTGTCTGCATTAGAAAAACAAAAAAGTATTACATATTTTGATGGACTAGGTCGTCCTATGCAGACTATTGCTATTGGACAAGGCGGAAATGGAGAGGATATCATCACTCCAATTATTTACGATGGTTTTGGTAGACAAGACAAGGATTACTTGCCTTATACTGCTGTTAGTGATGGAACATATCGTATGAATGCAGTGTCAGATATTGCTACTTTTTATGATAACACTAAATATGATGCAGATTTTCCTAATTTGACTACTGCTGATATTAATCCTTATTCCCAAAAGCAATTTGAACCATCTCCGCTAAACAGAGTACAGAAGCAAGCGGCACCCGGAAATGATTGGGCAATGGCAAACAACCATACCATCAAACTGGAGTATCAGACCAATATAGCTGGTGAAGTCAAACTATATCTCGTTGCCCTTTCTTTTGCGAACAACACCTATACTCCATCACTATCAGTAAATACTGTCAATAATGGATTTTACTCTCCTAACGAACTTTACAAAACCATTACTAAAGACGAAAACTGGACAAGTGGAAAAAATAATACTACTGAAGAATTTAAAGATAAAGAAGGACGTGTAATTTTAAAAAGAACGTATTCTAATTACACTAATACCCTTGGTGTAATTACTGCAACCGAAGTGTCCCACGACACTTATTATATTTATGACATCTATGGTAATTTGACCTATGTAATCCCGCCATTGGCCAATGGAGCCTTTGAAGCTACCACACTAAGCAACCTATGCTACCAGTACAAATACGATTACCGTAACCGCTTGGTAGAAAAGAAACTACCTGGTAAACAATGGGAGTATATTGTATATGACAAATTAGATAGAGTGGTAGCCACAGGCCCTGCTTTATCGCCATTTAATGATCTTGGACAAACGAATGGCTGGATGATTATCAAATACGATGTCTTTAATCGCCCTGTCCTTACAGCATGGATGCAAGCAGCTGTCTCCTCAGCTGATAGAACAGCATTGCAAAATAGTCACAATGCCATCACTACTACTTTTAGCGAAACCAAAAATGCGAGCACAGATACTATGATCAATGGTGTTTCTTTTAGATATAGCAATGTTGCTTGGCCAACATCAGGGTATCATGTTTTGACGGTTTCTTATTTTGATGATTACAATTACCTTAATGCCCCAGCTATACCTGCAACCATTGAGACGCAAGACGTTTATTATAACAATAAAGTAAAACCCAAAGGCCTGCCAACGGGTTCTTGGACACGTGTATTACAAGCGAGTACACAATATGCCAATGAGTTGGCATACTCCTTGTATGATTTAAAAGGCAGACCTATCCGAAGCTATACGAGCAACTTTTTAGAAGGCTATACCTATATTGATAGTAAGCTTGATTTTACAGGTAAGCCAGAATATAATACTACTTACCATAAAAGACTCTTTAGTGATAGTGAATTGATGATAAAAGAAGTCTTTACCTATTCGCCACAAGGCAGGTTGCTGACTCAAAACCACCAAATTGGAACATTAACTGCTGAGTTGCTGGTTAGTAATGAATACGACGAATTAGGACAACTCAAAGCAAAAGAAGTAGGAGCAAAAACCCAAAAAATAGACTATAGTTATAACATCCGAGGATGGTTGACAGAGATCAATAAGGTTGCGGCCTTGCAGCAAGGAACTGATCCGAAAGATTTATTTGCTTTTAAGATCAATTATAATATTTTATCAAGTGGAATTGAAGGGGTAAGTGCACTTTATAACGGAAACATAGCCGAAACCCATTGGACGACAAGTACTGATAACGTATTGAGAACTTACGGATATAAATACGACGCTATTAACCGCTTGAGCGAAGCCTTGTACAAAAAAGGGAGTGTGGTAAATGCTTATGATGAAAAGCTTACCTATGATGCCAATGGCAACATAAAAACACTTTTACGTTATGGAAGTTTAAATGACGCCACACCTGTTTTAATTGATGATCTTGCCTATGATTATAAGTCTACGGCAAGTAATCAATTGATGAAAGTTACAGATGTAAAAGTGAACAATGGCAGTTTTATAAATGAGTTTAAAGACAGTGCTTCAAATACTGTAAATGATTATGACTATGATGCCAATGGTAATATGATCAAGGACAACAATAAAAACATTACAGCCATAACCTACAACCACCTGAACTTACCTACCAAAATTACATTTAGCACTAAAGGTTCTCCATATATTAATTACATTTATAATTCAATTGGAAAAAAATTACAAAAAACAATACACACTTATAATTCAACAACTCAAACCACAACAACTGTAGATACTTATTATCTAGATGGATTTCAATACAAAAGAACATTTTCATCCTCTCCTACTAGTAAGACTATTGCTGTGACAAATTTAGAGTTTTTACCTACTGCCGAAGGCTATATAGAACCTACTGGAAGTTCTTACAAATATGTGTACCAGTACAAAGATCATCTAGGCAACATACGTGTAAGCTATGACAAGAGCTTAACAATACAAGAGGAAAATAACTATTACCCTTTTGGATTGAAACACGCTGGCTACGGTAATACAATATCTTCTACTAATGGTGCGTTAAAGTATAA